>NZ_JBIAZI010000017.1:0-198141 GCF_042899005.1 Actinoplanes sp. NPDC000266
GACCTGCCCGCGGAAGCGGCCGCGGCCTGGGACGCCGCCCCCCCAAATTTCGCAACCCCCCCCCCCCCCGCGGGCCCCCCCCCCCCCGCCGGCCCCCCCCCCCCCGCCACGGCCGCCCCCCCCGGGGGGCCCGCCCTTCCGCGTGCCCACCACTCCTCACTGCGCCTTCCGCGCCTCACCGCGCCTTCCGCGCCGCGCTGTGCCTTCCTTACCGTGCCTTCCTTGCCGCGCCTTCCTTGCCGCGCCTTCCTTACCGCGCCTTCCGCGCCGCGCCCCGTCTCCGCGTGCTCTGCGCCTCGCCCTCCTCCTGATCCGCTCTGCCGCGGTGGTGACGTAGGCGACGTTGGTTTGGACTTGCCGGTCCATTTTTGAGACCCCATGATTGGACCATGAAGTCCAAAGATGCGGCACGGCAGGCCGATATCGAGCAGATCCGTGACCTCAAGGCCCGGTACGCCCGCCTCGCCGACGCCAAGCGGTGGGCGGATGTCGCCGCCCTCTTCACCGATGACGCGGTCATGCGTTTCTACGACGTCGACGGCGTTCTGACCAGGCAGGTCACCGCCGCCACCTTCGCCGAAGTCATCGGCGGCAGCGTCGGCCACGGCCAGCCGATTCACCATCTCTTCTCGCACGAGATCGCATTCACCTCCGACGACGAGGCGACCGCGGTGTGGGCGATGGAGGACCGGATCTACCACGACCGGGCCGCACACCCCGAATCCCCGTTCACTTATCTGCACGGGTTCGGCCACTACCACGAGCGCTACCGCCGCGAGAACGGCGCATGGCGCATCGCCGGCTTCGACCAGACCCGTCTCCGTATGGAGGTCGTCCGATGAAACCCTTCCCGCTCACGCCCACCCCGATCCACGTGCCCGAGGAGGTGCTCGACGACCTCAAACGGCGCCTCGCCGCGACCCGGTTCGCCGAGGACCTCGGCAACGAGGACTGGCACTACGGTGTCCCGCGCGCCTACCTGCAAGAGCTCGTCGACTACTGGCTTCACGACTTCGACTGGCGCCGGGCCGAGAAGAAGCTCAACGAGTACGAGAAACTACTTCGTCGAGGTCGACGGTGTGAAGGTTCACTTACTTCGTAAGCCCGGCGCCGGGCCGGGCCCGACCCCGCTGATCCTCAGCTACGGCTGGCCGTGGAGCACCTTCACGATGCTCAAGGCCGTCGACCGGCTGGCCGATCCCGGCGCGTACGGCGGCGACCCGGCCGACGCCTTCGACGTGATCGTCCCGGCCCTGCCCGGCACCGGGTTCTCCGGGCCGCCGGCGCGGCCCGATCTGAACTTCTGGAAGATCGCCGACCTCTGGCACAAGCTGATGACCGAGGTCCTCGGCTACGAGAAGTACGCGGCCGCCGGCGGCGACATGGGCGCCCTGGTCACCGAACAGCTCGGGCACAAGTACGCCGGCGAACTGCACGCCATCCACCTCAGCTCCAGCATCCCGCTGACGCTGTTCAACGGCGACCGGCCCTGGGATCTGACCGGCGGCGCGCCGATCCCGCCCGGCGTCCCACCCGAGATCCGGGACCAGATCCTGTTCTTCCAGAAGCGGTTCGTCGCGCACGTCGCGGTGCACGTGCTCGACTCCAGCACGATCGGCCACGGCCTCACCGACTCCCCGGCCGGCATGCTCGCCTGGGTGCTCGAACGCTGGACCAACTGGTCGGACAACGACGGCGACGTCGAGAACGTCTTCTCCAAGGACGAGATCCTCACCAACGCGACGACGATCTGGGCCACCGACACGATCGCCTCGTCGATGCGCCTGTACGCCAACGCGGCCCGCTATCCGTGGACTCCGTCGCACGACCGGCGGCCCGCCATCGAGGCGCCCACCGGCATCACCTTCGTCGGATACGAGAACCCGCCCGGCGTGACCACCGAGAACCGCGTCGCCAACTTCCTCAACGGCCCGAAGGCGCCCTGGTACAACCACGTGAACCTGACCGCCCACCCACGCGGCGGTCACTTCGTTCCCTGGGAGGTGCCGGACGAGTTCGTCGACGACTTGCGCCGCACGTTCCGCGGCCGTGTCTCATGACCGCGGCCGTCCTCGACCGACAGCGAACGTCCGTTGACAAAACGGTGCCGGTGTTCCTCGCGGTCGCGGCCGTCTCGTATTCGCTGGTGCAATCGGTGGTCAATCCGGCGCTGGAGGCACTTCGGGAGTACGTCCACACGGACCGCCTCGGCGTGAGCTGGGTGCTGACGGCGTTCCTGCTGTCGAGCGCCGTGCTCACCCCGGTGCTGGGCCGGCTCGGCGACCATCTCGGCAAGCGCCGGATGCTGGTCGCGGTGATGGCCCTGCTCGCTGGGGGCAGCGTGCTGGCCGCCCTCGCCCACAGCCTTCCGCTGCTGATCGCGGGCCGGGTCCTGCAAGGCGCCGGGGGAGCGGTCCTGCCGCTGGCCTTCGGCATCGTGCGGGACCTGCTGCCCCGGGAGCGCGTCGGCTCGGTGGTGGGCACGATCGCCGCCATCACCTCGGTCGGCGGAGCGGCCGGTGTGCTCGTCACCGGCCCGATCATCGGCCACCTCGGCATCCCGTGGTTGTTCTGGCTTCCCGCGATCGCCAACGCCATCGTCGCCGCTCTGTTGCTGGTCAATGTTCCTTCGCACGTCCCGCACAGCGGCGGATCCGTGGACTGGCTGGCCGCCTTCCTGCTCGGCGCCGCCCTGGTTCTCCTGCTGTTGCCGCTCAGCCTCGGTTCGCAGTGGGGCTGGGGGTCACCCCGTACCGTCGGATCGCTGGTCCTCTCGGCTGTGGCGGCCGCGTTGTGGGTGTTCGTGGAGCTGCGGTCGCGCTCGCCCCTGATCGACATGACGGTGTTCCGGCTGCGGCCGGTGTGGACCGCGAATGTCGTCTCACTTCTGTTCGGCGTGACGCTCTATTCGACGTTCGGCTTCATCCCGACCTTCCTGCAACTCCCGTCGGGCAACGGGTACGGGCTCGCGGAATCGGTCACGGCGTCCGGGCTGCTGTTCCTGCCGGTGACGTTGACCCAGCTCGTGACCGGCACGATCGCCGGGCCGCTGGCGCGGCGCGTACCGCCGAAGGCTCTGCTGGTCCTGGGTGGTCTTCCGGTCGTGTTGTGCTTCGTGCTGCTGGCGGTGGCGCACGACGCGGCCTGGCAGGTGGTGCTGGCGACGGCGATCGGCGGGCTGGGTTTCGGCCTGAGCCTGTCGGCCCTCTCCGCGATCGTGGTGCACGCCGTGCCGGCCTCGCACACCGGCGCCGCCACCGGAATGAACGCCAACATCCGCAACATCGGCGGCGCCGTCGGCGCGGCCGCCGTCAGCTCACTGCTGGCCGCCGCGCCCGGCGAGAACGGTTGGGTCATCGCCTTCGCCGCCTTGGCCGTGGCAGCCACCCTCGGCGTCCTGGCCTCGTTGCTGATCCCCTCCGAAGCATCCGCGCCATCCCCGGCCGACGTCCCCGCAGCGGGCTGGATGCCGAGAAAGACCAGGTCAAGGGGTGTGACCTAGCAGTCACTGTGGTCGGAATAGTGGGAGCCCCCGGCCCGTTGTGATGGTCGTTCCTTTGGAGGAGATAGCCATGAAGAACGGCATTCACCCGGACTACCACCGCGTCGTCTACCGCGACCGCAACGCTGACTTCGCCTTCCTCACCCGCTCGACGGAGACCAGCAGGAACTCCGTCGAGTGGACCGACGGGCAGACCTACCCGGTGATCGACGTTCAGATCTCCTCGGCGAGCCACCCGTTCTGGACGGGCCGCACCCGGGTCCTGGACACCGCCGGGCGCATCGAGAAGTTCCGCGCCAAGTACGCGCGCCACGGAAAGTAAGCGACCATTCGCAACGAACGGCCCCGGCGAGAGCCGGGGCCGTTCGTGTCTTCAGGCGTGCCGCCGGATGAACGGGATCAGCGCGGCGACCAGCACGGCCAAGGCCGCATAGCCGTACGACAGCGTGGCCAGGGAGGCGACGCCGGCGACCAGCAGGGGACCTCCCGCGTCGCCGAGTTCGCGGCCCAGCTCGGCCGAGCCCATGGTCTGGCCCAGGCGCTCGGGTGGGGTGCTCGCGGCCAGGGCGGCGAATCCCAGCGGGGTGATGAGGCCGGTCCCGGCGCCCGTCAGGACGGCGGCGACGAGGAGGCCGGCCAGGCCTGGGAGAACAGCTGCGGCCATGCCGGCCGCCGTCAGCAGCAGGCCGGCCGTCAGGCCGGTGCGGAGGGTGAGGCGACCGCTGTCGAGCGCGCGCCCGGCCCACGGCTGGACGAAAGCGGCGCAGATCGCCAGCACCGAGACGGCCGCTCCCGTCGCGATCGGCCCGAGGCCGGCCGCCCGTCCCGATACCGGCAGGAAACCCACCCCCACCGACAGGGCCGCCGTGGCGGCGGCCAAGGCCGCCGCCGGCGTGAGAAACGCCCTGTCGGCCAGGCGCCGGGCCAGGTCGACGATCGTCTGCCGGGCCTTGGGCAGCGGGGGCACGACCGGGACGGTCACGGCAGCCCAGACCGCCACGGCCGCGCCGAGCACCGCCAGCACGGTGAACAGGCTGCCGAAGATCGGCTTGAGCAGGACCTCGGCGCCGTCGTAGAGGGCCAGCAGGGCGCCCGGCACCAGCAGGGACGTCGAGCCACCCAGGTTGGTGGCGATGGCGTGTGCTCCGAAGGCGGTCGTGAAACCGGCCGCGTACAGCGGCCGGTGCGCTTTCGTCACAGGCCGATCATGCCCGGCAGCGGGGGGAATCGCTGCCGGGCATGGGATCGGGGGCCGATGGTCAGGCCCGGATGGCCGCGGTGGCCGGGCCCCGCAGCGTCCGGCGGGTGGTCTGTACGGTGGCGACCGCGGTCAGGAGCACGGCGAGCGCCACGATCACCCCGTACTGCCAGGGGCTCGCGTCCGGCCAGAGCCGGCCGGCGCGGGCCGAACCGAACGGGACGATGGTGAACAGCGCCGCCAGCGAGCCGCCGAGCACGCCGGTGATCGTCACCAGCACCACCTCGAGCGAGACCATCGCCAGCAACTGACCGCGGGTGGCGCCGGCCAGGCGGTGCTGGGCGAACTCGCGGCGGCGCCGGGCGGTGGCCGCGATGAGCGTGTTCACCAGCATCACCGCAACGAACAGGGCGATCATGCCGACCACCACGTAGTTCAGCGTCTGGATGTCCTGGGCGTACTCCGGCTGGATCTGGCCCTCGGCCGCGCGGTCCTCGATTCCTTGCATGTAAACGGTTCCGGTCGCCACGCCCGTGAACAGCACCACCGGCATCACCGCGCCCGCCAGCTGCCGCGACCGCGAGTGCACGCCGGTCACCGCGAGCTGCCCGGCCACGCCGCCCAGACTCCGTACGACCGGGCCGACCACCGCCGTGACCATCCGCAGCAGCTCGGGCGCCAGCAGGGCCAGGCCGATAGCGGCCCAGATCCCGGCCTGACCGGCCGTCTGCATGGCGTCGACGCCCTTGCCGTCCATCACCGTGGCCGTCAGCACCGAACAGTTCGCCCCGGCGAGCAGGAACAGCACCGCCCCGATCCGGCGCAGGCGCGGCCTTTCCGGCTTGCCGCCGGCGTTTCCGGCCGTACGCCGGGCGGTCGCCCACGCCGCGGCCACCGCACCGAGCAGTGTCACGCCGAAGCCCGTGCCCAGGGCGATCGCGCCGAACTGGTAGCCGACCGCCGCGTCCACCTGACCCGTGTCCTTGAGAAGGGAGAGCAGCAGCCGGCCGAGGACCCAGCCGGCCGGCACCGCGGCCGCCGAGGCGAGCAGGGCGACCGCCGCCGCCTCGCCGACGATCATCCGGCGCAGCTGGGGCCCGGTCGCGCCGGCCGAGCGCAGCAGCGCCACCTGGCCGGCCCGCTGCCGCACCGACAGCGAGAGCGTCGACGTGACCGCGAAGGCCACGATGATGAGGCACCAGCCGCCGCCGACCGTGGCCGTCGTGGTCAGCGACTCGGTGTCCCCGGTGTCCAGAAGGGACGCGAACGCCATGAGGAGCGTGGCGCCGAGGAAGGCCGACACGAAGGTGGCGACGAAGCCGCCGGGCCGGTGCCGGAGGTTCCGCAGCGCGATGGCGATCATGCCGCGACCCGGGTGGTGAGGTCGCCCAGGTGGGCGAGGCGCTCGGCCACGGCGTCGGCGGTGGGCCGGGCCAGCGACCCGGCCAGCCGGCCGTCGGCCAGGAACAGCACGGAGCCGGCATGCGCGGCCGCCACCGGATCGTGGGTGACCATCACGACCGTACGGCCGAACTCGTGCACCGCCGCCCGCAGCAGCGCCAGCACCTCGCGGGCGCTGCGCATGTCGAGGGCGCCGGTCGGCTCGTCGGCGAAGATGACCGCCGGCTCGGTGACCAGGGCCCGCGCCACCGCGACCCGCTGGCGCTGCCCGCCGGAGAGCCGCTCGGGCAGTTCGTGGGCGCGGTCGCCCAGCCCCAGCCGGCCGAGGATCGCCCGGGGGCTCTTGGCGGGCTTCCCGGCCAGGCGCAAGGGAAGCAGCACGTTCTGCTCGACCGTCAGCGACGGCAACAGGTTGTAGTCCTGGAAGACGAAGCCGACCCGGCTGCGCCGGAACTTGGTGCGGGCGGTGTCCTTGGTGGCCGTCAGCTCGGTGCCCCCGATGAAGACCCGGCCCGCGGTCGGCTGGTCGAGCCCGGCCGCGCACTGCAGCAGGGTGCTCTTGCCGGAGCCGGACGGTCCCATGACCGCGGTGAACGTCCCCGAGGCGAAGCCCGCGGTGACGCCGTCGAGGGCGGTCACGCCGTTGTCGTATGTCTTGTACAGCGATTCCACACGGACCGCGTCATTCATGATGGTGCCCCTCCCGTGATCGGATGAGTACACCGTACGAGCGCACTAGTTGCCGTGTCGGTAGTGCTAACTCCACCATGTGGTGGTGGAACCCCAGTACCAGCGGATCGCCGCCTCCATCGCGGCTCAGATAAGAAGCGGGGCTCTGCCGCCGGGCGCGGCCGTGCCCTCGACCCGGCAGATCATGGCCACCCACGGCGTGGCCATGGCCACCGCGACCCGGGCCATCGGCCACCTGCGTGACATGGGCCTGGTCGAGACCAGGCCCGGCCTCGGCACCATCGTGCCCGGCGGCCTCACCACCCCGCCGGACACCGGCCAGGTGGTCGAGGCCGCCATCGCCATCGGCGACGCCGAGGGCCTGGGCGCGGTCTCCATGCGCCGCCTCGCCGGCGACCTGGGCATCCCCACGATGTCGCTCTACCGCTACGTCGAGGACAAGGAGAACCTGGTCCTGCTCATGATGGACCGGGTGATGGCCGCCTATCCGCCGCCGGACCTCGACCCGGCCGCCGACGGCTGGCGCGCCTGCGCCGAGGCGCTGGCCCGCCTCCAGTGGCGGATGTACCGCGACCATCCCTGGCTGGCTCAGGCCGTCTCGTTCACCCGGCCGCTGCTGGCCCCGCACGCGATGGCGCACACCGAGTGGACGATGCGCGCCTTCGCCACGCGCGGCTTCGATCCGGAAGCCCAGTTCAAAGCCTCGGTGATGCTGGCCAACTACGTTCGCGGCACCGCCGTGAACCTCGAGGAGGAGGCGCAGGCCGAGCAGGAGACCGGCATGACCGGCGAGCAGTGGCTGGCCGGTCAGGGCGAGCGGTTCGCCGCCGTGCTGGGCACCGGAAAGCTGCCGCTGATGGCCCGTTACATCACCGAGGGAAGCCACGACTTCAACCTCGACGTGCTGCTGGAATACGGCCTCCAGCGTCTGCTCGACGGTCTGGAGGCCGTGTCTCAGTCGAAGGACAGCCCGCCCGTACGGGTCCGCTTGAGCTCGAAGAAGCCGGGGTAGTTGGCCAGCGCCCGCGCCCCGTCGAAGATCCGTGCGGCTTCCTCGCCCCGCGGGATCTGGTTGAGGACGGGCCCGAAGAACGCGACCCCGTCGATGTGGATGGTCGGCGTGCCGACATCCTCGCCGACCGGATCCATGCCCTCGTGGTGGCTCTTGCGCAGCGCCTCGTCGTAGCGGTCGTCGCCGGCCGCCGCGGCCAGGGAGGCCGGCAGGCCCACCTCGGCCAGTGCCTCGGGCACGACGACGGCGAAGTCTTTGTTGCCCTGGTTGTGGATCCGGGTGCCGAGCGCGGTGTAGAGGTCGCGCAGCACCTCGTAGCCGTGCTCCTCGGCCGCCGCCGTGACGACGCGGGCCGTGCCCAGCGACCGGTCGATCAGGTCGCGGTACCAGTCCGGCAGCTCGCGCCCCTCGTTCAGCACGAACAGGCTCATCGGCTTCCAGTGCACCTCGAGCTCGCGCAGCGGCGAGACCTCGTGGATCCACCGCGAGGTGATCCAGGCGAACGGGCAGGCGGCGTCGAAGTAGAAGTCGACCCGGGTCATGATGGCTCCTCGGTTGTGGTTCGGCCCTCAGGCTAGATCCACCGGGATCCGGGCGGAGGGCCAAAGCGGCCTCAATCGTTTAGGCCATTACGCTCCAGCTCGGCCAGGCGCGCTTGCAACGAGGCGCGGATGCCCGCGATCGCGTCCTCACCCACGGCCAGGCGCAACGGCGGCTCGGGCATCTCGGTCACCGCGACGATGGCGTCGGCCACCCGCGCGGGGTCACCGAAGGCGGACGGCGGCAGCTGGGAGAAGTCGGAGAGGAACTTTCCCACGGTCGGCGCGTACGTCTCGTCGGGCGCCACGGCGTGCACGGAACCGGCGAACCCGGTGGCGAACAAGCCCGGCTCGACCAGCGTGACCCTGACCCCGGCCGGGGCGACCTCCGCCGCCAGCGCCTCGCTGAGGAGCTCGACCGCGGCCTTCGACGCCGAGTAGAGCCCGGAGGACGCCCACGCGATCTGCCCGTTCATCGACGACAGCTGCACGACGCGACCCCGCGAGGCGCGCAGGGCCGGCAGCGCCGCCCGCAGCACGGCCAGGTTGGCCAGCACGTTGGTGTCGAACAGCGCGCGGGCCTCGGCCCCGCTGATCTGCTCGACCGCGCCGAACACCCCGTACCCGGCGTTGTTGACGAGCACGTCGAGCCCGCCGGCGGCCTCGATGGCGTCCCGCAGCGTCTCCTCGGTCTCGGGCGCGGTGATGTCGAGCGTGATCGGGGTGACCCGGCCGGTGAGCCCGGCCAGCAGGTCGCCGCGGCGCCCCACGGCGATGACGTGGGCGCCGCGGTCCAGGGCACGTTGCGCCACGAGGCGCCCGAATCCGGAGGTGGCGCCGGTGATGAGCCAGTTCTCGGTGTTTTCCATGGCTCAATGGATCCACGCCGGCCGGCCGCCCGGAGCCGCGAGACTGGCCCGCTGAGGGCCACCCAACGGCGTCGCGACCGGCCGGGGGGAGGGGCACCATGGGTGCATGGCGCACAACGAGGAGCTGAGCGAGTTCCTGCGGGGCCGGCGGGCGGCGCTGCGCCCCGAGGTGGAGCTCGCGGGCCGGCGGGTGAAAGGGCTGCGGCGCGAGGAGCTGGCCTCGCTGGCCGGCGTCAGCGTCGACTACTACACGCGGCTGGAGCAGGGGCGGCCGATCAGCCCGTCCGAGGCCGTGCTCGACGCGATCGCCTCCGCCCTGCGCCTGGACGACGCCGAACGGGCGTACCTGCACACCGTGGCCCGCCGGGCGCCCAGCCGTCGCCGAACCGCGCCGAAGGCGCAGTCGGTCCGTCCCGGCCTCCTCGCGCTCATCGAGCAGCTGGGCGAGGCGCCGGCCTTCGTTCTCGGGCGCCGCACGGACGTGCTGGCCAGCAATCGCACGGCCCGGCTCCTGCTGGCCGACTTCGCCGCGATGCCGGCCCGCGAGCGCAACGCGGTCCGCTGGCTGACCCTCGACGAGGGCGCGCGCTCGCTGTTCGGCGACGACTGGTGCCAGGTCGCCTCCGACATGGCGGGCGTGCTGCGGATGGACGCGGCCCGCCATCCCGACGACCCGAAGACGGCCGCGCTGGTCGGCGAGCTGTCCATGAGAAGCCACCATTTCCGCCGCTGGTGGGCCGAGCGGAAGGTGACCGAGCTGGGCACGGGTGCGAAGACGCTGCACCATCCGCTGGTCGGCGAGCTCACCCTGGAAACCGAGGCGATGACGTTCCCCGGCGACCCCGACCAGATGCTCATCGTCTTCCTGGCCACGCCGTCGTCGCCGTCAAGCCACGCCCTCGACCTGCTCGCGACCTGGAGCTGAACGATCGATTAGCATCGTCGTCATGCGCCGGGTGATCGTTCTTGCGACAGCAACTGTTCTGCTCTCCGGCTGCGTGAGCGGCCCCGCGGCCGCGTTCCACATGGCCGCCCGCGCCGCGCTTTTCGACGCGCCCTTGGGTGTGACCATCACCGGCCTTCCGGCGCACCACAAGGTCGTCGTCCGGGCGGCCGCCGAGGACAAAACCGGCGCGTCGTGGACGTCCACGGCCACGTTCGAGTCGGACGGGGACGGCACGGTCGATCCGGCCCGCCAGGCGCCGGTGTCCGGGTCGTACACGGGAACGCACGACACCGGGCTGCTCTGGTCCATGACGAGCGAGGGCAAGACCTCCCTGAGCCCACCACCGGCCGGTACGACGGTGCGCCTGACCGCCACAGTGGACGGTGACCGGGTCGCGAGCGGTGAGGTGCTCCGGCTCGCCGGCGCTCCCGGAGTCACGTCGCGGGACGTCTCGAAAGACTTCACCGGCACCTTCTTCTCGCCGGCCGGTGTGACCGGCAAGCGGCCCGCCGTGCTCGCCTTCGGCGGATCCGAGGGCGGCGCCGGTGGCGGCGTCAGCAGCGCCCGCGCGCTGGCCGCCAAGGGTGTCCCGGCCCTCGGCATCGGCTATTTCGGCGTGCCCGGGCGGCCCGCGAACCTCGAGCGCATCCCCCTGGAATACTTCGTCACGGCCCTGCGCTGGCTGGCCGGGCAGCCCGGCGTCGACCCCTCGCGGCTCTACGTCTACGGCGTCTCCCGCGGCTCGGAGGCGGCCCTGCTGCTCGGCGTGAACTATCCGGACCTCGTGCACGGCGTCATCGCCGGTTCGCCCAGCAGCGTGGTCTACCCCGGCCTGCCGGACACCTCCCAGCCCGCCTGGACCCTGCACGGCACGCCGATCCCGTCCATCGAGGTCTCCGAGGCCGGCCTGGCCACCCCGCCGAGGACCCCGGCCGCGGTCATCCCGGTCGAGCGGATCCGGGGCAAGGTCTTCCTGCTCTGCGGCGACGACGACCGGCTCTGGCCCAGCTGCGTCTTCTCCGGCGCCATCGGCGCCCGGCGCGGCGACCGGCCGTACACCGAGGTGTCCGAGCCGGGCGCCGGGCACTACGTCGGCGATCCGGTGCCGAACCAGCCGACCGCACCCGGGCCGCGCGTCGGTGGCAGCCAGGAGGCCGACGCGCTGGGCCGCCTGGACGCCTGGCCGAAACTACTGACCTTCCTGTCCTGACGGCTTCTCGCCGGGGCGCCGGGTCAGCACGACCGGGCCGGTCTCGGTGACGGCGACGGTGTGCTCGGAGTGGGCCGTGCGGGAGCCGTCGGAGGAGCGGATGGTCCAGCCGTCCTCGTCGAAGCGGATCTTGTCGGTGCTGACCAGGAACCACGGCTCGATGGCGATGGTGAGGCCCGGCGTGAGCTTCATGCCCCGTCCGGCCCGGCCGTCGTTCGGGATGTGCGGGCTCTCGTGCATCGTACGGCCGATGCCGTGCCCGCCGAACTCGGTGTTGACCCGGAAGCCATACCGCTTGGCCACCGCGCCGATGGCGGCCGAGATGTCGCCCAGCCGGCCGCCGGGCTGGGTGGCCGCGATGCCGGCCTCGAGGGCGACCTGCGTCGCCTCGATGAGGCGCAGGTCCTGCTCGGCCGGGGTGCCGACGACGACCGAGTACGCCGAGTCGGCCGTCCAGCCGTCGATCGCGACCGCCATGTCGAGGCTGAGTAGGTCGCCGTCGCGCAGCACGTAGTCGTGGGGCAGGCCGTGCAGGACGGCGTCGTTCACCGACAGGCACAGCACGTTGCGGAACGGGCCCTTGCCGAACGACGGCGCGTAGTCCCAGTACGACGACTCGGCGCCGCGCTCCTTGATGAGCCGGCGGGCGTGCTGTTCGAGGTCGAGCAGGTTGACGCCGACCGCGGCGGCGGCGCTGACCTCGGCCAGCACCTCGCCCACGAAGCGGCCGGTGACATACATACGCTCGATCTCGGCGGAAGACTTCAACTCGATCACGGTATAGTTATACCACGTCGTTTTGGGGGTTATCGCTGCTTGGGGGGCTATAGTGTCGGAATGGTTCGCCAACCGCACACCGCCGAACAGATCGCGGCCGGCCAGCGCCTTGGCATCGCCCTCCGGCAGGCCCGCGACGGCCGCAGCCTCGTCGAGGTCGCCGTCGCCGCCGGAATGTCACCCGAGACCCTCCGCAAGATCGAGGTGGGCCGCCTGCCGGCTCCCGCCTTCGGCACCATCGTGCGCCTCAGCGAGGTCCTCGGCGTCCCCCTCGACACGCTGGCCGACGCCTGGCGCGCCGGCATGTATGTGGAGCGCGCCTCATAGCGTCTGCCACGGTGTGTCGGACGGGTCGCTGACCTGAGCGCCGGGCACGTCGCCCAGGGTCCACCACTTCGCCTGATAGACCACGCCGTGATACCGCACGCGGTCACCGGAAACGTAGGTCGCGGTGGGGTTCCAGGTGGCATAGGCGGTCGCCGTGGCCGAGGCCGAGACGGTCGCCATCGGGGTCTCTCCGGCCAGCACCGGGCCGATCAGGGTCCACGGGGTGTCCGCGGCGTTCGTGACGGGCGCGTCGGGGGTGTCGCCCTGCGTCCACCACTTCGCCAGGTAGACGTTGTGGTGCCACACGACCTTCGAGTTCTTGGCGTACGCCGTCAGGGCGCTCCAGATCGGGTAGGGCGAGGTGGACGGGTCGTCCGTGGGCTGGGCGGCCGCGCTCGCCGTGCTCGACGGCCCGGCCGACGGCGCCGCGGCCGTGAACTCGTTGAACAGCGCCGTGAAGGCGCCCTGCTCCTGGTCGAGGCCGCTGCAGCTGTTGGACACGATGGTCGTGTCGACGTAGTTCACGCCGCAGTTGTTGTCCCGGTTGGCCGACCACATCGACAGCCGCCGCAGGCCCTTCTCCCGCGCGAACGCGATGAGCGTGGACGCGTCGGTCAGCTGGAACCGCTCGTCGGCGGTGTCGTTCTGGCCGATCATCGGCGTGGCCGCGATCCGTTGCCAGCCCTCGGCGGCGCTCACGCCGTACGCCGTGGCGACCTGCCCGGCCAACGAGGTCAGCGAGGCCTCCACGAGCGCCGTCATCGTCTTGCCGGTGCCCGACGAGCCGTAGTTCATGGTCAGCGCGTTGACCCCGGCCACCGAGACGTCCGCCGCCAGCATCGCGTTCAGCGAAGCCACGCCCACGCTCGTGAGCCCGGCCGTGCCCACCGGCAGCGTCAGCCACACGTCGAGGCTCTTGCCGGCCGCGTTCTGCTTGGCCTGCACCGTCCGTACGGCCTGGGCCCGGCGGGCCATGACCGCCGCGCTCTCCCCGCCGTCCTCGAGATCGAAGTCGATGGAGGTGAGGTGATAGCGGTCCACCACCGCCTGGTACGCCGCGGTCAGCTTGGCCTGATCGGTGCACGCCGACGCCAGCTCCTTGTTGCTGGCGCCGCCGAACGAGGCCGTCACGTCGCCGCCGCGCTGGCGCAGCCGGGCGATCCGCCGGTCGAGGTCGATGCCGGTCGAGGCGGTCGCCAGCGAGTACGCCGTGCCCCAGCTCGGCTGGCAGACGACGTCCGTGCTGCTGACCACGAAGCCCAGCACCACGTTTCCGGCGGCGTTGGCCGACGGGTCCTCGAACGAGAACTGCGGGGTGTTGGTGACGTCCACGTACGGCGCGAACGACGACGTCTGCGCGGCGCCGGCGTCCAGACGGTCCTTGACCGTGCGGAAGGCGAACGGCGCCGAGACCGCGGCGGCCACGACCACGACGACGAGCAGGATCCGCGGAACGGACAGCCGGCGCCGGGGTTCCGCGGCCGAGTCGGGGGATGACATGTGCTCTCCATCGGCGGCCCGCCGCGCCACTTGAGGAACTTTCCTCAGGTGCGCCCGGCCGCGGCCGATCCAAGGGCCCGATCACCCTCCGACCCCGGGGAGACGTCCATGCCCGCGAAACGCAGGCGCCAGTGGGGCGCCGACCGGCGCACCCAGCCGCTGCCACCGGTGGCGGCGCCGGCGAGCGACACCCTCATCACGATGGGCCGCCTCGGCATCGTCGTCACCGTGCTCGCCTGGGCGGCCTACATCGTCGTCACGGTCGTCTCCCAGTTCGTCAACCGTGGCTTCCAGGGCATGCGGTTCACCTCGGAGACCACGGTCTACGTGGCCATCATGTCGCTGCTGACCATGTCGTCGCTGCTCTACCTGGTGGCCCGGCAGGGCGCGCTCTACCGCACCCGGGCCCACCGGCGGGTGCCGCGGGCGGTCATCGACGAGGCGTTCGACGACCGCCGGCCGGGCATGACCGTGCTCGTTCCCTCGTACCGCGAGGAGATCCCGACCATCCGCAAGACGCTGCTCTCGGCGGCGCTCCAGGAATATCCGGACCTGCGGGTGGTGCTGCTGCTCGACGATCCGCCCTTCAGCCGGAACGCCGATCACCAGGCCGCGCTCGAGGCGGCCCGCGCCCTGCCGGGTGAGCTCTCCGAGTGGCTGCGCGAACCGCGCGAGCGCTTCGAGCGTCTCGACCCCGCCACCGCCGATCTGATCGGCGAATATCGCTGGGCCGCGGACTGGCTGCAGCGGCGGGCGGCCGAGGAGCCGGACGAGGACCACGTCGACTGCTTCTTCGCCGAGCAGGTGCTGGGCGCGATCGCGCGGGACTTCGACAGCGTCGCCTCCGCGCTCGCCTCCGCCCTCGACGAGGGCGAGTCCGTGCCGTACGACCGCAAGCGCCAGCTCGCCCACCGCCTCGCCTGGACCTTCCGCTGCGAGATCTCGTCCTTCGAGCGCAAGCGGTACGCCTCGCTGTCGCACGAGGCGAACAAGGCCATGAACCTCAACAGCTACATCGGGTTGATGGGCCGCACGTACGAGGTGCGCGAGACGCCCGAGGGCACGGTGCTCGTGCCGTCGCCGTCCGGGACGATGACCGTGCCCGACTCGGAGTTCGTGCTGACCCTGGACGCCGACTCGATCCTGCTGCCCGAGTACTGCCTGCGCCTGGTCCACCTGTTCTTCCTGCCGGACAACCACCGGCTCGCGGTGGCGCAGACCCCTTACTCGGCCTTCCCCGGCTCGGCCACCCGCATGGAACGCCTGGCCGGCGCCACCACCGACCTCCAGCACATCGTCCACCAGGGCATGAGCTATCACGACGCGACCTTCTGGGTCGGCGCCAACGCGGTCATCCGCAAGCGGGCGCTCGACGACATCGTCGAGGTCGAGCACGAGGGCGGCCACGAGGTGCGCCGCTATGTGCAGGACCGCACGGTCATCGAGGACACCGAGTCCAGTCTGGACCTCGCCATCCACGGCTGGCGCCTCATCAACTATCCCGAGCGGCTCAGCTACAGCGCCACCCCGCCCGACTTCGGATCGCTGGCCATCCAGCGCCGCCGCTGGGCCAACGGCGGCCTGCTCATCCTGCCCAAGCTGTGGCGCAACAGCCGCGAGCGCACGCAGCGCGGCGAGCACGGCAGCGCGGCACAGACCTGGCTGCGGGTCAACTACATGGCGTCCACGTGCTGGAGCAGCATCGGCCTGATCCTGCTGCTGGCCTACCCGTTCGACAGCAAGCTGCTCAGCCCGCTCATCGTGCTGGCCGCCCTGCCGTACTTCCTGGCCATGGCGAGCGACCTCAAACGCCTCGGCTACAAGCGCACCGACATCCTGCGCGTCTACGGCTTCAACCTGATCCTGCTGCCGGTCAACCTGGCCGGCGTCGTGAAATCTTTGCAGCAGGCCGTGACCGGCAAGAAGATCCCGTTCGCCCGCACACCGAAGGTCGCCGACCGCACCGCGACGTCACTGCTGTTCGCCGTCTCCCCGCTGCTCATCATCGCGTTCTCGGTCTACACGATCTGGCGCGACTACCAGTTGCAGAACTGGGGCAACGCGGCCTTCGCGACGCTCAACGCGCTGGCGGCGACCTACGCCGTCGTCGCTTTCATGGGCGTCCGCAACACGATCGTCGACCTGTGGCTCGGGTTCGTCGAGCACCTGTACGTCCCGGAGAAGCCGGCGAAGACGGCCGTGCGCCGTCGCCGTCGCGCGACCGCCGAACCGGCGCCGGCCCCGTGGCAGGAGGTCCTCTACCGCGGCGCCGCCGCCACCGCCACCGGGAGCTACCACGCCGAGGCGACGGGCTCGTTCCACATCCTCGCGTCGCCGCCGTCGGCTCCGCCCCAGCACAACCGGCGCGTATCGGACCGGTCGTGAAACTGTCGTAGGCCTCCCGTATGCTCCGCGGCGGCGAAGTCGTAGCGCAGAGGTAGTCGCGCCTTAGCTGCGAGCAGGAGGACGCCGGTTCGAATCCGGTCGGCTTCGCCCCTGGCTGTTCTTCGGGGGAGGTGTGGCGGTGCGGGAGCAACCGGCCGTGCGGTGCCCGGCCATCTCCGACCCCTCCCGCGGGCTGGCCGATCCGGCCGATTTCGACGGCCTGCTGGGCCGGCTCGCCTCGTCCTCGCCGGTGACCGCCCTCGAAGAGTTCGCCCGCGGGCTGGTCCGGCCCGACGGCCGGGTCGACCTGTGCAAGCAGGGCGTCGGGCCGTCCGAGGCGGCCCGCGTCGTGCGGACGGCGGCCGCCTCGCCGCACGCCCGGCACGTCCTGCTCGGCACGAACGGCCTGGGCGCCGACGGCGCTCGGGCCGTCGCGCGTGAGCTCGAGCCCGGCCACGGCATCAGCACGATCTACCTGGGCTGCAACCGGATCGACGCCGAGGGGGCGGCCGCGCTGGCGGCACGGGTGGCCACCGACACCTCGGTGCGGGCGCTCTGGCTCAAGCGCAACCCGATCGGCGACGCCGGGGTCATGGCGCTGGCCGACGCGCTGGCCCACAACACCTCGCTGCGCACGCTCGACCTCGTCAACACGGGCCTCTCGCTCGCCGGTCTCACCTATCTGGCCGACGCCCTGGCCTCCCGGCCGCCCGCGATGCAACGGCTCTTCCTCGGTGGCAACGGTCTCGGCCCGTCGGCCGTTCCCGCGCTGACCCGCCTGGTGACCGACGGCGGCGTACGCGAGCTCTATCTGGCGGTGAACAGGCTCGGCGACGCGGGCACGGCCGAGCTGGCCGAGGCCCTGGCCGGATATCCGATGGTGCTCGGGCTCGGCGGGAACGGCATCGGCACGGTCGCGCCGCTGGCCGGCAACCTCGCGGCCTGGGTGTCGCTCGACCTGGCCCGGCCGCCGTCGGAGCGCGCCCTCGGCGGGCAGCCCAACGTCGTGGGTGACACCGGCGCCTCACTGCTCGCGGCGGCCCTGCCGGGAAGCGCGTTGCGGCGTCTCGACGTGCGCTTCACCGGTGTGACCGGCCGCGGAGCGCGGGAGCTGCTCGCGGCGGCCGGCGGGCTCGACCATCTGGGCATCAACGGCGGGGTGCCCCGGCGCATGCGCCGGCTGGCGCCGAAATCCTCGACACCCCCACACTCCGACATCAGCGCGATCGTGAGCGTCTACCGATGAGCGACCTTGCCAACTGGGCCCGGATCCGGCGCTACGCGGTGCCCGCGTGGATGATCGCCGAGTGCACGGCGGCCCGGGAGCGCGGCGACTGGCGGGCCGCGTGCGCCGCGGCCGACGTCGTGGTCGGCTTCGACTCGCCCGAGGGCGTCGAGGACCTCCTGGCCGGCTTCGCGCCCGATCTGCTGCGCTGGCATCTGCCGCGAGCGCTGGGCGGCTACACGACGCTGGGCACCGATCTGTCGTACGTCCTGAGTGGAACCTCGCCGGTCGAGGCGAGAACGCTCGTGCTGGTGGTGCGGGCGCCGAAGTCGGTCCTCGGATCGCAACAGCTGGCCCTCACCGTAGCCGAGTACGGCTCGCTCGACCCGGACGAGCTGGTGCGGCTGGCGCCGTACCACTGGGACGCGCGCCACGCGGCCGACTGGCGAGCCGCGGTGAGGGCTCCGTCGAGCTGGGCCGAGGCCGGGGTCGAGGTGACTGTCGACGATGTGGGCTCGACGCCGTTCGACACGACGGTTCTCGCGCGGCTGGACCCCTTCCAGGTGGCCGTCGAGGCGCGCCGCGTGTCGGCGCTGTTCGGGCCGCGGTCGTGGGCGATCTGGTTCGATCATTACGCCCTGGCGCGGGTCGACGTCGAGGGGGACGACGTCCGCCTCACGGCCATCTCCATCGACTGGCGATCCAGCCGGGCCCGGCTCGATCAGTTGCCACGGCTCAGCGTCCAGCTCCTGAGCCTCCCGGTCGACCTCGACCTGGTGCGGAGCGGCCGGATGGCGATCGCCGGCGTTCATCCGCTCGTGCGGGAGGCGTTGTTCCTTGGCGCTGAGCCGGAGCCCCCGGCGCCGCCCGTGCCGGCCGAGCCCATCCGGGTCCACTGCCAGGGCGAGTGGCACGAGATCGGGCACGACAACGGCCGCCTCACCCTGACCCGGCACACCGCGGCCGAGGAGCAGCGGGAGCGGGCGCTGCTCGCCTTCGGCGGCGCGGTCTCGGGCTGCTTCGCCGTCTCGCAATCGTGGTCGGGAGCGACCGGCCGGCTGCCGAGGCGATTGCGGGCGATCCGTGAAGACCTGTGGCAGCAGATCATCCACGGCGGCACCCGGGCGGTCCTCGACATGCTCGACAACGGCCTCGACCCGCATCTGCGCAACAGCCGGGGGCAGACGCTGATGCACCTGGTCCGTTCGTTCGACCACGTTCGTCTGCTGCCCCGGCTGCTGTCCGAGGGTGTCGACGTCAACGGCCGCGACCGCCAGGGCAACACGCCGTTGTTCCTCGCCGTCACCCAGGCCTGGCCGGCCGGCCTGATCCGGGCCCTGGTCGACGCCGGAGCCGATCCGCGTGTGCTCAACCAGGACGAGACCTCGGTGCTCGAATATCTCGAGCAGATGCTCGAATACATGGAGCACCGCAGCGACGACTTCCGCGCCGTCGCCGAGGAACTGCTGGAGCGCGCGTGAGTTCCGGGCTGGACATCGCCGACGAGCTGCTGGCCCGGATCGGGACGTCGAGGACCGAGCCGGTCAAGGACCACCGGGCGGCCGCGCTGTCGCTCGCCGTGGCCGCCAACCTGCCGGTGCTGCTCTGGGGCGAGCCGGGCATCGGCAAGTCGGCGACCCTGGCCCAGCTCGCCGGCGGGCTGGGCGCGCCGATGGAAACGGTCATCGCCAGCGTCCACGAGCCGTCCGACTTCGCGGGCCTGCCGATCGTCGGCGACGACCCCGGTGCCGACGGCGTGCCCATGGCGCCGCCCGACTGGGCCGTGCGCCTCAAGCGGCAGGGCCGCGGCATCCTGTTCTTCGACGAGCTGTCCTCGGCGCCGCCGGCCGTGCAGGCCGCCCTGCTCCGGGTGGTCCTCGAACGCCGGGTCGGCAGCCTGACCCTGCCGCCCGCCGTGCGGATCGTGGCCGCCGCCAACCCGCCGGCCAGCGCCGCCGACGGCTGGCATCTGAGCCCGCCCCTGGCCAACCGCTTCATCCACCTGCACTGGGCGCACGACCCCCGCGTGGTGGCCCGCGGCCTGGCCGGCGTCTGGCCGAGCGTCGACGTGCCGGCGGTGTCGCTCGACCGCGCCCCGGGCGCGCTGGCCCGCGCTCGCGGCCTGATCGCCGGTTTCCTCACCGCCCGGCCCGGCCTGACCCACAACCTGCCCGCCGACGCCGACGGGCGTGGCGGGGCCTGGCCCTCCCCGCGGACGTGGGACATGGCGTTGCGCCTGCTCGTCTTCCACTTCTGCACGACGCTGGGACGGGAGGCGCTGGCCACCGCGCTGGTCGGCGCGGTCGGCGACGGCGCCGGGCTGGAGCTCATCACGTACATGGACGAGCTCGACCTGCCCGACCCCGAACGCGTGCTGGCCAACCCGTCCGCCTTCGCTCTGCCCGACCGCGGCGACCGTCAGCTGGCGTTCCTGACCGCGGTCGTGGCCGCGGTCGAGTCGTCGGTGACCCGCGAGCGCTGGGAGGCCGGGTGGGCCGTGCTGGCCAAGGCGGTCGAGGCCGGGGTGCCCGACGTGGCCGCCCGGGCGGCGTTCGACCTGGCCCGCCTGCGCGAGCCGGCGTGGCCCGTGCCGGCCTCGATCGACGCCTTCGCCGCCGTCCTGAGCGCGTCGGGAATGCTGACCGGTGCCGGCTGAGGATCTCGACCGTACGAAACTGCTGGCCGCCCGGCTGAGGGCCGCGAGCTCGCATCCCTATCTGGCGTCGGCGCTCTACAGCCTCACCGTGGTGCCGTCGGCCGAGGTGCCGACGATGGGCGTCGACAAGCACTGGCGGTGCTACGTCTCGCCCTCCTTCGTGGAAGCCACGCCGGTGCCGGAACTGGCCGCGGTCTGGGTCCATGAGGTCGCCCATCTGCTGCGCGACCACCATCGCCGGGCCGGTCTGGTCGAGGCGCCGATCCGGCACGACCACCACCGGATCAACGTGGCCCAGGACTGCGAGATCAACGACGACCTGTCGTCGCTGCCGGCCGGCGCGCTGAAACCGGCCATGTTCGGCCTGCCCGACGGGAAGCTGTTCGAGGACTACCTCGACGGGATCCCGGCCACGCCCCACCATCCGCAATGCGGGTCGGGCGCCCACGGTGTACGCATGCCCTGGGAATCTTCGTCGGCATCCCGGGTCAGCCCGGTCGAGGCGGACGCGATCCGAAGGCAGACGGCTCAGGCGATGCGGGCGCGAACGAAGGTGCCGGCAGGCTGGAAGAGGTGGGCCGAGGAGATCCTGGAGCCCACAGTTGACTGGCGGCGGGCGTTGGCCGGGGCCGTGCGCGAGGCGGCGGCGTGGGCGGCCGGGGCGGTCGACTACACATACCAGCGCCCGTCCCGCCGGGGCGCGGCGGTGCCCCGGGTCGTCCTGCCCAGCCTGCGCCGCCCGATGCCGCGCGTGGCGGTGGTCGTGGACACCTCGGGCTCGATGGGCGACGAGGAGCTCCAGGCCGTCCTGGGCGAGGTGTCCGGCATCCTGCGGGCGGTCGGGATCGGCCGCGAGCGCGTGGCCGTGCTCGCCTGCGACGCGGACGTCCACGCCGTACGGCGAGTCGCCTCGGTCGGTGAGGTGACCCTCGAAGGCGGCGGCGGCACCGACATGCGGGTGGGCATCGACCAGGCCCTCAAGGAGCGGCCGAACATCGTCATCGTCCTCACCGACGGCCACACCCCGTGGCCGCCGGCCGCGCCCGGTCAGGCCCGTGTCGTCGCCGGGCTGGTCGGCGACGACCCGCCCGAGCCGCCACGGTGGATCGAGTCGATCCGCATCCGGCCGGCTTAGGAAGGGCTCAGCGGAACCACCTCCGGGGCGCCGAGGCGGGCGGCGTCGGCGGTCTCGTCGTCCGGTTGTTCCTGCGAGCGGCGTTCGGCCTCGACCCGCAGGTGGTAGCGCTCGACCTCGCGCGCGGTCTGGTCGTGCGTCCAGCCCAGCACGCCGCCCATCAGCTCCGCCGCGATCGGGGCGGCGGCCACGCCGCGGTCGAAGGTCTCGATGGAGACGCGGGTGCGGCGGGTCAGGACGTCCTCCAGGTGGCGGGCGCCCTCGTGGGAGGCGGCGTAGACCAGTTCGGCCCGCAGGTAGTCCTCGGCGCCCTCGACCGGCGCGGCCAGCGACGGATCGGCCGCGATGAGATCGAGCACCTCGGTGACCAGCGTGCCGTAGCGGCCCAGCAGGTGCTCCACCCGGGCCACGTGCAAGCCCGAATCGGTGGCCAGCACACGGCGGCGGTTCCACAGGGCGGCGAAGCCGTCGGCGCCCAGGAGCGGGACGTCGTGGGTGCACGACGGCGGGACCGAGCGGCCCAGGTTGTGCACGCAGGCGTCCACGGCGTCCTTCGCCATCACCCGGTACGTCGTGTATTTGCCGCCGGCCACCACGACCAGGCCGGGCTGCGGGCTGCCGACCGTGTGCTCGCGGGACAGCTGCGACGTCGACTCCGACTCGCCGGACAGCAGCGGGCGCAGGCCGGCGTAGACGCCCTGCACGTCGGTGCGGCTCAGTGGGCTCGACAGCACCGAGTTCACGTGCTCCAGCAGATAGTCGATGTCGGTGCTGGACGCGGCCGGGTGGGCCTTGTCCAGGGCCCAGTCGGTGTCGGTGGTGCCGATGATCCAGTGGCGGCCCCACGGGATGACGAACAGCACGCTCTTCTCGGTGCGCAGGATCAGGCCGGTCTTCGACTGGATGCGGTCGCGCGGCACCACGAGGTGGATGCCCTTGGACGCGCGGACGTGGAACTGGCCACGTTCGCCGACCAGAGCCTGCGTGTCGTCCGTCCACACCCCGGTCGCGTTGATGACCTGCTGGGCCCGTACATCAAAGGTCTTGTCGTGCTCGAGGTCGTGGACCCGCACCCCGGTGACCCTTTCCCCCTCCCGCAGGAAACCCACGACCTCGGTCCGGGAGGCCACATGCGCCCCGTACGCGGCCGCGGTGCGGGCCAGGAACATGGTGTGCCGGGCGTCGTCGACCTGGGCGTCGTAGTACTGCAGGGCGCCGATCAGGGCGTCCTTCTTGAGCGCGGGACACTCGCGCAGGGCGCCGCGGCGGGTCAGGTTCCGGTGGCGCGGCAGGCCGCCGTTCAGCGCCAGAGTGTCGTAGAGCGTGACGCCGGTGCCCGCGTAGACGCGCTCCCAGGCGTGATGCTGCAACGGATAGAGGAACCGGACCGGCCGTACGAGATGAGGCGCCAGCCGGGTCAGCAGCAGGCCCCTTTCCCGCAGGGCCTCCCGGACCAGCGCGAAATCGAGCATCTCGAGGTAGCGCAGGCCGCCGTGGATGAGTTTGCTGGACCGGCTGGAGGTGCCCGACGCGAAGTCGCGCGCCTCCACGAGCCCGACCGCGAGGCCGCGGGTGGTGGCGTCGAGGGCGCAACCCGCGCCCACCACGCCGCCACCCACGACCAGCACGTCGAGCTCGGCGCCGGCCAGCGCGGCCAGCGCCGAGTCCCGGTACTCCGGTGACAGAGCAGTCATGATCAGTCCACGTCCACCCAGTCGAGAGTGCGCTGCACCGCCTTCTTCCATTTCTCGTAGCCCGCGTTGCGCTGTTCCTCGCTCCAGGCCGGCTGCCAGCGCTGCGACTCGTTCCAGTTGTCGCGCAGCTCGTCGGTGTTCTTCCAGAAGCCGACCGCGAGCCCGGCCGCGTAGGCGGCGCCGAGCGCGGTCGTCTCGGCCACCACCGGGCGGCTGACCGGCACGCCGAGCACGTCGGCCTGGATCTGCATGGCCAGGTTGTTGGCCGTGATGCCGCCGTCGACCTTCAGCACGTCGAGGGTGACGCCGGAGTCCTGCGCCATCGCGTCCACCACGTCACGGCTCTGGTAGCAGATGGATTCGAGCGTGGCCCGCGCGATGTGGGCGTCGGTGTTGAAGCGGGACAGCCCGACGATGGCGCCGCGGGCGTCGGAACGCCAGTACGGCGCGAACAGGCCGGAGAAGGCGGGCACGAAGTAGACGCCGCCGCTGTCCTCGACCTGCGACGCCAGCGATTCGCTCTCGGCCGCCGACTTGATGACGTGGAGCTGGTCGCGCAGCCACTGCACGGCCGAGCCGGTCACGGCGATCGAGCCCTCCAAGGCGTACACGGGTGCCGAATTTCCGAACTTGTAGCAGACGGTCGTCAGGAGGCCGTTCTCACTGCGGACGAGCTCGGTCCCGGTGTTGAGAAGCATGAAATTGCCGGTGCCGTACGTGTTCTTGGCCTCGCCCGGCGCGAAGCAGACCTGCCCGACGGTCGCCGCCTGCTGGTCGCCGAGGTCGCCGGTCAGCGGCACCTCGCCGCCGAGCGGTCCCGGCCAGCGCGCCACGCCGTAGGTGTCCGGGTCGGACGACGGCCGGATCTCCGGGAGCATCGAGCGCGGGATGTTGAAGAAGCTCAGCAGCTCGTCGTCCCACTGCAGAGATTCAAGGTCCATGAGCATCGTACGGCTGGCGTTCGTCACGTCCGTGATGTGCCGGCCGCCGTCGACGCCGCCGGTCATGTTCCACAGCAGCCAGCTGTCGGTGTTGCCGAAGATGGCGTCGCCGCGCTCGGCCGCCTCCCGCACCCCGTCGACGTTCTCCAGAATCCACTGGATCTTGCCGCCGGAGAAGTACGTGGCCGGGGGCAGGCCGGCCTTGCGGCGGATCACGTCGCCGCGGCCGTCCCGGTCGAGGGCCGAGGCGATCCGGTCGGTGCGGGTGTCCTGCCAGACGATCGCGTTGTAGTACGGCCGGCCGGTGGTCCGGTCCCACACCACCGCGGTCTCGCGCTGGTTCGTGATGCCCAGCGCGGCCAGGTCGCTGGCCTGGAGGTTCGCCTTCTGCATGGCCGTACGGACGACGGTGGTGGTCCGCTCCAGGATCTCCACCGGGTTGTGCTCGACCCAGCCCGCCTGCGGCAGGATCTGCTCGTGCTCGAGCTGGTGACGGGCGATCTCGTTCCCGCCATGATCGAAGATCATGAAACGGGTGCTGGTGGTGCCCTGATCCACGGCGCCGACGAAGTCAGCCACGGGTTGTCTCCTCCACTCTCTGGTCCGGGATGCGACCCGGCTCCTGCGGGCCATCGGCCGGCAGGAACCGCCCGATCACCACCTTGTACAGCCCGGCACCGATGAGGCCGCCGATGATCGGCGCGACGATCGGTATCCAGAAGTAGAGATACCCTGTCTGGTCGCGCCAGGCGCCTCCATAGCCGGTGAGGAAGCTGGCGAGTCGCGGGCCGAGGTCACGGGCCGGGTTGATCGCGTAGCCGGCGTTGGTGCCCCACGCCATGCCGATGGCGACCACGATGAGGCCGACGATGAACGGCGCCAGGTTCGCCTGGGGCGCCGTGTTGGCCGCGTCGGTGACGGCCAGGATCAGGAAGAGCAGGATCGCGGTGCCGATGATCTGGTCGCGGAAGGCGCCCCACTCGCCGACCGGCAGGCTACCGTTGCCGGGCAGGGTGGAGAAGACGCCCTGGGTCTTGATGGTCAGACCGGGGTCGGCCGCGTGCAGGATCTCGGTGTAGTTCCAGCGCACCAGCAGGGCCGCCACGAACGCGCCGAGGATCTGGGCGATCGAGTACGGGGCGACCTTGCGCCACTCGAAGCCCTTGAAGGCGGCGAGCGCGATGGTGACGGCCGGGTTGAGGTGGGCGCCGCTGGTGCGGGCGGCCACGTAGACGCCGAGGGTGACGCCGAGGCCCCAGGCCCAGGCGATGCTGTCATGGTCGCCGATGCCGGCTCCGGCCACCTGCGCGACGACGCCCACGCCGAAGAGGATGAGGATCATGGTCCCGGCGAACTCGGCGGCGAGCTCGCCCCATAGTCCCGGGAGTTTCAGCCTTTCTGCCATGTGCCCTCCTTGGAAGATGCTCCGGACGCTAGGTAGCCGGGGGAGCACGGGCAATGACGGCCGTTCGACAATGCCGAACATTAGTCACAGTGGATGTTCACGTGGTGGCATAGAGTCGGCAATGTGCCCGGAACAGTGCAATCCATCGAGCGGGCCGCCGCCGTGCTGCGCCTGCTCGCCGGAGAGTCCGGTGGATCGGGGCACCTGAGCCTGGGCGAGATCGCCCGCTCGCTCGACCTGGCCAAGCCCACCACGCACGGCATCCTGGCCACCCTGCGCCACGTCGGCTTCGTCGAACAGGACCGGCTCTCCGGGCACTACCGGCTCGGCTCGGCCCTGCTCCAGCTCGGCCACGGCCATCTCGACGTCAACGAGCTGCGCTCGCACGCCATCAACTGGGCCGACCCGCTGGCCGCGCGCAGCGGCGAGGCGGTCCGCGTCGGCACGATCCACGACGGACAGGTCCTCGTCGTCCACCACGTCTTCCGCCCCGACGACACGTTCCAGACCCTCGACGTCGGCAGCCTGCTGCCCCTGCACGCAACCGCGCTGGGCAAGGTGCTGCTGGCCTACCGTTCCTCCGGTCTTTCCGATCTGCCCCGTTTCACCCGCCGCACCATCCGCTCCCTTCCCGCGCTCGAGGTCGAGCTGGCGCGGGTGCGCGAGACGGGCTGGAGCCTGGAGATCGAGGAGATGACGCCCGGCACCGCCGCCGTGGCGGCGCCCATCCGCGGCTCCGGCGGCCTGGTCGTCGGCGCGGTCGGCATCAGCGGCCTCGTCGAGCGGATCTGCGACAGCCACTACCGCCCGCATCAGCACCTCGTCGCCCTCGTCCGGGAGGCGGCCCGCGCCATCTCGCGCGATCTCGGAGCCGCCCGGCGCTGACACGTTTCTGGGGAGGGAACCATGACCGAGCGTTACGTAGTCGCCATCGACCAGGGCACCACGTCCACCCGGTGCATCGTCTTCGATCGCCGTGGCCGGCTCGTCTCCCTGGCCCAGCACGAGCACAAGCAGTATTACCCCAAGCCCGGCTGGGTGGAGCACGACGCCGCCGAGATCTGGCGCAACGTCGAGAAGCTGGCGCCCGAGGCCCTGCGCAACGCCGGCATCACCGAGGAGCAGGTGGCCGCGGTCGGCATCGCCAACCAGCGCGAGACCACCCTGCTCTGGGAGCGCGACACCGGTGTGCCGGTCGGCCACGCGATCGTCTGGCAGGACACCAGGACCGACGATCTCGTACGGGACCTGCTCGGCGCCGAGGGCGCGAAAACGGTCGAACACGACTCGGGCCTGCCGATTGCCACGTACTTCTCCGGCCCGCGCGTGCGATGGATGCTCGACCAGCGCCCCGAGCTGCGCGAACGCGCCGAACGGGGCGAGATCCTGTTCGGCACCATGGAGACCTGGCTGATCTGGAAGCTCACCGGCGGCCTGCACGTCACCGACGTCACCAACGCCAGCCGCACGATGCTGCTCGACGTGCACAGCCTCGACTGGTCGCCGGCCGCCCTCGCCTTCTTCGGCGTCCCGAGGGCCATGCTGCCCGAGATCCGGCCCTCGGTCGGTGTGTTCGGCACGGCCGTCGCGGGCTTTCCGGGTGTACGCATCGGGGCCGCCCTCGGCGATCAGCAGGCCGCCCTGTTCGGGCAGACGTGTTTCTCGCCGGGTGAGGCCAAATGCACGTACGGAACCGGAAGCTTTTTGCTCCTGAACACGGGCCAGGAGCTGGTGCGCTCGACGCACGGGCTGCTCAGCACGGTCGCTTATCAGATCGAGGGCGGGCAGGCGGCGTACGCCCTGGAGGGCTCCATCGCCATCACCGGCTCACTGGTGCAGTGGTTCCGCGACCAGCTCGAACTGATCGCCAGCGCGCCCGAGATCGAGACGCTGGCCCGCACGGTCGCCGACAACGGAGGGTGCTACATCGTGCCGGCGTTCTCCGGCCTGTACGCACCGTACTGGCGCAGCGAGGCACGGGGAGTGATCGTGGGCCTCACGTCGTACATCACGAAGGGTCACCTGGCCCGGGCCGTGCTGGAGGCGACCGCTTGGCAGACCCGCGAGGTGGTGGACGCGATGAACGCCGACTCCGGCCTCGACCTGACGACGCTGCGTGTCGACGGCGGCATGACGGCCGACAATCTGCTCATGCAGTCCATAGCCGATGTTCTCGACGTTCCGGTGGTACGCCCTCTGGCCGCCGAGACGGTCTCGTTGGGCGCCGCCTACGCAGCCGGCCTGGCCGTCGACTACTGGCCCGACCTGGAGGGACTGCGGCAGAACTGGCACCGGGCGGCGCAGTGGCTGCCCACCATGGACCCCCAGGTGCGGACCGCCGAGTACCGCAACTGGCAGCGCGCGGTGGAGCGTACCTTCGACTGGACACGCCCTTCTTGACCTTGGGGGAGACATGGACGAGCCCGTCCAGCGCGCGCTCGACGCGGCCAACGCGAACGACATCGACGCCTTCCTGGCCGCCTTCACCGCCGACGGTGTGGTCGACGACTGGGGGCGGGAGTTCCGCGGCGCCTCGGCCATCCGGGGCTGGAGCGACGGCGAGTTCATCGGCAAGCAGGTCTCGCTGAAGGTCACCGACGTCAGCCGGCGGGGCGCCGACACGACGATCACGGCCGAGGTCGGCGGGAACGGCTTCAACGGTCCGAGCCACTTCACGTTCCGTGTTGTCGGATCACGGATCTCCCGGATGACGATCCGGGCCTGAGGTAGGGCTAGGTATACCCCCAACCGGGGGCCTGGCATCACTGCGCCGCCCGGGCCCGCCCCGGCAGGCTGATCCCCATGTCGCACACCGTAAGCCGACGCCTGTTCCTCGGTGGCGCTGCCGCCGCCGGCGTGGCCGCCACCCTGCCGTCGCCTGCTCCCGCCGCCGCCCGCCCCGTCGACGACGACCTGATCGCCCTGCGCCGCGACCTGCACGCCCATCCCGAGGGCCCCGGCCAGGAGGAGCGGACCGCCGCGGTGGTGGCCCGCCGCCTCCGGGCGGCCGGTCTCGACGTCACCACGGGCGTGGGCGGCCACGGCGTCGTCGCGCTCCTGCGCGGCGACCGCCCGTGCCGCACTGTCGCCTACCGCGCCGACATGGACGCCGTCCCACCGTCCGACCAGATCGGCGGCGTGGCCACGCCCGCCCACTTCTGCGGCCACGACCTGCACACCACGATCGGCGTCG
Source organism: Actinoplanes sp. NPDC000266 (assembly GCF_042899005.1). Lineage (NCBI taxonomy): Bacteria > Bacillati > Actinomycetota > Actinomycetes > Micromonosporales > Micromonosporaceae > Actinoplanes > Actinoplanes sp. NPDC000266. The sequence goes on from NZ_JBIAZI010000017.1 coordinate 28,606, forward strand.
GCATCGCCACCACCCTGGCCCGGCGCTCCTTCGCGGGCACGGTCGCCTTCGTCTTCCAGCCGGCCGAAGAGTCCCTGACCGGCGCGGCCGCCATGCTGGCCGACGGCGTCCTCGACCTCATCCGCGCCTCCGAGATCCATGCCCTGCACTGCGGCCCGTTCCCGGTCGGCGACTTCGCGGTGACCCCCGGCACCGGCCTGCCCGGTCAGGACCGGGGATTCGTCACCCTTCCGACTGCCGAGGCCGCAACGGCGCTGGCCGCCGACATCAACTCCTTGAGCACCGTTGCCCGCCCGGCCACGCCCCGAGACCTCTCGCGCCTGATCGCCGACATCCAGAAACCGGACGGCCCGCTGGCCCGTTCCGTCGTCGCCCAGGCCCGCGCGACCGGAAACGAGGTGCAGTTCTCCTACCGCTGCTGGCCCGCCTCACGCCACCCCGCCATCCGCGCGAAGATCACCGAACGGGCCGGCACCGCCGTCACGTTCCCCTCTGACCCGTTCCCCGCCATGGTGTGCCCCCGGCCCGAGGGCGAGGCCTTGAAACGTCATCTCCAGCGCACGCTCGGCCCCTCCCGGGTCCGCACCATCCACGCCGCGCTGCCGTTCAGCGGTGAGGACTTCGCGCTGTTCCTGGACCACCTCCCCGGCACATACACGTTCCTGGGCGTCCGGCGCCCCCGCTCGGGCATAGAGACCAGCTACCCGCACTTCGCCACCTTCGACCCCGACGAGCGGGCCATCGCCCACGGCGTCCGCGCCATGTCGGCCTGGCTCACCACCCGCGCCGCAGCCGTGTGATCCATGCCCTTGCCCGCGCCGCCAGTTGCCGCTTGGGTCAGCGGATGACGCAGACCCGGCTGGCAGTGATCACCGGCGCGGGCCGGGGCCTCGGCGCGGCCCTGACCACCCGCCTGGCCGACGAGGGCTGGGAGGTCGTGGCCTGCGTACGCACCGAGACCGCCGGCCGTGACCGGGTCCGCCTGGTCCACCAGGACGTCCGGGAACCGGTCGGCCCCGGCCTGCTCGCGGCCGTCGGCGGCCGCCCGGTCGACGCCCTGATCAACAACGCCGGCATCGGAGCGCCGGCCCGCCCCTTGGAGAGCACCGACCCGCAGACCATCCTCGACACGGTCGACGTCAACGTGGCCGGCCCGCTGCGCCTGGCTCAGGCCCTGCTGCCCGGCCTGCTCGCCGCCCCGGCCCCGCTGATCGTCAACGTGACGTCCCGGCTGGGCTCCCTCTCGGCCCAGGCCGCCGGCGCCTTCGCCGACCGCCGGACCAGCTACGCGTACCGGATCTCGAAGGCCGCCCAGAACATGCTCACCATCGCCCTGGCCGCCGAACTGGCCGGCCGGGTCCGCTGCTGGGCCGTCCACCCCGGAGCCTTGACCACCGCCATGGGCGCCGCCGACGCCACCACCCCGGCCACGCTCGCCGCCGAGCGCCTGGCCCGCCTGCTGGACAGCACCGACCCCGAGTCGCCCCGCTACCTGTCCCTGGACGGCCCCGACCTGACCTGGTGACATCCGCCAAGCGGGCGGCACAATGGACGGCGTGCGCAGGAGCTTCGCCGCGGCCGGCAGCGCGGTCTTCTTCGCCCTGGCCCCGGGAACAGTGGCCGCCCTGGTGCCCTGGCTGCTGACCGGCTGGCACGTCGGCGCCCCGTTCGCGCACTGGCTGCCGGCCCGGCTCCTGGGCGTGCTGATCCTGCTGGCCGGAACGGCCTTCCTGATCCAGGCCTTCATCCGTTTCGTGGTCGAGGGCCTCGGCACCCCCGCGCCGACCGCGCCGCCCACCCACCTGGTGGTGGGCGGCGTGTACCGCTACGTCCGCAACCCGATGTACCTGGCGGTCACAGCGGCCATTCTCGGCCAGTCCCTGCTGTTGTGGCGCCCGGTCCTGCTCGTCTACGCCGCTTTGGCCACGGCCGCCATGGTCGCGTTCGTCATCGCCTACGAGCAGCCGGCCCTGACACGCCGCTTCGGCACCGAGTACACGACCTACCGCCAGGCCGTCCCCGGTTGGTGGCCCCGCCTGACCCCGTGGCGCGGCGACCCTCACTGAAGCGCGCGCCCGCTCATCCCAGCGCCTCCGCCTCACTGGGCGTCGCGGTTGTCGGGCTTGCGGTGCCTTCGCCTCACTGGGCGTCGCGGTTGTCGGGCTTGCGGCGCCCTCATCTTCTGGTCGGAGGCCGTGTCACCCCTCCTCAGCCGGCCTTATGCGTTTCGGCGTGCTGGTGAAGGGCGTAAGGTCCGCGATCGTGCCGGTGGACGTGTTGTGGTCCCGATCGTTGCATCTCCGTTCGGGCGCGCTGGCGGCGTCGGCCGGGTTGGTCGTCGTGGCGGAGCGGCACTCGAGGTTGGCCGGCCTGGACGCGCGGGACGGCGAGCTGCTCTGGGAGCAGCGCGTCGAGGGATCCTGGGGCACGGTCGTCATCGCGGGCGAGCGGTGCTTCCATCTGAGCCAGCGCGGCACGCTCGACTGCCTCGACCTCCGGAGCGGACGTCGGCTGTGGTCGGTGACCGGCCTCGGGTTCAGCCGCTATGTCACGGCTTGCGGCGACTCGGTCTTCACCGGCGGCTGGCGGGGTTACGAGCCACTGACGCGGCTGTCACTCGCCGACGGAAGCCGCCTTCCGCTGGCCGACGCCCCGACCGACGCCTTGTCATGGCCGGCGGCGCTGGATCCGGCGTCCGGCTTTCCTACAGGGGGCCTTCCGCCAGCGGGTCTTGCGGCGTCCGGCCTTGCGGCGGGCCTTCCGGCGGCGGGTCTTGCGGCGTCCGGCCTTGCGGCGGGCCTTCCGGCGGCGGGTCTTGCGGCGTCCGGCTTTGCGGCGGCGGGCCTTCCGGGGGTCGGCCTTTCGGCGGTCGGCCTTTCGGGCGCGCCGGCGGGGCGGGGCGCGGCACTTCTGGTTGCGGCGGCTGAGCGGGCCGTGCTGCTCCTGCTGGGGGGCTCCGGCGTACTCCTCGGGGAAATCGGTCTTCCGGATCCTGTGCGTTCTCCGGATGGCGGGCGTGCGTTCGGTGTCGACGATGACGGTCGTGTCGTCTTTGTCAGTGGGGCGCGTACGGTCATGGCGTTCGACATCCGGCGGGGTGTGGACGTGCTGTGGCGCCATTCGCGGGATCTCGCGGCGCTGCCGCCAGTGATCGGCGGGGGCACGATGTGGCTGGTGGACGAAGGCGGCGTCGCCGTGGTCGACCTGGACGGCGGAACCGTCGGCCACCGCCTGCTCCAAGGCGTGGCCGGGCCGGGGATCCTCGTCACCGGCCGGGCGCTGTTCAGCGTGCGGGACGGCTCGGTCGTCGCCGTCGGACCGGACGGCGAGCCGACCGGTCTGCTCCGCGTTCCGTCGGGGATCGACCGGATGATCGCCGGGGACGACGGAGTGTTCCACGTGCTCGGCCAGGGGCGGCTCATGACGTGTGCGCTGCCCGGCTCGTAGCTGACCGCGGCCGCTCGGTCGTGCAGCAGCAGGGAGTCGAGGGACTCGTGCCTGGGGGAGCGCATCCGCTGGGCCTGATGGCCGGTGACCAGCAGGGCGGTGCAGATCAGCACGGCCAGCGCGGCCGTCGCGGTCAGGATCGCGCGGTTGGTGGTGTGCCGGAGGCAGTGCAACAGGACCAGGTGCAGCGCGAGCACGAGCGCGCCGACGCCCAGCGTGGTGAGAGGGCCGTGCGAGGCCGGCATTTCGGTGGTGCCGGAAGCGGGGGTGCCGTGCGTCTCCCAGGACAGGACCGCCAGACCGGTCAGGACGATGCCGGTCAACACCAGCGGTTTACACGGGCCCACTTCGTCGTTCACATAACGAATCAACGCCGTTCAGCCCGTCCATCGGCGGATTTTGACGGTCCTCTAACGGCCGCTACGAGTTTTTTGACGGCGTTATGATGGGATGTGCCGGTGACCACAGATCCGACGCTCGACCGCATCGGCGAGGCGGTCGCGCGGCACCACGGCCAAGGTGACCGGGACGGGGCGCGCGAGATGTTCGCGCGGATCTGGGTGGATATCGGCGGTGAGCGCGGCGACCCGCTGCACGTGTGCGTTCTTGCGCATTCGGCCGCCGACGTGCAGGACGACGTCCGTCAGGAGCTTCTGTGGGACGAGCGCGCCCTGACCGCGGCCGCCCGGCTCACCGACGAGCGGGTGGCCGAGGCGGGTGTGCCGATGACGGTGGCCGCCCTGTATCCGTCGCTGCATCTCAGCCTGGCCGACTGCCACCGCCGCCTCGGCGACCTCGACCTCGCCCGCGAACACCTCCAGCAGGCGCGCGAGAGGATGAGCCCGCTCGGCGACACCGACTACGGACGGCTGATCAGGGACGGTCTGGATCGGATGACCCAGCAGCTGAGCTCCCCGTGACATTCAGACGGTGCGCTGCCACGTCGGGGTAGAGGACGGCCGGGCCGGGCTCTTCTCGCGCTGTCGCTCCGGGCGAGAGGGGATGCCTGCTGGCTGGTAGTCGGGAGTGGGCGCTGGCCTCGATGACACCCGGGCCGGCGAGGACGAGGGTAACTGGCATGTCGACGACCACTCTTGCGCGAAGCGAGGCGACACCCCAGCGACTCCGGTCCGCCGTGCGGACGACCTTTGACACGGCTCGGGCCGAGGCTCTGTTCGCGTCGCGGCTTCAGCCCTCCGACCAGCCCTCGCCGGCCCAGGTGCGGGCCGCGATCACGGTGACGCTCCACGCGCTGGGCATCCGGGGGTGCGCGGCTCACCTGGCCGGTGAGGCCGGCGAGCACCCGGAAGCGGCGGCCCGGCGGATGAGCTGGGCGATCGCGGTCATTCGCTCGATGTGACCACCGCCTTGCGCACCTTGACGCGCAGGTGCTTCATCAGCGGCTGGCCGCTCTGCGGGCTGTAGTCGCCGGCCGCGCACAACACGTTCATCTCCGGCATGTAGCCCGCGGCGTTTCCCGGCGGAATGTCGTACGCCACCGCGCGATAGCCGTAGACGCTGCGGGTGGTGCCGTCCTTGGCGTACGACGTCACATCCACCCGATCGAACTCGGACAGCCCGAGCCGCCGCATGTCGTCGCGGTTGAGGAAGACGGCGGTGCGCAGGTTCCTCAAACCGCGGTAGCGGTCGTTGTCCGAATAGACCGTGGTGTTCCACTGGTCGTGCGAGCGCATCGTCCCCAGCATCAGGCAGCCGTCGCCGGGGTCGAGGGCCGGCAGGCCGCTGTCGGAGAACGCGGCCCGGCCGGTCGGTGTCAGCCACACCCGCTCGCGCGCCGGCTGCCGGAGGCGGAAGCCGTGCGGCTGCCGCGCCCGGTGGTTCACGCCCTCGAAGCCGTCGAGCACCCGGGCCATCGTGTCGCGAATGCGGTCATAGTCCGCGATGTACGCCTTCCATGGCGTACGGCTGCCGGGAAGTGAAGCCTGCGCCAGCCCGGCGATGATGGCCGGCTCGGAGAGCAGGCCCGGCGACGCCGGCCGGCGATGGCCCCGGGACGCGTGGACCATGCTCATCGAGTCCTCCACCGTGATCACCTGCTCGCCCGACGCCTGGAGGTCACGCTCGGTGCGGCCCAGGCACGGCAGGATCAGCGCGTCCGCGCCATGGACCAGATGGCTTCGGTTCAGCTTGGTGCTGACGTGCACGGTGAGTGAGCACTGGCGGAGACCCGAGATGGTGTACGCCGTGTCGGGCGCCGCCATCGCGAAGTTGCCGCCCATGCCGACGAAGACTTTCACCCGGCCCTCGTTCATGGCCTGGAGCGTGGCGACCGTATCGAGCCCGTGCTCACGCGGCGGATCGATCTCGCAGACCTCGGCCAGCCTGTCGAGGAAGGCGGGGGAGGGGCGATGGTCGATGCCGCAGGTCCGGTTGCCCTGCACGTTGCTGTGCCCGCGGATCGGGCACGGGCCGGCGCCCTCGCGCCCGATGTTGCCGCGCAGCAGCAACAGGTTCACGATCTCACGGACCGTGTCGACGCCGTGGTCCTGCTGGGTGACGCCGAGACACCACGAGACGATGGCGCGGTTGGCCGCGATGTAACCGTCCGCGAGCGTACGGATGGTCGCCTCGTCCACGCCGGACGCCTCGACGATCTCGTCCCACGAGGCGCCGGCGCACCGCGCCCGATAGGTGGCCACGCCCGTCGTGTGGCGGGCCAGGAACTCGTGGTCGAGGGCGTCCCGCTCGAACACCACCTTGGCCACGCCGCGCACGAGGGCCAGGTCGCCGCCGATGCGCGGCTGCACGTCCATGCTGCCGGTCGGCGTCGACCGGAACGTGCCCATCGCGACGAACTCGTGCGGCACGATGGTGCGCCGCGACGCGGCCTCGACCAGCGGGTTGATGTGGACGATGTTGGCGCCTCGCTGGTACGCGTCGGAGAGCGCCGTCAGCATGCGGGGCGCGTTGGACGCCGCGTTGACGCCCATGACCCAGATGAGGTCGGCCTTCTCCCAGTCGGTGATGTCGACAGTGCCCTTGCCGGTGCCGATCGACGCCGTCAGCGCGCGGCCGCTCGCCTCGTGGCACATGTTCGAGCAGTCGGGCAGATTGTTCGTGCCGAACTCGCGCACCCACAGCTGATAGAGGAAGGTGGCCTCGTTGGCCAGCCGCCCGGAGGTGTAGAAAGCGGCCTCATCAGGGCTGGACAGCGCCCGCAGATGTTGCCCGGCCAGGGCGAACGCGTCGTCCCAGCCGATCGGCACATATTTGTCGGTGGCCGCGTCGTAGCGCATCGGCTCGGTGAGCCGGCCCTGGTTCTCCAGGGCGTAGTCGCTCCAGCCCGACAGCTCGGTCACGGTGTGCCCGGCGAAGAACGCCCGGTCCGTACGCTTGCCGGTCATCTCCCACGTGACGTGCTTGACGCCGTTCTCACACAGGTCGAGATGAAGCCCTTTCGGGTCGTCGGGCCACGCGCAGCCGGGGCAGTCGAAGCCGCCCTTCTCCTGGTTCATCTTCAGCATCGCCCGCACACCGGTGACCGGCTCGCGGCTGCGCGCCAGCACCTGGCCCACCGACCGCGCCGCACCCCACCCCGCCGACGGGTGTGTGTAGTCGCGCTGGGCGACCACGCCGTCGCCACCCGGCCCGCACCCGGGCGCCGCCGAACCGGGCGCGCCCCGGCCCCTCAACTCGTCCATATCTACTAGACAACGGGCGCGACCGAAACGCTGCATAGGGCCGCCGTCACATCGTCGCGACCGAAGTTGATCAAGAACCTGGTCAGGATGTTCCCCAGATTTCAAACCTGCGGATCGTCACACCCGACGTCATCCGTGGCAGTCTCCGGAGAAGAGCTCCCTACGTTCGAAGGGAAATGACATGACCGGCAAGCTCAACGGCAAGGCCGCCATCGTCGCCGGCGGCTCGGCCAACATCGGAAAGCTGTTCGCGGAGGCGCTCGCGGAGGACGGCGCCGACGTCATGGTCCACTACAACAGCCCGGGCCGGGCGGGTGAGGCCGACGCCGTGCTCAAGGACCTCCAGTCGCGCGGCGTGCGCGCCGCTTCCCACCAGGGCGACCTGACGAACACGGCGGCCATCGCCGCGTTGGTCGACGACACGGTCGAACAGTTCGGCCACTGGGACATCCTGGTCAACACGGCCGGGCTCATCATTCGCAAGCCGCTGGCCGAGACGACCGAGGACGACTACGACCGGTCGTTCGCCATCAACGCGAAGATCCCGTACTTCTTCATGAAGGAGGCGTTCACGAAGATGGCCGACAACGGCCGCGTCGTGAACATCGTGACCACCCAGGTCGCGGTCACCGCCGCCACCTACTCGGCCTACGCCGGCAGCAAGGCTCCGGTGGAGCACTTCACCAAGGCGTTCGCCAAGGAGATCGGCCCCCGCGGCGTCACCGTCAACTGCATCGCGCCCGGCCCGCAGAAGACCAGCTTCTTCTACAACGCCGAGACCCCGGAGACGATCGCCTGGCTCAGCGGCATGACGATCAGCGGCGACCTCGGCGACCCGGCCGATGTCGTGCCGGTCATGCGTTTCCTGGTCGCCCCCGAGACCCGCTGGGTGACCGCACAGACCGTCTACGTCAACGGCGGCATGATCTCCCCGATCAACTGAGCACGGCCGGCTCAGTCCAGGTCGACGATCTCGCGGCCCAGGGGCCAGAACGCGGCCGGTACCAGTTTGAAGTTGGCGATGCCGAACGGGATGCCGATGATGGTGACGCACTGGGCCACGCCGGTGACGATGTGGCTCAGGGCCAGCCACCAGCCGGCCAGGACCACCCACAGGATGTTGGCGACGCCCGAGGCGACGCCGGCGTCGGGGCGGCTGACGATGGTCCGCCCGAACGGCCACAGCGAATAGACCGCGAGACGCAGCGCGGCCACCCCGAACGGGATCGTGACGATCAGCGCGAAGCAGATCAGCGCCGCGATCCCGTACGCGATGGCCAGCAGGAAGCCGCTGCCGAAGATGAACCAGAGGATGTTCAGGATCAGTCGCACCCGTCAATCATGACCGGGGAGCGCCACCGATGGTGAAACGGCCGACCAGTTGGTCGAGCTCGGCCGACATCCGGGTCAGGCGGCCGGCCGCCTCGTGGGCCTCGTCGACGCCGGCCGTGGTGGCCCGCACCGAGGCCGCGACCTGGCCCACCGTGCCCGCCACCTCGCCGCCGGCCGACGCGGCCTCGGCCACGCTGCGGCTCATCTCGTTGGTGGTGACCGTCTGCTCCTCGACCGCCGAGGCGATCGTGGTCTGGAAGTCGTTGATCCGCGCGATCGTCTCGCTGATCTGCTCGATGGCGGTGATCGCGCCCGTGGTGTCGGTCTGGATGGCGGCGACCCGGCGGCTGATGTCCTCGGTCGCCTTCGCCGTCTCCTGCGCCAGGTCCTTCACCTCGGAGGCGACCACGGCGAAGCCCTTGCCGCTCTCACCGGCCCGCGCGGCCTCGATGGTCGCGTTCAGGGCGAGCAGGTTGGTCTGCTCGGCGATCGACGTGATCGCCTTGACCACGGCGCCGATCTCGGCCGACGACTCGCCCAGCCGGGCCATGACCGTGCTGGTGGCGGCGGTGATGTCGACCGCCTGGTTGGCGACCTGGGCGGCCTGCATGGCGCTCTGGCTGATCTCGCGGATCGACGCGCCCATCTCCTCGGCCCCGGCCGCGACGGTCTGGATGTTCGACGACATGACCTCGGCCGAGGCGGCCACGGCGGCGGCCTGCTCGGCGCCCTCCCGCGAGCTCGCCGAGCTCTCGCTGCTGACGGAGGCCAGCGAGGAGGCGGCTTCGTCCAGGGCCTTCGCCTGCGCTGAGAGATCTCCCATGGCTGTTCGCATGGAGGTCGTGGCCCGGCGCAAGCTGTCCGCCATGTGCCCGACCTCGTCGCGCTGGTCGACGTCGGTGTCCTTCGTCAGATCGCCCTCGGCCACGGCGTCGAGCACCTCGGAGACCTTCCGCAGCGGCCGCACGATCATCTGGGCGGCGACGATGGCCAGCACGGCCGCGAGGCCGACCGAGGCGGCGAAGGCGATCATGATCTCGGTCCGGGTGCGGTCGACCGTGGCGTCGAACTCCTCGCCCGCGACGAGCGCCTCGTTGGCCCGGGTGATCTCGGCCGACATCAGGGACTCGTACGTCTTGCGCAGCTCGCGGTTGTCGCCGAAGGCGGCCTTGATCGCCTCCTGCCGGTCGGTGCCGAAGGTGGTGAACTCGTCCTCGAGCGCCGCGAACCAGGCGTCCGTGGCCTTCTTGATCTTGTCGACCGCGGCCTGCTCGGAGGCGCTGCCGAGGGCGCGAGCGGCCGCGAGCTCGGTGTTCAGCGTCTTCTGGGCGGCGAGCGCCTCCGCTCGGAAGTCGGTGTCGCCGGCGATCAGGTAGCCACGCTCGTCGTTGGCCGCGGCCTTCGCCTCCAGCGCGGCCTGGTTGAGGCTGGTGATGTACGGGACCGCGCGCTTCAGCTCGGCCTCGCGCTCACCGCGCAGCTCCTCGATGCCGACCAGGCTGAGCGCCCCGGTGACCACCGTGCCGGCGACGGCCACGCCCGCCACTCCGAGGATCTTCGTAGTGACCTTGCGATTGCGCACCCAGCGTGCTGCTGACTTCACCGTTTCCCGCTCTCATCCGTCCTGCTGTCCGACGTTTGATCGGCAGCGAGCGGCGGCGGTCAAGGAAAGCTTCAGATTTCAAGGTAACGGCGGAGCTTGGCCAGGGCCCGGGTGCGCAGGCGGGACACGTGCATCTGGGAGATGCCCTCGAGCTCGGCGATCTGGCGCTGGGTGAGGTTGCCGTAGAAGTCGCGGGCCAGGATGCGCTGTTCCCGCTCGTCGAGGGTGTCCAGGGCCGGTCCGAGGGCCAGGCGCAGGTCGACCAGGGCGTAGCCGCGCTCCTCGACGCCGAGCGTCGAGGCCAGATCGGAGTCGCCGTCGGCCCCGGTGGGCGCGGACAGGCTGGCCGCCGTGTACGCGCTGGCGCCCTCCATCCCCTCGATCACCTCCTCGACGCCGATGCTCAGGTCCTCGGCCAGGTCGGCGATGGTCGGCCGGCGGCCGAGGCGGTGGGTGAGGTCGTTGTCGGCCTCGGCGATCGCCGAGCGCAGCTCCTGGAGGCGGCGCGGCACCCGCACCGACCACGTGCGGTCCCGGAAATGCCGCTTGAGCTCGCCGACGATGGTGGGCACGGCGAACGTGGTGAACTCGACGCCACGCGAGCCGTCGTAGCGGTCGACCGCCTTGACCAGGCCGAGCGCGGCCACCTGGAGCAGGTCCTCGGCCGGCTCGCCCCGCCCGATGTAGCGATAGGCCAGGTGCCGGGCCAGCGACAGCCACGCCTCGATGGCCCGTTCGCGCAGCGCCGGATAGGCGGGATGCCGGGTGGAGAGCCGGGCGACCGCCGCCACCAGGTCGCGGGCGTCCCGGTCGAACGCCGGCGGGGCGGCGGTGACGACGGCGGTCATCGGGCCGCCCGGGTGTGCCGGCGGGCCGCGGCCCGGGGATGCCGGTCGAGCTCCCGGTCGAGGGTGACCGCGGCGTCGATCAGGGCCAGGTGGGTGAACGCCTGCGGGAAGTTGCCCAGCTGCTCGCCGGTCAGCCCGATCTCCTCGGAGAACAGGCCCAGATGGTTGGCGTACGTCAGCATCTTCTCGAAGGTGAACCGGGCCCGGTCGAGCTCGCCGGCGGCGGCCAGGGCCGAGACGTAAGCGAACGTGCACAGCGAGAACGTGCCCTCGGAGCCTTGGAGGCCGTCCGGTGAGGCCGCCGGGTCGTACCGGTAGACCAGGCTGTCGGTGACCAGCTCCTTCTCCATCGCGCGCAGCGTGGAGGCCCAGCGCGGATCGCCCGGCGTGATGAAGCCGACCGTCGGCATGCGCAGCAGCGACGAGTCGAGCACCTCGGTGCCGTAGTGCTGCCGGAACGCCTGCCGTTCCGGGCTCCAGCCCCGGGTCATGATCTCGGTGTAGATGGCGTCGCGTTCGCGCCGCCACGTCTCCAGCGGGGCCGGCCGGCCGTGCTCGGCGGCCATCCGCAGACCGCGGTCGAGCGCGACCCAGCACATCAGCCGCCCGTAGGTGAAGTCCTGGCGGCCGCCGCGGGTCTCCCAGATGCCCTCCTCGGGCTGCGACCAGTTGGCCGCGACCCAGTCGAGCAGGTCGCGGATGGCCATCCAGCCCTGGTGCCCGGGGGCGAGGCCGTTGCGGCCGGCGACGTAGATGCTGTCCATCGCCTCGCCGTAGATGTCGAGCTGGAGCTGGCCGGCCGCGCCGTTGCCGATGCGCACCGGCGCGGAGCCGCGATAGCCGCTCCAGTGCGGCAGGATCTCCTCGCTCAGGTCGCTCGACCCGTCGACCCGGTACATGATGTGCAGCGGGCCGCCGCCGTTCTTCTCGGTCTGCTCGTCGACCCGGTCGCGCAGCCAGATGGCGAGGGCCCACGCCTCGTCGGTGAAGCCGAGGGAGAGCAGCGAGTACACCGAGAACGAGGCGTCGCGGACCCACGTGTAGCGGTAGTCCCAGTTGCGCTCGCCGCCGATCTGCTCGGGCAGGGCGGCGGTCGGCGCCGCGATCAGGGCGCCCGTCGGGGCGTACGTCATGAGTTTGAGGGTTATGGCCGAGCGGTTGACCATCTCGCGCCAGCGGCCCGCGTAGGTACACCGGCCGAGCCAGGACTCCCAGAAGTCGACGGTCTCGTCGAACAGCCGTAGCGCCTCGGCCACGCGGACGGCGTCCAGCGGGCCGCCGACGCCGGTCTCGAGCAGCGCGCCGCGGACCTCGCCCGCGCTGAGCCGCAGCTCGGCGTGGACGTCGCCGTTGTCGACCCGGGCCTCGGCCCGCCAGTCGGTGGGCTCGCGGATCAGCCGGACCGTCAGCGCGGTACGGGGGCCCTCGAAGACCACACCGTCGTCGGCCATCCGGGTCTCGAACGCCTCGCGGCCGTAGTCGAAACGCGGTGCCACATGGATGGAGAAGGCCATCTCGCCGCGCACGCAGCGGACCAGGCGGACCAGCCGGTGTCTCTTCTCGTCGCCGTCGATCGGCATGAAGTCGACGACCTCGCCGACGCCGCCGGCGGTCATGAAGCGCGTGACCAGCACGGCGCTGTCGGGCAGGTAGAGCTGCTTGGCGGTGTGGTCGCTGTCGGTGGGCCGGATGGCGAACCGGCCGCCGCGGACCGGGTCGAGCAGCGCCCCGAAGATGCTGGGCGAGTCGAAGCGGGGCGCGCAGAACCAGTCGAGGGTGCCGTCGGTGGCGACGAGCGCCGCGGTCTGGAGGTCGCCGATGAGGCCGTGGTCGGCGATGAGCGGGTAGTCGGACATGGCGGCCTCCGCGTGGCCGAGCGGTACAAGGTCATTGGCAGCATGAGACGTTTTCCGCCGAATGGCCTCATGCGCCAGGGGTGAAGCGGGCCCCGGACATTGACGGACACCTTTGATCCCCCTAAGTTTCGAGGGAACTCCGGAAGTTACGGGCTTCCATGATCGCCACCGATCAGGCCCGTTCTGTCGGCATATTCAAAGGAGTCTCTGTGAGAAAGGCACTGGTCGCTCTTTTTACGCTTCCCCTGCTTGCCCTTGGTGCTCAACCGGCCCTGGCCCATGGTCACGGCGACGGAAAGACGCTGCGCGCGGCCGCGCCCCGAGACTTGCGGATCGGATCCGCGGTCGCGGGCGGCGGGCACCACGTGGACCAGCCCTACCCCGATCCGTTCACGTACGACCGGCCGTACCGGAAGGTCCTGGCCCGTGAGTTCAATTCGGTCTCGCCCGAGAACCAGATGAAATGGGAGTTCATCCACCCCGAGCGCAACCGGTACAACTTCGGCCCGGCCGACGCCATCGTGCGTTTCGCCCGGGCCAACGGCCAGGTCCTCCGCGGTCACACGCTGCTGTGGCACAGCCAGAACCCGGCCTGGCTGAACGAGGGCACGTTCACCAAGGCCGAGCTGCGCTCGATCCTCAAGAACCACATCTTCACGGTGGTCGGCCACTACCGCGGCAAGATCCAGCAGTGGGACGTGGCCAACGAGATCTTCAACGAGAACGGCGAGTACCGGCAGGAGAACATCTTCATCCGGGAGCTCGGCCCGGGCATCGTGGCCGACGCGTTCCGCTGGGCTCACCAGGCCGACCCCAGGGCCCAGCTGTTCCTCAACGACTACGGCGTCGAGTGGCCGGGCGTGAAGGTCGACGCCTATGAGGCACTGGCCGAGCAACTTCTCGCACAGAAGGTGCCGCTGCACGGCTTCGCTTCGCAGGCCCACCTGAGCATGCGATACGGGGCGCCGGACCAGCTCGCGGGCGTGCTCCAGCGCTTCGACGACCTCGGCCTGCACACCGCGATCACCGAGCTCGACGTCCGGATGGACCTGCCGGCGAGCGGCGTGCCGACCGCCGAGCAGCTGACCACCCAGGCCACGTACTACAAGACCGTCCTCGACGCCTGCCTGGCCGTCGACGGCTGCAACTCGTTCACGATCTGGGGCTTCACCGACAAGTACTCGTGGGTCCCGGTCTTCTTCCCCTCGGAAGGCGCCGCGACGGTCATGTGGGACGACTTCTCCAAGAAGCCGGCGTACTACGCCCTGCGCGACACCCTGAACGGAGCACGCCGCTGAGACCGCGCCGCCCGGGCCCGCCGGCCCGGGCGGCGTCTCACGGCGTCACGATCGCGAACGACGGGTCGGGCTCGTCGAGCACCTCGGCCAGCCGCTGAAGAACCTTGGGATCGCCGTCGAGCCGGGCCCCGCCCGTGCCCCGGCCGGCCAGCAGGGCCAGCAGATCGGCCTTGACCAGCGTCACCCGCAGGTCGGCGCCGCCCGACGGCTCGGCCGGCCAGTGGATCAGCGCGCCGTTCGACAGGACCATCCGGTGCGAGACGCCGAGATCGGTGAAGGTCCACTCGACGCTGAAACCGGCCGTCCACGCCCGCGGCCCGTCGACCCGGATCGCGATCGAGTCGAAGAGCTGCTCGACCGTGAGCGCCCCGGCCATCCCGGCCGCGTTCACCTCGTCGGTGCCGGTCGGGATCCCCTCACGCAGTTCCTGGGCGCCGGTCAGGTAGAAGTTGCGCCACGTGCCGTTCTCGGCGCCGAAGCCGAGCCGCTGGTAGACCTCGGCCAGCAGTTCCTTGGCGCCGGCGTGGCCGGGCTCGGCGAACACGGCGTGGTTCAGCAACTGAACGGCGAAGCGGGGATCGTCGTGGGCGATGTACTCCCGCGCCTTGGCCACCACGGCGTCGGCGCCGCCCAGGCAGTCGACGTAGCGCCGGGCCGACTCGACCGGCGGGTGCTCCCACAGATGCGCCGGATTGCCGTCGAACCAGCCCAGATAGCGCTGGTAGATCGCCTTGACGTTGTGGCTGACCGAGCCGTAGTAACCGCGGGTGTGCCAGGCGCCGTCCAGCTCCGGCGGCAGCTCGATCACCTCGGCGATCTCGGCCCCGGTCAGGCCCTGGTTGAGCATTCGCAGCGTCTGGTCGTGCAAGTAGGCGTACAGGTCCCGCTGTTGCGAAACGAAGGTGGCGATCCGCTCCCGCCCCCACGTCGGCCAATGGTGCGAGGCGAAGGCGACGTCGGCCCGGCCGCCGAACAGGGTGATCGCCTCGTTCAGATAGCGCGACCACATGCGGGCGTCCCGGACCACGGCGCCGCGCAGCGTCAGCACGTTGTGCAGGTTGTGGGTGGCGTTCTCGGCCAGGCACAGCGCGCGGCGGTCCGGGAAGAAGAAGTTCATCTCCGAGGGCGCCTCGGTGTTCGGCGTGACCTGGAAGATGATGCGGACCCCGTCGAGCACCTCCTCCTGGCCGGTGTGCGTGATGTCGACCGTCGGCGCCAGCAGGGTCACCTCGCCGGTGGAGGCCGTCTGGCCCAGGCCGGTGCCGATCAGGCCGCGCGGGCTGCGGGGGAGCGGGCTGCCGGTGTGGTACATGCCGCGGCGCAGCATCGCCGTGCCGGCGTAGACGTTCTCGGCCACCGCGTGCTCGAGGAAGCCCTCGGGCGCCAGGATCGGCACCTCGCCGTCGACCACGCCGGCCACGCCGCCGAAGTGGTCGATGTGCGAGTGGGTGTAGATGACCCCGGTGACCGGCCGCTCACCCCGGTGATCGCGGTAGAGCCGCAGGGCGGCCGCCGCGACCTCCCGCGACACCAGCGGGTCGATGACGATGACCCCGGTGTCGCCCTCGACCAGGGTCATGTTCGACAGGTCGAGCCCGCGCACCTGGTAGATGCCGTCGGTGACCTCGTAGAGCCCCTGCTTGGCGCACAGCTGCGACTGTCTCCACAGACTCGGGTTCGCCGTGTCCGGGCACTCCGCATCGAGGAATCCGAAGGAGTCGTTGTCCCAGACCACGCGGCCCTCGGTGTTGGTCACCACGCAGGGTTCCAGCCCGCCGATCCGGCCGCGGTCGGCGTCGTCGAAGTCGGCCCGGTCGTCGTGTCGCAGCTCGCTCATGGGGCCAGCCTCTCGGCCGGCCCCGATCGGGTCTTCACCCAGCGAGGGTGAGGCCCTCCCCGTCCTCGCGGTAGGTCTCGCCGGTCTCGGGGCAGACCCACAGGCCGTCGCCCTTGCTCTCCAGAGGGCGGCCGGCCCGGCCGACCCAGCCGACGCGGCGCGCGGGGACGCCGACCACGAGCGCGTAGTCGGGCACGTCCTTGGTGACGACCGCGCCCGCGGCGACCAGCGCCCAGCGGCCGATCGTCACCGGGGCCACGCACACCGACCGGGCGCCGATGGCCGCGCCGTCGCCGATCGTCACGCCGACCGCGTGCCAGTCGTCGCCGGTCTTGAGCCGGCCGTCGGTCGTGACCGCGCGCGGATATTCGTCGTTGGTGAGCACCACGGCCGGGCCGATGAAGACGCCGTCGCCCAGCACGGCCGGCTCGTAGACCAGCGCGTGGTTCTGGAGCTTGCAGTTGTCGCCGATGACGACGCCCGGCCCGACGTAGGCGCCGCGCCCGACGTTGCAATTGCGGCCCAGCACGGCATCTTCCCGGATCTGAGCGAGATGCCAGATTCGGGTGCCTTCGCCGAGAGATGCACGGGTATCGACGTCGGCTGTCGGTGCTACCTGAGTCATAGCCGGGCAGACTATCGGCCCCCGAACAAGAAACGGTGTCGCGAAATCGACCCAGCGGCGCAATCCAACCGATGGTCGTCGTCCACTTTGACCGAGAGTCCGACGACCTCAACCGAACGTACCGGCGGCCCCTGGGGGCCTCGGGCGGATTTCTCTCAAGCCCCTTCCGGGAAGCCCATCGGGATCGATAGCTTCCGGCACGGAACCCGTCCACCGTGCACCGGATGAGGATGTTCGTGACTACTCCCATCGGAATCGCCGTCGTCGGGGCCGGATACTGGGGCCCCAACCTCGTCCGCAACTTTCAGGCCACGCCGGCCTTCCGGCTGCGCTGGCTCTGCGACCTCGACGTCGAAAGGGCCCGCCGTGTGCTCGGCGGCTACTCGACCGTCCAGGTCACCGCGGACCTGGACGAGGTGCTCGCCGACCCCGAGGTCCAGGCCGTCGCCATCGCCACGCCCGCCGGCACTCACCTGCCGGTCGCCATGGCGGCGCTGAAGGCCGGCAAACATGTCCTCGTGGAGAAGCCACTGGCCGCCACGTACGAAGAGGGCCGCCTGCTGGTCGAGGAGGCCGACCGCCGCGGCCTGACCCTGATGTGCGACCACACCTACTGCTACACCCCGGCCGTGCTGCGCATCCGCGAGCTGCTGCGCTCGGGCGAGCTGGGCGAGCTGCACTTCCTCGACTCGGTGCGGATCAACCTGGGCCTGGTCCAGCGCGACATCGACGTGGTGTGGGACCTCGCGCCGCACGACCTGTCCATTCTCGACTTCGTTCTTCCCGATTCGGTACGCCCGGTCGCGGTCGCCGCGCACGGAGCCGACGGAATCGGCGCGGGCCGGGCATGTGTGGCCTATCTGACGCTGGAGCTCAGCAACGGCGCGATCGCCCACATCCATGTCAACTGGCTGTCCCCGGTCAAAATCCGCACGACCATCGTCGGCGGGTCGAAGCGGACCCTGGTCTGGGACGACCTCAACCCGAGCCAGCGCGTGGCCATCTACGACCGCGGCGTCGACGTGGCCTCGCCCGAGGAGCTGGGCGACGAGCAGCGCCGTGACATCCTCGTCTCGTACCGCTCCGGCGACATGGTCGCGCCGGCGCTGACCGAGCGGGAGGCGCTGCGCACGATGGTCGACGAATACGCGCGGGCCATCACCTCCGGCGAGCCGGCGCTGACCGACGGCCGGTCCGGTCTCCGCGTCCTCGAGATCCTCCAGGCGGCCTCGCGTAGCCTGGCCGAGGGCGGCACAATGATCAAACTCGATGAAGGGCACATGGCGTGACGGGCGTACAGATCGAGGGCGCGCGCGCCCTCGTCACGGGCGGGGCGGGCACCATCGGCTCGCACGTCGTCGACGAGCTGGTTCGCGGCGGGGCCGCCGAGATCGTGGTGCTGGACAACTTCGTCCGCGGCCGCCGGGACAACCTGGCCTGGGCCCTGGAGAACGGCCCGGTCGAGCTGGTCGAGGGCGACATCCGCGATGTCGAGCTCGTCAAGCGGGTGACCGCGGGCAAGGACCTGGTCTTCCACCTGGCCGCCATCCGCATCACGCAGTGCGCCGAGGAGCCCCGGCTGGCCAACGAGGTGCTCGTCGACGGCACCTTCAACGTGGTCGAGGCGGCGGCCGAGGCCGGCGTCAAGAAGCTGATCGCGTCCTCGTCGGCGTCGGTCTACGGCCTGGCCGAGGAGTTCCCGACCACGGAGCGCCACCACCCGTACAACAACGACACCTTCTACGGCGCCGCGAAGGCCTTCAACGAGGCCACCCTGCGCAGCTTCCACGCCATGAAGGGCCTCGACTACGTCGCCCTGCGCTACTTCAACGTGTACGGCCCGCGGATGGACATCCACGGCCTCTACACCGAGGTCCTCATCCGCTGGATGGAGCGCATCGACGCCGGCACCCCGCCGCTGATCCTGGGCGACGGCCTCGCCACGATGGACTTCGTGCACGTGGCCGACATCGCCCGGGCCAACATCCTGGCCGCCCAGGCCGACGTGACCGACGAGGTCTTCAACATCGCCAGCGCCACCGAGACGAGCCTGCGCGACCTGGCCGCCGCGCTCAGCGAGGTCATGAAGAGCGACCTCGCGCCCGAGTTCGGGCCGGCCCGCGCGGTCAACGGCGTCACCCGCCGCCTGGCCGACACCAGCGCCGCCACCGAGAAGCTCGGCTTCACGGCCGAACTCACCTTGAAGCAGGGCCTCGAGGGCCTCGTCGACTGGTGGCGGTCGTCGAAATGATCCCCGTCATGATTCCGCAGCTGGGCGAGGAAGAAGCCCAGGCGGCCGCCGAGGCCGTGCGCTCAGGCTGGGTCGCTCAAGGCCCGCGCGTGGCCCGCTTCGAGCAGGAGTTCGCGGCCGTCGTCGGCGCCTCACAGGGCGTCGCGGTCAGCTCGTGCACGACCGCGCTGCATCTCGCGCTGGTGGCGCTCGGCGTCGGGCAAAAAGACGAAGTCATCGTCCCGTCGCTGTCGTTCATCGCGACCGCCAACGCGGTCCGTTATGTCGGCGCGACCCCGGTCTTCGCCGACGTCGACCTGGCCACGGGCAACCTCACGACCGAGACCATTGACGCCGTACGGACGCCGCGCACCCGGGCGATCATCGCGGTCCACCAGGGCGGCGTCCCGTTCGACACCGACGGGTTGCGCAAGGCGGCCGCGGGCTGGGGCGTCGAGCTGGTCGAGGACGCGGCCTGCGCGGCCGGCTCCACGGCGTACGGCCAGCCGGCCGGCACCGGCGCCACCCTGGCCGCCTGGTCGTTCCACCCGCGCAAGCTCATCACCACCGGTGAGGGCGGCATGGTGACGCTCGACGACGCCGACCGGGCCGTACGCCTGAAGCGGCTGCGCGAGCACGGCATGAACGTCTCCGCGGCCGACCGGCACAAGAGCAGCCAGCCGGTGCTCGAGGCCTACCTGGAGACCGCCTACAACTACCGGATGACCGACATCCAGGCCGCGGTCGGGCTCGTGCAGCTCGGCCGGCTTCCCGGCCTGGTCGCCGACCGCCGGGCCAAGGCGGCGCGGTACCACGAGCTGCTCGCCGGCATCGACGGCCTGGTGCCGGTCCGCGACCCGGCCCACGGGCAGACGAACTACCAGTCGTTCTGGGTTCTCATCAACGGCGAATACGGGACGAGCCGGGACGACGTGCTGGCCGAACTGGCCCGCCGGGGCGTCTCGGCGCGGCGCGGCATCATGGCGGCCCACCTGGAGCCGGCCTACGCCGACGTCACGCCCGGCCCGCTGCCGGTGACCGAGCGCATCACCCGCGACTCGCTCATCCTGCCGCTGCACCACAAGCTCACCGAGGACGACCAGGACCACATCGTGGGTGTCCTGCGGGAGCTGGCCAGGCCGTGACGGACCTGGTCATCGTCGGGGCGGGCGGCTTCGCGCGGGAGACCGCGTCGGCCGCCCGCGACGACTGGAACGTCCTGGGCTTCCTCGACGACAACCCGGAGCTGCACGGCACGACCCGCTCGGGCCTGCCGATCCTCGGTCTGGTCGAGATGGCCCGCGACATGGACGCCGCGGTCGTGGTCTGCGTGGGCAACCCGCGCAACTTCACCGCCCGGCGGAGCATCGTCGAGCGTCTCGGGCTACCCGAGAGCCGGTACGCCACAGTCGTGCACCCGCTCGCGTCGGTCGGCGCCGGCAGCACGATCGGCCCCGGCACGGTGCTGCTGGCGGGCACGGTGCTGACCGCTGATGTCGTTGTCGGGTCGCACGTGGCCGTCATGCCGCAGGCCGTGCTCACCCACGACGACCGTGTCGGCGACTACTGCACCATCGCCTCCGGCGTGCGGCTGGGCGGCGGCGCGGTGCTCGACGAGGAGGCGTACGTCGGAAGCGGCGCCCTCGTCCGCGAGGGCGTGAAAGTCGGCGCCCGATCCCTGGTCGGCATGGGCTCGGTCGTGCTGCGCGACGTGCCCGCCGGCGAGGTCTGGGCCGGCAACCCGGCCCGCCTGATCCGCTCAACTTCTTAGGAGCCAGCACATGTCCCGGATCCCGCTCGTCGACCTCGCCGCCGCCCACGCGGAGGTGGCCGAGGAGGTCGAGACCGGCTTCAAGCGCGTCATGGCCGAGACCGCCTTCGTCGGCGGGCCCGAGGTGGCCGCGTTCGAGCAGGAGTACGCCGCCTTCTCCGGGCTGGCCCACTGCGTCGGCGTGGGCAACGGCACCGACGCCCTCGAGCTCGCCTTCCGCGCCGTCGGCGTCGGACCGGGCAGCGAGGTGATCCTGCCGGCCAACACGTTCATCGCCACGGCCGAGGCGGTCGCGCGCTGCGGGGCGAAGGTCGTGCTCGTGGACTGCGACCCGCGGACGTACCTCATCGACGCCGACGCCGCCCTCGCCGCCGTCACCCCGGCCACCAAGGCCATCGCGCCCGTGCACCTCTACGGGCAGATGGCCGAGGTCGAGAAGCTGACCTCGGCCGGCGTGGCGGTCGTCGAGGACGCCGCCCAGTCGCAGGGCGCCACCCGCCACGGCCGCTCGGCCGGCGTCGACGGGATCGCCGCGACCAGCTTCTACCCGGGCAAGAACCTCGGCGCGTACGGCGACGCGGGCGCCGTCGTCACCTCGTCCGGCGAGCTGGCCACCATCGTCCGTACGCTCGGCAGCCACGGCGGCCTGAAGAAATACCACCACGACCTGATCGGCGTGAACAGCCGCCTCGACGGCCTCCAGGCGGTCGTGCTGCGCGCGAAGCTGGCCCGTCTGGCCGACTGGAACGACCGTCGCCGGGCCGCCGCCGCCCGCTACCACGAGCTGTTGGCCGGCCTCGACGTCGTGCTGCCCGAGACGCTCGACGGCAACGAGCACGTCTGGCACATCTACTGTGTCCGGATTCCCGGCGGCCGCCGCGACGCCGTGCTGGCCCGCCTCAACGA
This sequence comes from Actinoplanes sp. NPDC000266, assembly GCF_042899005.1. Taxonomy (NCBI): domain Bacteria; kingdom Bacillati; phylum Actinomycetota; class Actinomycetes; order Micromonosporales; family Micromonosporaceae; genus Actinoplanes; species Actinoplanes sp. NPDC000266. The sequence continues at coordinate 50,021 of NZ_JBIAZI010000017.1, forward strand.
GGCCGGCATCGGCGCCGGCATCCATTACCCGATCCCGGTGCACCGTACGGGCGCTTTCGCCGAGCTGGGCGGATCCTTCCCGAATGCGGAGGCCGTGGCACCGGAAATCCTCTCGCTTCCGATCTATCCGCAAATCACCCCCGAGCAGCAGAGCCGGGTGGCCGAGGCGCTGGCCGCCGCCTTGCGGCAGGAATGACCCGAGAGGCGTTGGAGATCATCCGACCGGTGGAGGTCGTCCTGTCAGGACGTGCCAATAGGGTCTGCGGCAAGTAGCGGAAAAGGAATTCGAGGACACGATGGATAGAGCAAGGGCGCTTATCGCCGCCGCCACAGCCACGGTGCTGGGGGCCGCGGTACTCATCGGGTTGGGCCCGTCGGCGGTGTCCGCCGCCTGCTCACCGAACGACATCGTGTGTGAGAACGCGCTCGCCGGCACCCCGTCCGACGAATGGGACATCACCGGCGCCGGCGACGACACCATCCAGGGTTTCGCCACCGACATGAGCGTCAACGCCGGTGAGACCGTCACCTTCAAGGTGCGGGCCGAGCACGCGTTCACCGTCGAGATCTTCCGGATCGGCTACTACGGTGGCGCGGGCGCGCGGCGCATCACCACGCTGCCCACCACCTATCCGGCGCAGAACCAGACCACCGCCTGTGTCGACGACGACGCCACGCAGATCTACGACTGCGGCACCTGGGCGCCCTCGGCGACCTGGCAGGTGCCCTCGGCCTCGGTCTCCGGCGTCTACTTCGCGCTGCTGACCCGCACCGACGGCGGCTCCAGCCACATCTCCTTCGTCGTGCGCAACGACGCCAGCCACTCCGACGTGCTGTTCAAAACCTCGGACGCCACCTGGCAGGCCTACAACACGTACGGCGGGGCCAGCTTCTACGGCGGCCCGCAGGGACGCGCGACCAAGCTCAGCTACAACCGCCCCTTCGCTACCCGGGGCGCGTTCGACGGCCGCGACTTCCTGTTCAGCAACGAATACCCGATGATCCGCTTCCTCGAGCGCAACGGGTACGACGTCACCTACACCACCGACGTCGACGCCGACCGGCGCGGCGCGCTCATCGCCAACCACAAGGTGTTCCTCTCCGTCGGTCACGACGAGTACTGGTCGGGCGCGCAGCGCACGTTCGTCGAGGCCGCCCGCGACTCCGGCACCAACCTGGCCTTCTTCAGCGGCAACGAGGTCTACTGGAAGACCCGCTGGGAGACGAGCAAGGACGGCTCGAACACCGCGTACCGGACCCTGGTCTGCTACAAGGAAACCTGGGACAACCGCAAGAGCGACCCGACCGAGGAGTGGACCGGCACGTGGCGTGACCCGCGCTGGAGCCCGCCGTCGAACGGCGGCGTCCCGGAGAACTCGCTGACCGGCACCATGTTCATGGCCAACAGCGACGACATCACCATGGAGGTGCCGGCGGCCAAGGGCAAGAACCGGTTCTGGCGCGGCACCGAGGTGGCAACACAGACCTCCGGGGCCAAGCAGCTGGCCAAGCACAGCATCGGCTACGAGTCGGACGAGGACGTCGACAACGGCTTCCGCCCGGCCGGCCTGATCCGGCTGTCCGAGACCACCGGCCCGACGCCCGAATACCTGCGCGACTTCGGCCAGGTCGTCACGCCCGGCACCACCACGCACCACATGACGCTCTACAAGGCGCCCAGCGGCGCCCTGGTCTTCGGCGCCGGCACCATCCAGTACGCCTGGGGCCTCGACGACCACCACGACAGCGAGTGGGACATCGAGCCGGTCGACAAGAACATGCAGCAGGCGGTCATCAACCTGTTCGCCGACATGAAGGTGCAGCCGGCCACCCGGATGAGCAACCTCCTGGCAGCCAGCGCCTCGACCGACACCGTCGCGCCGAGCGTCGTCATCACCTCGCCCGCCGCCGGCGCCACAACGGCCAACGGCGCCCAGGTGACCGTCTCCGGCACGGCCTCCGACACCGGCGGCGGCGTGGTGGCCGCGGTCGAGGTCTCCCTCGACAACGGCGCCACCTGGCACCCGGCCACCGGCACCACGGCCTGGTCGTACGCCGGAGTCGTGACCGGCGACGGCGTGGCCACCATCAAGGTCCGTGCGGCCGACGACAGCGCCAACCTGAACGCCAACCCGACCACCCGGGCCCTCAACCTCACCGGCTCGACCTCGCTGTTCGGCAGCAAGGTGCCCGGCACGCCGGCCTCGACCGACACCGGCGCCACCGAGGTCGGCGTCAAGATCACGCCGCAGACCGACGGCTTCATCAAGGCGGTCCGCTTCTACAAGGGCGCCGGCAACACCGGCACCCACACCGGCAGCCTGTGGACCGAGGACGGCGACCTGCTCTCCAGCGGCACCTTCGAGAACGAGACGGCCACCGGCTGGCAGACCCTCACCCTCTCGCCGGCGGTCCCGGTGGTGGCCGGGTCGACGTATGTGGCCTCCTACACGGCGCCGAACGGGCGCTACGCGGCCGACTCGTGGGCCTTCGCCTACCGCGCCCTGAACGCGGCCCCGCTGAGCAGCCCGCGCAGCCAGGACTCGGGCGGCAACGGCGTCTTCGGCGACCCGGGCGAGTTCCCGGTCCGGTCCTACGCGGCCACCAACTACTACGTCGACGTGCTGTTCGACTCGTCGAGCCTGACCGCGCCGACCGTCCTGACCGTCACCCCGACGCCGGACGCGCTCTACACGCCGGTCTCGGCTCAGCCGGCGGCCACCTTCAGCAAGCCGGTGAACGCCGCGGCGATCACCTTCACGCTGGTCAACGACGCCGGCGCCAACGTCGCGGGCACCATCGACTACGACGGCCCGACGCGCACCGCCCGGTTCATCCCGGCGGCCGCGCTGACCGCGGGGGAGACCTTCACGGCCCGGGTCGCCGCGTCCGACACCAACGGCAACGCGATGGCGCAGCCCAAGGTCTGGAAGTTCACCACCGACCCGGCCCAGACGACCGTGAACAGCCTGTTCCCGGCCGGCGCGACGCCGGACACGGCGGCGGTCAAGGACTCCCGCGGCACCACGCTCGGCGTGAAGTTCACCCCGTCCGTCGACGGCACGGTCATCGGCATCCGGTTCTACAAGGGCACCGGCAACGGCGGCACGCACGTCGGCAGCCTGTGGTCGGCGGCCGGCAGCCGGTTGCGCCAGGCGACGTTCGTCAACGACTCGGCCACCGGCTGGCAGAGCGTGTACTTCGACGAGCCGTACAAGGTCGACGCCGGCACCACGTACGTCGCCTCGTACTACGCGCCTCGCGGCAACTACGCGGCCACCAGCGGCTACTTCAACAGCCAGCGTGTCAACGGCCCGCTGACCGGGGCCGGCGGCAACAACGGCCTCTACACGTACGGCACCGACGTCTTCCCGACGAGCTCGTACGGCAACACGAACTACTGGGTCGACCCCATGTTCGTGGCCGCTCCCGAGGAGCCGCAGCCGCCGCAGCCGACCGTCCCGCAGGGCGCGGTCACCGTCTGGCCCAGCACGGCCACGCCGGCCAACGCGAGCTGGAACGACTCGGCCTCCATCTCGGTCGGCGTCCAGTTCACGACCGACGTCGCCGGCGTGGTCAACGGCATCCGCTACTACCGGGGCGCCGGCAACAACGGCACGCACACCGGCACGCTGTGGAACGCCGCGGGCGACCCGCTGGTCACCGGCACCTTCGTGAGCGAGACGGCGACCGGCTGGCAGACGATGCTCTTCTCCCAGCCGTACGCCATCACGCCCGGCAACGTGTACACGGTGTCGTACGCGACCACGACCGGCCACTACGCGGTGACCTCGGGCGGCCTGGCCTCGGCCACGCACGCGGCGCCGCTGCACGTGCCGGCCACCGGCGGTGTCTTCAAGTACGGATCCGGATTCCCCGCCACCCGGTCGAGCCACAACTTCTGGGTCGACCCGGTCTTCACGCCCAACAGCTGAGCTCCCGATGAACGGAAGATGAGAATGCGGTAGAAGAAGACGACGGGTGTCAGTTGTCCGATCCAAACTGGACCCGAAGTACGGATGGCCTGGCGCCGCCGGAGGACGTTAGTGTCATCCCGGCGTCAGCGGAATGTGCGACATGCCGGTGCACCGGGGGTGTGACCGGCCGAGGGGAACGGCATGGATTTCTGGGACCTTACCAAGCTCATGATTCGCCGCTGGTATGTCTCGGTTACGCTCTTGCTGGTCACGATAGCCGCGACGGGCTACGCCGCGACCGAGATCAAACCGGACTACGCGATCACCTCGTATGTCCAGCTGATCCCGCCGACGGTGGCCTCCGACCCGAACAAGGTCATTTCGGTGCAGAACCCGTGGCTGGCGCTCGGCCTCTCGTCGCTGAGCAACGCCGCCACCGTCGCCACGCAGGACCAGACCTTCCTCGACGCGCTGAAGAAGAAGGACGAGACGGCGAGCTTCGAGATCACCATCTCGGACAAGAACCCGGTGGCGATCATCGCGGTCGTCGCGCCCACCCTCGAGGAGGCGCAGTCGGCCACCACCGAGGTCACCACGCAGTACGAGAAGTCGGTCGACTCGCTGCAAAAGCAGTACAACGTCAAAAAAGCCGACATGATCACGGCGTACCGGCTCGACAAGGGTGAGAACCTCAAGCGCCCCGGCGGCAAGGTCAAGCGGGCCGTGGTCGTCATCTTCGCCATCGGCATCCTGCTCACCGGCGGCGTGACGATCCTGGTCGACACACTCCTGCGCCGCCGCAAGCGCCGCAAGGGCGCGGACGCCGACAGCTCGCCCGAGATGCCGCCGGGTTCGGCCGCGATCCCGCTGAACGGCACCTTCCCGTCCGTTCCGCAGATCAACCGGCCGATCTCCAACGGCGACGCCGACAAGACCAAACCCCTCGGCCAGTACGCCCGTGGCGGCGCCCAGCAGCAGAACGGCCGCGACCCCGGTGCTGAGACCATCGTGATCCCGTCCATGCCGCGGGCCCGTCAAGGCGGTGAGCGGGGCAACGATCGCGGCAGGCGCACTTGAGCGCCCCGCCGATCTCGGCGAGAGACCTGGAACCGGCGCTGTTCGCCGACCAGATGTACGCGACCCGCCGCCGGCTGGTCGTGCTGGACGCGGCGTTCGGCCTGGCCTTCGTCCTCGGCTGGCTCACCCTCATCCCGTCCCGGCTGATCATCCCGGGCACCACAGCCGACGTCGGCCGGCCCGGGACGGTCCTGTGCGTGCTGCTGTTCTGCTGGTGGCTTGCCACGCGTCTCAGCCCCGAGCTGGTGATGCCGGGGCCACAGCCGATCCGCTGGGCGGCGCTGTTCTTCTTCCTGTCACTGCTGGTGTCGTACGTCATCGCCTTCGCCCGGGGTCTGACCCCGCTGGAGGCGAACGCGGCCGACCGGTCGCTGCTGGCCGGTGGGGCGGCGTTCCTCGGCGTGATACTCGTGGCGGCCGACGGCATCTCCAACTGGAGCCGGCTGCGCTTCCTGCTCCAGGTCTTCATCTGGTGCTGCGTCTACATGTCGGTCATCGGCCTCATGCAGCGGGTGCTCCCGGTCAACATCGTCGAATACATGCAGGTGCCCGGCCTGACCAACCTCGGCGTGCCCGGTTTCCAGGTGCGCGGCAGCGGCTTACGGGTGCCGGCGACCACCACGCACTACCTCGAGCTGGCGGCGGCGCTGTCACTGGCCGTACCCATCGCCATCCACTTCGCCAAGTTCTCGGCCAAGCAGATCGTCCGGGCCATGTACGGCGCGGCGTCGTTCCTCATCGTGGCCGGCATCCTGGTGACCATCTCCCGTACGGGCATCATCTCGATCTTCATCGCCCTGCTGATCCTCATGCCGCTCTGGACGTGGCGCACCCGCTACAACATCATCGGCATGGGCATCACGGCGGTCGTGGCCATCTCGGCCATCCAGCCGTCGACGGTCCGCACCATCTACGACATCTTCGCCGGAGCGAGCGAGGACTCGAGCATCCAGGTGCGCACCGAGCGGTACGCGATGGTCGGCACGTACTTCAGCCAGCGCCCGTGGTTCGGCCGCGGTTCCGGCACGTGGGAATGGCCCATGTACCAGTTCCTGGACAACCAGTGGATGCGTACGGCCCTGGAGAACGGCATCGTGGGCATCGTCGTCCTGGCCGGCCTGCATCTGACCGCCATCACGGTCGCCGCGATCGCCATGCGCCGGGCCGAGACCAGCGAGCAGAAACACCTGTGCCTGGTGCTCATCTCCACCCAGGTGATGGCCCTGTTCATCACGTACACGTTCGACTGCCTCACCTACACGACGTACTCGCTCTCGCTCGGCATGACGGTCGGCCTCTGCGGCGCGGTGTGGCGCCTCACCCACCCGTCCCGGGAGATCCGGACCTCGGCTCCGCGCTGGTCCCGGGTGTGAAAGGAACATTTCGGTGGAAGAGCCGCTCGGCAAACTAGTCAAGCGGGGCCTGGGCTGGAGCTTCGTCAGCAGCCTGGCCACCCGCGCCGGCACGGTCCTCAGCGGCATCATCCTGGCCCGGCTGCTCTCGCCCGCCGACTACGGCCAGTTCACGGTGGCCCTGGTCGTCCTGATGATCCTGGTCAACATCAACGACCTCGGCATCGAGCCGACCCTGGTCCGCTGGGCCGGCAAGATCGAGAAGATCGCGCCGACCGCGACCACCCTGATCTTCGCCGCGAGCTGCCTGGTCGCGGCGGCGGCGTTCTTCGGGGCGCCGGGCATAGCGTCGGCCCTGAACGCCCCGGAGGCGGCGGGCATCGTCCGCCTGCTGGCCGTCTCGGTCGTCATCAACGGCCTGTTCGCGGTGCCGTCGGCCATGCTGACCCGCAACTTCATGCAGGGGCGCCGGGCCACGGCCGACCTCACCGGCATGATCGTCACCTTGGGCCTGTCCGTCGTGCTGGCGTCGCTGGGCTTCGGCGCGTGGAGCCTGGCCTGGGGCCGCTTCGTCGGCAACCTGGTGAACGGCGTCCTGCTGCTGGTCTTCACCCCGCAGCGCTTCCGCCCGGGCTGGGACCGCGAGGCGGCGGGGCACGTCCTGAGGGGCGGGCTGCCCATCGCGGGAACGCTGCTGCTGGCGGTGGGCCTGATGAACCTCGACTACATCGTGGTGGGCCGCCTGATGAGCCCGGAGGCCCTGGGTCTGTACCTGATGGCCTTCAACCTGTCGAGCTGGCCGGTGAGCATCCTGTCGGTGGCGGTGGCCCGGGTCTCGGTGCCGGCGTTCGCCCGCTTGCAGGACAACCTGCCGGCGCTGAGATCGGCGTTCAGCCGATCACTGACCCTGATGCTGATCCCGACGTCTCTGGTCGTGGCCGGCTTGGCGGTGTACGCCCTGCCGGCCACCCGGGTCGTCTACGGCTCCGAGTGGTCGGGCGCGGCGGCGGCCCTGACATTCCTGGCCGTCCTGGGCGGGCTGCGCGTGGCGATGCAGCTGGCGGCCGACCTGTTGACGGCGGTGGGCAAGGCGCGCCTGAACATGTACATCCAGGCGGCGTGGATCGTGGCGCTGCTGCCGGCCCTGATCATCGGGGTGTCGCACGGCGGCATCCGGGGGGCGGGTATTGCGCACCTGATCGTCGCGTTGGCGGTGGCGATTCCGCTTCACCTGGCGGCGGTGGCGACCGTTCCGGTCCCGTGGTGGGATTCGATCCGTGCTTGCGTCCGGCCGGTGCTGGCGGGAGTGGCGGCGGCGCTGGTCGGGATCGGGGTTCAGCGGGTGGTCGACGGTGACCTGTTGACGCTCTTCCTGGGGGCTGTGCTCAGTACGGCGGCTTTTGTGGCGGTGGCCTGGCCGGCGCTGAAGCTGATTCGCACGCCGGCGTCTGATCCGGAGCCTGCGGCCTCGGAGGAGGCTGTTCCGGCTCGGTGAGTCGGGGGGACTTGCGGTGGACGGCTGAGGGCCGGGGGGGGGGGCCCCCGCGCGGGGGGGGGGGGGGGGGGGGTGGCGCGGGGGGCCCCCCCCCCCCCCCCCCCCCCCCCGGCCCTCAGCCTTGCGTGGGAGCGGGTAACTGCCAGGACCTTGGTTGCGGGTCTCTGGGCGCGTGGCCGGGATGAGTGGGGACCTTGCGATTCGGGGTGGGTGCTGTTCGCTGCCGCGCCGGGGTACGGGTGGGGGAAACTGTCACGCGGGCCCGGCCGAGTGGCGGGCTGGTCGGCAATTCCATGCCGGTTCCGCGGGCCGGCGGCCGGTAAGCCGATCAACCGTGTTTGTCCGGCTACTATCCGTCAATGAGTGCCAAGGAGCCGCCGCTCCAATCGGCTGCGCCGGTGCCAGGGCTCGCACCCCTTGAACTGGCGCAGGACCTGATGGCTCGGATCGAGACGGCCAATACCTACGCCCGGACGCGCAAGAAGCGCTTCAAGCGAAACTCGACTGTCGTCCGCGTGACGACGCTGACGTTGCTCGTCGCCTCCACGATCATCCTGGGCCTTCAGGATCTGGACTTCTGGGCCGGGCTTGGTTTTGCCCTGGTCGCCGTCGTGACGGTGATCAACACTCTGGAGCCGTTCTTCGCCTGGCGCTCCCGGTGGGTGTTGATGGAGGAGACGCAATATGAGTTCTATCGGCTGCGCGATGAAGTCAGCTACTACAGCGCCGCGACCCGGCCCGCGGATCTCGACCCGACACGGATCCGGGCGATGTTCGATGAGTATCAGGCCATCTGGGAGCGGCTTGGCAAACGGTGGCTGGAATTCCGCCAATCGCCTGTGGCCGGACAATAGGAGTCGCTCGGTGTCGACCTCGTGTGCCGGGCGGTCAGGTGGGGTCTGTGAGGGCGGAGCGGGCCAGGAGTGAGAAAGCGTTGGGGAGGCGGCCACGGAAGGCGGCGGCGTCGACGTCGCCCATGCGCCAGAACGGCTCGGGGTATTCGGCCAAATGGCGGATTTCCAAGCCGGCGTTCACCAGCGCGGTGACTGTGTGGCCCAGGGTCCACTGCCACATGACGGCGCCGTGGGCGGGGAAGCTGGCGTCGTCGCAGACGAAGGAGTGCCCGAAGTAGTCGCGGTCGGGGCGGATGCGGGGACGGTCGAGGTCCCAGGTCCACAGCTCGGTGGCGGGGTGGCCCTCGTAGAGGAAGAGGTGGCCGCCGGGGCGTAGCAGGCGGGCCATCTCGGTGGCCCAGGCCTCGATGTCGGGCATCCAGATCAGGGCGCCCTTGCCGGTGTAGACGAGGTCGGCGCAACCGTCGCGCAGGGGCACACCAGGGACTGCGCCCAGGACGTAGCGGCACGTGGCGCCGAGCTGGCCGGCGCGGTTCTGTGCTGCTTCGACGGCGACTTGGCTGTAGTCGACGCCGATCACCGCGCGGGCGCCGGCCCGTACGAGCGCGATGTCGTCCTTGCCGTTGCCGCTCTGTGGGTGCACCACCACGGGCCGCGTGGCCATGATGTCGCGGAGCAGCTCGTGTTCGCCGGCGGTCAGCGCGGCACCGGACGGCAACCCGCCGAAGGCCCGCAGCTGCTCCCGATAGGCGGTGTCCCAGGCAATCCGGTTCCCGAGCGACGTCGGATCCATGCCGTAAGCGTCTCGGCCGCCGCGGAGCAGGTCAACCGCATTTGCCCCAGGGCGGAACGCACGCGCTTGGCAGATGCGGTGGGCCGGTTCGTGGTGGGTGTGGTGATGATCGTTGGGCCGGCGCGCCGGACATCGGTGTTGATCTCCGTTCGGGTGACCTCCCGTGGGCGATGCCGCAACCGGCGTGCCGGGAATAGCGTCTTGGCCGGAAACACCACACATGTCCACTGGAGATCAAGGACGTCGTATGTACGCCGGCACCCACACCCGGTTCCCACGGCAGCGTATCCCCGGCGAGGGGACCAGGCGCGTCGCGCCGGCGCCGGCGCTGAAGATCGCGGCTCTCGTTCCCGCGTACAACGAAGGCGACGCCATCGCCGCCACCATCGCGTCGCTGCACCGGCAGACCCGGCCGCCCGATCTGATCGTGGTGGTGCCGAACAACTGCGGCGACGACACCGCCGAGGTCGCCGCCGGTGCGGGCGCCTACGTCATCACGGTTCCCGGGCACAATCCCGACAAGAAGGCCGGAGCGATCAACTTCGCGCTGGACCGGCTCGAGCCCTACCTGGCCGAGCCGTGGAGCTGGGCGGTGCTCGTCATGGACGCCGACACCACGCTGTCACCGGGATTCCTCGAGATCGCGGCCGCGAACCTGACGTCCGGGGTCGGCGGGGTGGGTGGCACGTTCGCCGGCCGCGACTGCGCCAGCGCGCTCGGCTATCTGCAGCGCATGGAGTACCACCGGTACGGCCAGACCGCGAAGCGCATGGGGCACCGGGCTTTCGTGCTCACCGGCACCGGCACCCTGTTCTCCTACGGCGCGTTGCTGGATGTGCGCCGCCAGCGCCAGGAAGGATCGTTGCTGCCCGGGGGCCGGTCTTTCTACGACACCCACAGCCTGACCGAGGACAACGAGCTCACCTTCGCCCTGCAGGCGTGCGGCTACCGAGTGATCTCGCCGGGCGGGATGTGGGCGACCACCGACGTGATGGAGAGTGTCCCGAAGCTGATCGGGCAGCGCGAGCGCTGGTATCTCGGCGCACTGCGCAACATCACCCAGTACGGCCGCCTCATGCCGTTCCACATGCGCTGGGTCTACTGGCGCCAGCAGGCCGGTCTGCTGCTCTCCGCGGTCGTGGCCGCCACCTATCTCATCGCCCTCGCGGTCTCGCTGATCGTCTTCGGCTCGGTGTCGTTCTCCTGGTGGTGGACCATTCCGTCGGCCGTGCTGCTCGTCGAGCGGGTGTCGTCGGTCTGGTCGATGGGCTGGCGGGCCCGCCTGTACGCGGGGCTCTTCGTGCCCGAGCAGCTGTACACGCTGCTGCTGACTTTCATCTACTCGAAGGCGTTCCTCAGGTTCCTCCGCGGGGACAAGGGCGGCTGGGCCGCCACCTGACTTCCGTGGCCACCTCTATCGAAGGGCTGAGCATGTATCAAAGTATGTTGCCGAAGACCGGGGCCGGGTTCGCGGTCGGTGGCCTCACGCTGAGCGTGATGAACCTGGTGTGGCTGGGCATCGCCGTCGCTGTCGTCGGCGGTCTGCTCATCACGTTGTCGAAGTTCGCGCCACGCGTCGCGATCGAGCCGATTCCGATTGGGGTGCGCGGAAGCCGGTTCCGGTTGACCGTCAACGGCGAGCCGCTGCGCCGGCGGCGCCCGCAGCACCGCCGGTGATCGCGGCGCCCGCTCAGCGGGACGGGAGCAGGTCGCGGGCGGCGCCCGCGGTTCGTACGGCGGCGGTGCGGAGGCCATCGGTGGCTCGGGCCCGCATGGGGGAGCGGTCGGCCACGGTTTCGTGGCAGAGCTCGTCGAGCTTGGCCGTGACGGCCTCAAGGGAGTAGTTCCGCAGGATGAAGTTCCGGGAGAAGTCGCCCAGCTCGGCGGCGGCCTCCGGGTGGGCGGCCTGGCGGATCTCGGCGATCAGGCCGCGGTTGCCCTCGTCGCCGTCGCCCAGGCCGTACATGCCGGTGTAGAGGAACTTGTCGGCGGTGGACGGGGTGAAGGCTGAGGCGAAGCCCTTCTCGCCGACCACGACCGTGGGCTTGGCGAAGGCGAGGGCGCGCAGCGAGGAGCCGCCCATGCCGACCACCACGTCCGCGGCGGCGTAGGCGGGGCGGGGGTCGGCCATCGCGCCCACCAGGAGGACGGCGGGGCGGCCCAGGACCTCGTTCACCGCGGCGGCCTGGGCCTCGATGGCGCGGCGGGCGGTGCCGTCGCCGACGATGACCAGGCGGAGCCGGGGGCTCTCGGCGCCCAGGGTGGTCATGGCCTCCACCGTGCGGCGGAGGCTTTCCAGCTTCAGGTGCTCGACCAGGCGGGAGACCGTCACCACGAGGATGTCGTCCGGGGCGAGGTTGTGCGTGGTGCGGAATTCCTTGCCCAGGGCGGCATCCGGGGCGTTCAGGTGGACGTCGACGGGGGGCAGCAGCAGGCCCAGGCGGTCGCGGCCGGCGGCTCGGGCCTGGTCGAGGAGCTCGTAGGTGCCGAAGGTGGTGCGGATCGCGCGGGGGATCAGGCGGGGCACGGCCATCGACATGACCGTGGCCAGCAGGGGGAGGCCGGTGGGCAGGTGTACGCCGTAGAAGGCGTCAAGGGTCTGCGTCCAGTCCCAGGCGTGGATCAGGTCGGGCTTCTCGTCGCGGACGGCCGCGCGCAGGGCGCGCATCCGGGCCGGGGAAGGGTGGGCGCCGGGCTCGGGGGCGGGAAGGAAGCGCAGGCCCTTTTCCGAAGCGAGGGACACCATCGGGCCTGGGGTCGCGAACAGGACCGGGTCGTAGCCGTGGTGGTCGCGCAGCGACGCGGCCAGCTCGATGGCGTTGACCTGGGTGCCGCCGACCTCGAGACGGTGGGCGTAGACGAGGATCTTCACGAGGCGTCCAGGTGGAGGAGGTCGGCCAGTTGGGCGGCGCGGCGGTCCCAGCTGTGCTTCCGGGCGAAGGCACGGCGGGCGTCGGCCAGCGAAGCGGTGCGGGGCACGGCCAGCTCGGCCTGTACGGCGGCGGCGAAGGAAGCTGGGGACGAGGCCAGGGTGACCAGGTCGGTGTCGAGCCAGGTGACCGCGGGCAGAGGCGTGGCCACGCCGCCGCGGCCGGCGGCGAGGTATTCCAAGGTTTTCAGCGGGAAGCTGGCCCGGTTGAACTCGTTGTCGGCGTACGGAGTGAGGCCGACGTCGATCAGGCGCAGGTACGACGGCATGTCGGTGTGCGGCTTGGGGCCGGTCCAGCAGACGTTGGGCCGCTGAGCGAGGGCGGTGAAGCGGTCGGCCTGGTAGCCGGGCGCGACCGGGCCGACGATGAGCAGGGAGACGCCGGTGTCGGCCACGGCTTCGAGCAGGGACAGGTCGATGCGGTCGTTGACGTGGCCCAGCAGGCCTGCGATGGGGCCGGAAAGGGGGACGTCGGTGGGGAGCGGGGCCTCGTCGACCGAGGCGTACAGGTCGGGGCGGCAGCCGTTGGGCACGAACTCGGCCGGGAAGCCGTCGCCCGCGTACCTCTTCTGCAGTGACTCCGAGACCACCGCGACCGCGTCGGACCGGCGCAGCGAGCGCGCCTCCTCGCGGAGCAGGCGCTCGCGGGGCAGACCCAGCATGCCGGCGCCGGCCACGAGGTCGTCGGTGGCGTAGAAGACGCGTCGCCGCGCGGGCATGTCGAAGCCGGGGTCCTCGACGCGGGAGGAGACCACGGCGGCGAGCGGAGCCGGGGAAGGATAGAGCTGTTCGACCGCCTTGAAAACAGCTCGCCGGACCATCGGAGGCACCAGGCGGTGCAGGCCGGGGCGGCTGTGGCCGGGCACGACCGGGGTCACCAGGTGGGCCAGGCGGGGGTTGAGGACCCGCAGGCGCGGGCCGTCCATCAGGCTGCCCAGCTCGGGGCGCTTCAACGCAGTGAGGGCCGAGACCGGTGGTTCCACGAAGAGGACCGGGTTGAAGCGGCTCAGCGCCGACGCCATGTTGCGGTCGTGGCCGGGTGGGCCGTCCCAGCGGCTGCCGGAGAAGTAGACGATGAGGTCGCCGCGGCTGCCCTCGAGCGTGGATGTGGTCACGGAAACCGCCTCATGACAGGGACACCGGGGTCTTGGTGTCGGCGAAGACGTTGCCGGTGAAGGTGTTGCCGGGGCCGTTGGCGTCGAAGTGCGCGATCGGGCCCCACTGGCCGACCTTCGGGAAGACGTCCTTGCCGAACGTGTTGTTCTCGATCCGGATGTTGCTGGACTGCCCGTGGTCGCCCTCGCCGCCGTACACCGTGTAGGCGCCGCCGGCCAGGTAGTTGCCGACGATCAGGGCGTTGCGGGCGACGCCGAAGTCCTGGAACAGCGCGATGGCCGAGGTCTGCAACTCGTCGTTGATGATCGTGTTGTGGCGGATCGTCAACGACGCGCCGGACGGCGGGCCCTCGGTCGACTGGATCATGTCGACGTGGTCGCCGTCGTAGACCTGAGGCGAGTGCAGGTAGCAGTCCTCGATGAGGCCGCGGTTGGTGGCGACGCCGTCGGCGATGCGCGAGATCTCGGTGCGTTTCACCGTGATGTGCCCGCCGATGTTGTAGATGCCCTGGTGCATGCTCTCGCTGCCGTTGCCCCGGATCTCGCTGTCCATCACCACGAGGTTGCTCGCGCCGGCGGTCTGCACGATGCCCCAGTCGGCCTTCCCGCTGTTAGTCACCCGGGTGTTCGAGATGACCACGTTGCTGGCCTGGACCGTGATGACGCCGGTGACGTCGAGCGCGTTGAGGACCGTGCCGTTCTTCGTCACGGTGATGTCGCCGCGCGCCTTGAGCTTCACCCCGGGGCGTACGCCGGTGTTCGAGGCGTTGGGGAAGGACGTGGGCCGGGCGGCGGCGGGCGGCGCCGCCGGCTTCGCCGACGTCTTGGCGGGCGCGGGCTTGGTGCTGGTGGCGGCGCTTGACGGTGGTACGGAGTTACTGGGCGACGGTGGCAGTGAACTGGGCACAGCCGACGGCGGCACGGACGGCGCCGTCGCGGCGGTGGTCACCGGGCCGGAGGCCGAGGGCGACTGCCCGCCGACGATGGCGCCGGTGGTGCGGGGCGGCTCAGGCCGGGTGCCGATCACGACGAGCGCGGTCACGACCGCGACGGCGAGAGCGCCGGCCAGAATGATCAGGCCCCGCTTCGGCTCGCGGAGGTGACTGCCAGGGTCGGTGGTCATCGTGCTCCCTCATCGATGCGGTACACGTCCTGCGGAACCCTAGCGTCGTCCCGTGATCAACTGGGATACGGAATGTGTCAGTCATCCGCGGATCACCGCCGGCGACCAGGCGTCCTGCACCAGTACGCGAGGCTTGCCCGTTCCGTCCGCCGGCACGGCCCACACATCGCTGGTGGCCGCGCCGCTGTCGTTGGTGCGCGGCAGGCCGTACAGCACCGTGCCGTCGTCGAGCCACTCGGCCTGGTCGTCGACGCTGTGCGTCTCTGCCAGCACGGTCTCCTGGCCGGTGCGCAGGTCGTAGACGGCCAGCCGCCACTCGCCGTTCGGGAGGTCGCCGTGCTTCTTGAAGGCGATCCGGGTGCGGTCGGGGGAGAGCGAGGGGCATTCCACGTCCGTACGGAGGGAATCGAGCCTCTGCTTCGACAGGCTCCCCTTGACCAGCCAGGTCTTGCCGCCGGAGGCGGCGGTCGCGTAGAAGGTGTCGTCGTCGGCGAACGTGACGCCCCACAGGTTGCGGTCGGCCGCCGTGACGCGCTTGCCGTCCACGTACAACTTGAACGTCTCGAGGTCGGCCGAGTCCTTCCCGCCGATGCGGGTGACCAGCGTCCGGGTCGAGAACTGGCCGACGGTGGCGTAGGAGTCGCCGTAGACGAACGTGGTGGTGACGGCGAGCGCTCCGTCGCGGGAGAGCCGGACCCGGCTCGGCAGGCCGGTCAGCGGCAGGTCGCCGGTGGCCTTCCAGCCGTCGTCGAGGACCTGCGCCTTGTACGTGTTCGTGATGCCCCGCCGGGCCGACAGGCAGACCGTGCGGCCGGCCGCCGAGTAGGCCCGTTCGCAGGACACGTCGGTCAGCGCCCGCGGCCCGCCCGGATCGCTCAGCGGAACCACCGCGAGCTTGCCGTACCCGTTGCCCAGCGCGGTGTTGCGGAACAGCAGATGCGGCCCGGCCATGGCCGTGGAGAGGTCGGAGACCGGCACGGCCGGGGCCGCCTTGGCCTCCGACGCCTGCTCGCGCTGCACCCGCAGCACGTAGACGCCGGCCGCCGCCAGGGCGAGCACGACGATGCCGGCCAGCACCGCTATCCGGATGCGAGTGCTCACGCGCGGGCCTCGCTGAGCTTGTTGTCCGAGGGCCGCAGCAGCATCCAGGCCGCCGGCAGCGCGCAGGCGAGCAGCACCCCGACGACCAGCAGCGCGTTGCCGCGCCCGATCAGCACCCACAGGCTGCCGAAGGCGAGGGCGGAGACGAAGCGGGACAGGGCGACCACGGTCTGCGCGGCCGCGATGCCGCTGCCCCGGGTCTCCTCGCTGACCAGCCGGCTGACCAGCGCCGGCAGCACGCCGTCGGTGGCCGCGTAGTACGTGCCGAGCAGCAGCAGGACCAGCACGGTGGTGGCGATGCCGCCGAACTGGCCGCCGGCCGCGAAGTAGGCCGCGAGCAGCGCCACGTGCCCGCCGACGAAGACGCGGGCCCGGCCGACGCGGTCGGCCAGGCGGCCCAGCGGCAGCGCGAAGGCCAGATAGGCGACGTTCGTTCCCACGTAGAGCAGCGGGAACAGGCTGGCCGTCAGGTCGTCGCGCTGCTGGATGGAGAGGTAGAGGAAGCCGTCGCCGACCGTCAGCACGCCGAGGAGGGCGGTGGCGATCAGCGGCTTGCGCAGGCCCCGGCCGGCCAGCTCGCGGAAGACCACGCGCAGGCCGGTGCGGGCGGTGGCGGCGTGGGTGCGCATGTTCGGCACGAACAGCAGCAGCACGGCCAGGCCGACGATCGCGAAGGCGAACGAGACCACGAAGACCGAGTCGTAACTGCCCGGAACCATGGCCAGCAGGGCGAAAGCCACCAATGGGCCGAGCACCGCGCCGATGGTGTCGAGCGTGCGGTGCACGCCGAAGGCCCGGCCGAGCTGGGCCGGGTCGCTCGAGGCGGCGATGAGCGCGTCGCGCGGCGCCGTGCGCAGGCCCTTGCCGAGCCGGTCGGCCGAGATGACCGAGACGATGGTGGCGAAGCCGTGCGCCGGGAGCAGGGCGATGCGGCTCAGGGCGGAGACGCCGTACCCGACCACGGCGATCCATTTGGGGTGCCCGTTGCGGTCGGCCGCGTAGCCGCCGCCGATCCGGACGACCGCGCTCACGCCCTGGTAGAGGCCGTCCACGAAGCCGTACGCCAGGTAGCCGAGGCCGACCTGGGTGGTCAGGTAGAGCGGCAGAACCGCGGCGACCATCTCCGAGGAGACGTCGGTGAACATGCTGACCACGCCGAGGAGCACCACGGTCGTCGCCACCCGTCCGGCGGTGCGGCCCGGCTGGGCTGCCGGCCGGTCGCGTACCGAGACGTACACGTATTGCCCTGCCTTTCCCGAAGTTGCTGGATTGCTCCACCACCCTTTCGCATAACCGGGTGTCAGCGGCAGTCGGCCGTCCGGTCGAGGCTGACCATCCGAGGGTTCGTCCACGGTGGCCGTCCGGCGTGTCCTTGGGCGAGGATCCGACACAGGGTGGTGTCGATCGACCGGCCCCGCGATACTGCCAGCGTGATCAGCGTGGTTGTCCCGGCGCACAACGAGGCGCCCGTCATCGGCCGGCTGTTGCGGTCGCTCGTGTCCGGCGCGCAGCCGGGCGAGATGCAGGTTGTGGTGGTGCCCAACGGGTGCACCGACGACACCGCGGCGGTGGCCGGGGCCTTCGGCCCGCCCGTCGAGGTGGTCGACTTGGAGCGGCCCGGCAAATACGCGGCGATGCGGGCCGGTGACGAGCGGGCCACCGGCAGTGAGCTCGTCTATCTCGACGCCGACGTGGAGATGGACGCCGAGGGCGTCCGCCGGCTGGCCGAGGCCCTGCGCGAGCCGGGCGTGCTCGCGGCCGCACCCGAGCGGGTCGTTCCGACCGCGAAGTCGTCGTGGCCGGTCCGGTGGTACTACGACGTCTGGCAGCAGCTTCCGGTGGTGCGCGAGGGCCTGTTCGGCCGGGGCGTCATCGCGGTGACCGGCGAGGCCCGCGAACGGCTGCGGGCGGTGCCCGACGTGATGGGCGACGACCTGGCCGCCTCGGTCGCGTTCAGCGCTGCGGAGCGCCGGATCGTGCCGGGCGCGCGAGTGGTCGTACACCCGCCCCGGACCCTCGGCGATCTGATCCGGCGGCGGGTCCGCTCGGTCACCGCCACGACGCAGCTCCAGCAGGCCCTGCCGGACGCGGTGGACGAGGCCCGTACCACCAAGGCCGATCTGATCGGGATCGTCCGGGCGAATCCCCTGGCCGCCCCCAAACTGGCCGTCTTCCTGGCCGTCACGCTCGTCACCCGGCGCCGGGCCAAGCGGGCCGTGCGCGCCGGCGACTTCACGACCTGGCTCCGAGACGAAAGCAGCAGGACAGCATGAGAGTCGCGGTAGTAGTAGTCACCTACAACAGCGGCGCGGTGCTGCCGGGCCTGCTGCGCTCGCTCGGCGACGGGCTCAGCGGCCTCGATTGGGGCCTCTATGTCGCCGACAACAACTCGGCCGACGACAGCGTGGACATCGCCCGCGAGCTCGTCCCGAGTTGCCACGTCGAGCAGACCGGGCGCAACGCCGGTTACGCGGCCGCTTTCAACGCCGCGCTGCGCGTCGCCGATCCGTACGACGCCGTCCTGCTCTTGAATCCCGACGTGCGGCTGACGCCGGGTTCGGTGGCCAAGCTGGCGGCCCGCCTGGAGAAGTCGAACGTCGGCATCGCGGTGCCGCGCATCCTCGGCGAGGACGGCCACGTGGCGTTCTCGCTGCGCCGCGAGCCGACCGTGCGCCGCGCCCTGGGCGAGGCCGTGCTGGGCCAGCGGGCCGGCCGCTTCCCGGCGCTGGGCGAGACGGTGCTCGACCGCGAGGCCTACTTCACCGACGGCACGGCCGACTGGGCGACCGGCGCCGTGATGCTGATGTCGCGCGCCTGCCTCGAGGCGTGCGGGCCGTGGGAGGAGCGGTTCTTCCTCTATTCCGAGGAAACGGAATTCGCCCTGCGCGCCCGGGATCGTGGTTTCGTGACCGAGTTGGTGGCCGATGCCGAGGTTGTCCATATCGGAGGCGAGTCGCGGGTGTCGCCGGCATTGTGGAGCCTGCTGACCGTCAACCGGGTCAGGCTCTACCGAATGCGGCATTCCGCGCCCGCGGCCGCCGTGTACTGGTCGGCCGTCTTCCTCCGCGAGGCGTCGCGAGCTGCGCTGGGACATCAGCGCAGCCGTCGCGCCGTGACCGCGCTCGTCCGGCCGGCCAGCCTGCCCTTCCCGCCTTCGAATTAATTGAGAAACACCTGAGAAACGTCTGACTCTTAGCGTTCCGCTCGTCATTCTTTCACTCCTTTCTGGGGAGAAATGCGTGCACGGAACACTTAGGCGCGTTTTCGGTATCGCTCTGCCGGTGGTCGTCTCGCTCGTGGGCATCGCCGCCCCGGCCACGGCGACCACCACCACCAAGCCGGCCTCCCTGCCCGACCCGACGGCCCGCGGGCCGTACGGTCACCAGGTCATCCAGGAGGCCAAGTTCGGCCTCGCCACCATTCAGGAGCCCAACTCCGACGGCGCGGCGCCCACGGCGGGAACGTCGCAGGCGCCCATGGACGTCGAGATCCGCGGCCAGCTCTACATGCCCGACTGGAAGAAGCGGACCCAGCCGTCGCCGCTGATCGTGCTGGTGCACGGCAACCACGGCTCCTGCGACTCCGGCCAGGACTCGGCCACGGCGACGTGCGCGCAGTACAAGCACAACGAGAGCGGCTACGCCTATCTGGCCGAGAACCTCGCGACCTGGGGCTACACCACGTTCTCCATCTCGCAGGACCAGCTGATGATGCGGCAGGACAACGCCAAGGGCAAAGGCATGCACAACCGCCGCATGCTCCTGTCGGCCGCGCTCGACGCCATCACCGCCGCCAACAAGGCCAAGGGCCTGCCGGTCGACGAGCACACCACCGTCGGCAAGGCCCTCGCCGGGCACCTCGACATGACCCGCATCGGCCTGATGGGCCACTCGCGCGGCGGCGACGCGGTCACCAACTTCCTCGACTACAACCGCATCCGCACGGACGGGCCGCGCTACCCGATCAACGGCGTCATCTCGCTCGCGCCGACCGATTACGAGCGCAAGGCGCCGTACGGCATGCCGTTCATGACGATCCTGCCGATGTGCGACGGCGACGTCTCCAACCTGATGGGCGCCCGGGAGTTCGAGCGTTCCCAGTACGTCAACCCGGGCGATCCGTTCCCCCGGATCCAGGTGGAGCATCTCGGCGCCATCCACAACTGGTACAACTCGGTCTGGTACGCCGACGGCGGCGCCGACGGGCAGGCCAACAACGACGCCGCGTGCGGCAACTCGGCCCCGTTCGCGACCACCAACGTGCACCCGAACAACCTGCGGCTCAGCGGCGCGGCCAGCTACACCGACCCGGCCCTGAACTACGCCATCGACAACGCGGACCCGCTGAACCGGGCCACGAACACGAAGATCTCGGGTGACCCGCAGCGGATGGGCGACCAGGAGAAGCTCGGCCTGGCCACGATGGCCGCGTTCTTCCGGCGGTACATCGGCGGCGAGGGCGCGTTCGAGCCGTACATGACCGGTGAGCTCACGAACACCTCGTCCAAGCTCCAGGTGCCCGCGAGCGCCTGCCCGACGAGCGCCTCGGGCACGGCCATCCCGTGCCAGGAGAGGGTCAACACGACCTACTTCGCCGGGGCCGGCGCCCGGGTCGACCTGATCCGTCCCGAGGTGGAGAACCCGCTCACGCTGAACGCGCTCGGTGGCTCGCTGTCCGGGTCGGGCTTCGCCGATCCGTACGCCCAGGCGGCCGGAGTGACCACCAAGCCGGCGGCGACCCCGCAGGGCTTCGACTGGTGCAACCCGGAGCCGCAGGACTTCGCCCCGGCCCAGCTCGGCAAGACCGGGCTGCCGGCCGCGGCCAAGCAGTGCCCGCTGCCCGCCGCAACCGCGCTCGGCGGCCAGAACGGCACCCGCGAGAACGCCCCGGTCAACCACTCGTACGGCCGCCAGCTCACTCTCGCCTGGGAGCAGGGCTCGGCGGCGAGGCTGACCGCGCGGATCCCGGCCGCGTCCAGGAACATGAAGGGCCTGGAGTCGCTGGCCCTCGACGCCGCGGTGAACTTCTTCGACACCCGCAACCCGGGCGCCGACAACCGGGGCGACAACACCCGCGACACGACGGTGAACGGCACCGCCGCCAGCCCGGTCTGGCCCAACGAGAAGCCCACCTCGTACGACCCCGCGTCCACCACGCAGGACTTCGTCATCGCGCTGAAGGACACGACCGGCCGTGAGGCCGTCGTCGCGGCCGGCGACCCGCGCTGGGGCAACGCCCTGCACATGTCGACCGGCACGAACACCCCGAACACGCACATCGTGCTCGACCAGATCCGGGTCCCGCTGACCGAGTTCGCCCGGCAGGGCGTCGACGTCGGCTCGCTGGCCTCGCTGGAGCTGCGCTTCGGCACCGGCGCCATGCCGAAGTCGGGCTCGATCCAGCTGGCCGACGTGCGCTTCCAGGAGAGCGCCTCCGGCGCCCAGATCCTCTCCGACGGGACGACCAAGGCGAACGGCGCCGGCTACGGCCGCTACAACCTTGGTGGTACGACTCCGGCGGCGACCCTGGCCGCGTACGACAACGCGCCCGGCACCATCGCCCTGAAGGACAGCGGCACCGTGTGGACCGTGGACGACGACCGCCAACAGTGCCCGAACGCGCAGTTCACGTCGGTACAGACGGCCGTCGACTACGCGTCGCCGTGGGACACCATCGTTGTCTGCCAGGGCATCTACCAGGAGTCCTCGACCCCGGTCAATCACAACTCCAACCCGGTGCAGGCCGGGGCGAAGAACGGCCTGACCATCACCAAGCCGCTGAAGATCAAGGGCGCCGGCGCCGACAAGGTGGTCATCGAGCCCGACCAGTCGCTGACGACCCTGGCCGGCGACCAGCCGTACCTGCGCGACGGCGGCGGCAACGTCATCACGGTGTCGCGGCAGTCGCTCGGTTCGACCGACACCAATGAGATGTTCGTCGACATCTCGGGCGTCACGGTCACCTCGGGCAAAGTGGAGGCCGAGGCGGGTGTCGCCTACTTCGGCGCGGCCGGCCGCCTCAGCAACAGCGTCGTCAAGGCCGGCGCCTGGGGCGTAGTCAAAACCGGAGTAATCCAGGGCTCCGGCCCCGGAACTGTCGAAAGCGAGCTCACCGTGGCCGGCAGCGTGGTCACCGGCGGCATCCTGATCGACGGGGCCCGCGGCAAGGACGGCGCACCGGAGAACACCGTCCGCAGCGGCATCCGCAACCACGGATACGTCAGCCGGACGATCGTCACCGGCCCGGTGAAGTTCACCTACGGCGCCGATGGTTTCGTCAAGGACAGCCGGGTCTCCGGTGGTGTCGTCCTCACCGACGCCGGCACGGTCAGCACCCCGAAGTCGCGCAACCTGCCGACCGGCGTGGGCCGGGTGGCCGACGCCCGCCCGGCCGCGGCGATCGTCGACGTCAAGGTGGGCGAGGCGGTGCGCCCGCTGGTGCGGGCCACCGACGACTTCGCCGTCCGGTCGGTGACGTTGCTGGCCGACGGGGTCAAGGTGGGGACCACATCGGTCTCGCCGTACGAGTTCTCGTGGATCCCCAGCGCCCGGTACGCCGGCCGTAAGGTGACCCTTCTGGCCCTGGTCACCGACTCGTCCGGCAACGTCCGGGTGTCCGCGCCGTCAACGGTGACGGTCGCCCGGAGGTAGCCCCGCTGAACGAGGAGGGCCCGCCGTACGGCGGGCCCTCTTTCGCTGGCTCGGCCATCGGCCGAAGGTGTGATAGCGCGGCCCGAAACGTCGAATCCGCATTGACCATTCTGAAAGAGGCGTCTGCCGTACGGTCGGAGTAATCGGAAGGCTCCGCGCGAATCGCCCGTAACGGCGAGTCAGCAACCCGTCATACCTTCCGGCGGGTGGATCGTCCTCAGTAGCCTCAGCGTCGGCCACGCAAAAAACGTTGGCGGGCACCCTGATCCAGCCCGCCGGTCGCCCTGCCTCCGGAAGGACGCCATGACGTCAGCACCAGCGAGATACGTCCACCTCGACGGCGAGACGATCGACCTGACCAACCGGCTTCTCGCGCTCGCGTCGCGCGGATTGCCCACGATGTACCGCACCGAAACGGACGAGTTCGCCTTCACCAGGGTATTCACGGCCGAAAATGGCTCGGTGAGTGCGCATTTGTCCGGAACGAGCCTCCGCTACGCCGCGATCGTGGCGCTCGGCGTCGCCTGGCTCCCGGCCGACCAGGTGCCCGCCCTGCTCGGCGGCCACGACCTGGAGAAGTTCGTGGCCCTGCTCGTCGACCGGCAGGCGACGAGCACCAACCTGGGCGACATCGCGCTCGTCGCGTGGGCGGCCGCCCAGATCGGGCACCCGCGCCTTCCCGAGGCCCTGGAGCGGCTGCGGACGTCCGACCGGCGTACCGCCCCGGAGTACGTGGTCGAGGCGTCCTGGGTCGTGGCCGCGCTGGCCACCGCCCGCAAGCAGGCCGATGTGGAGGAGCACCTGGCACAGGCCCGCCGGCGGCTGCTCGACAGCGTCCGGCCCGGCAGCCCGCTGTTCCCGCACGCGACCGCCCCCGGCCTCGTCAAGGCGTACCGCGACCACGTCGCCTGCTTCGCCGACCAGGTCTACCCGATCCAGGCGCTGGCCCGGCTGCACCAGTCGGCCGACGGCGGCGACCCCGAGGCCCTCCAGGCGGCCCGCATCACGGCCGAGCAGATCTGCCGGCTCCAGGGACCGGACGGCCAGTGGTGGTGGCACTACGACGCCCGCACCGGCGGCGTCGTCGAGGGCTACCCGGTCTACACCGTCCACCAGCACGCGATGGGCCCGATGGCGCTGCTCGACCTGGCCGAGGCGGCCGGCGGCATCACCGACTTCGACGAGCCGATCCGCAAGGGCCTGCTGTGGCTGCTCGGCCCGGCCGAGCTGGGCGACGCTGAGAACCCGATGCTGCTGGACGACGAAGGCCTCACCGTCCGGAAGGTCTTCCGTGGCGACCCGCGCAAAATCGTGCGCGCGGCCCACACGGTCACGACCCGGGCCCGCTCCGGTCTGAAGCTCCCGGTCATCGACCGGGTCTACAAGCCGCTCTCGCTCGACCGCGAGTGCCGGCCCTACGAGTTCGGCTGGCTCTACTTCGCCTGGCTCGCCTCCGTGGAGGTCCCGGCGGAAGGGATCGCGCGATGAGCACCACGACCACCGCCGCCGAGGGACGCCGCGACCTGTTCGGCGTGCCGCTGGACGCGCTGACCCTCGAGGAGACCGTGCAGCGCTGCCTCGACTCGGTCGGCAAGGGCGAGCTGCTCGAGGTCGGCGTCGTGAACGCGGCCAAGATCGTGAAGATGCGCGGCGACGCCGACCTGCGCGACGCGGTCACCGGCTGCGGCCTCATCGTGGCCGACGGCCAGTCCGTGGTCTGGGCCAGCAAGGTGCTGCGGCAGCCGCTGCCCGAGCGGGTCGCCGGCATCGACCTGTTCCAGCGGCTGATGTACATGGCCGAGCTGCGCGGCCACTCGGTCTACTTCCTCGGCGCCAAGCCCGAGGTCCTCGAGACCATGGTCGAGCGGGTCCGCAAGCAGCACCCGAAGCTGAAGATCGCCGGTTACCGCGACGGCTACTACGCCGCCGAGGAGTCGGAGGCGGTGGCCGACGGCATCAAGGCCAGCGGCGCCGATCTGCTCTTCCTGGGCATGACCTCGCCCAAGAAGGAGGTCTTCGTGGCCACCTACGGCGCCCGCACCGGCGCCAAGGTCGTGCACGGCGTCGGCGGCTCCTTCGACGTGCTGGCCGGCGTGGTCAAGCGCGCGCCGGCCGCCTGGCAGCGCGTGGGCTGCGAATGGCTCTACCGGGCACTGCAGGAGCCGCGCCGGCTTGGGCGCCGCTACCTGACCACCAACGTCGCCTTCGTCGGGCTCGTCGCCCGCGAGTGGGTGCGGACCGTCCGGCCCGCGCCGGTCGCCGAGCGCAACTAAAGGGGAAAGCACCATGCGAGTTGTCATCGCCGGCCAGGGATACGTGGGGCTGCCGCTGGCCGTCCGCGCGGCCGAGGTCGGTCACGAGGTCGTCGGCTTCGACGTCGACACCGTCCGAGTCGGCCGTCTCGTCGAGGGGGAGTCGTACGTCGAGGACATCCCGGCCGAGCGGCTGGGCGCCGTCCTGTCGGGCGGTAACTACAAGGCCAGCACCGATCCGGCCGACTGCGCCGGCTTCGACATCGCGGTCATCACGGTGCCGACGCCGCTGCGCGACGGCGCGCCCGACCTGTCGTACGTCGAGGCCTGCTCCGAGATGCTCGGCGGCCACCTGCGCCCGGGCGCGCTGGTCGTGCTCGAGTCGACGACGTATCCGGGCACGACCGAAGAGGTCGTCCTGCCGATCCTGGAGAAGGAGTCCGGCCTGACCGCCGGCGTCGACTTCCACCTCGGCTTCAGCCCCGAGCGCATCGACCCCGGCAACCCCACCTGGGGCCTGGTCAACACGCCGAAGGTCGTCTCCGGCCTCGACGAGGAGTCGCTCAAGCGGGTCAAGGCGTTCTACGACAGCGTCGTGGAGACCACCGTGACCGTCACCTCGATGCGCGAGGCCGAGCTGGCCAAGCTCATCGAGAACACGTTCCGCCACGTGAACATCGCGCTGGTCAACGAGATCGCGATGATCTCGCACGACCTCGGCATCGACGTGTGGCAGGCGATCGACGCGGCCTCGACCAAGCCGTTCGGCTTCATGCGGTTCACGCCCGGCCCCGGCGTCGGCGGCCACTGCCTGCCGATCGACCCGTCGTACCTGTCGTGGCGGGTGCAGCGGGCCCTGGGACAGAGCTTCCGCTTCGTCGACCTGGCCAACGACATCAACAACCACATGCCCGACTACGTGGTGCGCCGGCTCATGGAGGCGCTCAACCGCCGCCAGCGCTCGGTCTCGGGCAGCCGGATCCTCCTGCTGGGCCTGGCGTACAAGAAGAACACCGGTGACGCCCGGGAATCGCCCGCGGTCCGTGTCGTGCAGCTGCTGCGCCAGATGGGGGCGGAGGTCCGGGTGGCCGACCCGCACGTGGTCGAGGCCGTGCACGGCGCCGACGACCTCACCATGGTCACGGCCGACGCCGAGGAGGTGCGTGCCGCCGACGCGGTGGTGCTGCTGGCCGACCACGACGAGTTCGACTACGACATGATCGCCCGCGAGGCCAGTTGCCTGCTCGACACCCGGCGGCGCGTCTCCGGTGACACGGTCGAGGTGATCTGAGCATGCCCCGGATCATTTGCGTGGCCGGGGCCCGGCCGAACTTCATGAAGGTCAAGCCGGTGATGGACGCGCTCGAGGCGCGCGGCGCCGAGGTGGTGCTGGTGCACACCGGCCAGCACTACGATGCCGCGATGAACGACGTGTTCTTCACCGATCTGGGGCTGCGCAAGCCCGATCGCCACCTCGGCACCGGCTCGGGCAGCCACGCCGAGCAGACGGCCCGGGTGATGCTCGCCTTCGAGCCGCTGGTCGACGAGCTCGAGCCGGACGCGGTGGTGGTGGTCGGCGACGTCACCTCGACGCTGGCCTGCGCGCTGGTGGCGGCCAAGGCCGGCATCACCGTGGCCCACGTCGAGGCCGGCCTGCGCAGCCGCGACTGGAGCATGCCGGAGGAGGTCAACCGGCTCGCCACCGACCGGCTCAGCGACCTGCTGTTCGCCCCGTCGCCGGACGGGGTCGACAACCTGCGGGCCGAGGGCTATCACGAGGACCAGATCCACCTCGCGGGCAACGTCATGATCGACACCCTGCACGCGAACCTCGACCGGGCGCTCGGCTCCGACGCGCTGCACCGCCACGGGCTCACCCCGGGCGGTTACGCGCTGGCGACGCTGCACCGTCCGGCCAACGTGGACTCCCCGGAGATCCTCGGCGCGCTGATGGGCGCTTTCGGCGAGGTCGCGAAGGAGCTTCCGGTGATCCTGCCGGTGCACCCGCGCACGGCCGCCCGCCTCGAGACGGCCGGCCTGCCCGAGGGCATCCGGCTGATCCCGCCGGCCGGATATCTCGACTTCATCGCGCTGCAGGCGTCGGCCCGGATGGTGCTGACCGACTCCGGCGGCATCCAGGAGGAGACGACCGCGCTCGGCGTGCCGTGCCTGACCACGCGCGACTCGACCGAGCGGCCGATCACGCTGACCGAGGGCACGAACATCCTCGTGGGGCGCGATCCGGAGCTCATCGTGGCCACGGCCCGCCGGGTCCTGGCCGATCCGCCGGCCAAGCGGGCCCCGGCCCTCTGGGACGGCCACGCCGGCGACCGCATCGCCGACGTGCTGCTAGCGCACCTGGCCGCGCCGGTCCGGCTGCGCCCGACCGACGCCCGGGACACGGCGGTCGCGCCCGCCTGACAGGCAAGGGAAACCGGCCCGGCCCCCTCGCGGGGACCGGGCCGGATTTCGTTGTGCTGCTTTTCAGTACGCTCCGGAGCTGCGGGCCACGGCGCTGACCGTGCGGGCCAGGATGGCCAGGTCCATGGAGAGCGACCAGTTCTCCACGTACGTCAGGTCGAGCCGGATCGACTCCTCCCAGGAGAGGTCGGAGCGGCCGGAGACCTGCCAGAGACCGGTGAGGCCGGGCTTCACGGCCAGGCGGCGGAGCATGTCGGACGGATATCCCGCCACCTCGCGGGCCAGCGGCGGCCGGGGGCCGACCAGCGACATGTCGCCCTTGAGCACGTTCACCAGCTGGGGCAGCTCGTCGATGGAGAACCGGCGCAGCCAGCGGCCGATCGGCGTGATGCGCGGATCCTTGCGCATCTTGAAGAGCTCGCCGTCGGTGTCGTTGAGGTTGCGCAGCTCGATGAGGCGGGCCTCGGCGTTCACGACCATGGTGCGGAACTTGTAGAGGGTGAACAGCCGGCCGTCCTTGCCGACGCGCTCCTGCCGGAAGATGGCCGGTCCGCGCCCGCGCGGGTCGAACGCCACCATCGCCGCCACCGCGGCCAGCACCGGTGAAGCGAGCAGCAGCAGCACGAAGGCGCCGACCCGGTCGAAGGCGGCCTTGACGAGCCGGGCGCTGCCCTTGAGCCGCGGGTGCTCGACGTGCAGCATCGGCAGGCCGTCGACCGGGCGGATCGTCGTGCGGTCGCCCGCGACGTCGACCAGCGTGCTGGCCACGATCAGGTCGATATCGTCGCGTTCGAGCTGCCACGCCAGGCGCCGCAGGGCCGGGCCGTCGATCTCGGGGCAGGAAAGCACGACCACCGTGTCGGCGTCGGAGCGGGAGACCGCCGCGGCCACGCCGTCGAAGGTGCCGTAGACGGGCGGGAGACCGAGCACGAAGCCCCCGCGGCTCGGGCCGGCGGGCAGGCAGGCCCCGATGACGTCGAGGCCGTGGTGACGCTCTCGGCCCAGCCGGCGGGCCATGTCGGCCACCGCCCGCTCGTGGCCGACCAGGATGACCCGGTGCAGGTGCCGGCCGCGGGCCCAGGTGCGGTGCAGGAGCTGCCGCAGCGCGAATCGGCAGGCGAGGCCGACGGCCACCGCCAACGGCATCGCGATAATCACGTAACCGCGGGCCAAACGCAGGTCGAAGGCGAACGAAACAATGGCCAGGACCGCGGTCAGCGCCAATCCCGAACGGAATACGCGAGCATACTCGTCGGTGCCGACGAACAGGTGACGGGGCTCGTACGCGCGGTTGAGGGCGAGGCAGGCCAGCCAGGCAACAGGAATGAGAAATGTCAATAGAAAATAGCCGGTGGCGAACGGATCCCGGTTCGGCGTGCCGAAGCGCAGCAGCAGCGCCGAGTTGGCGGCCGCCAGCCCTACGGCGAAGTCGATGAGGTAGAGGGCCAGCACGTACTTGTTCTGCCACCCGGCTCGGGCCCGTCCGGCCTGTGGGCGGCCGTTGAGCTGCGGAACTCTGTCACTGAGGTCAAGGGTCGACACTGAATCGACTGTCTGCACTCCGTGCCTCCGTCATCGACTTTCTTCGATCAATGCCCTGGGCCCCGACGTATCGGACATGCCGGACACGCGGCGCTGCGGGTTACCCGCCGGACACACACGAGAAAGACTTTCGAACGCGCGGCCATCGCGCTACGCCTTTCCGTGTGAGTCCGATGACGGTTCGGATGAGGGCGATGAAGAAACAGTCTCCAAAGTGGTCACATCGGACTATCTTCGGTTCTCGTCCTGCATGCCCGCACACCGTCTCGGAATTGCTTGCCACATACCAACTGAACGGCCGCGGGTCAATCGTCCGGCGGGGATGGATGAATGTCTTGAACCCGACCAAGGGTTGCGGTGAATTCGCGGCACTCGTCGTAGCGCGGCAGCAGCCCCGCGGCACGCGCCTCGGCCAGTGTCGGCGCGGCCGCGTCCTTGGGCGACAACAGGGCCGCGCCGGCCGGCCAGTCGATGCCGAGCTCGGGGTCGAGCGGGTGGACGCCGTGCTCGTGGCCGGGCCGATAGGTGGCCGAGCACAGATAGGTGACCGTCGCGTCGTCGGAGAGCGCGCAGAACGCGTGACCGAGGCCCTCGGCGAGGTAGACGGCGCGGCGCTCCACGTCGTCGAGCGGCACGGCCTCCCAGGCGCCGAAGGTGGGCGAGCCGACCCGCAGGTCGACCACGACGTCGAGGACCGAGCCGGACACGCACGTCACGTATTTCGCCTGTCCCGGCGGCACATCGGCGAAGTGGACACCGCGCACGACGTCGCGCGCGGAGGTGGAGAGGTTGGCCTGCCTCAGGTCGAGCGAATGGCCCACGGCCTCGGCCAGGCGGTCGAAGCGGTACCACTCGAGGAACGTGCCACGGTCATCGCCGTGCTGCACGGGGGTGACCTCCCACGCGCCCTCGATGCTCAAGGGGCGGATCTTCACCGGGGACCTCCCATGTCCAGCAGGCGTTCAAGATACTGGCCGTAACCGCTCTTGAGAAGCGGCTGGGCCAGCTCGCGGAGCCGATCGTCGCCGATGAAGCCGAGGCGCCACGCGGCCTCCTCGACGCAGCCGATTTTCAGGCCCTGCCGCTCCTCGATGACCCGCACGTATTCCGAGGCCTGGACCATCGACTGGAAGGTTCCGGTGTCGAGCCAGACGGTGCCCCGGTCGAGCACGGTGACGTCCAGCCGGCCCTGGCGCCGGTACTCCTCGTTCACGGCGGTGATCTCGAGCTCGCCGCGCGCGCTCGGCACGAGCTTCTCGGCGATGCGCACCACGTCCGCGTCGTAGAAATAGAGCCCCGGGACGACGTACGTCGACTTGGGCCTGACCGGTTTCTCCTCGATCGAGAGGACCTTGCCCGTGTCGTCGAACTCGACGACGCCGTAACGCTCGGGATCGGCCACGGGATAGGCGAAGACGCGGCCGCCCTCGGGCTCGGCAAAGCGGGTGAGCTGCCGGCCCAGGCCGACACCGTGGAAGATGTTGTCGCCCAGGATCAGGGCCACCGGGTCGTCGCCGATGAACTCGGCCCCGATCCGGAACGCCTGCGCGATGCCCTCCGGGCGCGGCTGCACCGCGTAGGTCAGGGCCAGCCCGAACTGCGAGCCGTCGCCCAGCAGTCGCTGGAAGTGCGGCTGGTCCTCGGGCGTAGTGATGATCATGATCTCCCGGATCCCGGCCGACACCAGGGTGGTCAGCGGGTAGTAGATCATCGGTTTGTCGAAGATCGGCATGAGCTGCTTGGACATGGCCATGGTGATGGGCCAGAGACGTGAGCCGGTTCCCCCGGCGAGCAGAATTCCTCGCACCCGCGCAGGTTACGCAGAGTGCGGCGCACGTCTACACTCGCCAGCCGTGCACATTTTCGTGACCGGGGGTGCCGGTTTCATCGGATCGGAGTACGTCCGCGCCATCCTTCAGGATGAATACGCCGACGTCACCGTGCTCGACCTCCTGTCCTATTCGGGCAATCGGGCCAATCTGCCGCTGTCGCATGAGCGACTGCGCTTCGTTCAGGGCGATATCGGCGATGCTGCGCTGCTTCGCGAACTTCTGCCGGGACACGACGCGATCGTCCATTTCGCGGCCGAGTCCCATGTGGACCGGTCGATCCAGAGCGCCACGCCGTTCGTCACCACCAACGTGCTGGGCACGCAGGTGCTGCTCGACGAGGCGCGCCGGGCCGGGGTGGGGCGGTTCCTGCACGTCTCGACCGACGAGGTGTACGGCTCGATCGACGAGGGCTCCTGGACCGAGACGTGGCCGCTGGCCCCGAACTCGCCCTACGCCGCCTCGAAGGCCGGCTCCGACCTGATGGCGCTGGCCGCCCACCGCACGCACGGCATGGACGTGGTGGTGACCCGCTGCTCGAACAACTACGGCCACTACCAGTTCCCGGAAAAGGTCATCCCGCTGTTCGTCACCAATCTGCTCGACGGCAAGCAGGTTCCGCTCTACGGCGACGGCGGCAACGTCCGGGACTGGCTGCACGTCTCCGACCACGTCCGGGGCATCCAGCTCGCGCTCACCAAGGGCCGCGCGGGCGAGGTCTACAACATCGGCGGCGGCACCGAGCTCTCCAACCGCGACCTGACCGGCATGCTGCTGGACGCCTGCGGCGCCGGCTGGGACATGGTCCGGCCGGTCGAGGACCGCAAGGGCCACGACCGTCGCTACTCGCTCGACATCACCAAGATCTCGGAGGAACTGGGGTACGCCCCGGCCGTCACCCTGGCCGGCGGCCTGGCCGCGACGGTCGAGTGGTACCGGTCGAACCGCGAGTGGTGGGAGCCGCTCAAGGCCCGGGCCGGCCTCTGATGCGCTGGCTCGTCACCGGCGCCGGAGGCATGCTCGGCCGCGACCTGTCCGCCGCCCTCTCGGCGGCCGGCGAGACCTTCGTCGCCGCGACCCGGGCCGATCTGGACATCTCCTCCTCGTCCGACGTGCTCGCCGCGGTCGAAGGCGCCGACGTGGTGCTCAACGCGGCCGCCTGGACCGACGTCGACGGCGCCGAGGCCGACGAGGAAGCGGCCACCGCGGTGAACGGGCACGCGGTCGCCGTCCTGGCCGCGGCCGCGGGCAAGCGCCTCATCCACGTCTCCACCGACTACGTCTTCGACGGCACGGCCACCTCGCCCTACCCCGAGGACGCGATTCCGGCTCCGGTGAACGCCTACGGCCGGAGCAAGGCCGCGGGGGAGCGGGCCGTCCTGGCCGCCGGGGGCACGGTCGTGCGCACGGCCTGGCTCTACGGCGAACACGGCAACAACTTCGTCCGTACGATGCTGCGCCTGGCCCGCGAACGCGACACCGTCGACGTGGTGGACGACCAGACCGGGCCGCCCACCTGGTCGTACGCCCTCGCCCGGCAACTCGTCGCTCTAGGTTTGTCACAGGCCGACCCGGGCATCTACCACGGCACGGCCGCCGGCTCCACCACCTGGTTCGGGCTGGCGCGGGCGGTCTTCGCCACGGCCGGTCACGACCCCGGCCGCGTACGGCCGACGACCAGCGACCGTTTCGTCCGGCCGGCCCGGCGCCCGTCCTACAGCGTCCTCGGCCACGACCGCTGGGCCGCGACCGGCGTGGCCCCGCTGCCCGGCTGGCGCCCGATGCTCGAGGAGGCCATGCCGTCGCTGCTCCGCTGACTCCACCCGTCGTCGAGCTGCGGCCGCTCACCCCGGCCGACGCCGCGACGATCGCGTCGTGGTCGCGGGACCCGCGCTTCGTGGCGGCGGCCGAGTGGACGCCCGGCCTCACCCTGGACACGCACCTCGCGTTCCAGCTCCACATCGTGACCGGCCCGCCGGCCGGCCTGATCCGGCTGGCCGCCGTCCACGCGGGCGAGCTGGTCGGCTACGTCGACCTCCAGGGTGAGGAACCGCACCGGCGCGAGCTCGGCTACGTCATCGGCGACTCGAGCCGGTGGGGCAAGGGCTACGGCGGCCAGGCCGCACGGGCCGGGCTGGCCTACGGCTTCGGCGAACTCGGCCTCACCGAGATCTGGGCCGAGGCGCTCACCGGGAACATCGCGTCGATCCGGATCCTCCAGCGCCTCGGCATGACCGAGATCGATCACGGCACTCCCGGCCCGTACCGTCGCTTCTCGGTGACAGCGGGTTCCGGCCGGGCTCCCGGCTTGCCACAATGCGGTCATGGACGATGAGGAACGGATCGGCAGGCGAGCCTTCTTCGGCCGGGTGCTGCTGGCGGCGGGCGGCGTCGCCACGGTGCTCACCCTCTCCGGCTGCCCGGGCGGCGACGGGGACGACGACGATGACGACGGCGGCGACGACGGGGACGACGACTGAGCGGCACTCAGGCCCGGGCCGTGTAGAGCCACGCGTAACGGCGTAGCACGACACGGTCGCGGGCCTCGAGGTCGGCGAGCAGCCGGGCCCGGAAGCGGGCCCGGTGCTCGTCGCCGAGATCGTCGAGGAATTTGCGGGTGCCGTGCGTACGGAACCACTCCCACAGGGTCTCGGCCCGGTCGACCGGGATCTCCACCCGCAGGTCGGTCTCCTCGGCCGCGGTGAAACCGGCCGCGGCCAGGGACGCGAGCTCGTCGAACGGCGCGCCCATGCCCCCGCCGGGCGGAAGGTGCTGGGAGAACTCGGCGAACAGGGCGTTCGCGCCGTCGGCGAACTCGAAACCGTCGGGCACGCGTCCCGGCGTCGTGAAAGCGAACAGCCCACCCGGCTTCAGGACGCGGCGCACCTCCCGTACGGCCGAATCGGGGTTGTCCAGAAGGTGCATGACGAGCCCGGCGGTGACCACGTCGAAGGTGGCGTCCGGAAAGGGCAGGTGTTCGGCGTCGACGACCGCGACGGGTACATGCGGGGCCAGCAGCTCGGCCATGCGAGGAGCGGCGTCCGTCGCGGTCACCGTGAAACCCCGGTCGCGGGCGGGAAGCGCGATGGCGCCCCGGCCCGCGCCGACGTCGAGAAGGTGGCCGCCGCCGCTGGGAAGCCGCTCGGCGACGAGGCGGCCCAGCTCGGAGAAGAAGGGCAGCACCTCGTCGTAGCGGTCGGCCACACGGTCGAAGAGTTCGATCACTGACTCGGTCACAGCCAGATGTTGTCATGCTCCAGATAGAAGGCGGTCTTCTCCTCCTCGCTCATCTCGCCGAGGTGGGCCAGGCCCTCGAAGTAGCCCTCGCGGGGCGCGCCCGGCGAGAAGTGCAGCAGCATCGAGACCGGCGCGCCCGAGCGGTTCTTGAACGCGTGGATGCCACCCGGCGGGACGTGCACGTAGTCGCCCGGCGAAGCCTCGATCCAGCGCTCTCCGTTGTAGATGCTCATGACGCCGTTGAGGATGTAGAAGCTCTCGGCCAGCGAATGGTGGAAGTGCGGGTCGGGGCCGGTGACGCCCGGACCGCACTCCCAGCGGTAGAGGCCGAACAGCCCGTTGGTCGAGGCGCCCGTGGACAGATAGTGCACGCGGGTGCCGTTTGTCGGATAGACGAGCTCCGGGGCGGTGCCGTCCGGGCGGTAGGTCGCGCTGACCTCGCCCTTGTCCCCGTGATAGAGCGGCGGAGGATACGTCATACCGTTGATTGTCCCTCGTCGATCACCGCAATGCGGGGAAGACGGTGCCGGCGATGAACGCGCCGGTCAGGGTCCCGGCGACGACCTGGGCCGGCGTGTGCGCGGTGAGCCGCACCCGCGACCAGCCGATCAGAGGCAGCAAGAGGGTGCTGAGCAGGGCCCACGGCCCGTAGACGGCGACCAGCACGGCGACCGTGCCGGCGGCGACCCCGGCGTGGATGGACATCTTCCAGAACGCGGTGACCGCGCCGAAGACCAGCAGCCCGGCCACCCCGGCGATCATCAGGGCGAGCAGCGACCGCGGCGCCCCGAGCAGGACGAGCGCGGTCAGCCCGACCGCCACCGAGCCCACCCCGAACAGCAGCGGGGCCTTCCGGTGGGCCCTTTCGGGGATGTGGTGGTCGGCCCAGTCGCCGCGGCGGACGCCACGGAAGACGTACGCCATGGGGATGCCCGCGGTGAAGACGGCGGCCGGCACACCCCACCAGCGGCCCACCACCAGCAGCAGGGCGGTGACCAGAACCGCCGGGGCGAAGACCTCAGTGATGACACGGGCGAGGGTGTTTTGTTGCGATGTCACGAGCGAAACGATAGGTCCCGCCCGTTTCGGGTATGTCGGGAACCATGACCAACCACACCGGATTCCTGCGCCGCCCGCACCGCGAGCAGCCCGTCTGGCTGTACGTCATGGTCGGCCTGCTGCTCCTGCCCCCGATCGCGTTGCTGGCCGCGGACGGCAAGGACTACTCGTTCGTCACGGCCCTGCTGCTGTTCGTCCCCGCCGCGACCGCCCTGACCGGCGGCCTCTACGCCCTGCGCTGGATGGCCCGCCACCAGGACCTCCCGCGGGACTAGCCGCGTGTCACCGCGCTCACGGCCACCCATGGTCCGGCCGGAGCGCCAGACGCCGGTGATTGCTAGGCCGGGCCGCATGACACTGAGACGTTCCAAGCCCTTCCGGCCGGCTTTCGACCCGACGGAAGCGCGCCAGGAGCGCCGCCTTCGCGGATGGCGATCATCGCGGACGGTGTCAGGTGGTCAGGGAGTTCAATGCACCGCGGAGGCTTTCCGTGAGCCGTCTTCCTGTCCCTGGACGGCTCCTTTGGTATGGCGACCGATGTCGTCGTTGAGTTGTTTTCCCGACGGCGATAGAATGGTCGCGGTGGGCGCCGTGCAGCTGTTTTAGTTTTGTCCGGCGCCGGTGGCTAGGCGTGTGCCGATCGGCGCAGCCCCTGGTTTTCGACGGGCGCAATAAAGCGTGCGGTCGAGGGCCGTCATCGTGGTCCCGGCGGTGGCGTTGTGGTGGGCGCGCGGCAGGCCTCCTCGGCAGCACCATGGCCGGTGGCCCAGTGGTGGCTGCCGTCGGGGGTTGAGTGGCTCGTGCGGGTACGGCTTGAGGCGCTGGGCTGACCGGCTTGAGGCTGGCCGGCGGTCGGGGACGGCTGGGCCTGCGGCGGCCAGATCTGGGGCGCCCGGACTTGCGGCGGCCAGGCCTGGTGTAGCCGGGCCCTTGGCGCCCGGACCTGCGGTGGCCGGGTGTGCGGTGGCCGGGTGTGCGGTGGCCGGGCCTGCGGTGGCCGGGCCTGCGGTGGCCGGGCCTGCGGTGGCCGGGCCTGCGGTGGCCGGGCCTGGGGTGGTCGAGGCGATCGGGCCGACTGCGGCCGGGCCAGCCGGGCCTGGCGCGGCCGGGTGGCGGTGGCGTGGCCGGTAGGGGCGGGGTGGGGGCAGTGGTGGCATCGGGGTGTCGCCGTGCAGGCTGCGCCATTTGCGGGTGTGGCGTTGAATCAATCCGTACTGTCGGCGCTCGTGATGCTCGCGGCGGAATTCTTCGGCGCCGGCGGAGTAGTTTCGGCGTTTGGTGGGGTCGCGCCATTGTGCTATCTGGGTGTGGTTGAAGAATTGCATCTGACCCCGTATCTGGCGCATGAGTTATTGTCCCGCGAAAATCAGCGGAGCGGTAAGAGGAAAAACGTGCCACCTTGGCGCGGGTGATCGGGTCGGCATGCGGTTCCGTAATGCGATCCGTTCCGCATTCGCATGTCGCAAACACGGTGTCCGGCCGGAGCTGGGCGACCGGCCACACCGGCCCGCTGCGGATGGTCAGAGCGATTCCGGCCCGCGCCGAGCCTGGTGCGCGTGCTCGGTCTCGACGACTTCACGGCGGGCGACGCTCAGGGCCGGGAGTGCCTCGTGGGGGATCCGGCCGCTGGGTTGCTGGTCGCGCCAGGACAGCGCGTGCTCCAGCAACGGCAAGGCTCGCAGCACCTGACCGGATCTGATCAGGGCGTCCCACAGTGGCTCGAACTTCTTCCAGCCGCCGGCGTACGCCAAGTGGCGCAGCCGGGAGCGGGCGGGCTTGTCCTTGGCGCCCTGCCAGATGTTGGGCCAACGGTAGAAATCCCGGTAGGCCCGCCAGTAGCCCTCCTCCAGCTGGGCGGCGGTCATCCCGCGCGGCGAATAGACCACGTGGCGGGTGTCGTAGCGGTCCCAGTCCCGGTGGAGCAGGCGGGGCTCCATGCGCTTGTAGAGAGCGGTGCCCGGATACGGCGTCATGATGTGGAACGTCGCCGTTTCCAGGCCGTGCTCGACGCCCCACGCGACGGTGCGGTCGAAGACGTCGGGGCCGTCGTCGTCCATGCCGAAGACGAAGCTGGCGTTGATCATGACGCCGGTGTCGTGGAGGCGGCGGACCACCGCGCCGTAGTCGCGGCCCACGTTCTGGCGTTTGCGCTGCGAGGGCAGGTTGGCCGCGTTGATGGTCTCCAGGCCGACGAACATGCTGCGCAGGCCGGCGGCGGCCGCCTTCTCGAGCAGGCCGGGGGCCAGGATCGCGTCGACCGTGCTCGCCGCCTGCCAGAGGCGGCCCATGCCGCGCATGCCGTCGAACAGGGCCGACGCGAAGCGCTTGTTGCCCAGCAGGTGGTCGTCGAGGAAGTACAGGTGCTTGCCGGGCAGGCGGTCGATCTCGGCCAGCGCGTCGTCCACCAGCTGCGTGTAGAACGACTTCCCGCCCTCGAAGAACGCGTCCTTGTAGCAGAAGTCGCAGTGGTGCGGGCAGCCTCGGGTCACCACGATCGAGTTGGGCACGAGGTAGCGGTGCCGCTGGATCAGGTCCCTGCGGATCGGCGGGAGCCCGGCCAGCGTACGGCGGGAACTGGTGTATCTGCTTGCGAAAGAGCCCTGGCGGAAGTCGGCCAGGAAGCGGGGCCACGTGTCCTCGCCCGGACCGATGAAGATCACGTCGGCGTGTGCCGCCGCCTCGTCCGGGAGCGAGGTGACGTGCAGGCCGCCGAGCGCCACCTTGACGCCCCGGGCCCGGTACGCATCGGCCAACTCGTACGCGCGCCGGGCCGAGGTTATGTAGACCTGGATGACCACGAGGTCGGGCGTGTCGTCGTCCACGTCGAGCTTCGTGACGTGCTCGTCGAGGATCCGGACCTCGTCGGTGGGGGAGAGGTAGGCCGCGAGCGTGGCCAGGCCGAGCGGCGGGAAGAGCGAGTACTTGATCGGCCGGAACAGCGGGCTGGTGGCCTCGGTCAACGCGGGCAGGATCATCGTGACGCGCATGCCGCGAACGCTAGGGACCGGACCGGGAGGACGGGTGGGCGATCTGTGAAGGATTCGCTCAGGCCTCGGCCATCGCGAGGGCGCGCTCGGTGCTGCCCTCGGCCAGGCCGCGGTCGATCGACGGG
The DNA here is from genome assembly GCF_042899005.1 of Actinoplanes sp. NPDC000266. NCBI lineage: Bacteria > Bacillati > Actinomycetota > Actinomycetes > Micromonosporales > Micromonosporaceae > Actinoplanes > Actinoplanes sp. NPDC000266. The sequence continues at coordinate 87,879 of NZ_JBIAZI010000017.1, forward strand.
CGCGCGGCCAGCCACATGGCGACGCCGACCACCAGCACGGCGCACTCGGTGAAGGTCAGTGCCCAGATGATGCCGCTCAGGCCGAACCACACGTTGCCCAGCAGGACGGCCGGGATGAACAGGACGCCCTGCGCGGTCGACATGACGGTGGCCGGAAGGGCCCGGCCGGTCGCCTGGAACAGCGAGGTGAGCAGGCCGGTGAAGCCGTTGGCGAGCATGGCGGTCAGCTGGGCCACGAGGACGGTGACGCCGATCGCGAGGACCGAGTCGTCGGCCGAGAAGACGGCGAACGCCTGCTCGCGGAAGACCACCAGCGTGACCAGGAAGAGCAGGCCGATGCCGCCGACCGCGATCGCGGAGGAGCGCAGCGCGGAGGTGAGACGCTTCCGGTCGCCCTTGCCGTACGCGTAGGCCAGCAGCGGCAGCACGCCCGCCGTCACGCCCATGAGCAGGAACTCCGGCACCTGGGCGATGCGGACGGCGACGCCCATGGCGGCGAGCGGCCCGTCGCCGTACGAAGCCGCGAGGTTGTTGAGGATCAGCGCGGTGACGATCAGGAAGCCGCCCTGGAGCAACTGGCCGACCCCGACGCCCAGGACGGGCTTGAGCACGGCCGGGCGCAGCGTGAACCAGCGCGGGGCGAGGCTCATGTGCTCGCTGTGGCGGTGCAGCCAGACGGCCCAATATCCGATGCTGAGCAGGTTGGCCAGGCCGACCGAGAGCGCGGCCCCGGCCACGCCCCAGTGCAGCACGAGGATGAACAGGGCGTCGAAGACGAGGTTGCCGGCGGCGGAGACGGCCAGGCCGATCATGGCTTGGCGGGCGGCCCCCTCGGCTCGCACGAGGCTTTCCAGGCAGAAGGCCGCGGCCAGTACGGGCACGAAGGCCAGCATGACGGCCACATACTCCCGGGTCGCGGGGGCCGCCGCGGCGTCGGCGCCGAGCAGCGACACCAGTGGGTGCAGCAGGAGCAGGCCGATGCCGCCGACCACGGCTCCGGTGACGACCGATCCCCAGACGGCGAACGACGAGACGTGTTTGACCTGGCCCGCCTGGGCCGGGTCGTTCTCGGCCGCGCCCAGCAGCCGTGCGATCAGGGCCGAGCCGCCGACGCCGAACACGCCGCCGAACGCGAGGACGAGGGCGAAGACCGGCGTGCCGAACGTGATGGCGGCGAGCAGGGAGGTGTCGTGCTGCGAGCCGATGAAGCCGGAGTTGACGACGTTGTAGAGGGCGCCGATGACGAAGCCGGCGGCCATCGGCACGCAGAGGTGCACGAGGGCTCGGGTGATCGGCGCCGAGGAGAGGTACCAGCGGTTGTTCATGGCGGTTTCCTTAAAAGGGCAGGGGTCATCGCGCGGCGGCGCGTAGCCGTCGCGTCTGGTGGGGAGGGCGGTCAGCGGCTGGGCGGCGCCAGCTCGGCCGTGATCTTGGTCAGCAGGGCCAGGAGCTCCGCCCGCTCGGCGGGGGAGAGCGGGGCCAGGATGGTCTCGTCGGTGGCGGCCATCGCGGCGGTGAATCCGGCGATCAGCTCGGCGCCGGCCGACGTGGCGTACACCCGCTTGCTCCGCTCGTTTCCGGGCTCCGTGCGGCGCTCGACCAGTTCGCGGCGCTCGAGCCCCTGGAGCAGGCTCGACACGCTGGCGGCGCTGGTGCGGGTGACGTCGGCGATGTCGCGCTGGATGGCGCCGGGGCTCTGCACCAGATAGCCCAGCACGAAGGCCTGCTCGTGGGTGAGGTCGCGCTCGCGGACCCACTCCTCGCCGGCCTTGCGCTGGGCCCATCCGATCCATCGCATGAGATCGAGGGAGGTGGTGAGCTTCGGAGCGTCCATGGTTAGAACTCTAAACGTTCGGACTCTAACTGTCAACGCTCTAAGTCTGGCGCATCCATGGATGTTGATGCAAGGTGAGGAAATGGAGGGCATCTTCCGGCGCAAGCCCGTCGAGGACGTCGAGGACGAGCGGGACACCGACCTGCAGCGGTCGCTCGGGTTGTGGCAGCTCACGGCCATCGGGGTCGGTGGCATCATCGGCGCCGGGATCTTCGCCCTGGCCGGGGCGGTCGCGCACGAGACGGCCGGGCCGGCCGTGCTGATCTCGTTCCTCATCGCGGGCATCGCCTCGGCCGCGGCCGCGCTGTCGTACGCCGAATTCGCCGGGATGATCCCCAAGGCCGGCTCCGCCTACACGTACGGCTATGTCGTCCTCGGTGAGATCGTCGGCTGGTTCATCGGGTGGGACCTGCTGCTGGAATACACGGCGATCGTCGCGGTCGTCGCCATCGGCATCTCCGGCTACTTCTCGTTCCTGGTCGGCGAGCTCGGCCTCGACCTGCCGGCCTGGATGCTCGGCGCTCCCGGCAGCGGCGACGGGCACGTGGTGGACCTGTTCGCCATGATTCTGTGCCTGCTCATCGCGTACCTGCTCAATCAAGGCATCCGGGCGGCGGCGCGGGCCGAGACGGCGGTCGTCGGGATCAAGGTCTTCGTGGTCCTGCTGGTGGTGGTCGTCGGGTTCTTCCACATCAACACCGACAACTACTCGCCGTTCTTCCCGTTCGGCTGGAGCGGCGCAGTCACCGGCGCCGCCACGGTCTTCTTCGCGGTCTTCGGGTACGACGCCATGAGCACCGCGGCCGAGGAGAGCAAGGACGCGCGGCGCCACCTGCCGCGCGCGATCATCTATTCGCTGGCCATCTCGATGGTGCTGTACGTGCTGGCCACGCTCGTGCTCACCGGCATGCAGAACTACCAGGACATCGACCCCGAGAGCGGCTTCTCGTCCGCCTTCGCCGCGGTCGGCCTGTCCGGCCTGGCCGACGTCATCGCGGTCGGCGCCATCATCGGCATCCTCACCGTCATGTTCACCTTCATGCTCGGCGTGACCCGCGTCTGGTACTCGATGAGCCGCGACGGCCTGCTCCCGGCCTGGTTCGCCGGCCTGCATCCGCGGCGGCGCGTGCCGAGCCGGGTGACCTGGATCGCCGGCATCGCCTCGGCGCTCATCGCGGGCTTCCTGCCGATCCGGGAGGCGGCCGAGCTGACGAACATCGGCATCCTGCTAGCCTTCGTCGTGGTCTGCGTCGCGATCATCGTGCTCCGCTACCGGCGGCCCGAGCTGCCCCGCTCGTTCAAGGTGCCGGGCATGCCGGTGGTGCCGGCGGTCGGCGTGCTCTTCTCGATCTGGCTCATCACGTTCCTCGACCCGGTCACGTGGTTGCGCTTCCTGATCTGGTTCCTGCTCGGCGCGGCCGTGTACTTCCTCTACAGCCGCCACCATTCGAAGTTGAACGATAATTAGTCCGTGGCCGACATCGTCACCTTCGGATCGGACAAGCCGCCGAGGCGCTTTCGCCTGGTGGGCGCGGTCGCCGTCCTCCTGACGGCTCTCGGCGTCCTCCTCTTCGTCAACCGCGACGGGGGCGAGCAGCCTGCTCCGGTCACCCTTACCCCCACTTCCTTGTGTACGGGGCCCTCTTCGGGAGCCCCGGCCGCGGTCACGGGCGCCTCGCCGGTGGCGATCGTGATCGAAGGCGCGTGCGACCCCGGGTCCGTCCTCGACCGCCGTGACACCGAGGCCGGCGCCGGCCCGTGGACGATCGTGGTCCGGCGCGCGGGTGGTGCGCTCGGGCGGGACGGCGCGGTGATCACCTATCCGGTCGCCGCCTCCGCGACCTCGCGCGGGGCGGTCGTCAAGGCGCTCGGCGGCGGCCACGTCCGGGTACGCGGCGACCTGCCCGCGGCCGACCTGCGGGCGATCGCCGACCGGGTCCGGCTCTCCGGCGGCCGGCCGGTCGTCAGCCCGCCGCCGGGCCTGTCCGTGGTCGCCTCGGGCACCTACCGGCCGGCGTCGATCCACGAGGTCCGGTACGGATCGGCCGAGGTGGGGGAGCGGGAGGCCCTCGGAAGTGGCCTGACCTTCACCGGCGTGGCCGCGGCCGGCGGCTATGAGGACCACCTGTACGCGACCGGCGAGCTCACCTCGGTCTTCGGCGGCAACGGCGCGATCGCCTGGGAGCCGAAGCCCGGCCTGATCGCCTTCATCGGCTACAGCGGCGCCGAGCGCGGCCCGGCCGCCGACGAGGCGCTGAAGCGGCTGGCCGGCCGGGCCCGCGCCATCAACGGCGACGGATGGCGGGCGATGAATCCGACCGTCGCCCCGCAGAGCAACGACATTCCATGATCGTTGATACGCTGCCCGGGTTTCCGGCTTGGCGTATGGGGAGTGTCATGAGCGACGGCGTGGCTGGTGTCAACAGCGTCTCCCGCGAGGTGGTCGAGAAGATCGCGGCGGCCGCGGCCCGCGAGGTGCCCGGCGTGTCCGACCTCGGCGGCGACGTGGCCCGCTTCTTCGACCGGGTGCTCGACCGGATCGGCCTGGATGAGGTCGGCGACGCCACCCGGGGCGTGCACGCGTCGGTGAAGGGCGCGGCCGTCGAGGTCACCGTCGTGCTGGTGATCGCGTCGGGCGCGGTCGTGGCCGACGTCATCAAGGCCGTTCAGGCCAAGGTCTCGGAGGCGGTGTCCGGCTTCGGCCTGACCGTGACCGGGGTCAACGTCAAGGTCGACGACATCGCGATGCCGGGCGCGTCCACGCCGACGCTGTAGCCGCCATCGGGAAACCGATGGCTCGCATTCCTTCGACTATTGGCCGGCCTATGGGAGTCCGGCCTAGCGTTGAGGCATGTCGAAGATCTTGTTCATCATGACCGGCGCCGGCGCGTGGACCCTCAAGGACGGCTCGAAGCACCCGACCGGCTACTGGGCCGAAGAGGCCGCGGTGCCCTACCAGGAGTTCACCAAGGCGGGCCACGAGGTCGTCGTCGCGACGCCGGGCGGCGTCGTGCCCCCGGTCGACGAGGGCAGCCTGGCCGGCGACGCCGCGAAGTTCCGCGAGGTGCTCGACGCCGCGCCCGAGTTCAAGCAGCCGATCGCGCTGGCCGACGTGAACCTGGCCGACTACGCGGCGGTCTACGTGCCCGGCGGCCACGGCCCGATGGAGGACCTGGCCGTCGACGCCCGCTCCGGCGAGCTGCTGGCGGCGGCGCTGCGCGCGGGCACCCCGCTCGGCGTGGTCTGCCACGGCCCGGCCGCGCTGCTGGCCGCCGTCGACAGCGACGGCCGCAACGCGTTCGCGGGATATCGGGTGACCGCCTTCACGAACGCCGAGGAGACCCAGGCCGGCCACGCCGCCAAGGCGATCTGGCTGCTGGAGGACCGCCTCAACGAGGCCGGCGTGAAGGTCGAGGCCGGCGCGCCGTGGTCCTCCCACGTGGAGGTCGACCGCAACCTGGTCACCGGGCAGAACCCGCAGTCGTCGGCGGCCGCCGCCGCGGCTCTGCTGAAGCAGCTCGAAGCCTAGGCCTGTCGGTCGATCAACACTGAGCGGTCGATCAACACTGGGCAGTGCGCGTGGTGCAGCAACTGGAGGCCGGTGGAGCCGAGCAGGGCGCCGCTGACGTTGTTGTGCCCGTGACTGCCGACCACGACGAGCTGGGCCTTGGCCGAGGCGGCGACGAGGGCGGCGGCCGCGCTGTCGTGTGAGAGCACGGTGGTGACGGGCACCCGGGGGTACTTCTCGATCCAGGGTGCGAGCTGGGCGGCGAGCTGCCGGCGTTCGGTCTCGTCGTCCTCGGGCAGGGGCACGGCGGCGGCCGGCACGCCGAGCCACAGCGGGACGGCGGGCCGGACGGCACGGACCACGGTCAGGCCGGTCTCGCGGGCGGCGGCCGCCTCGAAGGCGGTGGCCAGCATCGCGTCCGAGTCGTCAAGCCCGGCCACGACCGGCCCGGCATCGGCGGCGGCGTCACGGCTGGCCACGACTGGGCCGGCGTCGGCGGCGGCGTCATGGCTGGCCACGACTGGGCCGGCGTGGTCGAGGCCGGCCACGACCGGGCCGGCGGGCGCGGTGCGGCCCCGCACGATGACCACCGGGCAGGGGGCCTGCAAGGCCATCTTGCGGCCGACCGAGCCGAGCAGCATGCCCGCGAAGCCGCCGTGGCCGCGGCTGCCGACCACCAGGAGGGCGGCTCCTGTGGAAGCTTCCAGGAGCCTCGGTGCGGCGTACCCGGGAAGAACGTCTGTCTCGATCTTGATGCCCGGCTCGAGGGCCCGGGCCCGGCTGTGTGCGGCCGCCACCGTCGTCTCGGCGAGGTTGCGGGCCACGTCGGCGTACTCGCTGCCGACGGCGAACCGCGAGTCGTGCAGATCCCAGTCGTAGGCGAGCACGATGCGCAGAGGCGCACCCCGGCGCCGGGCCTCGCCCGCCGCCCATTCGACCGCCGCGGTGCCGCAGGCGGTCCCGTCCGTGCCGACGACCACTGCCGGATTCCTCATGGCCGATCTCCCTTCCTTCCCCTCGATCGTCGGCCGGGGCGCGGTGCGCGCGGCAGAGGCGATCTGCTCGGGGAGGGTGGGACTTAGGACCCTGTCGTCCGGCTCGTCCCGCGACGAGGCTGGAGGGCGGAGGTGCTTGACGATGGTGGTCGCGGTGCTGGTCATCCTGCTGGCCCTGATGATCGGTGTGATGGTGTCGTGGTTCCGGGTCCTTCCGTCAGCGGAGCCGTTTCCCGCGCCCTCCGAGCCGTCCCCGGCTTCCGCGGCGTCCTCGCCTTCCGCGTCGGCGCCTTCACCCGAAAGCCTTGAGGGCGCTCTCGCGGCTCAGTTGGCCGCGGGCGCGATCACCCGGCGTCAGTACCTGCGGGCCATGGAATGGGTGGCGCTCCGCGAGGAAGAGCGCCACCCCATGGAGCCTCTGGAGGACGGCCGCGGGTAGTCGTCGACTGCTCGATGTTGTTCGTTCGTGCAATCTCGTGCGGCTGGGTGTCAGAGGACGGCCGCGGCCAAGCGTTCGATGCCGTCCGGGTCGGCGGTGGAGGGCTGGAAGACGAGCTCGTCGACGCCGAGGTCGGCGAACGCCTGGACCGCGTCCCAGGCGGCCGCGGCGCCGCCGGCGATGCTGCCCACGACGATGTCGCGGTATTCGGCGGGCGCGGTGCCGTAGTAGTCGGCCACCCCGGCCCGGCCCTTCTCGAGGTCGTCGAAGGCGAAGTAGTTGATGGCGATCAGCCGGGGCGACCCCTCGCGGCCGGCGTCCTTCCAGGCCTTGCGGGCGGTGTCGAAGTTCTCGGCCAGATAGGCGGGCGGCACGGCCGGCGCGATGTAGCCGTCACCCCAGGTGGCCATCCGCTCGTACGAGGCCGGGCTGCGCCCACCGAAGATCATCGGCACCCGCCGTGCGGTCAGCGGCACGGCCCCGTTGTCGCCGCCGCCGACCGGCTCGCCGTCCCAGACCGACCGGTAGATCTCCAGGTCGGCGTCGATGCGGCGGCCGAGCCCGCGCGGCCCCAGCCCGTCGACGACGAAGTCGTCGGGCCGCTGTCCGATGCCGACGCCGAGGGTGAGCCGCCCACCGGAGACGCCGTCGATCGACGCGACCTCCTTGGCCAGCAGCACGGGCGGCCACACGGTCGCCAGCAGCACGTTGCTGAGCAGGCCGATCGTGGTGGTCGCGCCGGCCGCGGCGGCCAGCGCCACGGTGTCCATGACGCCCGGGTAGGCGATCCGCCCGATGGTGCCGAGGGTGGCGAACCCGGCCCGCTCGGCCCGGGCCGCGTAGGCCGGGATGGTGGAGGCGTCGACGTCGCGGACGTGGTTGGGTAGCCCGATTCCGATCTTCATAATTCCGATGACGCGCCCCGGGCGCCCGGGTTCAGGCGCCGTGATCCGGCCCACCCGCGCCGCACATTTGCCGAACATTTACCGACGCGCCGCTGGTTCTGCGGCATCATCGCCGGGTGACGAACGGCGGCGCTCTGAAAGAGCTGGACGAAACAGACCACGCGCTGCTCGAAGCCGTGCAGCGCGACGGCCGCGCGACCCTGAGTGACCTGGCCGTCGAGATCCGGCTCAGCGTCTCGGCGACCCGCGCCCGGCTGCGCGCGCTGGAGGAGCAGAGGATCATCACGGCGTACGCGGCCCACGTCGACCCGGAGGCTGTCGGTTACGCACTGCGAGCGGTCGTACGCATGAAGGTGAACGGCCCCTTGTTCGACGCCGAGGTCGCGACGGTGCTCGAGCGGCACCCGCAGATCGTGCGCTGCCTGCGGGTGACCGGCGAGTCCTGCTACATGATGGAGATCGTGGCCACCGGCCTGCGCGATCTGGAGGAGATCACCGACGATCTGGCCCAGATCGGCCCGATCACCACCGACCTGGTCTACGAGGTCGTGGCCGACAAGCCCACCCCCGTCCCATAGTCGTACCCGTGCCCGGCGGCTCAGCCCTTCAGGGCTCGCGTGAGGTCCTCCAGTTCGGCCAGGCGCGCGGCCGGGCTGAGGCGTGCGGCGGTGGCGACCAGGATCAGTTCGGTCACGGCCACCTCGTGGGTGATCGGGTCGATCGGGCCGGCCGCCTCGCGCGGAAGCCGCACCACCACGTCGGCCTGGCCGGTGCTTCCCTCGTCGGTGATCAGAATCAGCCGGGCTCCGCGTCCTTTCGCCGCGGTGACGAAACGCGCGGTCTCGGGGGAGTAGCGCCGGAAGTCGTATGCGACGACGACATCCCCCGGCTGGAGATCGAGCAGCACCCGGGCCCGGGCGGAAGCCGGGCCGGGCACATGGCTCACACCCGGCCGGAGGCTGGCGAGCTGCCGGACGAGATATTCGGCCGCGAGCTCGCTGAGCCGCCCACCCAGGGCCCACACCGTGCCGGCCGTGACCAACTGCTGGGCGATCTCGGTCAGCACGCCGTCCGGTACGGCGGCCAGGGAACCGTCGAGACCGGTGCGCAGACTGTTCGCCGCGCTGTCCAAACCTGACGGTTCGCTCACGAACGAGCGTAGGCGTGAGCGGTCCTGAGCTCGTACAGCCGCCTGGAAATCGGCGAAGCCGTCGAACCCGAGCCTCGCCACCAGCCGGGACGCGGTCGGCGGGCTGACGCCGGCCCGATCGGCGAGCGCGCGCAACGAACCGAGCGCCGCGTAGGGGTAGTCGTCGATCAGCACCCGGGCGATCGCCTGCTCGCCGTGCGTCAGTTCCGGATAGATCTCCCTCAGCCTGTCGATCACGATGACAAACGTTACACGTCTTGCCCAGGACGAAACAAATGTTAGATTGCTCGGCATGACCCCTTGGCGTGGCCTGATCAACAGCTCCTACCGCCGCTTCCTGCCGATCGCGGCCGGGACGACGGCGGTCACTCTCCATGAGGGCAACACTCCATTGCTGCACTCCGCGTATCTGTCGGAGGTGACCGGCGGTGACGTCTGGCTGAAGGTTGAGGGCGCCAACCCGACCGGTTCCTTCAAGGACCGGGGCATGACCGTGGCCATCACGCAGGCCGCCGCCGACGGCGCCGAGCTGGTGATCTGTGCGTCGACCGGCAACACGAGCGCGTCGGCCGCCGCTTACGCGGCCCGGGCCGGCATCGCCGCCGCCGTGCTGATCCCCGAGTCCGGTGTCGCCAAAGGCAAGCTGGGCCAGGCCGTCCGCTACGGAGCGCGCGTCGTCGAGGTGAGCGGAACGTTCGACGACTGCCTGCGCATCGCCCGCGACCTGGCCGCTCACCATCCGGTGGCCCTGGTGAACTCGGTGAACAACGAGCTGCGCCTGTCCGGTCAGCGCACCGTCGCCTACGAGATCGTTGACACCTTGGGCGCGGCCCCCGACATCCACTGCCTCCCGGTCGGCAACGGCGGCAACATCACCGCCACGTGGCAGGGGTACCGCGCCTACGCGGGTTCGGCCGCGCCCGCTTCTCCTGATCACGCATCTCCAGGTTCGCGCGCGCTCCCTCGCGTCTGGGGTTTCCAGGCGGCCGGTGCGGCTCCTTTCGTACGCGGCGAGGCCGTGGCCCGGCCGTGGACGGAGGCGAGCGCCATCCGGGTCGGCAGCCCGGCCACCTGGGCGCCCGCCGTGGCCGCGCGGGACGAATCGGGCGGGCTGATCGGAGAGGTCACCGATGAGGAGATCTTCGAGGCGTACGGCATCATCGCCCGCCACGACGGCGTCTTCGCCGAACCCGCCTCCGCAGCCGGTGTCGCCGGCCTGCTGAAGCAGCACCGGGCCGGCGTCGTCCCGCCCGGAGCCCGCATCGTCATCACGCTGAGCGGCAACGGCCTCAAGGACCCGGACGCCTCCCTGCGCGACGGGCTCGACACCGCCCACACCGGCCCCACCACGAAGGAGGCCGCCTCGGTCCTGCTCGCGCTGTAGCTGCGAGTTCCCGCCCTGGCCTGGAGCGCAAACACGCATCGCTGGCGGTCAGGGCTTGATTCAAGGATCGATATGACCTTGAGTGGTCGCTATGGAACTGACGTCGGTCGATCGGGGCGTGCGGCGGGGCCGGGTGGCGGCGTCATTGGCCTTCCTCGGCTTCGGTACGGCGCTCGGGGTGTGGACGGCGCGCATTCCGGCGGTCAAGAGCAACCTCGGCCTGAGCGACGGGCGCCTCAGTATCGCGCTGCTGGCGTTCGCCGCCGGGTGCATCGCCGGGATGGTGCTGATCGGGCGGCTGAGCGACCGGTTCGGCAGCGCGCGGGTGCTCGTGCCGGCGATGGTGCTCGAGGGTGTGCTGCTGGTGCCGCCCGGGTTTGCCGGTGGTCTGGTGGCCTTGTGTGTGGCCCTGTTCCTGTTCGGAGCCACGCACGGCACGCTCAACATCGCCATGAACGCCAACGCGATCGAGGTGCAGCGGGCGGCCGGCCGCCCCATCATGTCGTCGTTCCACGCCGTCTACAGCGTCGGCGGTTTCCTCGGCGCCATGATCGGCAGCCTGTTCGCCCGCGCGGGGGCGGGAGTGGGCGTCACCCTGCTCACCGTGGGCATCGCCGTCGTCGTCCTGGCCGTCTGCTCGGCGTCCTGGTTGCTGTCGTCGCGGCCTGCCGCGCCGGCGCCGGCCGTCACTGAACGGCCGCCCACCGCGCGGGCGTTCGGTGAGCGCCGTTCGCTGATGCTCATGTTTCTCGGCGTTCTCGTTCTGTGCACGCTCGTCGGTGAGGGGGCGGCCGCCGACTGGAGCGCCGTCTACCTGCGTGACAACCTGGAAACCAGTGCGGGCTTCGCGGCGTACGGTTATGCGGCGTTCGCCATCATGATGACCGTCGGCCGGATCTTCGGTGATCGGCTGACCCGTGCTCTGGGGCCGGTCCTCCTCGTGCGGCTGAGTGGGTTGGTGGCCGCCGTTGGTCTCGGCGCCGCCCTGCTCGTGAACCAGCCGGTCGCCGGTGTGGTGGGTTTCGGGCTGCTCGGCGCGGGGCTGTCCTGCATCGCCCCACAGGTCTTCACCGCCGCCGGTGAGCGGGATCCGGAGCGGGCCGGCCGCGCGCTGTCGACCGTCGTCAGCATCGGATATCTGGGCTTCCTGCTCGGCCCGGTGCTCATCGGCGCCGTCGCCACCGTGGTGACCCTGCCGGTCGCGCTCGGGATCCCGGTGCTGCTGGCCGTTTTCGTCGCGGCGAGCGCGCCGGCCCTGCGCCCTCGCGGTCAGCGGTAGAGGGCGGCCACCGTGTGGAAGGCGGCCTTCGGTTCCCACGGCATGTCCGGGTACGTCTCGCCGGTGCGGTCCTCGTAGACCTTCACGATGCCGTAGCTCGCCCGGTCGAGGTCGTCGCGCGGGTCGCCGTCCGGGCGGTGAACATGGTCGCCGAGCGCGAAGATGAAGACGAAAGCGGTGTCCACGCCCTCGGCGTCGAAGACTTCGAGGGTCTCGCGCAGGTAGCGGGCCTGACCCTCCTCGTCACGCTCGTGGTCGCCGGTCAGCCGCACCGGGCCGCCCTCCGGGTCGTACTCCACGATGTCGAGCCCTTCGGCGCCGGCATCACCCGCGCCCCGGTACGTCGCCGAGCCGAACTCGGTGACGGCCACCGGTTTTCCTTGCGCGACCAGGGTTCGTACGCCCTCGGCGAAGATGTCCGCCACCCGCGCGGAGCGATACAGGTCTACGGACACGAAGTCGAACGGCGCCCAGTCGACGCGTTCCAGCGGCACCGACGCATACGTGATCGAGCCGGCGAAATGCTCGCGCACAACCGCCACGGCCCGCCCGAGGAAGTCGTTGATCCGCACGGTCAGGGTGCCGATCGTCTCCCGTACGCCCTCGGGCCGGCGCAGCGCCGCGACGCGCTCCCGGGTGTCGCCGCCCGGCAGGAATCCCGGATTCATCAGGCTCAGCTCGGCCCCGGCGACGAAGACGACGTCACCGGGCAGTCGCGCGGCGCGCCTCGCGCAGTCGGCGAACAGCGCCAGCATCGCGCTTTCGGTCAGTTCCAGAGGGTACGGCGAGAACCACACCTCGAGGCCGGCGCGCAGGGCGATCGCGGCCGCCGCCTCGATCCGCTCGGGGTCGCCGCCGATGATCCGCACCGCCGTGCAGTGCAGATCCTCCTTGATGACGCTCAGCTCCCGCTCCACCTGCTTCAGGTCGAAGACCGGCCGGGAGTTGCGCCCCCGCAGCACGAACCCGGTGTCGTAAGTGATGCCTTTGCCCCGCACGAACGCCTCCCCAGTTAGGTACTCCACGTACCCTATTTTGACGGCGACGTGCCGGCAACCCGATGCTTGTGCCATGAACAAGACCCCGGCGACCCGGCGCCGCGGCGCCGAACTGGAGGAGGCGCTGCTGCGGGCGGCGGCCGACGAGCTCGTCGAATCGGGCTACGCGGGGCTGACGATGGACCGGGTGGCCCGCCGGGCCGGCACCAACAAGAACGCCCTCTACCGGCGCTGGCCCGACCGGTTGGCGCTCGGCATCGCGGCGTACCGCTTGCTGGCCAAGGCTTTTCAGCCGCCCGACACGGGTGCGCTGCGCGGGGACGTGCTCGAGACGCTGCGCCTGGCCAACCGGCACTGGAGCTCACCGCTGGGCGCGATCCTGCGCGAGCTGATGGCCGCCGCCGGATCCGCGCAGGAGCTGCTCGCTCAGCTCTCCGACCGGTCCAGCGACACCACGGCCGCCGCCTGGCTGCTCATCCTGGGCCGCGCGGTGGCCCGCGGTGAGGCTCATCCTGAGGCGCTCCACCCGCGTGTGGCCACCGTCGCGATCGACCTGCTCCGCAACGAGTTCGTCACCCGTGGCGTCCCTACCGTCCCGGACGAGGTGCTCCGCGAGATCGTGGACGAGGTCTACCTTCCCCTCGTCCGTTCGAGGGACGCCGGCCGCCTTTCCTGACGACCGGCGCTACGGCACCTCCGCCAGCGCTGCCCGGGAAGCGTCGCTGTCGCCGAGCTGGTCGAAGACGTCGCCGGCGACGCGGCGGCCGATCAGCAGGCTGGAGGTGGCGGCGGGGGAGGGGGCGTTGAGGACGTGGACGGCGCGTTCGGTGCGCTGGATGACGAAATCGTCGACCAGGGCGCCGTCGCGGGTCACGGCCTGGGCCCGCACGCCGCTGCCGTGCCGGCGCATGTCGCGGCCCTTGACGCTCGGCGCCATCTTGCGCACCTCGCGCACGAACAGCGGCCACACGAGCGATCGGCTGATCTCGCTGACGCCGTACCGCCAGAAGCGTTTGGTCAGTCCCCGCAGCGCGGGGTCGGCGAGCAGCTCGCGGATCATCTTCGGATCGACGTCGCGCCAACGGTATCCGTGCCGGGAGAGGGCGGGCACCGCGTTCGGCCCGATGTGGACGGTGCCGTCGAGCATCGGGGTCACGTGCACGCCGAGGAACGGCAGCTCCGGGTCGGGCACGGGGTAGACCGGGTTCGTGACGAGGTTGCGCAGGCCGGGCCGCAACTCGGCGTACTCGCCACGGAAAGGCATGATGCGCACCGGCGGCCTTTCGCCGAGCGCCTCGGCGATTTTGTCGCTGTGCAGGCCGGCGCAGTTGACGACGACACGGGCGCTCACCTCGCCATTGATCACCGTGCGGTCGCCCCGCGTTTCGAAGACCTTTGCGGGTGTACGAAGGCGCAGGTCGGCGCCGAGCCCGGTCAGCTCCGCGGCGAGCGTGCGGGCGACAGCGCCGAAGTCGGTCATCGCGGTCTCGGCGACCCAGAGCGCGCCGACGCCGGCGATGTTCGGCTCGCGCTCGTTGATGGCGCGCCGGTCGAGGCGTTCGACGGTCACGCCGTTGGCCCGGCCACGCTCGGCCAGCATCTCGAGTTGCGGGAGCTGGCGCTCCGCGGTGGCCACGACCAGCTTGCCGGTGCGCTTGACCGGGACGCCGTTCGCCTCGCAGTAGCCGATCATCGCCTCGCCGCCGGCGCGGGCCAGCCGGGCCTTGAGGCCGCCGGGCTTGTAGTAGAGCCCGGAGTGGATGACGTTGCTGTTGTGCCCGGACTGGTGGGCGCCCCAGCTGTCCTCGGCCTCCAGTACCGTGACAGTCAGACCCGGCCGTTCGCGCAGAAGCGCGCGGGCTGTGGCGAGACCCAGCAGTCCGCCTCCGATGATGGCGACGTCAACATTCACGCTGTAAATGTATACAGACGCAGCGCCTGTAGTAAATGCACGATATGCTTCCGCGGTGAGTGCCGACGCGATCGCCGACCAGCTGCGCTCCGCCCTGCGGCGCGGCGAGTTCCTGCCCGGCACGCGCCTGGTCCAGGAGAAGATCGCGTCCGACCTCGCCGTGAGCCGCATCCCGCTGCGCGAGGCGCTGCACATGCTGGCCGCCGAGGGGCTCCTGGTGAACAAGCCGAACCGGGGCATGGTGGTCGCCGAGCTCAGCCGCGACGAGGTGGACGAGCTGTTCGACCTGCGCCTCCAGCTCGAGCCCAGCCTGGCCGAGGAGATCGTGCGGGGCTGCCGGCCGCGCGACGTCGACGCGTTGCGCGACCTCGCCGAGCAGATCCACGACAAGGGCGCCGACGCGGCGGCGCGCGCGGCGCTGAACTATCAGTTCCATTCGCGCATATACGAACTGTCCGAGCGTCGGCTGACCATCCGGTTCATCGATCAGTTGCTGCATCTCGTCGAGCCGTACAGCCGGCAGTGGGTCCGCTCCGGCCGCGACCTCGAACGCATCGACGAGGAGCATCGGCAGATGGTCGCCGCCCTGCGCGACGGCGAGGCCATGGCCCTCGCCC
Source organism: Actinoplanes sp. NPDC000266 (assembly GCF_042899005.1). Classification (NCBI taxonomy): domain Bacteria; kingdom Bacillati; phylum Actinomycetota; class Actinomycetes; order Micromonosporales; family Micromonosporaceae; genus Actinoplanes; species Actinoplanes sp. NPDC000266. Next base: position 102,900 of record NZ_JBIAZI010000017.1, read on the forward strand.
GGGTGATCGCCGACCACATTGTGGGAGCGCGCGACCACGTGATGGCCGCTCTCCGTCCGTGACGGGGTAGCATCGCGGCGTGAACAAGTACTGGCACGTCGTCTCCCCGCCGGTCCGCCCGTAACCGGGCGCACCCGCTGACGATCTGTTCCGCGGCCCCGCCGATGCTCACATCGGCCCGGGTTCTTGTTCCGTGCGCCCGTGACGAATCCAGCCCTGTCCCGGAATTCGACACGGAAGTTCACTCTCTTGTCTGTCACGACTCGTCCCACTGCCCTTGACCACCACGTCAACCCGCTGGCCGGCCCTGTGCCGGTCCTCGCCGCCGCCACCCTGTGGGGAACCACCGGCACAGCGGCGTCCTTCGCCCCATCCGCCGCACCCGCGGCCGCCATCGGCGCCGCCGGGCTGGTATTGGGTGGGCTGCTTCTCTTCCTGACCGACCTGCGGCTGGTCTCTCGGTCTGCCTCTCCGCTTCCGTCGCCGCTGGCCTCTTCGGCTCCGTCGCCGCTGGCTCCGTCGCCGCTGGCCTTCCCGCTTCCTCGGCGGGAGTGGCCGTTGGTGCTGCTCGGCGCGATCACGGTGGCCGGTTATCCGTTGAGCTTCTACCCGGCGGTGGCGCGCTCGGGCGTGGCCGTCGCGACCGTCATCACGCTCGGCAGCGCGCCCGTTTTCGCCGGCCTGCTGGCCTGGCTCATCCAAGGAGCGCGCCCGGCCCGGCGCTGGACCATCGGCACGGTCGCGGCGATCGGCGGATGTGCTGTCCTCGTGCTGGGACCTGAGCTCGTGGGTGGCGGAGCCGGGATGGACGTCGTGGGAGTGGTGCTGGCGCTGGTCGCCGGCCTGTCGTACGCGGCGTACACCATGGTCGGCGGCAACCTCATCGCCCGCGGCCACCCGTCGGGGACCGTGATGGGCACGATGCTCGGCCTGGCCGGCCTGCTCGTCCTGCCCGTCGTACTCGCGGGCGACCCCGGCTGGCTGCTCTCGGCTCGCGGCGCGGCAGTCGCGGTTTACCTCGCGCTCGTGCCGACATACGCCGCGTACAGGCTCTTCGGCTACGGCCTGCGGCACACCACGGCGACCACGGCCACGGTGTTGTCCCTGGCCGAGGCCGCCGTCGCAGCTCTGCTGGGTGTGGCCCTGCTGGGCGAGCGCCTGTCGGCTTTGTCGTGGGTGGGCTTGGCCGTCCTCGCCGCCGGTTTGGCGTTCCTGACGATGCCCGCGCGTTCGCGCACGGCTGCCGGCGTTCGCGCGCGTTCGCGCACGGCTGCCGGCGGTTGATGAGCGTCGCGCGCGTTCGCGCACGGCTGCCGGCGGTTGATGAGCGTTCGCGCGTGTTCGCGCATGCCAACTGGCGGTTGGTGGTCGCCTTCGCACCTCCGCGCATGTCTTCCGGCGGTTGATGGGCGCCTTCTCGCATGTCTCTCGAAGGTGGATGGTCGCTCCCGCGCGATCGCGGGTTCAGCTGGCGGCTGGTGCGCGCTTCCGGCTCTGGTCCAAGGGGTGGGCTCAGGTGGTGCTGGGGTGGGAGCTCTGGCGGACCCGCAGCTCGGCGGGGAAGACGCAGCGCCAATGGGGGGCCAGCTGGCGGGCTACCATCGCGCGGGTTGCGGCGGCGGCCATCGCCTCTACCGGCTGGTGGACCGAGGACATGGGTGGGGTGGCGCATTCCGCTATGACGCTGTCGTCGAAGCCGACCACGGCGACGTCCTGGGGGATGCGCCGGCCCGCGTCGGCCAAGGCCTGCATGGCGCCGGTGGCCATCAGGTCGCAGCCTACGAAGATGGCGTCGATCTCGGGCTCCTCGGCCAGCAGGCGCTGCGTCAAGGTGTAGCCGTCCTCGCGCCGGAACTTGCCGCTGGCCGAGATGTCGGGCAGGCCCAGCTCCAGCACGGCGCGGCGGTGGCCTTCGCGGCGGCCCTCGGCGCACGCGTTGCCGTTCTCGCCGTGCAGGGCGGCGACGCGGCGGCGGCCGCTTTCGTGCAGGTGGACGATGGCGGCGCGTGCGCCTTCGGCGTTCTCCAAGCCGATGTACGGGACGCCGGGGGCCGACGGGCTCATCGCGACGACCCGGTCGCAGCGGGCGTAGAACTCCCCGGCGATCTCCGGCGGCACGTTGATGAGCAGCACGCCCAGCGTGACCGTGTCGGCTATCCGGGTCAGGAGCGCCCGCGCGCCGGCCTCGTCGACCACGTGCACCCGCAGCTGCGCGTTGCCGCCGGCCAGCTCCTGGAGGAAGCCGGCGGTGACCCGGCCGTAGTACGGGCTGGACCCGAAGATGGACGGCTCGTCCACGACGACGAGCTCGATCACTTCGCCGTGTCCCGAGGCGAGCGCCCGCGCCACCGGATCGGGACGGAAACCCAGGGCTGCGATGACCTGCCGTACGTGTTCACGCGTCTGCGGCGCCACGCCGGGCGCGTCGTTGATCACTCGCGAGACCGCCGCCTTGGAGACTCCGGCCCGGCGGGCGACATCGGCCAGCGTCGGCCTCCCCTGCGGCATCGGCCAACTATAGGTCCAGCCGATCAAGAGGGCCGCCCCATTAACGCCCCGCGCGGAAGGGCGCGCGATCAGGTCCTCGACCGGGGTGCGGATCTTGGCCTCGATCGAGGCCGCGAACTCGGGCGTGCGGAAGCCGTGCACGCTCGTGTTCGAGAGTGCACAAGCACGCACAATCGTGCACTGAAGCGTGCGGAAAGGCGAGGCGGGTACAGGTGTCGTGTGCATACCGTTGAGCTGCTGCTTGACCCGGGGCTCGAGTCGCTCGTGCGGCAGAAGTGGCTGACTCTGCGGGAAGCTGGGTTGCCGAGCTTGGCCACGCACGGGCACGTAAGTAATCGGCCGCATCTGACGGTGGCCACGGCGGAATCATTGGTGGGGCCGGTGGGGCCGGTGGGGCCGGTGGGGCCGGTGGGGCCGGTGGGGCCGGTGGGACCGGGGGGACCAGCGGGGCCGGTGGGGCCGGTGGGGCTGGCCGGGCCGGTGGGGCACGTCGGAGCGGGGACGACGGGGCAGGCGCCGGCTGGGCTGGTGGAGCTTGTGGCGGGGCGGCTGCCGCTTGTGGCTGAGCTTGGGGTGGTCACGTTTCTTGGGCGGGCCGCGGTGTGGGAAGTGCGGCCCACGGACGCGCTTCGGGAACTGCATGGGCTGGTCTGGGCTTCTCTGCCGGGGGCGTGGCCTCCTCCCGAGGAGTGGGTTCCGCACGTCAGCCTTGCTCTTCGGGTGCGGGCTGACCAGCATGATGCCGTGATGGGCGCGCTTGCTGACCTGCCCCGGGCCGCGGGGCATTTCGTGGCGGCCCGGAGCTATCACACAGCCACGCGTGTGGTCACTGACCTCGCGCTCTAGAAGCGGTGGCGGTCCGGCAGCATGTCGTCCAGCGGCAACGGCGCCGACAGCTGGGCCGTGGTGGCCGGAGTTGCCGGGACGCCCGCCCACCGGCGGAGCGTTGCGGTGGCCGCGGCGGCGTCCTCCGGCTTCAAGCGGGCGATGTTCGCGCCGTGGTTGGCGCCCGGTGCCACGTACAGGGACGAGTCGCGGCGGCTCGGGGTGAAGCGTTCCGCTCCCCACGGGTCGTTCTCGCCGTAGATGAACAGCATCCTCTGTGCGCTTGTGCGGACCCACAGGTCTACGTCGATCATCGGCAGCGGGTTGTGGGGGCGGCGCAGCTCCTTCGGCAGTGAGGAGTTCGCCGTGTACAGGCCCGGGTAGTTGCGCAAGCCCCTCAGGTGTTCGAAGCGCAGGCTCGGCCAGCCGAGCTGGGTGGCCGCCTGGTAGTAGTACGGCCAGTAGTACTCCAAGGCCTGGTCCGTGTAGAAGCTCCACCCGGCCACGCCGTCGATCCAGTCGTACAACTGCTCGTCCGTGGCCGTGGCCGCTGTTGGGACGGTTGCGCAGTCGGCCTCGGCGCTGTACTGCCAGAACGCCCACACCGAGTCGAGGACGGTCATCTCGAAGGAACGGTCGGCCGTGCCGATCGTGCGGGTGAACGTCCAGCCGTTCGCGGCCGCGTCGGTCTGGAGGCGGTCGACCAGACTCGCCCGGCGGCGCAGTGCCTCGGCCTGCACGTTGTCCAGGGCGGTGCGGCACCCGGGCGTACCCACGGTGTCGAAGAACTTGTCGTAGGCCGTGTCGGCGGGGTTGATGACGTCGTTGGGGGCCACGTACGCGACGACGCCGTCGACGTCGTTCGGGTAGAAGCGCCGGTGGTAGACCGACGTCATGCCGCCCTTGCTGCCGCCGGTCTGGATCCACTTGGTGTCGTAGACGGTCTTGAAGGCGGTCACGATACGGTGCTCGTCGCTCGCCTCCTGCCAGATGTTCAGGTCGGACCAGTCGGCCGGCGCGGGCCGGGACGGGGTGAAGAAACGGTGCTCGACCGACACCTGGTTGGCGTTCAACAGCGCCGTCGGCTCCGTCTGCGACGGGCGCGGGGCGGCGGCCAGGCCGTAGCCGCTCGTCGACAGCACGACCGGGCTGTCGGCCGAGCGGTGCAGCAGCGTGAGGCGCTGCTCGTAACTGCCCTGCTGGGGGTGGCGGTGGTCGGCCGGCTGGCGGTACGTCAACACGAAGAACCGGTAGCCCGTGCCCTGCGTCTGCGAGACCACGGTGAGGCCGGGGATCGCGGTCAGCTGGTCGAGCAGCGGATCGTCGGCCGCGCGGGCGACGCCGGCCGGGGAGAGAACGACGAGCAGGGACGCGAGGGCAGCGACGATGCGTAGTCTCACGCGTCCGACCATATCGACGAACCGTGATATGCAAAAGGGAGTGTGGCGGCGGGACTTCCGGCGGCGGTGGGCCGCCTTCGGCGCGAGCGAGTTCGGCAGCGCCTTCGGCTACACCGCCCTGCCCGTCGTGGCGGTGCTGGTGCTGGGCGCCTCCGACTTCCAGGTGTCGCTCCTGACCGTGCTGGCCGGGGTGGTCAGCGCGGTGGCCGCCCTGCCGCTCGGGCCCTGGATCGAGCATCGGCGCAAGCTGCCGGTGATGGTCACGGCCGATCTCGTACGGGTCGTGGCCGTCGGCTCGGTGCCGGCGGCGGCCCTGCTCGGCGTGCTGACCTACTGGCACCTGTGCGTGGTGGCGGTCGTGCAGATGGTGGCCCGGCTGGCCTTCGACGCGGCCGGGGTGGCGCAACTGCGCAACCTCGTGCCGGCGGCGCACCGGGCCGAGGCCAACGGCCGGTTCGAGACGACACTGTGGACGGCCAACGCGGCCGGGCCGGCGGCCGGGGGAGTGCTCATCTCGTGGCTCGGGGCCACGGCGACGATGGTGGTGGACGCGGTCAGTTTCCTCGTGTCCGCGCTGCTGCTGCGGGGGATGCGCGTGCCGGAGCCGCCACCACCCGTACGGGAGAAAAGGGATCTCGCCGGAGGCTGGCGGCACATCTTCGCGCACCGGGGACTGGCCGTGCTGTTCTGGAACTCGATGATCTTCGGTGGGTGTGTGCTCGCCTCCGTGCCCCTGCTGGCGGTCTTCGTCCTGCGGGACCTGGGTTTCCCGGCCTGGCAGTACGGGCTGATCGCCGGGATCGCGAGCGTGGCCGGCATCGCCGGGTCGCTGGTGGTGAAGCCGTTGCGGCGGCGGATCGGCGAGCACCGGGTGCTGCTGGTGGCCGGCGCCGGGCGCAACCTGTGGATGGGTCTGATGCCGCTGGCCACCGCGTCGACGGGCGGGCTGGTGCTGGTCGTGGCGTCGGAGACGCTGATGGTGTTCTTCGCGGGCATGTTCAGCCCGACGTTCGCGACCTACCGGATGAACGCCACCGGCGACGGCCACATGGCACGCGTGGTGATGTCGTGGTCGGTGGCGAACAAGGTCGTGCAGCCGGTCGTCATCGCGGCGGCGGGCGCTCTGGCCGCCGCCACCTCGGTCCGGACGGCCCTGGCCGTACTCGCAGCGATCTTGATCGGGGGTGTGGCGCTGTTGCCGTGGAAGGCCTAGAAGAGAGGGCTGCGGCGTTCAAGGAGGATGACGTCGCGCCAGCGGTCGCCGTGGCGGCCCAGGCGCTCGCGGACGCCGACCGTGCGGAAGCCCGCCGCCTGGTGCAGGGCGAGGCTGGCGGTGTTCTCGGGGAAGATGCCCGACTGGATGGTCCAGATGCCGGCCCGCTCGGTGGAGTCGATGAGCGCGTGCAGCAGGGCCCGGCCGACGCCCCGGCCGCGCGCCGCCGGATCGACGTAGATGGAGTGCTCGACCACGCCGGCGTACACCGGCCGGCTCGAAACCGGCGAGACGGCCACCCAGCCCAGAACGGAGGGCCCGGCCGCCACCAGCCGGTGTGCGGCGAGCCGCCCGGCGTCGAACGCCTCCCACGAGGGCGCTGTCGTCTCGAAGCTGGCGTCGCCGCCGTCCAGCCCGGTCTGATAGATGGCCAGCACGGCCCCGGCGTCGGTGGCCCGCATCGGGCGCAGGGAGACCTCGCTCATCAGTCCGGAGTTTAGAGCCGGGCAGGCTCAGGAAGGCCAGCAGGCTGGCGGCCCGGTGGATGTCGCCGCTGACTGACGGGCCGGCGGCCCAGTTGTGCTTCTCCAAGACGACCACGCCGATCAGGCCCGCCGTCCACAGGGCCAGGCCGATGGCCGTGACCGAGGACGGCCCGATCAGGCGGAACGGGATCAGGGCGGCCAGGACCGCGATCGAGGCGGCGGCCAGCAGGAGGGTGGCCACGTCGAAGGCCCAGCCGTGCGTGAGCAGGGCGTACTGGCTGATCGTGCGGGTCGGCCAGTCGAGCTCGCAGGTGGCGTTTACTCCGCTTAAGGGGGGCGTGCAGCCAGGCGAAGAGGGCCAGGCAGACCGCCACGCAGGCCAGCGCGAGCCGGGGCAGAACGAGCCGGGTGCGGCGGGCGGCGGAGGCGGTCATCGCGAATCAGCCTGTCAGCTCTTTCTGTGTGGCACCTGAAGATGGTTGCACCGGCGATTCCCATTCGATAGACAGTTGTGGTTCTTGAGACTGGGGGGTCAAGGTGGCGGAAGACTGGGTTCCGGCGGGCGTCGACGTGAGCCGGCCGTCGGCGGCGCGGGTTTACGACTATTTTCTGGGCGGGGCGCACAACTTCGCCGTGGACCGGCAGCTGGCCGAACAGATCGAGGCGATGACGCCGAACATCGCCGAGACGATGCGGTCCAACCGGGTCTTCCTGCGCCGGGCCGTACGGTTCCTGGTGGCGCGGGGAGTGCGGCAGTTCCTCGACATCGGGTCGGGCATTCCGACGGCCGGCAACGTGCACGAGATCGCCCTCGAGGCGGCCGCCGACTCCAAGATCGTTTACGTGGACGTGGACCCGGTGGCCGTCGAGCACAGCCGGGCCATTCTCGGGGGTACGCCCAACACCGCGGTGATCCTGGCCGACGCCCGCGACGTCGAGCGGATCCTGGCCGAGGCGGGCAAGCTCCTCGACTTCGACGAGCCGGTCGCCGTCCTGCTCGCGGGGGTCGTGCACTTCATCCCGGACAGCGACGACCCCGCCGCCACGGTCGCGGCCCTGCGCGAGGCCGTCACCCCGGGCAGCTATCTGCTCATCTCGCACGCGACCGCCGACGGGCAGCCGGCCGAGGTGATCGAGGCCCAGCGGTTGTCGGGGCGCACCGCCACCGAGATCACGCTGCGGACGGCCGGTGAGATCGAGGCGTACTTCGACGGGTTCGAGCTGGCCGAGCCGGGCCTGGTCTTCATACCGCTGTGGCGGCCCGACCCGCAGGATCCCGCCGGCGAGCACCCGGAGCGCATCGGCGCGTACGCGGGAGTCGGAAAGAAGAAATGAGCTTCGTCGAGCTGTGGCGCCAGCAGCTCGTCGCGGCCGGATTCGTGCCGCTGGACGCCGGGCAGCTGGACGAGCTGCTGTCCGGTCTCGCCGCGCGGCTCAGAGCAGGCGACGGTGAGGCGGTGGGCGCGGCCCTGGTCGAGGCCCACCTGACCGACCCGGCGATGCTGGCCGCCACCGTCGAGGTGATCGGCGACGAGAAGGTGGCGGCCCGGGTGGCGGCCGGGTACGCGCAGGCGATCCGGGCCGCCACCATGGCCGACCAGGAGGAGCTCAACCAGGCGGTGCTGCGGGCCCTGCGGGCGAGCGAGGCGCGCCTGCGGGCGGTCTTCGACAACGCGGCCATCGGCATCGGCGTGAGCGCCATGGACGGCCGGATCGTGCAGGTCAACCAGGCCTTCGCCGACCTGCTGGGCTACACCCGGGACGAGATGTGCCACCTGCTCGTGCCGGGGCTGACCCATCCCGAGGACCCGCACGACATGTGGCGCATGTACGAGGGGGTCATCAACGGCGACGTCGACCACGTCCGGATGGAGAAGGCCTACTACCGCAAGGACGGCGGCGAGATCTGGACCGACCTGACCGTCTCGCTGATCCGCGACGACGACGGCGCCCCCGAGTTCACGATCGCGATGGTGCAGGACATCACCGACCGGCGGCGGCTCAAGAAAAGACTCGAGCATCAGGCCACGCACGACCCTTTGACGGGCCTTCCCAACCGTACGAAAATCGCCTCCGACCTGGTCCGGATCTTCCGCGACAGCGCGAGTGTCGGCATCTGCTACCTCGATCTCGACGGTTTCAAGAGAATCAACGACACGCTCGGCCATCAGGTGGGCGACGAACTGCTGGCCGCCGTGGCGACACGCCTCGAACGGAGCACGAACCACGTCGCCGGGCGGATGGGCGGCGACGAATTCGTCGTCCTCGTCGAGGACCCTCAGGACATGCGCAGGCTCGCCGAGAGTCTTCTTCAGGAGCTTTCCCGGCCGTACGTCATCAGGAAGCACCGCCTGCGCATCTCGGCCAGCATCGGCGTCGTCGAGAGCGAGGTCGCCGCGACCAGCCCGCAGGAGCTGATGAAGGCGGCCGACCTGACCCTGTACGCCGCCAAGTCGGACGGGCGCGGCCGCTACGTCATGTACGACTCGGAGCGCGACGCCCGTCAGGCCGCCCGGTACGCGCTGGCCGCGGAGATGCCGGACGCGCTCGACCGCCGCGAGTTCACGCTGGTCTACCAGCCGCTGGTCTCGATGCGGGACCGGGAGCTGCGCGGGGTCGAGGCGCTGGTGCGCTGGGACCACCCGCGGCTCGGAAGGCTGAGCCCGGACGCCTTCATCCCGCTGGCCGAGGAGACCGGCGTCATTCTGCCGCTGGGCCGCTGGGTCCTCGAGGAGGCGTGCGCGCGGGCCGCCGAATGGGCGAAGGAATTCCCCGACCGGCGGGTGGCCATGAGCGTCAACATGACCGTCTCGCAGGCGCACGACCCGGGGTTGCTGGCCGATGTCGACGGCATTCTCATGCGTACGGGATGGGACCCGGCTCTTCTGGTTCTGGAATTGACGGAAAGCGCGGTGATGGACCCGGGCGGGACGGCCGCGCTCAACGGCCTGGCCGAGCGGGGCATCCGCATCGCGATCGACGACTTCGGGACCGGATATTCGAATCTGGCCTATCTTCGCCGTCTGCCTGTGCACGTGCTCAAGCTGGCCGGTCCGTTCGTCGAGGGCCTGAGGGAACGCGACGGCGAGAGCGACAGCGTGGACGAGCGGATCGTCGAGACGATCATCAAGCTCGCCCACGCCATCGGCATCAGCGTCACGGCCGAGGCCGTCGAGACCACGCCGCAGGAGGCCGCGCTGCGCCGGCTCGGCTGCGACACCGGTCAGGGCTGGCTGTTCTCGCGGCCGCTCTCCTCGTCGGGGGTCACCGAGCTGCTCTTGAAGAGCCTCTCCTCGTCGAGCGCGGACGTCTGAACCACCAGCACGTCGCAGACCGCGTTGCGGACCACGCCGGCCGGCACCGAGCCCAGCAGCGCGCCCTGTGAGGCGCCGAGCCCGCGGTTGCCGACCACGATCAGGTTGGCCGGGTTGTTGCCCACCGTGTCCAGCAGGGCCTGGGCCGGATCGCCCTCGACCAGGCGCTGCTCGATGTAGCGGGCGCGTTCCCGGGTCAGCCCGGTGACCGACTTGTCCAAGGCCTCGCGCGCCACGGAAGCGCCGTACAGATCGCGGTGCACACCCTCGGCGGCCGGGGTCGCGTCGCCGGTGCGATAGGCGGTCACCACGATCAGCCGGGCCTGCGCGGCCTGGGCCACCTCGGCCGCCCGGTCCACCGCGTACAGGCTGGTCGCCGTGCCGTCCGAGCCGACCACCACCCGGTCGTACACGCTGATGCTGCGCTTGCCGCCGAGCGGGACGATCGGCGATTCGTCGGCCTCGCTGGGCGGATTGACCCAGAGCATGGCGATCGCGCCGATGCCCAGCAGCACGCCGGCCAGGGTGATCGCGTTCGAGCCCTTGCCGTCCAGCCAGTGCTCGTAGATCCAGCCGAAGGTGACCGTCTGGATCAGCATCGGCACCACGATCATCATGTTCAGGATGCCCATGTAGACGCCGGTCCGCTTGGCCGGGACCATGCTGGCCACCATCAGGTACGGCACGCCGACCGCGCTCGCCCAGAAGATGCCGACCCCGATCATCGGGATCAGCGTGACCCACTGGTTGTCGATGCGGGCCAGCCAGACCAGCGAGAGGGCGGCCAGCCCGAGCGCGATCGCGTGGACCCGCTTGGCCCCCATCCGCTGCGCGAAGCCGACCAGGAACAGCGCCGAGATCATGGTGACGAAGTTGTAGGCGCCGTTGGCCAGGCCGCTCCAGGCGATCGCGTCGTCCCAGGCCTGCCCGCCGGTCTCCGGATCGGCCCCGAACACCGTCTCGCCGAGGCTCACCGCCAGGAACTGCCAGTAAATGAACATGGCGTACCACTGGAACGCGAAGACCACGCCGATCTTGTGCATGGCCACCGGCATCACCCGTACGGCGTCGGCGATCTCCCGGACCGCCGGCCCGAGGCCCTTCGGGGCCTCGCGCATCTCGGCCAGCTCCTCGTCCGAGGGCTTCAGTTCCCTCGTACGGGCCATCGCCGTCAGCACGGTCAGCAGGATGCAGAACGTGCCGATCATGAAGCACGCGAACATCCAGTACGGCACCCCGTTGCCGGCCGTGCCCTGCAACGGCTCCACCTTCTGCAGCGCGAACAGCGACAGGTTGGCCAGCACGGCGCCGGCCCCGGTGAACATGCTCTGGGTCAGGAAGCCGCGGGCCAGCTGCGACTTCGGCAACCGGTCGGAGATGAAGGCCCGGTACGGCTCCATCGAGGTGTTGTTGCCGGCGTCGAGCAGCCAGAAGCAGATCACGCCGAGCCAGAGGACGCCGACGAACGGGAACAGGAACAGGATGACCGCGCAGAGGAGGGCGCCGGACACGATGAACGGCCGTCGCCGACCCCACCTCGGATGCCACGTCCGGTCGCTGATGGCGCCGATCAGCGGCTGGATGATCAGGCCGGTGACCGGGCCGGCCAGGTTGAGGATCGGCAGCTGTTCGGGGTCCGCTCCGATCAGCAGGAACAGGGGGTTCACCGCCGACTGGGTGAGCCCGAAGCTGAACTGCACCCCGAAGAACCCGAGGTTCATCATCAGCAGGGCGGGGCCCGTCATCAGCGGCCGTCGCTCCGCGGACGGGGCCTGCTCGACGGTGCCCGACGTCGTAGTGGTCATAGTTCACCTTCTTGCCGAGTGATCCACATCACACTCCTTGGCCGAAGCTAAACCGGGTGTGCATGGGTCGCAACTCGGAGTGTCGGTGCGTTCGGCAGGGGTTTGAATCGACGGGCGCCGTTGACCCGTCGTCCCGGCCGGACTTGTAATGACGTTCGGAGGTGACGGTGATGAGCGCATGGAAGACCGTCGTCGTCGGCGTCGACGGATCACCCGGCAGCCGCAAGGCGCTGACCTGGGCCGCCGCCGAGGCCGCCGACCACGGCGCCGACCTGGTCGTGGTCAACGTCTGGGAGCACACCCTGCTGCCACCGGCCGGCAGCGTCAGCGTCTCCGAGCGGTACGTCCCGGAGCCCACCCAGCGCACCTCGGACGATCTCGTCCAGGTCATCCGGGAGGAGCTCGGCGACGAACCGCCCGTCCTGGTCCGCCCGCACGTCAAACAGGGACGCCCGGCCAAGGTCCTGATCGACGAGTCCGCCTCGGCCGACCTGCTCGTCGTCGGGCACCGCGGCCACGGCGGTTTCGCCGGGCTCGTGCTCGGCTCGGTCAGCCAGCACGTCGCCTCGTACGCGAAATGCCCGGTGACGGTGGTCCGCTGAGCGGTGTATCTTCCTTCCACTTTCACGGGGAGGAAGATCGATCGTGTCCACTGCGTCGCGGGCCGCTCTGTCGGTCGCCATGCTGGTCGGCTTTTATGTGCTGGGCCTGATCCAGCTCGCGGCGGCCGGTCTCCTGCTGTACGAGATCTGGGGCCACCTGCACGGCTACGGCGCGGCCAAGCTGAGCTGGCTCGTGATCATCGGTGTCGGCGCGGTCGTGGTCGGTCTCGGCAAGGCGCTGTTCGCCAAGCCGGGCGAGCCCGAGGGCCTGCTCGTCACCCCGCAGCAGGCGCCCGACCTGTGGCGGCTCGTGCACGACATGGCGGCCGCGGCCGGCACCCGCGCCCCCGACGAGATCCGGCTCATCCCCGAGGTGAACGCGGCCGTCACCGAGGACGCCCGGCTGCTCGGCCTGGCCGCCGGGGTGCGCCGCCTCTACCTGGGCATCCCGCTGCTGCAGACCTTCACCGTCGACCAGCTCCGCTCGGTGATCGCGCACGAGCTCGGCCACTACTCGGGGTCGCACACGCGCCTGGCCGCCATCACCTATCGAGGCCGGACCGCCCTGCACGAGACCCTCCGGCGCCTCGGGCCGTTCAACGTCTTCGGGTGGGTCTTCAAGGCGTACGGCCGCCTCTATCTGCTGGTCAGCAACGCGGTGACCCGGCGGCAGGAGCTGGAGGCGGACCAGGTCTCGGTGCGCGTGGCCGGTCTCGCCGCCGCGACCTCCCCGATGCGGGAACTGCCCGTCGTCGGCGCCGCCTGGAACTTCTACTTCAACAACTACATCTCGTACGGCTGGGAGCTCGGGTACGCGCCCGACGACGTGTTCGGCGGCTTCGGCCACCTGTACGCCGCGCGTACGCGGGAGCTGGCCAAACTGCGCGACGAGGAGCCCGAGAGCCGCACCTCGCGCTGGGACACCCACCCGTCGGCGGGGGAGCGGATCGCCGCGATGCGCGCGCTCCCGCCCGTGCAGCACCCGGCCGACGACCGCCCCGCCGGCGCCCTCGTCCCGCAGCTCACCCAGGCCGGCCTGGCGTTGCAGCGCGAGGTCGTCGACTTCGGCGCCCGGACCGTGCTGCCCTGGCCCGACTTCACCGCGGCGTCGATGACCCTGGTCATGCAGCACCGCGCCGACCGGGTGTTCCGCTCGCTGTCCCGCCTCTCCGGCATCCCCGAGGCCGGGCTGCCCGAGCTGTTCGAGCTGGTCGCGCAGGGGCGCCTGCGCGAGCTGGCGGCCGAGTTCCTGCCCGAGTCGCCCGACCCGGTCACCGAGTTCGCCGACATCATGGAGAACCTGATCGCGCTGGCCGCCGTGCGCAGCGGCCAGGCCCGCTGGGAACACTCGTGGTCCTCGCCGGCCCGGGTCGTGCACAGCACCGGCGTGCCGGTCGACTACTCCGAGATCGCCAAGCTGGCCGTCTCGCCCGAGACGCTCGGCGAGGCCCGCGCGCGGATGGCCCAGCTGGGCGTCCACGTCGAGGCGGCCCGGGTCGTCGAGACCCGGGCCACCGGCGCCGGGGCCGACGTGATCGGCGCGATGGCCAACGTCCGCGTGGGCGATCAGGAGATCGACCTGATCCTGCTCAACCAGGGCCTCATCCTGGTGCCGGCGCCCAAGAGCACCGACGAGGGCGATCAGCGCATCGCCCGGATGCTGTCCTCGAACGACCCGGCCGAGCTGGCCCGGACCTATCGCTACGTGCCGTTCGAGGAGGTCACCAAGGCCACGATCCTCAAGGCGGTGCCGCTCAACGCCGAGCTGACCTTGCACGGCGGGGGCACCCTGGTGCTGAAGGAGCGCTGGTCGGGCGACACGATCGGGGACAGCCGCGACACCCTCACCGAGATCCTGCGCCGCTTCAGCTGAAGGGGGACCAGCATGCGTACGGCCCTGACCGAGTTGCTCGGCGTCGAGCATCCGATCGTCGGCTTCAACCGCTCGCCGGCGGTGGTCGCGGCGGTGACCAACGCCGGTGGCTTCGGGGTGCTGGCCGCCTCGGCGTACTCGCCGGCCGAGCTCGACGCGCAGTTGAGCTGGATCGAGGAGCGGGTGGGCGGGAAGCCGTACGGCGTGGATCTGCTTGTCCCGTCGAAGTTCGTTCCCGGGGACCCATCGCGCCTCGTCGAGAGCTTGCGCGCGCAGATTCCCGCGGCCCATCTCGACTTCGTGGCTTCCCTCCTCGACAAATACGACATTCCCGTTTCGTCGTCTGTTATCGACCACAGTGAGGTCGCGGCGGCGATCACCCCGGACGGGGCGCCGGCGCTGCTGGACGTGGCGTTCAAGCACCCGATCGCGCTGATCGCCAACGCGCTCGGCACGCCGCCGCCCTCGCTCGTGTCGCGGGCCAAGGAAGCCGGCGTCGTGGTCGCCTCCCTGGTCGGCAAGGCCCAGCACGCCGAACGCCAGATCGCGGCCGGGGTCGACGTGCTCGTCGCGCAGGGCACCGAAGCGGGCGGGCACACCGGCACGATCGCCACCATGGTCCTCACCCCGGAGATCGTCGACATCGCCGGCGACCGTCCCGTGCTGGCCGCCGGTGGCATCGCCGACGGGCGGCAGATGGCGGCGGCGCTGGCCCTCGGCGCCGCCGGCGTGTGGTGCGGCTCGGTGTGGCTCTCCAGCGAAGAGGACATCGCGGTCCAGGCCATCAAGGACAAGTTCCTGGCCGCGACCAGCGCCGACACCGTGCGCTCACCCACCCGGACCGGAAAGCCGGCCCGTCAGCTGCGCACCTCCTGGCACGACGAGTGGGAGGCGCCCGGCAGCCCGCGGCCGCTGCCGTTGCCCCTGCAACTGATGCTGGTCGAGGAGGCCTGGCAGCACATCGACGCGGCCGCGCAGGACGGCCACGAGGGCGCGCTCAAACTCGAGTCGTTCTTCGTGGGCCAGGTCGTCGGCTCGTTCCAGGGCATCCGGCCCGCCGGCGACATCACCCGCCAGATGGCCGAGGACTGCCAGCGCCGCATCGCCGAGCTCGGAGGTCTCATTGCCCCTGCCTGACAGCACCCCGGTCATCGTCGGCGCCGGCCAGGTCTCGGAACGCTTCGGCGAACCCGGCTATCGGGGCCGCTCGCCCGCCGACCTGGCGGCCGACGCCGCCCGGGAGGCCCTCGACGACGCTTCGATCGCCGCTTCCGAGATCGACACCATTGCGGCGGTACGCCAGTTCGAGGTGTCCCTGCCGTTCTCGCAGGCCCCGCTCGGCCGGTCGGACAACTTCCCGCGTTCGGTGGCGGCCCGCGTCGGCGCCGCGCCGTACCGGGCGGTGCTGGAGGTCGGCGGGGGACAGGGCCCGCAGCATCTGGTGAACGAGTTCGCCGCGGCCATCGCGGCCGGAGACGCCCGGGTCGTGCTGCTCACCGGCGCCGAAGCGATCTCGACCATCTCGCGGCTCGCCTCCTCGGACGACCCGCCGGACTTCACCGAGCACGCGCCGGGCTCGCTCGAGGACCGCGGGTTCGGGCTGGACGGCATCGTCGACCTCGACCATTTCCCGTACGGCCTGACGGACACCCCCGCGTACTACGCGCTCTTCGAGAACGCGCGCCGCGCCCGCCTGGGCCTGTCGCGCTCCTCGTACGCGGCGGCCATGGGTGAGCTGTTCGAGCCGTTCACCCGTATCGCGGCCGCGAACCCGCACTCGGCGGCGCCGGTGGTGCGCAGCGCGGCCGAGCTGGTCACCGTCTCCGAGGCGAACCGGCCCATCGCCGACCCGTACACCCGCTATCTGGTCGCGCGGGAGAAGGTCAATCAGGGCGCGGCGGTGCTGCTCATGTCGCTCGCGGCGGCGCGGCGTCTCGGCGTACCCAAGGAGAAGTGGGTCTTTCTGGCCGGCCACGCCGACCTGCGGGAACGTGACCTGCTGGCCCGGGCCGACCTGTCGGCGAGCCCGGCCGCGGTGACGGCGGCGCGGCACGCGCTCGACCTCGCCGGCATCGACATGGGCGGCGTGGCGAGCATGGACCTCTACAGCTGCTTCCCGGCGCCGGTCTTCGCCATCACCGACGCCTTCGGCCTGTCACCGGACGACCCGCGCGGCCTGACCGTGACCGGAGGGCTGCCGTTCTTCGGCGGAGCCGGCAACAACTACTCGATGCACGCGATCGCCTCCACGGTCTCCCGCTGCCGCGCCGAACCCGGGAGCTACGGCTTCGTGGGGGCCAACGGCGGCATGATGAGCAAATACTCGACCGGCGTCTACACGACCACCCCGGTGGCGTGGAAGCCGTCCGACAGCCAGAAGTTGCAGGCCGAGCTCGACGCCCGGCCGGCGCCCGCGCAGGCCACATCCGCGGACGGCCCGGCGGTCATCGAGACGTACACCGTCAAACACGACCGCGGCGGCGACCGGACCGGCATCGTGGTCGGGCGCCTGGAGTCCGACGGGAGCCGTTTCCTGGCCCACGGCGACCAGATCCTCGACCTGCTGTCGGAGGGCGAGCCGATCGGGGAGCGGGTGACCGTGCGCCCCGGCGACGACGGCAACCGGGTCAGCCGGCCGCCTCGAGGAACGGCGTGACCTGAGCGGCCGGCGTCAGCAGGGTGATGGAGGAGCCGTCGGCGAAATCGAGGCGCAGACGGCCGTCCTTCTCGGTCACCTTGGCCAGCTTCGCGCGGGGACACTCCCAGCGCGGCCGCAGGGACTGCGCTCCGTCGGCGGCCCGGCGGAAGAGCCCGCCGCGCTGGGACAGAACGATCAGGCGCTGATCGGTCAGGGCGAGAACGCGGGGGTCGTTGACCGTGCGGATGTGCTCGTCCAGGCCGGCGGCGAGGCTGCGGGGCGCGCCGTTGAGGCCGCGCCGCTCCTGCACGGGCCGGCGGAACCGCCACGGCGACATCTCGGCCCGGGTCATGCCGACCACCGTGCGCCCGTCCGCCCGGCTCACCCAGACGGCGGCCCGGAAAGCCTCGCCGGGCTGAAGATGTTCCTGTACCCCGGCCTCAGCACTCGACATCACGGTCCCGCCTCTCCTCGTACACCTCGCGGTCAGTCGACCACGAGGTCACGAGGGCGCTCGCACCGGGCCCGTCAGCCCGCCGCCACAGTCACGGCCGGATAGGGCTGGTAGGACTGATCAGCGGTGTCGTCGTTCGCGGCGCGGCAGGTGGCACTGACCCGCCAGCCACCGGCGCCGGATCCGGCCGGCAAGGTCAGCGACACCGCGTTCCAGCGGCCGGCCGAGGTCACCGAGCGGGCGGCCGTGACTACCGGCTTGCCTCCGCGCACAGCGTCGTGCACCGCGACCTCGACGTTCTGCGCCGGCGCCGGATAGGCGCCGCAGCCGCCACCGTCGGTCACGGTCAGTACCTGACCCGGCCGCGCCCGGGCGGGGCTCACCCCGAGGATCGGCTTGGCACTGGTGACGGTCTGGGTGAAGGCGTACGTCATCAGGGCCCGGCCGCCGGTGCGCACGTTCGGATCGGTGGACGCCTCGCAGGTCACCGTGGCGGTGTAGGTGCCCGGCGCGGCATTCTCGGAGGTGCCGACCCGAGCTGCGTTGCTGTCCACATCAGTGAAGCCTTCGGACGCCGACTGCCCGGCGCCGCGCGTCACGACGAGAACATAGCCGCTGGCCACGGAGGGGCAGCTGAACCCGGTGACGTACGAGACGAAGCCGGCCCGGCCGCCGGCCCGGTAGACGGTCAGCGCATCCCGGCGCAGCTTGCCGGCGACCTTGGCCCCGAGATCGGCGAGCTGCGACCCGAGCCGGTAGCTGGTGTGCACGGCGATGCCGACACCGATGCCGGCGCGGGTGCTGTGCGCGGCGGGCTTGTGATCGCAGACGATGTCGAGGGTGTGGCAGAGGCTGAACACGCGGCCGCCGAGCGCGCCGCCGAACTTGCGGCCGTTGGCCTGGGACCAGCGCGGATACCACTGGCCGACGCCCTTGGCCTTGGCGCCGGCGGTGCCGAGCATCTGCCCGTCATCACCGGGCAGCCGATCGCCGTCGCCGATGAGGGCGATGGCGTCGACCCGATCGGTCACGCGGGTGCCGAGGATCTGCATGCTGCGGTGGACGACCATGGCGCCCTGCGAGTAGCCGGCCAGGACGAGACGCTCACCGGGACAGCGGCGGATCCGCTCGAACAGGAAGGTGTTGAGCTTCTCCTCACCGCCGATGAGGCTCTCCATGTACCGGGCGATGCCGTTGCCGGGAATCAGCATGACCGGAACCGCGGCGGCCTTGTAGGGAAGCGCGTAGGCGGTGACGGTGCGGCCCTTGGCCTTGGCTTTGACGGCGTTGTAGACGGCGGTGACTTCGGCGCCCATGCCGCTCTCCCCGGAGCCGGCGACTCCGACGAACAGCACGTCACCGCACTTCGGGCCGGCCGCGCTCGCGGCATGCGGCGCCACGGTCAGGGTCGCGGCCACCAGCACCAGAACCGACAGGATCCGTTTCATCAGCGCAGCATGACGGCCGGGCCGACCGTCATGGGAGCGTCATCCCCCGGCCGTGGAACGATCCCGCCGCGCGGGGTCGCCCGCTCGGACCCGCGCCTCGCCCGTTAGTTCAGCTCGGTCTGCCTGACCACTGTCCCTCCGTTACGGCGGGGTTGTCGATCGGGGTCGATCGACGCTGGTGGAACGAAGTCAGGATGGCCGTCGGAGCCGAGGCGGATCTGCCATCCGGCCGTCGGGTGGTGGATCACGCGGTGGTGGTAGCGGCAGAGCAGGACCAGGTTGTTCAGGTGGTCGGGCCGCCGTCGGTCCAGGAGGTGACGTGGCGGTCGTCTGTCCAGCGGGGCGGACGGTCGTAGTAGGGGAAGCCGCAGTCACCGTCGCGCAGGCTCAGGGCCCGGCACGGCGCGGAGGTGGCGGGGCGCTGGCTACGGCCTGGGGCAGAGCAATGAAGCGTTGCCTACCTAGCGAGCGGAGGTTCACTGGGTGGGGCCTGCCGGTGGTGCTCATGTTGCTGGGCCGGATTCACGCGAAGGGTCAGCCGGGTCGAGCGCTCTCGCCAGGCCGGCCAGGATGAGAGCCAGGCCCGCCTCGAAGGCTGACTCGTGATCGATCGCGGGGATGTCGGGCGGTAGATCCATACCGGGGCCGGTGTCGGCCTGCTCCTCCAGCACGCTGCCGACGGTGAAACGGCTTGCCGCCAGCATCGCCATCTGCGCGTCGCGTTCGGGCACGCCGGAGGTGACCAGGAACGCCATCTTGTGACGGATCCGTTCCATGTCGCCGGTGGGTGCGCTGCCGGCGTGCAACCGCGCGCCGTCGCGATGCGTCAACAGGGTGCGCCTGAAGTTTCGGGTGTTGTCCAGGAACCAGGCGCGCCAGTCGTCGCCGGGCGCCGGCAGCGGCGCGGTGGCGTGCGGCGCCATCGCTGCCTCGGCCAGGGCTGCCAGCAGGTCCCTCTTGGTACGGAAGTAGTGGTAGAGCGTGGGCTGTTCGACACCCAGCCGCTTCGCCAGCTGCCTCGTGCTGACGCCGTCCAGCCCGGCCTCGTCGAGCAGGGCCAGCGCCTCGGCGACCACGATTTCGCGGCGGATCTTCGTCACGTTGCAGAGTCTATCGCCGATAGATATTGTGAAGAAATCATTCACCGATAGATTTTGGGGCGAGAGACATGACCACACACTCTCTGCGCATCCTCGTGGCCGGTGGCGGCGTCGCCGGGCAGGCTCTGGCCTTCTGGCTCACGCGCGGTGGACACCGGGTCACCGTCGCCGAACGCTTCCCCGCCCTGCGGGCCAGCGGCGCTCAGGTCGACCTGCGCGGTCAGGGCATCGAGGCCATCCGCCGGATGGGACTGCTCGAAGCTGTCCGCGGCAAGCTGGTCGACGAGGCGGGCGTCGCCTTCATCGACGCCCACGGCCGCGCCAAAGCCACGATCATGGCCAACACCTCCGGCCGCGGCCGGCAGAGCCTCACTTCGGAGTACGAGATCATGCGCGGCGATCTGGTGCGCATCCTGCACGACGCGACGAAGGACGACACCGAGTACCTCTTCGACCGCAGCGTGGACGGCTTCGAGCAGGACGAACACCGTGTTGTCGCGCATTTCTCCGACGGATCCACCGGCGAGTTCGACCTGCTGATCGCCGCGGACGGGCAGGGCTCGCGCCTGCGGCAGGCCATCCTCCCGGGCGGCGCCGACCCGTACTGGCGGGTCGGTATCCACATGGCCTACTGGTTCGTCCCGCGCATCGCCTCCGACAGCAACATCCGCGACACGTACATGGTCCCGGGCGGCCGCCAAATCATGCGCCGCAGCCACAACCCGGCCGAGACCCAGGTTTACTTCGTGCTGCGGGAAGAAACCGCCGAAGCCTCGGCGATCCACCGGCAACCGGTGAACGCTCAGCAGCAGTTCTGGGCCAGCCGGTTCCGCGACGCGGGATGGCAGACCCGGCGGTTCATCGACGGCATGACGACCAGCCCGTTCTTCTACTCCCAGGAGATCGCCCAGGTCCGCATCGACTCGTGGTCCCGCGGCCGGGTCGTCCTGGCCGGAGACGCCGCCCATTGCGCCTCCCCCTACAGCGGCATGGGCATCTCCGGCGGCCTGGTCGGCGCCTACGTGTTGGCCGGTGAGATCAACCGGCGCCCCGACGACCTCACCACCGCCCTGACGAACTACGAGACCACGCTGCGGCCGTTCGTCGACCAGATCCAGGGTGAAGTGAATCCACGCCTGCTGCGCCTGGGCATGCCGATGAGCCAGGCCGCGATCGACGCCTTCCAGGCCGCCACCGCGCTCGCCTGTTTCCTGCACATCCCCGACCTGACCGCCCGCTTCGCGAAGGAGGACCGCGGCGGCGGCTGGCAGCTCCCGGCGGACCCGGTGCCGATCCATGTCGCCTGAGCCGCGAAGAGCTCAGTGAGACGGCGTTCCCGGCGATCACGACGGCCACGTCCTACTGTTCGCTGAACTCGCGATCTTCCCAGCCAGGGAGACTTGGGGTTGTTCAGGGAAGTCGTGCCACCGTCCTTCCAGTGCACGATGTGGTGGGCGTCGGTCCAATCAAGCAGTCCTTTTGTCCCATCCGCCATGCCCGACCTCTTCTCAGGCGGCTGGCATCTGCACCGCGTAAAATGAACGTGCAAGTTCAAGAGTGACTTGCACATGGCTTGTGCACCTGCCATGCTCCTGACATGGCCTTATCCCTGAACGCCCTCGAACTCGACATCGTGCGGATGCTCCGGCGATCCGCCGAACCTTTGAGCGGCCGACAGGTGGCCGATATCGCGGGTGTCGCGCCCAACACCGCCAACCGGGTACTGAAGGTGCTTCAGAGCCGTGCGCTTGTCCGGTCGACCAAGGCAGGCCGGGCGATCCTATGGACCACGACTGCCAACGTCGCAGAGCTCAAGGAGTTGGAGGGCTCGCCACAGGAACGGATTGCACTCGTAGTCACCGCAGTAGAATTGGAGCACACGGAAGTCGGCAACCGGCTTCTGAACACCGAGCGGGTCCGGATAGGTGACATCTGGATGGTTCGCGGAGAAGTTATCGGTAATCACGTTAGCTGGATTGTCTACTTGGCCCGCGCCGGTATGGGGAACGCGACGTCGGCGGCGCTCGTCGGGATTGCCGCCCGCGACTTACACGCAAACCTTGTCGCCTTTGTCGGCACGGCCGGTGGCTTGAAGCCGACGGACCATGGCCACCTAGATGTCGTAGTGGGGAGCAGAATTCACAATCCATATGTTGGTAAGCAGGTGCCGACCGAGTTCGGCTCCAAGCTTCTGGGTCGGGACAAGACTTACGTCGTGCCTGCGCCTTTGATCAACGTTGTCAACGCCTGCATCGCCGATAGTGAATGGACCCCATCCTCCCGAAGCCGGCACTACAACGCCAAACACGCGCACGCCTACGTCGCGCCGATCGTGTCCGTCGAGGCGGTTCAGCATGACCCCGACGGCCCAATTATTCAGGAAATCCGCTCCCGGTTTCAGGACGCGGCAGCGCTGGATATGGAGTCGTTCGGCCTCGCTGCTGGCGCCGACATTCACGACCTACCAGTCCTCGCCGTTCGCGGCCTCTCCGATTTCATCGGCGACAAGGCTAAAGCCGGAAACGATGACCTTCAGCCGCGCGCAGCCGGGAACGCTGCGAGTTTGTTCCGTGACATCTTAACTTTCGCCCACCCCGATGACTTCAAGCGCGGCGGAACAACGCCCCCCACTGAACCCACCGACGATCAGAAGGATTCTGTTGCTGTGTCGCTTCCGGGCGGCGTCCAGATCTGGATGGACCGCCTCGGACGCCGCTCTCCGGCCAGGGCTAACGCAGCAAAAAGCGCACTCGCCGAGATCCGGCGTGCCGGCGCGGCGGCCACATGGCTGAACCGCGCATTACACCGGCCACCGGCTTGGCTGCGCGAGGACGACACCGGAGACGGCTGGGCACTAGTTTCCTCGCTTGCATCGATCGCCGGCTCTACGGTCGCGTGGCGCGGGTATGACCAGGCCGCGTCGGCTGCGAGACTCACCGGGGACCTCGGCGCGAGCGCATACTTTACCCTCACTGCCCGACTTGAACGCCTCGGAAGAGAACCCGACGAAGACAACACCGATGATGAGCCGAACTCACGAGCCATGGACGACTTCGGGGATGATGTCGTCGCCCGGGTCGGCTCCGTCATTGAGTTCTTTCGCGCCGTGCTCGGCGGCGACCTCGCGGTGACCAAGGCGCGTGCTGAGGCTGCCATCGCCTCGCTAGGTCTCGTCGACACATCGGGCGTGCTTAGGGCGCCTAAGGAGCCGGTCGCGCAGGTCGAACTCGACCAGGAGTTGCGCGATGTCACGGCGACCTTGGTTCTGCGGCAATTCGCTCAGATGATGCTGACCCCTGGGGCAGCAGACCGGCTCGGCGTGCCATCTGGTCTGGGCGTACGCCAGTCGCGCGGCAATCCAGTGACTCGGGATCTCGCCGACGACGGCTTGCGGCTCGCACAATGGGCGTTAGCTCTGCGGCCCGAGTCGGAAGGGACGCGGCTGGCCCATGCACAGGCGATGCTAGGTGTCTTGGTCTCAGCGTCTGGCCGTACTTCGACCGATGTAGAAGACGAAATCTCAAAACGGGCCAAGATCGTGGAAATTGACGCGTTGCAGGTTCGTGAAAACCTTCGGGACTGGGGCGGATCCTCGGGACCTGCGTTGGCCATCGCAGCACGCGCACGCTCAATCCAAGGCGATTTTTCCGGTGCCATGCGGCTGCTCCTTCCTGCTCCCGACGGAGTCGCATCGCAGCGAGAAGCTAAGCACCCGGATGTGGTGCGGTTTGGTGCCGTGATCGCGCGGGCCGCTGGCGATGATGAGCTTGCGCTAGCGCTCGCCGCGAAGAACCCCGACCGAGTCGAGGGTGAATTGATGCGTGCTGAGGTGCTAGGCGGTCACCCGCAAATGGCAAGTGAGGCGAAGGAGGCCCTATTCGCGGCGCTGGAACATTCCGTGGGCCGACACCATAGCGATTTTCAAGCCCTGATGGCGCTCGCCCGGAGGTTCAACTCACTCAAGGAGAATGAGCAGGGGATCGTCATGCGCCATATCGAAAGCCTCGGGCAGATCGATCCTCAGTTAGCGGACGTTATGCGTGCGAGGGTCCTCCTCAGCCAGGGAGACCCGGAAGGGGCTCTGCAATTCGTTCGTCTGGAACACAATGAACTCGCGTTGGACGCTCACGCCGATGCACTCATAGCTAGCGGCCGCGCTGAGGAGGCCGCCCGGCTGGTATTAGACGAAGGCATGAGCCGCGGCGACATCCCGCTCGTAACCATGGCACTCGAGATAGCCATGAATAACGGGCTCGCAGAAACTGCCCGCAATATCGCGCTCACGCTGCTGGGTCGCGACGATGCCAGGCCAATACGCTTGAAGGCTCTACGTGCGCTCCGACAGCTTGCCCGCAATGGGAAGATTTGGCGAGACGTTGCGATCCGCACCGAGGAAGTAATTGACGAATCCACTCTCAACGGCCTGCCGGTTCCCGAGGTTGAGTATTGGCTACTGGCCGAGGCGCTATTCTTTATGGAGAAGTTCGATAAAGCGCTAACCGTGCTCCTTCGCGCGCCAGCACTAAGTTTCAACCAACGCGAAAAGGCTCAACTATTTCTCACGATTCTTCACTCCGCCATTCAGGAGCTCCGTTCGAGTAAGGATGCAGCCGCTTCGCCGACGGTATCTCGACTTAGCGACCCGAAGATATATGCGATGTTCATGCGCGCAGCAGCTGATTGGGCCAACGACGAGCAGATCGCTGCTGCTGCCATGTCAATTGTCTTAATGGCACCCGACTCCGCCCTTACCGAGACACAGATCGCAGAATTCCGACTTTACCTCGAGAACTACTTTGAGCGACACGGGGAGAACGCCTCCATTACTCAGATCAAGGTCGAAGATGACAACCTTGACCTCCTTTATGAGTTCCTTCGGCGAGGCGAGGCCCGCCAACAGGCTCTCGAGGAGTTGTCGAGCGAGGTACGCGCTGGCCGCGTCCCTCTGGTCATCCTCACCGAAGCAGCAGGACGAACCTGCACTGAAAGCCTCATCCGACGCGACCTCGGCTACATCATGGCCGTCGACGACGACAGCGGCGAGGAAACTGCACGGGAAACGCTGGGGCGCCGCGCTGTCATCGACACCACAGCGCTAGTGGTTGCGCGGTGGACGGGTTACACGTTCAAGAAGCTCGCCGCTCGCCTGGACTCAGTCATCGTGCCGGCCCCCGTTCGCGAAGACATCACCCGTGCCCGCAGCAGCTTGTCGATGAGGTCCACCGCCACCCTCGGATGGGACACTCGTCGACAGCACCCCTTCGTCAGCGAGACCACACCCGAGGAGGCACAGGCACACTCCGAAGCAGCCGAACAGGTATGGGCCGACGTCCAAGGGCTTCAGGTTGCACCCGTCACCGCTGACACCCGCCGAGATCGCTGGCTCAGCGCCATCACAGTCGCCCAAGAAATCGGTATCCCGGTCTGGGCCGACGACGTCGTCATACGACGCCTCGCCCGCGCTTTGGGCGTTCCCGCATTCGGTTCGCTCGATCTGATCCGAGCGTTCGCCGATGAAGACGGCGTTAATGCTGCGACCGTATCTCTACGTGAAAACAAGGTTGTCGATATTCCCATCAGCGAGCCATGGCATGCGCTCGCTAAAAACGCCCGGTGGAAGGTCGACAGCCCGCTCGCCCTCGCCATCTCCCGGCCTGCTGCGTGGCGCGACATCCCCAAGTCCTTCGACGAGTTTCGCTCGCTCATGCGCCGCCGCCCCAATGACATGGACGCCCAACAAACCGCTATCTGGGCCTACCAGGCAGCTGAAGGACTCGCTAGGGCGACCATCCCGCCAGCGCGACCGAAGGTCGTTTCTGCGCTCCTGGCCTGGGTCATCTTATTCATCGACCCGTTTTTCGCCGCAGTACGCGGCGGCGGCGCTGCCGCCAACGCAGCCGTCTCTGAGGAGGCTGGCCGCATCACCGAGTTGGTGATCAAGGCTGCCGAAGAAATCGGCGACCGCCACTACCCTGCGGCAGATGCACTCGAGCCGCTCGTCGACATCTTGTGCCGAGGACTCCTTAACTCGGCAGGACCCGAGGCCACGAGCCGTATCATCGCTGCTCTGGTGGCTCAACTCAGCGATGAAGTCGGCAGCCGTGTTTTCGCTGCCTACATTCAATCGGCGGGGAAATAACTTCGGGGACGAAGGTGTAATGCGCTGTCGAAGTTGCTGAATCTGAGGTTGTTGCGCATCTAAAGTAATCCGCGGCCTGCTGTCATTGACGCCGACCGTGCTCGGGGCGTGGTCGTTGATCGTGCGGCCGGCTTCTCGGACCTTGGTGACCAAGGCGTTTACCCAGACGCAGGTGTAGGGGCCGGTGCCGAGGGACGGTTGCGGGACGCTTCAGCTTGGGTGTCGAGGTGCCGTGCCCTCTCCGAGACCTGGGACTGGGACAAGGACTTTGACGTCGAGTTGCTCGACAAGATTCTCTCCCCCGGGTCGAGACGCCAGCAGAGGCCATGGCCACGACCGAGACAGGAGCTTGTTCTGGGTGGCCGGCGGCGGTGCAGTCCGGGAAGTAGCTGCCCTGCCGCAAATGCAGGATTGCCAGCTCGACCGTGCCAGGCGCGGGTTTCCCAGTCGCGATGCCGGTAGCCGTTGCGGGAGTTAGTTCGTTCGTCGCTGCATTCGCCGTACTCGGCTTCGCACACCGCGTCGACGGCCTTCAGCGCATCGGCGAAGGTTTCACCATCGCCCGCAGTAGATCAGGGCTCGCCGGTTGAAAATGCTCGCATAGCATCTCAGCGACGTTCGAACTCGGTTCTGCGGCCATCGCGGTTTCTCCTGGTCTCACGCTTGGGTCAAAATTGCCCGGAGACGCTAATCGACATCCGCCATGATCGGGGACCCAGGCGTGAATCATAACGGCCAATCACCCTCTATACTTTCCGCATGGCGGCGAAAAGCAGACCGGCAAGTGACCCGGTAGTTGATGGTCGGCAGTGGATAAACCATCGGCACTACAGAACGTACGAAATCGCGCTACGTTTTACTCGAGCAGTTGGCGCTTCTGCCGACCTGCGTGATCTCGAATTCCTCAACGACTATATAGTAGGGTTTTTCCAGCCCTGGCAGCATGAAACAGCAGTGCATAAGTTTGTTCGTGTGATCGCCGACGAGATGTTTCTCGACGATACGAACGGCCCATACATTTCGATATATGAGCAAACTGAAGTCGGCTTGAATTTAAGGCGTTACTTGCCGGTCGATATCGCCTTGCGCGCATACGGGGTGAATGACGAAGAGCCATTTCTAATTCCAGAACCGGTAATGAAAGAATCGAGAGAGGGGAATATCACAAGCTTGACCGAAACCAATGACGCCGCCGACGCTTGCTACGAGTACACTTGCGACCTCCAGATGACAGAGGTTTACGACCAGCTTCTTGCGCAGATTTCCGATGAAGTCTTCCACACCATCTTCCCGAACCGAATTCTCCTCGGTCGCCTTCATCGAACCCTGTCTCTCTATGTGCAACAGTATGGTCCAGATTCATTCGGGTCAGATCTGCTTGATGAGTACCAGGACAGCGGAAAACTCTTCAAGAGCGAAGGTGTCCTTAAGCGAAAGGCGCCTCCTAGATGGGTAAAGAGCGCCGTATTCTTTCGCGATCGAGGCCATTGTGCGATCTGCGGAAGAAATTTGACGGGCCTTCTTGATGCCTTGCCTGCGGACCATTTCGATCACGTAGTTCCGCTTGCCGCGGGAGGCCTGAACGATCTATCCAACCTCCAACTCCTATGCGAAAGCTGCAATTTGCGAAAGTCGTCTCAGTTGCTTGCTCCGAGCGGGCAGCAACGCCGCTACTACCGTCGACCACGGAAGTAGTAGATCGATACCCGGGAACATCGGCGGATCTAATGGGGCCACTCGATTGTCGGTCGGAGCCGATTTCGAGGATAACGATGTGCAGGCGCGGAGCCGCGAAGAGCGAGATTACTTCGGGTTCACGAATGTGCCCCGCTGCGGGACGGTGTAGACCAGGCCTCGTTCGCGGAGCAGGTTGACGGCTCGTCTTGCTGTTGTTCTGGCTACTCCCCACTCGGCGTGCATCTCATTCTCCGTGGGGATGCGGTCGTGTGCCTGGAGCCGGCCGGTCTTGATGTCGTCTTCGATGTAGTCGGCGATCTGGACGTAGACCGGTACGGGTCCGTCGGTG
This sequence comes from Actinoplanes sp. NPDC000266, assembly GCF_042899005.1. Taxonomy (NCBI): domain Bacteria; kingdom Bacillati; phylum Actinomycetota; class Actinomycetes; order Micromonosporales; family Micromonosporaceae; genus Actinoplanes; species Actinoplanes sp. NPDC000266. Next base: position 130,730 of record NZ_JBIAZI010000017.1, read on the forward strand.
CGTGGCTTCGCCGAGCGGGCCGGCGACCTGTTCCCTGTGCCCGACGGGCTCGGGCTGCCGGAGGCGGTCGCTCTGCACAGCGACGGCAGCACGGCGCTGGGTCTCGTGGAACGCGCTGGGATCGGCTCCGGCGATCGCGTGCTCGTCGAGGCGGCGGCCGGTGGTGTGGGCAGCCTTCTGACTCAGCTCGCCCTCGCGGCCGGCGCGCACGTCGTCGGGGCCGCGCGCGGGCCGCGGAAACTGGCCGCCATAAAAGAGTTGGGCACCGGCGCGGTCGACTATTCCGAGCCCGACTGGACCGGCCGGGTGCTGGAGATGACCGGCGGGGCCGGGCCGACGGTGGTGTTCGACGGGGTCGGTGGGCGGATCGGCCGGGCCGCCTTCGCGGTGACGGCCCGGGGTGGCCGGTTCTCCGTGCACGGGGCCTCCAGCGGCGACGTCACCGATGTGACAGCGGCCGAGGCGCGTGAGCGGGGTGTGGACCTGATCGGGATCGAGCAGCTCTTCGACTTCGGCCCGCATGTGGCGCGGTGGGCGGCACGGATGATGGACCACGCCGCCGCGGGCACCGTGCGGCCGCTCATCGGGCAGACCTTCCCCCTGGAGCGGGCCGCCGATGCCCACGCGGCGGTCGAGAACCGGACCGCGATCGGCAAGACCGTGATCCTGTTATGAGTCGAACGAGAAACCCATGAGGTTCGCCGTACGAAGGATCAGGCCGTCGCGGCCCGCATTGCGGTCCGACGCCGCAATCGCGCGGCGAATGACCTGGACCGCCGGGTAGGTGAGGGGTTCGGGTGGGATGGGCAGCGGGCGCTTGGTGGCCATTTTCAGGTGTGTACGGCTGGTGTCCGCCCCCGAGAGCAGATCGAGCATGACGGTGCCCGCGAAACGGGTGGCGGCCACGCCCAAGCCGGTGAACCCGCCCGCGTAGGCGACCTTTCCGTTCATCGCCAGACCCTGGAACGCGGCCAGCTGCGTCGACATGTCGATCATGCCGCCCCAGGTGTGGGTGAACTTGATGTCGTGGAGTTGTGGAAACGTACGCAGGAAATGGTCGGCCAAGCGGTTGAACGTCTCCGGGCGCTGGTCGTATTCGGGGCGGATGCCGCGGCCCCGGTGGTAGACGGCGTCGTAGCCGCCCCACAGGATCCGGTTGTCGGCGGTCTTGCGGTAATAGTGGAACTGCCTCGACGTGTCGGAGATGCCGAAACGGCCGTGCCAGCCGATCTCGTCGAGCTGGGCGTCGGTGAGCGGCTCGGTCATCAGGACGTAGTCGTAGACGGGCAGAGTCAGCAGGCGGTTGCGGCGCAGCAGGGACGGGAAGCCGTTGGTGGCCAGGACGGCCTGCCGAGCGCGGATCGTGCCCATGCCGGTGGCGGCGCGGACGGTGCCGCGACCGTCGGTCAGGCGTTTGACGGGCGTGTGCTCGAAGAGGCGTACACCCGAAGCCTGGCAAGCGGCCTTGAGGCCCCAGGCGAGTTTGGCCGGGTGCACCAGCGCGTTGCCCGACTTGTGGAAGACGCCGGCGCGGTAGAGCGGCGACCGCACGGGCAGGTCGTCGGGGCCGAGGAAGCCGGGCTGCGCGCGCAGCTCGTCGACCTGGTGCGGCTCCGTGGCGACCGACAGGGCGCCCTCCTCCTCGAACTCGGCGTCGATGCCGTGCCTGGTCAGCGAGTCGCGGAAGCCGGCGAAGTTCTCGGTCGCGAGGGTGTCCAGCACGTCCAGGTCGTCGGCGAAGTAGCGCCGGCCGTTGGCCGGGCCGTGGGTGAGGCTGGCCTCGACGAAACCGCCGTTGCGGCCGCTCGCGGCCCAGCCGATCTCCTCGGCCTCGACCAGGACGACGTCACGGCCCGGGTCCCGCTCCTTCGCCTGAAGGGCGGTCCAGAGCCCGCAGTAGCCGCCGCCGACGACCAGCAGGTCGGTCTCGATCGAGCCCACGAGGGCGGGCAGCGGGGCCGGCCGGCCCGGATCCTCGAGCCAGAACGGGGTACGGGCCGCACCGGCCAGGGCCGAGCGGAGCCGTTGAGCGTCGGTGCGGATGTCGAGGTCGTATGCCGGCCTGGTCATGAACCCAGGACACCCTCGTCGTACGCTTAAGTCAATGCGTTGACATAAGGAGGCGGCCATGCGGGACACGGGATCGGCGAGAGTGAGGCGGCGGCCCACCCGCACCGGTGTGGTCCTCGAACCCGACCTGATCATCGACGCGGCCCTGCGGCTCATCGAGGCCCCCGGCGGCAACGCGCTCACCGTCCGCCGCCTCGGCGTCGAGCTGGGCGCCGACCCGAGCGCGATCTACCGCTACTTCCGCGACCTGGACGCGCTGCTCATCGCCATCGCCGACCGCCTGATCGGCGAGACGCTGACCGGGTTCGAGCCCGGCCCCGACTGGGCGGCGTCCCTGCGCGAGCTGGGCGAGCGCGTGCACGACTCGATGCTGCGCCACCCACGCCTGGCCCAGTTGCGAGCGGTCCGCTTCACCGCCGGCCCGAACGAACTACGAGTCGACGACATAGGCATGGGCCTGCTGCTGCGGGCCGGCTTCTCGGGCGCCGACGCCGTCCGCCACTATTCCGACTTCATCGACGCGGTCCTGTCCCTGGCCGCGATGGACGCGGCTGAGTTGGCGCCAGGTCAGGAGCAGACAGACAAAAGAGCTCTGGCCCAGACGTACGCCTCCTTCAGCGCCGCCGACTATCCCCATCTGGCCGCCGTCCGTGAGCATCTCCCGCAGGTGACGTCATCCCCGTTCCCGGGAGTGCTCGACAAACTGATCTACGCGATCAAAGCGCGGAGCCCGGCTGGTTCGAGCTGATAGCACTTCGCGGACAGCAGGCTGCGCATAGCAGATTGACGATCTTTTTTTTGAGCAGCGGCGGGAAAGAGCGGCAGCGCGGCGGCAACACCGCAGCCGAGAGTGGTGACGGCGAGACAAACGATCTGCAGAGGGCTCACATCGGACGAAAGGCCGGCGAGCACCTGGGCGAAGCCTGCTACCGCCGCTGCGCTCGCAACGGCAGATCGGCGAAGGCGATCGTGGCCCACCGGACCATTCTGACAGAGCGGAGCCACGCGGACACCCCTTGTCAGCGGCGTGCGGATCACGCGAGAGTGAGTCATGGAGCCGCTGCCGCATCCCATGGTCCAGCGCCGTCGCCTCCGGGCCGAATTGCGGCGGGCCAGGGCCGAGAGCCGCAGGACCCAGAAGGAGGTGGTGGCCGACCTCGGATGGTCGCTGTCGAAGCTTGTCCGTATCGAGAACGGGCAGACGGGCATCTCGCGGAGCGACCTGCGCGCGCTGCTCGACTTCTACGGCGTGACCGATCCGGATGGAGTACGGCTCCTCCTCGAACTGGCCGCCGACAGCCGGCGGCAGAGCGCGTGGTCGGCCTATCGCGATGTTCTGGACCCGGACTTCATGGCGTATCTGGCCTATGAGGAGTCCGCGTCGCTGGTGCGGCAGAGCGAAACCCTCCTTGTGCCGGGCCTCTTGCAGACCGAGGAGTACGCCTACGCGGTGACCCGGCAGTTCGCCTCCGCCGATATGTCCGGGCGGGACATCGAACGCCTCGTGGAGGCGCGAATGGTACGACAGGAACTGCTGGGGCGGGACTCCTGTCCCGAGATGTTCTTCGTGCTCGACGAGGCCGTCGTGCGGCGATGGGTCGGCGAGGCGCCAGGCTCGGGAAAGGTGATGGTGCGCCAGTTGCGGTATTTGCAGGAGCTGGCCGAGCGGCCGGGAATCTCGATTCAGATCCTGCCGTTTCGCAGTGGTCTTCATTACGGCATCGGCGGGCCGTTCACGATTCTCGAGTTCCCCGGCCTGGAGGACGACGAGCTGCTCTTCGTCGAGAACCGGAAGGGCCCGACGTGGCGTGACAACACTGACACGATCGCCTCGTACAAAGAACGGTTCTGGCATCTCGAGGAGTTGGCGATCGACGCGGCGGATCTCCCCGGCTACCTGGAGAGCGCCATCAAAGAGATGGAGTGATCTCGCGTGCGAGGGCGGCCGTCGATGTTATCGATAGCTTGGCTAACAGCAACGATATGATCCCCGGGTTCGAGCGGAAGCCGGAGGACGGGCACCCATGGTTGATGACACGGCGCGTACCAGGCAGCCGAGCATGGCTGACGTCGCGCTGGAGGCGGGGGTGTCGGCGCAGACGGTGTCGCGGACTCTTCGGGACTCGCCCAACGTCAACCCGGAGACCCGACGGCGGGTCTTGGAAGCTGTGGAGCGGCTCGGCTATCGGTTCAACAACGCGGCGCGCAGCCTCTCGTCGGGGCGCAGCAACACCATCGGGCTCGTTCTGCTCCAGTCGGGTGGCTACTACTCCCGTTCGGCCGTCACCGCCGGTGTCGAGGCGGCCGCGGCCCGGGCCGGGCTGTCGGTGAACATCGCCACCATCGCCGCTCTCGATACCGGGATGATGGAGAAGTCGCTGGCCAAGCTGGCCGATCAAGGGGTGGACGGCATCGTCATCGCGGTTCCGCTGATCTCCGTCACGCAGAAGATGGAGGACATCACCCGCGAGATCCCGACCGTCACCCTCGATGGTTCCCGCACGCGTGGGGCTCAGGTTCTCGGCATCGACCAGCGGGAGGCCGGGCGGCTGGCCACTCAGCACCTGCTCGATCTCGGGCACCGGCAGGTGTGGCATCTGGCCGGGCCGGACCAGTGGATCGAGGCGCGGCAGCGCCGGCAAGGGTGGCGGGAGTGCCTCGAGGCGGCCGGGCTGACCGCGCCGCCGCCGCTCGAAGGGGACTGGTCGCCCGAGTCGGGCTACCGGCTGGGGCAGATCATCGCGATGATCCCGGATGTCACGGCCGTCTTCGTGGCCAGCGACGAGATGGCGTTCGGTGTGGTCAAGGCGCTGCGGGAGCGTGGGCGGTCGGTGCCGGGGGACGTGTCGATCGTGAGTGTGGACGACATCGAGCTGGCCGCCTACTGCTATCCGCCGCTCACCACCGTGCGGCAGGACTTCTACCGGTCGGGGGTGGCCGCGGTCGGGCTGCTGCTCGGCGAGGCCCGGCAGGAGGACGTGCCGCTCAGTCTGTCGGTGCGGGAATCGACCGCCCCGCCGGCCTGATCCGGGGCATTGACCGGCGCGGATGCGGTGGATAATGTGCTGATCATTTCGTCGGATCCGGGGGCGTTCGACTGTGATCATCACGCTGGTCGCGGACACGTTCGACGTCAACAACAACGGCACCACCATCTCGGCCACGCGGTTCGCCGACGCCTTGGTCGCGCGCGGGCACACCGTGCGCGTCGTGGCCTGCGGTGAGAGCAGACAGCCGGGCCGGGGGCCCGAGGTCTTCGGCCTGCCCGAGCTGCATGTGCCGATCGCGAGCCGGCTCGCGCACAAACAGAGCACCCTGTTCGCCAAGCCGGTGCGGGCGGTCCTGACGAGCGCGATCAGCGGCGCCGACGTCGTGCACATCTATCAGCCGTGGGCGCTGGGCCGGGCCGCCGAGCGGACCGCCCGCCGGCTCGGCGTGCCGGCGGTGGCCGCCTTCCACGTGCAGCCCGAGAACATCACCTACAACGTGGGGCTGGGCTGGTTCCGCCCGGCCGCGCACCTGGTCTACCTGCTGCTGCGGCTGTTCTTCTACGGCCGCTTCGCCGACATCCACTGCCCGTCGGCGTTCATCGCGGCCCAGCTGCGCGCCCACGGCTACCGGGCCCGGCTGCACGTCATCTCCAACGGGGTGGACGAGGCATTCCGGCCGCACCAAACAAAACCGACAAATCCAGTGTTCCGCATCTTGATGATCGGCCGTTTCGCACCCGAGAAAAGGCAGGACGTACTGATCAAGGCGGTCAGCCGATCACGGCATGCCGGCAAGATCGAATTGCACTTCGCGGGACACGGGCCGGCGGAGCAGAAGTTGAAAAAGCTGAGCTTGAGACTGGAGAACGAGGCCCGCTTCGGCTACTACGCGCAGGACGAGCTCATCGAGCTGATCCGCGGCTGCGACCTCTACGTGCACGCCTCCGACGCCGAGATCGAGGGCCTGTCGTGCCTGGAGGCGTTCTCCTGCGGCCTGGTCCCGGTCATCTCCGACAGCCGCCGCAGCGCCACCGGCCAGTTCGCCCTCGAGGAGCGCAACCTGTTCCGGGCCGGCGACCCGTCGTCGCTGGCCGAGCGGATCGACGGCTGGATCGAGGATCCGGCCGGCCTGGCCGCCGCCTCCGAGGCCTACGCGCGGTACGGGCGGCTCTACTCGGTCGACCGCAGCGTCAAGGCGATCGAGCGGGTCTACACGCGCGCCGGCCGGGCCGCCGAGCGTCCCGCCGGTTACGCCGGCCGTCTCTACCGGATGCTGTCGGCCGTCTTCTACTACGCGATCGCCATCCCGTTGCTCTACCTGGTGACCCGCCTGGTCCTGGGCGTGCGCGGCGAGGGCCGTCGCCGGCTGCCCCGGGGCGGCTTCGTCACGGTCTGCAACCACGTGCACCACCTCGACAGCGCCTTGGTCGCGATCGCCCTGTTCCCGCGCCGGGCCGTCTTCACCTCGGCGCCCGTCAACCTCGACAATCGCTGGTACGGCGGTCTCGTACGACTGCTGGGCGGTGTCGCCGTACCCCCGAGGGCTGTGCAGTTGCCGTTGTTCTTCTCGGAGATGGAGCTCTTCCTCGCGCGGGGGCGCATCGTGCATTTCTTTCCCGAGGGCGAGCTTCGGCCGTACGACACCAGCCTGCGCGACTTCCAGCTGGGGGCGTTCCACCTCGCCGCACAGGCGCGGGTGCCCGTGGTGCCGCTCTCGATCCGCTTCACCGCGCCGAAGGGCCTGCGCCGCCGACCCACGATGACAGTGTCCGTGGACGAGCCGATTGTGGCGGTCACGGCCGACCCGCGCCGCGACCGGCGCCTGCGGAGGGAGCTGACGCGGGGGGTCATGATCCGCGCCATTGTGCGGAATTGAAAGCTTTGGCAGCCTCAACGGGTGCGACGCCGACTGCCACTTTCTCTCGAGGTCACGCTGTCCCTGCTGTCCGGGGTCGGCTCGTTCGTGGTCGTGGCGGTCATCAGCACCTATCTGCGCGACCACGTGCCGACCGTGCACGCGCCCCTTCTCGGGCTGATCCTGCTCGCGGTCGTGCTGCTCCTGGCCCGCACGATCGGGATCATGTACGCGCTGCCGGTCGGCGTGGCCGCGGTGCAGGCCTTCGACTGGTACTTCCTGCCGCCGCTGCGCGTCCTCAACGACACCTCGCTGATCGTGCTGGCCCTTTTCGTCAGCACCGCCACGATCGTCTCCACGGTCGCCACCGTGGCCACCCGCCGCGCGGTCGAGAGCGAACGGGCCCGCGGCGACCTGGCCGGTGAGCAGGCCGCCCTGCGCCGGGTCGCCACGCTGGTGGCCGCGCAGGCCAAGCCGTCCGAGGTGTTCACCGCGATCGCCGACGAGCTGGCCGGCCTGATCGGGGCCGAGGGCACCTTCGTGGCCCGGCACGACGACGACGAGCTGGTCACCGTGGTCGCCTCGTACGGCCTGCTCACCGAGGAGATGCCGGTCGACCGCCGCCTCGAGCTGAGCGGGGCCACCTCCTATCTGATGCGCACCGCGATCGAGTCCGGCGAGCCGGTCAAGCGGGCGGGCGAGCCGTTCCGGACCGGCCCGTTCCAGGACATCATCGACCGGCTCGGCCTGGGCGCCGCGATCGCCACCCCGGTCACGGTCGGCGGCCGCCAGTGGGGCGTGATCGTCGCCGCCACCACCCAGCCCGACTTCGCGCCCGGGACCGAGGCCCGCATCTGCGACTTCATGGAGCTGGCGGCCACCGCCATCGCCAACACGCAGGCCGAGCAGCAGCTGCGCGAGCTGGCCGAGACCCAGGCCTCGCTGCGCCGCCTGGCCCTGCTCATCGCCCAGGGCGAGGCGCCCGAGCGGGTCTTCACGGCCGTCACCGCCGAGGTGCTGCGGCACTTCGGTGGCGGGCACGCCCGGCTCGTGCGCTACGAGCTCGACGGCACGGTCACGCTGCTCGCGGGCGACCCGTGGGACGGCGACGCGCTGGCCGCGACCGTGCGCGAGACCGGCCGGGCCGCCCGGGTCGACGACACCCTGGTCGGCGTGCCGATCCACGTCAACGGGCGGCTGTGGGGCATGTTCGTGGTGGGCCGGGGCGAGGAGGAGCTGCCGGCCGACACCGAGGACCGGATGACCGAATACACCGACCTGGTGGCGACCGCCGTGGCCGACGCGCAGAGCCGGGCCGACCTGCAGAGCTCGCGGGCCCGGATCGTGGCCGCGGCCGACGAGGCCCGGCGGCGCATCGAGCGGGACCTGCACGACGGGGCCCAGCAGCGGCTGGTGGCGCTGGCCCTGCGGCTGCGCGGGCTCGGGATGGGCGTCGAGGGGGAGACCCGGCGTGAGGTGACCGACGTCGCGGGCGACCTGATGACCGTGATCGACGAGCTGCGGGAGCTGTCCCGGGGCATCCACCCGGCGGTGCTCTCCGACTCCGGCCTGCGGCCGGCGCTGCGTGCTCTCGCGCGCCGTTCACCGCTTCCGGTGGAGGTGGAGGTACGTCTCGACGACCGCCTGCCGTCCGCGGTCGAGGTGGGGGCCTACTACGTCGTGTCCGAGATGGTGACCAACGCGGCCAAGCACTCCGGCGCGTCGGTGGTCGAGGTGACCGTCGACGTCGACGACGACGTGCTGCGGCTGGTGGTCCGGGACGACGGCGCCGGGGGAGCGGATCCCACGCGCGGCACCGGCCTGCTCGGGCTCAAGGACCGCATCGAGGCCCTGGGCGGCACGTTCGACGTGCGCAGCCCGGCCGGCGGCGGCACGACCGTGACCTGCCGGGTGCCGTTGTCGAGGCGGTGATGGTTACGCGGCGGCCCGGCGGCTCGTGACCGGCTGCGGAGCGCGGCGCTTGCGGCTGGTGATGGCAATCACGGGCGCGGCCTGCACGGCGCTGTCGAGCCGGATGGCGCCGTTGCACAGCATGGCCCATCCGAGGTCGGCGTGATGCATGATGACCTGCGCGGTCTCGGCGCCGGGCTGGTCGATGGCGGGGCACTGCGGCTGGTGTTCGCACATGACTACAGCCTCGTCATCCGGCCGTTTCCGCACATCGCCGTTAGCCCGACTCCCGTTTACCGGCTCCCCGGTACCGGCTAGCCGGTAGGTGACCGGCGATAATGCGCCCATGAGCGGGATGCGGGTGGTACTGGCGGAGGACGACGTCCTGCTGCGCGAGGGTCTGGCGAGCCTGCTGGACCGGTCCGGCCTCGAGGTGCTGGGCCAGGCGGGCGACGCGGTCGAGCTGATGACGCTGGTCCGGCAGCACAAGCCCGACCTGGTGGTGGTCGACGTGCGGATGCCGCCGACGAACACCACCGAGGGGCTCAAGGCGGCCCGGCAGATCCGCGAGGAGCTGCCCGAGACGGGCATCCTGGTGCTGTCCGCCTACGCCGACGTCGAGCAGGCGATGGAGCTGCTGGCCAGCGGCCGCCGCATCGGATATCTGCTGAAGAGCCGGATCACCGACGTGGCCGAGTTCCTGGCCGCGCTGGAGCGGATCGCCGGCGGCGGCTCGGTCATCGACCCGGGTCTGGTCGAGGAACTGGTCAGCTCACGGCGCCGCGACGACCCGCTGGCCGTGCTGAGCGCCCGCGAGCGCGAGGTGCTGGCCCAGATGGCCGAGGGCCAGTCGAACGCGGGCATCGCCCGCCGGCTGTTCATCACCGAGGGCACGGTCGAGAAGCACGTCCGCAGCGTGCTGGCGAAACTGCAACTCCCCGAGACGGACGACCATCACCGCCGGGTGCTGGCCGTGCTGACATTCCTAGAGGCGCGCTAGAAGCTTTTCGACGGCCGCGGCCGAGAGCTCGAGCTTCGACAGGAAGCCGATGGCCGGGCTCTCCTCGATCAGGTCGTGATAGTCGTCCCCGGCGTGCGTGGAGATCATGATGACCGGGGTCGGCGAGAGCCGCCGCGCCAGATCGAAGCCGCTCTCCCCGCCCAGGTTGATGTCGACCAGGGCCACGTCCGGCCCCAGCTCGCCGGCGCGGCCCACGGCGTCGGCGATGTGCGAGGCCGTGCCCGCGACGACCAGCCCCTCGCGCTCCAGAAGGTCGCGCGCGGCGGCTAAGAAGTGCTCGTTGTCATCGACGAGCAGGCAACGCAAAGTCACCTCACCAGGGTCGCATCCCCGGACATCCCGTGCATTCCTGCTAGCGGTAGTCCGGGGACGCGTCCCTATTTACTTGGTGAAGGCCTGGAACTCGGCCACCCGCACGTTCAGCGCCTGCGGGCTGGCCGTGGTGCAGTCGGTGTTCGCGCGGGGGTCGGCGTCCTGCTCACCGGCGTACTCGGGCGCGCCGGTGCACTGGTTGGTCAGCACCTCGAGGCGCAGGTGCGTGGCCGTAGTCGATCGGATGTCGAACGACTTGACGATCACCTCGGGCGCGCGCGGCCGGGGCTTGCCCGACGGGAACGCGTCCGGCCGGCTGGTGAACACGGACCGGAAATCGGCCGCGTTCGCGCAGGTCACCGTGGCCGAGGCGGTGCAGGCCAGGACCCGGAACTGCCGCAGCGCGCTGAACCGGCTCTGCGCGGCGTTGTCCACGTCGGTGGTGATCTGCGGCCGCAGCATGGCGCTCACCTGCACCCGCCGTACCGTCTGGGCCTTGTCGCCGGCCAGGTCGACGGTGACCTGACGGCCGGCCACCGGGGCGCCGAGCGAGGCCCAGTTGGTGGCCTCGTCGTCGTCGGTGATCCGGGCCAGGTTGACGCCGTCGCCGGTCGCCGTGGCGCCGGAGGTGCCCGACGCCAGGTTGACCGGCATGCGCACGGTGAGCGTCCGCCGCTGACCCCAGCCGTACGAGGACTCGCCCACCCGGGCCAGGCCGTGACCGGGCGCCTGGGCGACGAACCGGTACGACCCCGGCACGATGCTGACCGTGTCCGGCAGGGCGGTGGCCGGGTCGGTGTCCGCGATCGGCACCGCCCGCGCCTGGTAGTCGCCGGCGAACAGCTTCGCGCCGGCCACCGGCCGGCCCCGCTCGTCGACCGGGCGGAACGTGACGACCGCCTCCTTGGCGTACGGGGAGGTGAAGTCGGGCCGCGGGTCGGCATCGGTGGCGCCGTTGCTCAGCGCGTTCTGGCCGAGGCCGCGCCGGGCGAAGGCGTTCCAGAGCAGGTCCTGGTTCTTGCCGCCGAAGCGCACCAGGTCGGCCCCGATCAGCGCGTCACGGGCGTCGACCTGGCTGTTGGCGCTGTTGGCCAGCAGCAGGAACGAGTCGAAGACCAGCTGGATCCAGCGCCGGTTGCCCGGGCAGGACGTCACCGGCGTACGGCCGTTGGCGCACGACTTCTGCAGCGCCGGCGATCCCGAGCCGTACCGCTGCATGAAGGCCTTGCGGATGTCGAAGTTGGTGGCGCTCCACAGCTCGCCGGACGCGTGCACCTGGAGGCCGACGAAGTCGTAGTCGACGCTGGCGTAGGTGAGCTGCGGGTTGCGGCTCATGTTGTGGTTGCGGATGCCGGCGGTGGCGTCGCCCGTGACGTATTCGCCGACCGTGTACGTCTTCTGGTAGCCGTGCTCGTAGAGATATTCGATGGCCAGCAGGTCGGACCAGCTCTCGCTCATGCCCTGCGGCGACGAGAGGCCGCCGTCCGGGCCGGCGATCATGCGGTTGGTCACGGCGTGCCCGTACTCGTGGGCGATGACCGACATGTCGTAGTCACCGTCGACGCAGGGTCCGTAGAAGGTGCCCGCGATCGGCTGCCACAGGTACATGTTCGTGATCGGGGCCTCGCCGTCGGGCGGGGTGATCTGGTTGGCGTTGTTGCGGGCGGCGAAGGTCGGCGGGCCGCCGCTGATGCCGCCGGCCTGCGCGTTGCCCTGCTCGTAGTCGTTGGGCAGGCCGCCCGGGCGCGGGTTCTCGTCCTGCATGTTCCAGGTGGCCTCGGTGAAGCCGAGGTGGTACGTCCAGTCGTGCATGCGGTTGTGCATCGCGAACAGGTTGGCCCGGGCCGCGTCGATGTCGTTCTTGGCCGGCGACTCGAAGGTCGTGGGCGCGCACCGCTCGCGGTACCACTGGTTGGTCCACGGGTAGTCGTACTCGCGGTTCGGCCGCGGGGTCGCGGTCTCGGTGCCGACCGTGAACGGGTCGCTGGAGTTCCAGTTTTCCACCGCGATGGCGTTGTTGCCCCTGGTGGTGAAGGTGGGCTCGCCGGTGGCCGGGTCCACGTCCCAGCCGAGCGGGGAGGCGGGCGTGCCGACGACCTCGTCGCAGCGGGGCCCGGGGGCGAAGCACCACGTGCGGCGGGTGTCGCGTGACGAGTAGCTGGTCGACGGGTTGGCCGGGAAGACCTCCCACTCCGGGTGGTCGCTGTCGGCGTCGACGATGTCGTCGCGGACCAGCACCTTGCCGTCGCGGGCGTCGACGTACGTCGTGTAGGCCACCGGGTCGGCGCCCTGCAGGTCGTCGCCGAAGGTCACCTGATAGGCGGCGCGGGCGCCGCGGTCGACGGTGGGCACGGCCACCAGCTTGCTCGACATGACGGTGGCGCCGGGCAGGCCGGCCTCGGCCTTGGCGGCGGCCGCGGCCTGGTCGGCGGAGAGCGTGGCCGGCTCGGGCGCGGCCGCGTCACGGGCCAGCGACGAGCTGACGTACCAGACCTTGCCGTCGCGCACGCCCACCGAGAGCAGGCCGTCACGGCCGGCGGCCAGGTCGCCGAAGCGCTGCCGGAAGACGACCGCCGCGCCCTCCCCGATCGGAGCGGAGGTCAGCAGCTCGAGGGAGTCGGCGCCGGCCGCGGTCAGGCCGAGGACGTCGCGGTTGCCCGCGACGTAGGCGCGGGCGGCGGCCACCGGATCGGCCGCGAGACCCTCGTCGAGCGGCTCGGCGGCGGCGGTCAGGCTGGCGGGGGTGCCGAAATCGTTCCAGCGGACGTGATCGCCCGCGGTCTTCGCTCGTTGGATGGACGTGGGGGCGAGGTGGCCCTGGCGGTAGTCCTTGGTTCCGTCCTCGGTCGATGCCTTCGCTGCGGCCGGGCTCGCGGGCGCGGCCTGGCTGCCGGATCCGGCGACCAGGACGAGCGCGGCCGCCAGCAGCCCGGCGGTGGTTCCCGCCGACGCACGGGATGGAGCGCGCACGGTACCTCCTTTGTGGAACGGCTGATGAAGCCATCCGATCGCACGCTCCGCCACCGCGACATGGGCCAAACATCTAAATACGTCGATTAAATGTCAGACTTCTCAGGTCGCCGCGGGCGCGGCCGAACTACTGGTCTGTGGGAACAGGCAGGCGGCTCGGGCTGCGGTTCGAAGCGATCGTGGGACTTCTCGCCGTGGTCGCGCTGCACCCGTTCGGCGTCGTCGGCGACGGGCCGTTGTGGGTGACGGTCCTTCCGATCCTGCTGTACGGCGTCACCCAGCTCCCGGTCCTGCGGGAGCGCCGCCTGGCCGCCTACCTGGACATCCTGATCACCGGCTGGGTCGTCTACGCCGTCGGCTGGGGCCCGGTCCTGCCCCTGGCCTTCGCCATGGTCTTCAGCATGCACATCCGCGCGTTCGGCGGGCGGCTGTGGAAACCGGTGGCCGTCCTCACCGTCCTGTGCATCGCCGCCGGGCAGGCCGGCATCGCCCTGGGCTGGATCTTCTGCTACCTCCCGCCGGCACAGGCCCAGGTGACCGGTCTGGTCGGCGCGCTGCTGACCGTCCTGTTCATCCGGGTCCTGGGCACGACGGCCGAGGAGCGCGAGCGGACCGAGGCGCTCTACCAGGCGCTCGTGCAGGACTCCTCCGACGTCTACTGCGTGGTCAGCCCGTCGGGCAAGCTCGGCTACGTCTCGCCCGCCATCGAGCATCTGCTCGGCTACGACGTCGAGACCTACGTCCGCCGGGGGTGGGAGCCGCTGCTGGAGCCCGGCGACGTCGCCCTGTCCCTGGCCGCCCTCGAGCGGTGCGTGGCCGACCCGGCGACTCCGCAGACGCTGCTCACCCGGATGCGGCACGCCGACGGGAGTCTCCGGTGGGTCGAGTCGGCCCTGCGCGACCTGAGCGCCAACCCGGCCGTGCGCGGGATCGTGGTCAACTTCCGCGACGTGACCGAGCGCGTGGAGATGCAGGAGCGGCTCACCTACGAGGCCACCTACGACCAGGTGACCGGGCTGCACAACCGGGCCGCCTTCCTGCGCGGCCTCGCGGCGACCCCGCTGACCCCGGAGGTCGCGGTGCTCTTCGTCGACCTGGACGGCTTCAAGGCGGTCAACGACACCTACGGGCACCGGTACGGCGACGCGCTGCTCACCTCGGTGGCGGCGGCGCTGCGGTCCTGCGTCCGGGAAGAGGACCTGCTGGGCCGGCTCGGCGGGGACGAGTTCGGGGCGGTGCTCACCGCCGGCTGCCCGCTGCAGGTGGCGGCGCGGATCCTGGCCGCCCTCGACCGGCCGGTGACGGTCGAAGGGGTCGAGCTTCGGGCGCGGGCCAGCATCGGGGTGGCGGTCGCGGACGAGGGCTGTTGCGAGCCGGCCGAGCTGCTGCACCGGGCCGATCTGGCCATGTACGAGGCGAAGCGTTCCGGCACCCACGGGGTGCGGATGTATGAGCTCGAGGGCGCCGGGCACTAGGGTGCTCCATCGTGAAGCGTCTAACTCTCATCCAGTCGACCCTGATCGCCCTGCCGCTCGCGTTGCTGACCGCGTGCGGCTCCGACTCGGACTCGTCCGACAAAACGGATACGGCGGCCGCCCCGGCCACCTCGTCCGCCGCCCCGGCCGCCCCGGCCACCTCGTCGGCCCCTGCCGCCTCGGGTGACAAGGCGCTCTGCGAACAGGCCAACAAGGCCAAGGCGACCATGACCACGTCGCTCGCCTCGGCCGCGAACTCCGCGGGGGAGTTCGACCCGGCCGCCCTGAAGAAGCTCACCGCCACCTTCGCCGCCGACCTCGACAAGATCGCGCAGGGCGGCGACGCCGGCAGCGAGGTGACGAAGTACCTCAAGGAGCTGTCGGCGGAGTTCGACAAGGCGGCCACGAGCGCCGACCCGGAGAAGGTGCTCGGCAGCGGTGCCGTCGACAAGGCCGGCGAAGGCTTCGACAAGGAATGCGCCAAGCTCGGCGTGAAGGCCGGCTGATCTACGTTTGTCCTGGCTGGACGGCTTATCGGGGCCGGGCCGTCCGGCGGTTCACAGCATGAGCACAGCCGTGATCTTGTAACTCGCCAGGATTTTGTGCTCACCCGCGGAAGGTCACCATGACAACGACGACGGCCCCCGCGGGGTCCCGCAACCGGTACATCGACACGCTGCGCGCGGTCGCCATCGTCCGGGTGATCGTCTACCACGCCTTCGGCTGGGCGTGGCTGAGCTTCGTGCTGCCCGCCATGGGCGTGATGTTCGCGATCGCGGGCTCACTCATGGCGGCGTCGCTGGCCAAGGCCGGCGCCCGCCGGGCCGTGTGGTCGCGGATCCGCCGGTTGCTGCCCGCTTTGTGGGTGTTCGGCGCGATCGCCGTGCCCGTGATGCTCTGGCACGGCTGGAACGCCACCGACCCGGACCACCCGCTGCACAAGCTCCAGTTGCTCTTCTGGGTCTTCCCGCTCGAGGACCCGCCCGGCAGCAGCTGGGGTGAGCCGTTCTGGGAGGTTCTCTGGTACCTGCGGGCGTACCTCCTGTTCGTCCTGGTCTCGCCCCTGCTGTGGTTCCTCTACAAGCGGCTGTCCTGGACGATGGTCCTGGCCCCGCTGGCCGGGCTGGGCCTGCTCGTGTACACCGGATTCCGCCTGCCCGACCAGGTCGACGGCGTGATGTGGGACTTCGTGACGTACGCGGCGTGCTGGATCGCCGGTTTCGCCCATCGCGACGGGCGCCTGGCCCGGCTGCCGCTGTCCGTGCTGCTGCCGGCCATCGCCGCGCTGGGTGGTTACGGCGGTTACTACCTGTTCTCGAACTCGGACGTGTACGGCCTCGACCTGAACTCGGTGCCGATCGCCCGCACGTTCTGGTCGCTGGCGTTCGTGCTGATCGTGCTGCGGCTGAAGCCGTCGATGGCCTTCCTCGACAAGGTGCCGGCCCTGGCCGAGGGCATCCGCGTCGTCAACGCCCGCGCCATCACCATCTACCTGTGGCACTACCCGCTGATCACCGTGGCCGCCATGCTCCTGGCCCACTACGACGTCCAGTGGGCCACCCCGTCGTACATCGGCTGGATGCTGGCCGTCGAGACGGCCCTGGTCGTCGCGGCCGTCCTGGTCTTCGGCTGGGTCGAGGACGTGTCGGCCAAGCGCAAGGCCTCCCTGTGGCCGGCGGCTCCGGCGGCCCCTGTGGCCCCCGCGGTTCTCGCGGCACCCAGCGGCCCCATCATGATCAATGGCACCCCGCTGGGCACGCCGGTGACCCCCGCGCGGGGTGTGGCCCAGGTGCCGCCGCGTCCATAGTGGATCTCACTCCGCCGCGCCGAAAACTTGATCTGTTCCAGAAAAGTGGACTAGTGTTCGTCGCATGGCGGACGGCTTCGAAGCACAGCTTCGGGCGGTCTCGCTGCGTGTCACCCGTCCCCGTCTGGCGGTGCTGGCCGCGCTGCGCGACCACCCACACGTCGACACCGACGCGGTGATCTCGCTCGTTCGAGCGGATCTCCCCACGGTGTCGCACCAGGCGGTGTATGACGTACTGCGTGTGCTCACCGACGCCGGTCTGGTGCGCCGCATCCAGCCTCGTGGCGCCACGGCGCGCTACGAGACCCGGGTGGGCGACAACCACCATCACGTCGTGTGCCGGTCCTGCGGCGCGATCGCGGATGTCGCGTGCGCCGTCGGCCATGCCCCCTGTCTCACCGCGTCCGACGATCACGGCTTCGTGGTCGACGAGGCGGAAGTCGTCTACTGGGGCGTCTGCCCCGACTGTTCGGAAGGAAACTGATGAGCGACACCTTCGACCCGAAGTCCGGCGGTTGCCCGGTCGCGCACGACTCCGTCACCGCCCACGGCAGTGAGAGCGAGAACCCGGCGATCGACTCGCCGACCCCGAAGACCGGCGGGCGCCCGCACACCAACCGGGACTGGTGGCCCAACCAGCTCGACCTGAACGTGCTGCACGCCCACTCGTCCAAGGCCAACCCGCTCGGCCCCGCGTTCGAGTACGCCAAGGAGTTCGCCAAGCTCGACGTCGAGGCGATCAAGCGTGACATCGCCGAGACGCTGCACTCCTCGCAGGAGTGGTGGCCGGCCGACTTCGGCCACTACGGCGGCCTCATGATCCGCATGAGCTGGCACGCCGCGGGCACCTACCGCATCCAGGACGGCCGTGGTGGCGCCGGCGACGGTGGCCAGCGGTTCGCCCCGCTCAACAGCTGGCCCGACAACGCCAACCTCGACAAGGCCCGCCGCCTGCTCTGGCCGGTCAAGCAGAAGTACGGCCAGAAGATCTCCTGGGCCGACCTGCTGGTGCTGGCCGGCAACGTGGCCCTGGAGGACATGGGCTTCCAGACCTTCGGCTTCGGCTTCGGCCGCGTCGACACGTGGGAGCCCGAGGAGATCTTCTGGGGTCCCGAGGACACCTGGCTCGGCGACGAGCGCTACGCCTCCGAGAAGACGATGGCCGAGGGCGTCGGCGCCACCGAGATGGGCCTCATCTACGTCAACCCCGAGGGCCCGAAGGGCTCTGCCGACCCGGCAGCGGCAGCGCACTTCATCCGTGAGACCTTCGCCCGCATGGCGATGAACGACGAGGAGACCGTCGCGCTGATCGCCGGCGGCCACACCTTCGGCAAGACCCACGGCGCCGGTGTCGCCGACGGCCACGTCGGCCCCGAGCCCGAGGGCGCCCCGATCGAGGCCCAGGGCCTGGGCTGGCTGAGCACCCACGGCACCGGCAAGGGTCCCGACCAGATCACCTCCGGCCTCGAGGTGACCTGGACCGACAAGCCGACCCAGTGGAGCAACCGCTTCTTCGAGATCCTCTTCGGGTACGAGTGGGAGCTCACCACGAGCCCCGGCGGCGCCAAGCAGTACGTGGCCAAGACCACCGACGAGATCATCCCGGACCCGTTCGACGAGTCGAAGAAGCACCGCCCGACGATGCTGACGACCGACCTGTCGCTGCGCGTCGACCCGGCGTACGAGAAGATCTCCCGCCGTTTCCTGGAGAACCCCGAGGACTTCCGCCTCGCGTTCGCCAAGGCCTGGTACAAGCTGCTGCACCGTGACATGGGCCCGGTGGCCCGCTTCCTCGGCCCCTGGGTCCCCGAGGCCCAGCTCTGGCAGGACCCGGTCCCGGCCGTCGAGGGCGCCCTGGTCGGCGAGGCCGACATCGCGGCCCTGAAGCAGAAGGTCCTCGACTCGGGCCTGTCGGTCTCCGAGCTCGTCCAGCTCGCGTGGGCCTCGGCCGCGTCGTTCCGCTCCACCGACAAGCGCGGTGGCGCCAACGGCGCCCGCATCCGTCTCGAGCCCCAGCGCAGCTGGGAGGTCAACCAGCCGGTCGCGGCCGCGCTGACCAAGGTCGAGGCGATCGCCCAGGAGTTCAACGCGGCCGGCGGCGCCCAGATCTCGGTGGCCGACCTGATCGTGCTGGCCGGCTCGGCCGCGGTGGAGAAGGCGGCGGCCGACGCCGGCGTCAAGGTCACCGTGCCGTTCCGCCCGGGCCGCACCGACGCCACCCAGGAGCAGACCGACGTCGAGTCGTTCAAGGTCCTCGAGCCCCGCGCCGACGGTTTCCGCAACTACCTGCGCCCCGGCGAGAAGACCCAGCCCGAGATCCTGCTGGTCGACCGCGCGTACATGCTCAACCTGACCGCGCCCGAGATGACCGTCCTGGTCGGCGGCCTGCGCGCCCTCGGCAACAACTTCGGTGGCGCCCAGCACGGCGTTCTCACCGGCAAGCCGGGCGTGCTGACCAACGACTTCTTCGCCAACCTGCTCTCCCCGGGCACCAAGTGGAAGGCGGCGGAGAGCGGCGAGCACGTCTACGAGATCCGCGACCTCGCCACCGACCAGGTGAAGTGGACCGCCACCGCGGTCGACCTCATCTTCGGCTCCAACTCGCAGCTGCGCGCCCTCGCCGAGGTCTACGCCAGCGACGACGCCACCGAGAAGTTCGTCAACGACTTCGTCGCGGCCTGGACCAAGGTCATGGAGCTCGACCGCTACGACCTCGTCTGACCGTTTTCCGCGCAAGCCCGGCCGATCGTGATCGGCCGGGCTTTTCGCTGCCGACATCGAGACTGCTGCGTGTCCGGTCCGTGACGCGGCGCCGCGATCTTGTAGGGGTGAGACGCGTCGCCTTCAGCTGGCTGATCCATCCCGTCACCGTGCTCGGGCTGGGCCTGCTGCTGCTCAACGACCACTACCTCAAGGCGGCGCACCCGGGCTGGCTCACCGGCAAGCTCAGCGACGCGGCCGGCCTGATCATGGCGCCGGCGCTGCTGGCGGTCCTGCTCACCCCATTCGTGAAAGACCGGCGGGCCGGGCTGATCGCGACGGTCACCGTCGGGGTGGGTTTCGCCCTGGTCAAGGCTTGGCCGTACGCCACCACGACCGCCTCGGACGCATGGTCGCTGCTCCGGGCCACCGAGTTCCGCACGGACCCCACCGACCTGATCACGCTCCCGTTCCTGGCCGTGGCCCACTGGGCTTTCCGCCATTCCGTCAGCGAGACGGCCGGGCGGTGGTGGCGCGCGGCCCGGATCGGGGTGCTCCTGCCGGTCGCGCTGGTGGGGGTGGTCGCGACCAGCGCGCCGGAGAGCCCGTCGGCCGACTCGGTGGAATCGATCGGCGGGGTCCTGTACGCGGGCTCGAACGAGCAGCCATACCGCGCGGTCGACTGGTCGGTCAGCCGCGACGGCGGGCACACCTGGCTGCCGGCGTCGGCGCCGGCCGGCATCACCGAGACCGTGACGCAGCCACGGCGCGAGGCGTGCTCGAAGGCCCAGCCGAAAACCTGCTACCGGCTGGTGCCGGGCGAGCTGGCGGTCCAGATGACGACGGACGGCCGGACGTGGGCCGACGACTGGCGGCTGTCGGAGGAGGAGCGGGAGGCGCTCTACCGCGACTACGGCGACGTCTACAACCGCGACGGCCAGCTCACCGGCCGGTCGATCGTGGTGCAGGACCTGCCCTCGGGCGGGCACGTGGTGGTGGCGGCGAACCTGCGGGACGGCTTCGCGGTGCGCGACGCGGCGGGCACCTGGACGCGGATCGGCTTCCCGGCGACGGCCCGCTCGGCGGCGGCGCCGGCCCCGGACCTGAAGAAGATCACCGACTCCTACCGTTCGGAGGACGTGCTGTTCGCGGTGGCCATCGCGGTGTTGTTCGCGGGCCTGGCCGCCACCGGCGCGGCGGTCGCGGCGAACGCGCGGGCCGGCGGGAGCGCGCACTGGGCGTGGTTCCTGCTGCCGCAGCTCGCGTTCGGGCCGTTCCTGCTGTTGTTCGCCGAGCTCGGGCGTACGGACCCGTCCTCGGTGTTGTTCGCCTTTCCGTTCCTGGCGGTGGCGGTGACCGCCTTCGTGGGCCTGCTCTGCGTCATCGTCGTGACGGCGATCGCCATGAACCGCCTACCGCGCTCGGGACGGTGGCTCCTCCGTACGGCCGCAATTTTCTTGATCTTCGCCATCGTGCAGGCCGGAGTGGTCGTCGCGTGGTTGCGGAACGGCGCCGAGCACGGCCTGACGCTGGCGCTGGTCTCCCTCGTCGTGTGGTCGGCCGCGCTGGCCGCCGCGGCCGTCCTCGACCAGCGCGCCGGCGTCTTCGATCAGAGCCGGAACCGGTGATCAGAGCCGGAACCGGCCGACCATGACCTGAAGCTCGGACGACACCCGCGACAGGTTGTCGACGGTGGTGGTGGCGCGGGCCAGGGCGGCGGTGGTCGACTGGGCCGCGTTGGCCACGCCGGTGATGTTGGAGGCGATGTCGGTCGTGCCGCCGGACGCGTCCCCGACGCTGCGGGTCATCTCGCCCGTGGTGGCCGTCTGCTCCTCGACCGCCGACGCGATGGTCACCTGATAGTCGTTGATCCGGGCGATGATCCGGCTGATCTCCCCGATGGCGTCGACCGCGCTGGACGTGTCGGCCTGGATGGCCTCGACCCGCCGCGAGATGTCCTCGGTCGCCTTGGCCGTCTCCTGGGCCAGATCCTTGACCTCACCGGCCACGACGGCGAAGCCCTTACCGGTCTCGCCGGCCCGGGCGGCCTCGATGGTCGCGTTGAGCGCCAGCAGGTTCGTCTGCTCGGCGATGGCGGTGATCGTCTTGACCACGTTGCCGATCTCGGCCGAACTCTCGCCCAGCTTGGAGACGGTGCGATTGGTGGCCTCGGCGACCCCGACGGCCTGGGCCGCGACCTGCACGGCGTCGTTGGCGTTCTGGCTGATCTCCCGGATCGAGGCGCCCATCTCCTCCGAGCCGGCGGCGACGGTGGAGACGTTCACCGAGACCTGGTCGGCGGCCGAGGACACCATGTCGGCTTGCGCGGCGGCCTCCCGGGCGTGGGTCGAGATCTCCTGGTTGGCGTGTGACAGGTCGGCGCCGGCCGCGGCGAGGGTGGCGGCGGTGGCGGTGACCTCGTTGAGGGTGTGCCGCAGCCCGTCCCGGGCCTCGTTGACGGCGATGGCCATCTCGCCGATCTCGTCCCGCCCGTAGACGGTGGCGGAGGTGGTCAGGTCGTTGGCGGCGAGCGAGCGCAGCGCGTTGCCGACGGAGGTGACCTGGCGCTTGATGGAGGAGGAGATGACGTACGCCAGCACGAGCCCGAGCAGCAGGCCCACGACGATGGCGATGATGACCCAGGTCCGGGCCGTGGAGTAGGCGGCGGAGGCCTTCTCGGCCCGGTCGTTGGCCTCGGTCTTCTCGAGGTTCCGGAGCTGGCTGACAGTGTCGTTGACGGTGCCCTCGGCTTCGTCGAAGGCGGCGCCGACATCGGTCGGCATGGTGAAGCCGGCCGGCGGGGTCTCCCGGTAGAGCAGAACGTTGCGCAGGTCCCGGTAGGTGGCGAACGCCTCGGTCAGGGCCGTCACGGCGGCCTGCCGGGTGGCCGACCCGGCCGCGGCCGTGCCGTAGGCCTCGAGCGACTCGTCGATCTCGGCGTCGGCGGCCTTGGTCTGCGTGACGGCGTCGGCCTTCTCGGCGGCGGAGGCCCCGAGGCTGTAGATGAGCATCTCGCGGTACATGTCGGCCATGCCGCCCTGAACGCCGAGGAGGTTGGCCATGCTCTCGACGTGCTTGGTCTTCATCGTCTCGAGCTCGCCGTTGAGAGTGCTCATCCGGTTGATGCCGATGACGCCGACCCCGAGCGCGGCCACGGTCAGAACCGCGACCAGCACCCCGATCTTGGTATTGATCTTCATATTGGCGAACCACCGCGTCACGGCGTTACCGGCGGGGTGAGACATGCTCGTCGTCATGGGTGCCTCGTGTCGGTCGTCAACCCTCTGCTGAAGGCAGCTCACCTGACAAATCGGTCAGGGGGGAATAGGTGTGAGCTTTAACGGTCTTCTTGAGCAACCCAAAATAAACCGCGCTGCTCCGCCTGCCCTGCCGCGCGCGCCCCGGCTTGTGCCACCGCCCACTTCCGCTCCGCCTCGTCGCCGTCACGCCCGTCTCGCCACCCCCTCCCGCCCCGCCCCGCCACTATCTCCCGCGCTGCACGCCCCTCCCGCGCTGCGCGCCCCTCCCGCGCTGCGCGCCCCTCCCGCGCTGCGCGCCCCTCCCGCGCTGCGCGCCCCTCCCGCGCTGCGCGCCCCTCCCGCGTGGCCGGCGCCGGATCTCGCCCACGTGCTGTCACGGGCGTGCTCGTTTGTGACGGAGCGCGCGATTTCGCGCAGAGTGGTGAGCGTTCAGCAGACGACCGGTGCGGCCAAGAGGCGCAGGGACTCGGCGACGGTGGCGGCCATGGCGGCCCGGGCCGGTGCCAGGTAGCGGCGCGGGTCGACCAGGTCGGGGCGGTCGCCGAGGGTGGTGCGGACCGCGCCGGTGAAGGCCAGGTTGAGGGCCGTGCCGATGTTGACCTTCGCCATGCCGGCCCGCACGGCGGCGGCCAGCTCCTCGTCGGGCACCCCCGACGAGCCGTGCAGCACCAGCGGAACGTCGACGGCGATCCGCAGCCGGGCGATCAGGTGGTGGTCGAGCGCGGCGGTCCGGCTGGTCATGGCGTGCGAGGAGCCGACGGCCACGGCGAGCCCGTCGACACCGGTAGCCGTGACGAAGGCGGCGGCTTCAGCCGGATCGGTGCGTACGCCCGGAGCGTGAGCACCGTCCTTGCCACCCACTTCGCCGAGCTCGCTCTCCACCCACAGCCCTGCCGCATGGCACCGCTTGACAGCGGCGGCGGTGAAGGCGACATTCTCGCCGTACGGCAACTTCGAAGCGTCGACCATCACCGACCCGAAGCCGTTGACGAGCGCGGCGTCGACCAGCGCCGGATCCTCGACATGATCGAGATGCAACGCCACGGCCACGACGGCCTCCTCGGCGACGGCCCGGGCCGCGGCGGCGATCGGCGCCAGCCGCCCGTGATGGAAGCGCACAGCGTTCTCACTGATCTGAAGAATCACCGGCAATCCCGCCTCCTCGGCCCCGGAGACGATCGCCTCGGCATGCTCAACGGTGATCACGTTGAAGGCGCCGACGGCACAGCCGTTCGAGCGCGCCGCGGCAACCAGCTCACCGGTCGGGGTCAGCATGTCGAGCTCCTGGAAGTCATTTGATGGCTGCTGAGGAAAGCCAAGGTGTGGCGGTAGACCTCGGGGTCGAAGGACCCGGCGACCGGGGAAACCACGGCGGCTGCGGAAAGGGCGACGGCGTCAGCGAGCAACTCGGGCCAGTCGGTGGCGTCGCGCAGCCCGCGGGCGAGTGCGGCGACACAGGCGTCGCCGGCGCCGGTGGGGTTGCCGTCGAGCGGTGCGGGCGGAGTGCACGAATGGACGGCGTCGGGCGTGACCGCCAGCAGCCCGTCCGGTCCACGCGAGATGACGATAGCGGCGGCGGTCAGTTCACGAACGAACGAAAGCATTCCGTCATCCAGCCCGAACATACCTGCCGCGGGTTGGCCGAGGAGTCCGGCAGTGGAGTGGCTGAGGGGCGTGGCGGCCGAAGGGCGGAGGAGTGCGGCAGCGAAGGGGCTGAGCGGCGTGGCAGCCGAGGTACTGAGGGGTGCGGCGGCGGAAGGACTGGAGGGCGTGGTGCCGGAAGGACTGGAGGGCGTGGTGCCGGAAGGACTGGAGGGTGCGGCGGCGGAAGGACTGGAGGGTGCGGCGGCGGAAGGGCCGAGAGATGCGGCGGCGGAAAGGCTGAAGGGCGGAGCGCTCAGAGGGCTGAGGAGACCTGCATCGGAATTGCTGGAGGGCGCGGCGGAGGAGAGAGCGAAGGGTGCGGCTTGGGGTGGAGGGGTTCGGGCGGTGAGGAGTTCGGTGAGTTCTGCCGCGTTCGGCTTGGCGATGGTGGGGGTGGCGCGTAGGCCGTGGTGCAGAGGCGGGCCGCTGGTGTCCAGGACAGAAGGGACGCCGGCTTCGGTGGCCAGGCGGATGAGCGTGGCGTAAGCGTCCAAAGGAAGGCCGGGCGGCAACGAGCCGCATAGGGCGACCACGGAAGCTCGGGGAAGCAAGCCGCTGAAGTGGGCCACGAAGCGGGACCACTCGTCAGATGAGATGACCGGGCCTGGCTCCCAGAAACCAGTGGCGTCCGCGGCGTCGACCACGGCGACGGTGCGGCGGGTCTCCCCGGTGATGGGTGCGAACGAAGTGGGCACGCCCTCGGTGTCCAAAAGGGACGCCACCCGGGTGCCGGTGTCGCCGCCGAGGAGGCCGGTGGCCAGCACGGGCTCGCCGAGCGCGTGCAGGACGCGGGCGACGTTGAGGCCCTTGCCGCCTGGGCGTTCGGCGACGGTGGCCACGCGATGGGTGCCGTGTGGGACCAGGGCGTCGACGCCGTACGTCAGATCCAGAGCCGGATTCAAGGTGACGGTGACGATCATGGGCGCCCTCACGAGACGCGCCCCGCCTCGGGCGAAGGGGAACAGCGGGCCCTGGCGAACTGACCGCCGGACTGGCTACCGGCTAGGCGTTGACAGTGATTCAACTGATCGAACGTGCACGTGTCAATAGTCGTTCGTGCGCGTATGGTGCCTCGCAAGTGTTCATATGGACAAGATGGAGCGCGGATATGACCGAGTTCGACGTGCTGGTCGTGGGGGACGCCAACCCGGATCTGCTGCTGCGGGGGGATGTGCGGCCGCGCTTCGGGCAGGAGGAGCAGCTGCTCACGGCGGCCGAGCTGGTGCTGGGCGGGTCGGCGGCGATCACGGCGGTCGGTTGCGCGAAGCTCGGGCTGCGTACGGCGTTGCTGGCGGCGGTGGGCGACGACATGTTCGGAACGCTCGTGCGGGAGCAGCTCACCGGCGTACATCTGGTGTCGCCTGAAGCCGCCGGCAGGCCGACCGGACTGACCGTCATCCTGTCCGAGCCGGACGACCGCGCGATGCTGACGCTGCCGGGGACGATCTCGGCGTTGCGGCCCGAGCACGTGACCGCCGAACTGCTCGTTCGTGCGCGACATGTCCATGTGGCATCGCTCTATTTGCAGCCGGAGCTGGCAAAAGGACTCGCGGGCGTGTTCGAACGCGCACACGGGCTGGGCCGAACGACATCGCTGGACACGAATTTCGATCCGTCGGGGGAGTGGGCGGCGATCGAGGACATCCTCGAGCACACGGACTACTTCCTGCCGAATGCCGCCGAGCTGCTGGCCGTGACCGGCGCCGCGAGGCGGAGGAAAGCTGCGGGGCCGGAGGTGGGCGCAACGCGGGGAGAGGCCTCGAGGCAAGGGAATGCCGCAGGGGTGGAGATGGTCGCGACGCCCGGCGAGGTCGCGGCGGTGGATAGGGGAGCGGCGCTGGAGGAGGCGGCGGCCGCGCTCGTTCAGGGCGGCACGACGGTGGTGATGAAGGATGGTGCTCGGGGTGCCCGTTCCTGGTGGTCGGGCGGGGAGTGCGCGGCGCCGGGTAAGGCTGTCGAGGTGGTCGACGCCACCGGGGCGGGGGACAGCTTCAACGCGGGCTTTCTCGCGGCGCGGCTTGACGGGCGTGACATGGCCGAGGCCGTGCGGTGGGCGGCCGTGGCGGGATCGCTCAGCACGCGCGCTGCCGGAGGGACCGCTGCCCAAGCTACGCGGCAGGATCTGGTCTGAACTCACGCCAACACCGGTGCTGGTCAGCCCTTGAGGCCTGAGAACGTCATGGTGGCTATGAACTTGCGCTGGGCCACCAGGAAAGCGACGATCAGCGGGGCCGTGGCCAGGACGTTGCCGGCCATCAGCTGGGACCACTCGGTGCGGCGCATTCCCTGGAAGTTGGCCAGGCCCACCTGCAAAGTGAAGCGGTTGTCGTCGGAGATGGCGACCAGCGGCCACAACAGGTCGTTCCAGCTCGACAGCAGCGTGAAGATGGCCAGCGTGGCCAAGGCCGGCCGGGCCAGGGGCAGCACGATGCTCCAGAACGTGCGCCACGTGCCGCAACCGTCGATGAGGGCGGCCTCCTCCAGTTCGACCGGGAGGGCCAGGAAGAACTGGCGCATCAGGAAGATGCCGAATGCCGAGGCCAGCCACGGTACGAAGGCCGCGGCCAAGGTGTCCACGATGCCGATCCGGGCGAACATCAGGTACGTCGGGATCATCAGGAGCTGGATCGGGATCATCACCGTGGCCACGATGACCAGGAACGCCACGCCTCGGCCGGCGAACTTCAGGCGGGCGAAGCCGTAGCCCGCCGTCGAGCAGAGGATCAGGTGGCCGATGACGGAAACGACAGAAACGAGCACGCTGTTGAACAGCCAGCGCAGGGCCGGTGTCTCGGTGAGCAGCGACCGGTAGCCCTCCAGGTGGAGGCTGGTCGGCAACAACTGAGGCGGGAACTGGTTGATTTCCGCCGACGACATGAACGAGGTCAGCACCATCTGTACGAGTGGCAGCACGAATAGCAGGGCGAGCGGCATGAGCAGCAGATGCCACGGGCTGAACGGGAGACGCCACCGCATCAGAAGACCTCCGAACCGCGTCGACGGCCGTACCAGATGACGAGCAGCGTGAGCAGGAACGTCACCGCGAAAAGCAGGTACGCCGCCGCGGCCCCGTACCCCAGTCTCTGGGTTTGAAAGGCCAGTTCGTAGATGTAATAGACGACCGTCTGGGTGCTGTTGAGCGGCCCGCCGCGCGTCGTGGTGTAGATCAGGTCGAACAATTGCATCGCCGTGATGGTCTGCCAGACCGCCGTGAAGACGGTGACCGGCCGCAGTTCCGGGAGCGTCACGTGCCGGAAGACCCGCCACTTTCCGGCGCCGTCCATGCGGGCCGCCTCGACGAGCTCACGGGGAATGTCCTGCAACGCCGCCAGGTAGATGACTGTGGTGAATCCGACCTCGCCCCAGAGCGCGATCAGGCAGATGACGTACAGCGCCTGCGAGGGGCTCTCCAGGAACTGCTGGGCCGGGATGCCGAGGTGGCGCAGCACGTCGTTGGCCGCGCCGAACTGGGGATTGAAGACGAATCCGGCCAGGATTCCGGTCGCCGCGGCCGACGCCACGTACGGCACGAACAGGCAGGTCCGGTAGAAGCCGATGAGCCGGATCTTCTGGTTGAGCGCGACCGCCAGCAGAATGCCCAGGAAAATTGACGTCGGCACGAAAAGCGCCGTGAGCAGCAACGTGTGCCGGGCCGCGGCCAGCATGTCCGGATCGGTGGCCAGTCTCTGGTAGTTCGCCCAGCCGACCTGGGTGGCCGGGGCGATGCCGTTCCATTTGGCGCGCGAGATGAAGAACGCCCACACCGCCGGGAAGAGGGACAGGCCGGCGACCAATGCGGTAGCCGGCCCGGCGAAAGCCCATCCGGTCAGATTGCGGCGCGCCGAACGACGGCGGCGAGTCGGCTGGGCGAACGCGCGCGAGGAGGCCGCGAAAGTGACCGCCATCAGTTCTCCACGGCGTCGGCCGACTTCTTCGCGGCCGCGTCCAGGGCGTCCTTCGCCGACGACTTGCCCTGCAGGACCGAGGCGATCGCGTCACCGACGTTGCGCGACAGCACCTCGTAGCCGGGCACGGTCGGACGGGCCTGCTTGGCGTTCGCCAGATTGTCGAAGAACTTCTGCCCGCCCGGATACTCCTTGACGTACGCCGCGAACTCCGGTGTGTCCTTCTCCGAGGTGCGCAGGGGCAGGTTGCCGACCGCGAGGTTCCATTTGGCGTCGGTCTCGGCGCTGGTCAGCCATTTGATGAAATCGCGTGAGGCGCCGGCCCGGTTGACGTCGTCGTGGTCGAACAGCACCCACAGGTCGGGCCCGGAGACGGTCTGGTGGTCGCCGTTCACGCCGGGCAGATTCGCCACCCCGTACGAAAGCTTGGCCTCTTTGATTTCCAGCAGCGCCCACGGCCCGGAGATGATCATGCCGATGCGGCCACTGTTGAACAGGGGGTGGTATTTCTCGTCGGTCTGGTCGAGGTACATCGACTTGTCGTCGACCGCCATCGCGCGCAGTGTCTCGAGGGCCTTCACACCGGCGTCGGAATTGAACGCGGGTTTCGTCCCGTCGAGGATCTGGCCGCCGTTCTGCCACAGCAGCGGCCAGAGATGCCAGGTCGTGTCCTCGCTGCCCGAGACGGAATAAGCCGTGCCGTAGGTGTTGGTGGCCGGATCCGTCAGTTTCGCGGCCGCCGCGCGGAAGTCCTCCCATGTCCAGTCGTCGGTGGGATAGCCGACGCCCGCCTTGTCGAAGATGGCCTTGTTGTAGAGCAGGGCGAGGTTGTCGACCAGCGCCGGAATGCCGATGACCTTGCCGTCGGCGGTGGCCACGGTGCGGGCGGCGGCTGGCATCTCGTCCCATTTGAAGGACGGGTCATTGACGTACGAGGTCAGGTCCTGTGTCTTGCCGCTCGCGCCGAGGTCGCCGGCCCAGTTCCCGTACGCGTAAGAGATGTCGGGGTAGCTGCCGCCGGTGAAACCGGCGGACAGTTTCGTGAGCAGATCGTCGGTCGTCGGCGCGCCTGGCGAGGTCTTGATCGTGACGTTGGGATGCAGTTTGTGGTAGTCGGCCGCGAGCGATTCGGCGACCTTTTCCGCGTCCTCGGTCTGACCGGTCCACCACGTCAGTTCCACCGTCGCCTGGGGGTCGTAACCGGCGGCGGCGTCCTTTCCATCGTCCTGGGTGCCGCCCATGCAGGCGGAAAGAAGCAGGGCGGCCGTCACACCGCCGGCGAGCAGTCGGGGGGTTCGCATCTCGGGGGCACCTCCGTGGTCATGTGAGCACGACGGAACGAGTGAGCAGTCGAGGAGCGTCGGGGTCGAGGCCGCGGTGGGCGGCCAGGGCGAGGGCGAAACGCTGGGCGAGCACGAGTTGGGCGAGCGGGTCACGCCGGTCGCGGTACGCGGTGGCGCCGGCCGCGCGGGCGACGTCGTCGAGACCGGGCGGCACGTCGCCGAACGACCAGACGAGGCTGCGCGGCCCGGCCACAGCGACCGGTCCGTGCCGGAAGTCCATGGCCGGGTACGACTCCGAGTGCGCTTGTGCAGACTCGCGCACTTTCAGTGCGGCTTCGTGAGCGAGTCCGACCGTCCAGCCCGTGCCGAGGAAGACGAGATGATCGATCGAGGCCGGGTCGGCGGGCAGATCGGCCGTCAGCGCGTCACGGCCGTCGGCGATGGCAGATTCGAGATCGGCGCCGTACGCGCTTCGCGCGAGCACAAGCACACTCGTCGGGAACCGGGTCTGCACGACACTGCGCTCGTCGGCGAAGTCGAGCAGCAGCTGGGCGTCGGTCAGGTCGTCGACCGGCTCGCCCCGGACCGCGGTGACCGCGACCCGGCGCGCACCGGAGGGCACGTTTCTGAGCGCTTCGAGCACTTCGGTCGACGTGCCCGATCGGGTCACCGCCACCACGCGGTCGTAGTGGCGGCGCGGAACGTACTCGGAGGCGCAGATGGCGTCGGTCTCGCCGAGGCCGGCGCTCTCGCGCAGCTCGGCGATGCTCTGCGCGACGAACCAGGAGGTGCCGCAGCCGAGGATGAGCATGCGCTCGCCCGGTGCGACGAGTTCGTGGCCGTCCAGTGAAGCGGCTTTCTCCCACACCACCGGCTGGCTGGAGATCTCGGCGGAGGTGTCATTCATGTTCGCTGATTATGCTCGTTTGCTTTCGTTTAACAAGATGTGCGCAGCAAACGAGCATTCCATGCTGCGTGTTTCAGAGCGACGAGGGCTAGCGCAGCGCGGCGGGGATCAAGTCGCCGTGGGCGGTGGTCAGTTCGTCGCAGAGGGACCAGATCTGGTCGAGGGTCAGGGTGGCGGCTGTGTTCGGATCGAGCATGGCGGCCTGTCGTATTTTGCGCGGATCGCCGTCGAGCATCGCCTGGACGGTCAGTTCGCCGACGCTGATGAAACTGCGGTTGAGTGCGGCGCACTGTGGTGGCAGGGCGCCTACGCGTTCGGGGCGCACGCCCAGGCGGTCGACCACGCAGGGCACCTCGACGGCGTAGCCCTCGGGGAGGTTGCTGATCAGGCCGTGGTTGGCGACGTTCGCGTGGATGCGGCGGCGCTCGCCCGTCACGATGCTGTGGATGATCTGCGGGGCGTACTCGGTCGCCTCGCGCGTCAGGTCCAGCGGCTTTCCGGCTCGCAGGTCGTCCCGGGTGCGGTGATATTCGGCCACGTTGTCGGCGCTGATCCGCAGGTAGTCGCCGACCGGGATGCGCAG
Organism: Actinoplanes sp. NPDC000266; assembly: GCF_042899005.1. Classification (NCBI taxonomy): domain Bacteria; kingdom Bacillati; phylum Actinomycetota; class Actinomycetes; order Micromonosporales; family Micromonosporaceae; genus Actinoplanes; species Actinoplanes sp. NPDC000266. The sequence goes on from NZ_JBIAZI010000017.1 coordinate 161,423, forward strand.
GCGGGTGATCTCGTCGTCGTGGTGGAGGTACCAGGGGACGTACTCCGAAGAATGCTCGCTCGTCTCGGTCGGGAAGTAGCCGAGTCGCCGGTACATGTCCATACGTACGCGTCTGCGCAGTGAAGTGTCCCTGGTGAGCAGCGCGTCCAGGCGGGGGTAGAGCGACTCGCCCCGATGCTCGAAACGCAGCAGCCAAGACTGGTGGTTGACGCCGGCGCCGGTGTAGTCGATCTCCTCCAGCGGGACCTCCAGCAGCTCGGCCAGGTCGTGCACGGTCCAGAAGACCGAGTGGCACAGGCCGGCCACCTTCAGATCGGGGGCGATCGCGGCCAGGTAGGCCACGTTCATCGCCATCGGGTTCGTGTAGTTGAGCAGCCACGCGTCCGGGCACAGCTCGCGCATGTCGGTTGCGATCGCTTCGAGCACCGGGAAAGTGCGCAGTGCGCGGAAGATGCCGCCGACGCCGAGCGTGTCGGCGATGGTCTGCCTGAGGCCGAAGCGGGCGGGGATCTCGAAGTCGCGGACCGTCGCCTCGTACATGCCGACCTGGATGGCGTTGATGACGAAGTCGGCGTCCCGCAAGGCCTCCCGGCGATCGAGCGAAGCCCTGATCACGGGCCGCGCGCCGAGCTGATCGGCGGTGCGCTGGGCGATGAGCGAGGCGGTCTCGAGACGTTCGGGATCGATGTCGTGCAGGGACAGGGTGACCCCGCGCAGCTCGTCGAAGGAGAGGATGTCGGCCAGCAGCTCGCGGGTGAAGACCACGCTGCCGGCCCCGAGAAAAGCGATCACCGTCATGCGCGGATTGTTGGCCTTCGCGCACAGACGCACAAGGCAAGGTGGCCATTCGCTTAGAAACGAACTAAGTTGACTGCGCGTTTCGCTCAGGCCGGCTGGGGAGCCGGCGCGCAGTCTGGAGGTCCGTCCCTTGTCTTCGCTACGCCGTGCCGATCGGGTCACGACGATCCTGGAGCGCCTGGCCGCATTCGGCTCGGTCGACGCCGGCGACCTGGCCGAGGAGTTCGATGTCTCCGCGGCCACGATACGCCGGGACCTGCAGACCCTGGAGGATCAGCGGCTGCTGTCGCGCACGCACGGCGGCGCCGTCGCCGTGGACGTGGCCTATGAGCTGCCGGTGCGCTATCGGGCCGGGCAGCATCGCGACGAGAAAAGGCTGATCGCGGAGAAGGCCTCGCTCATGCTCCCGGCGGGCCCGCTGACGCTCGGGCTGACCGGTGGCACCACCACCCACCTGCTGGCCCGCCTGCTCGCGGTCCGGGTCGACCTGACGGTGATCACGAACGCGGTGAACATCGCGGCCGAGCTGGCCCTGCGGCCCCGGCTCAAGCTGATCATGACCGGTGGCGTCTCACGCACCCAGTCGTACGAGCTGGTCGGCCCGATCGCCGATCAGGCCCTTCAGGGCCTCAACATCGAGATCGCGGTGGTGGGTGTCGACGGCATCAGCGCTCGCGGCGGCCTCACCACGCACGACGAGATCGAGGCGAACACCGACGCCGCCATGCTCCGCCGGGCCGACCGCGTCATCGTCGTCGCCGACGGCTCCAAGGTCGGCAAGGTCTGCCTGGCCCGGATCTGGCCGGTCGACGACTCGATCACCCTGATCACCGACGCGAGCGCCGACCCGGCCGGCCTCGAGGCCATCCGCCGGACCGGCGCCCAGATCATCATGGCCAACTGAGGCGCCCGCGCCCAGATCATCACGGCCAACTCAGGCATCCAAGTCTCGACGGCTAACCGATCGGGTAATTCGCGCGCAGCACGGCCTGGGGATCGTGGCGGCGCTTGACCGCGCGCAGCCGTTCCAGCGTGTCCGGGTCGAAGGCGTCGGCCACCGTGTTCGACGGTGACAGGGCGAAGTACGGCTTGCGGTGGCTCACCGACTTGCCCAGCCGCGCGGTGAGCTCGTCCAGCCCGGCGTAGGTGGCCGGGCCGGGCGCGCCCAGCGCGTAGACGTAGTACGGCTCGGTCAGCGGACCGAACGGCGTGGCCGACGGCCCGGCCAGCGCGCCGCCCAAGTGGCGCAACTGCACGCCGAAGACCGGGCCCAGCGGCCCGCCGAGCAGCGCCTCCTCCACCTCGTCGAAGCCGGTCAGCAGCAGGCTGCGCGAGGCCGAGGCGCTCGGGTCGACCGGATCCGAGGTGATCCCGCCCAGCTCGCCCGGGGTCAGGACGCGACGGCTGTCACTGATCGGGTCGCCGAACGGCCGTAGCAGGTCGACCGCGGAAGCGGGCGGCCCGAGATAGGTCACGTCGAGCGCGACGAGCGGGTCCATCCCCGGGAAGTTCAGCACTCCGAGCCACAGCGTGAGCGCATCGGGCGCGGTGGTGGTGATTTCGGCGTACGTCTGGAAGATCTGCCGTGCCTTTGACAATGGCCAGAGCATGCGGCCGCCGTACAGCTCCGGGGCCGGATGCAGCCCGAACTCGATCGCGGTCACGACGGCGTAGTCGCCGCCCCCGCCGCGCAGCGCCCAGAACAGGTCACCGTCGGTCAGCCGTGCCCTCTCACCCTCCGCGGTGACGACCTCGAATGCCGTCACGCTGTCGGCGGCCCAGCCGTACGCCCGGCCGAACCAGCTCAGGCCGCCGCCGAGCGTGTAGCCGGTGGCGCTCACGATCGGCGAACTGCCGGCCAGCCCGGTCAGCCCGTGTGCGCCGGCCGCCTCCTGCACCGCTCCCCAGCGAACCCCCGCGCCCGCCCTCGCCGTCGCGGCGACCGGATCGATCGTCAACTCGTCCAGGTGGTCGAGCCGCAGCAGGATCGCCCCGCCGGCGTTGCCCGAGGCGCCGTGCCCGCCCGCCTGAGTGGCGATCTGAAGCCCGTTCTCACCCGCGTGCCGCACGAGCGCGGCCACGTCGTCGATGTCGGCGGCCTCCACGACCGCGCTCACGTCCTGCCCGACCAGGTTCCACGGCCGGTGAACGGTGTCGAAGCCCTCATCGCCGGGTCTGAGCACCCGGCCCTTCAAGAAATCCATGCGTCCACCCTCGTCCGGGCGCAAGCCCCGATCAACGGAGTTTCGGGCGACACCTACGCGGCCCGCCACTCGCGGTCGAGCAGGGCGTAGATGGCCAGGTCGCCCCACTCGCCCTTGAAACGGGACTCCTCGACCAGGTGGGCCTCCTGCCGCATGCCGAGGCGGCGGCAGACGCGGGCCGAAGCCTCGTTGCGGGGATCCAGCTGGGCCCAGACGCGGTGCAGGCCCAAGTCGTCGAAGCCGAGGCGGACCAACTCGCGGGCGGCCTCGGTGGCGTAGCCCTTGCCCTGATGGCCGGGATGGAAGACCCAGCCCAGCTCGCCCTGCTCGTCCTCGATGCGGCCCGCGCGCAGCCGTACGTCGCCGATGACGTGGCCCTCGACCTCGACGCCCAGGAGAATGCGGTCGCCCTGCTTCTCGATGCGCGTGGCGTTCATCCTCTCGGCGATGAAGGGCGTCACCTCCTCCGGCGCCATGGGCTCGCTCTCCAGGTAGCGCGAGACGTCGGCCCGGCCCCGGTAGGCCAGCACGTCGGCCTCGTCGCCCGGGCGCAGGGGGCGCAGCAGCAGGCGTTCGGTCGTCAGTCGCACGATGGCGAGCCTACGGACGGTCAGCCGGGCCGCGCCACGGAGTTTGCGGCCGCTCGGGTGCGGGTCGCCTGCAACGGCATTGCCATGCGGTCGAAGGCTTCGGCGGCGCGGGTCAGCAGGGTCGCCGCGGCGCTGTGGTCGCCGGCGGCGGCCAGGGCTCGCGCCTCGGCCCGGTCGCAGTGCGGGGCGATCGCGGCGAAGTAGCCGCCGGCCGCCCTGGCCGTGGGGAGGAAATCTCTCAGCGCCTGGTGGTCGGCCATTGCCTCGTACGCCTCGACCAGCGCCAGAGCCTCGTGCGGGATCTCCTCGGGGCCGGGGCGGCGGCGCCGCGCCACCAGCCGCAGCGCCAGGTCTCGGGCGGCGGCCGGGTCGCCCAGCTCGATGAGCAGGCGGGCCCGGGCCGCCTCGGGGTTGCCGGGCTGGTCCTCGTCGGGGGTGACGGTGGCGGCCACCTCGCGGGCGGCGCCCGGTTCGCCGCGGCGGGCCAGGGCCAGGGCGGCCACCAACGGGCCGGAGCGGATGTACGGGCAACTCATCTCGGCCTCGGGGCCCTGGCGCAACGCCAGGTGCTCCTGGAGGTACGGGTCGATCTCGTCCCAGCGGCCCAGATGTTCGAGGCAGGTCATCACCACGGCCGTGCCGTGGAGACGGTCGTGCGGGGACAGATCGCGGGCGCCGTTGTACGCCAGCAGGGCGTGCTCCAGGGCGGTCTCGTGGTCGCCCCGGATGTCGGTGATGAGCAGGCAGGCGATCAGGTGGGCCAGGGCCCGGTCCCGGTCGCTGCCGTCGTTCCCGGTCTGTTCCAGGATGTCCAGGACGGCGTCGGAGTAGCGGCCCTCCTGGAAGTGGACGGCGGCCCGGCCCAGCAGCGACACGCCGCGCAGCGCGGGCGAGTCGAGGCGGCCGGCGAGCGCGCACGCCGCGTCGGCGGCCTGGCGGCGGCGGGCCACCGGCAGGGGATCGGGACGGCCGGTCCACGACCAGCGGGAGCCGCAGAGCGCGCGCAGGGCGAGCAGCCGTGCCTTGGTGGCGGGGTCGCTGACCGCGGCCAGGCCGTCGTCGATGACCCGGTCGCCCAGGGCCGGGTCGGCCGGGACCCGGAAGCCGCCCCAGCGGGTCACCACCATCTGCGCGGTCTTCAGGCAGAGCGCGGCCCGGCGGTCGCCGTGGGTGAGCGCGATCGCCTCCCGCCAGGCCGAGACGGCGTCGTCGCCGGCGTACGCGGTCTCGTGGTCGTCGCCGATCGCCTCCAGGGCCTCGGCCGGGTCGGCCGCGTACCGCAGCGCCCGCCGGTGGAGTTCGAGGGCCTTGTCCACGGCGTACCGGCGGCGCGCGCCGACGCCGGCGGCGATCAGGGAGCGGAACGCCTTGGCCCGTACCCAGTCGTTGGTCTCCGCGTTGTCGGCGGCCGCCGCGTAATGGAAGGCGACCAGCTCGACGACCTCGTCGATCCGGTCGCGGGACACCTCCTCGAGCCAGGCCGCCACGTCGGCGTGCCCGGTGGCCCGCTGGGCGGTCGGCAGCGCGGCGTAGGCGACGTCGCGCAGCAGGGCGTGCCGGAAGGCGTACTCCTCCCGCCCCGGCCCCGGCCGGGCCAGAACCAGGCCGCGCGCCTCCAGCGAGGCCAGAGCCGACGGGTCGTACCGGTCGCGCAGCGGCTCGGTCCAGAAGACCCGGCCGATGACGGCGGCCGCCCGCAGGAGGCTCTTCTCGGCCGGCGGCAGCGCGTCGACCCGCGCCGACAGCAGGGCGTGCAGGGTGTCGGGCAGGGCCGCGCCCGAGCCGCCCTCGGCCAGGTGGGCGGCGAGCTGCCCGAGGAAGTACGGATTTCCCTCGGCCCGGGCCAGGATCTCGTCGCGGCGCCCCGGATCGTGCGGCAGGCGGGTGACCAGCTCGCGGGCGGCCTCGTCGGTGAGCGCGCTGAGCGACACGACGGAGGCGCCGGCCGAACCGGCGAACGCGGGGTCCCGTTCGAGCAGCTCGGGCCGGGCGGTGGCGAGCAGGACGACGGGGCCGGCCGAGCGGGCGAGCAGCCGGGTCAGCATGGCCAGCATGGGCGCGCCGGCCCAGTGCAGATCCTCGACGACCAGCAGGAGCGGGCCCCGGGCGGCGAGCGCGGTGACGAACCGCGGCCAGGCCCGGCCGAGCTCGTCGTCGACCGTCCGCGGATCGGCGGTGTCGAGCGGGTTGCCGGGCAGGCGGATGGCGGCCCCGGCGGCCAGCGCGTGGACGGTCGGCGGGTCGAGCGGCCGGACCGCGCCGCGGAGCCGTTCGGCGGCGACCGGGCCGGGCGTGCTCAGCGGAATGCCGCACGCGTCGCGCAGGATCTCGCCGAGCGGCCAGTAGGTGATGCCGTCGCCGGCGGCCAGGCACCGCCCGCGCAGCACCCGCATGCCGGGCCGGGCCGCCACGGCCTCCAGCACGACCTCGCGGACCAGGCGGCTCTTGCCGATGCCGGCCGCGCCGGCCACCGTGATCAGGCGCGGCCGGCGGCTCGTCACTGCCTCGTCGATGAGAGCGAGGACGGCGCTCAGCTCCCCGGCGCGGCCGACCATCGGCGGCTCGCCGGTCGGCTGCTGCTCGGCCGCCCACGAGGCCGCCAGCAGGCGGCTGCCGCCGAAGCGGAAGGCGCCGCGGTGGGCGGCGCGCCGGGTGCGCCCGGTGGCGTGCAATGTGTGCGGGGGAGCCGCTTCCCGCAGCCGGGCGGCGCCGTGGAGAACGGCGCCGCCGATGTCGTCGAGCGCCTCGTCGGACGGCGGGCCGGGCGCGATGATCTCGCCGGTGTCCGCGCCGAGGCGCAGCGGCGCGGCTGAGCGCTGCAACATCTCGAAACCGGCCCACAGCGCGCGCGAGGCGTGGTCCTCGCGGGCCGCCGGATAGCCGAAGACGGCGATGACCCCGCCGCCGACCCGGGTCCGGACCGTGCCTCCCCACCGCTCGGCGATCTCCCGGAGCAGACCGGTCCACGCCGCCACCTCGCGCCGGGCGCGCTCGGGATCGTCGCCCGGCACGCCGCGGAAGTCGGCGTCGAGCACGGTGACCAGCTTGCGTTCCTCGGCCTCGCCGGGTGACTCGGCGGCGGACAGCAGCGCCCGGTGGGCTCGTCGCAGCGCGGCGCCCGGGGCGACGCCGAGCTCGTCGCGCAGCAGCGACTCGATCCGCGCATACCAGCGCAGCGCGCGATGACGATCCTCGAGGACCATCAGCCGCTCGTACGTCTCCTCGCGCAGCGGATCGATGTCGGCGAGCCGCTCCAGGGCCGCCACCGCGCCGCGACGGTCGCCGCGGGCGCGCAGACCGTCGGCCCAGGACAGCAGAAGCGGAGCCAGGATGTCGCGCAGCTGATCGCGGCGGGTGGACGCCCAGGCGTCGAACCTGTTCTCGGGGAGCAGCTCACCGGCGTACAACTGAAGGGCCTGGGGAATGTCGCCCCGCTCGGCCGCCTCCTCGAAGGCGTCGGCGTCGACCCAGAGCGGCGAGCCGTGCAGGCTGAGCATCTCGCCGCGCAGGAGCAGGTGTTCGCCGCCCAGCGCGCGGCGGGCGAAATGCAGGGCCTTGTTCAGGCGGGACGGCGTCGACGGCCACAGCAGATCGACGGCCCGCTCGCGGTGGATCCGGTGGCCGGGCGTGACCGCGAGCAGCTTGACCAACGAGAGCGCGGCGCTGCGGTGCCATTCCACGACGGTCTCGCCGCCGGCCTCCGCGTGGAAGCCGCCGAACAGCCGGATGCGCAGCTCGCCGGGCATGCCGGTGATTGTGCGCGCCCGGCGCCACTCGCGCGGACGGGAAGCGGACACGAAACGGAAATCGGCCGGAATAGCTTGCCCGGCATGACGACTACGACATTGAACGAGCAGCGCCTGATGGACTTCGTCTTCAAGGCGGTCGGCGACTTCGGCTCGATGCTGACCGGGTCGCTGGCCGTGATCGGCGACAAGCTGGGCCTCTACCGGGCCATGGCCGACGGGACGCCGGTGAGCCCCGCCGAGCTGGCCCGGCGCACGGGAACCGCCGAGCGGTACGTCCGCGAGTGGCTCTCGGCCCAGGCGGCGGCCGGGTACGTCGAGCTCTCCGGGGACGGCCTTTTCGTGCTCCCGGCCGAACAGGCCGTCGCGCTGACCGACGAGAACAGCCCGGCCTGCGTGATCGGCGGCTTCGAGCTGATGCTGGCCGCCGTACGCTCCACGGACCGGCTCGTCGACGCCTTCCGCACCGGTGAGGGCGTCGGCTGGCACGAGCACCACCACGACCTGTTCGAGGGCTGCGAGCGGTTCTTCCGCCCCGGCTACAACGCCTATCTGGCCGACTCGTGGATCCCGGCCATGGACGGCGTCGAGGCCACCCTGAAGGCCGGCGGCCGGGTGGCCGACATCGGCTGCGGGCTCGGCGCCTCGACGATCCTGATGGCCGCCGCCTATCCGCGCTCGACCTTCGTCGGCACCGACTATCACGCCGGCTCCATCGAGACGGCCCGGCAGCGCGCAGCCGCGGCCGGCGTCGCCAACCGGACCCGCTTCGAGACCGGCCCGGCCAAGGATCTCGAGGGCGACTACGACCTGATCTGCCTGTTCGACTGCCTGCACGACATGGGCGACCCGGACGGCGTCCTGGCCCACCTGCGCTCGCGGCTGTCGCCCGGCGGTTCCCTGCTCATCGTCGAGCCGTTCGCCGGCGACTCCGTGCGCGACAACCTCAACCCGGTCGGCGCGGTCTATTACGGAGCCTCGACCCTTCTGTGTACGCCCCACTCGCTCTCCCAGGAGGTCGGGACCGCACTCGGGGCGCAGGCGGGCGAGCGCCGCATCCGCGAGGTGGCCACCGGCGCCGGCTTCTCGGAGTTCCGCCGCGTCGCCGAGACCCCCTTCAACCTCGTCTTCCAGGCCCGCGCCTAGCATGATCCTTTTCTGGGGAGGGCCGGTATGGCCGAGCGCTGGGAGCTGGTGCCCACCAAAGGGCTCCGATCGGGCGATGTCGAGGTGCGGCTGCGGGCGGGCCGCGAGGAGCTGCGCACCGCGCTGGCCGGCCGCTTCGGCCCGCCGGACGAGAACCGGCCCTACGAGGACCAGTTCAGCAACGCGGACACGACCCTCTTCCTGCGCTACGAGGACGGGCTGCTCACGTCGCTCCTGTTCATCGCCGGCTCTCTCCAGTACGACGGGATCGAGCTCTACGACACGACGTTCGGCGTCCTGGAGCCGGCGCTCATCGCCCGCGGCCTCGAGCTGACCGAGCCGGTCGAGTTCACCGACGGCATGGACGTGCCCGGCCTGGGCGTCAACATCGCCACCCGCGAGGACGTGGGCAGTGACGGCGACGAGATCGAATGGGTCGCGCTCTGGGTCTGACGGCTCTGGGTCTAGCTCAGCGGCGGGGGCCGTGGATCTCCCGGTGCAGTCGTTCCATGCGGACGTCGAGGCGGGCGGCGTCCTCCGCGGCCGCCGCCAGCTCCTGCCGCAGCGCGGCCGGCACGTCCGGGTCGTACTTGTAATGGATCTTGTGTTCGAGGCTGGCCCAGAAGTCCATGGCGACCGTACGCAGCTGGACCTCGACCGGCACAGACACGACCCGGTCGGACAGGAAGACCGGGATCTCGACGATCAGGTGCAGGCTGCGGTAGCCGTTGGTCTTCGGGTTGGCGATGTAGTCCTTGGTCTCGATCAGCGTGACGTCGGGCTGCCGGGTGAGCATGTCGGCCACCGTGTAGACGTCGGAGACGAAGCTGCAGACGATGCGGATGCCGGCGATGTCCCGGATGCGGGCGCGCATGTCGTCGAGGTTCAGCGGGCACTTGATGCGCTGGGCCTTAGCGGTGAGGCTCTGGGTGCTCTTGAGGCGCGGCAGCACGTGCTCGATCGGGTTGCCGCGGCCGCGGTGGGCGAGCTCCTCGGCCAGGATCGAGATTTTCGTGCCGATCTCGGCCAGCCCGAACTTGTAGACGAGCATGAAGTGGCCGAGGTCGTCGGCGAACGTGGAGGGCGCCGCCGGCACGGCCAGGGTCTTGTCGATCCGCCGGGCGATCTCCTGGTCGCCGCTCACAGCGGGCTGCTCGGTCGTCACGGTGCCGTTCTCCAGAGTCGTTCGATGCGCGGTGCCGCGGCATCCTTGCCCCCACCAGCATCGCTCGGCCGAGATCACCCCGTCGTCATCCCAGCGAAGTCACCGCCATACCGTATTCGCAGTACGCCAGTCAGCAGACGGAGGGTCGCACACAAGCCCGGCCCATGGTGACTGTGTGTGACGAGCGGGCCGTGCCGGCGAGGTCGACCACGAGACGGTCGATGACCGGGGTCACCGAGGGCGCCAGCTGGTTGTTGACGATCACCGAGAAGACGAGCGGGCGGTCGCCGTCGACGTACCCGGAGAGGGCCGAGACGCCGGTGAGCGTGCCGGTCTTGGCGTGCACGACTCCGGCCGCGGCGGTGCCGAGCATGCGGTTGCGGAGCGTGCCGCCGACGAGCGGATCGGGGTCGCCCGCTACGGGGAGTGCGGCGAACCAGGTGCCGAACCAGGGTTCACGGCGCACGGCCAGGAGCAGCCGGGTGAAGGCGGCGGGCGGGATCAGGTTGCGCCGGGACAGGCCCGAGCCGTCGACCTGCCGCAGGGTCGCCGGGTCGATGCCGAGCCGGGACAGATAGCCGGCGACGGCGGCCGCGCCGGCCTCCCAGGAGCCGCCGCCGATGGCCTTGACCAGCAGCTCAGCCATATTGTTGTTGGAAGCTTTCAGCAGCGGGGCCATGAGCGCCCGCAACGGCGGACCCGCGTGCCGGGCCAGCTCGCGACTGCCGGGCGGCGCGGGCTCGGCGGTCCTCGTCCGGCCTTCCAGGTGTACGCCGTGACGGCGCAACGCGGATCGGAACACCTCGGTGGTGAGGCGGGTGGGATCGCTCACCGTGACTGAAAAGCTCTCGGCGGGAGCGCCGGCGGCGATGGTGCCGGTCACCAGGAGTGTTCCGGTGCCGTGGCGGCGGGTCACCGTGATGGTGGAGGCGCCCGGAGTGGAGGTCGCGTTGTTGACGACCTGGAGGAGCGAGGTGGGCGGAGTGAGCCGGACGGACGGCCTTGAGGGTGAAGCCGGAGCCGGCCGGGCGCCACGGACAGTAACCGTGACCGTTCCGGATAGGAAGTCACCGTCGGGTGACAGTGTGAGGGCGGACACAGGGGCGGCGAAGGGTTCGTCGTCCCAGGCCCATTCCAGGCCGAGGCGGACATCGTCGAAAGCGGTGTCGTCGCCGACCAGGTCGCCGGTGACCCGGCGGATGCCGGTGGCGGCCAGGCGGCGGGCCAGGGCGTCCAGCGAGGCGGGGGTCAGCGCGGGATCGCCGGAGCCGCGCAGGTAGAGGTCGCCGTCGAGGACCGGGCCGCGGCGGGGGCCGTCCGCGTGCACGGTGGTGACGAAACGGTGGCCGGGGCCGAGCAGGGCCAGGGCGGCGGCCGAGGTCAGGAGTTTGACGTTGGAGGCGGGCAGGAGGCGCTCGTCGCCGCGCCGGTTCACGAGGATCCCGCCCGACCGGGCGTCCGCGACCACGACGCCGGTCTGGGCGCCGGCCAGCGCGGGATCGGCGAGGAATCGGTCGACGGCGGCGGTGAGGGCGCCCGGGGCGGCCTGCGTGCCGGATGCGGCCTGCGTGCCGGCCGCGGCTTGTGCGCCGGCCGCGGTGAGGGTGCTGGGCGCGGTCGATGTGCCGGGTGCGGTCTCTGCGCCGGCCGCGGTGAGGGCGACGAGCGCGGCCTGTCTGCCGGCCGCGGTGAGGGCGCCGGGTGGGGGAGTGGGGCCGGTGGCCAGGGCCGGGACAGAGGGCACGAGGGTGCACAGCACGATCGCCAGGAACAGGGTTGCTCGCCGTTTCATCGCATGATCAACGCGCGGACAGGGATCGAGGAAACGCTGGCATGATGGCGCGGTGGTCGATTGGGCGGGGCTGCGGCATGCGTACGGGTCGGCGGAGGACGTGCCGGGGCACCTGGCGGCGCTGAGGTCGGGGGACGAGGAGGAGCGCCGGGAGGCGTTCGGGGAGTTGTACGCCAGCATCGCGCACCAGGGAACCGGTATCCGGCCAGTGCGGCGGCGGTGCCGGCGCTGCTGGAGCTGGTGGGCGATCCGTCCACTCCGGATCGCGATCTGCTGCTCCACCTGCTGGGGATCATCGCGATCGGCGCCGAGGGGATGTGGCTGCCGGGGACGGTGCGGGTGGCCGAGTTGCGGGCCCGGGGGTTGGCCGACGAGCTACGCGCCTATGAGGCGGTGGCGGCGGGGTTGCCGGTGCTGCAACGGCTGGCCGGCGGGATCGGCGCGGACGCGGACGTCGCGCTGTCGGCCGCGTACCTCCTGGGCTGGTTCCCCGGCGACGCTAAGTCGCTGGATATCCTGAAAAATCGGGCGGCGGGCGGCGAGCCCGCACGGGGCGAGGCCGCACGGGGCGAGGGCGTGCGGGGTGAGGCGGCGCGGGGCGAGGGCGTGCGGGGTGAGGCCGCACGGGGCGAGGGCGTGCGGGGTGAGGCGGCGCGGGGCGAGGGCGTGCGGGGTGAGGCCGCGCGGGGCGAGGGCGTGCGGGGCGAGGGCGTGCGGGGTGAGGCCGCGCGGGGCGAGGGCGTGCGGGGCGAGGGCGTGCGGGGTGGGGCCGCGCGGGGTGAGGCTGCGCGGGGGCAGGAGGCCGCGGCGGTTGTCGGGGTGGGGCTGTTGGGGCTCTCCGGCGGCATTCCGGTGGCCGAACGCGCGCTGGGCAGCGACGAGCCCGCCCTGCGGTGGGCGGGTGCGGTGGCTCTGGCCCGCCTCGGGGTGGGTGGGGACCGGGTGCGGGACGAGCTGCTCGGCTGGGCGGCGAGCGATGCGCCCGCGGACCCGTCGATTCCGTACCTCGAAGGGGACCTCGGGGGGTTATGCCCTGCTCTCGCTGCCGCTCATCGGGGTGGATCCGCTCGGGGCGGCGCTGGGCAGGCTGCGGCACGTGAGCGCCGAGCCCGCCCTGACCGCGCTCGCCGTGGCGCTGCGGGCCGCCTTCCCGGACGGCGGTGTGGCCAAGGGGACGGGATTCCGGGAGCTGGACGAACGGCAGCAGCGGCTCGTTCGCGTGCTCGCCGCCAATCCGGGGGCCTGGCTCTACGACGGGGTGGAGTTCGCCAATTTCAGCCTCGAGGTGTCCGACCATGGGCTTCCGCACGGGCGTGAGGGGCTCCGGGCGTACGCCGGCCTCTAAACCGGCAACGTCAGCTCCACCACGAACCATTCGCCGTCGCCGTCCAGCTTCAGCGGGCCGCCCTCGTGGAAACGCACCTCGTGCGGAGCGTCCAGCGCGGCGATCACATGCGGCACCTCGGCCAGGTCGAGCTCGGTGGGCGCCTGCACGGTCCACACCCGGAGGTGCTCGTGCGAAAGGACCGGGCCCGGGTGGGGGCCGGGGGCGCTGCGGGCGCCCTCGCCCACCGGGTACGGCTCGGCGCGCAGCTCGCCCAGCTGCTTCAGCTCGACCAGGCGGTTCTGGTAGAAGCGGTCGCCGATGTTCGTGAGCCGGTGCACCGGCGACAGCGGGCGATAGACGGCCCCGCCCCGATATTCGCTGAGGAAGCGGGGCTCCGCGCCGTCCAGCCAGTCCATCCGGCACTCCGAACCGGAGATGCTGAGCACCACGTACGGGTTGTGGTGCAGATGCCACGGGTGGGTCTCGCCCGGCTGCAGCGACACGTCCCACACCCGCACCACCGGGTTGTCGAACACCTCGACCAGGCCGATGTCGGCGAGGACGATCTCCTGGCCCTCGGGGGAGTGGACGATCTGGCCCTTCATCGGTGCCTCCTACAGGACGACGTTCGCTGCGCGGACATTGTCACCTATCGACCTTCCGGCGGCGACGGCGCCAGACGTACGCGATGACGGCCAGCACCGCCACGCCGAGCGCGACCACCAGATAGCGGCTGGCCGCCTTGGCGATCTGCTCGATGTGGTCACCCGCGAAATAGCCGCCGGTCGCCCACAGGCCCACCCACAGGGCGGCGCCGAGCGCGTTCCAGGCGATGAACTTGCGGTAGTGCATGCCGCTGAGGCCGGCCACGATGCCGTTGAACTGCCGCAGACCCTCGACGAAGCGGGCCACCACGATGACCTTCGGGCCCTGGCGGGTCATGAACGCCTCGACCTTGTCCAGGCGTTCGGGGGTCAGCCGCACGTACCGGCCGAAGCGGTGCACCAGCGGCCGCCCGCCCCGGCGGCCGATCTCGTAGCCGATCGTGTCGCCGATCACCGCGGCCAGGAAGGCGATCGCGGCCACGCCGAAGATGTTCAGGTGGCCGCTGCCGGCCGCCACCGCGCCGGCGATTATCGCCGTCTCGCCCGGGGCCGGGACACCGAAACTCTCCACGAGGACGACGCCGGCCACGCCCAGGTAGCCGAAGCGGTCGATGAGTTCCAGCACCCCGCCCACGCTAGGCCGCCGGTGTCGCCGTGACACCCTTTCGCGACCGTCGTCACCAGCGTGAACCCGTCAGCCGCGGGCCGCGTAGGCGACACCTCCGCGAACGTGGCCGAGGAACGCCGGATCGGACCACGCCTCGCTCGTGTGGCCCAGCGCGGTGTACCACGACCGGCCCTCGCCGACCCGCCGCCGCCACGCCTGCGGGTGGGGGCCCGTCATGGCGTACACACCCGGCTCGTAGGTCTCCTCATCCACCGTCAGCAGGATCTCCAGGTCCTCGCGGACCTCGCCGAAGCCGTACCACTCGTCGGTGAACTTCCAGGGCACACCCTCAGGATCAAAGAGCGTTGCTTGTTGTACGCCGTCCGGGTGCCCAAGAAAGCGGGCACCGAGAAGCTCGCCGTACCAGGGATCGCTCAGCTCCGTCCCCGCCGCCGAGTGCACACCCACAAAACCGCCGCCGTCCAGGACGAACGACCGCAGCGCGGAGCGCCCGCGCGGATCGAGGACGTCCTCGGTCGTCGACAGGAACATGACCACGTCGAAGCCGCTGAGGACGTGCAGCGCGACGGGATCCTCGCTGTGCACGACGCGTACACCCGGGAAAGCCGAAACCGCCGCGACCGCGGCCGGAAGGGACTCGTGGCGGTAGCCGGCCGTGCGGGTGAACACGAGCATCCGCGTCATTCGAGGAGCTCCCGCGCGGCGCCCCGGCGCAGCTTGCCCGACGGCGTCTTGGGCAGGGAACCCGGCGGCACGACCCGCACCTGGGCCGGGCGGGCGTCGATCTCGGCCACGATGCGGCTGGTGACCTCGCGGGCGATGTCGTCCGGCGCTCCTTCGCGAGCCTCCACGATGACGGCGAAGGACTCGCGGGCGCGGCCCTCGCCGGCTGGCAGGCGCACGGCTGCGACGTTGCCCTCCCGGACCCCGGGAACGCGGCCGGCGGCCCGCTCGATGTCGGTCGGGTAGATGTTCCGGCCGCCCATGATGATCACGTCTTTGCGGCGGCCGCAGACCACGACCTGACCGTCGGTGAGGTAGCCCTCGTCGCCGATGTCGAGCCAGCCGTCGGCGTCGCGCGCGGGCTCCCATCCGTCCGGCGTGATGTAGCCGTTGGTCACCGACTCCCCGCGCAGCTGGAGGCGGCCGACCTGGCGCTCACTGAGCGGTTTGCCGTCGTCGTCGACGACCCGGACCTCGACGGTGGGGAACGGCTTGCCGAGTTTCGGCAGCTGCCGGGCGCCGCCCTCGGTGGGCACGGCCCGCCGCTCCTGTTCGAGCGAGGCCGCGTCGACGACGTCGAGCAGCATCGGGTCGGCCATGGCCGACATCGAGATGACGAGGGTGCTCTCGGCGGCGCCGTAGCAGCAGTTGACGGCCTCGGGCCTGAGCCCGAACCGGGTCGCCGTCGACACGAAGCCCGCCATGGTGGCCGGGTCGATCGGCTCGGCGCCGTTGCCGGCCACCCGCAGCGCGGACAGGTCGAGGGCCCCGTCGGGCACCCGGGTGAGCTGGCGGGCCAGGACCGCCCAGGCGAAGTTGGGGGCGGTGGTGATGGTGCCCCCGTACCGGCTCATCAGCTCGGCCCACAGCAATGGGCGGCTGAGGAAGTCGGTGGGGGTGACGCTGACGAGTTCCAGGCCGCTGAGCATGGGCAGCAGCAGACAGCCGACCATGCCCATGTCGTGGAACATCGGCAGCCAGGACACCATCACGCCGCTCTCGTCGCAGCCGAGATGCCGGGCCGAGTCGGTGACATTGGCGTAGAGGTTGCGATGGGTGATGCGCACGGCCTTGGGCTCGGCGGTGGACCCGCTGGTGAGCTGCAGAAGCGCGGCGTCGTCCTCGCCGGCTTCTCGCGCGCCCTCTATTTCCGGGCCGTCGAGCAGGTCTTCGACACGGTGGTGCTTGATGCCGTACGCCTGAAGGACCGGAATCACCGGCTCGAAGGGGGCGCCGACGACGACGGCCCGGGCGTCGATCATCCGGAGGACGCGCAGGGTGTCGTCGCGCCAGACGTCGAGATCGGTGCGGGGAGTGGGCTGGTGCAGCATCGTCATGCTGCCGCCGGCAAGCCAGATCGCCTGCGCGACGGGGGCGATCTGTGCGGGCTGCCCGGCCAGGACGGCGATGGCCTGACCGGGTTCCAGTCCACCGGCTATCCGCCTCGCGGCGTCGTGGATCTCGCCCCAGGTGCGGCGGAGGGGTTCGCCCGGTTCACCGGTCACCATGCCGGTGCGGGCGCGGGCGGCGTTCGCGATCAGACCATCGACGAATCGGCTCACCCGTTCACAGTGCCCGACATCAGATGCCGTTGGGAAGAGCACCGAGCGCCTTGCCCGCCTCACGGGCGGCGTCGAGGGCTTCGGCGTGCATCGCGGCGGCGGCGTCGGTGAACTGGTCGAGCGCCGGGTTGGAGCCGACGAGGGTGAACTCGCGCTCGACGATGGTGAGGTCGGCGCCCCAGACGTCGGCGATGACCCGCTTCAGGTACGGAGTGGAGTGGTCCCAGCCCTCACGGGGGGTGCCGGCGCCGTAGGCGCCGCCACGGACGGTGGCGAGGACGACCGGCTTGCCCTGGAGGAAGGGCTGGCCGAAGGCGTTGGGGGCGGTCAGGAGCAGATCGACGTACGTCTTGAAGTGCTGCGAGACGCCGTAGTTGTACAGAGGAACGGCGAACAGGATGGCGTCGGCGCCGAGAAGTTCGTCGGCCAGCGTCTTGGCCAGGGCGACGGCCTCGCGCTGCCCGGGGGTGCGCTGTGCTTCGTCGGTGACCCCGGCGGCGACGGCATTGCCCCAGGCGGTGGCCGGGATGGGCTCGGCGCCGATGTGCCGGTTGACGACCTTGTCGCCGGGGTGGGAGGCGAGCCACTCCTGCTCGACGATGTCGGCGATCTCGCGGCTGGTGGAGCCGTCGATCCGGATGCTGGCGTCCAGGCGGAACAGGGTCATGGGGAGCTCTCCTAGGTTTCGGCGTTGTCGCGCTTGCTCTCCGCTCGCGCTCGCCGTCCGCGCACGCTTTCGCGCTCGCTTCAAGCTTGAAGCCAACGTAGCAGGTTCACTTCAAGCTTGAACATGGGAGATGGATCACGTCCGTTTCCGGGGAGGTCGCACTCGCGCCGTACTCTTCTGTGCATGCAGGCGGAACCGCGGTGGCTCGACGATCAGGAACGCGAGGCGTGGATCTCGCTGGCCCAGCTGATGTTCCTGTTGCCGTCCGCGCTCGACGCCCAGCTCCTGCGCGACAAGAACATCACGCTGTTCGACTACATGGTGCTGAGCGGCCTCTCCATGTCCGAGGGCCGCACGCTGCGCATGAGCGAGCTGGCGCGCATGATCGCCAGCTCGCTGTCCCGCTTGTCGAACGTGGTGAAGCGCCTCGAAACGCGCGGCCTGCTGCGCCGGGAGCCCGACCCGTGCAACGGCCGCTACACGGTCGCCATCCTCACCGACGACGGCTGGGACCTGGTGGTCCAGGCCGCCCCGGGTCACGTGGAGGCCGTCCGGCGCTACGTGATCGACGGCCTGACCGACGAGCAGATCAAGGTCCTGCGCCAGGTGGCCTGCCATGTCACCGCGCGCATCCAGGCCGGCGAGCCCGCCTGCACGGAGAACCAGCCTCCCATCTAGGCGCTGCCGATCCAGGGTGGAAGAGCTGGGGCGTGTGCGCAGTTCAGCGCAGCGCGGCGCGCAAGGCTGCGGCGAAGCCGTCCGGGTCGCCGGTCATGCCGAACTCGCCGCCCAGGAAGCCGCCGTGGTGGCTCGGGAATGTGACCGGCTCGGTGCCCAAGCGGGCCGCCACGCCTTCGCCGCCCCGGTGGGCCAGCTCGCCCACCGACTCGGCGCCGACCGCGATGACGATGCGGGTCGGTGCCGCCTTGAGCGCCTCGAAGTCGTGCTCGTAGTGGGTGCACGTCATCAGGTTCTGGCCCAGCAGCGGATCGTTGCGGTCGCCGGTGTCCTCGGCCGGCAGGCCGAACTGCGCCGGGTCCGGCGCCGGCTGGTCGCCGAAACCGGGCGGGATGTCGCCCTTGGCCCCGGTGAGCAGAAAGAACTTGACCATCGCGGGTCCCACGCCTGACTTCTGGTACGTCTCGTAGATGTCCACGGTCGCCGCGGTGGCGGCCGCCCGGTCGGAGAGGACATTCAGCGATGGCGGTTCGTGAGCGATCACTGTGCGAACGAGCGCCGGATGACGCGAAACGAGCGCGAGGGTGTTCACCGCGCCGCCGCTGCTGCCGAAGACGTCGACCGGGCCGCCGCCGGAAACCTCCCGGATGATCGACGCGATGTCGTCCGCGTGCTCGTCGGGCGTCGACTCGGTCACGCCGTCGGTGCGCTCGCTGCGGGCGATGCCGCGCGGGTCGTACGTGACGACCGTCCGGTCCGTGAAGTGCCCGGCCAGCGTCGCGAAGCCCTCGGCCTGCATCGGCGAGCCGATGAGCAGCAGGATCGGCCCGTCACCGCGGCGCACGTCGTAGGTCAGCACCGCGCCGGGGGTGACGAGGGTGCGGGTCTCTGGCTGGCTCACTGTCGTGTCCCTTCATCGAAGTCCTGCCCAGTAGACCCGCGCCCGCCCCCGAACTCATCGGTCTTCGGGAGAACTTTCTTCGAGCAGGAGTTTCGGCAGGCCGGCGACGCTGTCGAGCAGTCGCGTCGGGTTCTCCCGGCTCAGTTCGGCGGCGGTTTGGGCACCGCTCAGAACCCCGATGACGTACGCCACGCCGGCCGCCCGGCCCGCCTGCACGTCGAGGGCGGTGTCGCCCGCCGCGAGCACCTGGGCCGGATCGGTCACACCGGTCAGGCGCATCGCCTCGCGGATCATGTCCGGGGCGGGCCTTCCCTCGGCGACGTCGCTCGCGCACACGACCGCATCGAGGTCCCGGCCGATCCGCCATCCGACGGTCTCCAGCAGGGGATTGGTGACCGCGTGGTCGAAACCGGTGGTCAGGGCGACCTTGACGCCGGCCGCGCGAAGCTCGGCCAGGGCTTCGGCGGCGCCGGTGATCGGGCGGGGGCTTTCTTGGGCGTACGCCTGCGTGAGGCGCTCCACGAAGCGTGCGTGCAACGCCTCGGTGGCGTCCGGATCGCCGGTCAGCGCGGCCAGGGCGGCCCGCTTGTCGGCGCCCATCCAGCGGCGGATCTCCTCGTCGGCGGCCGGCTCGCCGTGCTCGGCGACGACCTCGGCGAGCACGCGGTAGACCGTGCCGCCCTCCTCCACGGTCGTACCGGCGATGTCCAAGGCAACAAGTCTGATCATGCGGGGCTCCCCAGTCTGCGGCGAACGAAAGCGGACAACCTGTCGACGGCCACGATCACCACGAGGATCACCAGGATGTGCGTGAGCATCTGATCGAACTGGAACAGGCGGATGGACTGATTGATGAGGAAGCCGATGCCGCCCGCGCCGACCAGGCCGAGCACCAGCGAAGAGCGAACGTTCACGTCGAAGCGGTAGAGCAGCAAGCCGACCAGTTGCGGCAGCACCGCCGGCAGCAGCGCGTGCGAGGCCACCTGGATGCGCCCGGCCCCGGCCGACCGGAGAGCCTGCGACGGCCCGGGATCGGCCTCCTCCAGGGACTCGGCCCACAGTTTGCCCATCACGCCGACGTTGTGGCAGACCAGCGCGAGTACGCCCGGGAACGGCCCCAGCCCGACCGCGGTCACGAAGATGAGCGCGAACACCACATCGGGCACCGCGCGCAAGAACGAAAGGACACCGCGCGCGATCTGATAGACCCACCCGGCCGGCGACGTGCCGCGGGCGGCCAGCAACGCCAGCAGAAGCGACCCCGGGATCGACAGAGTCGTGCCGAGCAGCCCGATCCACAGCGTGACCGCGGCCCCGTCGACGCTCTCGCGCAGCACATCGGGCGACAGGTCGGGTGGGAACGCCTCGGCCAGGAAGTCGGCCATGCCCTGCCAGCCCTCGACCAGCAGCCCGAACGACACATCCGTGGCCCGCCAGGCCACCACATGCGCGGCCACCACGACGGCCGCGATCGCCCAGCCGAGCGCCGCCCGCCCCGGCCGCCGCGGCTTGTCCGGCACGGAGACGGCGAACACGCTGACGGTTCTCGGCGTTTCGCTCATCGTGCCGCCTCCAGCGGGTGGGGTCCGTAGAGGGCGTCCACGGGCTGGGCGGGGTCGCCCTCCAGGACCACGCGGCCCTCGCGGAGGCCCAGCACGCGGTCGGCGTGGCGGCGGGCCAGGCCGGGCTGGTGCAGAACGGCCAGGACGGCCAGGTCCTCGCGGTGGGCGAGCTCGGCGAGCAGGGCCAGCACCTGGTCGGCGGCGGCCGGGTCGAGGGCGGAGACCGGCTCGTCGGCCAGCACCACGGGAGCGCGCTGGCAGAGGGCGCGGGCGATGGCGACCCGCTGCTGCTGGCCGCCGGAGAGACGGTCGGCGCGGTCGTGGGCGCGATCGGCCAGGCCGACCCGGTCGAGGCAGCCCATGGCCTCCTCGCGGACCTCACGGGGGAACAGGGCGGGAGTCAGCGAGCGGCGCAGGGGCAGGCGGCCGAGCGCTCCGGCGCATACGTTGTCGAGCGCGCTTCTGCGGCGTACCAGATGAATCTGCTGGAAGACCAGCGCGATGTCGAGCGGGCCCCGGGCCCGGCCGGCCACCGTGACCGCACCGCCCGAGGCGGAGACCAGCCCGGCGGCCGCACGGAGCAATGTGGACTTTCCGGAGCCGTTCGCGCCGAGCACGGCCAGCAACTCGCCGGCCGCGACCGTGACGTCGACGCCGTGCAGCACGTCCCGGTCGCCGTAGCGGACCCGGATGCCGTCGAGGGCGAGCATCAGACGTCCTTCTCGGTGAGCCCGAGCGTGTCGGCCAGGTCGAACAGCGGCTGATAGGTGGACTGGTCGACGGCGACCAGCGGGCCGGGCGGGGTGACGTCGAGCAGCTCGCCGAGCTTGCCGACCGAGGCCGGGTCGAGCTTGAGCAGAGCGTCCTTCAGGGCGGTCTTGAAGGCGGGATCGAGGTCGCCGCGCACGGTGATCGGGTCGTTCGGGATCGCCTCGGACGTCCAGATCTGCTTGAACTTGGACTTGTCGAACGTGCCGGCGGCGGTCGCGGTGGCCAGCTGCTGCGAGTTGATCTCGGCGGCGTCGACCTTGCCGTTGGTGAGCGCGAGAAGCGCCTCCGGGTGACCGCCGGCGTAGTTGAGTTTCAGGTCCTTCTGGTCGATGCCGGCGTCCTTGAGCGCCTTGCGTGGCAACGCGTCGCCCGACGTCGAGCCGATCGAGCTCAGCGCGAGCGAACGGCCCTTCAACGCCGCGAGCGTGCCGATGTCGGAGTTCGCCGGCGCCCAGATGCCGGCGGTGTAGGACGAGAGCTTGCCGTCGGCGCCGGCGAAGGAGGCGACCGCTTCGGCCTTGGCCCGCTTGCTCGCGAAGACGTAGCCGAGCGGCCCGAACATCGCGACGTCCAGCTTTCCGTTCTCCATGGCCAGAACCTCGGCCGAGTAGTCCTCGGTGATCTGGATGTCGACCGGGCAGTTCAGAGTCTTCTGTACGGCCTCGCCCAGCACCTTCACGGCCGGCGTGAGCTTGGCGGGATCCTCGAACGGCTCGACGCCGAACCGGATCTTCCCGTTGGGGCAGGTGGCGCTGCCGGCGGCGGCGTCGCCGTCGCCGCCGCAAGCGGTCAGAGAGACCGCGGCAACCAGCGCGGTGATGAGGGCAAGGGAACGGCGGATACGCATATCAGAACTCCAGAGTCTCGGAGGGTGGGTTGTCGAAGCTCTCGGCCGCGAGGCCGAAGGCGGTGGTCATGCCGATGCCGGAGGTGACGGCCACGGCGGTGATGCCGGGGGCGACCCGGGCGCGGAGGAACTCGCCGCCGGCGCTGGCGTAGACACCACGCCACCGGCGGACGACTTTCAGGCCCGGACCGAGCAGGGCGCGTGTCTCGGCGAGCACCAACTCGTCGAGCGCTTCGTCGGCCCACGGTTCGGGGGTGCGGGCGTACGCGTGCGTGTCACCGACGACCAGATCGCCGCCGGGAAGCTGAGTGAACATGTGGTTGACGACCGCATCGAGCAGTTCGGGCCGTTCGTCTCGCCAGCGTTCGCGCAGGGCCCGGGCGCCTTCGGTGTTCGCGAGCGCCGGATAGCGCAACATCGAACTTCCGGTGAGCACGGCCGGCTCGAGCCGCAGCCCGCCGGGCGCGCGCAGCTGAAGCATCTGAAGGGTGCAGCGCTGGAGTCCGGCCTCGTCGGCGATCTCGGGCAGCAGCCGGTCGAGGTTGTGGCCGGCGCAGACGATGACCTGCCGAGCCGGGATCTCACCCCGGCCGGTGCGAACCAGGCAGTCGCCGGGCCGGCCGCTCTCAACGCTCAGGACCGGAGTGGACCAGAGCATGCGTACGCCGGGCCGGGCGGCGAGCCAGTCGGCGAGGGCGGCGGCGGCGCGGCGCTGGTCGACCCGGAGGTCCAGGGGGAAAAGGGCCCCGCCCAGGATCTCGGGGTCGATGACGGGAAGCCGCTCGGTGACCTGGCTGGCGGTGAGGGGAACCACCTCGTCGGCGCCGCGTTCTGCTCGGAGCTCCTCCAGGGCGGCCAGTTCCTCGGGGGAGCGGGCGATGACGGCCGTTCCGCACTCGGCGACCGCGAAGCCCGCCTCCCGGCCGGTGCGGAGCCACGTCGTGCGGCCGTCGCGGGCGTACGACAAAGCCTCTTTGGTTTGAGCGGTTATGCAGATATGGCCGAAGTTGCGCACGGAAGCGCCACAAGCGCGCTCGTCGCGGTCGACGACCGTGACGGACAGGCCGCGCGCGACCGCCTCGACGGCGTGCGCGAGGCCGACGATGCCTGCGCCGACAATGACCAGATCGGTGGGGTTCACGACGGCAACGCTCGCGCGTTCGGGCGCTCCGGTCAATGACTTGTATAGACAAGTCATGCGGCGTTCATCTCGGCTTATTCCGATGAACGGGGCGCGCGGCCGACTTGTATAGTCCGGTAGCGTGACGACACCCCTGCATCGCACCGTCGCGGCGGAACTCCGGCGGCGTATCCGCGGCGGACAGTTGCGCGTCGGCGATCCGTTGCCGTCCGAGGCCGCGCTGTGCAGTGAGTTCAACGCCTCGCGGGGGCCGGTGCGGCAGGCCCTGGCCGCGCTGCGGGAGGAAGGCCTGGTCGGCGGGGGACAGGGCAAGCGTTCGGTGGTGCTCGACGCGGTGCCGGCTCAGCCGTTCGAGTCGTTCATGTCGTTCACCGTGTGGGCCGAGGCCACCGGATATGTGCCGGGTCAGCGGCTGCAGGAGATCGCGTTACGCCGACCCGCGCCGCCGGTGGCGGCCGCTCTGCAGCTGGAACCGGATGTCCTGGCCGTGGAGTTGCTGCGGCTGCGGCTGCTCGACGACCAGCCGGCGATGCTGGAGCGGACCACGTTCATCGAAGCGGTCGGCCGCCGCCTGCTGGATGTCGATCTGGACGGCGGATCGATCTACGCCCATTTGACCTCGGCGGGTGTCGACCTGCACGCGGCGCGGCACACCTTCGACGCCGTCGCGGCCGACCCGGTCGACGCGGCCCTGCTGGGCGTGGCCGAAGGAACACCGCTCCTGCGGGAACGGCGCCTCACCTCGGACTCGTCGGGCATGCCGATCGAGTGGTCGGACGACCGCTACCGGCCGGACGTGGCCACCTTCACGGTCACGAACATCCGGAGCTCACGCGCGTTCCGCACGGCCGTTGCCTGACCTGGCGGGCGCGATGGAGTGGCGGGCGGCTGATCCGGCGTTGGTGAAAGCCTCGTCCAAGCGGTGCAAGGGGTACGGGGCGCTGACGAGGGTGGCGAACGGGTAAGTGTGGTGGCTGCCGGCCAGGAAGTCGACTGCCGTTCGGAGGTCGGCGGGAGTGTAGTTGTGCACGCCGGTGACGGTGAGCAGGCGGCGTACTGTGCGTTCCGGGTCCAAGGGGACCGCCGGGCCCGGTGACACCGTGCCGGCCAGCACCAGAGTGCCGCCGATCGTCAGCGAATCCAAGGCCGTGCGGACGGCGGTCGTGGCTCCCGACAGTTCGACGGCCAGGTCGATCCCGTCGATTTCCTCGGTGCCGTCGGCGATCTCGGCGGCGCCGAACTGACGGGCCTGCTCGCGCCGGGCCGGGTCGGGGTCGGCCGTGATGACGTGTGCGCCCCGCCGGGCCAGCATGGCCGTGGCGGTCAGGCCCAGCATGCCGGCGCCGGTGACCAGGACGCGGTCCCCGGCCCCCACTGACCCGCCCGCTCGCACCGCGGCCGCCACCGTGGCGGTTGCGCAGCCGGCGGGGGCGGCGACCTCGTCCGGCACGTCATCGGGCACCTTCACCACTGTGGTGCCCGGCCACAGAAGACAGTGGGATGCGAAGCCTCCGGTCAGTGGGCGCTTCTCGTCGAGCGGCTCGTGGCCGTACTTGCGAAGTTCGAAGCACTTCTGCGGAATGCCCCGCCGGCAGCGCGCGCAACGGCCGCACGAGGCGGTCACTGACCAGGCGATCCGCTCGCCGGCCCGCACGGATGCGCCATCGCCGGCCGCCACCACGGTGCCCACCTGCTCGTGTCCGAGCACGCCCGGCGCCGGTGACGAACGATGACCGGCGACCGTGTGCAGGTCGCTTCCGCAGACAGTCGCCAGATCGACTCTCACCAGTACCTCGCCCGCCGCCGGCTCGGCCGGGAGCGGCGCCGAACACATCACGAACGGGCGGCCGGGACCGTCCCACCGGGCATATCTCGCACGATCTTCCACAGCCGCCACCCTAGCTTGTCAATACAAGTTTGACGAAGCGGTCGGCGATCAGGTGATGGGTGGCCGTGTCCGGGTGCAGGCGGTCGGGCATGGGGAGGCCGGTGGCGTCGGTCTCGCCGTACAGGTCGAGGCCGTTGATGTAGCTCAGGTTTTCGTCCTTTCGCTCGGTGACGACGCGGGCCAGCTCCTCGCGGATGACGCGCAGGGTCAGCTTGGTCGGGTCGGGGGTGCCGGTGGCCAGGAACTTCACCTCGCCCGCCCGGAGGGCCTCGAGGTCGAAGGCGCCGGGGCCCGGAGTGTCCTCGTGGATCGCGCAGTAGATCGGCGAGATGACCGCCAGCGGGGTGGTGGGGTGCCCGTCGCGGATGGTGTCGAGGAAGCCGTGGACGGCGGGGGCGAAGGCGCGGCGGCGCATCAGGTCGGCGTTGACCACGTTGATGCCCAGCTTCAGGGTGATGAGGCCGGCCGGGGTGTCGCGGATCGTTCGGGCCACGAACGGATCCATCAGGGCGCTTCCGCCGAATCCCAGGTTGATCAGGTCGGCCCCGGCGGCCAGGGCGGCCCGGACCGGCCAGATGGAGGTCGGGTTGGTGGCGTTCGAGCCCTGGCTGATCGAGCTGCCGTGGTGCACCCAGATCGTGCCCCGGGCGTCGGCGCCGGGTTCGATCGGGGCGTCGCTGCGCACGGCAACCAGCTCCGTGGTCTCGTTGTGCGGGAGCCAGATCTCGACGGTCTTGTCACCGGCGGGCAGGGTGGTGAACGGTACGGCGACGGGGGAGCCGGGCTGGTAGCCGGAGGTGCCGGTGGACATGTCGATGGTGATGACGGTGCCGCCGATGGCGGTGGACTGGGCGGTCAGGGCGCCGTCGACCAGGAGGTCGTAGACACCTTCGGGACGTGGCGGCAGGCCGGTGAAGACGCGCTTGGTGGGGACGGTCAGCAGCTCGATCGTCGTGGCGCGGGTGCGGAAGACGAGACGTACGCCCGAAGGTTGTGCCTCGACCATGGCCAGCTGCGGGTCGGGGGTCTGCGCGCGGGCCCACCCCGGGAGGCGGTGGGGGAGCAGGCCCTGAGGGGTGGGCTCGAGCTCGGCGGCGCCGCGGACGAGGGCGGCGGTGATCGGCGTGGTGATCATGGCTTGATGCTCCTTCCTTTAGACATTATGCATTTGCCTAAGGCATTTAGGCAAACCTTGACGGCCGGGGTACGTCTACCTAGGGTCGGCCTTAACATTCATGAACAGCGATGTCTTGGGGTGGCGGGTTGAAACGTTACACAAGCGCCGTGGCAGCGGGGATGCTCGCGGCCGGACTGCTGTCGGCCCCGGCCGCCGCGCACGGTGGGCATGCGCCGGGCGCGCCCATCCGGCTCACCGTCGACGACCTCGCGCAGCCGATGAACGTCGAAGGGACGCCGCTGTTCGGGTGGCTGCCGGTCGACCGTGACGCCGGGGAGCGGCAGACCGCGTACCAGATCCGGGTCGCCGATCGCCGCGGCGTGCCGGTGTGGGATTCCGGCCGGGTGCGCACATCCGAGCAGTCCCATGTCGCCTATCGAGGCGCCGCGCTGACCCCGGGATCGCCGTACACCTGGACCGTCCGCACCTGGGACGGCACCGGCCGGCCGTCGCCCTGGGCGGCCGGGAAGACCTTCGAGACCGGCCTCGGCGACCAGGACTGGGGTGGCGCGCAATGGATCCAGCGCGCCCCGGGCGGCACCGGGCCGATCGCCGTGACCGATGGCCGTGCCCGCGTCACCGGAGGGCTTGTCACCCTGGCCGGGACGGGCGCCGAATGGACCGACTACACGCTGGACCTGACGGTGCGGCCGCGCACGGGCGGAGCCGGCTGGGTGTTCCGCAGCCCCGACCGCGCGAACGGATATATGTGGCAGCTCGTTCCGGGCAGCGGGCTCAACACCCACGTGCAGATCGGTGGAGCCTTCACCAAACTGGCGACCGTTCCGCTCATGGTGACGGCCGGGACCGACTATCGCGTGCGCATGGACATCGCGGGCGGCACCTTCCGCACATTCGTCGACGGCGTGCTCGTCGATGAGCGAACGGACACCCGCTTCCCCCGTGGGACTGTCGGTTTCCGTGAAGCGGCCAACGAGGCCGGCGAGTTCGACGACGTCGCGGTCACCCGGGACGGCGCCACGCTGTTCAGCGACGACTTCAGCGACGGCACCGGCAAATGGGCGTTCACTTCCGCGCGCCAGGCGGACGAATGGTCACTTCTGCGCACCGAGGCCGCCCTGCGCGGGCAACGCGTCGTGCGAGCGCGCGCCTACGTCGCCGGTGACCACACCTGGGAGCTCTATCTGAACGGGCGGCGGGCCGACCGGGGCAGCTCGTTCGGCTATCCGGGCGAGGGCTTCTACCAGGCCTCGGACGTCACCCGGCTGATCCGCGGGAAGACGCTCGCGGTCGGCGCTCTGCTGCATTGGTACGGCGGCGGGCAGGGGCGCGCGGCCGGCGTTCCCGGGCTCCTGGTCAAGATCGTCATCGAGTACGCCGGCGGCGGCACCCAGACCATCGTGAGCGACGGCGGCTGGCGGGCGCACGAGGGCCCGTACCGGGAAGGCGCCCTTCGCAACGGCGAGGGGGACCGGATCGAGCACGCCGACGCGACCCGCGCGGCGGCGGTGGAGGGCTGGCAGCGGCCCGGGTACGACGACGCGGCCTGGGCGCCGGCGGTCGTGCTGGGCGCCCACCCGGTGGCCCCGTTCACCCACCTCACCGGCCTGGACGCGCGTGTCACCGAGGAGACCGTCACGCCGGTGCGCATGCTGACCGCCGCCGACGGCACACCGGTGGCCGACTTCGGCGTGGTCATCCCCGCTCGCCCGATCGTTCGTTTCGACGCGGGTGTGCACGAACGAACATTGACGTTGCGCACCAGCTACGAGCTCGCGAGCAACGGCCGGGTCGCCACCAGCGGGCGGGCCACGCAGAGCACCGACATGTCCTTCCCGTACACGCAGACCGACGGCCCGCAGACCTTCCAGGCCTTTACCCACCTGGGCTTCCGCTATCTCGATATCCCCGGGGCGGGCGAGGAGATCACGGCCGCGGACGTCCGGGCGGTGGTCGTGCACACGGCCGTCGAGGGGCCGCGGGCGAGCTTCACCAGCGACGATCCGACGCTGAACGCGGTGTGGCAGCTCGTGCAGCGGTCGGCGCTCTACTCGGTACAAGAGCAGTTCGTGGACACGCCGACCCGGGAGAAGGGCCAGTTCCTGGCCGACGCGGCCAACATCTCGTACGCCACCATGCAGGGCTTCGGTGAGCGGGCGGCCACCCGCAAGGCGATCCGCGAGTTCCTCGCCTCCAACCGGCGCTACTGGACCACCGGGGCCGACGCCGGGCGCTACAACGCGGTCTACCCCAACGGCGACGGCAAGCGCGACATCCCCGACTTCACCGAGATGTTCGTCGACTGGGTATGGCGCTGGTACGAGGTCACCGGCGACGAATCGCTGCTGGCCGAGGCGTACCCGGCGATCCGCGAGACCGCCGGCTACGTGCGGCGGCACATCCCGGCCGACGGGCCGACGGCCGGCCTGGTCACCAACCTCACCGGGGGCAGCGGCGCCTATCGGTACGGCATCGTCGACTGGCCCGAGCCGGGCCGGTTCGGCTACGACATGAGCGCCTCGGCGCGAACCGTCGTCAACGCGCTCGGCGTGCAGGTCCTGCGGCGGGCGGCCGACATGGCGGCGGTGCTGGGCGAACCGGAGCTCACTTCCTTCCGTACGGCCCAGGAGGACCTGGCCGCGGCGATGAACCAGAAGCTGCGCCGGAGCGACGGGGTTTATGTGGACGGTCTGCTGGCCGACGGGACGCAGTCGCCGCACGCCGGCCAGCACTCGACGTCGTACGCCATCGCCTTCGGGGTGGCGCCGCAGGCGGACCTGCCGGCGCTGGCCGGGCACCTGGCCGCTCAGGGAATGAAGCAGGGGCCGATGACGGCGCACGTGCTGTTGCGGGCCCTGGCCGAAGCCGGGCGGCCCGACGCGGTGCTCGCCCTGCTGACCAACCACGACGACCTCGGCTGGGCGCGGATCCTCGACCAGGGCGGCACGTTCACCTGGGAGGCCTGGGACCCGGCGCCGGGCGACTACAGCCAATCGCACGGCTGGGGCAGCCAGGCCGCGGTCGACATCGCCGAGACCATGCTCGGCATCCGGATCGGCGCGCCCGGAGCGAGCAGCGTGGTGCTGGCCCCGCCGGCCACCGGACTGGGGCGGGCGTCCGGCTCGGTGCCCACGCAGCGCGGCGAGGTCGGGCTGTCGTGGCAGCGCACGAGCCGGGGCCTGCGGGCCGAGGCCACGGTTCCGGTCAACGTGACGGCCCGCGTCGAGCTGCCGGCCGGAGTCGCCTATCGGGTGGAGGGCCGGGCCCGCTATCTCGGCACGGCGAACGGGGTGACGGCCTACGAGATCGGCTCGGGCCGAACCGGCTTCGTCCCGGCCGGCGTCGTCCCGCCCGGCTTCGTTCCGCCCGGCTTCGTTCCGCCGCGCGGCTGAGGCGGGGTCAGGCGGTCGAGCAGGGCGGCGGCCGGGCGGCCCCACGCCGGCAGGCCTTTGCGGTCGGAGAGGGCCAGGGCGGTGCGGGCCGGCTCCGGGTCGCCGAGCAGGCCGGCCAGGGCGGTGTGGGCCGGGATCAACGGCCACGCCGCCCCCACCCGCTCGGCGTCGGCGATGACCGAGCGGAGGTCGGCCTCGGCCTCCGCGGCGCGGCCCCGGCGGGCCCGGAGTCGGCCCAGGTGGAGGCGGGCGTCCAGCATGGTCAGCGGCAGCCGGTCGGGCCGGGACAGGAAGTGCCGGAGCCGGTCCTCGAGGCCGTCCAGGTGGCCGGTGGCCAGGTCGAGGGCATGCTCGGTGAGCTCGACCACGGGCCGGATGCGCTCGTACTCACCGGCGGCGGGCAGGCCCCGGGCGATCGTCAGGAGCTGCGCGGCCCGGTCGTGGCGGCCGGTGTGCAGGGCGCCCTGGGCCCAGTTCAGGCAGGCCCGCAGATGGTCGCGGGGATGGTCGGCGAAGCGGGGATCGGTCAGGGCCGTGCGGACCGCCGGCCAGGCCTCCGGATCGTCCAGCTCCAGCCGTAGCGACAGCTGGGCGATCTCGACCGCGAGCAGGGCCGACGGGTCGCCCGACTGCCGCGCCGCCTCCAGCGCGGCCTCGCCGTAGCGCCAATGGTCGTCGGCGTGCCGGTCGAGCACCGTGTCCGGCGCCGACAGGATGGCCAGCGCCCGCGCCCGGTGGCCGTGATGCTTGAGGTGGGGGACGGCGCGTTCGATCTCCTCGTAGCCGGCCGAGGCCTCGCCCTGCTGGCGCAGCATCCGCCCGAGGGCGAGGCCCAGATCGCCCCGGGCGCCGGGCGGCAGCCGCCGGTCGGCCAGGATGCGGCGCAGCACCGGGATCGCCTCGGCCTGGGTGACGCCCTCGACGGCCGAGCGGCCGAGCTTGCCGGCCAGCCGGGCCCGCTGACGGCGGGGCAGCTCCGAATGGTCCATGGTGGCCAGCAGGAATCGGGCCGCCGTCGCGTCGTCGCCGCGCGCGGTGGCCAGGTCGGCCGCGGCCTCGGCGTTGCGCACGTGGTCGGCGGCGTTGCCCGCGAGCCGGTAGTGGTGGGCCAGCTGCGCCACCGGGCGGGGCACCTGGCGTTCCAGGACCCGGGCGCAGCGCAGGTGCAGCATCCGCCGCTCCAGCGCCGGAAGCAGCTCGTAGACGACCTGGCGGGCCAGCGTGTGCCGGAACCGGGGCGACCGGCCGTCCACCCGGTCCAGCAGGCCCGCCTCGGCCGCCCGGTCCAGCGCGGCCTCCACCCGGTCGACGGGCAGCGACAGCAGCTCGGCGAGGGCGCGGGCCTCGGCCACCACGCCCAGCACGGCGGCGGCGCCGAGGATGTCGCGGGTGGGCTCGTCCAGCGGGCGCATGCGCCACAGCAGGACGTCGCGCAGCAGAGCGGGCACGGTCACGTCGCCCAGGACGTCGCCCAGCAGGTCGGGCCGCTGGTCGATGCGGTCGATCTCGTGGCGTTCGACCAGGGAGCGGACGACCTCCTCGACCAGGAACGGCACACCGGCCGTACGCTCGAAGAGCTGCTCGACGAAGACCGGCGGCAGGACGTCGCGGCGCAGCAGCGTACCGGCCAGCGAGCCGACTTCGGCCGGTGACAGCGGCGCCAGTTGCAGGACGCGGGCCGGGACCGCGACCGGCTCGCGGGAGGTCATCACCACCGTGAGGCCGTCCACCGGATGCGCGGCCAGCCACGTCACGAACTCCACAGTGACCGGATCGGCCATGTGCAGGTCCTCGAGCGCGACCACGACCGGGGCCAGCGCGCCCAGCAGGCCGGCCATGGCCCCCAGCAGGCGGGCCCGCTCGGCCCGCGGATCGTCGAGCGGGAGCGGCGGGGTGAGGGCGGCCAGCGACGGCAGGTACGGCGCGAAGACGGCGACCGCGGGGTCGAGGCCGGGCGGCAGCGCCGGCGACCAGAGGCGAAGGCCGTCCAGGATCGGGCCGAGCGGCAGCGGCTCGCGCAGGTCGTCGCAATGGGCCACGACGACGCGGCCGGCCATGCCGGACAGGGCCTCGGCCACCAGGCGGGTCTTGCCGACGCCGCCCTCGCCGAGGACGAGCACGGCCGACGGGGGAGCGGCCAGAGCCGCGCGCAGCACGGCCAGCTCACCGTCGCGGCCCACGAAGGCCTTGGCGCTGTGCAGGTTGAAGGCGGCGGATAGCTGGAACACCGCTGCCGAATGTAGCGCCGGGACCCCGCGGACGGCACCTCCGCGGGGTCCCGGGCGCCGGCTCATCCGGTGATGCCCACCGCGGCCATGCTGGTCCCGTCCATCGTCGTGTCCTCTCCACCCGTGAACTCGGCTGCGGCGACCGTACGAATCGCGCCCGTCCGGGGGAAAGAGAGAAGACGCGCACCAGGAATCCGGAAACACACTCGTAACTTGATGGACCGTTTCGCGTAACAACAGGTTAGGTGGGGGAATGACTGGATCGCTGGGCCTGAGATTCGACGAGGTGGCGGAGCTGTACGACCGGGTCCGCCCCGGCTATCCCGAGGAGCTGTTCGCCGACCTGGCCACCCTGACCGGTCTGAGGCCGGGCGCCCCGGTGCTGGAGGTCGGCTGCGGCACCGGCCAGGCCACCAGGTCGATGGCGGCGCTGGGCTGGACGGTGACCGCCGTCGAGCCGGGCCCGGCCCTGGCCGAGCTGGCCCGGCGGCGGCTCGCCGGGTTCCCGAACGTCACGGTCGAGGAGGCGGCCTTCGAGGACTGGCCCGACCGGGGCCGCCGCTTCGACGTCCTCGTGGCCGCCTCGTCGTGGCACTGGGTCGATCCGGAGATCGGCCGGCGCCGGGCGGCCGCGCTGGCCGGTCACCTCGCCCTGCTCGACTTCACGGTGGTCCGCCGCCCGGGCGAGCTTGAGGTGTACGCCGAGACGGCCGACCTGCACGAGCACTTCAGCCCCGGCAACCCGTCCTGGGGTCATCCACCGCTGGAGGAGCGGGTGCTCGCCGAGCCCGGCCGGTGGTACCCGGTCGTCCAGTGGTTCGACGGCCAGGGCTTCGCCGATCTGCTGCGCACCCAGTCGCTGTGCCGCGAACTCGATCCGGCCGTCCGCGAGCCCCTCCTCGACGCCGTCGCCGAACGAATCCGCACCCGCCTGGGCGACCGGGCGCCCCGCCGCTACCTGTGCTCGCTGCGCCTCGAGGATCTCACGGCGTGAGCAGTGTCATCGCGTACTGCGGATTGCCGTAGTCCCGCCAGGCCGCGATGGACCCGCAAGTCCAGAGATCTGTCACCGCTTCCAGAACTGCCGGGGCGCGTAGCCCTCGCGGCGCAGCCAATGCTCGGTGTAGACGATGCGCTGCGCCTCCAGCACGCCGATGGTGCCGATCGGCGGTTCGTCGAGCGGGCGCGAGCGCTCCACGTGGTCGGACTGCCAGCGCACCACCGGCCAGTACTGGTCGAAGCCGTCGTCGCCGGGCTCGAGGATCCGGGCGGCCCCGAACAGCTGCGCGCCCCGGCTGCTCGCCTGGCCGGCGAGAGGGGCGAACACCCCCACCGACACGCGGGGATCGGCCCGGATGTTGCGCATCTTCGGTGACGTGCCCATCGCCGTGAAGACGATGGCGAAGTCCAGATGGAAGTAGCGCACCGGCGTCGCCAGCGGGCCGTCCGGGCCCACCGTGGCCAGCACGCACATGTTCTGCGACGACAGCAGGTTGAGGATGCGTTCCTCGAGCCGCTCACGCTCCAGTCGCCGGGTGGGGCTGGGCCCGGCCAGCCAAGGATTCGTCGCCATGAGGGTGCATTGTGGTCCTATGACGACGGAGGAGACGCTCGTGGGGCTGATCCGGGGCGACGCGTGGATGATGGGCGTGCTCGCGGCGGTGCGGGACGAGGCGGTGCCCGAGGCCTGGGCCGGGGCCGGGGTCCTGCGTGATCTGGTGTGGGGTGAGCGTTTCGGCGCCGGCTTCACCCCTGAGGCCGTACGGGACGTGGATGTGGCCTTCTTCGACCCGGGTGACCTGAGCCGTGCCAACGACGACCGGGTGACCGAACGCCTGGGCCGCCGCCGGCCCGGCGTGCCGTGGGAGGCCAAGAACCAGGCCGCCGTGCATACCTGGTACGCGGCGAGGTTCGGCGGTGAGCCGGTCGAGGCGTTCACGTCGATCGAGGACTCCGTCGGCACCTGGCCCGAGACCGCGACCGCCGTGGCGGTGTGCCTGGGCCCGGACGACGAGATCGAGGTGTGCGCGCCGTTCGGCCTGGACGACCTCCTCGACGGCGTCTGGCGGCGAAACCCCCGCCGCGTCAGCCTCGAACTGTCCCGGGCCCGGCTGGAACGGCATCAGCCGCGGGTCCGCTGGCCGGGCGTCACTGTTGTGCCGCCCGGCTAGCGGGTTGGATCAGTCGCCCTTGACGTTGACGATCTGGCGCAGCGTGTGGCGGATCTCCACCAGGTCGCCGGCGTCGTTCATGACCACGTCGATGGGCTTGTAAGCCTGCGGGATCTCGTCGAGGAACGCGTCGGTGTCGCGGTACTCGATGCCCTTCATGGCCTCGCGCAGCTGCTCGCGGGTGAAGGTCTTGCGGGCCTTCGACCGCGAGTAGTTACGGCCGGCGCCGTGCGGCGACGAGTTCAGGGCCAGGCGGTTTCCCTTGCCCACGACCACGTACGACGCGTCGCCCATCGAACCCGGGATCAGGCCCGGACGGCCCTGCTCGGCGTTGATGGCGCCCTTGCGGGACAGCCACACCTTCTTGCCGAAGTGGGTCTCCTGCTCGGTGTAGTTGTGGTGGCACTGGACCCGCTCGAGCTCCTCGACCGGCCCGCCGGTGAACTCGGCGAAGCAGGCCACGACCCGGTCCATCATCTCGTCGCGGTTGGACAGGGCGAAGTCCTGGGCCCAGCGCAGCTCGCGGATGTAACGCCAGAACTCGTCGGTGCCCTCGGCCAGGTACGCCAGGTCGGGATCGGGCACGCTGATCCAGTAGCGCTTCATCAGCTCCTGCGCCACCTTGATGTGATGCGTGGCGATCTTGTTGCCGACGCCGCGCGAACCCGAGTGCAGGAACAGCCACACCGCGCCCGTCTCGTCGGCGGTCACCTCGATGAAGTGGTTGCCGCTGCCGAGCGTGCCCAGCTGAAGATGCCAGTTCCCCGCGTACTGCCCCGGCTCGAATCCGGCCTTCTCCGCCTTGGCGGTGAGCGTCTCGACGCGGCGGGCCGCGGTGTCGGTGATCGCCGTGTTGTAGACGCCGGCCGACAGCGGAACCGCGCGCTCGATCGCCGTGCGCAGGTCGGCCAGGTTCGGCTTGAGGTCGTCGCGGTGGTACTGCGTCCGCACCGCGGCCATCCCGCACCCGATGTCGACGCCCACGGCGGCCGGGATGATCGCGCCGAGGGTCGGGATGACCGAGCCGACGGTCGCGCCCTTGCCGAGGTGGGCGTCGGGCATGAGGGCGATGTGCGGGAAGATGAAGGGCAGTGTCGAAGCGGTTTCCGCCTGGGCCAAGGTGCCGGCCTCGATGAGGCTCGCCCAATTGATCAGACGGTCGTTGACCCGCTGCATGACTGCTCTCCCCTCCGGGGGACGTCGGTGATTGTCGCCGGTCACGCTAGCCGCCAAGATCGCTGAGCGCTCCCGATTTACCGGTCGGCAACCGCCATGACTGGAGCGCGGTGAGCTGCCGGGCGACCACGGCCGAGGGGACAAGGCGCAGCAGAGGGTCGCGGAGAGGGCTGGAGCTCTGCAACAGCCGGCCCATGGCACGGGCGCGGGCGGCGATCGGGCGGGTGCGGTGACGGCGGGCCCGGTCGTACGCCGTGAGGGCCCCGTCGATCGGCAGCGTGGCCAGCAGATGGGTGAGGGTGGCCGCGTCCTCCATGGCCTGGGCGGCGCCCTGGCCCAGATCGGGGGTCATGGCGTGGGCGGCGTCGCCCAGCAGGACCGTGCGGCCCCGGCGGAACGTGGCCGGCGGCCGGGCCAGGTCGTGGATGTCGGTGCGGACGATCGCGGCCGGATCGGTGGCGGCGAGCACGTCACCGATCGGGGCGTGCCAGCCGCCGAAGCGGCGGCGCAGCTCGGCGTGATCGTCGGGGAACGGCGTGCGGGCCGGCAGCGAGACGACGCCGAACCAGTAGACGCGCCCGTCGGGCAGCGGAGCCAAGCCGAATCGCTCGCCGCGTCCGAGGCTCTCGCCGGCTCCGCCGACCAGGCCGGCCGGGTGGGCCGTGACGCCGCGCCAGCTCGTATAGCCCGAATAGCGCACACCGGGGTCGCCGGGCCACGAGGCGCGGGTCGGCGAGCGCAGGCCGTCGGCGGCGACCACCACGTCGGCCTCGAGCGGGTCGGCGGGCGAATGCGGGTGACCGTAGTGGACCGTGCCCGGCGGCAACAGCGACGACAGGGCGGCCTGGAGGTCGGCCCGGTGGACCACGCGCAGGTCGCGCACCGCCCCGGGCGGGATGACCGAGAGCCACCGGCCGTCGGAGCGGCGCTGGCCGGCGGTGAGCGTGGAGTGGGGGCCGGCGATGGCCCGGACCGCGTCGCCGGCGCCGACGGCGTCGAGGGCCGCGAAGGCGTTGCCGAACAGGGACAGGCCGGCCCCGGCCACCGCCGGGGCGGGGGAACGCTCGAGGACGGTGACCTGCCAGCCGAGGCGGTGCAGGCCGATGGCGGTGGTCAGGCCGCCGGTTCCGGCGCCGATGACGGTGGCTCTACGCATGTAGAGGACTCTACTCCCGTAGAGTCGGGGTTGTGAAGAGCGGGGATCGGCGAGAGGCCATCGCGGACGCGGCGATCGCGATCGTGGCGCGGGAAGGGCTCCGGTCGCTGACGCACCGGGCGATCGACAAGGAGCTGGGCCTGCCGACGGGCTCGACGTCGTACTACGCGCGCACCCGCCGCGACCTCATCGAGGCCATGGTCCATCGGCTGGCGGCGCGCACCGCCGGGGACATGGCGGGAGTGGCCGAGCGCGACATCACCGGGGTACCGGGGCGGCGACCGGTGGACGACGCCGCGGAACGGCTCGCGCGGCTGCTCGACCGGCTGGCCGAGCGGCCCGGCGACCACCTCGCCCGCTACGCGCTGGTCGTGGAGCTGACCGGGGATCCCGAGCTGCACGCCCGCCTGACGAGCGCCTCACCGGCCCGGGCCGGGTTCCTGGCCGCGGCGGCCGAGACGTTGCGGGGGCTCGGCGTCGAGGAGCCGGAGCGGCACGCCCCGGCTCTGGTCGCGGTGGTCGACGGGCTGTTGCTGGACCGGGTCGCCGGGTCCGGGATGGACCCGGCGACCCGTCCCGACGCGCGGGAGACGATCGCCGCCTATCTGCGCGGCCTGACCCGCTAGTGTCGTGAGTCGTTAATGCGTGTGCAGTAGCGGGCGATGGATTCGAGGATCTGGTCGGCGGTTTTGGTCCACACGTAGGGCCGCGGATCGT
>NZ_JBIAZI010000018.1:0-184380 GCF_042899005.1 Actinoplanes sp. NPDC000266
GACATCCAAAGACGCCGGCCGGGGTATTACTTAATTGGCACTGGCTTATCAAGCACCCTGTTGAGTTCTCAAAGAACAACCGCTACCCGGTTAACTGCCCCGGGGCACTCGCTCAACTTTACTAGGTCTTCCTGGCCGTGTCAACCGGTATCTCCCGGTTGGTGCCGATCTGCCCTAGCTTGCCTCCCCCGCCCTGAAGCGCGCAGCATCGCTGCGATCCGCAGTTCGAAGGATTTGGCAGAACGGCCGTCAAGCGAATCTCTCCGCTTGCCTCGCCCGTTTCCCTGCCGGCTCGCAAAACATTACAGGCTCGTTCCCGGGCCGCCAAATCGGGTACCACTGTCTCACGTATGCGCAGGTCAGCGTGGCTAAACGCTGACCGAGACCACTCCGCCGGACACCTCGACCCGCAGCAGCGGCTGATCACTGGCGGCCGGCCCGTGCACGACGCCACCGTCGGTAAGCCGGAAGACACTCCCGTGCCACGGACAGACCACACACGCCTCAGCGCCCGAGCCCACGACATCGCCCTCACCCAGCGGCCCCGTCTCGTGCCCGCATGCCTCGATCATCGCCGTCACCTGGTCGCCCAGCCGGTAGAAGAGCACGGGCACGTCCCCGACGTTCCGGACGAACGGCTTTCCCTCCGGCATCGAGGCGAGCGAACCGACCACGACAGGCGAGGAAGGGACCCGCATCAGCGCCGGCACCGCCTGATTGACGCCCGCTCCACGGGCGTACGACAAATGACCCCCGAGATAGGCACCCAGCCCAGCCACCGACAGACCGGCGAAGCTCAGCGCCCGCCCGGACCGCCCGCGCAAGCGGGCCACCAGCGAGGCCGCGTAGAGGCCGACCGCCACCGCGTTGGCCGAGGCGTGCACGAGACCGAGCCGCTGCCGGTCTTTCGCCATCTGAGACCAGTCGACCCAGCCCGCCGCGATCGCCGGCGGCGCGCCCGCCACCCCGACACCGACGAGGATGGTGGCGGCCCGGCGGGTTCCCGGCAGCAGGTCGAGGATCGCGGACGAGATGAACGCCCCCACCGGCACCTGCACCAGCACCGGGTGCAGGGGATGCCCCAGCCAGGTGCCGTGCAGGAGATCGCGGAGCCGCTGCGGCTTGACCGCGGCGCTCACGGCGGCCTGGAGCTTCTCCACCACGGGATCGAGGGAGCGGTTCTCTTCGAGCCGGTTGAGGATCTGCATGTGATGGCGGTTCCCGATAGAGGACGGGTGAAACGGGGTAACAGCCGTTCATGACGGCGGTGGACAGGCTTCAGCCCGGCGATCACGCCTGCCTGACCTTCAGCGAGACGGAGGAGCGGCTCGATCTGCTGGCCGCCTTCGTCACCGCCGGCATCCAGCGGGGTGAGCGGACGCTCTGCTTCACCGACGCGCTGAGCGTGGACGATCTTCACCACGATCTGCGACTTCGGGGCGTTCCGGACGAGGAGGAGATCCGGCCCGCCGGCGACCTCTGGGCCAGTGGCGCCTCACCCGACGCGTCGAACATGGTGCGGCGTCTCGCGGCGGAGCGCGACCGTTCCCCGCGCGGTCTGCGGGTCACCCTGGACATGTGCTGGGCCGCCCGCCCTCAGGCCGGGGCCGAGCAGCTGCTCGTCTTCGAGAACGAGGTGGCCAAGCTGTTCGCCGACGGCGGCATCACCGCCATCTGCGAATACGACCGGGAGGCGTTCGATTCGGTCACTTTGGCGTACGCCTCCAGGACGCACCCGAGAACGGTGACCGCCACCGTCTACCACGAGGACGCGACTCTCCGGATCTGCCGCCAGCACGTCCCGCCGGGCGTGCGGGTCGCCGGCGAGCTCGACGCCGGCGGGGCCGGTCCGCTGCGGGACGCGCTGGCCGAGGCCGTACGGCTGGACCCGGACGTACATCTCAACCTCGGCCAGCTGCGCCATCTGGACGACGACGCGGCCGCGGTGATCGTGCGGGCCGCCTCCGGTCTTCCCCGCAACCGGCACATGATCGTGGTCGGCGACCGCCGTACCGGCCGTGCGCTCCGGCTGGCCGGGGCGCACGGCGTGCCGAATCTGCGGCTACTGGAGAAGTCCCTCTAGCGCCGAGCCGATTCCACGGTGGAACGTCGGGTAGGCCCAGATGGTGCTGTGCAGGGTGGACACCGGAACGGACGCGTGCACGGCGACCGACAGCGCGCCGATCATCTCCCCGCCCGACGGCCCGGCCGTGGTGGCGCCGACGATCACCCCGTCGGCCGCGATGAGCTTGATGAAGCCGTCGTTGCCGGGCCCGTGGATGAAGCCACGGGACGTCGACGACAGCGGCACGTAGCCGACCCGCACGTCCAGACCGGCGTCGCGGGCCTGTTTCTCGGTGAGACCGACCGCGCCGATCTCCGGGTCGATGAAGGTGACCCGCGGCTTCGCGCGGTAGTCGGCGGGCGGGCCGCCCTGTCCGAGGATGTCGCGGACCGCGACGTCGGCCTCGTACATCGCCATGTGGGTGAAGGCCCCGTTGCCGGTGACGTCGCCGACGGCCCAGATCTTGTCGCCGGCTCGCAGCCATTCGTCCGTTTTCACGAAGCGCGCGGACGTGTCGACCCCCAGCGCCTCGAGGCCGGTCAGCCGGGCCGCCCGGCCCGTCGCCACCAGCAGTTTCTCCCCGGTGAGGGTCGAGCCGTCGTCGAGCGAGACAGTGAAACCGTCGTTGTAGGAGACCTGGGTCGCGTGCACGCCGGTCCGGATCGTCACCCCGTCGGCGGCCAGCGCCGTCGCCGCCACCTCGGACGACTCCGGCTCCTCCATGGCGAGCAGCCGGGCGCTCCCCTCGATGATCGTGACCTGGACGCCGAACCGGGCCAGCACCTGGGCCAGCTCGACCCCGATGGCGCCGCCGCCGAGCACCAGCAGCGTCGCGGGCAGCATCTCGAGCTCGACGACGTCGCGGTTGGTCCAGTACGGCGTGCCGGCCAGCCCGTCGATCGGCGGGATCACGGCCGCCGTGCCGGTGGCGATCACGATGCCGCGCGTGGCCTCGTACACCCGGTCGTCGACCCGAATCGTGTTCGGCCCGACGGCCTCGGCCGTGCCGCGCACGAAATGCCCGCCCTTGCCGATGAAGCGATCGACCGCGACCTTGTCGTTCCAGTCGTCGGTGGCGACCTCGCGGATGCGCTTCGCGACCGGCTGCCAGTCCGGGGTGACGGTCGCGACCCCGGCCAGCCCCGGGATGCGCCACGCCTCGGCGATCGCCGACCCGGCCCGCACCCTCATCTTCGTCGGCACGCATCCCCAGTACGGGCACTCGCCGCCGACCAGCGTGTTCTCCACCCCCACGACGTTCAGTCCGGCCGCGGCCAGGCGGCCCGCCGCCTCCTCGCCGCCGACTCCCAGTCCCATGACGACCACGTCGACCTGCTGAATCTCGCCCATGGCTCCACCTAAGCATCTGCGCGCGTTACCGTGCCCCGGATGGAGGGCTTGATCGCATCAGGTTTCGAGGCCGTCGCCGCGGCCTTCGCCACCGACCCCCGGGGCGGTTCCGCTTTGACCGTTCTTCGGCATGGCGAACCGGTGGTCGAGATCCACGAGGGCTGGCGGGACGCGGGACGCACCCAGCCCTGGACGGCCGACACGCTGGTCGATGTCTATTCGACCGGGAAGCCGGTCATCGCGGCGGCCGTCCTGCGGCTCGGCATCGATCTGGACAAACCGATGTCCGCTTACTGGCCGTCCTTCCAGGCCGAGGTTTCCGTACGGCAGGTGCTCTGCCACACCGCGGGACTGGCGTCGTTCCCGGTGCCGCGCCCGGTGTCGGCCTGGGCGGAGTGGGATCTGCTCTGCGCCGATCTGGCCGCGGCCACACCCGCCTGGGAACCGGGATCGGTGGCCGGGGAACACGCTTTGACGTACGGACATCTGCTCGGTGAATTGGTCCGCCTCGTCGATGGCCGGTCGCCCGCTCGTTTCGTACGGGAAGAATTCGGTCCTGATCTGCTCTATGACCTGACCCCGGACGAGCAGGACCGGTGCGCCGAGCTCGAATATTCGTCGCCGTCCTGGCTCGCGACGACGTTGGCGCGCTCGTCGATGCTGGCCAATCCGCCGGGCGCCTTCGACGTGGATGTGGTGAACAGTCCGCTCTGGCGTCAGGCGACGATCCCGGCCGTCAACCTGCACACCACGGCGACCGCCGTCGCACGGTTCTACGCTTTTTCGGCCGCCGACCTGCCCGTCCCTCAGTACACGGGCCCCGACCGGTTCATCGGCGAGGAGGTGACCTGGGGTTACGGCGTGCAGTTCGAGCCTGACGGCAGCTGGGGCCACGGCGGCACCGGAGGCTCCGCCGGCTGGTACGACCCGGCTCGCGGCCTGGCCGTCGGCTACGTCACCCGGCGCCTGGGCGACTTCGCCGCCGTCGACCGCATCGAAGCCGCCCTCGGCCACGCCGAAACCGCCCCCGGCCACGCCGAAACCGCCCCCGGCCACACCGAAACCGCCCCCGGCCACACCGAAACCGCCCCCGGCCACACCGAAACCGCCCTCGGCGACGCCGAACAGGCCCGGCACGACCTCTGAGCTCGGCCGGGGATCAGAATCCCGGATCGGCGCGGTCGGCGCGCATCCACGTCCGCAACTGCCGCAGGATCGGCTCGGTGATGCGGACGCCCTGGTTGGCCACGATGTCGAAGGGCGCGACATCGCG
Source organism: Actinoplanes sp. NPDC000266 (assembly GCF_042899005.1). Taxonomy (NCBI): domain Bacteria; kingdom Bacillati; phylum Actinomycetota; class Actinomycetes; order Micromonosporales; family Micromonosporaceae; genus Actinoplanes; species Actinoplanes sp. NPDC000266. The sequence goes on from NZ_JBIAZI010000018.1 coordinate 4,689, forward strand.
CGGCGAACCGCCGGTGAAGACGGCCACGAGGTTGCGGTGGCCCTCCCAGTTCAGCCACACCGGGCCGCCGCTCTGCCCCCGGGCCGCGTCCAGGTCGAAGGTCATCCGTGCCGGATCGAGCAGCCGGCCGGTGGACAGCCACTGCGTCGACCCCTGGTCCAGCCACTCCGGCATGTCGGGGATGTGGCCCGTGCAGGCCGCCAGATCGGCCGGCGTCGCCGATCCGCGCGGCGGCTGGTCACGGCACTTGTCGACCGGGTAGCCCGCGTGGTTGACCAGCACGTTCTCCCGGCGCAGCCGCCGCAGCACGTCGGCGTCGTAGGCCCGGATGCGCGTGGTGCCGCCGAAGCGGGGATGGCCCCACCAGCCCAGCGGCGGAGGCGGCAACGCCATCGTGACCACCGGAGGGAAGCGCGAGCCGAGCGGTGCGTCCAACGTCAGAAGGGCGAAATCACCCGCGGCCGGCCCGAAAACTCGCTGGGTGTTGCCATTTCGGGTCTGCCGGTTCGCCGCCGCCCGCCACAGAGGAGAAACGCGCATCCTCCGGACCGTGGAGGCGTGGCCGAGCAGTTGCCGGTCGTTCCGGGCCGGCGCGACCTGCATGTTGGCCGACCAGATGTAGCGCATGGGCAGCGGGGTGCGGTTCGAGTAGTCCTCGAGGACGTTGTGGGCGGCGGTCAGCACATGGCGTTCCCCGATGAGCGTTCCCGACCCGCGCACGAGGAACCGGCCGCCCGTGTGGGGATCCGCCACTTCCCAGCCGAGGCAGCAGACGAAGCGGAACGGCGTCCGCAGGGTATTCGTGACGAGGCTGCGCTGGTCGGGCAGGAAGATCTCGGTCTCCTGCCCGGCCCGAACACCGAGTCCGTTTCTCATGCCCTGTGGGCAGCAAGATGCGGACCAGCCCGCCGCTCCGCTAAGGCTCGAGATCGATGGCGGCTCGCATCTCGGCGTCCATGTGGAACGGGACCGACTCGTGCTCGTGGGTCACCAGCCAGCGGCCGTCGATGCGGCGCAGGCCCAAGGTGACCCGGTACCAGAGGGTGAACGGCTCCGTGCTGCCCTTCGGAGTGGCCGACATCGAGTCGATGCTGGTGGCGAACGCGACGTCGCCGTCGGCTGTGATCTCCAGTTGGGTCACCTCGCGGCGGGGTGGGGCCTCGAACGTGGCCAGCCACCGCTCGGTCGGGGCCGGGTCGGTGGTGTCGACGCGCGTGCTCAGCGGCGGCGCCAGGCTGAACTCGACCACCTCGGGGGCCGAGTAGGCCAGCATCGCCTTGACGTCGCCGGCCTGGAGCAGGGCGGCGCGGCGCTCGATGACCTCGCGGATCTCTTGCATGTTGGCCTCCTTGAAGGAAGAAATCTCGTCGGAGACGTCGAAGCCGGCGCCGTGGTTTCGACATCCTGGGCGAGGACGAATGGAGACGACCGATGAAATATCTGATCCTGATTCAGTCGAACCCGCGCAGCCTGGCCGTCTGGGACAAGATGTCCGACGACGATCGGACGGCGTTCGGCAAGGGGCACATGGACCTGAACGCGGAGATGCAGGAGGCGGGGGTGCACGTCGCCTCCGAAGGGCTGGCCGATCCGTCGCTGGCCAAGTGGGTGTCGGTGCGCGGCGGGGAGACGATCGTGTCCGACGGGCCTTACGCCGAGGTCAAGGAGCATCTGGCCGGCTTCTATCTGATCGACGTGGCGAGCATGGAGGAGGCCGCGGCCTGGGCCGCCAAGGTCCCGGACGCCGCCAACACCGAGGTCGAGGTGCGGCCGATCCTCGACATGAGCGCATGGGAATAGAGAGCGTTCTCCGCACTGCCGCGCCGCAGGCGCTGGGCGCGGTGGTGCGGCGCTACGGCGACTTCGACGCTTGCGAGGACGCTGTGCAGGAGGCGCTGCTCGCGGCGGCCCGGCAGTGGCCGGCCGAGGGGGTTCCCGACGATCCGCGGGCCTGGCTCATCCGGGTGGCGTCGCGGCGCCGCATCGAGACTCTGCGCAGTGATGAGGCCCGGCGCCGGCGGGAGGCGCTGCCTCCCGATCCCCTTCCGGTCGTACGCGGTGACGACGAGCTCACACTGCTCCTGCTCTGCTGCCACCCGGAGCTGACGCCCTCGTCGCAGATCGCGCTCACCTTGAGGGCGGTCGGCGGACTCACCACGGCCGAGATCGCCCGCGCTCTGCTGATTCCGGAAAGCACGGTCGGGCAGCGGATCAGCCGGGCGAAACGGCGCGTCAAACAGACCGGTGCCCGGTTCGTCGAGGGCAGTCCTGAGGCCGTACGCCAAGTGCTGTATTTGATCTTCAATGAGGGGCACACCGCGAGCGCGGGCCCGAAGCTGCAACGGGTCGAGCTCAGCACCGAGGCGATCCGCCTGACGCGGCAGCTGCACGCGCGGCTGCCGGACGATGGCGAGGTCACCGGGCTGCTCGCGTTGATGCTGCTCACCGACGCCCGCCGGCCGGCCCGGACCAACGACGGCGCTCTCGTGCCGCTGGCCGAGCAGGACCGGGCGAAATGGGACCGGGCGGCGATCGACGAGGGCATCCGCCTGATCACCGAGGCGCTGCGGGAGACCGCGGTCGGCCCGTTCCAGGTCCAGGCCGCCATCGCCGCCGTCCACGCCGAGGCGGCGAAGGCCGAGGACACCGACTGGCCGCAGATCCTCGAGCTCTACCGCCTGCTCGACGTGCTCGCGCCCGGACCGATGGTCACGCTGAACCGGATCGTGGCCCTGGCCGAGGTGGACGGGCCGCTCATCGCCCTGCGGGCGCTGGAGGACATCGCGCTGGACCATCACCGGGTGGCGGCGGTCCGCGCCCATCTGCTGGAGAAGGCCGGTGATCTCGTGGCGGCCGAGAAGGCGTACAGGGAAGCCGCCCGCCGGACCTTGAGCCTGCCGGAACGGCGCTATCTGGAGTCGCGGGCCTCGCATTTGCGGGTCGGCGAGGCATGAAAACCGGCCACGGCGGTAAGAAGGGCGGGGCCCGCCGGCCTTGACGTTATGACGGACGCAACCGGGCCGGCGGGCTCCGCTTTTACCCGCCCGGGCGTACCGGGCGGGGGTTCACGGCCGTAGCCAGACCGCCTCGTCCCGGTGCGACTCGAGCGGCCCTGGGTAGTCGAGGCCGCGGCGCACGTCCGCGGGCAACCGCCACGGCTGGTGGACCGCCACGCCCTCGATTCCCTTGAGCTCCGGTACGTAGCGACGAACGTACACGCCCGACGGATCGAAACGCTCCGCTTGGCGGATCGGATTGAAACGGCGGTAGGGCCGGGTGTCGTTGCCGGTGCCGGCCACCCACTGCCAATTGCCGGAATTGTTGGGCACGTCCCCGTCGAGCAGCCAGCGGAAGAACCACTGCACTCCCGGCCGCCAGTCGACGCCGAGATGCTTGGTCAGGAAGGCCGCGGTGATCAGCCGGGCCCGGTTGTGCATCCATCCCTCCGCCCGAAGCTGGCGCATCCCGGCGTCCACGATCGGCACGCCGGTAAGGCCATCCTTCCAGTGCTGGAGGGCGTCCGGATCATCCCGCCATGATGAGTCCGCGGCCGGGCGCATCGGCTTCACCGAGATCTCCGGGAAGGCCAGCGTGACCTGGTAGTAGAAGTCGCGCCAGCACAACTGCCGGACGTACGGCTCGTTCTCGCGCGCGGCGTTGGCCAGTTCGAGCGGCGACAGGCATCCGAAGCGCAGGTACGGGCTGAGCCGGCTCGTCCCGTCGGCCGGCATGTCGTCGTGCAGGTCGGCGTACGGCTCCAAATGGCGCAACCAAGTGGAAAGCCGCTTCCGGGCCTCGGTCTCCCCGCCCTCGGCGGCGTCCGGGGACTCGCCGTCGGGCAGCGACAGCAGACGGCCGACCGCGACGCCCTGAGGCAGAGTGATCTTCTCCGGCGCCGCCACCTCGTCGCGCCACTGTGCCGCCTGCCAGACCTTGAAGTACGGCGAGAAGACGCGGTACGACTGTCCGCCGCCGCCGGGCCGCAGCGCTCCCGGGTCGACCACGGTCAGACCGGGGAAGAGCCGCAGGGCGATCCGGTGCCGTTCACACTCGCGGCGCAGCCGCTCCTCGCGGCGGCGGGCGTAGCCGCTGACGTCGGCGGCCATCCCGATGCCCTCGGCGCCGACCGAGCGGGCCACCTCGATCGCCTCGGCCACCGGATCGCCCATGCGGACGACCAGGTCGCCACCGCGGGCCCGCAGCGTTTCGCGCAGATCGGCCAGGGCCTGGTGCAGGAAGCGCGTGCGGTTCGGGGAGAGCCTGCCGAGCGCCGGATCGAGCACGTAGAGGGGCACCACGTGTTCGGCGTTGGCACACGCGGCGGCCAGGGCGGGGTTGTCGTGCACCCGCAGGTCGCGGGTGAACAGGACGACGGCGGTCCGCATCAGGAAACCAGCTGCACGGGGGTGCCGGGGCGGGTGAGCAGGCTCCGCATCGCCACGGCGGCCCGGCGCCGGTTGGGCACGGTGGCCCGGCCGGCGAAGACGTCGTAGTCGGCCGCCTCGATCTCGGCCAGGATGCCGCCGTACAGGGCGAACGCCGTGCGCATGCACGCCTGCGAGGCCGGTTCGAGCATCGGGATGCCGAGCGCGGCCGCCGCATAGTGCTCCCGGGCGCGCTCCGTCTCGTACTTGATCAATGCTTTGACCGCCGGGGTCGACTGCCGTTTCTCCAGCGTGCGGCGGGTGACGCCGAACTCGGAGAGGTCTGACTCGGGCAGGTAGACGCGGCCCCGGTCGAGGTCCTCGGCGACGTCGCGGATGAAGTTCGTCAGCTGGAAGGCGAAGCCGAGCTGGCGGGCCGGCTCGCGGGCGGCGGCCGGATCGCTCGACCCGAGGATCGGCAGCATCATCGTGCCGATCACGGCGGCCGAGCCCTCCATGTAATCGAGCAGGTCGTCGTACGTCCCGTAGGACGTGACCGTGAGGTCCATCGCCATGCAGCGCAGGAACGTCGCGAAGTCGTCCACGTCGAGGTCGAAGACGGCGATGGTGTGCAGCACGGCCGGCAGCAGCGGATCGTCGACCGGCTCGCCGCGCAGGCCGGCCACGAACAGGTCGGACCATTCGGTCAGCAGCGCGGCCCGCTCGACCGGCGGCAGGTCCTCGGTGCGGTCGACGATCTCGTCGGCGTATCGGGTGAAGCCGTAGAGGGCGTGCACATGGCGGCGCTTCCAGGCGGGTAGGAGCCGGGTCGCCAGGTAGTAGGTGCGGCCGTGCTTCTTGTGCAGTTCGCGGCAGCGCTCATACGACGCGGCCAGATCTAGATCCACTTTTTCTCCCACTGAATCGACGCACGAATCGACGCAACCCTGAGGCTAGGGTACGGTAAATCTCGTGGCCAACGACACGCTCGAGGGAAACAGGCACCGCGGGATACCCCGCCAGGGCGCCACCCCCCACTCGCTCATCCACGCGATCCAGGGCACGCTGGCCGATTTCCTGGCCGCGCAGACCGCCTCGCTCGACTCGATCGACCCGGAGCTCGGCGGGTTCGCCCGCACGGCTCGTGACCTGGTGCTCGCCGGCGGCAAGCGGCTGCGCCCCGTCTTCGCCTACTGGGGCTGGCGCGGCGCCGTCGGTCCCGACGAGCCGATCGAGCCCGTGCTGCCGGCGTTCGCGGCGCTCGAGCTCATGCACACGTTCGCGCTGGTGCACGACGACGTCATGGACGAGTCCGACACCCGGCGCGGGCACCCGACGGCCCACCGCATCTTCGGCCGCCGCAACGGAGAGCGGTTCGGTTCCTCCGCCGCCATCCTGGTCGGCGACCTCTGCCTGGTCTGGGCCGACCAGTTGCTCGCCCGCGCCCGGGCCCCGCAGGGCGTCCGGACCGTCTACGACCGGATGCGCGTCGAAGCCATCGCCGGGCAATATCTCGACGTCCTCGGCGAGGCCGAGCCCGGATCGTGGTCGGTCGAGCGCGCGCTGCTCGTGGCCCGGCACAAGACCGCCAGCTACACCATCCAGCGGCCCCTGCAATTCGGCCTCGCTCTCTCCGGGCTCGCACACCCCGAGATCGATCTGGCGTACGGACGGTACGGCCTCGCCGTCGGCGAGGCGTTCCAACTGCGCGACGACCTGCTCGGTGTCTACGGCGATCCCTCGGTCACCGGCAAGCCCGCCGGTGACGACCTGCGGTCGGGCAAGCCGACAGCACTGCTGATGCTGGCCCGCCGCCTCGCCTCTCCCGCACAGCGAGAGGCCCTCGACCCCGCCGGAGCCGTCAACCCCGCCGACGGCTCCGGCGGGCTTACCGTCGATATTTCGGAAAAGGCGCAGGTGATCGCCGAGACCGGCGCCCCGGCCCGGCTCGAAGCGATGATCCAGGAGCGGGTCGCCGACGGCATCGCCGCGCTGGCCGGCGCTCCCCTCCACGAGGACGCGCGTGCCGCCCTCATCGAGCTTGCGGTGCGGGCTACGCACCGACCGGCATGATGTCCCCCATGCGAACCGTCACGGGCCCCACCGAGCGGGTGGTCGTCGTCGGCGCCGGCCTGGCCGGCCTCGCCTGCGCCCTTCATCTGGCCGCGGCCGGCCGCCAGGTCACCGTCGTCGAGCGCGAGCCGGTGCCGGGCGGGCGGGCCGGGCGGCTGAGCCTTCAGGGGTACGAGTTCGACACCGGCCCGACCGTGCTGACCATGCCCGAGCTGATCGAGGAACCTCTCGCAGCCGTGGGCGAGAAGCTGTCGGACTGGCTCGAGCTGACCCCGATCGACCCCGCCTACCGGGCCTACTACCCGGACGGGTCCACGTTGGACGTCAAGACCGACACGGTCCGGATGGCGGCCGAGATCTCCCGCGTCTGCGGCCCCCGCGAGGCCGACGGATATCTGCGGTTCGTCGACTTCGCGCGCCAGCTGTGGAAGCTCGAACGCGACCACTTCATCGACCGCAACCTCGACACCCCCGTCGACCTGGTCAACCTCAACCTGCTGAAACTGCTCGGCCTGGGCGGGTTCCGCCGGCTCCAGCCGAAGATCAACCAGTACTTCCGTGACCCTCGCACCCAGCGGATCTTCTCCTTCCAGGCGATGTACGCCGGATTGGCGCCCCAGGACGCGCTGGCCATCTACGCGGTCATCGCCTATCTCGACTCGGTCGCGGGCGTCTACTTCCCCAAGGGCGGCATGCACGCCGTCCCCAAGGCCCTGGCCGGAGCGGCCGAGAAACACGGCGTCGAGTTCCGGTACGACACCACGGTCACCGAGGTCACCACGGCACACGGCCGGGCCACCGGCGTGATCACCGCCGACGGCGAGCGCATCCCGGCCGACGTGGTCGTCCTCAACCCCGACCTGCCGATCGCGTCGCGCGACCTGCTGCCTCCCCGTCGGCAGCGCAAACTGACGTACTCGCCCTCCTGCGTGGTGCTGCACATCGGTTCCGACCGGAAGTACAGCAAGATCGCTCACCACAATATCCACTTCGGACATCAGTGGCGCGGCACCTTCGACGAGGTGATCCACAAGGGGCTGCTGATGAGCGACCCGTCGCTGCTGGTGACCAACCCCACCCACACCGACCCGTCGGCGGCGCCGGACGGCAAGCAGACCTACTACGTGCTCGCCCCAGCACCCAACCTCGAGGCCGGGCCGATGAACTGGCGGGGCGATCTCGCCGAGCGGTACGCCTCGTCGATGATCCGGACCCTGGAGCAGCGCGGCTACGTCGGCTTCGGCGACGGCATCGAGGTCCAGCGGATCATCACGCCGGCCGACTGGCTCGACCAGGGCATGGCGGCCGGCACCCCGTTCGCGGCGGCGCACACGTTCGCCCAGACCGGGCCGTTCCGGCCGTCCAACCTGCACCCGACCCTGCCGAACGTGGTCTTCACGGGCTCGGGAACGCAGCCGGGTGTGGGCGTACCGATGGTCCTGATCTCGGGGAAGCTGGCAGCCGGAAGGATCACGTCGTGACCGCGCGCGAGGACCACCTTGTCGAGCTGGTCGACGCCGAGGGCGAGGTGCTCGGGTCGACCACTGTCGAACAGGCGCATCGCGCGCCCGGCCAGCTGCACCGGGCGTTCTCGGTGTTCCTGCGGGACGAGTCCGGGAAGGTGCTGCTGCAACAGCGGGCGGCGGTGAAGACACGCTTCCCGCTCCGGTGGGCCAACACCTGCTGCGGGCATCCGGGGCCGGGTGAGGACCTCGCCGTGGCCGCGGGCCGGCGGCTCGGTGAGGAGCTGGGCCTGCCACCCGTCCCGCTGACCGAGGTGGGTGTGTACGCGTACTACGCGGAGGACCCGGCCACCGGGCGGGTCGAATACGAGTACGACCACGTGCTCCTGGGCGATCTGCCGGACGGCGCGCGGCCCGCACCCGACCCGTCCGAGGTCACCGACCTCCGGTGGGTCCCGGTGCCGGCCCTGCTCGACGAGCTGGGGGGCGACTCACGGGCGTACGCACCCTGGCTTCTCGGAGTGACCACCCGCCTGGCCGAACATCTCGGCGTCACGCCGTCATCCGCACCCACGCCCGCCTCGGAGCGGTCGGGTGGCCGTTGACGGACTGACCGCCGGAGCCGTGGCCCGCCGCCTGGGCGTGGCGGTCACGACCTTGAGGACCTGGCATCAGCGGTACGGCCTGGGGCCGTCCGCGCACGTGCCGGGCCACCATCGGCGGTACACCGAGGACGACCTGGACCGTCTGAAGGTCATGCAGCGGCTCATCGCACAGGGCGTGGCCCCGGCCGAGGCCGCGGCGTGGGCCCGGCGCGTCGATTCGCTGAGCATCACCGACTTCGCGGACGCGCCGGCCGCGGCTTTCTCCGCTCCCCGGAAGGATGGCGGCGGGCTGGCCATTCCCCTGGGCGCGGCATCGCCGGCCGCCCGCGGACTGGCCCGGGCCGCCATGCGCCTGGACGCCCCCGCGATGCGCGACATCCTCCAGGTCGCCATCGCCGAGAACGGGGTGGTCGAATCCTGGAACCACGTGGCGATGCCCGTCCTCATCGGCATCGGCGAACGCTACGAGGCGACGCGGCGCTTCGTGGAGGTCGAACACCTGATCTCCCGAACAGTCACCGAGGTGCTCGGGGCCGTACCCCGCCCACCGGCCACGGACCACCCACCGCAGATCCTCCTGGCCGCCGCCGACGAGGAACAGCACACGCTCCCGCTGGAGGCCCTGGCGGCCGCCCTGGCCGAGGCGGGCGTGTCCAGCCGCCTCCTGGGCGCCCGGGTGCCCAGGGACGCCCTGGCCGACGCGATCGCCCGTACCGGCCCCACGGTGGTCGTGCTGTGGTCACAGACCCCGCACACCGGCGATCCCGACCAACTGCTCCAGGTGCTCCACTCCCCGCACCCGCCACTGATGACCGCGGCCGCCGGCCCCGGCTGGCCCCACCCTCTGCCCGACAACGTGGCCCAGCTCACTGACCTCACTTCGGCCGTGCAAACCCTCGCAGCGGCCGCCCGCACATGAGTTTCCGCAGGTCACAAACGTGGCCGCCCCCAACGGGATACCGGTTTGGAGCCGGGGCGGTCGATCACGTATGCTTTCCAAGCCTCAAGCGGGGCCCGGTTGGGGTCTACGCCGCTGGTCATTGCAAACGGCGCAAAGCGAACGTGCAATACTAGCGGAGTTGCCCTCATCGTCTAGTGGCCCAGGACGCCGCCCTTTCAAGGCGGTAGCACGGGTTCGAATCCCGTTGGGGGCACTGGTAAGTCGGCAGTGTAAGGTATGCCGAGGCACCAGCCGGTAGGAAAGAAGTAAAGAGCAAGGTCCTGTGGAGCAGTTGGAGTGCTCGCCGCCCTGTCAAGGCGGAGGTCGCGGGTTCAAGTCCCGTCAGGACCGCAACACCCAAGGCCAGGTAGCTCAGTTGGTACGAGCGTCCGACTGAAAATCGGAAGGTCGGCGGTTCGACCCCGCCCCTGGCCACCAGGCCTCTCGCCGGGCTCTGAGCACCGTCCACCTGCGGAAACGCACGGTGGACGTTTTGCTTTCCGGCCCTTTTCGTTTGCTTCGCCCCTGACTCCGCGCCGGCTGCCCGGAAGGAACGGTGCCCGCGGCCAGGGGGAGGCCGCGGGCACCGGGGTGAAGAGGTTTTGAGGATCACGGGCACCAGCCCTGCCCGTGCGGGGGTTCCTCTCGGCCTCCTCGCTGTTTCCTCTTCCGCGAAGGTTCAGAATCGGTCGCGGCCCGAGTGGGTTGAGGATTGTGCCGGAACTGTTCCGTGCCGCCCCGCGTCCGAAGCTGTGCCGGCCACCGCCTCGGCGATCGTCGAGAAGCTGAAGGCGTCGGGCCTCGGGCTTACCCGGGTTGTCGTGCAGAACGAGGACACCGATCCGAACAACCTGCTGGGGCGACCCAACGGGTATGTCTCCCGCGCGTCCGGGGATCTGCCCGGCGGCGACGAAGCGGCCGACCAAGGGTCCGTCGATCGCGGGTTGGTCGTCGAGGTGTTCGAGACCGCCGCTCTGGCTCAGCGGCGCAGCGACTACATCCAGGGCCTGCAGAAGGACAGCCCGATTCTCGGCAGCGAATGGCATTACCGGACCGCTGACGGGAGCGGTCTCGTGCGAGTGTCCGGCCACGTCAAGCCGTCGTTGGCGAAGAAGGTTCAGGCCGCTGTCGCGAAGCTCTGAGACCGGTGCCCGCGGCCAGGGGGACGCCGCGGGCACCGGGGTGAGAAGGGCCGAGGATTACGGGCACCAGCCCTGCCCGTGACGGGCCTTCTCTGTGATCCCTCTTTCCGCGAAGGTTCAGAATCGGTCGGCGCGGCGGGTGGTTGAGGGATTGGGGTGGGCATTTCGCGCTTATTCGGGCTGGGGTCTGGGCCTTGATGGGGCGCCGCGCGGTCGACGAGAGTGTGTCCAGATCGGTGGGCAGCGGTTCGAGGAGGAACGCGGTGCTGACTTTCACCAATGCGGCGGAGCAGGCGGCCTGGACCATGGCGGAGGCCCTCAGCGACAAGGCCTTCGAGGCCATGCGGCTGGCCGAGGAGGCTCAGGAGAAATTCCGGGCCGGGCGGATGGCCATGCGTAAACAGTTCCGGGCCCGGGGCCTGTCCGACGTCGACGCGAGCATCCGCTGGAAGGGGACCGCGCAGGCGCAGGCCGCGTGGGCCGACCAGGAGTACTACATGGGGCAGGCGTCCATGTACAACGAGGCCGCCGCCGCGCAGTATGCGAAGGCCTTATATCTGAAGGGTCATTAGGCGGCCCGGTGGCGCAGCGTGGCCACCGTCGAGCCGGCCAGGGCCAGCAGGCAGTCGGGCAGCTGGCCGTCGGCGATCGCCGCGCCGAACAGGGCCTCGCCGGTCGGGATGTCGCCGTTGACGTAGGCGCTCACGAAACGGGCCACCCAGCGCTTGTCGTACCGCGCGTCGTCGATGCCGGGGAAGTCGAGGGTCCAGGCGCCGCCGGACGGGATCTGAGGTCCCACCATCGTGGCGGCCAGGCACCACGCCACGTCGTAGGCGCCGACGATGCCGTCGCGGTCGACGACGGCGTCGAACGTGCCGACCACTGCATCACTGTCGCCGGTCAGCGCACGCTGGAGCACGAGCGCCGCGTCGTCGAAGGCATGCTGTGGAACCTCGGTCACGTGAGAAAAGGTACGTGGATCGGTCAAGGTTCGCCCGCTGACATGGAAAAGTTCAGGCTCCGCGCAGCAGGCAGGTGATGCGCGCGGTGCACACGCGGTCGCCGCCCTCGTCGGTGATGACGATTTCGTACGTCGCCATCGTGCGTCCCCGGTGCACCGGCGTGGCGATGCCGGTGACGACTCCCGAGCGGGCCGCCTTGTGGTGGGTGGCGTTGATGTCGACGCCCACCGCGAACGGCCGGTCGACGCTCTGGCCGTGCATGACCGCGCCCACCGAGCCGAGCGTCTCGGCCAGCACGCAGGAAGCGCCGCCGTGCAGCAGGCCGTACGGCTGGGTGTTGCCCTCGACCGGCATGGTGCCGACGACCCGCTCGGCCGACGCCTCACTGAGCTGGATGCCCATCCGCGTGCCGAGGGTCCCGCCGCCACCTGTGGCGGAGAGGAGGTCCTGCACGCTGTCGGCAGCAATATCCATTCGATCCACGGTACCGGTGTGACCCGGCTCGCGGAGCTGTGACGTGAGCCCTACTCTCGTCAGGAGTCAACGAAGGGGAATCGCATGAGCGAGCCGCAGGAGATCGTCGAGACGCGCGGGAGCGACCGCGTCGACCTCATCGCGCAGGACGCGAACGGCGACGGCAAGACCGACGTCTGGGTGTCCGACACCGACGGCGACGGCAAGCCCGACCTCTACCAGTTCGACACGGACGGGGACGGCAAGGTCGACATCACCATGGTCGACCTGGACGAGGACGGCACCCCCGACACGATCGTGGACGGCGACGGCGGCCTGCCGCCCACGCCTTAGGCGCCGCCCAGCGCGGACAGGGCCACCCACAGGACGGCGATCGCCACCACCGTCGTGAGCACGGTCGACGCCGTGTGCCGCCACGACGTGGGCCCGGCGATCGCCTCCGGGTGGCCCAGGCCTTCGAGCACGGCCCGCTCCGACCGGATCACCGATGACCAGTGTCCGATTCCGGTCGCCGAGTCGCGGCTCAGTTCGACGCCCAGCCGTGCCTGGGCACGCTGCAGCCGGCGTACCGAAGCTTTGGCCTGTCCTGGCGCCTCCCGGCGGGCCGCCGCTCGCCGGGAGCCGGATCGCAGCGCGAAGAGCTCGGCCGAGGTGATCAGCGTGGGATCACGCAACGTGGCCAGCCGGGAAGCGTAGTAGTCGGCCTCCCGGTCGTGCAGGTGCCTCACCAGCCACAGGATCAGCAGCAGCGGCGGCAGGCCCTTGAGCAGGATCACGCCCAGCAACGCCAGGACGCCGTTGCCGAGGCCGTCGGTGAGCAGAGGCGAATTCCAGAGCACGTGCGCCGCCCAGGCCCCGAGAACGGCCAAAGTTGCTCGAACGGGGTCTCGGCGTACCACCAAATAGCCGACGCCGGCCCCCGCCAGCGCGCCGAACAGGGTGTGGCTCCAGACGCCGGAGAGAAATCCGCGCAGCAGGAACGTCGCGATCACCGGCTGGATCTGATCACCCTGCCCGGCCAGCGCGACCGCGCCCACCGCGAAGACGATGTCCTCGGCGATCTGGAAGCCGAGGCCGACCATGGCGCCGTAGACGACGCCGTCGAGCACGCTGTTGACCTGGGACCGGGCGATGAGCACGATCGCCACCACGCCGAGCGTCTTGGCGATCTCCTCGACCGTCGGGCCGGCGATCGCCGCTCCCCAGTCGGCCGCGAGGTGCGGCGAGCCGAGCTTCGCGACCAGGTTCTCCAGCGCCGCGCCGCCCGGGATCGACACCGTCGTGGCGACCAGACCGCCCCACGCGAACGCGATCACGCGCAGCCGGACCGGCTCGCGCTCGAGGAAGTCGAGCTCGGCGACGAAGAGCCAGAACGGGACGGCCAGCAGGGCGAAGAGCAACACCGAGGTCACGGTCGCTCGGGGGTACGTCGTGACGAACTTCCCGGCCAGCGAGGCCATCCGCACCGCGCCGATGCCGAGCAGGACCAGCACGATGCCGAAGGCGGGCGCCGACAGGCGGATCCGGCCGCTCGCCGGCCGCACGATGGAGGCGGTCACCGGCCCTCCCCGTCGTGGCGCAGGGTCCGGGTGCTCGCTTCGATCTGCGGCAGCGTGCGCCCGAGGTCGAGGTCGTTCCCGCTGATCGTGACCTCGATGGTGAGCCCGTCGCCGACGAAGACCGCGTACCGCCCGCCGCGCCCCGGCGCCGTATATCCACCCTGGACGCCGGACAGCCCGCCGGCCGTGCTGACCGCGAGCTGGGCGCCGGTCACCTGGTAACCGGCGGTGTTGGTGATTCGCTTACGCAGGCGGGAGGCCGCCGCGTCGAGGTCGCCGCGAAAGGGGCGTACGGCGATCGCGTATCGCACCGGGCCGAGCCGGAAGAGCGCGGTTCCCTCGTTCTCGCCGGGCCGGGTCTCGGTGACGTCGATCGTGGCTCCGGCCGGTGGCACCACACTGACTCCGGCGCCTACCTGGTACGGCTCGTCGGCGCTGACCGCGCGCTGGGCCGGCAGTGAGCGGTCGAGGGCGGGTAGCCCGTAGGCGAGCCCGGCCAGGGTGGCGACGACCCCCACGGCGCCGGCGAGATTCATCAGCTCACGCCGGGTGATCCGCCCCATGGCCCAACGCTAACGGCGGGTGAGCCATTGATCACTGTGGAGTCAGGGATATTACGGATTTGTCGGTTCTAGCAGGAGGTACGCCGACGGCACGGCATCGGTCAGCCAGACCCCGTTCTCGCTGCGGTGGAAGACGTGCCCGGCCGCTTCCATCTCCCCCGCGGCCACGCGCAACACCATCACGTCGTCCGAGCGCCGGCGGCCGACGACCAGCGCCGTCGGCACATCGGGCGACAGATGTACGTGATGACGGCTACCCGGCCGCAGGCCGTCACGCCGGATCGATTCCTCGTTCCGGCGGGGCGTGCCGTGGAAGAGCACTGCTGGCGGCGACGCGGGGGCCAGCCCGAGGTCGACGGCCACCCGGCGCGAGTGCCCCTGGTTGGCCCGGATCCACTCCGACCCGTCGGCGCGGCGCTCGATGGCGTACCGGGATTTCTCGTCGTTGGCCACGATCTCGTCCAGCTCGGCCCGGTCGATCGGCAACGCCGACAGCAGGTCGCCGACCGGCACCCACCCGTTCGGGTCGAGGGTCAGCCCCGCCGTCTCGGGCCGGTGCCGCAGCAGAAAGGCGATACGGCGGCCGACGCTCATCCCGCCAGCTCCAGGACCGCGATGTAGTAGGGCCGGTCGCCGTCGTCGACCGCCTTCAGCCGCCACGCCGTGCCCTGGACCAGCGCCTCCAGCTCCTCGACCGAGCAGTTCAGATAGTCGAACCACTCGGTGGCCAGCAGCCGGTAGCGCAGCCGCAGCCGCAACTGGCCGCCGAGCCGCCCGCGCTCGCGGTTCCGCTGGTGGTACGAGACGTGCACCGGGTCGGTGGTGCCGTACGGGTCGGTGCCCTGCGCGATGAGCCGCGCCCCCGGGTTGGCCAGCCGGGCCAGCGCCTCCAGGAAGACCGGCGCCCGTTGCGGCCCCTCGAGCAGCCCGAGGTTGTTGCCGAGCAGAAGGAAGGTGTCGTACCGGGCGCTGGCGGCGGCGTACGCGTCGATCGTGTTGATCACGGTGTCACGCAGGCCCCGGCGGCGGGCGATCTCGATGGCTCCCGGCGAGGTGTCCAACCCGGTCACCGCCATGCCGCGTTTCTGGAGCTCCACCGCCGTACGGCCGGCTCCGACCCCGATGTCGAGAACGTGCCCGCGGCAGAGTCGCAGGGCGCGGTGGTCATGCGGCTGCCAATCACCGGGCGCGGCCAGATAGTGATCGGCCGGGGCGCCGTTGATCAGGCCGTCGTCGCGCTCGATCACCTCGATCACCGGACGGGGCACGCGACCGCCCGCCAGGGGACGGGGCCCGACTCCGGTGTGTACCGCGTACGCGTCCCGGATCATCTCGCCGAAGACGTCGCCGATCGGTGGTTGTTCCATGGTGCTAACCCTTGGCGCACGACCGCCGGAGGGCAACTCGGTTCCGGTGAAATACGTCCGGCCGGGGCCGTCACGGCGGACGTACATCCTCGTTTCCAGGAGAAAGAGAACCTGATCAAGAAACGAGGAAGGGGCGATCGCCTTCCCCGACGTCGCCCCTTACAACGATCTTTCGTACCGACTGAGGTCGGTTCAGTCGCCCTGACGCTGCGTGGGAATCTGCCCCTGCAGCAGGGCGCGAACCTCCGACTCCCGGTAACGACGGTGGCCGCCCAGAGTGCGGATCGCACTCAGCTTGCCGGCCTTCGCCCACCGGGTGACGGTCTTCGGGTCGACACGGAACATCGACGCCACCTCTGCCGGCGTTAGTAGCGGCTCAGGATCGTGCGTACGCGATGCCATCGGTCACTCCTCCACAGGTACCTACGAACATCGGCCGGGGTCCCGCCGGCCGGTGCGTCTCTCATGGTCCGGCTAGTCCCCGATGTCCGACATGGGCCGAACGGACGAACGTCCCCAGATAGACGGATGAAGCATGCCCGATTTTTGCGTGTTTTCTACGCCAGATAGTGTCTCGTTTAGTCCGATTATCACGCTTCGGCCAGCAGTGATTACGAAGAGTATTCACTTCGGGAGCGTTCCCACGGACCGCGAAACCCGCCGGTCTGTCCCTATTTCCGCAGCTCAGTTGCAGCGCTCGAGGAGCTGGACGGCCCGCCACCGCTCGACGAGCTTCTCGTAGACCGCGGAGGCGTCGTCGGCGTCGCCGCGGGACAGGGCGGAAAGTCCGGCCGCCACCAGTCCGGGTGAATCGTCCGCCGCGAGGTCGTCATCCGGGAGAAGGTTGACGAGGCCGCCGTAGTCGAGCTCGACGATGGACCGCGGGTGGAACTCCTCCAGCCAGCGCGTGCCCTCCTCGACCGCCTCGGTGATCGGCGCGTCGCCCAGCGACTTGCGCAGCACCGCGACGGCGCGGTGCGCCCGCCGGCGGGCCTTCGAGATCTCCGTGCGGTAGCGCAGCGTGCGCCCCTCGGGGGTCAGCGAGAACTCCCGCTCCTCGAGGTCGACGAAGGCGAACCAGCGCAGCGGCACACCCCAGGTGGCGATCTGCTCGTGCACCCGCGGCACGCCGTGCTCCAGCACCTTGGCCCCGCTGCGCCAGTCCTCGACGATGGCCTTGGCCTGCCCGGCCAGCACCGGCGGCACGAAGGCGTCGGCCAGCACGCTGGGCACACCGTCGCGCGCGTTCAGCGCGGCCTCGGCCACGCGCAGGCGCAGGTTCCAGGGGCAGACCAGCAGAGAGTCACCCCACTGCAGCACGTACGCCTCGTCGGGCAGGTCGGGCAGCCGGGTCCAGCCGGCGCCGAGCGCCTCGAGCACCGCCGTGCGCTGCCGGACCGGGCCGTCGACCGGCCCGAGATCGCGCCCCTCCCGGGCGTAGCGCCGCCAGAAGACCTGGCGGTCACGGTCGAACGCGGTCAGCGGCTCGTAAACCCGTAGGTACGACGCGAACAGTGACGGCACGGCGGAAGTCTTTCACGAAATCGGCCGAGCGGAACTTCCCGCGCGGACGTAATCCCGACCGGGGCGTCACGACTAGGCTCGCAAATGTCCGGCCCACCCCCGCCGGGACAACCGGTCCCACGAGGGCCACAACAAAAGAATCAGGAGAACAGCCATGGGCGTGTTCGACACCGACGGCACCGACGCCACCGGTCACGAACAGGTCGTCTTCTGCCAGGACAGGCAGACCGGCCTCAAGGCGATCATCGGGATCTACTCGACGGCCCTCGGGCCGGCGCTCGGTGGCACCCGGTTCTATCCGTACGAGAGCGAGGCGGACGCGCTGGCGGACGTGCTGAAGCTCTCCCGCGGGATGGCCTACAAGAACGCTCTCGCCGGCCTCGACCTGGGCGGCGGCAAGGCGGTCATCTGGGGCGACCCGGCCCGCGCCAAGTCCGAGGGCCTGCTGCGGGCGTACGGGCGCTTCGTCGAGTCGCTGCACGGCCGCTACTACACGGCCTGCGACGTCGGCACCTACGTGCCGGACATGGACGTCATCGCCCGCGAGACCAGATATGTGACCGGCCGCAGCCTGGAGCACGGCGGCGCCGGCGACTCCTCGATCCTCACCGCCTGGGGCGTCTTCCAGGGCATGCGGGCCGCCGCCGAGCACGCCTGGGGCCGCCCGACCCTGGCCGGGCGCACGGTCGGCATCGCCGGCCTCGGCAAGGTCGGCAAATATCTGGCCGGCCACCTCGTCGAGGACGGCGCCGCGGTCATCGCCACCGACGTGAACGAGGCCGCCCTCAGCTGGGCCCGCACCACCTATCCCCAGATCGAGCTCGTGGCCGACACCCAGGCCCTGATCACCAGCGACCTCGACGTCTACGCGCCGTGCGCGCTGGGCGGCGCCCTCGACGACGACACCGTGTCCGCGCTGCGGGCCAAGGTCGTCACCGGCGGCGCCAACAACCAGCTGGCCCACCCCGGCATCGAGAAGACCCTTGCCGAACGGGGCATCCTCTACGCGCCCGACTACCTCGTGAACGCCGGTGGCGTGATCCAGGTGGCCGACGAGATCGAGGGCTTCAACTTCGAGCGGGCCAAGCTGCGCGCCACCGGCATCTTCGACACGACCCGCCGGATCCTCCAGCTCGCCGACTCCGAGGGCGTCTCGCCCGCGGTCGCGGCCGACCGTCTGGCCGAGCAGCGGATGGCCGAGGTCGGCCGTCTGCGGTCCATCTACCTGGGCTGAGGCCAGTCGAACCGGTCGAAATGGGAGCGGTTTCGTGCCTGCCGCGCGTCCTCGGACGGAAAACCGCGACGCGCGGCAGTGTCACAGGCAACCCGAGGTGCCAAACAAGGCATCGTCCATGTACCGTAAGACCCACGAGAGATGCCTGACGTCATCGGGGCCCGCCTTCGGGCTGCCCCGAATTCTGTGCGAGGGGGTCGAGCCATGGGGCGCGGCCGTGCTAAGGCCAAGCAGACGAAGGTGGCCCGGGAGTTGAAATACCACTCCCCGAACACCGACCTCACCGCCTTGCAGCGCGAACTGGCGGGTACACGCCAGTCCGACCGTCACTTCGACGACGACAACGATGAGTTCGTCGACGATGACGAGGATGATGCTGACGACGACCAGGACACCTGGTCGCCGACAAGGCGCTGACCCGTATTGCACAGAGCACGCGGCTGACCGCGTGCTTCCGTGTGTCGTGGTCACCTTCTAACCAACGGTTCAACACAAGCCCACGCGGGTGCCAGCCCGCGTGGGCTAGAACCGCCGCCCTACCGCGGGCGGTTGTTCCAGTTGTAGAACGTGGGAATGTTCTCGAAGTGGTTCCAGGCGCAGACCGCTGAGCCGCCGTCCTCCGACGTGCCCTCCGCGCGCTGCCGGCGAGCCTCCTCCGCCTCGGCGATGAGGGCCGCCAACCCGGCCCGGGTGTCTCGCACCCGTGCCGTCACCGGATCGCTCCCCGCGTCGTCAGACAGCCGTGGGTTCATGATCTCGGGCATGGTCCAGCACTCCCTCCAGTAGGCGCATCTTGCTGTTCCGGCAGTGGTCCGTCTCGGTGGTGTCGAACCGGCCGGTCTCGAAGTAGCGGTTGGCCGCGTGGGCCCCGCCGCAGAAGCCGAAATAGGGACAGGTCGCGCGGCAGGATTCCACCCCGCGCAGGAACTCGGCGATCCATGGCGACCCCTCGGCATCGGCCAGAATGTCGCCCAGCGGCGCGCTCAGGACGTTTCCGCTGGTGAAGTCGCCGTAGTGAGGGTCGGAGAAACCGGCCAGCTCGGGCGAGAGCAGCACGACCGAGCCGTCGTGGGCGATCGTCGGGATGGGGTCGAGCCGGCGCGGCAGCAGCTGGTCGGCCGTGCCGTCGAGGACCGCGGCCACGTACCGCAGCGACCATTCCACCTCGCGCAGGTGGATCCGCGGGTCGCGGCGCCAGGCCGACACCAGCTCGGACCAGAAGGCCGTCACCTCGGCCGCGTCGTGGCCGTTGGTACGGGTGTTGACCCCCTCCAGCTCTTCGACGTTGATGCCGAGCACGTCGCAGCCCAGAGTGAGGAAATAGTCGTAGAGCTCGGCCGCCACGCCCGGCCGCGGATCGCCGACCACGCAGAGCGCCGAGAACGGGATGCCGTGGCGGCGGAGCGCTTCGACGCCGCGCATGATCCGGTCGTACGCCGGGCGGCCGCCGCGCGTCACCCGGTCGCCGTTGCGGGCCTCCGGGCCGTCCACGCTGACACTGACCCGCATCTGGTGCTCGGTGAAGAACTCGCACCAGGCGTCGTCGATCAGCGTGGCGTTGGTCTGCACGTGATGCTCGACCTCCGGGCCGAACGGGGCCATCAGCGCGGCCAGATGCTCCCGGCCGGCGGCGAGCGGCTCACCGCCGTGCCAGACCACCGAGAACCGCCCGCCGGCCGTCCAGGGCTCGACCGCGGTGGCCACGGCCCGGGCCACCTCGACCGGCATGCGCTTGTCGGCCGCGCGGAACGGCAGATAGCAGTAGGAGCAGTCGAGGTTGCAGAGGGTCGTGGGCTGCATGACGACGTAGGTCGGCACAGGCGCTATGCCGCGCATCCCGCTCCACGTCTCCACACGCACCTCCGCCACGCTAGGCCCCTCAGTCCACCCCGAACACGAAAGATCCGCATGTGCCCGACATCGACACACGCGGATCATTTCATGTTCATCCTGAAACCCGGCGTCAGCCGCGGGTGTACTGCCCCATCATCTGCACCTCGCCGGTGCCCTCGATGACCTCGCCGACCTGCCAGGCCTCGACACCGCGGCCGGTCAGATAAGCCATGGCGCGGTCGGCGTCGTCGGACGAGACGACCGCGAACATGCCGACGCCCATGTTGAACGTGGCTTCCATCTCGTGGTCCTCGATGCGGCCCTTGGCCTGGATGAGGTCGAAGATCGGCTGCGGGCGCCAGGTCGAGCGGTCGACGACCGCGTCGACGTGCTCGGGCAGCACGCGCACCAGGTTGCCGGGGATGCCGCCGCCGGTGACGTGGGAGAACGCGCGGACGTCGGTCTCCTCGATCAGGCCCAGGCAGTCCTTGGCGTAGATCTTGGTCGGGGTCAGCAGCTCCTCGCCGAGGGTGCGCTGCGTGCCGAAGTCGTCGACCACCGAGTCGAGCCGCATGCGGCCCGCGCCGAGCAGCACGTGCCGCACCAGCGAGTAGCCGTTGGAGTGCAGGCCCGAGGAGCGCATCGCGATGACCGCGTCGCCGATCTCGACCCGCTCGCGACCCAGGATCTCGCTCTCCTCGACCACGCCGACGCCGGTGGCGGACACGTCGTACTCGTCCGGGCGCAGCACGCCGGGGTGCTCGGCGGTCTCGCCGCCCAGCAGGGCACAACCCGCGTAGCGGCAACCGTCGGCGATGCCGGCGCCGATCTCGGCCACCTTGTCCGGCACGACCTCGCCGCAGGCGATGTAGTCGAGCAGGAACAGCGGCTCGGCGCCGCAGGCGACCAGGTCGTCGACGACCATGGCGACCAGGTCGATGCCGATCGTGTCGTGGATGTCGAGCTGCTGCGCGATCACCAGCTTGGTGCCGACGCCGTCGGTCGACGAGGCCAGGATCGGGCTCTTGTACTTCTGGGTGTTCAGCCGGAACAGGCCGGAGAACCCGCCGAGGTCACCGATCACCTCGGGCCGCACG
The DNA here is from genome assembly GCF_042899005.1 of Actinoplanes sp. NPDC000266. Lineage (NCBI taxonomy): Bacteria > Bacillati > Actinomycetota > Actinomycetes > Micromonosporales > Micromonosporaceae > Actinoplanes > Actinoplanes sp. NPDC000266. The sequence goes on from NZ_JBIAZI010000018.1 coordinate 25,889, forward strand.
GTCTTTTTGACCTTGGACTTGAGCAGCTCGACCGCGCGGTCGCCGGCCTCGATCGAGACGCCGGCGTCCGCGTAGGTGGACGTGCGCTTGCGAGCACCGCCGCGTCCAGCACCGGCCGTCCACGGCTGGTTGGACCCGGCGTTGTTGCGCTCGGACACGTGCGTCACGGTTCTCCCCTTAGAGCTGCTTGGTACATCAAAGTCACTGGTGGTGCGAGACGGCGGTCTCGTACTCGGTCTCGAGCTCCGCCACCGCCGCGGTCGCGGCCTCGTCGGTCGCGGACGGCATCGACGCCCGCTTGCCGACCCCCTCGAGGACATGCTTCCCGATCAGGTTGCCGGCCGGGAGCTCGATCGGGTACTCGCCGTCGAAGCACGCCATGCAGAGGCGCGACTTCGGCTGCTCGGTCGCCTGCACCAGGCCGTCCAGGGAAACATAACCCAGGGAGTCGGCGCCGATCGAGCGGCGGATGCCATCGATCTCCAGGCCGTTCGCGACGAGCTCGGCGCGGGTGGCGAAGTCGATGCCGTAGAAGCACGGCCATTTCACCGGCGGCGACGAGATGCGCACGTGCACCTCGAGCGCTCCCGCCTCACGCAGCATGCGCACCAGCGCGCGCTGGGTGTTGCCGCGGACGATCGAGTCGTCGACGACGACCAGGCGCTTGCCCCGCACGACCTCGCGCAGCGGGTTGAGCTTGAGCCGGATGCCGAGCTGGCGGATGGTCTGCGACGGCTGGATGAAGGTCCGGCCGACGTACGCGTTCTTGGTCAGACCGGCGCTGTAGGGGATGCCGGACGCCTCGGCGTAACCGATCGCGGCCGGGGTGCCCGACTCGGGCACCGGGATGACCAGGTCGGCCTCGACCGGATATTCCTTGGCCAGGCGGCGGCCGATCTCGACACGGGCCGAGTAGACGTTGCGGCCGGCGATCGTGGTGTCGGGACGGGCCAGGTAGACGTATTCGAAGAGGCAGCCCTTGGGCTCGGGCGCGGCGAACCGCGTGGAGCGCAGACCGTGCTCGTCGACGGCGAGCATCTCGCCCGGCTCGACCTCACGGACGAAGCTGGCGCCGACGATGTCGAGGGCGGCGGTCTCGCTGGCCACGACCCAGCCGCGCTCCATCCGGCCCAGCACCAGCGGGCGCACACCCTGGGGGTCGCGCGCCGCGTACAGCGTGTTCTCGTCCATGAAGACGAAGCTGAACGCGCCCCGCAGGCCCGGCAGCACCTCGAGCGCCGCGGCCTCGACCGACAGATCGGGGCGGCTGGCCAGCAGGGTGGTCACCAGGGCGGTGTCGGAGGTGGCCATATCTGCCTCGAGGCCGCGCTCGGCGACCTCGCGGGCCAGCTCGGCCGTGTTGACCAGGTTGCCGTTGTGCGCCAGCGCGATCGTCGTGCCGGCCGTGGTGGCGCGGATCGTCGGCTGCGCGTTCTCCCAGTTCGACCCGCCGGTCGTCGAGTAGCGCGTGTGGCCGATCGCGAGGTGGCCGCGCAGGCTGGCCAGCGTCGGCTCGTCGAAGACCTGCGACACGAGGCCCAGATCCTTGTAGACCACCACACCGGAGCCGTCACTCACAGCGATGCCGGCGGCCTCCTGGCCGCGGTGCTGAAGAGCGAAGAGCCCGAAGTAGGTGAGTTTGGCGACCTCTTCCGCGGGGGCCCAGACGCCGAAGACGCCGCAGGCATCCTGGGGGCCGCGCTCCTGGGGGTCGAGATCGTCGGTCAACCGGCCGTCGCCTCGGGGCACCTGTCGCTCCCTCATGCTGATCTGCTCGAACGTGAGTGGGGGTCCACCGCTCCGCTCCCGACCGCCCAGTGTACGCGAGGGGAGGGGTCACGGCTCGGGCTGTCAATCGGCGGACGCGCCGGTCAACGGAAGGTATTCACTCAGATCCGTACGGATACCGCTTGCCCGCAGCCGCCCGTCACGCACCGCATCGGCCCAGCTCACACGCTGCGTGGCCACGAGCACCCAGGTGACCGGATCGGCTTCGACCACATTGGGCGGTGTGCCGCGTGTGTGCCTGGGACCTGGAACACACTGAATCGCACCGAAAGGCGGAATTCGCACCTCCACCGATCGGCCAGGCGCACGGCGGGACAACTCGGTCAGCAGCGCTCGCACCGCGTCACGCAGCACCGTTCTCTCCGGTTCAGCGCCGCGGTCCAGCGCGTCCAACGCCTGGATCACCGACTCGGATTTATTCTTCGCAGCGGACATGTCGGGACGATACGACCCGGTCCGCTGAGATTGGTACGCGGCCCTGGGTCGCGCGATGGACGTGTGACAAGGCATAGTGGCCGACGGTGTTTTAGTCGCGGGATGTAACCGGCACCTGAAGAGCAGCCGGGAGACCGTGCGACCGGAAGGCGGTGGATGGTGACGACGCACCTACGAGCCCGGGCGTTGCAGGGCGGTGCGTTACTGGCTGTGGTCGCAGGCAGCCTATTCGTAGCGCCTGTGGCGGCGTTGGCCGACCCTCCCTCAGTGGAGATCACCAACCTGCAGACCGAGGTCCTCACCGGCGGCCAGCTGAACATGCAGTACAGCGTGTCGGCCCCCGAGGTGGAGCCCGGCGAGGGCGAGCCCGGCGGCGGCAACCCGGGGCGAGTCACGGTCGCCTATCAGGTCACCGGCATGAGCTGCTCCGGCGACTGCTCGGGCGTCACGCAGATCGACGCGGGCGGTGACCGCGGGTTCAACGCGCGCCTCACGGCGCCCAACGTGAACGCCGGCGACACCCGCCAGGTGCAGGTGCGGGTCACGGCGTCGATCAACGGCGAGTCCGACAGCGCCACCGCGAACATCACGGTCAAGGGCCCGGACAAGCCGCAGAGCGTCCGCCAGGTCTCCGGCAAGGTCCGCGACCAGGACGGCAAGAGCGTCTCGGGCGCGACCGTCGGCCTGCGCGACAGCACGGGCGCCATCTTCGAGACGACCTCGAGCGGATCCGGCGGGTACACGTTCAGCTCGACCGAGAGCAAGCCGATCGCCCCCGGCACCCTGACGATCGGCGCGGCCAAGGACGGTTTCGAGCGCGCGACGGTCACCATTCAGGCCTCGGCCGACCGTACGGTCTCCAAGAACCTGACGCTCCAGTCGACCGTGGTGGAGAGCCCGTCGGCCACGCCGTCGGCGACACCGTCCGCGACGGTCAGCGCGGCGCCGACCGCGGAGGAGTCCGCGGCCGAGGAGCAGCCGGCGACCACGGAGACCGTGGAAGAGGGCGCACCGGCCAACAACGCGGCCGCGAGCGAGGACAGCGGAAGCTCCTGGCTCTACATCATCATCGGCGTCCTGCTGGTCGCGGCCGGCATCGGCGCGATCGTGCTGGTCTGGATGCGCCGCAAGAACAACCCGTCCGACGGTGACGACGACGACCCGACCGGCATGTCGCCGTCGGGCGGCGCCGTGCCGCCGAGCCAGGGCCGCTTCAACGACGCGACCCGGGTGGCGGCGCCGGTCGGCGGTGGCCGCGCCAACGACGCCACCATGATCGCGCCGGCGCCCGGCATGTCCGACGCGCCGACCATGCTCCAGCGCCCGGTGCCGGCGGCCGAGGACGAGTTCCCCGACCCGTACGGCGCGCCGGTCCCGCCGCAGGGCGGCTACGTCGGCGCCGGCGGCTGGGACAACGCCCCGCAGGGCGGCACCCAGCAGTACGGCGGGGGCACGCAGCAGTACGGCGGCGGCACCCAGCAATACGGTGGCGGCACGCAGCAGTACGGCGGCGGCACCCAGCAGTACGGCGGCGCGCAGCAGGCCGACAGCGGCTACGGGTCCTACAGCGAGCCCACCGGCTTCTACCGTCCCGAGGACGACCAGGCCGACGCCGGCTACGGCGGTTACGACCAGGGCGGCCAGCAGTACGGCGGCCAGCAGCAGCAGGGCGGCTGGGACGAGCACGACAACGGCGGCTACGGCGGCTACGACCAGGGCCAGCAACAGCAGCAGGGCTGGGACGACCACGACAACGGTGGCTATCCCCCGCAGCAGGGCGGCGGCCAGCAGGGCGGCGGCCAGCAGTACGGCGGCCACACCCAGCCGTACAACGGCGGCTACGACCAGGACGACTACGACCAGCGCGGTCAGCGCCGCTACTGAGTCATAGAGAAATCGGCCCCGCACCTTTCGAGGTGCGGGGCCGATTTTCTATGAGACGAGTCAGGCGGGGTCGATCGGCCCGCCCGGCTTGGGCTCGGTCAGCTCGAGCGTGACCGAGGTGCCCTCGGCCGGAACCGGCTCCTTGACCTCGGCCACCGACGCCGCCGGGATGCCGTCGGCCTCGATCGGGGCGGCCGACTCCATCGCCGCGCCGGCCGCCGCCGTCACGAGGACCTCGTCGCCGCGGTCCGGTCGCGCCGGAGCGGACGGGTCGGCCGCGTGCTCGGGGTCGCCGTGCCGGTTGGCCAGCTCGGCCGCGCCGCCGAACAGGGCCGGCAGCGTCGCCGTGTGCGCCTCGCGCAGTTCGTCCAGCGCGATGCTGAACTGGCCGGCCACGTCGAGCACCGGCTCGGCGGTGGTGACGCCGATCGGGGCGCAGGCGATGCCGAGCTCGGCGGCCAGGGCGACGAACGCCTTGTCACGCCCGCGGGGCACCGCGACCAGGGCCCGGCCCGACGACTCGCTGAACAGCTGGACGAACGCCGAGTTGCCGTCCTCGGGCAGCGTGATCCGGGCGCCCACGTTACGGCGCAGCGTGCTCTCGACGAGGACCTGCGAGAGGCCGCCGTCGGAGAGGTCGTGCGCCGCGACCACGTGGCCGGTCCGGGAGGCACGGGCCATCAGCACGCCCAGGCGCTGCTCGTGCTCGAGGTCGACCTTCGGCGGGCGTCCGCCGAGGTGGCCGTGGGTGACCCACGCCCACTCGGAGCCGGAGAGCTCCGCCGACGTCTCGCCGAGCAGGAAGAGCAGGTCGCCGTCGCCGGTGGCGGCCGGGAAGCCCATCGGGATCCGCCGGGCCACGTCGTCGAAGACGCCGAGCACGCCGACCACCGGGGTCGGGTGGATGGCGGCCGCGCCGGTCTGGTTGTAGAAGCTGACGTTGCCGCCGGTCACCGGGGTGCCCAGCAGCTGGCAGCCGTCGGCCAGGCCGCGCACGGCCTCGGCGAACTGCCACATGACGGCCGGGTCCTCGGGCGAGCCGAAGTTGAGGCAGTCGGTCACGGCCACCGGCTCGGCGCCGGTGACGGCGACGTTGCGGTACGCCTCGGCCAGCGCCAGCTTCGCGCCCTCGTACGGGTCGAGGCGGGCGAAGCGGCCGTTGCCGTCGACCGAGAGCGCGACACCGAGGCCCGTGCTCTCGTCGATGCGCAGCACACCCGAGTCCTCGGGCTGAGCCAGCACGGTGTTGCCGAGCACGTACCGGTCGTACTGCTCGGTGACCCAGGTCTTGTCGCAGAGGTTGGGCGAGCCGGCCATCCGCAGGACGGTCTCGCGCAGCTCCTCGCCCGTGGAGGGGCGCGGCAGCGTCTCGGCCTTGTCGGCCTGGAGCAGGATCAGGTCGGCCGGCTCACGGATCGGGCGGGCGTAGACCGGGCCGTCGTCGGCGAGCGAGCCGGGCGGCACGTCCACCACGACGTGGTCGTTCCAGGTGATGACGAGCCGGCCCGGTGAGCCGTCCTCGCCGGCCGGGGTGACCTCACCGATCGCGGTGGCCCACACGCCCCACTTCTCGGCCACGGCGAGGACCGCGTCGAGGTTTTCCGGGGTGACGATCAGGAGCATGCGCTCCTGCGACTCGCTGGCCAGGATCTCGGTGGGCGACATCGACGCCTCGCGCAGCGGCACCCGCTCGAGCCAGACCCGCATGCCGGTGCCGGCCGCGGCCGCCGTCTCGGTGAGCGCGCAGGTCAGACCGGCGCCGCCGAGGTCCTGGATGCCGGCCACGAGGCCGGCGTCGTACAGCTCGAGGCAGCTCTCGATGAGCAGCTTCTCCATGAACGGGTCGCCGACCTGCACCGACGGGCGGCGCTGCTCGGCCTCCTCGTCGAAGGTGGCCGAGGCGAGCACGGAGACGCCGCCGATGCCGTCGCGGCCCGTGCGGGCGCCGAGCAGCACGACGATGTTGCCGACGCCGGCCGCCTCCTTGTGCTGGAGACGCTCGACCGGCAGCACGCCGATGCTCAGCGCGTTCACCAGCGGGTTGCCCTGGTACGTCGGGTCGAAGACGATCTCGCCGCCGATGTTGGGCAGGCCCAGGCAGTTGCCGTAGCCACCGATGCCGGCGACCACGCCGGGCAGGACCCGGGCGGTGTCGGGGTGGTCGGCCGCGCCGAAGCGCAGCGGGTCCATCACCGCGATCGGGCGGGCGCCCATGGCGAGGATGTCGCGGACGATGCCGCCCACGCCGGTCGCGGCGCCCTGGTAGGGCTCCACGAAGCTCGGGTGGTTGTGCGACTCGACCTTGAACGTCACGGCGATCTCGTCGGAGATCTGCACGACGCCCGCGTTCTCGCCGATGCCGGCGAGCATGCGGTCGCTGCGCGGCGCCTTCTCACCGAACTGGCGCAAGTGCACCTTGCTCGACTTGTACGAGCAGTGCTCGCTCCACATGATCGAGTACATCGCCAGCTCGGACGCCGTGGGCCGCCGGCCCAGGATCTGCCGGATGCGCTCGTATTCGTCGTCCTTGAGGCCCAACTCCGTGTGCGGCTGCAGCTCGTCCGCGGTCTGGAAGGCCCGGTGCACAGTGTCGGGGCCGCCGTCGAACTCGTTGACCAGCACGTCCGTCGCGGCAAAGCCGGTCGGCTTCTGGTTCGGCGCTGCCGTCTCCGGCTGCGTGGTCATTACTGGTGTCCCCCTGCGTGCGAAGCCCCCGCGGACGCCCCGGCCAGGGCCCGCAGGACCGAGGTGAAGAAGCCGAGGCCGTCGAGCGACGGGCCGGTCAGCGCCTCCACCGCGTGTTCCGGATGCGGCATGATGCCGACGACGTTGCCGGCCTCGTTGGTGATGGCGGCGATGTCGCGCTGCGAGCCGTTCGGGTTGCCGCGGACGTACCGCGCGACCACCCGTCCCTCGGCCTCGAGCGCGTCCAGCGTCCGCTGGTCGGCGACGTAGCAGCCCTCGCCGTTCTTCACCGGGATCAGGATCTCCTGGCCCGGGGTGAACGCGTTGGTCCAGGCGGTGTCCGCCGACTCGACGCGGAGCCACTGGTCACGGTTGCGGAAGTGCAGGTGCTGGTTGCGGGTCAGCGCACCGGGCAGCAGGTGGGCCTCGCAGAGGATCTGGAAGCCGTTGCAGATGCCGAGCACCGGGAGGCCGCCGCGGGCCGCGTCGATGAGCGACTCCATGACCGGGGCGAACCGGGCGATCGCGCCGCAGCGCAGGGCATCGCCGTAGGAGAAGCCGCCGGGCAGCACCACGGCGTCAACGCCGTGCAGGTCGGGGTCGCCGTGCCAGAGGCGGACGGCGTCGGCGCCGGCGAGGCGCACGGCGCGGGCCGCGTCCCCGTCGTCCAGCGAGCCCGGGAAGGTGACCACACCGATGCGCATGGTCAGGCGACCTCGGCCTTCGCGTCGTCCTCGACCTTGATCGAGAAGTCTTCGATCACCGGGTTGGCGAGCAGCTTGTCGGCGATCTCCCGAGCCCGGTCCAGGTCGGGTTCGCCGGCGAACTCGATCTCGATCCGCCGCCCGATCCGGACGGAGGAGACATCGGTGACGCCGAGCCTGGGCAGCGCGTTCGCGACCGCCTGGCCCTGCGGGTCGAGGATCTCCGGCTTGAGCATGACGTCGACCACGACGCGAGCCACGGGCACTCCTGACTGATAGGTGTAAGCACGTGGAGCCTACCTTGCGATCCACGTGGCGGGCGTGTCGGCCGGTGTCGCGCAGACGACGCCGACCAGGCTGAGCAGGCGATTTCGGCGGTGATCTCAGCCACTCGAACGATCAAAGCTTCAATTTCTCCACGACCGGCGCGACGGTCATCACACCGTGATAGGTGGCAAGTGAGTCTTGGCGGCCGCGCCGCCGCCCCCTAACGTCAGTGTTCCGCTGGGGCGTGGCGCGACGGTCGAGCTCCGCCGCGCCCCGGCGGCAGTCTCAGAGGATGGGCGCGGGCGCGTATTTCGCCGCTTCCGGGTGGGCCGCGACGATCGTGGCGACCCGGTCGGCCACGAAGCGCACCTGCGACGGGGCGGCGCCCACGAAGGCGGCCCGGTCGGCCACCAGCGCGTCGATCTCGCCCCGGCTCAGCTGGAGCCGGCCGTCGTCGGCGAGCCGGTCGAACAGGTCGTTGCCGGCCGCGCCCTTCTCGCGCATGGCCAGCGCCACGGCGACCGCGTGCTCCTTGATCACCTCGTGGGCGACCTCGCGGCCCACGCCCTTGCGGACCGCGGCCACCAGGATCTTGGTGGTGGCCAGGAAGGGCAGGAAGCGGTCGAGCTCGCGGGCGATCACGGCCGGGTAGGCGCCGAACTCGTCGAGCACGGTGAGGAAGGTCTGGAAGAGCCCGTCGGTGGCGAAGAACGCGTCGGGCAGCGCGACCCGGCGCACCACCGAGCAGGAGACGTCACCCTCGTTCCACTGGTCGCCGGCGAGCTCGCCGACCATCGACAGATAGCCCCGGACGATCACGGCGAGGCCGTTGACCCGCTCGGACGAGCGCGTGTTCATCTTGTGCGGCATCGCCGACGAGCCGACCTGGCCCGGCTTGAAGCCCTCGGTGACCAGCTCCTGGCCGACCATCAGGCGGATCGTGGTGGCCAGCGACGACGGACCGGCCACGATCTGGGCCAGCGCCGAGACGACGTCGAAGTCGAGCGAGCGCGGATAGACCTGGCCGACGCTGCTGAGCACCCGGTTGAAGCCGAGGTGGGCGGCGACGCGCTGCTCGAGCACGGCCAGCGCCTCGAAGTCGCCGTCGAGCAGGTCGAGCTGGTCGGCGGCGGTGCCGACCGGGCCCTTGATCCCGCGCAGCGGATAACGCCCGATCAGATCGTCGAGCCTCTCGTACGCGATGAGCAGCTCCTGCGCGGCCGACGCGAACCGCTTGCCGAGCGTGGTCGCCTGGGCCGCCACGTTGTGCGAGCGGCCGGTCATGACCAGGTCGGAATATTCGACGGCCCGCTCGGCCAGGCGGGCCAGGGTCGCGATGATCCGGGAGCGGATCAGCTCGAGCGACGCCCGGATCTGGAGCTGTTCGACGTTCTCGGTCAGGTCGCGCGAGGTCATGCCCTTGTGGATCTGCTCGAAGCCGGCGAGCGCGCTGAACTCCTCGATCCGCGCCTTCACGTCGTGCCGGGTGACCCGCTCGCGCTCGGCGATCGACGCCAGGTCGACGGTGTCGAGCACCGCCTCGTACGCCTCGACGGCACCCTCGGGCACCGACACTCCGAGGTCGCGCTGGGCGCGCAGGACGGCGAGCCAGAGCCGGCGCTCCATCCTGATCTTCTCCTCCGGGGACCAGAGCTCGACGAGCTCGGCGGAGGCGTAGCGGGAGGCAAGGACGTTCGGGATGGTCACGCGACCGATTCTTTCACGGGCCCGGGATCACGCTCCGGCAGCTCATGACGCAGGGTGCGCACGTCCCGGCTGCTCAGCATGCCGAGCACGGCCACGATGACCAGCACGCCCGCGCCGACCAGGGTCGCCTCCACGCCGACCTGGTGCGAGATCGGCCCCACGAGCAGCTCGCCGATCGGCATGGCGATGAAAGAGCCGACCATGTCGTACGAATACACGCGCGCGAGCTTGTCCGGCGGCACATGCTCCTGCATGGTCGTCTCCCACGCGACGCCGAACTGCTCGAGCAGCGCCCCGGCCACCAGCGCCCCCACCGCCAGCACGATCACCTGGGGATAGAGGCCGAGCAGCAGCAGCGGCAGGGCCATGCCGAAGGTGCTGACCACGCCGACCAGCAGCAGGCGGCGCAGCCTCAGCCGCATCGCGATGAGGCCGCCGATGATCATGCCGGCGGTCTGTGCGGCCAGGACGAAACCCCAGCCGCGCCGGCCGAAGGTGTCGTCCGCGACCGCCGGGCCGAGCACGGCCAGGCCGCCGCTCCAGCAAGCGTTGATCACCGCGAAGGCGGCCACCACGACCCACAGCCAGGTGCGCGAGCGGAACTCCGTCCACCCCGTGCGCAGATCGGCGAAGACGTTCGGCCGGGACGGCTCGACCGCCGCCTCACCCGGCGTCTTCTCGTCGCCGATCGTGCCCTCCGGCTCGGCGACCTTGACCGGCGCCGGCGTCCGCAGGGCCATGAAGATGAGCGCGGCGACCAGGAAGGTGGCGGCGTCGACCGCGATGCCCCAGCCCGGGTTCGTCGCGGCGACCACCACACCGGCCAGCGGCGCGCCCAGGATGACGGCCGAGTTGAGGGTCAGCCGGTTGATCGCGTTGGCCTGCTGCCGGATCTCGGCCGGCACCGTCTGGGGCAGGATCGACGAGCTGGCCGGCAGCGCGAGCGCGCCCACCATGCCGTTGATCGCGCCGAGCACGATGAGCAGCGGGATCGTGGCCATTCCGGTGAGCACCAGCGCCGCCACGACGGCCTGCGACGCGAAGGCGGCCAGGCTGGAACCGACCATCAGGAACTGCTTGGGCATCCGGTCGGCGAGCACGCCACCGAAGAGCAGGAAGATGACGTTCACCAAGGTACGGATGCCGACCACGAGGCCGAGGTCGCTGGTGGAGCCGGTGAGGTCGAGGACGGCGAAGGCCAACGCCAGGTTGGCGAACGAGTTGCCCAGGGCGTTGACCGTGCGGCCGGCGATGAGCAGCCGGAACGGGGCGTAGCGCAGCGGCGTGAGGGCACCCATCAGGACTCCATCTCGAACATCGCGACCGTCGTGCTCGTGCGCATGGTGCCCGGCGTCCGCGGCGGCTGGGCCGCCTCGTGGATCTCCCGGACCAGCTCGTGCATCCGGTGGCGGAGCTCCGCCCATTTGTCGGGGTCGATCCAGAAGTCACCGTCGGCCAGCAGGGTAGCGCCGGGCCGGCGCCGCTCGCTGTCCCATTGCCCCTGCCCGGTGCGGCGGATGAGCTCGCCGCCGAGGGCGGAGAACATCGCGCGCAGCTGCTCGGGCGACTCCCGACCCTTGTCGCGGGAGGCGTCGTAGCGGTAGCGCTTGGCCACGCCGCCGCGGATCTTCTCCTCGCCGGCCTGGACGATCAGGCCGCCGGCGAGCAGGTTGCGCAGGTGATAGCTGGCGTTGGCATGGGTCAGGCCCAGCTCCCGCGCCACCTCGGCCGCGGTCATCGGGGCGCCGGTGAGCAGGGACATGATCTGCAGCCGTACGGGATGGGCCGTCGCCCTCAGCGACGCCCGCCCCGGCTCATCTCCCAAAGACATGTTGGGGAGTCTAGGGAACGGCACGCCGACTGTCCAACAGTTCTTTGGGAGTGGCACACTGCACGAAGAAGCGGCAAGGTCGCTAGTGTTACTGACGAGTAGGTAGTCCGCTCATCCCGAAAGGTCCACCGATGACTGATTTCAACCCCGAGTCGCTCGCCTCGATCGGCCCGAAGGAGTTCGCTCAGCTCGTCAAGTCGACGCCGGACTCCAAAATCGCTGAGGTCATGGCGGGCGAGAACCGCACCAAGATCCTCGACGAGGTCTTCAACCGGATGCCCACGCTGTTCCGCCCGGAGAAGGCCGGCAGCACCTCGGCCGTGATCCACTGGGTCATCACGGGCGGCGCCGGCGGCGCGAGCGACACCTACGAGACGGTGATCGAGAACGGCGCCTGCACGGTCACCAACCAGCCGGCCCGCGACCCGAAGCTGACGATGACCATGGACGCCGTCACGTTCCTCAAGGTCGTCTCGGGCGACGGCAACCCGATGATGCTCTTCATGACCGGCAAGGTGAAGGCCAAGGGCGACCTGGGCCTGGCCGCCAACGTGGCCAAGCTCTTCGACATCCCGAAGGCTTAAATACGCTTCTCGACGGCGCCCAGGGCGATATCGGTCCGGTACTGGGCGCCGTCCAGCCGCACACCATCGACCAGGGCGTACGCGGCGTCGCGAGCCGAAGCGAGGTCAGCGCCGACCGCGGTCACGCTCAGCACCCGGCCACCGGCCGAGATGAGCGCGCCGTCGTCGCGGCGGGCCGTGCCCGCGTGGATCACCCCGGGCACCTCGGCGCCCTCGATGACGTCGCCCGTGCGCGGCGTCGCCGGATAGTTCTTGCTGGCCACCACGACCGTGATCGCGGCGCCCGCGCGCCAGCGCAGCGGCGGAAGCTCGGCCAGCGTGCCGGTCGCGGCCGCGTTGAGCAGGCCACCCAGCGGCGTCTCGAGCAGGGCGAGCACGACCTGGGTCTCCGGGTCGCCGAAGCGCGCGTTGAACTCGATCACCTTGGGGCCGTCGGGCGTGAGCGCGAGTCCGACGTAGAGCAGACCGGCGAACGGCGTGCCCCGGCGGCGCATCTCGGCCAGGGTCGGCTCGACCGTCTCCCGCAGCACCCGGTCCACCAGGTCGTCCGGCGCCCAGTCGAGCGGAGCGTACGCGCCCATGCCCCCGGTGTTGGGTCCCTCGTCGCCGTCGGCGAGCCGCTTGAAGTCCTGAGCCGGCATCAGCGGCACGGCGGCGGTGCCGTCCGTGACCACGAAGAGGGAGACCTCGGGGCCGGACAGGTACTCCTCGATCACGACCGTGCCGCAGTCGGCCGCGTGCCGCTCGGCGACCTCGCGGTCATCGGTCACCACGACGCCCTTGCCGGCGGCCAGACCGTCGTTCTTGACGACGTACGGGGCGCCGAAATCGTCGAGCGCCCGCGCCACTTCCCCGGCGGTCGTGCAGGCGTACGACCCGGCGGTGGGAACGCCGGCGGCGACCATGACCTCCTTGGCGAACGCCTTGGAGCCCTCGAGCTGCGCGGCGGCCGCACTCGGGCCGAAGCAGGCGATGCCCTTGGCGCGGACCGCGTCGGCCACCCCGGCCACCAGCGGCGCCTCGGGACCGACCACGACCAGGTCGGCCGCCAGCTCGACCGCGAGCGCGGCCACCGCGGCCGGATCGGTCGCCTTGACTTCGTGCAGCTCGGCGACCTGGGCGATGCCCGGGTTGCCGGGGGCCGCGGCCAGGAAGTCGACGGACGGGTCGGCGGCGAGGCCGAGGGCGAGGGCATGTTCGCGGCCGCCGGAGCCGATCAGAAGTACGCGCACGGGCGCCGATCCTACCGGCGGCCTCCTTCCCCACGTCGCACAGCGGGGCTGTCGCGTAAACTTCGGCAGTACCCGGACCTCTGCCAGGTACGACCTGTTCTACGGAAGGCGTCACGCAAGTGCCGGTGATCGTGTTGGTCGGAGCCCAATGGGGCGACGAGGGCAAGGGCAAGGCCACTGACCTGCTGGGCGACCGGCTCGACTACGTGGTGAAGTTCAACGGCGGCAACAACGCCGGCCACACCGTGGTGATCGAGGGTGAGAAATACGCCCTCCACCTGCTGCCCAGCGGCATCCTGACCCCGGGCGTGATCCCGGTGATCGGCAACGGCGTCGTGGTCGACCTGGCCGTCCTCTTCCAGGAGATCGACGGTCTCGAGGCGCGCGGCGTCGACACGTCGCGGCTGCGCATCAGCGCGAACGCGCACGTCATCCCGTCGTACAACCGCTCGATGGACAAGGTCGCCGAGCGTTTCCTCGGCTCGCGCCGCATCGGCACGACGGGCCGCGGCATCGGGCCGACCTACGCCGACAAGATGAACCGCGTCGGTGTCCGCGTGCAGGACCTGTTCGACGAGTCGATCCTGCGGCAGAAGGTCGAGGCCGCGCTCTCCTTCAAGAACCAGGTGCTCAGCAAGATCTACAACCGTCAGGCGGTCAAGCCGGACGACGTGGTCAAGGAACTGCTGTCCTACGTCGACCGTCTCCGGCCGTACGTCGGTGACACCGCCCTCGAGCTCTCCGAGGCCCTCGACGAGGGCAAGGTCGTGCTCTGCGAGGCCGGCCAGGCCACCCTGCTCGACGTCGACCACGGCACCTATCCGTTCGTGACCAGCTCGAACGCGACCGCCGGCGGCGCCTGCACCGGCTCCGGCATCCCGCCCACCCGCATCGACCGGGTGGTGGCCGTGCTCAAGGCGTTCACCTCGCGCGTCGGCGAGGGCCCGTTCCCGACCGAGCTGCACGACAAGTTCGGTGACCACCTGCGCGAGGTCGGCCACGAGTACGGCACGACCACCGGCCGCCCGCGCCGCATCGGCTGGCTCGACCTGGTGATGGCCCGCTACGCGCAGCGGATCAACGGGGTCACCGACTTCGTTCTCACCAAGTTGGACAATTACGACGACCTGGACGAGATTCCGGTCTGCGTGGCGTACGAGGTCAACGGCGTCCGCCACGACGAGATGCCGATCAGCCAGTCCGACTTCCACCACGCGGTCCCGATCTACGAGACGCTGCCCGGCTGGAAGCAGGACATCTCCGGCTGCCGCACCTTCGCCGACCTGCCCAAGGACGCGCAGCGCTTCGTCGAGTTCGTCGAGGAGCGCATCCGCGCCCGCGTCTCGGTGGTCGGCGTCGGCCCGGGCCGCGAAGAGGTCATCGAGCGTCACTCGGTGCTGAGCGAGGCCTGATGTACGACGTCATCCTGCTCAGCCTGGCCGAGGGCGCACCCGCCGCCGGCGCCGGCGCGTGCGGTTCCGAGTGCGGCGGCTGCGGGGTTCTCGAGAAGGAAGCCTGCGACACCCCGCGCGTGCCGGTGCGCGAGTGCGCCGACGCCCTCAAGGCGGGCGGAGCCCTGGTCGAAATGATCACGGCCCACTCCGACGCCGAGATCGACGAGGTGATCGCCCGCCTCGACGGACCGACCCGGCCCGACGGCTTGACCTGGCCTTCTTCGGAGTCCAGGGTCCGGCTGGTGGTGGCTTCGGCCACGGACGGCCAGTTGCGGGCTGTCGTCCGCCGGTTGGTACGCCGATACGCGCCCCCGCCGAGCAAGCGGCCGGCCGACCTGGCCGCCGACCGCACGGTGCCCGACCTTCCGCCGATCGCGATCCTGCCGCTCGACGTCGCCAACACCACCGACCTGGCGGCGCAGCTCGGCCTGCCCCGGGTGCCGTCGGCGGTGGCCGAGGCGGTCCTGTCCGGCCGGACCCGCCGCCTTGACCTGCTGCGCAACGATGGTGGCTCGGTCACGGTGGACGGCGCCCTGGTGGGCGGCGTCGGCGACGACGGCCGGGCCCTGCCGTGGCGCGGCCGTGTCGAGGTCGACGACGCGGTCCTCTCCGGCGGTGACGACCCCATCCTGGCCTGCGCGATCGGCAACGGCGCGGGCTACGCCGAGTTCGACGGCCTGCGGCTGCTGGCCGAGGGCAACGCCGAGGACGGCACGGTCGAGGTGGCGGTGGCCGTCCCCATGGTCGTCAAGCAGCGCTTCAAGGGCACGAAGATCCGCATCGAGGTCCGCCGGGCCCGCGGCCGCGCGGTCTCGGTGCTGCCCCGCGACGGCGAGCTCCAGTTCCTCGACGACGGCGTCGCGGGATCGATGAACCGCAAGCGTTCCTGGTGGACGGAGGCCGGGGCCTGGGCGGTGTACGCGGGCTGACCGTCTGTGCGAGTCTGAAAATGTAGGACCAACCGGGGAGGGTTGCATCCGTGGCATCGGTGGAGGACGAAGGCGCTGACCGCGTCTACGCACCCCCGGACAGGGACGTCGAGCCGCTGTGGGAGGCGGAAGAGCTGGAGGCCCCGGTACACGGCCGCCCGGTCCCGCACGACACGCCGCCACCCGTGCCCGTGCCGCCCGCCGGCGTCTACCGCCCCGGCGATCGCGTGCCGGTGCCCCCGCCGCCCGCCATTCCGGTCTCGCAGCCGTACGCCGCGGCGGCCCCTCAACACGGCCAGCCACCGGTCCCGGTCCAGCGGACGAACGGTGTGCCCGCACCTCAGCCGACCCGGGCCTGGCCCGAGACCGAGCCCGGCGCTCCCCCGCCGCCGCAGTCCCCAGCACCCCATTCTCCGCCGCCACCCTCGGCTCCCGCTTCTGGCAGCGGCGCACCCGACGAGGAAGAGTCCGGTGTGCACACTTCGCCGGATTCGCCCTGGTCGCAGCCGCCGCAGAGGCCCACGCCGCCGACTGTTTCCCCTGAGCCGGCGACCGCGCCGCCCGCCATGGGCTCGGCGTCCGTGCCCCCGCCGCCCGCCCAGCAGGATGCCGCCGCTCCGGCCCCGGGCCCGCAGGCACCTGGTCCTCGGGCGCATGCGACGCCACCGCCGCCGCCTCCCGGTCCCTATCCGCCGAGCGTCGATCCGCGGGCGTTCCCGCAGCAGCCGCATCCGCAGATGTACCAAGCCCATCCGCAGGTACAGCCGCCGGCACACCCGCAGGCGCCGAGCCCACCGCCCACCGATCCGTTCCAGGATCTGCCGTGGGTCTCCGACGGCACGCCGACGGCCGAGGAGTTCGCCCGGCGCCGGCTGGCCAAGCCGCCCGAGCCGATCGCCAAGGTGGGCGTGCGCGGCGCGGTCAACAACATCACCGGCGGCCTGGCCAAGCTGTCGCCGGGCCGGCGCGAGGTGGAGCGCAAGCAGGACGTGGAGATGGTCCGCCGCAACTTCGGCGGGCTGCGCCAGGTCACCGTGGTCAACCCCAAGGGCGGCGCCGGCAAGACGGTCGCCGTGCTGCTGCTCGCGATGACCTTCGGCCAGAAACGCGGCGGATATGTGCTGGCCTGGGACAACAACGAGACGCAGGGCACCCTGGGCATGCGGGCCCAGCAGGACTTCCACGCCCGTACGGTCCGCGACATGATGCGCGACCTGCATCTGTTCCGCGGCGCGCACGGCCGCGTCGGCGACCTGTCGCAGTACGTCCGGGCCCAGGGCGAGGGCATGTTCGACGTGCTCGCCTCGGACGAGTCGGCCACGGCGGGCGAGATGCTCACGGCCGACGCCTTCGCCGAGATCCGCGAGATCGTGAGCCGGTTCTACAAACTGATCTTTGTGGACACCGGCAACAACGTGAGGGCGCAGAACTGGCAGGCCGCCATGGACGCCACCGACCAGCTGGTGATCACCATGTCGGCCCGTAACGACTCGGCCGAGACCGCGGCCCGCATGCTCGACCACCTGGAGCAGACCGGCCGGCAGCGCCTGGTCCGCCAGGCCATCAGCGTCGTGTCGATGCCACCCACCCGCAAGGACATCGACCTGCCGGCGATCCAGCGCCACTTCGCCGCCCGGACGAGGGCGGTCCTGCTGGCCCCGTACGAGAAGCTGATCGACTCGGGCGAGCCGCTCCGCTACGGCCAGCTCTCCGGCAACACCCGCGACGCCTGGCTGAAGATCGCCGCCGCGGTGGCCGAGGGCCTCTGACCGGCCGCCATCACGGGCGACCGGTCAGAACCGGGTCTCAGGACAGGGCGTCGGCCGCGGCCGGGTCGCTGTCGCGCAGGAACTGGGCGCAGCGGGCGGCCTCGTCGGCCTCGCCGATCTCGGCGGCGGCGATGGACAGGCTGTGCAGGCAGCGCAGGAAGCCCTGGTTGGGCGCGTGCGCCCACGGGACCGGGCCGTGGCCCTTCCAACCGTTGCGGCGCAGCGCGTCGAGGCCGCGGTGATATCCGGTGCGGGCGTAGGCGTACGCGGTGACGGGCTCACCGGCGGCCAGCGCGTCGGCGGCCAGCGCGGCCCAGCCTCCGCTGTAGGCGGGGTGGGCGGCGGCCACCGCCTTGTACGCGTCGGCGGTGCCGCGCTCGGCGGCCTCGGCCAGGGCCTTGTCGGCCTGCTCGTCGGCGGGCAGCAGGGTGGCCGGCGGCTCGGGAAGGAGGTTCTGCATGCCCTTATTCAACCGGTCCGGCCCATTCTCATTCCGTCCGGGCTCAGTCCCAGGCGTCGGCCAGGCGGCTCAGCCGGGCGGCGTACTCGATCCGCTGGTTCCAGCCCGCCGGCCACGCCGCCATGCCCAGCGCCGCGCCCGCGAAGGCCCCGGCGAGGCAGGCGATGGAGTCGGAGTCGCCGGACGACGCCGCGCCCCGGCCCAGCACGGCCACCGGCTCCTCGGGCGAGATCAGGTAGCAGTATAGGGCTGTGGCCAGCGCCTCCTCGGCGATCCAGCCCTCGCCGGTGGCCAGGCACGGGTCACCGGCGAAGCGGCCCGCCGCGAGCGCGGCCGCGACCCGGTCGAGCGCGACGGCGGTCTCGTCCCAGCCGCGGGCGATGAACTCCTCCGGCGAGTCGACCCCTGGCTGCTGCCAGAGGTCGCCGAGCCACTGTTCGCGGTAGACCTTCCGCTGGCTGTCGCACCGCTCGCGCAGCGCGCCGAGCAGGCCGGCCGGCGCCATGCCGTCGGCCAGCCACCTCACCGCGTACGCCGTCAGCTCGCTCGCCGCCAGGCCCGTGGGATGGCCGTGCGTAAGGCCGGCCTGCAACTGAGCCGCGCCCGCCCGCTGGTCGTCGGTCAGGCCGGGCACCAGGCCGACCGGCGTGACCCGCATGTTGGCCCCGCAGCCCTTCGACCCGGCCTGGGTCGCCCGCTGCCACGGCCCGCCCGCTTCCAGCGCGGCGCAGGCCCGCAGGCAGGTCATCCCGGGCGCGCGGTTGTTGTCGGGGCTGACCGCCCAGGCCAGGAACGCCCGGCGCAGCTCCGGCTCGAGCGCGGCGGCGGTGAATTCCGGGGCCGCGAGGATCGCCTCGCCGACCGCGAGCGCCATCTGCGTGTCGTCGGTGACCAGCGCCGGGTCACCTTTCAGCTCACGGGGGCCCTCCGGGCCGTACGCCGCGATAATGGTCTTGTAGTCCTGGAATTCCGTCGGCTTGCCGAGCGCGTCGCCGTACGCCAGGCCGAAGAGCGATCCCGCTGCGTTTCGCACGGTGGCTACCCTACGGGGCATGGTCGGCGATCCCCTTCAGCCCGTCTTCGGCGGCGACGTTCCCTTCGACGCCACGGTCAACGAGATCGAGTCGCGGGCCGAGCTCGACGTCCATCTCGCCAAGAAGTCCCTGGCCGGCCTGGTGATCCTCGGGCTGCGCCTCGATCTCGATCCGCCCGATCTGAGCGAGGTCGAGGTGGCGGGCGCGCTGTTCATCGGCTGCCGGCTGGCGAGCGACGACGTCGAGATCGATCTCATCCGGCGCGGCGCCCACCTGGTGCCGCCGTTCGACGCGCGGCCCTATCCGACCCACCCGGCCAACCTCTACACGCCCGAGGACCTCTCGTTCGGCTTCGCCGAGGGTGGCTTCGCCGGCATGTACGACACCCAGGTGTACGACCATTTCGTCGCGCACGGCGGCGCCTCACCGGACATCCGCGAGGCGATCGCGCAACGGCTGCACGACGCCGGCGTCGACAACGCGCTGGGCAAGGCGCTCGCGGCCTGGGTGCACGGGCGCGGCGTCGAGGGCGCGGTCGGGATCATGGGCGGGCACGCGGCGCCGCGCGGATCGCAGGCGTACCGGATGGCGGCCACGCTGGCCTGGCGGCTCGCGTCGCTGGGACGGCTGGTGGTGACCGGCGGCGGGCCGGGCGTGATGGAGGCGGCGAACCTCGGGGCGTACTTCGCGGCCCGCCCCGCGCCCCAGCTCATGCAGGCGATCGACGACTTGTCGGCGGCGCCGCACTTCGCCGACCACGACCCGTACACGGCGGCCGCTCTGGCCGTCCGCAAGAGGTTCCCGGCGCCGCCGAAGGCGGTGGCCGACGTGGTCGGGCGCCTGCGGCACGGCGGCCTGGCCCTGCCGACGTGGCTGTACGGTCACGAGCCGGCCAACCTCTTCGCCGGTCAGATCGGCAAGTACTTCTCGAACGCCGTCCGCGAGGACTCGATCCTGCGGCTCTCCCGTGGCGGCATCGTCTTCGCGCCGGGGTGGGCGGGCACGGTCCAGGAGATCTTCCAGGCGGCCACGAAGACCTTCTACCAGACCGACGGGCCGTCCGGCGCGTTCGTCTTCCTCGGCGTCGACCACTGGCGTGAGCTGCCGGTCGAGGCGCTGCTGCGCCCGTTGCTGGCGAAGAGCCCGCACGGCGACCAGTCGCACCTGGTGGTGGTCACCGACTCGCTGGACGTGGCGATGAAGGCGCTCACGCCACGTGCACACGCCGCCAGTTAGTCACCGGGAGATCTTTTTCCGGTACGTCGGTGAGGCCGTTCTCGTCCATCGCGTTGTAGACGGCGAGGCGTGCCTCCTCGAAGAGGAACTCGACGGCGTGCAGCACCCGGGGCCGCCACTCGGCGGTCGTGACCAGCTCGATGATGTTGACCGAGCGCAGGCGCTGGCCCCGGGCCGCGCGCAGGGCCGCGTGCGGGTCGGGGCGCCAGTCGAAGTGCTCGTACCAGTCGATCGGGTTGTTCAGGTCGATCTGGTCCCAGGTGATCGCGCACTCATCGAATTTACGATGGGTTATCTCGACTCTCGTCACTCCAAAGTCGAGGATCACCGGTCCGTCGGCGAACCAGCCGCGCTCGGCGATGTCCCACATCAGCCAGCTGGAGCGCAGTTTCTTGCCGATGAGCCGCACAAACCTGGTCCGGTGAACGGCCGCCAGGGCCTCGGCGTCATGGTGCCACGTGGGCTCATAGCCCTGAATCCCAAGCACGATCATGATCCACCTCCCGGGGGACGACGATCGTATACATACCTCTCAGTAACCTGCCAGAAAGAGAAAACAGCCGGCCCCTCAAGAGGGACCGGCTGTCATCTTTCGATTACTTCGAGAGAGTGGTGCCCACCGAGCGCAGGTGCTCGCACGCCTCGACGACGCGCTTGGCCAGACCGTTCTCGGCCAGCTTGCCCCAGGCGCGCGGGTCGTACGCCTTCTTGTTGCCGACCTCGCCGTCGATCTTCAGAACGCCGTCGTAGTTCTTGAACATGTGCTCGACGACGGGGCGCGTGAACGCGTACTGCGTGTCGGTGTCGATGTTCATCTTGACCACGCCGAAGTCCAGAGCGCCGTGGATCTCCGAGAGCAGCGAGCCCGAGCCGCCGTGGAAGACCAGGTCGAACGGCTTCTCCTTGCCGTACTTGGCGCCGACCGCGTCCTGGATCTCCTTGAGGATCTCGGGGCGCAGCTTGACGTTGCCCGGCTTGTAGACGCCGTGCACGTTGCCGAAGGTCAGGGCCGTCATGTAGCGGCCCTTCTCGCCCAGGCCCAGGGCGGCGGCGGTGGCCAGGCCGTCCTCGACGGTCGAGTAGAGCTTGTCGTCGATCGCGGCCGAGACGCCGTCCTCCTCGCCACCGACCACGCCGACCTCGATCTCGAGGATGATGTGCGCGGCCGCGGCGTCCTTGAGGAGCTCCTCGGCGATCTGGAGGTTCTCGTCGACCGGCACGGCCGAGCCGTCCCACATGTGCGACTGGAAGAGCGGGGCCTGCCCGTTGGCGACGCGCTCCTTGCTGAGGGCCAGCAGCGGGCGGACGTACTTGTCGAGCTTGTCCTTGGGGCAGTGGTCGGTGTGCAGCGCGATGTTGATCGGGTAGTTCTTGGCCACCTCGGTCGCGAACTCGGCCAGCGCCACGGCACCGGTGATCATGTTCTTGACCGTCGGACCCGACACGTACTCGGCGCCACCGGTGGAGATCTGGATGATGCCGTCGCTGCCCGCCTCGGCGAAGCCCTGGAGGGCCGCGTTGAGGGTCTGCGAGGACGTCACGTTGATCGCCGGGTACGCGAACGCGCCCGCCTTGGCCCGGTCCAGCATCTCGGCGTAGACCTCGGGAGAAGCGATGGGCATCGGTGCGCTCCTTGCTCTTTGCGTTCGGGAGACAGAGGGCAGGACCGCGCTGTCCTCCAACAGGCAGTATTCCGTAGCCGCCCGGCCGATCAGAAATGACCCCGTAACTCTCCATAGATTCCGGCACATCGCCGCAATACGCCCATTTAGTCTTCGACCATGCCAATGATCATCGGCCGAGCGGCGGCCGCGCTGCTCCTCGTGCTGCTACCGGCCACACCGGCCTCGGCCGCCCCGGCGACCCCCACCGCCGAGGCGCACCTCGGCCGGATCACGGTGGCGCCGGGCGGCCCGGTGCGAGGCACCCTGCTGTGGTTGCGCGCGGAGAACATCGCCGAGGACGACACCCACCGTGTGGCGCTCTCCTTGGACCTCGGCAACGCTGAGAAGCTGGCGGAATTCGACCTCTCCCTGACGAACTTCGGAACGACCGCCGCCGGCACCGTCGCCGACGAGGTCGACGACGTGGTCAGCACGGCTCCCGACGGCCCCTGCCGGGCGACCGGGCCGGTGATCGAATGCGTCTGGACGGACGCCTTCTTCGCCGACGGGACCCTGCCCGTCGCGGCGCTGATCGCGAGACCGAGGGCGAAGGTGGAGACCGGCGACACCGCGGAGATCGAGCTGACGGCCCGGATCGGCGACGGGCCGGCCCGCACGACCCGTGCCGAGATCAGGGTGGGTGAGGCGGTCGATCTGGACGCGGGCGCCCACCAGGACGTCAGCGCGCGGCCCGGCAGCCGGGCCAAGGTCACCCCGAAGGTCCGCAACTCCGGCTCGAAGGCCGTCGAAGGGGCGGTCCTCTATCTCCACGCCGACGGCCGCCTGCTCGAGAAGTCCTCATTCAGCAACTGCCGCTACACCGAGGATCAGATCGTCTGCACCTTCGACGAGCCCCTGCGACCCGGCCGGACCTATCGGACGTCGGCGCCGCTCACGCTGCGGCCACCGGCCGACTCGGCGGCCGGGAGCCAGTCCGATCTCATGCACCAGTGGTTCACCCCCACCGACTTCGAAGCCATCGCCGAGAGCAACCTGTGGGACGAGCCGGGCGAGCCCGGCACGGGCGCTCCGCTCACCCTCGAGGAACTGGTCGCCGCGCAGGCGGCCCCGCAGTCGGACGTGCAGCCGGAGAACGACTACGCGGGCGTGACGCTGACCGTGACCGGATCCCTGAAGCGGCGTGCTGTGGCCGTCGGCGCCCATCCGAGCTCGGCGGTCGGCGACCGGCTGACGATCGGCGCCGGGGCGCTCTGGCGCGGGCCGGGACGGCTCCAGCCCGATCTCTATCCGAACAACACCCTCCTGTCCGTCGTGCGCCTGCCCGGCAACGTCGAACCGGTCGAAGTCGACGAACGATGCTGGGACAAGGAGGAACCAGGACTTTACGTCTGCGCGGACAGGGAAGCCCTGGGGCCGGGACAGCGGCAGATGTTCGCCTTCACGGTCGAGACCGAGAAGCCCTGCGGCGACGCCGGCTCGGTCGAGGTCACCGATGTCCAGCCGGAGATCAACGCTTGGCGGGCGGGGCGGCGCGACGACGGCACCGCCGCGATCACGGTGACCGTTCCGGGCGCGCGGTGTGCCCTGCCGATCACCGGGCCGGGGGAGCTGTGGGCCGCCGGCGCCGGTGCCGCGCTCGTCGCGGTGGGGCTGCTCCTGGCCGTACGGCGTCGTCGGTCGGCTGTTTGCGCGCATGCTGTGGGGGAAAGGTGGCCCGGATGACGGCGGAAGGAAGCGCGTGATGACGTATCCAGGCAGCGACGATCTCGAAGCTCCCGAGGCGGACGCCGCGGAGCAGGCGACCGACGCCTTCCTCGACGACGACAGCGACGACCCGTCGCCCGCGCTGGGCGACGAGACGCCGGAGTGGGACGCGCAGGAGCAGAGCCGGTCCGTACGGCTGGAGGACGAGTACCGCTGAATTAATGGTTCGCTCTTGATCGTTTCGGCGGCCCATCATTACGGGCGTGCTGCTCACTGTCACGACCACTCACCGCCCGGCCACCGATCTCGGATATCTGCTGGTCAAGCACCCCGGCAAGGTGCATTCGTTCGACGTGCCCACCGGTACGGCGTACGTCATGTACTCCGAGGTGGGCGACGAGCGGTGCACGGCCGCGCTGATGCTGGACGTCGATCCGCAGCGGCTGCGCGCCCAGCGTGACGCGTTCGAGCTGAGCCAGTTCGTCAACGACCGGCCCTACGCGGCCTCCAGTCTGCTCGCCAGCGCCCTCTCCAAGGTCTTCCGCTCCGCCCTGCGCGGCGCCTCCAAGGACCGCCCCGAGCTGGCCGCCACCCCGATCCCGCTGGAGATCCGCGTGCCGGTGCTGCGGGGCACGGCCGAGCTGGCCACTCGCCTTTTCGCTCCGCTCGGCTGGGAGGTCGAGGCCACCGGAATCCCGTTCGAGCCGGAGATCGGCGGCGACAGCCGCTACGTCGATCTCACCCTGCGCGGTTCGCTGACGCTCTCCGCGGCCCTCAACCATCTGTACGTCCTCCTGCCCGTCCTCGACGACGCGAAGCACTACTGGGTCGCGCCCGACGAGATCGAGAAGCTGCTGCGCTCCGGTGAGGGCTGGCTGGCCGGCCATCCCGACAAGGTGCTGATCGCCCGTCGCTACCTGGCGCACAAGCGGGCGCTGACCACGACCGCGCTCCAGTCGCTCGAGGGCGAGGAAGCCGAGGAGCCGCCGGCCGAGGAGGAGGCCGAGCTTCCGGTGGTACGCCGCCAGTCGCTCGCCGAGCAGCGCCGCGACGCCGTGCTGGCCGCCCTGACCGAGGTCGGCGCGACACGCGTGCTCGACCTCGGCTGTGGCGGCGGGGCCCTGCTGGGCGCGCTGATGAAGGACCGGCGCTACATCGAGGTCGTCGGCACCGACGTGTCGGCCCGGGCCCTGGAGATCGCCGCCCGCAAGCTGCGCCTCGACCGCCTGCCCGAGCGGCAGCGCGGCCGTCTCAAGCTGTGGCAGTCCGCGCTGACCTATCGCGACGACCGGCTGCGCGGCTACGACGCGGCGGTGCTGATGGAGGTCATCGAGCACCTCGACGTGCCGCGGCTGCCGGCGCTGGAGGCGAGCGTCTTCGGCCACGCGCACCCCGGCGCCGTCGTCGTGACCACGCCCAACGCCGAATACAACGTCCATTACGAGGGCCTGACCGGCATGCGGCATTCGGACCATCGCTTCGAGTGGACGCGCGCCGAGTTCCAGGACTGGGCGACCCGGACCGCCGAGACATACGGATACAACGTGACATTCAGGACAGTCGGCGAGCTTGACGAGGCCACCGGCTCCCCCACCCAGCTCGCGCTCTTCACGGAGGTGACCGCATGATCGACCTCCCGGAGCTCGCGCTCGTCGCCCTGGTCGGCATCTCCGGCTCGGGCAAATCGACCTTCGCCCGTACGCATTTCCGCCCCACCCAGGTGCTGTCGTCCGACTTCTTCCGCGGCCTGGTGGCCGACGACGAGAACGACCAGTCGGCCTCGGCCGAGGCCTTCGACGCCCTGCACTACATCGCCGGCAAGCGGCTGGCCGCCGGCCGGCTCACGGTCGTCGACGCCACCAACCTCCAGCCGCACGGCCGGGCCGAGCTGGTGCGGGTGGCCAAGGAGCACGACGTGCTGCCGGTGGCGATCGTCCTCGACGTGCCCGAGGCGCTGGCCTGGGAGCGCACGCAGGCCCGCCCCGACCGTACGTTCGACCGCCGTGTCCTCAGCCGGATGCACCGCGACCTGCGGCGCAGCCTCGGCTCGCTGGCCCGTGAGGGCTTCCGCAAGGTCCACGTGCTGCGCGGGCCGGAGGAGATCGCCGCCACCTCGATCCGCTACGAGAAGCTGTTCAACGACAAGCGCGAGCTCACCGGGCCGTTCGACATCATCGGCGACGTGCACGGCTGCCGGGCCGAGCTCGAGACCCTGCTCGAGCGGCTGGGTTACGTCCTGACCCGCGACTCCGAGGGCCGCCCGGTCACCGCGGCGCACCCCGAGGGCCGTACGGCCGTCTTCGTCGGCGACCTGGTCGACCGCGGACCCGACTCGCCGGGGGTGCTGCGCCTGGTGATGGGCATGGTGGCGGACGGGGCGGCGCTGTGCGTGCCCGGCAACCACGAGCAGAAGCTGGCCCGCAAGCTCAACGGCCGCAAGGTCCAGCTGACGCACGGCCTGCCCGAGACCCTCGAGCAGCTGTCGGCCGAGCCCGAGGAGTTCGTGGCCCGGGCCAAGACGTTCATCGAGGGCCTGGTCAGCCACTACGTGCTCGACGGCGGCCGGCTCGTGGTCGCCCATGCCGGGCTCAAGGAGGCGTACCAGGGCCGCACGTCGGGCCGGGTGCGCAGCTTCGCGCTGTACGGCGAGACCACCGGCGAGACCGACGAGTACGGGCTGCCGGTCCGCTACCCGTGGGCCCGCGACTACCGCGGTTCGGCCGCTGTCGTCTACGGCCACACCCCGACCCCGAAGCCGGAGTGGATCAACAACACCATCTGCCTCGACACCGGCTGCGTCTTCGGTGGCGCGCTGACCGCGCTGCGCTGGCCGTCACGCGAGCTCGTCTCGGTGCCGGCCGAGAGGGAGCATTACGCGCCCGTACGCCCACTGGTCGCGCCCGGCCGGCCGGACGAGGGACTCGACATCACCGACGTGACCGGACGGCGTCACCTCGACTACGGGTACGGACGGGCCACCATCGCCGCCGAGAACGCGGCCGCCGCGCTCGAGGTGATGAGCCGGTTCGCGCTCGACCCGGCGACCCTGGTCTGGCTGCCGCCGACCATGGCCCCGTGCTCGACGTCGGAGCTGGACGGATATCTGGAGCATCCGGCGACCGCCTTCGCCGACATGCGCGCCGCCGGCGTGGAAAAGGTCGTGTGCGAGGAGAAGCACATGGGCTCGCGGGCCGTGGTCCGCGTGTCCCGGCTCGGCGAGGGCGACGCGATCTGGACCCGGACCGGCCGGCCGTTCTTCGGCCCGGCACTGGACGGGCCGCTGCTGGCCGGGGTGCGGGCGGCCGCGGCCGGGCTCTTCGACGAGCTCGGACGCGACTGGCTGCTGATCGACGCCGAGCTGCTGCCGTGGTCGGCCAAGGCGGCCGGCCTGATCCGGGAGCGGTACGCGGGGGTCGGCGCCGCCGGCCGGGCCGCCCTGCCCGCCGCCCTCGACGTGCTCGCCGGCACGGCCGCGCGCGGGCTGGACGTGACCGCGCTGCGCGAGCGGCTGGAGCTGCGATCGGCCGAGATCGACGGATATTCGGCCGCCTACCGCTCGTACGTGAAGCCGACCGACGGCCTCACGGGCGTCACGCTGGCCCCGTTCGCGGTGCTGGCCGGCGACGGCGTCTCGTACGCGGACCGTGACCACGGCTGGCACCTGAGCCAGGCCGACCGGCTGGTGGCGGCCGGCCCGGAGCTGTTCACGCCGACCCGGCGGGTCGTCGTCGACCTGGCCGACCCGGCGTCCGAGGCGGAGGCCACCGAGTGGTGGCTGGCGCTGACCGCCGCCGGTGGCGAGGGCATGGTGGTCAAGCCGTGGCCGGGCCTGACCGCCACCGAGGAGAAGGGCCGGCTGGTCCAGCCCGGCGTGAAGTGCCGCGGCCGTGAATATCTGCGCATCATCTACGGCCCGGAGTACACCCGCCCCGAGCAGCTCGCCCGCCTGCGCCGCCGCAACCTGGGCCGCAAGCGCAACCTGGCCCTGCGCGAGCACGGCCTGGGCCTGGCCGCCCTCGACCGGCTGGCCGCCGGCGAGCCGCTGTGGCGCGTCCACGAGCTGGTGTTCGCCATCCTGGCCTCGGAGTCGGAGCCCGTCGACCCGCGCCTCTGACCGGCTCCACCCCCGCTCACCTGGCCGTTCGGGTGAGCGGGGCGATCGTTCGGCCGGGAAAGCCTCTCCACAGGAAGTGGACAGGTTTCACATGGGCTGATGCCGGTACCCTGGCTCCTCGTGGACATCCGTGCGCTCAGCGAGCAGCTCGCCTTCAATCCGACGGATCCGGCGGACCTGATTCACACCCTTGGTCTGTACGGTGTGTGGGCGATCATGTTCGCCGAGACAGGCCTGCTGGTCGGGTTCTTCTTCCCCGGCGACTCGCTTCTCTTCCTGGCCGGTGTGGCGGCCTCGCCCGTGGCCGACTCGATGTTCGGCGACGGCACCCAGCTGTCCTACGTCGGCCTGCTGATCGGCGCGCCGATCTGCGCCATCGTGGGCGCCCAGTTCGGCCACTGGCTCGGCGCCAGGTACGGCCGGCGCATGTTCGACAAGCCCGACTCGAAGCTGTTCAAGAAGGAGTACGTCCAGAAGGCGGAGTACTACTTCGAGAAGTTCGGCCCGGCCAAGGCCGTCGTGCTGGCCCGCTTCATCCCGATCGTGCGCACCTTCCTCAACCCGGTGGCGGGCACGCTCGGCATGCCGGCCCGGAAGTTCTTCCTCTGGAACGTGGTCGGCGCCATCCTCTGGACCGACGGCATCATCATCATCGGCCACACGCTGGCCCAGCAGATCTACGACGCCGTCGGCGACCACATCGACCGCTACATCCTCCCGGTCGTCGCGGTCATCGTGCTCATCTCGCTGCTGCCGATCTTCATCGAGATCCTGCGTGAGCGCCGCCACAAGAAGAAGAACGGCGACTCGGCCGAGCCCGAGCCGTCGGCCGCCATCGGCGTCGTCGCCGCCGCGAGCATCGCCGGCCTGGTCGACGCCGCCCGCGAAGAGGACGACAACGACGACCGCTACCCGCCGCGCTCGCACCGCCGCAACTGACCGACCCGCAGTCCACAAAAGACGCCGCCCCGGCTGGGGCGGCGTCTTTTCGTTATTCGTTTCAGGCGGAGAGCCCGGAGGGCGACGGGCTCCTGGGATCAGGTCAGACGGATAGCGCGGTGGAACCGGAGAGGCGGTTCAGGAACTCCTCGGGGCAGTCGCGCAGGTTTTCCAGGCGGCCGGCGGCCAGGGCCCGGTACGTGAGCTGCGCGGCCTCCTCGAGGTTGCGGGCCCGCTTGTGGGCCAGCTCGACCGTGTCGCCGAGGACCACGCAGCCGTGCTGGCTCAGGACCAGGCAGTCGGTGCCGTCGGCGGCCATGGCGGCCGTCAAGGAAGCCAGTTCGACCGTGCCGGGCATGCGGAACGGCACCGTGGAGACACGCCTCAGGTAGTAGGCGTGGTCGGTGGTGACGATCCGGATGTGCTCGCCCAGCGCGTCGAGCAGCAGAGCGGTCTGCGGATGCAGATGGATGATGGCGTTGACGTCGGGACGGGCCCTGTACAACGCGAGGTGCAACGCCAGCTCGCTGGTCGGCTCGCACTGCGGCGGCGGCATGTTGCCGATCGTCGCGGGTGAGCCGTCCGACACGCGAACGGCGGCGAAGGTAGTCCGGCTGAGACGGCCCAGCCAGGAGCCACTGGCGGTGACCCAGATGGCGTCCTCGTCGGGGATGCGCGCGGACAGGTTGCCACCGGAGCCGGCCACCAGGCCGGCCTGGATGACGTCGAATCCCACGAACGCGAGCTGATCGCGCAGATCGCCGTGGACGTAGTTCACCCGTTACTCCTCGGGTCCTGGGGGTGGACTTGAGGCGGAGAAGGTCTTCGGCCTGGCGTCACGCCCCACGTGATGCCGGTGACGCCAGGCGAGTCCCGAAAGCGGTCAGCGCGCCTTCTTCGTAGCCCGCTTGCGAGGCGGGGTCAGAAGATCGGCGATCGTCGCGATGGCGGTCGGCACGAGACGGTAGTACGCCCACACACCCCGCTTCTCACGCTCGAGCAGGCCGGCCTCCGTGAGGATCCGAAGGTGATGGCTCACCGTCGGCTGAGACAGACCGAGCGGAGCGGTCAGGTCGCACACGCAGGCCTCACCGTCCGTCGCGGACTGAATGAGGCTCAGCAGCCGAAGCCGGGCCGGGTCGGCCAGTGCCTTGAGCACCCCGGCCAGCCGCTCGGCGTCGGCACGTTCAATTGGCTCGCCGGCAAGCGGCGAGATCTGAGGCATTGTCATTTCCGCCAACGCAGTTCCCACGATCTCCATCCTTCCACCAACTGCATCGATTCTCCTGCATGGGTGCAGGAACGAACCGCCTAACTTCGAGGCCGTAAGGCCGACATCGATCGCCGGTACGGTCGATCCAGGATGGCCGGTAACCCGAACTCCTGATCAACCTTTACCCCGGCACCGAACTCGGTCTCTGCCTCCTGCAACGCCTCAGCCGCCGTCAGGTCGCTGCCCATCTGTGTCGAGGTCTCGATCCCCGCCCCGGGAGTGAGACGCCCCACATTGTCAATTCGTCGATCTGTTTCCGGTGACTGATCCGATTTGAGCAAGGTCCGCACACACCTCGCCGTCGTCATCTCAACACCGTGTGCGAGCTCCCGGACCGGGCGGCCGGATGCCGGAAGTTCACGACCCGATGAAAGCACGGCACCACGCTCTGCGACGGGCAATTCAGTGATGAATTTACGCAGGTCGTGGCGTGCTTGCATGTATCGAGCGTACTGGCTGGAACGAAACTGGAACCTTTCGCCCCGGCAGTGCCGAAGGGAACTATTGACGCACAACATTGGGTCTCTCTATAAACAAACCTTACTGTTGGCCAAGTCCCTTTCGCCCCATCCGGAGAACATCGACGCAGCTCAAAGCCCCTATGTCCTGGGTCACAGCCGGTGCGGCCGGCAGATCACCCGGACGAGGTGCTGGGAAGCTCCTGTGAATCGTGCGCCCGGACGTTTACCCATGTAGCGAAAAACACCCTCCGACCGGCTGGTCAAGCGCTATCCGGACAGCCGATTGGGGGACATCGCCGGATGAGAAAGTTACCCGTTCGGGTGACCCATGCCCATCAATATGAGGGGCCTCACCTCAAAATGAGGGGGGTGACTGGCGGGTAACTACTCCGACGGACGTGACCAGTACTCATCATCCGACGACGAAGGGGTCGCGCGCTTCCCCGACTCGGCCCCACTCGCCTCACCGGAAGGTCCGGAAGGAACGGTGGGCGAGGACACCTCGGCCGGATTCGGTACGGAGGAACCAGCCACCCCGGAACCAGAAGCCGAACCGCCCGAAGCCGTTTCCCCGGCCGCCGCCGAAACGCCCCCCGGCGTCGACGCAGCAGCCGTCGACGGGACCGCCGGAGCGGCAGCCGCAGCGGGACCGCCAGACGCGGCCGGAGCGATGGGATGGCTGGCGGAGGCAGGCGCGGCAGCGCCAGGCGCGAACGGCTGGACGGGCGGCGGGGCCGGCGTCGTGGAAGCCGGCGCGGTAGCGCCAGGCGCGAACGGCTGGGCGGGCGCCGCGGGCGCGGAGGACGCCGTGGGCTGGGTGGGCGTCTCAGACGTCACCGGCTGGGTGGCGGTCGCGGACGGCATCGGCGGGACGGGGGCGGTCGCAGCGCCCGGCGCCGCGGATGGCGTGGTCTGGACGGTTGCGGTGGGTGGGGCCTCGGCCGGCGTGGTGGGGGCGGGTGGGGCCGGCGGGCGGGCGTAAGGGGAGTCCGGGCCGCTTCCGTCCGGTGGGGCGGTCGGGGCGGGCGCGGTGGGGTACTGCGGGTAGGGCGCGGCGGCGTACGGGCTGGAAGGGCCTGAAGCGTAAGGGGACCCGGGACCGTAGGCACCGGGGTCGTAGCCCTGGCCGTACTGCTGAGCGTAACCCGCGGTGGCCGGATGTCCCGGGTAAGGCGCGCCGTACGCGGGTGGATAGGCGCCGGGCGGGACGGAAGAAGCGGCCGGCTTGCGGAAGAAGGCGCGCGGGGCCGTCAGTATCAGGACCCCGACGACCGCGTAGCCGAGGATCTGCGCCACCGAGAGGGCGGCGTTCGTGCCGACCCAACCACCCGGGTACGCCTCGGTCAGGCGGGTGCCCAGCGAACCGGGCACCGCGTCGCCGCCTCCCTGCACCGCCACCGTCAGCGCGCTCCCGGCGCCGGCCAGGATGCCCAGGACGCAGGCCACCAGCGTGGTAATCCGCGCGGCGTTGCTGCCCCGGCGCAGGGCCAGGCCCAGGACCACGTACAAGGCGAAGATGATCACGGCCAGGGCCAGGGCCACCGCGGCGCCGAGCCAGACCACGGCCACGTAGTAGTCGAGGTCGGTGTCGCCCGTGAAGGACTGCAGCGGGCTGTCCGTGACGTCGCGGAAGCGGTCGATCGTTCCCGGCACGATGGCCAGGGTCGTGATCGCATAGATCAGGCCGATCACGGCCATCACCCAGAGCAGGACAGCGGCCACCGTCACCGTGGGCGGGCGGCCCGACGGCGAGGGTGGCGGCGCCAGGGCGATCGGCGGCGGCTGGACTGGGTATGACATCGACGACTCCCCGCGGTGATCCGTTGGCCCGAACCTACCCGCGTGGAGCGTCGAACGGTGCGGAACCCGTCCAGCGGGACGTCACGGCTTCGGCGGCTGTGTCCCGTCCGACGGCGGCTGCTCGTCCTCCGCGTCCGACGGCTTCGGCTGCGAGCCCCACGACGGCGGCGGAGCGCCCCACGACGGCTGGCTCCCGCCCGGTGATTCCTGCCCGGCCGGCGGCTGGGCGTAGGGATCGGAGGCCGGCGGCGGAGCGTACGGGTCGGAGGCCGTCGGCGGCGCCGAAGGCTCCGGGCTGGAAGGGCTGGAAGGGCTGGAAGGGCTGGAAGGGCTGGAAGGGCTGGAAGCCGGCGGCGGCGTGGACTGGCCCGGGCCCGGATAGGGCGGAAGCCCCGGAGCCGGCTGCCCCGGCTGACCCTGCGGCGCCGGATAGCCCTGAGCCGGATAACCCTGAGCCGGATAACCCTGGGCCGGATGTCCCGGCGCCGGATAGCCCTGGCTCGGCTGTCCCGGGTACGGCGGGTAGGGGTTCTGCTGCCCGTACACCGGATATTGCCCACCCGGCTGCTGACCCGGGTATGGCGGATATCCGACCGACGGATCCCAGCCCCCGGCCGGCTGCTTGCGGAAGAACTCGTTCGAGGCCGGCAGCGCCAGCAGGATCACCGTGCCCAGGACGGCCAGCAGGGCGATCACGGTCAGGGCCGTGGTCGTCGGCGTGTACCAGGACGGCAGGGCGTCGTTGAGGCGCTGGTCGAGGTCGTCGTCCTGCCACGTGGAGCCCGTGTTGCCGGCCGACTCCATCGTGCTGACCAGGGCGTTTCCACCCAGCCCGAAACCGAGGCAGCAGATCGCGATGCCGCCGATCGCCCACGTGACGATGCGGGACGGGTTCTTGCCCTTGTTGTTGAAGAAAGCCAGCGCGGCGAAGCCGATGCCGATCAGCAGGTTGACGATGCCGCCGAAGACGAAGATGCCGGTCACGACGCCTTCGGCGCCCTCGGACTCGGTGCCGGCGTAGACGTCACGGACCGCGTCGGACATGCGGCCCGACACCGAGAACGTGAGGAAGGCGCTGATCACCTGGATCGCCGCGACCAGGTAGAGCAGATAGGACGCGACCGTCACGATGACCGGGCGCGGCCGTGGTGTGGGTGCCGGGTAGCTCGGAACGGTCACAATGCCCCCAAATTCTTGATCCACTCACGGTATCGGTCGGCCGCCATATTCGCGACAGCGGCACAGAAGCCGACAACCTGTGGCAGCATCGGGCGACGATGGACGAAATATCCGTAAATAGGTCGCTCGTTCAGGGGGCGACACGGGTCGATTCCGGCCCCTACACTTCCATCCGTGGCGCCGACGTGGCAGCAGAGACCTCCCGCGACGCCCCCTGCCCGGACGAGTCGCCCGCCCCAGAAGAAGAGGGCCGAGGCAGACCGTCCTAGGGCACCTGTCCCAATACGCCGGCCGCGTGACCACACCGCGGCCGCCTCAGACCTGTTAAGGACCGGTGAGTCCCATGCCCCACGCCGACACCCTGGACGTCGTTCACCATGACGACACCCGGACCCGATTCACAGACGTGCGATATCAGCTCCACCGCGACGGCATCCGCATCTGGCCCGCCGAGGGCGGAGAGCAACTGGTCACGGACGTCCTGATGACACAGGCCTACCGGCAGCGGACGGCCACCGACTAGAAGAGAACGGCCCCGGGAAACCCCGGGGCCGTTTTTCGTCAGCCTCGCGCGACGGTCAGCCCGTCCTTGTCGGAGGCAAGGTCGACCACGACCCGGTCGCCGTCGCGGATCTCCCCCGC
This sequence comes from Actinoplanes sp. NPDC000266, assembly GCF_042899005.1. Lineage (NCBI taxonomy): Bacteria > Bacillati > Actinomycetota > Actinomycetes > Micromonosporales > Micromonosporaceae > Actinoplanes > Actinoplanes sp. NPDC000266. The sequence goes on from NZ_JBIAZI010000018.1 coordinate 59,625, forward strand.
GAGCAGCGCCTTGGCCAGCGAGTCGCCGATCGCCGACTGCACCAGCCGCCGCAGCGGCCGCGCGCCGTAGATCGGGTCGTAGCCGTGCTCGCCCAGCCACTCCACCGCGGGCGCGGTCACGTCCAGCGTGAGCCGCCGGTCGGCCAGCCGCGTCCGGAGCCGGCTGAGCTGGATGTCGACGATCGCGGCCAGGTCGCCCTTGGTCAGCGCGTGGAAGACCACGATGTCGTCGAGCCGGTTGAGGAACTCGGGCTTGAAGTGCGCCCGTACGACCGCGAGCACCTCGTCGCGCCGCTCCTCGTCACCCATGGTGAAGTCGGCCGTCTGCGAACCCAGGTTCGACGTCAGCACCAGGATCGCGTTGCGGAAGTCGACGGTGCGGCCCTGGCCATCGGTGAGCCGCCCGTCGTCGAGCACCTGCAACAGCACGTCGAAGACGTCCGGGTGGGCCTTTTCCACTTCATCGAGCAGGACCACGCTGTACGGGCGGCGGCGCACCGCCTCGGTGAGCTGCCCACCCTCCTCATATCCGACGTAGCCGGGAGGGGCGCCGACGAGCCGGGCCACCGAGTGCTTCTCGCCGTACTCGCTCATGTCGATGCGGACCATCGCCCGCTCGTCGTCGAACAGGAACCCGGCCAGGGCCTTGGCCAGCTCGGTCTTGCCGACACCGGTCGGGCCGAGGAACAGGAAGCTGCCGGTCGGGCGGTCGGGGTCGGCGATGCCGGCCCGGGCCCGGCGCACCGCGCCCGCCACCGCGGCCACGGCCTCCTGCTGGCCGACCACCTTGTCGCGCAGCGACTCCTCCATGCGCAGGAGCTTGGCGGTCTCGCCCTCCATCATCCGGCCGGCCGGAATGCCGGTCCACGAGGAGATCACCTCGGCGATGTCGTCGGCGCCGACCTCCTCCTTGACCATCGGCGGCTCGGCGTCGGCCTCCTGCTCGTCGGCCGCGGAGGCCTTCGCGAGTTCCTGCTCCAGCGCCGGGATCTCCTGGTACTGCAGGCGGGACGCCCGCTCCCAGTCGGCGTCGCGCTGGGCGCGCTCGAGCTCGGCCTTGATCTCGTCGAGCTGCTTCTTGAGCTCGCCGACCCGGTTGAGGCCACCACGCTCGCGCTCCCACCGGGCGTTCAGCGCGGTCAGCTCCTCCTCGCGGTCGGCCAGGTCGCGCTCCAGCCGGCCGAGCCGGTCACGGGAGGCCGGGTCGGTCTCCTTCTCCAGGGCCAGCTTCTCGATGCGCATGCGGTCGACCTGCCGCTGGAGCTGGTCGAGCTCGACCGGGCGGGAGTCGATCTCCATGCGGAGGCGGGAGGCGGCCTCGTCGATCAGGTCGATGGCCTTGTCGGGCAGGAACCGGTCGCTGATGTAGCGGTCGGACAGCGAGGCCGCGGCCACCAGCGCCGCGTCGGTGATCTGCACCCGGTGGTGCGCCTCGTAGCGGCCCTTGAGCCCGCGCAGGATGCCGATCGTGTCCTCGACGGTCGGCTCACCGACCACGACGGGCTGGAAGCGCCGCTCGAGGGCCGGGTCCTTCTCGATGTGCTCGCGATATTCGTCGAGGGTGGTCGCGCCGACCATGCGCAGCTCGCCGCGGGCCAGCATCGGCTTGAGCATGTTGCCGGCGTCCATCGAGCCCTCGCCCTTGCCGGCGCCGACCACGGTGTGCAGCTCGTCGAGGAAGGTGACGACCTGGCCGTTGGAGTTGCGGATCTCCTCGAGGACGCTCTTGAGCCGCTCCTCGAACTGGCCGCGATATTGCGCGCCGGCCACCATCGCGCCGAGGTCGAGCGAGACCAGCTTCTTGTCGCGCAGCGTCTCGGGCACGTCGCCGGCCACGATGCGCTGGGCCAGGCCCTCGACGATGGCCGTCTTGCCGACGCCGGGCTCGCCGATCAGCACGGGATTGTTCTTCGTACGCCGGGAGAGCACCTGTACGACACGGCGGATCTCGGCGTCGCGTCCGATCACCGGGTCGATGCGGCCCTCGCGGGCCTGCGCGGTCAGGTCGACGCTGTATTTCTCCAGCGCCTTGTACGTGGACTCGGGATCGTTGTTGGTCACCCGCCGGTCGCCCCCGCGTACCTGCGGGAACGCGGCGACCAGGGCCTCCTCGGTGGCGCCGACGTCCTTGAGGGCGCGGCCGACGGAGCCGCCCACGCGGGCCAGGCCGGCCAGCAGGTGCTCGGTCGACACGTATTCGTCGCCCAGCGGCTGGGCGATCAGCTCGGCCTCGCCGATCGCGTTGACGAACTCACGCGACAGGCTGGGCTCGGCCGTGCTGGCGCCGCGGGCGGACGGAAGCTGCTCCAGGGCGCGGGCCGCCACCCGGCGTACATCTGCGGGGTTGGCCCCGACCGCGCGCAAGAGAACCGGCGCGGTCGAGCCGCCGGTGTCGAGAAGAGAAAGCAGCATGTGCCACGGCTCGACGGTGGCGTGACCGCGCCGTCCGGCGTCGGCGACCGCCCCCGTGATGACATCGCGGCTCTTGGTGGTGAGGCGTTCGGCGTTCATGTGCTCCCCAGAAAGAAACTTGAGCGTGAGCCACTCAACTCTAGCGCGCGCCGCAAGTGATCGTCACCACGACTCCGCCAGATCCTCCGACCACTCGTTGTAACGTTAAACAACGTGTCGAAACGCCTGCTCCCGCTCGCTCTCATCTTCGTAGCGGTCGGCATCTCGACCTCGTTCGTCGGGCCCTACCTGGCCCTGTTCCTCAGCGACGCCGTGCACGCGGGCCCGATCCGGACCACGGCCTTCCTGATCGCCGCTCCGGTCGCCGGCGTTCTCGTGTCCTGGCTGATCGGCCGGGTCTCGGACCGCCGCCCGATCCGCCGCAAGCTGCTCATCATCGCCGCGCTCGCCGGCCTGGCCGGCACGGCGCTCACCGCCTTCGTCCGCGACTACTGGCTTCTGCTCGCGCTCACCGTGACTCTCACGGCTCTGGCCGGGACGCTCTTTCCACAATCCTTCGCGTACGCCCGTCAGGTGCTCCAAACCGGCGATCCGAAGAAGGCGGCCCTCGGCATCAGCACGCTGCGCACGCTGTTCTCGGTGGCCTGGGTCGGCGGTCCGCCGCTGGCCGCGCTCGTGCTGGCCGGGCACGGCTTCGGCTGGACATACGGGCTCGCCGCGATCATGTACGCGATCACCGCCCTGATCGTGATCCGCTGGCTGCCCGAGGTGCGCAAGCCGGCCACCGGCGGCGCCGAGGATCTGCCGGACGCGATCGCCCCGGTACCGCCGCGGTCCACGCTCTTCCTGATCGTCGCCGGCTTCACCGTCGTGCAGACCGCGGGCACGCTCGCCGTGCAGGCGATGCCGCTCTACGTCAGCACCGACCTGGGCGGCTCGATCCGCTCGGCCGGCCTGATCCTCGGCCTCTGCGCGGCCCTGGAGATCCCGCTGATGCTGGGCTTCGGCGTGCTCACCACCCGGGTGGCGTCGCGGACGCTGATCCTGATCGGCGTGTGCTGTGCGATCGCGTATCACGCGGTGGCGGCCAGCGCGGGCTCGATCTGGGTGCTGGCGGCGGCCCAGCCGCTCAACGCGGCCGCCATCGCGGCGATCAGCGGGCTCGGCATCTCGTACATGCAGGACCTCATGCCGGGCCATCCGGGCCGCGCCACCACGATGATCACCAACACCTTCACGACCGGCCAGATCCTCGCGGCTCCGGCGTTCGGCCTGGCCCAGGCGTACGGCTTCCGTCTGGCGTACGCCATGAACCTCGTTCTTTGCGCCGTCGGCCTGGTCCTGTTGATCAGCGCGCGGCGTGCCGTCGTCACACCGAAGCAGGAGGCGGACACGCTGTTAACGTTGTGATCGTGCGCGTACGGGTGGAACAGACTCCTCTGCCGGGTATAGGCGTCCGACACGACCTCGTGACGTCCTCGGGGCGGACGGTCGGCGTGGTGTCGCATCGCAACGGCCGGCGCGACCTGGTGCTCTACGACGTCGACGATCCCGACGCGTGCCTGGCCTCGATCCCGCTGACCGACGACGAGGCCGAGGCCCTGGCCGACGTGCTCGGCGCCTCCCTCATGCTGGGCCAGCTCGCCGGCCTGCGCCAACAGGCGGCCGGCCTGCTCACCGAGCAGATCGGGCTGGGCGCCGGCTCGCCGTTCGTCGGCCGCAAGCTGGGTGACACCCGCGCCCGCACCCGCACCGGTGCCTCCATCGTCGCGGTCATGCGTGACCGCGAGGTGATCGCCTCACCGGGCCCGTCGTTCGTCTTCGAGCCCAACGACGTGGTCGTGACCGTCGGCACCCGCGAGGGCCTGGACGGCGTCACCGCCATCCTGGCCGGCGACGACGACGGCTAGGCGAGGGCGTGCACGACACCACGATCCTGCTCATCGAGGTAGGAGCGCTCCTCTTCGCGCTCGGGATGCTCGGCCGGCTGGGCCGCCGGATCGGCCTGTCGCCGATCCCGCTCTACCTGCTGGCCGGTCTCGCCTTCGGGCACGGCGGCCTGGTGCCGCTCTCCGCGAGCGAGGAGTTCATCGAGGTCGGCGCGGCCATCGGCGTCATCCTGCTGCTGGTCATGCTGGGCCTGGAATATTCGGCGGGCGAGCTGGTCGGCAACCTCCGCGCGGCCGCGCCCGCCGGCGTGATCGACGCGCTGCTCAACGCCCTGCCCGGCGCCGGCTTCGCCCTGCTCATGGGCTGGGACTGGCGGGCCGCGCTGGTGCTCGCGGGCATCACCTGGGTCTCGTCCTCGGGCGTGATCGCCAAGGTGCTGGGCGATCTGGGCCGGCTCGGTAACCGCGAGACCCCGGTGATCCTCTCGGTGCTGGTCATCGAGGACCTCGCCATGGCCTTCTACCTGCCCCTGGTCACGGCCGTGCTGGCCGGCGTCGGCCTGATCGGCGGGGCCAAGGCGCTCGGCGTCGCGGTCGTCACGGTGGTCGCGGTCCTGGTCGTGGCCATCCGGTACGGCAAGCAGATCAGCACCCTGATCTCGGCCCAGGACGCCGAGGCGCTGCTGCTCGGCGTGCTCGGCCTGACCCTGTTCGTGGCCGGCGTGGCCGAGGAGCTGAAGGTCTCGTCGGCGGTCGGCGCGTTCCTGGTCGGCATCGCGATCTCCGGCCCGGTCGCCCACCACGCGACGCAGATGCTGTCGCCGCTGCGCGATCTGTTCGCGGCGGTCTTCTTCGTCTTCTTCGGGCTCTCCACCGACCCGGCCGAGATCCCGCCGGTGCTGCTGCCGGCGCTCGGCCTGGCCGTGCTGACCATGGCGACCAAGGTGGTCACCGGCTATCTGGCGGCCCGGCGGGTGGGCATCGCCCTGCCCGGCCGGCTGCGGGCCGGCCTGGCCCTGATGCCGCGCGGCGAATTCTCGATCGTCATCGCCGGCCTGGCCGTGGCCTCGGGCGTCGAACCTCGGCTGGCGCCGCTCGCGACCGCCTACGTATTGATCACGGTGGTCACCGGGCCGCTTCTCGCGCGCCTGCCCGATTATCAGTGGTTCAAGAATTTTGTCCGGCGCCGTATGCACCCTCAGCAGGCCCCGGTGCTCAAAGCTACTGACTAGTATCCGATTGTGACGCCGTGACACTTCCGTAGGACATCGCTGGCGCGCTACCGTTCCGCTCCGACAACTACGTGTTATCGGGACTTTCTGGCAGGCGGCGGCGTGACAGTGCGTGAGTCGACTTTCTTCGGATTCGCCAATCCGGTCGATCCTCGGCCGGAGGAGCTTCAGGCGTGGGCATACCATCCTGACGCCGTGCCCCTGGACGCCATGCCGCCCGACTGGGACCTGCTCATCTCCGGCGACGTGCTCGCACCGGTCCTGTTCGAGCTGGCCATGGACAGGCAGTGCCCGGCCCGGCGCTTCGCCCAGCACTGCATGTACATCTACGCCGCCGACGGCGTCCGGCAGAACGCCACCGGCCAGCGCAAACGCCGCCTCAAGAAGTTCATCGAGCGGGCCGACGAGATCGGCGACGAGCCGATGCAGACGTGGGCCCACAACTGCCGCGTGCTGATGAGCCGGCCCGAGATCTTCGACTACTCCGACTGGATCGAGGGCGGCCTGGTCCGCCAGCCCCGGCGTCTGGGTCTCTACCACCGCCGATAGAAAAACGAGGCGGCCGGGGCCGCCTCGTCACTTACCTGTCGGGCGCCCGGCGCGGGCGCCAGACCACCAGAGCCGTCGAAGGTCGCTCCTGGCGGACCAGGTCGCGACGGCCGTACGGGCTCTCCATCTGGGCGATCCGGTCGTACGCCGCGGTGAGCTCCTGCTCCAACTCCTGCACCCGCTGTTGCAGGTCGCCGACGAGCTGCTCGAGCCCGATGATCCGCTTCACGCCGGCCAGGTTGACGCCGTCCTCCTGGCTGAGCCTCTGCACCTCACGCAGCAACGCGACGTCCCGCTCGCTGTATCGGCGACCGCCGCCGCCGGCCCGGCCCGGCTGCACCAGGCCGAGCCGGTCGTACTGTCGCAGCGTCTGCGGGTGCATCCCGGCCAGTCGAGCCGCGACCGAGATGATCAGAACCTTCGCGTCGGAGGACTGCTCGACCGAGATGCTGATCTCCTCATGCATGTGCCACCTCCTACAACGGGTCCTAGCTGCCCCGGCGAACCCGGGCCTCGAGCCGCTCCCGCCCGGCGGGCGGGGTCAGCTTGGCGAAGCGCTCGAGCGCGTCCCGGGCTTCCCCGGTCACCTCGCTCGGCACCTGCACATCGACGGTGACGATGAGGTCGCCCGGCGGTCCGCTCTTGCGGGCCACGCCCTTGCCCCGCGCCCTCAGCTTCCGGCCGCTCGGCGTGCCGGGCGGCACCCTCATGGTGACGGGTCCGTCCAGAGTCGGCACTCGCAGATCGGTGCCCAGAACCGCCTCGGCGATGCTGATCGGCACCGACAGCGTGAGGTCGTCACCCGTACGGCCGAAGATCTCGTCCGGCCGCACCTGGACCTGCACGTAGAGATCGCCCGCAGGTCCGCCCCGATCGCCCGGCTCGCCCCGGCCGCTGAGCCGGATGCGCTGGCCGTCGGCCACGCCCGCGGGAAAGCGGACGTTTATCGTGCGGGCCTTGGTGACCCCGCCCGTGCCCCGGCACTCCGGGCACTTCTCGTCGACGATCGTGCCCGCGCCCTGACACTCGCGGCACGGCTCGGAGAAGCTGAACGATCCCTGGTTGCGCGAGATCAGGCCGCTGCCCGCGCACTGCGGACAGGTCCGCGGTGACGTGCCCGGCTTGGCCCCGCTGCCATGACAGGTGTCGCACTCGCCCGCCGAGCGCAGCGTCAACGGCAACGTCGTGCCGCGGACCGCCTGGGCGAACTCGAGCGTCACCTCGGTCTCGACATCACGGCCGCGTCGCGGCCCTCGTCGGGCGGCGCCACCACCAGGCCCACCGCCCGAGAATATCGAGCTGAATATGTCCGAGAAGCCGGCGCCGCCGAACCGGCGGTCACCCGCGGCGCCGCCACCGGCCGCGCCCGCGTTGCTGAACCCGCCGAACAGGTCGGACGGGTCGAACTGACCGCCGCCGCCGGAACGGGCGCCCCGGCGGAAGGCGCCGGAGCCGAACAGCGAGCGCATCTCGTCGTACTCTTTGCGCTTCTTGTCGTCCGAGAGCACGTCGTACGCCTCGGAAGCGGCCTTGAACTTCTCCTCCGCCTCCTTGTTACCGGGGTTGCGGTCGGGATGCAGGTCCCGGGCGAGCTTCCGGTAGGCCTTCTTGATCTCGTCGGTCGGAGCGGACTTGGGCACGCCGAGAACGGCATAGAAGTCCTTTTCGAGCCAGTCCTTCGAGCTCATCCCGCCTCCCCCCTCCTACGGGCAGGTCCCGCCCACCGCGGCGCGGTGGGCGGGACGAACATCTGAGAGATCACTCCGGGTCGGCCACCGCGACCAGAGCCGGCCGCAGCAGCCGCTCGCCGAGCGTGTAGCCCCGGCGCATGACCTCGACACAGGTCGGCTCCGTGACGTCCGGAGACGTCAGGTGCGCGACCGCCTCGTGACGGTTGGGGTCGAACGAGTCGCCCTTCTCGCCGAACGGCGCCAGACCGAGCTTGCCGGTCACCGCGATCAGCGACTCGGCCACCGAGGCGAACGGGCCGACCAGGTCGCCGTGTTCACGGGCCCGGTCGATGTCGTCCAGCACCGGCAGCAGAGCCGTCAGCACCGTGCCGGTGGTCTGCTCGGCCGCCGCGCCCCGGTCGCGGTCGACCCGCTTGCGGTAGTTGGCGTACTCCGCGGTCACGCGCTGCAGGTCGTGGGTCCGCTCCTCCAGGTCGTTCCGCAGGGCCTCCAGCTCGGCGCCGAGACCGGGCTTGGTCTCCTCCGGCTCGGCGGCCGCGGCCGCCGGCTCCGGAGTCACCTCGGCGTCGTCGGCGCGGTGGGCGCCGACCGAGGCCGAGCCCTTCGCCGATTTGTCGCCCTTCGGATCGATCTTGCGGCGGTCCCGGATGACGACCCGCTCGGTCGCCTGACCGTCGTTCTCGTCGTCCGTGCCAGTCACTTCTTGTCGTCCTCCACGATCTCGGCGTCCACGACGTCGTCGGCGCCGCCCGCGGAGGGGCCGGCCGAACCGGTCGTGGCGCCACCCGGAGCGGCACCCGGGGCGCCCTGCGGGTCGCCCGCGGCGCCGGCGCCGGCGGCGGCCTGAGCGGCGTCACCCTGCGAGTAGAGCGCCGAGCCGGCCTCCTGGGAGACCTGCGAGAGACGCTCGTGAGCGGCCTTGATCTTCTCGATGTCGGTGCCGCCCAGCGCGCCGCGGAGCTCGCCCAGCGCCTCGCCGATCTTGGTCTTGCTGTCCTCGGGCAGCTTGTCGCCGCTCTCGGCCAGGAACTTCTCGGTCTGCCACTGGAGCTGCTCGGCCAGGTTGCGGGCCTCGGCGTCCTCGCGGCGCTTCTTGTCGTCGTCCGCGTGGTCCTGAGCGTCGCGCATCATCCGCTCGATGTCGTCCTTCGGCAGCGCGGAGCCGCCGGTGATCGTCATCTTCTGCTCCTTGCCCGTGCCCAGGTCCTTGGCGGACACGTGCACGATGCCGTTCGCGTCGATGTCGAAGGAGACCTCGATCTGCGGTACGCCACGCGGAGCCGGCGCGATGCCGCTGAGCTCGAAGGTGCCGAGCTTCTTGTTGTACGCGGCCATCTCGCGCTCGCCCTGGAAGACCTGGATCAGCACGGACGGCTGGTTGTCCTCGGCCGTCGTGTAGACCTCGGAGCGGTGCGCCGGGATGGTGGTGTTGCGCTCCACCAGCTTGTGCATGATGCCGCCCTTGGTCTCGATGCCCAGCGAGAGCGGGGTGACATCGAGCAGCAGGACGTCCTTGACCTCGCCCTTGAGCACACCGGCCTGGAGGGCGGCGCCGACGGCGACGACCTCGTCCGGGTTGACGCCCTTGTTGGGGTCCTTGCCGGTCATGCTCTTGACCAGCTCGGCCACGGCCGGCATGCGGGTGGAGCCGCCGACCAGGATGACGTGGTCGATGTCGGAGAGCTTGACGTCGGCGTCCTTGATGGCCGACTCGAACGGGCCCTTGCAGCGGTCGAGCAGGTCCTGCGTCATGCGCTGGAACTCGGAACGCGACAGCGACATGTCCAGGTGGAGCGGACCGTCGGGGCCGGCCGTGATGTACGGCAGGTTGATGCTGGTGGTGGTGGCGGCGGACAGCTCGATCTTCGCCTTCTCGGCGGCCTCGCGCAGACGCTGGAGGGCCATCTTGTCCGAGCCGAGGTCGATGCCGTGCTCACCGCGGAACGTCTTGACCAGGTGGTCGATGATCCGCTGGTCCCAGTCGTCGCCGCCCAGGTGGTTGTCACCGGAGGTCGACTTCACCTCGATGACGCCGTCGCCCAGCTCGAGCAGGGAGACGTCGAAGGTGCCGCCGCCGAGGTCGAAGACCAGGACGGTCTGCTCCTTGGAGCCCTTGTCGAGCCCGTACGCCAGAGCGGCGGCGGTGGGCTCGTTGACGATCCGCAGGACGTTGAGGCCGGCGATCTCGCCCGCCTCCTTGGTGGCCTGGCGCTGCGCGTCGTTGAAGTAGGCCGGCACGGTGATGACCGCGTCGGTGACCGTCTCACCGAGGTACGCCTCGGAGTCGCGCTTCAGCTTCATCAGGACCCGCGCCGAGATCTCCTGCGGGGTGTACTTCTTGCCGTCGATGTCGATCGACCAGTTGGTGCCGACCTCCCGCTTGACCGAACGGATGGTCCGGTCGGGGTTGGTCACCGCCTGGCGCTTGGCGACCTCACCCACGAGCACCTCGCCGTTGCGGGCGAAGGCGACGATGGACGGGGTCGTCCGGGAGCCCTCCGCGTTGGCGATGACGGTGGGCTCGCCTCCTTCCAGAACGCTGACGCAGGAGTTCGTGGTGCCGAGGTCGATGCCGACCGCACGTGCCATGGTGTTCCTCGCTTCTTACAGAGCTCGGTTCGTTTACAAGTTGAGTGGAACCGACTCAATGATGCCACGGGCGCGCCCAACGTCAAATCGAAGTTGAGTCTGAGGGGCGCAAGTACGATGCTGCCACAGCCGCTCCAGCACTTCGGTAGATACCTGTCCGGTCACGGCATACCGGTACCTGTTGTTCTGTCTGCATAGATCGGGCACTCTTTACCCGTGACGACGCACGGTGAGGCGGTCGGTCCGTCGGCCCTGTCCGCCGTGCCCGGCGCCACGCTCCCATCCTCGAGCTCGGCGACAGACGCGCAGGCCAGCGCAGTCGACCAGGCCAACGCAGTTTCCGCCGATGCCGCGGACCACTCTGATCGTACGGAAGCCGTCGTGTCCCGTCAGCCACATCCGGAACCCGCCGAGGACCCGGCGCCTCCCGCGGCACCGGCGTCTGCCGCGGCCTCGACGTCTCCTGAGGCCCCAACGTCTCCTGCGGCCCCGACGTCTCCCGCGGCCCCAGCGTCTCCCGCGGCCCCGACGTCTCCCGCGGCCGACGAACCGCCGGCCGCCGAGCTGCCGCCGGCCGTGGCGAAGCTCGCGAAGGCCCTGGGCCGGTTGCGGGCCGCGATCGGCGCCGCCGCGTACCCCCTGATCATGCCGTCGGCCGACGACGCGAAGCGGGTCGGCGCGGCCCTCGTGGCCCAGCTCGACGACTATTTGCTCCCCCGGCTCACCCGGCTCGACGCGCCGCTGCTGGTGGTCGTCGGCGGCTCCACCGGCGCCGGCAAGTCGACGCTGGTCAACAGCATCGTCCGGGCCCCGGTCAGCGCGGCCGGCGTGCTGCGGCCGACCACCCGCTCCCCGGTGCTCGTGAGCAACCCCGGCGACCAGCCCTGGTTCCAGCAGGGCCAGCTGCTCCCCGGCCTGGTGCGCACCCGCGAGTCGAGCACCGACGCGCGCACCCTCCAGCTCGTCTCGGCCCCCGGCCTCGGCGCCGGCCTGGCCTTCCTCGACGCCCCCGACATCGACTCGGTCGTCGACCTCAACCGCAAGCTCGCCGCGCAGCTGCTGGCGGCGGCCGACCTGTGGCTGTTCGTCACCACGGCCGCGCGCTACGCCGACGCCGTGCCCTGGGAACTGCTGACCACCGCCCGCCTGCGCGGCACGGTGATCGCCCTGGTCCTCGACCGGGTGCCGCCCGAGGCAGCCGGCGAGGTCGCCACACATCTGAGCGACATGCTGTCCGTACGCGACCTGGGCGGCGCCCCGCTCTTCGTGCTGCCCGAGACGAGGCTCGACGGCCAGGGCCTGATCCCCGAAGACGTGATCAGGCCTCTGCACGACTGGTTCGGCCAGCTCGCGGCCGACGCCAACGCCCGCGGCGCGGTGGTGCGCCAGACGCTGGACGGCGCGCTGACCGCGCTCGGCCCGGCCGTCGAGGGCCTGGCCGAGGCGGCCGAGGAGCAGACCCGGGCGGCCAAGGCGCTCAACGACCGGGTCGACGCGGCCTATCGCAACGCCCGGCAGACGATGGCCGACGGCCTGCGCGACGGCCGGCTGCTGCGCGGCGAGGTGCTGGCCCGCTGGCAGGAGTTCGTCGGCACCGGCGAGTTCCTCAAGACGCTCGAGAACAAGGTCGGGCAGCTGCGCGACAAGCTCGTCTCGGCGCTCACCGGCCGCCCGCTGCCCGGGCGCAACCTCCAGGCCGCGCTCGAGTCCCAGCTGGTCACCCTGCTGCGGGGGATCGCGGCCGACGCCGCCGAGCAGGCGTACGCGGCCTGGCAGGCCCATCCGGCCGGTGCCGCCCTGCTCGAGCCCGGCCTCCAGCGCACGTCGGCCGACCTGCCCGAGAGGGCCGAGCGGCTGGTCCGCGACTGGCAGGAGTGGGTGCTCGGCCTGGTCCGCACCGAGGGCGCGGAGAAGAGGGTGGTCGCGCGCGGCGCGGCGTACGCGGTTAACGGCGCCGGCCTGGCCGTGATGATCGCAGTCTTCACCACCACCGCCTTCATTCCCACCGGGCTCGAGCTGGCCAGCGGCGCCGCCACCACGGTGGCCGCGCAGAAGGTGCTCGAGGCGATCTTCGGTGACCAGGCCATCCGTACGCTCGCCACGCAGGCCCGTGAAGACCTGATGATCCGCGTCGGTGAGCTGCTCGACCAGGAGGCGGCCCGCTTCAGCGACCGGCTCACCGAGGCCGGGCTGTCCTCCGAACCGGGCGCGGAGCTTCGCTCGGCGGCCGCCGAGGTGGAGGATGCCCGTAAGGAGCTCGCGTTGACCGGGAGCGCGTCATGAGCCTGGTGGAGAAGGTGCGAGGCGCACACAGCATGGACGACGGCCGGGTCGACCCCGACCGGCTGGTCCAGCGGCTCGAGGCGCTGGGCCGCTTCGTGCGGCTGGTCGACCCCTACCTGCCCGACAGCGAGCTGGTCGCGGCGCACACCCTGATCGAGCGGGCCGGCAACCGGCTGTCGCTCTCCCGCGACCACACCGTGGTGGCCCTGGCCGGCAGCACCGGCAGCGGCAAGTCGAGCCTGTTCAACGCGCTGGCCCGGCTCAAGCTGTCGCCGGTCGGCGTGCGCCGGCCGACCACCGGCGTCGCCCACGCCTGCGTGTGGGGGCCGCTCGAGCCGGCCAACCGGCTCCTCGACTGGGTCGGCGTGCTGCCGCGGCACCGCTTCATCCGCGAAAGCGCCCTCGACGGCGACGACGAGGCCGCCCTGCGCGGCCTGGTCCTGCTCGACCTGCCCGACTTCGACTCGGTCGAGCGCGGGCACCGGCTCGAGGTCGACCGGCTGCTCGGCCTGGTCGACCAGATCGTCTGGGTGGTCGATCCGCAGAAATACGGCGACCGCATCCTCCACCAGGCCTACCTCTCCCAGTTCCGCTCCCACGCGGACGTGACGGTCGTCGTGCTCAACCAGGCCGACCGGCTGTCCACCCAGGACACCGAGCTGGTGCTGACCGACCTCAAGCGGCTGCTCGACGACGACGGCCTCGGCGGGGCGCCGGTGCTGGCCACCTCGGCCAAGCAGCCCGGCATGCTGTCCGACCTGCGCGCGGCCCTGGAGACCACAGTCGCCAGCAAGCAGGCCGCGCTGCGCCGGGTCGCGGCCGACGTCGACGCGGTCAGCCAACCGCTGATGGCGATGATCGGGCCGCCGGCGGCCGAGGACGAGGTCGACCGGGCCACCGTCCGCCAGCTCACCGAGTCGCTCGCGGCCTCGGCCGGCGTGGGCGCGGCGGCCGACGCCGCGGCCGCCGCCTATCGGCATCGCGCCGCCGCGGCCACCGGCTGGCCCCTCGTCCGCGGGCTGCGCAAGCTGCGGCCCGACCCGCTCAAGAGGCTCCACATCGGCGCCGAGGCCGAGCCCGACGCGGTCTCCACCGACATCGTGCCCCGCACGTCGCTGCCCGAGGCGGACGCGGCCCAGAAGTCCGCGGTGGGCCTCTCGGTGCGCGCGGTCGCCACCCGGGCCGCCGCCCCGCTGCCCGAAGTGTGGACGCCGGCGCTGAACAACGCCGCCCGCTCCCGCGCGGCCGACCTGCCCGACGCGCTCGACCGCGCGGTCGGCAAGACCAAGCTCGGGATGGAGAAGACCCCGCTGTGGTGGCGCGCCGTCGGCGCGCTGCAACTGCTGCTGGTCGGCGCGGCCATCGTGGGCCTGGGCTGGCTGTTGGCCGGCTACGGCGTACGCGTGCTCGGTCTGCCCGAACTGAACAATCCGCAGCTCGGAGCGGTTCCGATGCCGACGGTTCTGCTGCTCGGCGGGCTGCTGGCCGGCGTTCTGCTGTGGCTGGTGCTCAAGCCGATCGTCGAGTGGGGATCGCGGCGCGCCCGGAAGAAGGCCGAGCAGCGACTCCGCCAGTCGATCACCGAGGTCGCCCGGGAGTATGTGGTGGCGCCGGTCCGTGAGGTGCTCAACGCGTACGCACAGGCGCGTGAAGCTCTCACCGCGGTGCGTTCGGAGTAAAGCGTGTGGCCCCGGTCACGGGTACGCTCGCGACATGCCGGCACCTCAGACTCCGTACGAAGCGGTCCTGCACGCGGCCCGCGACGTAGCGAAGCTCGACTGCGCGCTGGACGCCGAGATGCTGGGCACCGCCCTGCTCGGCAGTGTCTACTCTGTCGCGGCCGACGACAGGGCCGCGGCCGTGCGCGCCTTCGTGACCGACTTCCTGGCCGCCACCGGCCGCCGGCGTTCCGCCTCGGCGACCACGATCCGTGAGGTCTTCGCGGCCCTGGTACCCGACGCCGAGGGCGCCGACCAGGTGCGGCGGGGGACGCAGGCGCCGTCGTGGGCGGCGCAGCTGGGGCGGGTGCGGCCCACCGGGTGCTACGCCTACGGCGACGTCTACGGCGATCAGACGTCCTATCTGGTCACGTACGCCTATGAGGACGTCGAGGACGGCGGGCCCGAGCACGCGGTGGTCGCCCTGGTCGACCACAACATCGGCATCACCAAGGACATCTTCGTCGGCACGTCGGCCGAGCGGATCCTCACCCAGGTGCGCCAGATGTGCGCCGAGGACGAGCTGACCTGGTTCCGCGAGGAAGACCCGGGCCGGCTGCGCGGTGAGGTCAGCCGCCACCTCGAGATCACCGACGGCCTGGAGAACCTGCCGGCCGAGGGTTCTCTCGCCACCGACCGGGCGCTGGCCGCGGCCCGCCTGGCGCTGCTGCCGACGGCCACCACGCCGCCGCTGACCGAGCTGCCACCGTCGAGCGGTCACGACCTGGTGCGCGACTTCCTGGCCTCGCCCGAAGCGGCCCGTTTCGGGCTCGACCGCGTCACAGCGGACGACGAGCTGGCCTCGCTGCACTTCTGCATCAGCCTGATCCTCGACCACGCGGCAAGCCTGCCCGAGCCCGACCCGCTGCGCTGGAGCCCGGCCGTGGCCGGCCTGTTCCTGCTCGACTGGGTGCATCGCCGGGCGGTCCTCGACATGGACGACGCCGCGATGCTGCCGCGGGTGGCCCGCGCCTGGTCGGCGTACGCGACCCGGCGCCGCGACCTGCCCGGCTCGGCGGCCACGCAGACCGACGAGGTGGTCGAGGAGATGATCCCCGAGTTCGCCCGGCTCTACGCGACGGGCGAGCGGCGCAGCCCCGCCACGGCGGCGGTGGCCCAGCTGATCTCCGAGGGTGTCGACCCGAACGACACCGACGCCATCGACGCCTGGATCGAGGCCAACCGCCACCGCATGGACGGCAACTGACTACCAGTTGCTGGAGTGCTCCTCGGCGTGGTGCCGGCCGACGCGGGAGCTGCGCCGCTGCTCGGGGGTCTGGTCGTCGGCGTGGTGCAGGCTGCCGGCGCGGTGAGCGCCCCGATAGGAGCGGTTCGCGATCTGGTTCTCCTCGGTGCGGGCCTCGGGGATCCGGCCGTGATAGCCGCCGCCGTTGGCGTAGCTGCGCTCGAGGATGCGGGTCGCGCGGATGTTGTGCGGACGTTCGGTCACTGCTGACCTCCGGTGACGGTTGACCTTCTTCTCGGGTGTCTTGTCGCCGCGCTCACAGCGGCGGTCGGGCCGCCGGTGGTGAGAGGGTGCGTCCCCGCAGCGCCCGCGCTCATGGCAGGCGGGCCGCTCAGCGGGCACTTCGGGCAGCCCCGGAACATGCGGCTTGTCAGAATCGCCGGAATCATCCGGCCGCTCGGCCCCATCCAAGCCGCCATCGGACGGCTCACCCCCGTCGCGATCCGAGGGCTCGCCCGAATCATGGCCCGACGGCTCGTCCCAGTCGCGGCCGGAGGGCTCGTCTGAGTCGTGGTCCGACGGGTCGTTCCCCTCGTGGCCGGACGGCTCGTCCGAGTCGTGGCCCGACGGGTCGTTCCCCTCGTGACCCGACGGCTCATCTGAGTCGTGATCCGACGGCTCGTCCCAGGCGCGGCCGGAGGGCTCGTTGTTCCTGGGCGGGTCGTGCGGGGCCGGCGGGTCGTCCAGCTCGGGCTCTTCCGGCTCCTCCGGCACGGCCGGGAGGTTGGGCACGGCCGGAACGCCCAGCCGGACCGGCGCCTCGGGCCCGTTTCCTCCGGATCCCTCCTCGCCGGCCGGGCGCGGGGGACGGCCGGCCTGCTCGCCTCCAGGCCGCGGGCGACCGGCCGACGAGTCGCCGGGCCGCGGGCGACCGGCCGAGGAATCGCCCGGCCGCGGACGACCGGCCGACGAGCCACCGGCCCGCGTGCGGTCGCCGGGCGACTCCACCGAAGGAAGGCCCGGCACGCGGGGCATCCCAGGCAACGCCGCGAACGGCTCCCGACGATCGGCCTGGCCCAACGACTGTCGCTGGCCGGCCTGGCCCAGCAGGAGGCCGAGCCTCTTCGCGGCGTCGGCGGCCTGCTGGGCGCCCTTCGAAGCCGGGGACTCGCCCGCCGGCGACTGGCCCGTGGGCGCGGGGCCGGCCGAGGCCGAGGCGGACGGGGACACCGCGACCGGGCCGGGCAGTGCCGGCGGGAGCACCGGAACGTCCATAGTGTCGGTCCGGTCGCCGTTGAGCTCGTTGGTTCCGGCGGTGATCGCGGCCAGGGTCGGTATCGACGCGAGGCCCACCAGAAGCGCCACGATCAGCACATAACGGCGAGTGGGACCGGAGAAGCCGGTGTCGGCCCGGTAGACGCCGTTGAGGCGCTTCCGCATCACCTTCATCGGCGGCACGAGGTCGTCGTCGCGCTGATCCGGCACGTCCGGTCTCCTCCTTGCGGCGAACTGGGCAACGAGCTGGGCAACAAACCGGGGGTAACTGGCCGGTCACGGGCGTGTCACGAGGCGGCCCCCGGGCCGGAGGCTGGAATGATCAACATTGATTCGTCCCGGTTACCGGAGTGAACGACGCATGGGCATATCGGCAGCGGTGGGAAGGGCCCGTTCGTACGGTAGTGACCGTACGAAAACCACTTAATAGGACAAATACGGGCACCGATGTGACGGCTGAATTTCCCAGTTGTGATCGACCTGACCTGTAACGGGGCTCACGTTCTCTGTCAGGATGGGTGCGACGGCACCGCCGCCGTCGCTTCGCCGAATCAGCGGGGCGGAGGTGGGGGCCGTCACTCCCCGGCGGGGTCTCGGCCCGCGCCGAAACGCTGCGCGGCAACCTCACCCGGGCCAGGCGCGGCGACCGAGGCGGTTCGCCGCGTGGACGGGCAACACCCGCCGCGGCGCTGACACGAAACAGGGAGACACGATGGCGAACGGCGAAAGCGAAGTCGGTGCTGACGCACCGGCAGGCGGCTTCGTCCAACTGCTCACCCCACAGGGGGAGCGCGTCGACAGCGTCACGACCGCGGACGGCACGACGTACTCCGTCGACTTCACCGACGAGGAATACCGCGGGCTCTACCGCGACCTGGTGACGGTCCGGCGGCTCGACAGCGAGGCGCTCGCGCTCCAGCGGCAGGGCGAGCTCGGCCTCTGGGCCAGCCTGCTCGGCCAGGAAGCGGCCCAGGTCGGCTCCGGACGGGCCCTGCGCCCGCAGGACATGGCCTTCCCCACCTACCGCGAGCACGGCGTGCTCTACACCCGCGGCATCGACCCGATCATGCCATTCGGCTTGTTCCGCGGTGTCGACCAGGGTGGCTGGGACGCCAACGAGCACAAGTTCAACGGCTACACGATCGTGATCGGGGCGCAGACCCTGCACGCCACCGGTTACGCGATGGGCGTGACCATGGACGGCAAGACCGGCAGCCCCGACGGGGAGGCCGTGATCGCCTACTTCGGCGACGGCGCCACCAGCCAGGGCGAGGTCAACGAGGCGTTCGTCTGGTCGGGCGTCTTCAACGCCCCCATCGTCTTCTTCTGCCAGAACAACCAGTACGCCATCTCCGAGCCCCTCGAGCGCCAGACCCGCATCCCGCTCTACCGCCGGGCCACCGGGTTCGGCTTCCCGGGCGTACGCATCGACGGCAACGACGTGCTGGCCAGCTACGCGGTCACCCGCGCGGCGCTCGACCGCGCCCGCCAGGGCGAGGGCCCGACGCTGATCGAGGCGTACACCTACCGGATGGGCGCGCACACCAGCTCGGACGACCCGACGCGTTACCGGATCGCCAGCGAGGTCGAGTCGTGGAAGGCCAAGGACCCGATCTCCCGGCTCAAGGCCTTCCTGGCCAAGCAGAAGATCGCGGACGACGGCTTCTTCGCCGAGGCCGACGAGGCGGCCAAGCAGCTCGCCCTCGACCTGCGCGAACGGGTGCTGGCGATGCCCGACCCGCAGCCGGTCACCATGTTCGACCACGTCTATCCGAACGGCTCGCCCGATCTCGACGAGCAGCGCCGGCAGTTCACCGACTACCAGGCTTCGTTCGAGGGGAGCGGGCACTGATGAGCGAGAACATCACCCTCGGCAAGGCGCTCAACCACGGCCTGCGGCGCTCGCTGGAGAGCAACGCCAAGGTCGTCGTCATGGGCGAGGACGTCGGCAAGCTCGGCGGCGTCTTCCGGATCACCGACGGCCTCCAGAAGGACTTCGGCGAGGACCGGGTCATCGACACGCCGCTGGCCGAGGCCGGCATCGTGGGCACCGCCGTCGGCCTCGCGATCCGGGGATACCGGCCGGTGTGCGAGATCCAGTTCGACGGGTTCGTCTACCCCGCGTACAACCAGATCGTCACCCAGGTGGCGAAGATGTCGTACCGCTCGCGGGGCAAGGTCAAGGTGCCCATCGTGATCCGCATTCCGTTCGCCGGCGGCATCGGAGCGGTCGAGCACCACTCCGAGTCCCCCGAGGCGTACTTCGCGCACACTCCCGGCCTCAAGGTCGTGACCTGCTCGAACCCCGCGGACGCGTACACGATGATCCAGCAGGCGATCGCCTCCGACGACCCGGTCGTCTTCTTCGAGCCGAAGCGCCGCTACTGGGAGAAGGGCGACGTCGACCTCGGCGCCGACCTGGCCGGCGCCTATCCGCTGCACAAGTCGCGGGTGGTACGCCCGGGCGCGGACGCGACCGTCATCGCGTACGGCCCGATGGTCCGCACCGCGCTCGACGCGGCCGCCGCCGCGGCCGAGGACGGGCGCAACCTCGAGGTCATCGACCTGCGGTCGCTCTCCCCGATCGACTACGAGCCGGTGTACGAGTCGGTCAAGCGCACCGGCCGCGCGGTCGTGGTGCACGAGGCGCCGGGCAACATCGGCCTGGGCGCCGAGATCGCGGCCCGCGTCAGCGAGCACTGCTTCTACTCGCTCGAGGCCCCAGTGCTGCGGGTGACCGGCTACGACATCCCGTACCCGGCGGCCCGGGTCGAGGAGGAATACCTTCCCGACCTCGATCGGGTGCTGGACGCCGTCGACCGTTCGTTCGGCTGGTGACGCCGATGTCCCGGATCAAGGAGTTCCCCCTGCCCGACCTGGGCGAGGGTCTCACCGAGGGCGAGATCCTGTCCTGGCTGGTCAAGGTCGGCGACACGATCGAGCTCAACCAGCCGATCGTCGAGGTCGAGACGGCCAAGGCGGCCGTGGAGATCCCGGCCAAGTGGGGCGGCGTGGTCGCCCGCATCTTCTTCGAGGCCGGCACGACGGTCGAGGTGGGCGCGCCGATCATCGCGATCGACACCGACCCGTCGGCCGGTCCGCTGCCCGACTTCGACGGCCCGGTGCCGTCGGCCGAGTCGCTCGCGGCGGTGCAGATCGCGCCGGCCGAGGGCGCCGTCGAGCCGGGCATGGCCGGCAGCCCCGCGCCCAACGCCGGGCGCACACCGGTTCTGGTCGGTTACGGACCACGGACAACTGCGGCAAAACGACGACCCCGCTTGGGTACGCCCGTAGCGGCGCCGACAGAAGCAGTAACCCCGCCCCCGCCGCCCGCTCCCGTTCCGACGCCGGCTCCGGCTCCGGCTCCGATCGCGCGGACGGCCGGCCCGGTGCTCGCCAAGCCGCCGGTCCGCAAGCTCGCCCGCGATCTCGGCGTCGACCTCGCCGCGATCACCGGGACCGGTCCGATGGGTTCGGTCAGTCGTGACGACGTACACCAGGCCGCGTCAGCGCGACAGCAAGCAGCGACCGCGGCACCCACGGTGACCACCGCTCCGGCCGCGGCGGTCTTCGACGCGTCCCGCGAGCAGCGCGTCCCGATCAAGGGCGTGCGGAAGCTCACCGCGGAGAACATGGTGGCGTCGGCCTTCACGGCGCCGCACGTCACCGAGTTCCTCACGATCGATGTGACGCGATCGATGAAGGCGCTCGAGAAGATCAAGGCCCGGCGCGAGTTCCGCGACGTCCGAATCTCGCCGTTGCTGCTGGTGGCCAAGGCGGTGCTGCTCGCCGTCAAGCGCCACCCGATGGTCAACTCGACCTGGTCGGGCACGACGAACGAGATCGTCGTCAAGGAGTACGTGAACCTCGGTATCGCGTCGGCCACCGAACGTGGCCTCATCGTTCCCAACATCAAGGACGCCGGGCGTCTCACGTTGCGGGAGCTGGCCGAGGCGTTGAACACGTTGGTCCAGGTCGCAAGATCCGGCAAGACGCCTCCTTCCGACATGTCGGGCGGAACGCTCTCGATCACCAATGTCGGGGTGTTCGGCGTCGACACCGGCACGCCGATCCTGCCCCCGGGCGAATCGGCGATCCTGGCCTTCGGCGCGATCAAGGCGATGCCGTGGGTGCACAAGGGCAAGGTCAAGCCGCGCCAGGTCACCACCCTGTCGCTCTCCTTCGACCACCGGATCATCGACGGCGAGCTGGGCTCGAAATTCCTCCGCGACATCGGCGACTTCCTCGCCGATCCCGAGGGGGCGCTGCTCTCCTGGAGCTAGGCACACCGAAGATGCGTAGGCAACCGGTTTTCTTGACCTACGATCGTTAGGTACGTGCTCGACGTCACCCCCTAAATCGATGGCAGCTCGTCTCGGTGAGTAGCACAATGGACTTACCGAGACGAGCACCACGATGTGGCCGGATGATCCCGGCGCAAAAGGGAAGTGACTTAGCAATGAGCATCGCCGACCGCCTCCGCCGGCGCCGGATGATCAACCGCGAGAACCGTGCCATCGACCGGGCGTGGATGAGCGCACCCACCCAGTCGATGCGCGATGAGATCGCTCTCATGGCCCAGCGCCGCAACTTCTGACCCCACGGCGCCACGGCCCGCCCGGATTCACTCCGGACGGGCCGTTTGCATTTTCACGTCACGCTTAAAGATCTCCGATCGGTCCCCTTCCGGACGTACACCGGGATTCCTCCTGCCGCCCTCGCCCGGTACGGTTGGGCACGGCCAACGAGCCGGCTCGGCCGGTCGGCACGGGGGCCGGGGTTCACGGCCTTGTTTCCGGCCCGCGAATCCCGCACGGCCTGGCCTCAGAGCTGGGCACGGTCTCCGGCGCCCGCCGGCAGGCCGCGTCCGTGCAAAGCCCGGCACGGCCGAAATGTATGAGGAGGCGCTCATGACGTCCGAGGGGCATTACGCCGGTTCGCGACCGGCCGAGGCCACGTCGGGCGGACCCACGTCGGACGGTTTCCCGCCGGACACCGACGGTCAGCGGGCTGCGGGCCGAGCGTCCGCGCAGCCGCCCGCCGATGGTTTCCCCAGCTCGTACGGCCCGCCCCCGCAGGCCACGCCGAACGGCGGCTCGCCGTTCGTGGTGCCCGCGGTCTCCTCCTTCGGTCCCTCTTCCGGCGGCCCTTCCTCCGGCGGCCCTTCCTCCGGCGGCTCTGACGGCCACGGCGGGACCCCTTACGGCTCAGCCCGCGTGCCGCAGCCCGAGGAGGGTGGCGCGCTGCCACAGCGCGGGGGCGCCTCGCCGTACGGTTCGGTCACCCCCGGCGACTCGGCGTGGGCGCCGCAGGTGCGCTCCACCCCCGACTCGGAAAACCAGTTCGTCCAGCGCCAGGGCGCCCCGCTCCCGCAGCGGAACGCGAACCCGGGCGGCACCGTGGACAACTTCGAAGGCTTCAACGGCTTCGCGGCCGGCCAGGCCGGTCGTGACCAGTCCGGCCCCGACCAGGGCAGTCTCGGCCAGTCCGGCCCCAGCCAGTCCGGCCCCGGTTTCGGTGGGCCCGGTCTTGGCGGCCCCGGTCTTGGCGGCCCCGGTCTTGGCGGCCCCGGTCTTGGCGGCCCCGGTCTTGGCGGCCCCGGTCTTGGCGGCCCCGGTCCGGGCGGCGGCCCCAGCTTCGGTGACCTTCCCAGTCGTGGCGCCGGCGACCCGTCCACCGGACGGCCTCCCGGCGTCTCGGCCTTCGACAACCAGCGCGTGCGCGTGCCCGGCGCGACCCTGACCGATCTGCCCGACGCCCCGCCGTCGGTGCGCCCGACGGGAGCTCCCGAGGCCGCGCGCCCGGCCGCCGCGGCGGCGGTCCCGCCTCAGCCCCAGCAGTCCCAGGCCGCGGCCGACCCCGCCGGCGGCTTCCCGCTGCGCGGCGCCGGTGGCGGCGGCTCGGCCTTCCCGACCCGAGGCGGCGGCAGTGGCGGCTTCCCGCTGCGCGGCACGCCCGGCGGCCAGGAGCCCGAGGGACAGCCGGCCGTTCCTCAGCAGGGCGGCGACCTGCCCATCCGCACCCAGTCGTCCCCCGACGGCCCTCCGTCCGGCGGCTTCAGCGCGTTCGGCGGCGGCGCTCCGTCCGCGCCTTCCGCGCAGGAGGAGATCCCGCCCCACCCGTACCGGTCCGAGCCGTTCGCCGATCCCTTCGGCCGCTCCGGCACCGCCGGATCCGACCTGCCGAGCCGCACCCCGGCCGGCTCTGACCTGCCCAGCCGCACTCCAGCCGGCTCCGACCTGCCGAGCCGTGCCCCCAGCGGTTCCGACCTGCCCAGCCGTGCCCCCGGCGGCGGCGCGCCGGCCCTGCCCGACCCGTTCGGCCGCAGCAGCCAGGGTGACCAGCCACCGGCCGCCGCCGCGGCATACGGATCGGCCCAGCCGGACTCGCCATATGGATCGGCACAGTCCGACTCGCCGTACGGATCGGCCCAGCCCGCGGCGGGCGCTTACGGTTCCGCTCGCCCGGCGCCCTTCGGCGAGGGCTCGGCGGAGGAGAACTCCGGCGCACAGCCGGCCACCGGCACGTACGGCTCGGCCCGCCCGTTCGACCAGTCCGCCGCCGAGTCGCCGTACGGCGCGCCCCCGCGCTCCGAGGCCCCGGCCTACGGCTCCGGTTTCGGCGACGGCCCGTCCGGCGAGGCGCCCGACGAGCACGCCCCCTACCGGCGCCCCGAGCCGGCCGGCGACAGCCCGAGTGGATATCCGCAGCGGGTCCCCGGCGCCGCGCTCGGCGCCCTGACCGGCTCCGACTCCCGCAACGGATCGGTGCCGCAGCCGCGCGACCCCTCCGAGCTTCAGCCCGGCTCGGCTTCGGTCGACCCCGCTTCCGGCTCGCCTTCGACCGGTTCCGCTTCTGTCGGCTCAAGCACGTACGGATCGACCGGCTCACCCGCGGTCGGTTCCGCCGGCTCGGCCGCATACGGGTCGACCGGATCGGCCTCAGACGGCTCGGGCGCCTACGGATCGACCTCAGACGGCTCCGCCGGCTCGGGCGCATACGGGTCGGCCAGCCAGGGCGCATTTGGCTCGCCCGCTGTCGGATCGACCGGATCGGCTTCGGCCGGATCGGCGTCCGCCGGATCGGCTGCGGTCGGTTCGGCGCGGCCGGTCACGGCCAGCGCTTCGGTGCCGACGACGAACCGGGTCGCCCCGGTCGAGGCCACCGAACTGCCGCCGC
This sequence comes from Actinoplanes sp. NPDC000266, assembly GCF_042899005.1. Taxonomy (NCBI): domain Bacteria; kingdom Bacillati; phylum Actinomycetota; class Actinomycetes; order Micromonosporales; family Micromonosporaceae; genus Actinoplanes; species Actinoplanes sp. NPDC000266. Next base: position 83,628 of record NZ_JBIAZI010000018.1, read on the forward strand.
AGACGGCCAGCCCGCAGGCGCGGGTGTACGGCCGTCCGGCGCCGGCCGAGTCCGACCAGGAGGGCGCCTCTTCGGCCCCGGCCCAGGAGTTCCAGCCGGCGGCCGACTTCAGTGAGCCGACGGGCATGTTCACCGCACGCCCCGAGGAGGGCTTCGGCCAGCAGCAGGACGAACCGGGCACGCCCGGCGTCGCCCCGCAGTCCCCGGCCCGGGCCAGCGCCCGCGTCTCACCCACCGGCGCCGCCGCGGCATCGTTCCCGGCCGGCGCTTCCGCCGAGACCACCTCCCCGTACGGCACCGGCTCGGAGAACTCGCCCTACGGCACTCCCGCGGGCCCCGGCTCGGAGGGCACGCCCTACGGCACCCCGGCCGGTTCCGGCTCGGAGGGCTCGCCTTACGGCAATCCCACGGGCCCCGGCTCGGAGGGAACGCCTTACGGCAATCCCACGGGCCCCGGCTCGGAAGGCTCGCCCTACGGCACCCCCGCCGGCGGCGGCTCGGAGGGCTCGCCTTACGGCGGTGGCACCTACGGCGCCCCGGCCAGCGGCTCCCCGTTCGGCGCGGCCCAGGAGCAGCCGTCCAGCGGCTCCCCCTACGGCACCCCGCCGGGCTCGCCCGCGGGCGCCTCGCCCTATGGCCAGCCCAGCGACTCGCCGTTCGGCCCGAAGGGCGACTCGCCCTACGGCCAGCAGGGTGACTCCCCGTACGGCAAGCAGAGTGACTCGCCCTTCGGCGCTCAGAGCGACTCTCCCTTCGGACAGCAGGGCGATTCCCCGTACGGCAAGCAGAGTGACTCGCCCTTCGGCGCTCAGAGCGACTCTCCCTTCGGACAGCAGGGCGATTCCCCGTACGGCAAGCCCAGCGACTCGCCGTTCGGACCGCAGGGTGACTCTGCGTTCGGGCAGGGCGATTCCCCGTACGGCCAGCAAGGTAATTCGCCCTTCGGACCGCGACCGGGGGATTCGCCGAACGGCAACTCGCCGTTCGGGGCCCGACCCGGTGAGCCGGCCAACGGCGCCTCGCCCTTCGGTGAGCGCCCGGGCGCTCGGCCCGATCAGTTCAACGAGATGACCACCGACGTTGCCGGGCGCGATCAGCAGCCGTACGTGCCTGCTCCCGCTCTTCCTCCGATGCCTCCGGGCATCAACGGTTTCGGCGGGCCGAACGGTGGCCAGCCGGGCGGCTTCGTGCCGGGCAGCGGGCCCGACACGAGCGGCGGCTTCGGGCCCGAGACCAGCGGCGGGTTCGGCAGCGCGGCCAGCCGGGCCACGGTGACCCCGCCCAGCCCGAACGACACCACCAGCTGGCCGGGGCCCGAGTCTGAGCAGGGCAAGTTCGACAGCTTCAAGCCGGACGCCCCGGCCGCGAAGCCGGAGACGCCGCACGTGCGGGTGTTCCCGATCCTGCTCGCCATCGTGCTCGGCGCGATCGTGCTGCTCGGTGTCGTCTTCGGCCTGGTCTTCCTGGTCGCCGGCGACAACAACGAGGCCGCCATGAAGACCGGCGACTGCGTCAAGCAGGACGGCACGGCCGCGGTCAAGGTCGACTGCGGTGGCAGCGGCACCTTCCAGGTCGTCTCCATCGTGGACGACAAGACCCAGTGCGCCGACCCGGCCAACCCGTCCGTGCTCACCACCACGGGCGACGGCAAGTCGCAGGTCCTCTGCCTGAAGCCCAACAGCTGACGGTTGTCATCCTGACCACCTTCGTGCCGTGCCGGCGATGCCGGTGCGGCACGATGGTCGGATGACTGGACGTGTGCGGGCGCCGGAGCTCCGGGGCCGAGGCTGGCTGAACACCGGCGGCCGGGATGTGACCCTCGCCGATCTGCGCGGCAAGATCGTCATCCTGGACTTCTGGACCTTCTGCTGCATCAACTGCCTGCACGTGCTCGACGAGCTTCGGCCGCTCGAGCAGAAGTACGGCGACGCCCTGGTCGTGATCGGCGTCCACTCGCCGAAATTCGAGCACGAGCGCGACCCGAAGGCGCTGGCCGCCGCCGTCGAGCGCTACGGCGTGCACCACCCGGTCGTCGACGACGGCGACATGCATCTCTGGCAGCAGTACGCGGCCAAGGCCTGGCCCACCATCGCCGTGGTCGACCCGACCGGATATCTGGTCGCCTCGATGGCCGGCGAGGGCCACGCCGAGGGCCTGTCCCGCCTGATCGACGAGCTGATCACCAAGCACACCGCGGACGGCACGCTGCACCGCGGCGACGGCCCCTATGTGCCCCCGCCCGCGCCCGACACGCTTCTGCGCTTCCCGGGCAAGGCGATCGAGCTGCCCACCGGAAACCTGCTGGTCAGCGACTCCACCGGCCATTCGGTGGCCGAGGTCGAGGCGGACGGCGAGACGCTCGTACGCCGGTTCGGCCCGTTCAACGAGCCGCAGGGCCTCCTGCTTCTCCCGTCCGACGTCGCCGCCACCGCCGGCTACGACGTGGTCGTCGCCGACACCGTGAACCACCAGCTGCGCGGCCTGCACCTGGCCGACGGCGAGATCACCCTGGTCGCCGGGTCGGGCCGCCCGTGGCGTTCGGCCGTCGACGAGCACCCGCACGACGCGCTCGCCACCGACCTGTCCTCGCCGTGGGACCTGGCCTGGTTCGACGACAAGGTCATCATCGCGATGGCCGGCATCCACCAGCTGTGGTGGTTCGACCCGATCAAGCGGACGGTCGGCGTGTACGCCGGCACGACGGTCGAGTCGCTGCGCGACGGCCCGATCCCCGACGTCTGGATGGCCCAGCCGTCCGGCCTCTCGGTTGGCGGCGACCGCCTGTGGATCGCCGACAGCGAGACCTCGGCCCTGCGCTACATCGAGGCCGGCGTCATGCACACCGCCGTCGGCCAGGGCCTGTTCGACTTCGGCCACGTGGACGGCCCGGCCAAGGAGGCGCTGCTCCAGCATCCGCTGGGCGTGGCCGCTCTGTCCGACGGCTCGGTCCTGATCGCCGACACCTACAACGGCGCGATCCGCCGATACGACCCCACCGCGGAGACGGTCTCGACCGTCGACTCCGGCCTGGCCGAGCCCAGCGACGTGCTCGTCACCTCCACCGGCGACGTGATCGTGGTCGAGTCGGCCGCCCACCGCCTGACCCACCTGGCCCCCGGCGCCGTGCAGAGCGTGGCCGGCGAACGCCACCGCACCGAGCGCCCGCCGTCACCGGTCGCCCCCGGCGAACTGACCCTGGACGTGATCTTCACGCCGGCTCCCGGCCAGAAACTGGACACCCAGTTCGGCCCGTCGACCCGCCTGGAGGTCTCCGCTTCCCCACCCGAGCTGCTGCTGTCAGGCGCCGGCGTCACCACAGACCTGTCCCGCCCGCTGGTGATCAACCCCGACGTCCCCAAGGGCATCCTCCAGGTCGTGGCCCAGGCCGCCACCTGCGACGTCGACGTCGAGTTCGCCGCCTGCCACCTGACCCGCCAGGACTGGGGGGTCCCGATCGTCGTCACCACCGACGGCCCCGACCGCCTTCCCCTGATCCTTCGAGGCTTGGACGAGTCCTAAGCGAACGGCGTGACGGTCAGCCCGGCTTCGTGCAGCCCCGCACGGACCCGGGCGGCCAGGTCGACCGCGCCCGGTGTGTCCCCGTGAACGCAGATCGAGGCGACCGGCGCCGGCACCACCTCCCCGTCGGTGGTGGAAACCACGCGAGAAACCGCCATCCGTACGGCCTGGGTGACCACCGCCTCGGCCTCGTGCAGCACGGCACCCGCCTGAGAGCGCGGCATAAGCGTCCCGTCCGCCCGGTACCCACGATCGGCGAACCCCTCGCCCACGACCGTCAGCCCTTCCGCCGCCGCCAAGCGCGCCAGCGTCGATCCCGGCTGGCACAACACCGGAAGCGCGTACTCCCGAACCGCCGCGACCACCGCCCCCGCCTGCACCTCGTCGACGGCCGCCACGTTGTAGAGCGCCCCATGCGGCTTCACATACGCGACCTGGCCGAACGCGCTCAGCGCCCCGATCTGGTACAGGATGTCGTCGCGGAGCTCGTCCGGCTCGTACTCGATCCGCCGTCGCCCGAAGCCCGCCAGATCGCGATAGCCGACCTGGGCGCCGATCGCCACGCCCTTGGCGGTTGCCGCTGAACAGACGCGGCGCATGGTCGACGGGTCGCCGGCGTGGAAGCCGCAGGCCACGTTGGCCGAGGTCACGATGTCGAGCAGCGCCTCGTCGTCGCCGAGGCGCCACCGGCCGAATCCTTCGCCGAGGTCGGCGTTGAGGTCAATGGAGGGCACGGAACCGAACCGTAGTACCCGGCCGGGCCTGCGCGAGCGGCGTCACGTCGTCGACCACGCCGATCACGGGGTAGCCGCCGGTCGTCGGATGATCGGCCAGGAAGATCAACGGCTGCCCGTCCGCCGGCACCTGCACCGCGCCCAGCACCACTCCTTCGGAGGGCAGTTCGCCGGCCTTGGCGCGGGTCAGGGCGCTGCCGGCCAGCCGGCAGCCGATGCGGTTGCTCATCGGGCTGACCTTGTACGGGTTCTCGAACAGCTCCCGGCTCTCGAACCAGTCGTCGCGCGGCCCGAGCCACACTCCCAACTCCAGCTCGGCCGGGTACTTAGCCGGCGAACCACCGTCGGCCACCGTCCCGGTGGCCGATCCGATCGGCAGCACCGTCCCGTCCGTGAGCTTGGCCGGCCCCAGGCCCGACAGCGTGTCGGCCGAGCGGCTGCCCAGCACCGGCTCGACGTCGATCCCACCCGCCACCGCGATGTACGACCGCACGCCCGCGGTGGCCCGGCCGATGTCGAGCACCGAACCGGCCGGCACTTCGATCACGCCGTCGGCCGCGTCGCCGTCCAGCTTCACGACCGCCGTCGCCCCGGTGACCGCGACCCGGGCCGCCTTCTCGAACCGCAGCGCGCACCCCATCAGCGTGGTCTCCAGCCCGGCCGCGCCGGCCGGGTTGCCGACCAGCGCGTTGGCCCGCGTCAGGGCCGGCCCGTCGAGCGCTCCCGACCGGGGGACGCCGAGATGGGCGTACCCGGGCCGCCCGAGATCCTGCACCGTCGTCAGCGGGCCGGCCCGCGTCACCGTGATCATGAGGTCGGCACGAGCTTCACGCGGGTTCCTGGACTGAGGATGGCCGGCTCCTCCCGGCGTACATCAAATAGCTCCAGACCCGTGCGGCCGATCAGCCGCCACCCGCCCGGCGAGGCCGAGGGATAAATCCCGCAGTAAGCCCCGGCGAGGGCGACCGAGCCGGCCGGCACGCGAGGCCGCGGAGCGGCGAGCCGGGGAACCGCCCACTCCTCCGGAAGACCTCGCAAATAACCGAAACCGGGAGCGAAGCCACTGAACGCAACCGTGAATTCGATCTCGACGAGCCGGCCGATCGCGTCGTCCACCGTCACCCGCCAGAGTGAGGCGACGTCGGCCAGGTCCTCGCCGTCGAAGACCGTCGGCACCTCGACCAGCGGCCCCTCGACGGCCGACGCCGCATCCGGCTCGGCCCAGCCCGACAGAAGCGAGACCGTGCCCGGCGCGACGCCGTCGAGCAGCACTGTGTCAGCACCCGGAACGATGTCGATCACCGCCAGGTCGCCCTCTTCGCGCCGGCGCCAGAGCTCACGGCGCCAGGCCTCGACGTGATCGGAGTCGCGGCACTCGATCAGCAGCGCGGTGGCGCCGACCTGTCGTAACCTCATCACGACATCCTCGCTCTACTTGCCAGTAACTTACGATACCGTAACCTGGAGTCGTGACGACCTCCGCACCGTTCCGGATGAAGCCGGCCGACCTCGGCAAGCCGCGTCTGCGCGGCCGGTTGCATCAGTATGCGTTCTTCGTCGCCGTTGTCGGCGGCATCGTGCTGTGCTCGATCGCGCTCAGCCGACCGGGCTTCTCGCCGTTCTTCAGTGTCCTGATCTACAGCGCGACCGTCTGTGGCCTGTTCGGCATCAGCGCGCTCTACCACCGGCGGGTCTGGAGCGAACGCGGCTACCAGATCATGCGGCGGGCCGACCACTCGATGATCTTCATATTCATCGCCGGCACGTACACGCCGTTCTGCGTCCTGCTGCTGCACCCGGGCAAGGCGACGCTGATGCTCTCACTGATCTGGGGCGGAGCCCTGGGCGGCGTCGCCCTCAAGACCATCTGGCCCCATCTCCCGCGCTGGGCCGGGGCGCCGCTCTATCTCGCGCTGGGCTGGGGCGCCGTCGCGATCCTGCCCGACGTCCTGCACACCGGCGGGGTCACCTGCCTCGTGCTGCTCGCGGTGGGCGGCGTGATCTACAGCGTCGGCGCCGTCTTCTACGCGCTGCGCCGGCCGAACCCGTGGCCCACGGTCTTCGGTCACCACGAGTTCTTCCACGCCTGCACGCTGGTGGCCGCCCTCTGCCACCACATCGCGATCTACTTCGCGCTGTACGCCTGAACTCCCGGGTTGTCATAGCGGAAGCGTGCGTTCTGGACATCTTCGATGTGGGTCTCGGCCCATAGCTCCAGCCCTCGCACCAGGCCCAGCAGGCTCTGGCCGAGGTCGGTGAGCCGATAGTCGACGCGCGGCGGCACCTCGGCGTGCACGGTACGGATGATCAGGCCGTCACGTTCGAGGCCGCGCAGCGTCTGGGTGAGCATCTTCGGGCTCACGCCCTGGATCTTCTTCGACAGCGCCGTGTAGCGCTGCGGCCCGTCGGCCAGCATCACCACGATCAGGACGCTCCACGTGTCGCCGATCCGGTCGAGGATCTGCCGGCTCGGGCAGTCCTTCGCGTACGCCGTCACTTCCATGCGAGTAAGTATTGCACTTCAAGGTGCCTACTATCGAATGGGAAGTGATCCCTGACCAGGCATGTTGGCTCCTACTGGCAGATCAAGAACGTCAGAGGAGCTCCCCATGACCATCGTTGTTACCGGCGCCACCGGACACCTCGGCCGCCTCGCCATCGAGTCCCTGCTGGCCAAGGGCGTACCGGCCGCCGACATCGTCGGCATCGGGCGCCAGGTCGAGAAGATCGCCGACCTCGGCATCACGGTCAAGAAGGTGTCGTACGACGACCCGGAGGCGCTGCGGGCCGCCTTCGAGGGCGCGGACAAGCTCCTCTTCATCTCGGCCAGCGAGCCCGGCAAGCGGGTTCCCCAGCACACCAACGTCATCGAGGCCGCCAAGGCCGCCGGCGTCGGGCTGGTCGTCTACACCAGCGCGCCGAAGGCCGACACCACCGACATGAAGCTCGCCGGCGAGCACGCGGTCACCGAAAAACTGATCAAGAACTCCGGGCTTCCGTACGTCATCCTGCGTAACGGCTGGTACATCGAGAACTACCCGCTCGACCAGGCGGTCGCGCAGGGCCTCGTCGGCGCCTCCGGCGACGGCAAGATCAGCCTGGCCACCCGGGCCGACTTCGCCGAGGCCGCCGCGGCCGTCCTCGTCGCCGCGGAGAGCGAGGGGCACGAGGGCCGGACGTACGAGCTGGGCGGCGAGGCCCTCACCAAGGCCGAGCTGGCCGCCGAGATCTCCCGGCAGACCGGCAAGCCGGTGACCTATACCGACCTCGACGTCGACAAGTACACCGAGCTGCTGGTCAGCGTGGGCCTGCCGCGCGAGGCAGCCGACGTCTTCGCCGATGTGGACCGGGCCACCGCGTCGGGCGCGCTCTTCGTGCCCCGCGACGACCTCGAGAAGCTGCTCGGCCGTCCGGCCACGCCGGTGGCGACGGCCATCAAGGCCGCTCTCTGATCGCGCGACGCCGGCACGGCCGCTAGGGGGGAAGCGGCCGGCCGGCGTCGCGAGTCTTCAATCAGTAACCCGGAGGCGGGGGCGGCGGGGCGTCCTCGCGACGGGTCTCGCGGTACTCGCTGCGCACCTGCTGGTTGGGAGCAACCACGGGAGCGGCGGTCTGCCGGGTCACCACAGTGCGGCGACGGCTGTTCCAGTACCAGAGCGTGATGATGAGCCCGACCAGACCGGCGGCCATCAGAATCCAGCCGATGATGTTGATGTCGAGCCCGCTGATGTCCGCGTTGACGGCGAACGCGAGAATCGCGCCTACCGCCAGCAGGAAGATGCTGCCGCCGATGCCCATCACGGGCCTCCTTGATCATCACCGGGGTCAATGCGTTGATGATGGGTTACCCACCCGCCCGTTTCCTCAATCAGGCAAGCTGTCCCCATGACCGCACGGACGCTCGTTCTGCTCCGCCACGCCAAGGCCGAGATCATCGGCGACGATCAACGGGACTTCGACCGCAAGCTGACCGAGCGTGGCGAGACCGACGCCGACGCCGCCGGCGCCTGGCTGGCCGACGAGCGCCTCCACCCCGACCTGGTCTTCTGCTCCCCCGCCGCCCGCACCCGCCAGACCTGGCAGGGCGTCTCGATCGCGTTGGCCCAGGCCAAGCCGGGCGGCGGCGCTCCCGAGGTGCGCTACGAGGAGTCCCTCTACTTCGGAGGCCGCACAGAGGTCTTCGACCTGCTGCGCACGGTCCCCGACGCGGTCCACACGGTCCTGGTGGTGGGCCACAACCCCACCGTCTCCGAGGTCTCCCTGCTCTTGATCCCCGACGCCCAGTACGACGGCGTCGACGTGGCCCTCAAGACAGCAGGCTTGGCCGTCCACCGCGAGGACGGCCAATGGTCCACCACAGAGCCCAAGTCGATGCACCTGATCGAGCGACACACCGCCCGCGGCTAGCCTCGTTCGATCTGGGCCAGGTAGTAGTCGTGATAGCGGGCCAAGGTCGCCGGAACGTCGGCGGTGGCATGGCGCGCGAAGGCCTCGAACACTTCGCGGTACTCGGCCACGTCACGGCGGCCGCGGGTGGTCAGGCCGGTGTTGAACAGGTCTATCACCACGAGGTCCTCGTCGTAGACGACGAAGCCGTGCAGCGCGGGCACCTCGATCTCGGCATCGTCCGGGACGATGGCGATGCGCACGTTCGGTAGATCGTTGAGCTCGCGCAGGCTGCTGATCTGGGCGAGCATGTCGACCGGGGAACATATCCGGTTACGCAGCACCGACTCGAGAAAGACGAAGTGGAACGACTTGGTGCCGTCGGCCAGAGCTTCCTGGCGCCCGATCCGCGCCGCCACCGCGTTCCGGAGCCCGGCCTCTCTGTTCTGGGTCGCGTTCCCGCTCCGCGGTGCGAGCTGAAAGCCCGCCAGAGCGGCACGCGCGTAACCGCTGCTCTGTAAGAGACCTGTTATCAACGCCGGCTGAAAATCCCGAATCTCGCTCGCGTTCGACTCCCACTCGGCGAGAGTGGACTGCCGGCCGGCGAGATTGGCCGAGGTCGGGCGCCAATCGGTGAGCCGGTTGTACGCGCGCTCGCCCCGCTCGGCCCGCTCCTTCAGAGCTTGGGTCTCGCTCTCGCTGGCGCCGAGGGTGCGAGCGATCAGGGCAACGTCCTCGGGATCAGCGGCGCCCTTCCCCCGCTCGATCCGGGAGATTTTGGGCTGGCTCATGCCGACCCGCTCGGCGACCGTCGCGCCGGTCAGATTTCGCTCACGCCGCATGCGAGCCAGTGCGGCCCCCACCGGCTCCTCGGAGTCGGCGGGGGTGCCCGGAGCCGATGACACCTAGCACCCCCGAGGTTGTGTCAGGACAGGTTGCGCATCGCTTCCGCCAGCAGTTCCACGGGAATCTCGACAAGCCCCTCACCGTCGGGGAGGTCGATGCCGGTGTCCTGCGTTCTCACGGTAAAACCCTGGACCACGAGCGAGCCGTTGCCCGCCTCGTAGATCGTAGGGCACGAGCCGGCGGCACAGCGATTTGCGATCACTTTGAGTGATGATCCGCCGGAGCCGATTTCACCGGCTTCCTCGAATGAGTTAGTCACCAGAGAACCCTATTCAAAGATGAGACATCCCTCGCGGGAGTCCGAAAATTAGGTGAAAAAGTAATAGCATACCGGGACGATTCGGACGAGCTTGTAACCCGTCGGAGTGCCGCATGGCAAGGTGAGTGCTCACACATTGCCACATGGCAGATCGATACTCAAGACGATCCACTTAGCACAGAATGAACTCGCTGGATATTCACGCAGGGTGAATACACACTGTGAGTAACAGTCCAGCTACGGCTCTTGGATGGCAGTCATGATCGACAAGCAGCCGCAATTCCTGGCCCTGATGGATCGTCCCGAAGTCCTCCTCCTCATGGCCGGCGCCTGTCTGGTCGTGGCCCTCCGCTTCGCCACGCGGGCCATCAGACCGATAGGCGCGATCATCCAGTCGGCCGCTGCGGCGGCCGTTGTCGTCTTCGCCGTGGGCGTCGCCCTGGCACTCGTCGTCGCAGTCGCCGTAACCCAGTGATCGGAGGAGAAATGTCCGCTTACACAGTTATGGGCCTGGTCGCCCTACTGGTCGCGCTGGTCGCTCTCACCGAGGTGTTGGCCGCGTCCGTGCCTCTGCTGCTCGTGATCACGATGGTGCCGCCTCACGAGCGGGCGCAACTGGCCGAACTCATCGCCGCCGCTGATCGTGGTAGACGGCTGAGACTCTGGCCGGCTCTGCGCGCCGCGGTGGCGGCGCGCCGTTGCCGGAAGGAACGAACGAGCCCATGAACCGGACACGGCGAGGGCCGGCGGACTTGGTAGTCCACCGGCCCTCGCCGTTCTGCTAGCCGGAGATCAGAAGACGTCCTCGGAGAGGTCCATCAGGTCGAGGTTCGTGTTCTCGATGATGCGGCGGTCGGAGCCGATGCGGGGAAGGATCTCGCGGACGAAGAAGCGAGCCGCGGCGATCTTGCCCTCGTAGAAGTTCTTGTCGGCCGCCGAGACCTCGCGGCCCAGGGCCTTGAGGGCCACGTCGGCCTGGCGGAGCAGCAGCCAGGCCAGGACCACGTCGCCCAGGGCGAGCAGGATGCGGCGGGAGGTCAGGCCCACCTTGTACAGCTCGCGGGTCTCGCCGCCCTGCACCGCGGCCAGCCAGCCCATGGTCACGCCGAGGATCTGCTGGAGCTCGCCCAGAGCCTTGCCCAGGGCCAGGCGCTCCTCCTTGAGCTGGCCGTTGCCGGCCTCGCTCTCGATGAACGACTGGATCTCGGTGGCCAGGGTGGCCAGCGAACGGCCCTGGTCCTTCACGATCTTGCGGAAGATCAGGTCGAGGCTCTGGATCGCCGTGGTGCCCTCGTAGAGGGTGTCGATCTTCGCGTCGCGGACGTACTGCTCCAGCGGGTAGTCCTGCAGGAAGCCGGAGCCGCCGAAGGTCTGCAGCGACTCGTGACCGAGCAGCTCGTACGCCCGCTCGGAGCCGACGCCCTTGACCAGCGGGAGAAGCAGGTCGTTGACCTTGCTGGCGGCCTTGGCGGCGGCGGTGTCGCCGGCGGCCTCGGCGATGGCCACCTTGTCCTGCCAGGTCGCGGTGTAGATGACCAGGGCACGCAGGGCCTCGGTGTACGACTTCTGGAGCATCAGCGAGCGGCGCACGTCGGGGTGGTGGGTGATCGTGACGCGCGGGGCGGCCTTGTTGTCGTTCTGCACCAGGTCGGCGCCCTGTACGCGGTTCTTCGCGTACTCGAGAGCGTTCAGGTAACCCGTGGACAGGGTCGCGATCGCCTTCGTGCCGACCATCATCCGGGCGTACTCAATGATCATGAACATCTGGCGGATGCCCTCGTGCTTCTCGCCCAGCAGCCAGCCCTTGGCCGGTGTGCCGTGCTCGCCGAAGGTCATCTCGCACGTGTTGGAGGCCTTGAGGCCCATCTTGTGCTCGACGTTCGTGGCGTAGACGCCGTTACGCTCGCCCAGCTCGCCGGTCTCGGCGTCGAAGTGGTACTTCGGCACGATGAACAGCGACAGGCCCTTGGTGCCGGGGCCGCCCACGCCCTCCACGCCGACCGGGCGGGCCAGCACGTAGTGGACGATGTTGTCGCTCAGGTCGTGCTCACCCGAGGTGATGAAGCGCTTGACGCCCTCGATGTGCCACGAGCCGTCGGGCTGCGCGATGGCCCGGGTGCGGCCGGCGCCCACGTCGGAGCCGGCGTCGGGCTCGGTGAGCACCATCGTGGAGCCCCACTGCTTCTCGACGAAGAGCTTCGCCCACTGCTTCTGCTCCTCGGTGCCCTCCTCGTGCACGACGTGCGCGAAGGACGGGCCGGAGGAGTACATCCAGACCGGGGCGTTGGCGCCGAGGATGTTCTCGGCCAGCGCCCACCACAGGGCGCGCGGGGCGAGGGTGCCGCCGAGGGAGCCCGGCAGGTCGAGACGCCAGAACTCGGAGGCCATCCACTGCTCGAACGACTTCTTGAACGACTCCGACATCGGCGCGGTGTGCGTGGCGGGGTCGAAGACCGGCGGGTTGCGGTCGGCCTCGGTGTAGCTGGCCGCGAGGTCTTCGGTGGCGAGGCGGTTCACCTCGGAAAGAACGTCCTTGGCGGTCTCCGCGTCGATGTCCTCGTACGGCGCCTGGCCGAACGCACGATCAGCCTCGAAGACCTCGAACAGGTTGAACTGGAGGTCCCGAAGGTTGCCCTTGTAGTGAGTCATGCTGCTGGCCCCGCTCTCCGAACGCCGCGAGTCTTGGAGTTACCCGTCAGTAACTCCCACTGTATTACTGATCGGTAGAGGCGGACAACCCGCAAGCCGTTTCGTGACCGACCACCCGTGTGTGGGGGTCTGTCCGTCGGTTCGAACATCAAACGACTCCGATCGGGTGGCCAGCAGGACAGCCGTTCGGCTATTTGCGTGCTCCCATGCGCCCCACACGTATCGGAGGGTTCCTCGGCTCGTTGCTGTGGATAGACGTTCATTCAAGCCGCCAAGGGGGCGCGCATGTTCGCCACGATCAAGAGCCTGATTCCGGAGCCTCGCCAGGCGGACCAGCCACGTCACTACGTCGGGCGCCACCGCAAGCCGGAACCGGTGCCCGTACCGGTCTCTCCCGCGCCCGCTCCGCCGACCGGAGAGTCGGTCCCCGAGGAGTCGGTTCTCGAAGGCAAGACCGAAGAGATCGCCGCCGCCTAACTGCCGGCGGCGCCGACCTCCCAGCTCGGCATCGGCATCGTCGCGCCGTCGTCCGGGCCCGCGTATTCCAGCAGGACCAGCGCGATGTCGTCCTCGAGGCGGCCGTGCACCCAGTCGACCAGGGCGGTCTCGAGCGAGGCGAGCCCGTCACCGACCGTGCCGTGGCCCAGCAGCCGCCAGGCCCGGTCGGCGGTCGGGAAGAACTCGCCCTCCCGGCGGGCCTCGCCGAGCCCGTCGGTGAACAGCAGCAGTCGGTCGCCCGGCTCGAGCCGGGTGACCAGCGCTTTCACCTCGGGCATGAAGCCCAGCGGGGGCGCCGGCGCCGGCGGATCCAGCGGGATGACCTGGCCCCGCCGCAGCAGCAGCGGCGCCGGATGTCCACAGTTGACGATCGTGAGCGTGCCGCCACGCTCCTCGACCAGCGCCGCGGTCACGAAATCCTCGTCACCGACGCTGCGCGCGACCGCCCGGTCGAGGTCGGTCACCATGGCTTTCAGATCATTGCGCTCGTACGCCACGTGACGGTACGAGCCGAGGACGATGCTGGCCAGACGGACCGCGTCCAGGCCCTTCCCGCGCACGTCGCCGATGATGATGCGGACCCCGTACGGCGTGTCGAGGGCCTCGTAGAGGTCCCCGCCGATGTCGGCGGCGGCCGTCGCCGAGATGTAGCGGCCGGCCACCGCAAGCGAGCCGACCTGCGGCCCGAGCGGCCGCAGCACGGCCTGCTGGGCGACCGCGGCCAGCCGCTGCAACTCGGCGATCTTGTCGTCCTGCCGCTGCCGGATGGTGGCCACGGCGGCGGCGATGCCGGTGGCCAGCAGGATGCCGAGCAGGTTGACCATGCCGGCCACGGTGATCGGCCCGGCCGCGCCGACGAAGGCCATCCCGGCGATCGTCGCGATGATGCCGACGACGAGCACGGTCTGCCAGAAGGCGAAGACCGCAGCGAGGAAGGGGACGGCCGCGAACAGGCCCACGAAGTCGGCCGTGCTGGGGTCGGCCAGCTCCACCGCGGACACGACCGCGAGCAGCACGACGGCCGCGCCGAGGCCGGCGCGGGATCCAGGGCTCAGCGGGCGGCGGCGGCCCGACGGCAGAGTAGGCATGGTTACGCGACACAGCATGCCCGATCAGAGCGACGGACTGCACTAACTTGACCCGTAGTCTGAGCGGGTTCTGACCGCGCGGCGGAAGGGATCAGCCGCACGATGACAGGATGTCGGCGTGGCGAGCGACTTGCGTGAGCACCTCAGGGCCGGTTTCCGGTGGACCGATCCGGGCGACGGCAGCGGATATCTGGTGAGCGACCGCTCCGGCTGGTGGCGCGATCCGGTGATCCTCGACAAGCTCGGCGACGGCCTGGCCGAGATGTTCCGCGCCGACCACCCGACCGTGGTGGTCGCTCCGGAGGTCACCGGTTTCCTGGTCGGCCCGCTGGTGGCGAGGGCGCTGGGCGTCGGCTTCGTCGAGGCCTACCGGGCCGGGGCCCGCCGCCCGATCGCCGAGCCGATGATCTGGGCCGAGGTCCCGTCGGACCATCGCGGGGAGAAACAGCATTTGGGGGTACGTCGCCAGCTGCTCACGCCGGAGGACCGCGTGCTCGTGGTCGACGACTGGGCGTCCACCGGCGCCCAGGCCCGGGGCCTGCGAAGCCTCTTCGGCGCCGGATACGTGGGCACTGCGGTGATCGTGGACGAGACGCCGCCGCCAGTGGCCCGCGAGTTGACCATTCGGGGCCTGCTCAGCGGCGACGACATCGAACCGAACTAGTCCCGGACGAGCCCCCGGTTGGCGATGTAGCCGACCGGCGTGTATTCCGCGACGCCGGCCTTGACGTACGGATCCTCGGCGATCAGCTCGAGCGCCCGCTCCCGCTCAGTGACCTTGAGCACGAGCACCCCGCCGACCGGCGGATCCTGACGCCCGGCCGAGGCGAGCAGCCCACGCGCCTCCAGCGAGTCCACATAGGCCAGGTGCTCGGCGCGCACGGCGTCGACCTGCTCGACCGGCACGACGTACTTCGAAATCATCAGATACACGTCCGCAATCGTACGATCAATTTCGTGAACGACTTCGGGCAGTACGGGATCTGGGTGCCCGGCCGCGTCTGGCCGGACGACGCGAACGTGGTCGCCACGGCGGCACAGGAACTCGAGTCACTGGGCTACGGCGCGGTGTGGATCGGCGGCAGCCCACCCGACGACCTGTCCCTGGCCGAGGCCATCCTGGCCGCCACGTCGACCCTGGTCGTAGGCACCAGCATCGTCGACATCTGGCACAGCGACGGCGACGCCCTGGCCGCCAGCCACTTCCGTCTGCACGCCCACTTCCCGGGCCGCTTCTACCTGGGCGTCGGCTCCGGCCACGCCCCCACGGCGGCCTCGGTCGGCGAGGCGTACGTCAAGCCCCTGACCAAGCTCAAGTCCTTCCTGACCGGCACATTGCGGGACGTCCCCCAGGAAGAACGCCTGATCGCCGCCCTGGGCCCGAAGACGCTGGAGGCCGCGCGCGACCTCACGGCCGGCGCCCTCCCGTACCTGATGCCGCCCGCACACACCGCCGAAGCCCGCCAGATCCTGGGCCCCGATCGCCTGCTGATCCCCGAGCAGAAGGTCTTCGTCGGCACCGACCCCGCCCAGGCCCGAACAGTGGCGAGGCGCGTCCTGAAGCCATATCTGTCCCTCCCCAACTACACCAACCAGTGGCGCCGCTTCGGCATAACCGACGCCGACCTGACCGCCGACGGCAGCGACCGCGTAGTGGACCTGACAGTCACCTGGGGCGACGACGACACCATCCGCGCCGGCGTCCGGTCCCATTTCGAGGCCGGCGCCGACCACGTAGCGATCCAGGCCCTCTCCGCCGACGCCGCCCCTCACCTCCCCCGCGACGAGTGGCGCCGGATAGCGGAGCTCCTTTTCTGAGGTTTCTTCCGGATGGTTTCCGGTCGGCCGAGCGGACGATGGCGCCCGACACTTCCGAAAAGTTACATTTCAGGAGTGTTTTTGCAGATCACCGCGCGACCGGACCCCCGGCTGGTCGTCACCGCCCTGCGCCACGGCCTGCGCCGCCCGATGCTGATCGCCCGGGTGGCGGGCTGGGTGGCGATCGGGCTGGCCGCCCTGCTCGAGATCACCGGCAGCGGGCTGAACATCCCCCTGCTCGTGCTCGGCGTGGTCCTGGCCGTAGGCATCCCCCTCCTTCTAGTCAACACCGGCGCCCGCCGCGCCATGGACGCGGGCCGCCTGACGACGTACGAGATCAGCGACGGCGGCCTGGCCCTCTCCACGCTCGAGAGCCGCCACGCCTACGCCTGGACCGCCTTCACCACCGTCGACAAACTGGCCGGCCAGCTCGTCTTCGGTCGCACCCGGGCCCGCTTCCTGCCCGTGCCGACGGCCGGCCTGACCCCTGCCCAGATCGACGAGGTCCTCGGCGCCGCCGCCGGCCACGGCCTGCAGATCCGCTACTTCAAGAAGACGCCGTAGGCCTGGGGCTGTTTCTCCGGAGGCTCGGCCGCCCGCTCCAGACGCATGGTCTCGGTGAAGCCGGCCGCGGCAAGCAGGTCGGCCATCCGGGCCGGCGGATGGTCGTAGACGTCCAGGTCGATGTCGTGGCCGTAGCCGGTGGAGAGGGTCCGCTTGGCGTCGCCGGACTTGTAGGCGAGCAGCAGGCGGCCGCCCGGTCTCAGGACCCGGGCGAACTCGGCGAAAGCCGTGGGCAGCAGCTCGGGTGGGGTGTGCACGAGCGAGTACCAGGCGACCAGGCCGCCGAGGCTCGCGTCGGGGAAGTCCAGCTCGAGCATGGAGCCGATGGCGAAGGGGATCTGGGGGTACGCGGCCTCGGCCTCCCTGACCATGGCCGGTGAGAGGTCGACGCCCTGGATGTCGACGCCCAAGGAGGCCAGGTGGGCGGTGATGCGGCCGGTGCCGCAGCCGACCTCGGCCACCGGCCCGGTCACGAGCTCGGCGTAGGCGCCCAGCACGGCCCGGTCCCAGGTCGACTCGGCGACTGAGCTGCCGTTGAACAACTCGGCGTAGGTGGCGGCGACCGTGTCGTACGCCGCCCTGGTTCTGTCCAAATAGGTCCCCGTGGAGTTCGTCACGGGTTCATTCTGCCCCTGCGGAGACCCCCGGTCCGGAGTTATCCACAGGGGCGGAAGCGCGCCGGATTTGCGGCTTTCAGGCAGTCGGCCAAGTGCGGAAATTCTGGGCCGAGCGGCTCGGTGTGGGGCCGCGCTGGCCCTGGTAGCGCGAGCCGTAGACGGCGGAGCCGTACGGGTGCTCGGCCGGGCTGGAGAGCCGGAAGATGCAGAGCTGGCCGATCTTCATGCCGGGCCAGAGCTTGATCGGCAGGTTGGCCACGTTGGACAGTTCGAGCGTGACGTGACCGGAGAAGCCCGGGTCGATGAATCCCGCGGTCGAATGTGTCAGCAGGCCCAGGCGGCCAAGGCTGCTCTTGCCCTCCAGGCGACCCGCGAGCTGCTCACCGAGGGTGATCACCTCGAGCGTGGAAGCGAGGACGAACTCCCCCGGATGCAGGACGAACGGCTCGCCGGCCTCGACCTCGACCAGGGCGGTCAGATCGTCCTGCTGCTCGGCCGGGTCGATGTGGGTGTAAAGGTGGTTGTTGAACACCCGGAAGAACCTGTCCAGGCGAACATCGATGCTGGACGGTTGCATCAGTGCCGGCTCGAACGGCTCCAGGGCCAGGTCGCCAGATTTGATCTCGGAGACCAGGTCACGGTCGGACAGCAACATCGCAACACCATACCCAAGCTGCCCGTTCGGCGTGTTTTGGTGGGCGTGTCGAACGTATGTTCGATAGAATGACCACATGGCTTCCTGGTCCGATTTCGCCGCGGTTGAGCCCACCCTCGCGGCCGGCATCCGCGCGCTCCTCCAGCAGTACGGCCCTGGCCTGGCCTACCTGGCCACGGTGCGTGCCGACGGTGCTCCACGGGTCCACCCGGTGTCCCCCGTCTTCACCGACGAGGGACTCTATTGCTTCATCGTCGCCTCCCCCAAGCGTGGCGACCTAGACCGCGACGGCCGCTACGCGCTGCACTCTTTTCCCCCGGAAGAGAGCGACGACGAGGCTTTCGTGAACGGCCGAGCAGTCCGCGTCACCGACCCCCGAGTGATCACCCGCCTGGCGGGCGCCCTGCGGGCCTCACCAGACGTGGACTGGCGCCTCTACGAGCTCACGATCGAGTCGGCCACCTTGCGCCGCCACGGCCCAGCGGGCGCACTGCCCCTGTCCCCAGACGTGACGCCGCTGTCCCACACGTGGCGAGCCGAGTTACCGCGCCCACTGGCCGCAGTGAGTTAGACGAGGCGGTCCCGCCATCCCGACCACGAATCGGGTACAGTGGGGCCGCCACGCGGGTGTAGTTCAATGGCAGAACATCAGCTTCCCAAGCTGACAGTGCGGGTTCGATTCCCGTCACCCGCTCAGAGGCAGGGGCCCTGTGTCCGCGGAGAGCGCGGACCAGGGCCCCTTCGCATATCTGCCTGGGGGGCGACCCCCCAGACCCCCACGGTGCGGTGGATGCTGTGGAAAGCGGACCAAGACCTCTCGCATGTCGCCTGAAGGCACCCCCAGAGCGGTGCGGTGGTTGCTGTGGAAAGCGGACCAAGACCTCTCGCATGTCGCCTGAAGGCACCCCCAGAGCGGTGCGGTGGATGCTGTGGAAAGCGGACCAAGACCTCTCGCATGTCGCCTGAAGGCGCCCCCAGAGCGGTGCGGTGGTTGCTGCGGCAGAGGGTGGGGACGGCTGGGCGTGGGATTGTCTCGAGCCCTTTTTCACTCTCTCGAGTAATTGTCCTCCTGGGGCTCGAGCCCCAGGATTGCTGGCACGTGTCCGTCACCGATTAGGAGAGCACGTGCTTGGTAAGCAAACGGTCAGTGGTCTGCGCCGTAGCGACAACCACTTCACCACGGTGATGCCGTTCAAATGGCTGCTCGACAACTTTGCATCCGGCCTCGTCCTGGAAGATGCCCTCCGCGACGTGGAGCAGGGTTACACGGTGGACGAAAGGGTGGCCCAGCTCGCCCCGATGCGGGCCAAGATGCAGCGTCCGTTCCAACGCACCGTCGTGCAAAAGCGCAGTGTCAACGGGCAGTCGGTGGAGGTCTCCGTTCTTGATCCAACCCCTAAGTTGAAGAACACGAAAGGACCGCTCCGCGAGTACCTGCTCCAGCAGTTCGCCGACAGCTCAGAGGAGCATTTCGGTGTTCTGCCGGGGTTTGTAGGTGTATGGCCGGAGAAAATGCCAGCAACCCCGGTCAAGGCCGACATACCTGGCTACGCCGCGGTCTGGACCGAATACGACTTCAGCAACCTTGGACGAGGCACGCTCGCCGACGGTGAGTGCCGGCACCTGTGCGGCCTCTACATCAACGCCGACCAGAGCGTGTCGCAAGCACTGAAGGACAAACTCCTCAACAAGTTGGTGACCATCGAGATCTACCACGGCATCACCGTCGATCAAGCAGCCCAGATGTTCGTGGACCTCAACTACGAGGGCACGCCCATGGACAAGACTACGAAGGCCAATATCGATCCGCGCAACAAATGGGTATGGGCGGCGAAGAAGATCTTCGAGGAGCTCGGTGTTCGGCTTGCCACGGACGGGCGGCAAATCACGAACACCCATAAAGTGCACGGCCAGCTGCTGATGTTGACCCACGCCGAGCAGATGGTGAAGGCGATTGCCCTCGGCGCCTATAAAGCGAGTGGCAAAACGATCGCAAAGCGGGACGCGGAGTACGTCGCTGATCTCGATTGGGAAAAAGTGCACCGTGCAGGCGTCGACTGGTTCGGCGAGATCTTCCAGCACTTCGGAGGGCCTGGAATTCTGGTCGATGAGTCGCAGGTCGTACGAAGCATTCCGATCCGGCTCGCCCTGGCCGGTCTTGGCCAGCACTTCTTCCTCCACAACGAGCAGGGCACCCGTGACGCACGCCAGGCCTTACGCGACATCAACTGGGTCGTCAACGAAACCTGGAACGGCATCGCCGGCAAGGTGACCATCAACGACAGGGGTGAAGCGCGGCTGGCTGCGTCGGGCGCCAAGGAGAACATCACCAAGGCAGTTCAGGCCGTCAGCAAGCCCGATACGAAGGCTGGCCGGCTTGTCCGCGGTCTGAGCGCGCCCATCGAGGACACCGTCGCGGCATAGAGCATCGTGGCAGAGCGTCTGCCTTCGACAGCGATCGCCTCGGCGGCCGGGCAGAAGGCCCCGCGCCCACCGAAAGAGTGGGCTGGGCCTGGAGCAGGAGCGGTCGGTGGCGAAGCGCTGCTCGTCCAGGACGGCCGTGCGGTCTTCGGGAAGGCGGCGATCGTGGTCGACCGGGTCCACAGGGGAGCGTCCAGGACGTTCCACTCCGTGTGTACTTCGCGCTGGGGGTTTCCGGCTCCGATGGAGCTCAAGTAGTAGTACTGCTGTGCTTGACGACCCCGGGGATCGCGACCAGCAGGGCCGTTGCGACGCAGGCATTTTGTCCGCTTCAGCCGATTGCCACGAAGACGTTGTCGATCTCGCCGGCGAACTGGTCGTTGCCTCTGTTCGTGCCCTTGCCGCCCACGCGCAGGGGCTCGGCGTTGGCGATCGACAGGTCCGGCGGCACGGCGGCCTCGGCTCTCGTGGCGCCGTCGACCGCCAGCGTCAGGCGGTCGCGCTTCCGGACGCAGGACAGGTTGTGCCACTGGCCGTCGGCCACGTCCAGCAGGGCCTCGGCACGATGGATCCGGCCGCTTCCGGCCAGGACGCATGACGGGTGGCCCAGCTTGTGATCCACCTGGAGTTTGTACTGGCTCACCCCGCCGACCGAGTAACCCTTCTGGACGACGTTGGCCCCGTCCGACAGGTCCGCGTGCGTCATCAGGACCGACGCGCCGTAGTTGAGCTTGCGGAGGCCGGGGTTCAGCGTGTCGTCCCGGACGCCCTCCAGGATGGCGCGCGGGCAGTCCCGTTCCCGGGCCAGCCGGCAACGGTCGGGATAGGAAACGGCAAGACCGGAGGACCCTTGCTGTCGTACGAGGCGCAGGATCCCGCCGTTCTCACCGACCGGCCGCAGCTCGTGCCCGCCGTTGACGTCGGTGATCGGCTTTCCCACGCCGCCGTCGAAGGTGTAGCGGATCGAGATCGGCCCGGGAGCGATGCCGATCGGCTCCGGCGGCATCGGCGGCGCGGAGGGCGAGACCGACATGGCCAGCGCGCCCGCCCGGGCCGCCGGCGTGTGCAGCGCGATGCCGTACGCCGGAAGGCGATAGAAATGCGCGACCGCGCCGGCCAGCACGACCACCGCCAGCGCCAACCCCCACCCTTTTCGTGACATGTCGGGATTGTGCGGCACCCACCACGCGCGGCGACGGACCAGCAAGCGATCGCACCGGAATTACGCCGGACGAGGTCAGCCGACCGCCCGAGGCGACGCCGGTACGTGTGGGTGAGCGGGCTCCCCCACCACCGCGTGGATCACGTCGTCCAATGTGATCACTCCGAGCGGTGTGCGGCCGTCGCCGACCAGCGCGATGTGCAGGCGGTCGCGGCGCATGGTCAACAGAAGATCGGCGAGCGTACGGTCGGCCGGCACCACCGCCAAGGGCCGGATGATCTCCGGTGGGATCGGGCGGGTGCGGCGCTCCACGCCGTACCCCAAAATGTCTTTGACGTGCACGAATCCCAGCACCCGGCGGGTCTCGCGCTGGACGACCGGAAAGCGGGACCGCCCGGTGCGCGTGGCCAGCGCCTCGACGGTCGCGGGGGACACGTCGTCGGCGATCGTGGTGACGCTCGACCAGGGCCGCAGCGTGTCGGCCGCCGTCCGGTCCTGCAGGCCGAGCGCCGCGTTGATCCGCGCGTACTGCTCCGTGCCGAGCAGGCCCTCGGCTCGCGCCTGCGTCACCATCCCGGCCAGTTCCTCGGCCGTGAAGACCGTCTTCACCGCGTCCGTCGACTCGATCTTCCAGAGGCGGAGGACGATCTTGGCGGCCCAGCGCATCGCGTTCAGCAGCGGCTTCGTGGCCGTGCAGAAGCCCAGCATGAACGGGCCGAGGATCAGCGCCGCCTTCTCGGGACCGGCCAGCGTGATGTTCTTCGGGACCATCTCGCCGATCACCGTGTGCAGGAAGACCACGATCATCAGGGCCAGCACGAACGCCACCGGATGGATCGCGTTCTCCGGCAGCCCCAGCGCCTCGAACGGACCCTCGAGCAGATGCGCGATCGCCGGCTCGGACAGCGCGCCCAGGCCCAGCGAGCAGACCGTGATGCCGAGCTGGGCGCCGGCGATCATCAGCGGGATCTGGCTCATCGCCGACAGGGCCCATCGGGCCCGTTTGGACGTCGCGGCCAGCGGTTCCAGGGCCGTACGCCGGGACGCGATCAGCGCGAACTCGCCGCCCACGAAGATGCCGTTGCCGATCAGCAGCAGGACGGTGACGAGCAGCTCAGTCATCGGCGGGCTCCGGCGGGATGACGACACGGACCTGCTCGACCCGGTGGCGGTCGACGGCCATGATGGTGAACTCCCAGCCGCCCGTCTCGTACGACTCGCCGACCTCCGGGATGTGGCCGAGCCGGGCCAGCAGGAAGCCGGCCAGCGTCTCGTACGGGCCCTCGGGCAGCTTGAAGCCGGTCTGCTCGATCAGCTCGTCCTCGCGCAGCAGGCCGTCGACCAGGAACGTCTTCTCGCCGCCGGGCGCGGTCAGCTCCACCGTCGACGTCTCGGCCTGCTCCGCGTCGTATTCGTCGGCGATCTCGCCGACCAGTTCCTCGATCAGGTCCTCGACCGTGACCACGCCGTCGGTGCCGCCGTACTCGTCCACCACGATGGCCAGGTCGGCGTCGGCCTCGCGCAGCGCCGACAGCACCTTGTCGAGGCCGAGGCTCTCCGGCACGTAGACCGGCTCGCGGGCGATCGTGGACACCCGCGTCGCGGCCCGCCGCTCGGGCGGCACGCCGAGCGCGTCGGGCACGCCCACCACGCCGGTGACCAGGTCGATCGTGTTCTCGTAGACCGGAAACCGGGTGTGACCGGTCTCCCGGGCCTTGGTGATCAGGTCGGCCACGCTGGCGGCGACGGTCAGCCCCACCACGTCGACCCGCGGGGTCATGGCCGAGGCGGCCCTCTTCTCACCGAAGCGGATCGTGCGGCGCACCAGCGTCGCCGTCTCGTTCGGCAGCGTCCCGGCCCGCGCGCTGATCGCCGCGAGCAGGCCCAGCTCCTCGGGCGAGCGCGCGCTGGCCAGTTCCTCCTGCGGCTCGACACCGATCCGGCGCACCAGCCAGTTCGCCGACCCGTTCAGCGCGCCGATCAGATATTTGAAGAGCTTGGAGAACGTCCGCAGCGGGGCCGCGGTCAGCAAGGCGGCGCGCATCGGCCGGGCCAGGGCCGCGTTCTTCGGCACCAGCTCGCCGAACAGCATCGACACGAGAGTGGCCACGACCAGGGCGATCGCGTGGGTGATGCCCTCGGTCGCGTCGCCGCCGATGGGCTCGATCAGCGGAGTGAAGATCTTGGACAGCGCCGGCTCGGCGAGATATCCGGTGAGCAGCGCGGTGATCGTGATGCCGAGCTGGGTGCCGGAGAGCTGGAACGAGAGCTCGTGCAGCGCGTGCTGCACCGTGCGGGCCCGGCGGTCGCCGGATCGGGCGCGGGCGTCGATCTCGGGCCGGTCGACCGTCACCAGACCGAACTCGGCGGCCACAAAGAACGCGTTGCCCGCCGTGAGCAGCGCGAACGCCGCCAAGGGGAGCACCGCGGTCAGGAACAGGCCGTCCATGATCGGTTCACCTCGGTCCCCATTGTGCCGGATGCGGGCGATTCCCGGCGTCCGGGCGCTTCGGCGATTGATCTTCGCCCGCTTTGGTTACCGTCAAGGGCATGAACCTTGCCGAGGAGTTCCTGCTGCTCGCGTACGACGATGACGGCACCCCGCTCACCGACGGCACGCACCTGGACAACGGCCTCGGCGGAGCGGTGCTGCTGGAGCTCGCGCTGGCGGGCCGGGTCGACATCGCCGACAAGAAGGTCGTCGTCCTCGACGGCGCCCCGACCGGCGACGCGATCCTGGACAGCGCGCTGGGCCGGCTCCGGGCCGAGGAGCGCGGCCGGCGGCCCGGCCATTGGGTCACGAAGTTCTCCAAGGACACCCGCCCGCGGGTGCTCGACCGGCTGGTCGCCGACGGTGTGCTGACCGTGGAGAAGGACAAGGTGCTCTGGGTCTTCCCGCGCACCCGGTACCCGGCCGCGAACGGCGTCGAGCCGGTCGCCGAGACCGAGGCCCGGCAGCGGATGCAGGCCGCTGTGGCCGGAGCGGGGGCGGTCGACCCCCGTACGGCTGCGCTCTGTGCCCTGGTCGCCGCGACCGACCTCGACAAGAAGGTCTTCGCCGGCCTGGACCGCAAAGGGGTCCAGGCGCGACTGCGCGAGATCGGCGAGGGCGCCTGGGCGGCCGCCGCGGTGAAGAAGACGCTGGACGAGATCCAGGCGGCCGTGATGGTCGCGATCGTCGCCTCGACCACCGCGGCCACCGCCGGCACCACGAACTAGCGGGTCAGACTTCCTGCTTGAGCGAGCGCAGGAGGACCGTCGCGACGTCCACGACCTCGACGTTCTCCTGCTCGCCCTTGCCGGTGACACCGTCGCCGATCATCGTGTAGCAGAACGGGCAGCCGACCGCGATCGTCTTGGCGCCGGTCGCGAGGGCCTCCTCCGTACGCTCGACGTTGATCCGCTTGCCGATCTTCTCCTCCATCCACATGCGCGCGCCGCCGGCGCCGCAGCAGAAGGACCGCTCCTGGTTGCGCGGCATCTCGACCAGCTCGCCGACCGCGCTCCCGAGCACCTCGCGGGGCGCGTCGAAGACCCGGTTGTGCCGGCCCAGGTAGCAGGGGTCGTGATAGGTCACGCCGCCGTCGACCGGCTGCACCGGCGTCAGCTTCCCGGTCTCGACCAGGTGGGCCAGCAGCTGCGTGTGGTGCACGACCTCGACCTTCAGGCCGAGCTGCTCGTACTCGTTGCCCAGCGTGTTGAAGCAGTGCGGGCAGGTCGCCACGATCCGCTTCACACCGGCTTCCTGAAGCGTCTCGACATTTTGCTGAGCCAGCATCTGGAAGACGAACTCGTTGCCGATACGCCGCGCCGGGTCACCCGTGCAGGTCTCGCCCTCACCCAGGATCGCGTAGTTGACCCCGGCCTCGTGCAGCAGCTTGGCCACGGCCCGGGTGGTCTTCTTGGCCCTGTCCTCGAACGCGCCGGCGCAGCCGACCCAGAACAGGTAGTCGAAGTCCTCGACCTCGCCGACCCGCGGCACCTCGAAGTCGAGGCCCTTGGTCCAGTCCTCGCGGGTGTTCTGCGGGGCGCCCCACGGGTTGCCCTTGTTCTCCAGGTTGCGCAGCATGACGCCGGCCTCGCTCGGGAACGACGACTCGATCAGCACCTGGTAGCGGCGCATGTCGACGATGTGGTCGATGTGCTCGATGTCGACCGGGCACTGCTCGACGCAGGCGCCGCAGGTCGTGCACGACCACAGCACGTCCGGGTCGATCACGCCCTGCTCGTCCTCCGTCCCGACGAGCGGGCGGTTGCCTTCCGCGAGGGCCAGCACGTCCATGTGGGCCAGCTGGGCCTCGGTCGCCTTCTCCTCACCGGTCAGATCTTTGCCGCCTCCGGCGAGGAGATAGGGCGCTTTGGCGTACGCGTGATCGCGCAGACTGAGAACCAGCAGCTTCGGTGAGAGCGGCTTGGCCGTGTTCCAGGCCGGGCACTGCGACTGGCACCGGCCACACTCCGTGCAGGTGGAGAAGTCGAGCAGACCCTTCCAGGTGAACTGTTCCACCTGGGCCACGCCGAACTGGTCCTTCTCCGGGTCGGCCTCCTCGAAGTCGAGCGGCTTGCCCTGGCTCATCATCGGCCGCAGCGCGCCCAGGCCGGAGCCCGCCGGCTTCTCGGGCGCGCGCTTGAAGAAGATGTTGAAGAACGCCAGGAAGCGGTGCCACGCCACGCCCATGGTCGGGTTCAGCGCGATCGTGATCAGCCAGCCCATGGAGATGAACAGCTTGACCAGCGCCACCCAGGTGGCGCCGTCCTCCCACGACGGCAGCGCGGCGCCGATCGCGTGCGACAGCGGCGCCGACCAGGTCGGGTAGGGCAGGTGGTCGTTGGCGGCCTTGAACCCGCGGATCAGGAACCCGCAGACCAGCACGCCGAGGATGACGGCCTCGACGAAGTACGCCTGCCACATCGTCGAGCCGAGGAACCTGCTCCTTTTGGACCGGTTGGCCCGCTGCCGTACGAAGATCAGATAGACGATGCCGAGCAGTCCCAGGATCCCGATCCACTCGGTGACGAACCCGAAGACCGTCCAGTGCCCGATGATCGGCAGCTCACCCGCGGGGTCGACGACCTCGAAGTACGCCTCCACGACCAACAGGAAAAGGATCATGAAGGAGACCATCACGAGCCAGTGCGCCGCCCCGATGGCCGACCACTTGAGCATCCGCGTGTGACCGAGCGTCTCGGTCAACATCGTCCTGGTCCGCGTGCCCTTGTCCGCGAAACGCGCGGGATCCGGCTGTCCCCGACGGATCACCGAGGTGATCGTCAGGACGGCGCGCACCGCCAGCACGACGGCCACCACCGTGACCAGGCCGGCCAGGACGGTGGCGACGATCTGCGCTATGCCCATCTGGGTTGTGCCTCCTCGGTCGGCAGTCCGACGCGCTCATGTTACCCGCGAGTAATCGACGACCGCACGCCGCCGGGTCAAGTAGCGCAAAGAGCACCCCGCGCCGTCGGTGCGGGGTGCGCTTGAATCGGACGAAGACGACGATACCCGCGTTAAGCAGGTATTACCGGCCTATCGCCAGCGCGACAGGATGCCCAGCGAGGCGACCATGCAGCCGAAGCCCACGGCGAGGTTCCAGTACCGCCAGGCCTCCACCGGGTACTGCTGCGACGACAGGTAATACACGACCAGCCAGGTGATGCCGATGACGATGAGCGCCACCGCGCTGATCGGCAACCACATCGGGCTCGGCTTCTTGGAAGCCGCTGTCGCCGCCGGACGAATGTCCGTCGGCGGCGTGTAGACCTTCTTCTTGCGAACCTGAGACTTCGGCACGGTGCATCTCCTGAAGGGCAACAAGTGGTGAACAACCCCACCGCTGAGCGGCTCCGGAGATCCCGAATGCTGCCCGTGGCGATTAATGTTCGACAGCTAGCGTAGTCAAGGCTGCGCTCAGACAGGCACCCGCCAGGCGAGGAAATTGTCCGGCACGATTTTCCGGGAGGAACGAGGACGTGGAATACACCACTGGCGCGCCCTCGTGGCGGCTCGTTCTGCGGCGCGCGCTCGGCGGTTTCCGGCCACGCCGGCGGGCCCAGCGCACGCGCGGCTGGTCCGCTGTGGTTCCGCTGATCGCGCTGGCCGCGGGCCTGCTCTTCACCACCTCCGCCCGGACGGCGGACGGCACGGCCCTGCGCGACGACCGGCGGCCCCAGCTGGCCCAGCTGATCGCCGACAAGCGGGTACGCCTCGACGCGCGCGAGAAGACGGCGGCCAAGCTCCGCGCCACGGTCGACCAGGACACGGCCCAGCTGGCGGAGGTCGACCCCCAGGTCGCGAAGGCCCGCAAGGCCGCCGACGCGCTGCGGGCGCCGGCCGGTTTCACGGCCCTGCAGGGTTCCGGGGTGACGGTCACCCTCGACGACTCGTCCCGCCGGAGCAACGAGTTCTCCGACGCCACCGCACCCGACAACGACGACCTCGTCGTCCACCAGGGCGATGTCCAGGCCGTGGTCAACGCGTTGTGGGCCGGAGGGGCCGAGGCAATGTCGATCATGGATGTCCGCGTCATCTCGACGAGCGCGGTACGCTGTGTCGGCAACACGCTGCTGCTTCACGGCCAGGTCTTCTCGCCACCGTTCAAGATCACGGCGATCGGCGAACCCACAGCGATGCATCGCGCGTTGGAGTCCGCGGAAGGGGTCCAGCAATTCCGGGATGCAGTCGCCGACTTCGGCCTCGGCTACACGGAAAGGGTCGAGAAGAACGTGACAGTGCGGGCGTACGACGGATCGAGTGATCTCCGGTCCGCGGAGGTTGCCGGGTAATGGCCGCTTCGGACACGCCGGCCGGCAGCGCCGGTTCGGGTCGCCACCGCGCGCCCGACGGCGACGCACAGACGGCCTACATCCCCCGGATCACGGATGCTTCCCCCGACGGCGTCCCTGGCGGCCCTCTGGCACCCCCGGTAGGCCTCAGCGGCTCACAGACCACCCCGATCCGCCCACCGGCCCCCACAACACCGCCGGCGGCCACCCCCGACCCACAGCCCGCGCCGCCCACCTTCCCGGCCCGTCAGGACCCCGCCGCCCCGCCGGCCGCGTTCTCAGCCCGGCAGGACCCGGCCGCGCCGCCCGCGGCCTTCCCCGCGCGGCAAGACCCCGCCACGCCGTCAGCAGCCTTCCCAGCCTCGCCGGCGACCTTCCCGGCACGGCAGGACCCCGCCGCGTCGGCCGCCTTCCCGGCACGCCCGGTCTCCGACCCCGCGTCGGCAGCTTTCCCACCGCGCCAGGAGCCCGCAGCCTCATCGGCGGCCTTCCCGACGCGACCGGAGCCCGCAACCTCTTCGGCGGCCTTCCCGCGGCAGGAACCCGCGGCCCCGTCGGCGACCCTCCCGAACTGGCAGGAGACCGCGGCCTCTGCGCGCCAAGAGCCCGCCGCCCCGTCGGCGGCCCTCCCGAACTGGCAGGAGACCGCGGCCTCTCCGCAGACCTTTCCGGCGCGCCAAGAGCCCGCCGCTCCGCCGGCGACCCTCCCGGACTGGCAGGAGCGCGAGGGTCAGCGCTCGACGGACCAGCCGCCGGCCGCCGCGGACACCGCCATCCTGCGGCCCGACGTGGCAACCCAGCAGCGCATCTCCTCGGCCCGCAACACACCCGACGAGCTGGACGCCGCGGTCAACGCCGCCCGTCAGCGCCCGATCGAGCACGCCGCACCCACGCCGCAGCAGTTCGACTTCTTCGGCGCCCCCATCGGCGCCACGCCCGAGCCCACCCCCTTCGCCCCCGCAGCCAGCGAGAGTGCCGCACCCAGCACGGGCACCGCGACCAGCGCATTCGACTCCCCGGCCCGAGGAAGCGCAGCGCCGAGCACCTTCGACTCCGGCGCCTACGGAAGCACCGCGGCCAGCACCTTCGAGCCCACAGCCTCAGGAAGCGCCGCCGTAGAAACCGGAGTCCGCGGAAGCGCGATACCGAGCGCCTTCGAAACCACCGCCCGAGCAACCGCCTCCCCGAGCGCCTTCGAATCCGCGGCCCGGGGAAGCGCCACGCCGAGCGCTTTCGACTCCGCGGCTCACAGCACCGCGCTGCCCGCTGCCCTCGAACGCGACAGCGCGGCGCCGACCTCACCCGGCGGCTTCGGCGCCGGGTCGAACGGCTTCGGCGCGCCCGAGCGGCACGACACCGGCCTCACCGCCCTCCAGACGGGCGGCGCCGGCACCTACCCGGCCGCCACCCCATGGCAGCCCGCTAATAACGACCAAAGCCACCAGCCCGCCCAAAGCTGGCAAAACGGCTCCGGCTGGTCCGCTGAGGCCCGCGAGGCGAACCGGGCTCCTGAGGCGCCTACGAGCCTGCTGCCCGCCGTACCCCCAATCAGCTCTCAACCGCCCCTGCGGGAAGCCACCGCGCTCTTCTCCGCAGTTCCCGGTAAGGCGGCGCAAGCCGCCAAGGTGAAGGCCGAGCCCGACGCCGCCCTCGGCGCCGCGTCGGTCGGCCCTCCGTCGCCGGGTGGTCCCAAGCCCACCGGAGAGGTTGTCGAAGAGGTGGAGCCGAAGCGGGGCGAGAAGGTCGTCAAGCTGCGACCGGAGCAGACCGGCGAGGGCTACAAGAGCGTCTACTCCGAGCTGACCCGGCCCACCGTCGCGTCCCGCGTCCGTGGTGGCATCCGCGTGTCGGGCGAGCTCATGATCACCTTTGGACTGATCGTCCTGCTCTTCGCCGGCTACGAGGTGTTCGGCAACTCGGCCAAGGTCCAGGCCGAACAGGACACTCTCGCGACCGAGCTCGACCAGGCCTGGAACGACCCCACCGTCGCGCCGGCCGCCTCCGCTCCGGCGGCTAAAGCGCCCGACGCGCCCGGCGCCAACCTGGTCGGACGGCTCTACATCCCGAAGCTCGACAAGAAGTGGGTCGTCGTCGACGGCGTCACGCCGGCCGACATCCGCTACGCGCCGGGCCACTACCCCGACTCGGCCGACCCGGGTCAGGTCGGCAACTTCTCGGTGGCCGGTCACCGGATCAAGAAGATCTTCTGGCGGCTCGACGAGCTCAAGGACGGCGACGTCATCGGTGTGGAGACCCGCACCAACTGGTACGTCTACCGTGTCTACGCCCAGGAGGTCGTGAAGCCGACCGCCGTCGAGGTCGTCGCGCCGGTGCCGGGCAAGCCCAAGGCCAAGCCGTC
Source organism: Actinoplanes sp. NPDC000266 (assembly GCF_042899005.1). Lineage (NCBI taxonomy): Bacteria > Bacillati > Actinomycetota > Actinomycetes > Micromonosporales > Micromonosporaceae > Actinoplanes > Actinoplanes sp. NPDC000266. The sequence continues at coordinate 114,046 of NZ_JBIAZI010000018.1, forward strand.
GAAGGCGCTGCTCACGTTGACCACCTGCAACCCGAAGTACAACAACTACCAGCGTCTGATCATCCACGCCGAGCTGGTCTCGACGTCGAAGCGCGACCAGAAGCTGCCCGACGCCGGCATGCCGACCCCGATCAAGACGGGGGCCTGAGGCCGATGTACGCCTGGATCTGGCGCAAGCTGCCGTTCGGTTTCTGGGGCAAGCTCAGCGGCTCACTCGGGCTGATCGCGGCCACCACCGCCCTGCTCTGGTATGTCGTGTTCCCCTGGGCCACCCCACTGCTGCCCTTCGACGACGTTCAGGTCGGCACGGGCACCGAGCAGCAGGGCCCGGATCCGAACTCGGTCGACTCCGACAGCCCCGATCACGGGCCGGACGAGATCCCCTACAGCACCGAGTCGAACGAGCCGCATCCTTCCGAGACCGCCACCACCGGCGGCGGCGACCTTCCGGGTGATTGACGTGCGCATTCTGGTCATCGACAACTACGACTCGTTCGTCTTCAACCTGGTGCAATATCTGGGCCAGCTCGGCGCCGACTGCGTGGTGCGCCGCAACGACGAGATCTCCGTCGACGATGTGGGCACCTTCGGCGCCGCCGGCGTGCTGCTCTCGCCGGGCCCGGGCACACCGGAGCGGGCCGGCATCATGATGGACGTCATCAAGGCGTACGCCGGTCAGGTTCCGATGTTCGGTGTCTGCCTGGGTCATCAGGCGATCGGCGCCGCGTTCGGCGCGACCGTCACCCGCGCTCCCGAGCTGCTGCACGGCAAGACCTCGCTGGTGCACCACACCGGTGAGGGCGTGCTGTCCGGGCTGCCCGAGCCGTTCACCGCGACCCGCTATCACTCGCTGGCCGTGCTGCCCGAGACCCTGCCGGCCGAGATCGAGGTGACCGGCCGCACCGAGTCGGGCGTGGTCATGGCGATGCGCCACCGCGAGCTGCCGATCGAGGGTGTGCAGTTCCACCCGGAGTCGGTGCTGACCGAGGGCGGCCACACCATGCTGGCGAACTGGCTGGCCTCCTGCGGCCTGCCGTCGGCCCTGGAAAAGGCGCCGCCGCTCGCCGCCGAGGTCGAGTCCCGGCGCCGAGCGGCGTTCGCCACCGCTTAGCTCAGCTCAGTCCTGCCGGTAGGCCAGCAGGGAGTCGCCGATCACGCCGCCGGCTCCCGTGCCACCGCCGTTGCCGGGCGGCGGCGTCGTGGTCTGGCCCGGGTCGGGCGTCTCGGTCGAGTCGGGCGGGGTGGTCTGCTCGGCGACGACCGTCAGGGTCACCTTGCCGCCCTTGACGATCGTCTCGCCGGCCTTCGGGTTCTGCTCGATGACCGTGCCGGGCGTGGCGTTCGTGTCGTCCACCGTCTGGATGCTGACGTTGAACGGGCCCGCAGTGTCGAGGATGCCCTCGGCCACCGCCTGCTGGATGTCGGTCACCTTCGGCATCTTGACGAGCTTGCCGTTGGAGATCGCGACGTCGATGGTGCTGCCCGGCTCGACCGTCTTGCCCTGCTTCTCGACCTTGGTCACCACGCCGGCCGGCTGGATGCTGTCGACCGTCTGGAAGTTCGGCGTCAGGCCCAGCTCGCGCAGCCGCGTGTTCGCGTTGTCCTTCGTGCTGCCGACCAGGTTGGCCGGCACGGTGACCTCGTCCGGCTTGTTGCAGAGCTGGTAGGAGATCGGCGTGTCCGTGGTTACCTTCTCGCCGGCCTTGGGCGTCTGGCTCTCGACGGTGCCCTTGCAGTCGGTGTCCTGGCGCGGCTTCTCGGCCGAGATCTTGGTGAAGCCGGCCTTCTCCAGTGCCTCGATCGCGTCGTCGTTGCTCAGGTCTTCGAGGTTGGGCACGGCCACCAGCGCCGGCGTCGACTGGGTGGGGGTCGGCGTCGTGGTGGGCTTGTCGTCGTCGCGCGTCATGGCCAGGGCCACACCGAGCACGATCACGACCAGCACACCGAGCGCGGCCAGCGAGGCCCACACCCACGAGGAGCGACGGTCCTGCTGCCGGGGCGGCATGCCGCCGACCGGCCGCTGCATGGTCGTCGCGGCCTGCGGCTGCCACTGCCGGGGCTGCGGGCCCTGCTGGAGCGCCATGGTCTCGGCCTGCGACATCACCGGGGTGGCCAGCACCGGGCGACCGGAGACGGCGCGCAGGGCGTCGGCTCGCATCTCCTGGGCGCTCTGGTAACGGTTGATCGGGTTTTTCGCGAGCGCCTTGAGCACGATCGCGTCGACGTCGGGCGGGACCTCGTGGTTGATCTCGCTGGGCGCCTTGGGGTCTTCCCGGACGTGCTGATAGGCCACGCTGACCGGGCTGTCGCCGACGAACGGCGGATGCCCGACGAGCAGTTCGAAGAGCACACAACCGGCCGCGTACACATCGGAGCGGGCGTCGACGGCCTCACCGCGGGCCTGCTCGGGCGAGAGATATTGCGCCGTGCCGATGACCGCGCTGGTCTGCGTCATGGTCGTCGCGCCGCTGGCCAGGGCCCGGGCGATACCGAAGTCCATGACCTTGACCTGGCCGTTCTGCGTGATCATCACGTTGCCGGGCTTGATGTCCCGGTGGATGATCCCGTGCCGGTGGCTGAACTCCAGGGCGGCGTCGATGTCGGCGATGATCTCGAGGGCCCGGCGCACCGGGAGGCGCTGCTCCTGGGCGAGAACCTCCTTGAGGGTCCGCCCGTTGACGAACTCCATGACGATGAACGGCTGCTTCTCGCCGGTGGCCGAGATCTCTTCACCGGTGTCGTAGACGGCCACGATCGCCGGGTGGTTCAGGGCCGCGGAGTTCTGCGCCTCGCGCCGGAACCGCTCCTGGAACGTCGCGTCGCGGGCCAGGTCGGTGCGCAGCATCTTGATGGCCACGTCGCGGCCGAGCCGGAGATCACGTCCCTTGTGCACCTCAGCCATGCCGCCGTAGCCCAAAAGCTCGCCGACCTGATACCTGCCACCGAGCAGGCGGGCCTGCGCCGTCATAGCGTCTGTCGTCCTTCGTTCGCTGAGATCCAGCCGGGGTTGGCGCCCGTCTGTGTGGTTAGACGGTACGACGCCGCCGGCGGTGCCCCGCCATCGACGCCCGTGTGGAATACGGCCGCGTTGTCCTGGCCCTGCTTGAGGAGGAACGAGATGACCCCCGCGCAGAGCAGGACCAGCAGCGCGAGAACCACGGCGAGCACGATCAGCACCTGCCGCCCGCCGGAGCTCTCCGGCTTGGCGGCCGGGGCCGGCTGTGATTGATACGGCTGGCGGTAGGGCTGCGGTTGAACCGGCGGCCCGGATGGTACGGAGGCGGCGCCGCGGGCGCCGGAGACGGGCCGCTGCACCGGTGGCGGATATTGCGGGCGGGCGGCCCCGCCCGCGACCGGCGAGCCGGGCATGGCCGGACCGGACGGCGGCCGTGGGACACCGGCCGGGCTGACCGGCGGCGCCGGGCGCATCGGCTGGGGCGCGCTCGCGGGCTGCTGAGCGGTGGCGGCCAGCGACGCCGCGGCCTGGCGGGCGATCGCGGCCATCGCCGAGGCCGACGGCCAGCGGGCGCCCGGGTCCTTGGCCATGGCGCGGTCGACGATGCTGCGCACCGCGGGCGGGATGTCGCCGGGCAGCGGGCGTGGGTTGTCCCGGACGTGCTTCATCGCGATCTCGAGCGGCGTGGCGCCGTCGAACGGCCGGTGGCCGGAGAGGCACTGATAGGCGACCACGCCGAGCGCGTACACGTCCGAGGCGGGCGTGGCGACGGCGCCGGACGCCTGCTCGGGCGAAATGTACGAGGCCGTGCCCAGCACCGAGCCGGCCACGGTGAGCTGACCGACCAGCGCCGACCGGGCGATGCCGAAGTCGGTGAGCACGAGCGTGCCGTTCGGGCGGACGAGCAGGTTGCCCGGCTTGACGTCGCGGTGGACGATGCCGTTCGCGTGCGCGGCCTGCAGCGCGTCGGCGGCCTGGGCGACCAGCGCCATCGTGCGGGCCGGGGTCAGCCGGCCGACCCGGCTGAGCGTGCGCGAGAGCGCGTCGCCCTCGACGTATTCCATGACCAGGAACGCGAGCTGCTGGTCACTGCCGTAGTCGTAGACGTCGACGACCCCGGGGTGGTTGATCGTGGCCATGGTGCGGGCCTCGCCCCGGAAGCGCTCGGCGAAGCCCGGCTCGTCGAGCAGCGCGGGCAGCAGGATCTTGACAGCGACGGTCCGGCCCAGCACCTCGTCGGTGCCGCGCCACACGTCGCCCATCCCACCGCCGGCGATGCGCTCGTCGAGACGGTAGCGCCCGCCGAGGGTCACCCCAGGGCTGATCATGCTCAGTCCCCTCCTCGACCGGCCGCGGCCTTCATGATGAGCCCGGCGATCCGGGCCGCCTCGGCGCTGGCATGGCCACCGGGCACGTTCTCAAGCATGACGCAGACCGCGGAGACCGCCTCGCCCTTCTCGTTGTAGGCGAATCCGATGAACCAGCCGTGCGGGTCGGCGCCCTCGGCGTTCTGGGCCGTACCGGTCTTGCCGCCGACCTCGAAGCCGCTGATCTTGGCCTTCTTGCCGGTGCCGTTCTTGACGACGCTGACCATCATCTCCTTGAGATCGGAGGCGACGGTCTCGTTCACCGGCGTACGCAAGGTCTTGGGGTCGGCGTTGTAGATCGACCGGCGGTCGGGGCTGAGCAGCTGCTGCACCAGGTACGGGCGCATCTGCTTGCCGCCGTTGGCCACCGTGGCGGCGATGAGCGCGCCCTGCAGCGGCGTCATCCGCACGTCGCGCTGGCCGATCGACGACTGGGCCAGGGCGCCCTTGTCGACGCTGCCGTCCGGGTTGGCGATCTTGCCGGTGTCGCTGGCCGCCACCGGCAGCCCGTCACCCTCGAGGTTGCCGACCTTGAGGCTGTCGTCCTCGAAGCCGAACGCCTTCGCGGCCGCCAGCACCTTGTCGCGGCCCAGGGTGACGCCGAGCTTGGCGAAGCCGGTGTTGCAGCTCTCGGTCAGCGCCTCGTTGAGGGTGACCTCACCGCCGGGGCAGACCTCGTCCTCGGCGTTGCGGATGACCGCGCCGCTCTCCTCGTACTTGCTGCCGGCCGGGATCTCGGTCTGCTGGTTGTAGCCGTTCTGCAGGGCGGACGCCGCGACGATCACCTTGAACGTGGACCCGGGCGGCAGCGTCTCCTGCGTGGCCCGGTTGAGCAGCGGCTGATCCTCGTCCTTGTTGAGCTTGTTGTACGCCGCCGCGGCCGCCTTCTCGTCGTGGCTGACCAGCGGGTTCGGGTCATAGCTGGGGATTGACACCATGGCCTGCACCGCGCCGGTGCGCGGGTCGATCGCGACCGCCGCGCCCTTCTCCACGTCACGCTGGTTGTTGAGCAGCTGCTTGTACGCCGTCTCCTGCGCGCTGGGGTTCAGCGTGAGCACGACATTGCCGCCACCGGTGTCATTGCCGGTGAACATGTCCTTCACCCGGTCGGCGAACAGTTTGTCGCTCTCGCCTGAGAGGAAGTCGTTCTCGCTGTTCTCGATGCCCGTGGCGGCCAGGCCGACCGGGCGGTAGCCCAGCACCGGCGCGTAGACCTCCTTCTTGGGGTACACGCGCAGGTACTTCAGGGTGTCGTCGGTGACCTTGTTGGTGGCCAGGCCGATGCCGCCGGCCTCGATCACTCCGCGCGGGCGCTCGTACTGCGCCACCACGACGCGGCGGTTGTACTCGTTCGTGCGGTAATCGTCGGCCTTGTACGCCTGCACCCAGTTCAGGTTGGCGAACAGCAGGCCGAACAGGACCAGGATGACCACGCCGGCCCGGCGAAGGGGTGCGTTCACGGCTTGATCACCTCCGTCATGGCGCCGTGGAGCTGGGTGGGGGCCTTCTTGGGTCCGCCGGGGCGGTCGACGCCGCCACCGCTCGCCGCGGGCCCCCGGGCCGCGTTGGAGATTCTCAACAGCATCGCGATCAACAACCAGTTCGCCATCAGCGACGAGCCACCCGCCGACAGGAACGGCGTGGTCTGACCCGTGAGCGGAATAAGTCCGGTGATGCCACCCAGGATGACGAAGACCTGCAAACCGAGGGTGAACGCCAGGCCGCCGGCGACCAGCTTGCCGAACGAGTCGCGCACCGCCAGACCGGCCCGCAGGCCGCGCTCGACGATCAGCAGATAGATCACCAGCAGCGCGGAGAGGCCGAACAGGCCGATCTCCTCACCCATGCCGGCGAAGATGAAGTCGGTGCGCACCTCGGGCACGAAGCCGGGCGACCCGGAGCCCGGGCCGGAGCCGAACAGCCCGCCCGTGCCGAGCGCGAGCAGACCCTGAACGAGCTGATAGCTGCCGCCCACCCGGTCGTAGTTCTCCGTCGCGAACGGCTCGAGCCACACCTCGGCCCGGTCGTAGAAGTTCGCGAACGGGCCACCGACCGAGGCGCCCAGCAGATAGGCCAGGTAGACGCCGCCGAAGAACAGCAGCAGACCGATGATCAGCCAGCTGGCCCGTTCGGTCGCCACGTAGAGCGTCACGACGAAGAGGCCGAAGTAGAGCAGCGCGGTGCCCAGGTCCTTCTCGAAGACCAGCACCAGGAGACTGAGCAGCCACACCGTGACGACCGGGCCCAGGTCGCGCCCGCGCGGGAAGTCGATGCCGAGGAACCGGCGGCTGGCCAGCGAGAGCACTTCCCTCTTGCGGACCAGGTAGTACGCGAAGAACGAGACCAGGGCCAGTTTGGCGAACTCACCGGGCTGGATCGAGAACGAGCCGACCCGGATCCACAGCTTGGCCCCGTTGATCTCGGACATGCTCGACGGGAGCACCGCCGGGATCATGACCAGCACGATGCCGACCAGGCCCAGGGTGTACGCGTAGCGGGAGACCACCTTGTGGTCACGCACCACGAGCAGCAGCACCGAGGCCAGAATCAGCGCGGCCAGCGTCCAGGCCAGCTGCCGCCCGCCCGTGCCGGCGAAGAAGCCCGGCTCGGGCTCGTTGTTGGCGATCGAGCGGGCCAGGTCGAGGCGGCGCAGGAAGCCCACGCCCAGCCCGTTGACCAGGGCCACGGCGGGGATCAACACCGGGTCCGCGTACGGCGCGGTGTAGCGCACGACGACGTGTAGCCCCAGGAAGAGCACGCTGAGCAGCGCCGCCGGCACCCAGAAGGTCGGGGTGATCTTGTCGAACTGATTCGCCTCGACGATGGCGCCGTACGCCGCGACCAGCGCCATCGCGAACGCGAGCAGACCCAGCTCGGCGTTGCGCTGGGTCTTCATTCCCGGGATACGCGACATCTCACCCGTGGAGCTGGGTGTGGGAGCCGGTACGGCGGGCGCGGTCAAGAGGTATCCCCAGACGTTGTCGAGCCGGAGCTCAGTTGACTGTCCGGCACCCGACCGGATCGACGACCGGGGGCGCGGACTCGGTTGCCTGAGCCGACGGCGGAGGAGCGGGTGCGGTGGTGGCGACGCCCGCCGACGCCGGCGCCGTGGGGGCCGGGGTGGTGGGAGCCGCAGCCGCCGCGGCGGCCGTGGTGCAGAGCGGTTTCAGGTTCGGGTTCGACGGCTGGTCGACGGTGAGCTCGGTCAGCATGCGCTGGGCGTCCGGCCGGTCCTCGGCGTGGATGCCCTCTTTCACCCTGTCCTGAGCGACCGAGGTCAGGTCGTCGAGCCGGGTCGGGCTGGTCTCGTTCACCGTCGACAGGTCGAGACCGGCGATCTGCCCCGGCACGCCGCGGAATATCGCGATCTGGCCCGCGTCGGTCGCGCCGACGTAGTACTGGTCCTGGGTGTATCGGTAGCCCAGCCAGAGGCCGCCGCCGAGCACAGCGAGCAGCACGAGCACGAGCAGGCTGGTGCGCACCGGGTGTCCCTTGGGGGCCGGCTCCTCCTGCTGCGGCTCCGGTTGCGGCTGCGCCGGCCGTGGGGCCTGGAGCGCGGCGGCCCGCGAGGCCGGGGTGGAGGCGTCGGCGACCGTGTTGTTGCCCCGGTCGATGGAGGCGGCGCCGCCCACGATGGGCGCCTGCTCGACGATGTCGGCGTCGGTCGCGTCCGCGATCACCACGGTGATGTTGTCGGGACCGCCGCCGCGCAGCGCGAGCTGCACCAGCCGCTCCACACACGCCTGCGGGTCGGCGATCTCCCGCATCGTCTGGCCGATCGTGTCGGCGCTGACGACGCCGGACAGGCCGTCGCTGCAGATCAGGTAGCGGTCGCCCTTGAGCACCTGGCGAACCGAGTACTCCGGGTCGATGTCCCGGCCGTCGAGGGCGCGGGTCAGCAGCGACCGCTGCGGGTGGCTGCTCGCCTCCTCGGGGCTGACGCGCCCCTCGTCGACGAGCATCTGCACGTAGGTGTCGTCCTTGGTGATCTGGGCGAACTCACCGTTGCGCAGAAGGTAGGCCCGGCTGTCGCCGATGTGCACCATGCCGAACTTGCTGCCCGAGAAGAGGACAGCGGTCAGCGTGGTGCCCATGCCCTCGAGCTGAGGGTTGGCGTCGACGGTGTCACGCAGATGTTGGTTGGCGAGACCGACCGCGTGGCGCAGCGCGTCGACCAGGGCGTCACCGGGGACGTCCTCGTCGAGGGGCGCCATCGCGGCGATGACGATGTTGGAGGCGACGTCACCGGCGGCCATGCCGCCCATCCCGTCGGCGACAGCAAGCAGCCGCGGCCCGGCGTAGACGGAGTCCTGGTTCAGGTCTCGGATCAGACCGCGGTCGCTCTGAGCGGCGTAGCGCAGGGTCAGGGTCATGGCCGTAACTCGAGTGAAGTGCGACCGATTCGGATCGGTACGCCAAGGGGGACGGGAGTAGGTCCGGAGACCTTACCGCGGTCGAGGTACGTGCCGTTCGTCGAGCCGAGATCCTCGACGAACCACTGACCGTCACGCGGCACGAGCCGAGCGTGCCGAGCGGAGGCGAAATCGTCGGTGATGATGAGGGTGGAGTCCTCAGCACGACCGATAGTGATCGGAGCCTCACTCAGCGTGATGCGCGTGCCGGCCAACTGACCGGCGGTCACCACGAGTTGCCGTGCCGCCTTACCGCGCTTGGCCTTCGCCGGCGGCGGACCCGAGGGCACCGTGCCACCCACCCCCCGAGGGCTGGCGACGATGCCCTTGGACCGAACCCCGGCGAAGAGATCCTTACGGATCACCCCCACCACCGTGAACACGAAGATCCACAGGAGGATGAGGAAGCCGAACCGGGCGACGGTGAGGACGAATTCGGGCAAGGTCGCTAGCCGTCCACTCGGAAGGTGAGCGTGGTCGTCCCGAGCTGGATCATGTCGCCCGGGTTCAGAGCCACGGCCGAGACCCGCTGACCGTTGACCATGGTCCCGTTCGTCGACCCGAGATCGGTCAGCACGACCTGGTTGCCGTCGTAGTCGAGGCGCGCGTGCCGCCGCGAGATGCCGACGTCGGGCAGGCGAAGGTTCGCCTGGTCACCACGGCCGATCACGGTCGAGCCCATCTGGAGCGGGTACGTACGCCCGTCACCGGAGATGAGGCCCACGCTGCCGCGCCCGTTCGGCACGCCACCGCCACCGTGCTGCTGGTAGCCACCCTGGTCGTAGGGCGGGTACTGCGGCCCGGCGTCGTAGGCCGGCTGCTGCACCGGGGCGACCTCGCCACCGGTGTAGACCTCGGCCGTGACGCGGAACATGCCCGTGTCGAGCCCGTCCCCGCGCTCGATCTCGACGATCACGTCGCCGTAGACCGTCCAGGCCTGCTCACCGATGAACTCGGCCTGAGACTGGGCCAGCTCCTGGGCCAGCGCGGCGGCATAGGGCGCCAGCCGGCTGTGGTCATAAGGTGAGAGGTCGATCACGTAGCGGTTCGGCACCAGCGTGCGGCCACCGGCCAGGATGGCCTTGTGCGCCTCTGCCTCCCGCTGCATGGCATTCAGAATCTCCACAGGGTGCACGACACCCTTGAACACCTTGGCGAAGGCCCCTTCGACAAGGCCTTCCAATCGCTTCTCAAAGCGCTGCAGCACGCTCACCGGCTCCTCCTCGGCTTCCGAGGACATGATGGTATCCGGCCGCCGCTTGCGCATCTCTAGCTCAAGGACGACCGGCACTTCTGACCCTCGTATGACACCCGTAGACGCCGTGCTAGTCTTCTCGGCGTCACAGGCGATATCAACTCGCATGGTGACCAGCGACAGCGTAGTCTGTCGCAGCTAGTAACAAAAAGGCAGGCCTTAGGGCAGGCCTCATAGCCACGGGGATGTGGCGGAATGGCAGACGCGCACGGTTCAGGTCCGTGTGTCCGAAAGGACGTGGGGGTTCAACTCCCCCCATCCCCACGAGACGCTGGGCGCCTTGTGTTCGCTGAGGAACGCGAACCGAGGCGCCTCGTCATATCTACCTGGGGGGCGACCCCCCAGACCCCCACGTTGCGGTGGGCGCGGTGGGGGATCCGGTTGCGCACGGGTGCCGGTCACCCCTGGGGTGAAGAAAAACGTAGTGAGATTTCTTCAGTCTGAAGTTTCTGTGGGGTGGCAGGTCACGATTTGGATTCGCGTCGTGTCTGTGAGGCTCGGGCGAGTCGCGGAGCAGAAACACCAGGGTTTGGCTGGGGTCCCGTTGCGACGGCTCACCTGGTCTTGATCGCAAGGGGCTGGGGTCCGCAACCGGGGTTTGGTTGCGGACCCCAGACGCTTGTGATCCCCTCGTCAGCCGCCGCAGCGGGACCCCACCCAAACCCAACCACCCACAAAGCCGCCACCAACCGTCAGGCGGAGGTCCCAGCAGCGATGGCCGGGGTCTGGGGCGGAGCCCCAGGAATAAGAAGGACCCAGCCGAACGCTCGGCCGGATGACTCCCCCTACCCCACCGCTATGCTCGGCGGCGAAAATCGACAGGTGGCCAACCCATGGAGCGTGCTGTGACCGCCAACCGGACCGACATCCATTCGGGCAAGCGCAGCGTCCTAGGCGTCCTGGTGGACATCACCGACTACGCCACGGCCACCCACCAGATCATCGAGGCCGCCCACGCCCGCCGCCCGTACGCAGTGACCGCCCTGGCCGTGCACGGCGTGATGACCGGCGTGGAGGACAAGGCCCACAACGCCCGCCTCAACTCTTTCGACCTGGTCACCCCCGACGGCCAGCCCGTCCGCTGGGCCCTGAACCTTCTCCACAAAGCCGAGCTGGCCGACCGCGTCTACGGCCCCACCCTGACCCTCAAGGTCGTGGAGCAGGCCGCCGCCGACGGCCTGCCTGTTTATCTGTACGGCTCCACCCAGCCCACCCTCGACCGCCTGATCCCGGCCCTGGAGGGCATGTTCCCCGCGCTGAAGATCGCCGGAGCCGAACCGTCCAAGTTCCGCTCCAGCCACCCCGGCGAGCGCGAGGAGATCGCCGAGCGGATCAAGGCGTCCGGCGCCCGCGTCGTCCTGGTCGGTCTGGGCTGCCCGCGACAGGAAATCTTCACGTACGCGATGCGTCCGCTTCTCGACATGCCACTTCTGGCCGTCGGCGCCGCCTTCGACTATCACGCCGGCCTCCTCAAGAACCCTCCGGCATGGATGCAGAAGTACGCCCTGGAGTGGCTGTGGCGTCTGGGTCTGGAGCCCAAGCGCCTGTGGAAGCGGTACATCCTGCTGAACCCCGCCTACCTGGCCCGATTGGCCGCCCAGCGCAGCGGTCTGTGGAAGGCGACTCCCCCCGCTCCCGCCACCGAGCCGGTCACGACCTTCGCGGTCTAGGACAAACCGCTCCACTGTGGGCGCTCGGGGTTTACCCGCGTGTCGGAGAACACTCCCCTACGGGTGTCGGTCCGGTGATAACCCGGTTTCGCTTCGTGCGCGCCAGGTGAAGGCTGGTCGATGTGAACACCGTTGCGGACCTCATCCTCGCCGGCGCCCTGGTCGCGGTCTGGCTCACCGCCGGGCTGCTGGCCGACAGGCTGTCGGCCGCCCGTTCGGCGCGTGAGCTCCGCCGCCGCGCCGCCATCCTCACCGCGCTGGTCGCGGCCGGCGCTTCGGTGTTCGTCGCCGTTCCGGTCGTGACCGGTCTTCTGCCGGGCGATTCGTCCGCTCCGGCGGCCGCGCTGGCCTCGGCCGTGCCGGCCCTGATCGTGCTCACCGCGAGCCTGCACCGGCTGGGCCGGGTGCGTCGCGGCGCGGGGGCGTTCGCCTCGGCTCCGCAGACTCCCGTTCCGCCGGGCCTGCGTGCCGCGGCCGCTCACCCGCTGATGTTGGTGCCGCTCCAGGTGACCGCCCTGGCCACCCTGGTGGGCCTGCCGATCGCGGCCCGGGTGGTGGAGGTGCCCGGGGCCGACCTCGCCGGTATAGCGATCACCGTGGTGGGTGTCGCCGTGCTGGCCATCGGGATCCGGGCCGCCTTGCGGCACAGCCGTCTCAGCGTGCTGGTGCTGGCCCCGATGGGGCGCGGCCGGCCGAGGGTCCCGGCCAGCATCCGCTAGTTCTTCTTGGCTTCCTGCACGTAGAGCAGCTCGAGGATCGAGCGGGCCGCTTCGAACCAGCGGTCCAGCCAGTCCGACGGCGGCAGCGTCCCCCGGGCCGGCAGCTCCATGAGCAGGCCGCGCAGCAGCGGGTGGTCGGCCATCGACTGCGATCCGGCATCGGGCCACCCGCTGGACGGGAAGACCGGCTCGGACAGGCCCTGCATGTCGAGCGACGGCAGTTTGGCCGCCCGGTCGAGCGGGCTGATCGGCTCGATGCTGTGTGACCTGCCCGGCGACCGGACGGGCAGCCCCGACGAGCTGTCGCTGGTCTCCGAAAGAGAGTCGCGCCTGTTCTGGCGGTACGCGCTGACTCCTCCGCTGAACCGGTCCTGCGCCGTGGAGGAGGATCCGTTGCTGAGGTTTTCCGAACCCATCGTCATATGTCTGCCCTGCCTCGCTAGCTTTTGGCGGTTCAACGAGGCGGCTGCGGAAATGACTACGGCCGGCTCTCCCGCTCGGCGGGAGGGCCGGCCGCGTGGTGACAGGACCGCGAGGTCAGAGGTCGAACTCGCCGTCCTTGGCGCCGCCGACGAACGCGTCCCACTCGGCGGCGGTGAAGATCAGCGCCGGACCGTCCGGGTTCTTGGAGTCGCGTACGGCTATGGCCTCCTCCACGAAGGCCACTTCGACGCAGTTGTCGGAGTTGGGGCCGCTGCGCGTGCTCTTGAACCACTGTGCGCGGCTCAGATCGAGCCGGAAACCCTTCGATTCGACTTCCACAATGGCTCCTCTACCAGCATTTCAATCATCTCGATGGACTCCTCCGGGGGGAGGGCCGTCGCCTGGATGTTCTCGAAGATGGAGATGTACTTGCCGAGCTCCTCGGCCTTCTCCAGAAACAGGCCACCGGTCGCGTTGTCGATGTAGACCACGTCCGCGTCCCCCTCCTCTTCGAACTCGAGAATGGCGAACGTGCTGTCCATGCCCGCATGCGCACCGGCGGCGAACGGCAAGATCTGCAAGGTGACGTTCGGCAACCGCGCGGCATTGATCAATTTCGCCAATTGATCACGCATCACCGCGTCGCCGCCGACCGGCCGGCTCACCACCGCCTCATCGAGCACCGCCCAAAGATCGATCGGATCGTCCTGAATCAATAACGATTGCCGCTCCATCCGGACGCGCACCCGCTGCTCGATTTCCTGGTCGTTGTCCCCCGACCGGGCGGCCCGAATCATCGCAATTGCATACTCTTCGCTCTGCAGCAAACCGGGTATGACCTGCTGTTCGTACGTCCGGATGCACCTGGTGGCCGCCTCGAGTCCCACATAGGCGCCGCTCAAAACCGTTGAAAAGGGATGCCACCATCCCTTTTGCCGCGCTTCTCGGGCAATTTGGACAAGCTCTTGCGTCACCGCGACACTTACGCCATAAATGTCCAGCATGGCGGCAACATCGGCGGGCGTGGCGCTCGTATGACCGGTCTCAATACGGGACACTTTGGACGTCGAACACCCGAGTCGCTCGGCCACCATGTCGATCGTGATTCGGGCCGCCTCCCGGTGCCGGCGCAACTCGACCCCGAGCCGGCGGCGGCGAATGGTGGGACTGCGATGCTGATTCACGAGCACCAGTCTCCCTGTCGATCATTTAATGATTCAAGTTGACGGCCGCCAAGACCAACAATCACGGATGGCTGACATGCAACTTGCATCGATCGAACTCGTAGTGCAATCTTTTCGGTATGGCTCGCGTCACTCTGTCAACTTGGAGGATGCGGCCGAGCGCGGCCCAGTGCACCGATCCGGCGCCGATTACGCGGTGCCGATCCTCGCCGCGTCCGAATTGGACTGATCCACTAGGGATCCTCCGCGGCATCGGTCATGGTGACGTTCTGCAACGCTTTCGGTGATTGGCACCATCGGATGCTTGCAATGGCGTTTCTGCCGTGCACACTTGTTGCTTCCGTGTCAAGGTTCACCCCGAGACGAATACAGGGCAGGAGTTGACGTGTTACCTCGGTCCGGTGATGTCATACACGTGACAAAGGCGGCCAGCGTCCAGTTCGCGGCGCCGATGCTCTTCCGTGTCATCCGGGTTCATGACTGGCCCACGTACGAGGGCTGGATCTGGCTGGACGGTTACGAGCTCAACCCCTCGGGAGACGCGGTCGAGCGACGATCCATCTTCGTCCAGGTCAGCGGCCTGCGTGCCGTCGGCAAGGCGCCCGACCCCCGGGCGCGCAACGGCCGGCAGCCAGGCCTGGGAAGCGGTGTGGTCCAGGCCCGCGCGGCCCGTGCCAATCGCTGACCGTCACTGACCGTCAGCGTCGGCGCCCGGCGTGGCGCCGGTGGTCGCGGTCGTCGTCGGCACGGTCGTCGTGCCCTCGGCGGCGACCAGGAGCGTGACGACAGTGTCCGGTGGTACTTCCTGCCCCTCCGCCGGGTCACTGTCGAACACGGTCCCCGCCGGCGCGTTCACCACCCGGTAGATGATCCGGTAGTTCAGGCCGGTCTCGTTCAGCGCCGACTGGGCCGCCGGCAACGCCAGCCCGCGCAACGCGGGCACCGTGACCTCGGTGTCCGTCGGATCGGTGGTGTTGGTTGTCGGCGCCGTCGTGGTCGGCGCCGTGCTCGGCGTGGTGGTTTCCGTGGTCGCCGTAGCGGTCGTGGTGGCGGCCCTCGTCGGCGCGGCCGCCGACGAGGTCGTCGCCACCGGCGCCGGCGTGTCGTCGCTGTCGTCGTCCTGCACGATCACGTAGATGGCCCAGGCCAGGACGCCGAGCAGGACCAGCGCGATGACGCCGACGACGATCGGCATCCACCACCGGTCACGCCCTCGCGGCTCGGCGTCGGCCGCCGTCCAGTCGACCTCCGGATATCCCCGGCCCGGCTGCGGCGCGCGCACCTCGGCCCGCCCCGACCAGGCCGGATTGGCCCGGCTGGGCGCCCAGTCGTCGGCGGGCATGACCGTGGTCGGCTTGTCCTTGAAGGCCGGCACCGTCCGTACGTCATCAAGCGTGTCGTCGGGCCGGGTGCCGCCCGAGAGCGTGTCGTCGTCCGACGGCGGAGGCACCGAGGCGGTGCCTTTCGTGCTCTTGTCTTCTGCGGCCGGCAGGTCGAGCTGGGTCGCGTCATCGGCGGCGGGCTTCTCCGAGGGCTCGCCGGGCCGCTTCTCGTCGGACATCAGCCACTCCTCCGGCTAGGTCACCCGCATGGGTCAACGTATCGAATCTTGGGGGACGTGTCTGGCCTCCCCGGGACAAACACACCAGCTCGCCCGGGGTGAAACGGCCATCCGTGCGGTTACCGACGGATTAGCAGGCATCGGCGCTTACCGCTACAGTGCCCGGCATGGCCGACAAACGGGCCGGCAACAAGGCCGACGATGGCTGGATCGCGCGAGTGGCCACCGCCGCCGGAGTGGCGGCGGGCGCCGGCGCCGCCCAGTTGGGCCTGGGCTACGGCCTGGGCGTGGTGGTCTGGCCGAGCGCCACGACACCGGACGACAGCGCCTGGCTCGGCAGTCTCGGCTGGGCCACCTGGATAGCCGCGAGCGCCACGGTCTTCGGCGCGGTCATCGGAAGCCGGGTCCGAGGTGGTCCCGGTCCGAGGACAACGGGCGCCTGGCGTTTCGCCCTGGCCGCCTGCGCGGCCTTGGGCGCTTTGGTGACGGTCGCGCTGATCGCGCTTCCGGCTCGTTCGGCCGTACGCCCGGACACGTTCACGCCCCAGGTGATCGCCGGCGGCTACGCCGCAATCGGCCTGCTCCTGGGCTTGATAGTGGCCTTCTGGGCGGTCTCGTCGACCCCGGTGGCGGCAAACCTGATCGCCACCACGGTGTGGCTCTGGGCCCTGGCCATCGCGGCGGTGATCGTCGAGCTGGCCACAAACCGCACCTCGGCCACATATCTGACAAGCTGGCAGTTCGCCGAGGTGGCGTCGAGCGGCCGCTACGGAGCCATCTACTGGCCGAGCGCCCTGCTGACCTTGGCCGCCGCCTTCCTCATCGGCGCCATCGCCGTGGCCCCGGCCGCCCGCCGCGGAGACCTGAGCGCGGCCGCCGCCACATCCGGCGCCGCCGGCCCGCTGCTGGTCGCCTTCGCGTTCCTGGCCCTGGCCCCGCGCCTGACCGGCGCCCTGGGCCCGATCGAGTCCGCGTACTTGATCGCCCCTTACGCCGTCCTGACCGGCCTGGCCGGCTCCGCCTTGACCGTAGCGGCCGCCCGCTCCACCGCCACCCGCCGAGCCACCCGCGCCGCCGCAGCCCCCGTGTCGCCCCGTCCCACTCCAGTGGCCACACCCACCGGCGCCGCGACCGCCGCAACCCCCGCCGGCCGAACCGCCACAACTCCAGTCGCCTCGACCGGCGCAACCCCGGTCGGCCCGACCGGCGCAACCCCGGTCGGCCCGACCGGCGCAACCCCGGTCGGCCCGACCGGCGCAACCCCGGTTGGCCCGACCGCCGCAACCCCCGATGACCCGTCCGCCTCGGCGACCACGGCGCCCGAGAAGCCCGTCAAGGCGAGAACCAGACTGTTCGGACGTTCAAAGGTCCCCAGCCAGCCGACCACGCCCCAGACGGACGAATCACCCCAATCGTCGGATCGCCCCACCGCCGGCCAGACCGAGGCCGCACCTCCACGCCCGGCCGCAGTCCCGGTCTCGGCTACCCCCTCAGCCCCGGCTCCTTCTCAGGTGGCCGATCGATCTGCGCCAAAGGTGCCCAAGCCGGCTCCCGAGCCCGCCACCGAGAAGACCGCCGAGCTGAAGATTCCGAGCAAGGCCCCGGTGGTGGATCCCGAGATCGCGGCCGCCGCCCGGCCCACGCGTCCCCGGCCGACCAAGAAAGCCGCTCCGAAGTCGACGGTCGCGCCGCCACCGTCCACACCCACCATCGCCCAAATCAACCCAAAACCCCCGGCAGACGCTTAGTCGCACCACCGCGGCTTGCCGACGGGAGGGGCGCGAGGTGCCGGGCCAGGCGCGGGAGCCGACACGAAGGTGCGGCTTGCTGACGGATCGGTGCTAGGTGCTGGGCCAGGCGTGGATCGGCTCGTTGGTTTGTTGCAAAGTCCAGTAGCGGAGCAGCATCTCGCGCAGCGCGGCCGGGCGCGTCGAGCCCCGGTGCTCTTCGGCGTGGCGTACGAAATCGGTCTGCCAAGTGGCTCCGTTGCGGGCCAGCCGGCAGCGGTCGTCGATCACTGAGAGCAGGCGGTCGCGCAGGCGCGGGTCGACGCCGTAGAGGTCCAGGCCCTCGTACGCCTTCGGCAGCAGGACCGCGCGGACCAGGTCGGTGACCGCGATCTCGCCCTGGCCCGGCCACGTCATCGTCGCCTCGATGCCGGCTCGGGCGCCGGCGTGGAAGTTGTCGCGGGCCGCCGCGAAGGGCAGGCGTGACCAGATCGGGCGTTCCTCTTCGGCCAGCTGGCGGACCACGCCGTAGTAGAAGGCCGCGTTCGCCAACAGGTCGATCAGGGTCGGGCCGGACGGCAGCACCCTGTTCTCCACCCGCAGGTGGGGCCGTCCTTCGGTGACGTCGTAGACGGGCCGGTTCCACCGGTAGACCGTGCCGTTGTGCAGGCGCAGCTCACCCAGGTGGGGCACCCCGCCCGCCCGCAGGACCTCGAACGGGTCCTCCTCCTCGAGGATCGGGAGCAGCGGCGGGAAGAATGTGACGTTCTCCTCGAACAGGTCGAACACCGAGGTGATCCATCGCTCGCCGAACCAGACCCTCGGGCGTACCCCCTGGGCCTTCAGTTCGTCCGGGCGGGTGTCCGTGGCCTGCTGGAAGAGGGCGATCCTGGTTTCCGCCCACAGGCGCCGTCCGTACATGAACGGGGAATTCGCCCCTATCGCGACCTGCGGGCCGGCGATGGCCTGGGCAGCGTTCCAGAAACGGTGGAAGCGGTCCGGTGGCACCTGGAGGTGGAACTGCACGCTGGTGCAGGCGGCCTCTGGGGTGATCGAGTCGCTGGTGCTCTGTAATCGTTCGACGCCGTGGATGTCGACGCGGAACTGCTCGCCGCGGGCGCCGGCCATCTCGTCGTTGAGCCGGCGGTAGCGCTCGTTGGCGGAGAGGTTGTCGAGGACCAGGTCGCCGGGGGTGAGGGTGGGCAGCATGCCGATCATCACGAGGCGGCAGTCGGCCTTGGCGGCGGCGCGGTCGAGGCTGTCGCTCAGCGCTTGTTCGTAGTCGGCGAGGCCGCAGCCGCCGATCGAGCGGGGTGGGGCGTTCAGTTCGAGGTTGAACTGGCCGAGCTCGGTCTGGAACGCCGGGTCGTCGAGGCGGGCCAGCACCTCGGCGTTGCGCATGGCCGGCCGGGCGTCGGCGTCGATCAGGTTGATCTCGATCTCGAGGCCGGTCATCCCGTCCCGCGACGCGAAGACACCCTGGTCGAGCATCTGGGCGAACGCGTCGAGACAGTGACGCACCTTCTGCCGGTACGGCACGCGATCTTCGGGTGCGAAACCCACTTGTCCTCCCGGCACGGCCAGGGACGAAACGGACGTCGATCACCACTCTGTGAGCGAACCTGTACGCCCGGTCCACCTTGCCATCTTGGCGGGAGGTAACACCAGCAAACGAAGAGCCGCCGTCCTGACATGCGGACGGCGGCTCTTCAGTGGACGATCAGGCGCGGCGGACGGCCTCGCCCTCGATCTCGATCTTGATCTTCTTGCTGACCATGACGCCACCGCTCTCGAGGGCCATGTTCCAGGTCAGGCCCCAGTCCTCGCGGTCGATCTCGGTGTGCGCGCTGAAACCGAAGACCGACTGGCCGTACGGGCTCGTGCCGGCGCCCTCGAACTCGACGACCAGCTCGACCGGCTTGGTCACGCCCTTGATGGTGAGCTCGCCGTCGAGGACGAACTCGGCGCCCGCGTGGCTCTTGATGCCGGTGCTGCGGAACTCGAGGGTCGGGTACTTCTCGGACTCGAAGAAGTCACCGCTGCGCAGGTGGTTGTCGCGGTCGACCTGGCCGGTCTCGATGCTGGCGGCGGTGATCGACGCGGTGACGGAGGACTGCAGCGGGTCCTCGGCGATCGTGATGACCGCGCTGGCCTCGGCGAACTGGCCGCGCACCTTGCTGACCATGAGGTGTCGCGCCACGAACCCGACGCGCTTGTGCGCGGCATCCAGGTCGTAGGTGCCGGCGGCCGGGATCTGGAGACCCTCGTAAGCGCGAGTGGTGGCGACGGACTCGGTCATGACAATTCCTTCTCTCGAAGCACGGGACGGTCGGTGTTTGTCTGACACAGCAACTATATGCCAAGCAATATTCCACGTGTCAAGGGCCGGTGTACGATGGTCTTGTGAGTACGAACCTGGATGACCCCCGCTTCACCGCCTTCGGGCTGTTCGCCGAGGCGTTCACGGGGCTGACCAATCGTTTCGCCGCCCAGTTCGAGGAACACCGCCTCTCAGCCGTCGAGTTCGAGGTGCTGATGAGGCTTGCGCGCTCCCCTGGCCACCGGCTCCGCATGACCGACCTTGCCGGTCAGACCTCCCTCTCCACCAGTGGTGTCACCCGCGTCGTCGACCGGATGGACCGCGACGGCCTGGTCGTTCGCGAGGCCTGTGCGACCGACCGCCGCAGCTCGTACGCGGTGATCACCGATCTCGGCCGGCAGCGGCTCGACGAGGTGCTCCCCGGTCACATCGAGTTGCTCCAGCAGTGGTTCATCGGCCAGCTCAGCCCGGCCGAGCTCGACGGGTTGATGACCTCGCTCCGCCGCATCCGGGACGCGGTCAATCCCTGCGCCACGGCCGGCAGCGCCGACGATCAGGAACCCGCAGCAGCCGCCTGATCACGGCCGGTGGCAGCACCGGGGAACAACCGGCAGAAGTACCGGCAGGATCGGGCGACTCGGTGACCAAAAGGGACAAATCTCCCGGGCTTTGCAGCGCCGCACGGCTACTGTGATCCGCGCAGGGGGATGCGGCGCGACCGAGGCGCGTGCGGGGCTGACGGGGGAGCTTCGTTCACGCCGCGTAACGGGTGGGGCGTTGCGATGGCCGGCGCGTGGGGGGCACGATCGCCGGCTGTCCGCGCCCCGCTCCCGTCAGGAGCCGAGTCGCGAACGGTCGCGCGGGAGCAGCGTGATCCCGCCGGTCCGGCACCGATCCCGCAGGCGCCGCTCGGCCGCTTCCCGGTCCTCGGCGTTCGGCGTGCTCACGATCAGGCCGACCAGGGCCTCGACCGTGTCTCGAGGATCATGGCCGCCCTCGTACGCCTCCACGGCCGCCGCAAAACACTCGGCCGCCCGCTTGTTCTCGCCCCGGTGGAGCGCGATCGCCGCCTCCACGACCGCGGCCGGGCCGTCCGGCGGCTGGTCGTCCTCGGTACGAAGCTGATCGAGCACCGCGGCCGCCTCGGTGACGCGGCCCGACTCGGCCAGCGCCTGGCCGATCGTGGCCAGCAGCCGCCGCCGATGGTTCGGGTCGCCGACCTCGATCAGCTCGGTCATCGCGCCGCGCCCCAGCCGCTCGGCCTCGTCGGGGTGCCCGTCCAGCCGGGCCACTTCGGCCAGGTTGGCCAGCGCCACCGCGCGCAGCCGGAGCTCGCCGCACGCGCCGGCCAGCTCGTCGACCGCGGCCAGGCGGCGCCGCGCGGCCGGCAGGTCGCCCTCGCGGATCTCGTGCCAGGTCAGGTTGTTCTCGGCGATGGCCATGTCTCTCGTACGGCCACCGCGGCGCGCCAGGAGCAGCGCCGCCTCACCGTGCCGGCGCGCCTCGCCGAACCCGCCGGTGGTCATCCACAGCGACGCGAGCTGGGTGTGCGCGGTGAGCTGACCGGCCGCCGAGCCGAGTCGTTCGAACTCCGCCAGCGCCGCCGCCGCCGAGCCGATCTCCTCCGCGCCGGCGCCGTGCTCGAGCGCGAGCTGGGCCAGGCCGATGCGCGCCCAGGCCCGCACGGCCGGATCGGCGTCGGCGGTACGGGGGTCGTCGACGAGCCGTCGCAGCCATTGCCGCCCCGTGACGTCGCGCCCGCGGAACCGCCACCAGCGCGGAAGCGCGGCCGCTATCCGCAGGGCGGTGTGCGGATCTTCACCGGCCGCGAAGACCAGCGCCGTGCCCAGGTCACCGGCCACGCTGTCGAGACGGTCGGCGGCCTCGGCCAGCCGGACGCCGATCAGGTCGGGCGCCGTGCGCTGCGCGAGGTCGGCCAGGGCCAGCGCGTGCCGCCGCCTCGCCTCGGTGACCTCGCCCTCGGCCGCGGCCCGCTCGGCCGCGAAGTCGCGCACGACGTCGAGCAGCCGGAACCGGAAGGCCCGGCGGCCGCGCACGCTGAGCAGGCCGAGCTCGAGCAGCCGGTCGAGCAGGTGCACCACGTCGGCGTGCCCGTCGCCGATCAGCTGCTCGGCCAGTTCGAGCGACCAGCGATAGCGGAACATCGCGAGCCGGCGCAGCGCCCGCTGCTCGTCGGCGTCGAGCAGCCGGTAGCTGGCGGCCACGGCCTCGCGCAGCGACACCACGGTCTCGCGGGGCGGCAGCCCGGAACCGGGCCGGTCGAGGTCGAGCACGCGGTCGCCATATCGGTCGAGGATCTCGGGGACGGTCAGCACGCGCCCGCGGGCGGCGGCCAGCTCGATCGCGAGCGGCAGCCCGCCGAGCCGGCGGACCAGGGCGGCCAGGGGCGCGACCTCGTCGGCCTCCAGCTGACGGCCGAGGCGTTCCAGGAAAAGACCGACCGCGGGGTACGCCGACACGTCCGGCAGGGCGTTCGAGATCTCGGGCGGCGGTGCGGTCAGCGGGGCCACCGGCCACACCCGCTCCGACCGCAGACCGACCGGGTGCCGGCCGGTGGCGATGAAGCGCAGCTCGGGCAGCCGTTCAAGCAGGCGGGCCAGGCTCTCGGCGGCGGCCTCGGGTGAGCGCTCGACCGCGTCGACGAACAGCAGGGCGGGCCGGCCGCCGAGCCGTTCGCGCAGGTCGTCGGGGCGTCCGACGCCGAACTCGGCGGCGATGCTGCCGAGCATCTCGCCGACCGTGCTGCCGTCGGTGATCACGACGCCGGCCACGCCGCCCGGATAGGCGTGGGCGACCTGGCGCGCGACCACGAAGGCGAGGCTGGTCTTGCCGACACCGGCGATGCCGACCAGGGTGAGGCCGCGCGGGCCGTCGGGGTCGGTGAGCAGGGCGTCCAGCTCGGCGCTCTCGTCGTCGCGGCCGATCAGCTCGACGGTCTGCAGCACCCGCAGGAAGCCGGTCGGCGGTGCCGGCGGCTCCTCCGTGGACTGGCCACGGGCCGCGGCCAGGAACGCCTCGCGCTCGGCGCCGGCCAGGCTGAGCGCGGCCGCCAGCAGCTCGGCCGTCGTGCGCTGGGGACGGGACGCCCGGCCGCGCTCGAGGTCGCGGACCGTCCGGACCCCGATGGCGGCCCGGGTGGCCAGTTCCTCCTGGGTCAGCCTGGCGGTCAGCCGGTGACGGCGCAGCACGAGGGCGAAGCCGGAACCGGCCCGGTCGTCCGCGTCATCAGCCGCCATGAGACCGAACCTATGCAGGGACGACGTCGCCCGCGAGCAGAGATCCGCTCTTGTCGGAAAGCGGACGTATCTCTATCAGAGGCCGAGGCCCCGCGCGATCAGCATGCGCTGGACCTCGGAGGTGCCCTCGCCGATCTCCAGAATCTTGGCGTCGCGGTAGAAGCGGCCGACGGCCGACTCGTTCATGAAGCCGTAGCCGCCGTGCACCTGGGTCGCCCAGCGGCTGTTCTCCATGGCCGCGTTGCTGGCGTTCAGCTTGGCGATCGCCGCGTAGCGCTTGAAGTCGTCGCCGGCCAGCATGCGGGCCGCCGCGTCGTAGTAGCCGAGCCGGGCCGTGTGCGCCCGCAGCTCCATGTCGGCGATCATGAACTGGACGGCCTGGTAGTTGCCGATCGTCTTGCCGAAGGCGGTGCGCTGGTTGGCGTACTTCACCGACTCGTCGACGCAGCCCTGGGCGAGCCCGACCGAGAGCGCGGCGATCGCGATGCGGCCCTCGTCGAGGATGCGCAGGAACTGGGCGAAACCGCGACCCCGCTCGCCGAGCAGGTTGCCGGCGGGGACGCGTACGTCATCGAAGAAAAGCTCGTGGGTGTCCGACGCGCACCAGCCCACCTTGGAATAGCCGGGCGCCACCGTGAAGCCGGGCGTGCCGGAGGGCACGATGATCGTGGAGAGCTCCTTCGAGCCGTCCGGGTTGACGCCGGTCACCGCCATGACGGTGACCAGGCAGGTGATGTCGGTGCCGGAGTTCGTGATGAACGCCTTGGTCCCGTTGATCACCCACTCGTTCGTCGTCTCGTCGAGCACGGCCCGGGTGGTCGTGCCGGCCGCGTCGGAGCCGGTGCCGGGCTCGGTGAGGCCGAAGCCGGCCAGCGCCTCGCCGGTGGCCAGGCGCGGCAGCCACTGCTCCCTCTGCTCGGGCGTGCCGAACCGGTAGATCGGCATGGCGCCGAGGGAGACGGCCGCCTCGAGCGTGACCGCGACCGAGCTGTCCACTCTGGCCAGTTCCTCGAGGGCGATGCAGAGCGCGAAGTAGTCGCCGCCCATGCCGCCGAACTCCTCGGGGAAGGGCAGGCCGAACAGGCCCATCTTGCCCATCTGGCGGACCAGGTCGTACGGGAAGGTCTTGTGCTCGTAGTGGTCGGCGATGACCGGCGCGACCTGTTCCACGGCGAAGTCCCGGACGCTGGCGCGCAGCGCCTCCTGCTCCTCGCCGAGCCGGAAGTCCACCATGGCGTGCTCCTTCAGAGATCAGACAGGGGTGACGCCGTGCCGGCGCCGGGCGAAGCCGCGATCTTTGCCGCGCGCGGCGCGGTAGCGGCGGATGAGCTCGTCGCGCAGGTCGCCCGGCTCGACGACGGTGTCCACGACCAGCTCACTGGCCAGCCGCATGATGTCGATGTCCTGCTCGTACTCGGCTCGGCGCTCGGCCACGAAGGCGGCCCGTTCCTCGTCGGTCGGCAGGGCGGCGATCTTGTTGGCGTAGACCGCGTTCACCGCGGCCTCGGCCCCCATCACCGCGATCTTGGCGGTGGGCAGGGCGATGGTGGCCTCCGGGTCGAAGCCGGGGCCGGCCATGGCGTACAGCCCGGCGCCGTAGGCCTTCCGGACCACCACGCAGATCTTCGGCACCGTGGCCTCGGAGATCGCGGTGACCATCTTGGCGCCGTGCCGGATGATCCCCTGCTTCTCCACCGCGGACCCGACCATGAAGCCGGGCACGTCGCAGAGGAAGAGCAGCGGGACGTTGAACGCGTCGCAGAGCTGCACGAACCGGCTCGCCTTGTCGGCCGAGTCGGGGAAGAGCACGCCGCCCTTGAACATCGAGTTGTTGCCGACGACGCCGACGACCTCGCCGTCGAGCCGCGCGAAGCCGATCGTGAGCTCCTTGGCCCACAGGGCCTGGATCTCGAAGTACGAACCCTCGTCGACCAGGCCCTTGACGTAGCGCCGCATGTCGAAGGCCTGGCGCTCGCTCTCCGGGACCATGGCGGCGAGGTCGGCGCCGGTGCTCTCCCGCGGCTCGGCCACGGGCGGGCGCTGCTCCCAGTTGGAGGGCATGAAGGAGAGATAGGTCCGTACGACCTCGAGCGCGTCCTGCTCGGTCTTGCAGAGGAAGTGGCCGACGCCGGACTCGGTGCAGTGCACCTTGGCCCCGCCCATCGCCTCGAGCGTCGTCTTCTCCCCGGTGACCATCTCGACCATGCGGTCGGAGCCCAGATACATGCTCGCGTTGCCCTCGACCATGGCCACGACGTCGCAGAAGGCCGGCATGTACGCCCCACCGGCCGCCGACGGGCCGAACAGGGCGCAGGCCTGCGGGATCGCACCGGACGCGCGCACCTGGGTGTGGAAGATCTTCCCGGCGCCGCGGCGGCCCGGGAAGAGGTCGACCTGGTCGGTGATGCGAGCCCCGGCCGAGTCGACCAGATAGATCATCGGCACGCCGTACTCCACGGCCCGCTCGATGATGCGGATGATCTTTTCGACCGTGCGGGCGCCCCAGGAGCCGGCCTTGACCGTGGAGTCGTTCGCCATGAGGCAGACGTCGCGGCCGTCGAGCCGGGCCACTCCGGTGATCACGCCGTCGGCCGGCAGTCCGTCGGCCAGGCTGTTGGCATAGAGGCCGTCCTCGACGAAGGAACCCTCGTCGACCAGCAGGGCGATGCGCTCGCGGGCGAAGAGCTTGCCCTTGGCCGCGTTGGCCGCGTGGTAGCGCTCGGCGCCACCGGCCAGCACGCGTTTGCGCGTCTGCGCGAGCTCGTCCACGCTGAGTCCCCCTGAACGATCGTTAGGTTGAACGACCGTTAGGGTAGCCCACTTGTCAAGGTCACGGCAACGACGGACGGGAGCCTCCGCCGGCTGCGGAGACTCCCGTCCGTTTCACTGCTCCGGTGCCGTGGAGGGACACCGGGTACTGCTCGACGCCTCCTGGCGTCGTCGGGTCGCGCCCGGGACCGGCGCGACCCGGTCTGTGCGGGTGATCAGCGAAGCGTGTTCAGCAGACCCAGGCCCGTGGCGTCGCCGACGGTGCCGGCCAGGTCGGTGACCGGGGAACCCTCGGTCAGGGCCTTGCGGCCACCGGTGGCCTTGGTGTCCGAACCGGTCGCGGCCGGCTTGGTGTAACCAGCGGTCGGCTCCTCGTCCACGGGCTCCTCAGCCGCGGGCTCCTCGCCCTGGTTGGCGCCGTAGCCCTTGTCGTCGTCGCCCCGGACGCCGCCGTTGCCCTTGTAGTCGTCCGGGTCCTCGCCCTGCGCGCCACCGAAGTCGTCGTCGTCCTTGCCACCGTGGTGGTGACCCGGGCGGCCGTGGCCGTGGTGACCGTCCCAGTCGCCGTCCCAGTCGTCGCCGCCCCAGATGCCGCCACGACGACGGTCGTCGTCGTCGCCGAGGTCGTTGACGCACGCCGCCGCCGACTGGGCCGCGCCCAGGATGCCGATCGAGGTGCCGCAGACGTTGATCGGCACGTTGATCGGGACACCGATCTGGGTGCCGTTCAGGATGCCGTTGTTGTCGCCGTTGCTCTGGATGAAGTCGTCGTGGTGACCGGTGCCCTTCTCCAGCTTGTTGACGGAGACCGCGCGGGCGTCCGAGGCGCCGAGAACGGCGACCGAGGTGCCGGACAGGTTCACCGGGAGGCTGATCGGGGCGTACAGCTGGGTGCCGTTGGCGATCCCGTTGTTGTCGCCGTTGCTCTGCCAGCCGCTCTCCTTGGCCCGGGACTTGCCCTTGACCGAGCCGCTCTCCAGGTTGTTCACGCAGAGCGCGCGGCTGTCGGCCGCGCCGAGCAGCGCGATCGAGGTGCCACAGACGTTGATCGGGACGTCGATGGGCGCGTACAGCTGGGTGCCGTTGAGGATCCCGTTGTTGTCGCCGTTCGACTGGATGTCGCCGTCGCGGTCACGCCAGCCGTGCTCGGTGGTCCGGCCGCTCTCCTCGAGCTTGTTGACGCCGACGCCGGAGGCCTGCGCGTGGCCGGCGACCGCAGCCGCGGTGCCGACGACGTTCACCGGAACGTTGACCGGCAGGTACGCCTGGGTCCCGTTCAGGATGCCGTTGTTGTCCCCGTTGGACTGGACGCCGCGGCGGCCGCTCTCGAGCGAGTTGACGCCGGCGCCGCGCGAGTCGGCCACGCCGAGGATGCCGACCGAGGTGCCGACGACGTTGACCGGAACCCGGACCGGGACGGCGAGCTGGGTGCCGTTGAGGATCCCGTTGTTGTCGCCGTTGCTCTGGATGGAGTCGGCCTGCGCGGCGGCCGGGGCGAACAGCAGGGCGCCAGCGGCCAGGACGCCGACGCTCAGAGTCTTACGAACCCAAGTCTTCATGAGGAAAGAAATGCCTTTCAAGAATGTTTCGGCAAAATGCATACGTATTCAATTGGGACGATGCGTTTCGGGCGCAGCGGTGCCCTGGCTCGGTAGATTTCTGCCCTGACTCCGCTTGTCGACATGCGCCCACAAGGCGCTTCGGTGCGGTGCGTGTGATTCAGGCGTCTGCGATTCGCCGCTTGTTCGCAAGCGGTTCGGGAATCGGGCCCGACCGCGGGCACCGAAGCGGTGCCGGCCGGTCGTCGAGCGCCATCACTCAGTCAGGCGAGACGGTCGGTGCCTCGGCGTCGTGCTGCCGGGCCTCGACATCGGACGCGATCGCGGCGAGATGGCTGGCCATCGTGCCGTTAGCGATCGCAGCCGGCAGGAAGGCCGCGGAGCCACCTTCCGTCGGTGTTCCCGACCCGCTGGTCGGGGTGCCGCTGACGTCCCCGAGCCTCAGCCGCAGAGGAGCGGCCGGCTCGTCATCGCCGGGCGTGCTTTCCTCCCCGGCCCGATCCGGCGCCACGACCTTCGCCGCCTGAGCGGCGCGGGCGTGGTGGTGGTGCCGATGGGCCGATCGTGCGGAGGAGACCTTGCCGTGCTTGACCGGTACGGCGGCGCGATGGCCGGTGACCGGGGCGCGGAAGGTCGTGACAGGGCTCGCCGTGCCGGCGTCGACCGGCTGCTGCCGTTCCTCGTCCGAAGGCGCCGGCCGATCGTCGGCCGGGCTCTCGGTCTCGGTGACAGCGTCGGTCACCGCGGCGAGCCGCTGTGGTGTCTCCGGGCCGCCGATGAGGCGGATTGTGCCGGTGACATCCGAGAGGACCTGGTCGACGTCGCTCACGGCGGCGTCCACCGGTGTCCCGGTGTGGTCGTCGGTGACCTCGTCGACGACAGTCTCCGCCGGATGGGAGAGAACCCGCCGGGGAACGTCGAGGATGTCGGTCAAGGGTCGCTCATGGTCCGGTCGTTCCGCCTCCAGCGGCTGGACAGCCGCCTGTAGGAGACCGGTGACCGGAGCTGTGGTGTCGGCGCCGATGACGGAGCCGAGCAACGAGCCGTCCGGCCCGTCGACCCGGTCCGCTGCATGTGCGGCGGCACCGGTGAGCAGCCAGGCCGCACCGGCCAGGCCGCCGACGACGAGGACTCGCAGGCCCCACCGGGATCCGGTGTGCCGGCGTGCGCGGCTCTCCGTACGCCACTCCGCCCCCTGGATGTGAGGCGGCACGGGCGTGGAGTCGCCGGCGGGCGGCACGATCGGCCCTGGCAGCGTGGCGTGTGAACGCACGACCCCCAGCCCCGTCATGTTCCGCCCCTCGTCGTTTCGACTCGATCCGGTGGCGGATCCGCCGTATTCGGCGATATCGGCCACTCGGTATTGGTAACGAAACGACGGGACAGCGGTCACGCGGGCAAATCGGAAAAATGATCGCAGCGGGCTGCGGCGGAAATCACACCAATCTCGTCCGTGGCCCCGCGCGTAGAACACCCGACGGCAGGGTACGGCCGAGCAGTTTCTCAGCCGTACCGGCGACCTCGATCAGACGGTCGAGGTCGATTCCGGTGTCGATGCCCATGTCATGGAGCATGTGGACGACCTCCTCGGTCGCCACGTTCCCCGAAGCGCCGGGCGCATAAGGACAGCCACCGATCCCGCCGGCGCTGGCGTCGAACTCGGCCACCCCCAGCTCGAGCGCGGTGAGGATGTTGGCCAGCCCCGTACCCCTGGTGTTGTGGAAATGCAGAAGGTCGGGACGGACGGCCGAGAGAAGATCACGCACCCGGCGGGGAGTCGCCATGCCGGTCGTGTCGCCGAAGGCGATGCGGTCGGCGCCGTCGGCACGGACCCGGGCCACGATGCCGGCCACCCGATCGGGATCGATGTCGCCCTCGAACGGGCAGCCGAAGCTGGTCGCGACAATCACCTCGACCGTCGCGCCGGCCTCGTGGATCAGCGGGACGAGCGAGGCGATGTCGTCGAGCGACTCGCCGGTCGAGCGGTTGAGGTTGCGCCGGTTGTGAGTGTCCGAGGCGGACACGACGACCTCGATCTCGCGGAAACCGGCCGCGAGGGCCCGCTGCGCGCCGCGCGAGTTCGGGATCAGCGCCGAGTAGCGGATCTCCGGATGTTTCGTGGCGCGCGACCAGACCTCGTCGGCGTCGGCCATCTGCGGGATCGCCTTGGGATGCACAAAGGAGACAGCCTCGATCCGCCGGACGCCGGTCTCGCTCAGCGCGTCGATCAGCGCGACCTTGGCGTCGGTCGGTATGGGTTCCTCGTTCTGCAACCCGTCCCGCGGCGCGACCTCTCGAATGCTCACTGACGTCATCGGCGGATCACCTCATTCGGGACACGATGCCGGTGTCGTAGTCGCCGGACAGGAACTCCGGGTTTTCGAGCAGCTCGGCGAAGAACGGCAGGTTGTTCTTGGGGCCGGCGATCTGGAAATCGCGGACGGCCTCGCGGGCACGGGCCAGGGCCTCGTCACGGTCGGCGCCGACGACGATCAGCTTGGCCATCAGCGAGTCGTAATGCTGGGTGACCGCCGTGCCCTCCGCGTAGCCGGAGTCGACGCGGACGCCCTCGCCGGACGGCTCGACCCACGTGGTGATCTGGCCGGGACCGGGGAAGAAGCGTTTCGGATCTTCGGCGTTGACCCGGAACTCGATCGCGTGGCCGCTGGTGGACCGGGCCGGATCGGTCAGCTCGCCGGACGCGATGCGCAGCTGCTCCTCGACCAGGTCGATGCCGTGGATGATCTCGGTGATCGGGTGTTCGACCTGCAGGCGCGTGTTCATCTCAAGGAAGAAGAACTCGCCGGTGGTGGGGTCGAGCAGGCACTCGACCGTGCCGGCGTTGCGATAGCCGACGGCCTCGCCGGCCCGCACCGCGGCGGCCAGGAAACGCTCACGCAGCTCGGGCGAGACGGCCGGGCTGGGCGTCTCCTCCACCAGTTTCTGGTTGCGGCGCTGCACCGAGCACTCGCGCTCGGACAGGGCGATCACCCGGCCGTCGGCCAGGCCGAGGATCTGCACCTCGACGTGGCGGACGCGGGGGAAGTAGCGCTCGATCAGCACCGAGCCGTCGCCGAACATGCGCTCGGCGAAGCCGCGCACCTTGTCGAACTCGGCGCGCAGCGCCTTTTCGTCGTCGGCGACCGCCATGCCCATGCCGCCACCGCCGGCGGCGGCCTTGACCATCACCGGATAGCCGATCTCGGCGGCGGCCGCGACCGCGGCGTCCACAGTGGCCGCCGGATCGTGCGAGCCCGGCGCGACCGGCACGCCGGCCGCGGCCATGATGTTGCGCGCGTTGATCTTGTCGCCCATCGCGGCGATCGCCTCGGGGCCGGGACCGACCCAGATCAGGCCGTTGGCCTCGACCGCGCGGGCGAAGTCGGCGTTCTCGCTGAGAAAGCCGTAGCCCGGATGGATCGCCTGCGCGCCGGTCGATTTCGCGGCGGCCAGGACGGCGTCGGCGTTGCGGTAGCTCTCGGCCGGGTTGGCCGGGCCGACGCAGACCGCCTCGTCGGCCTCGGCCACGAACGGCATGCCGGCGTCGGCCTCGGAGTGCACCACGATCGTGCGGATGCCGAGCCGCCGCGCGGTCCGGACGATCCGCCGGGCGATCTCGCCCCGGTTCGCGACGAGCAGCGACTCGATCATCGGCCTCAGTGCCCCGTCAGCGCGTGAATGGTGGCCTCGCGCAGCAGCGCGGCCCGGCGGCGCCGGTCGACCTCGCCGCCGAGGAACGGCGTCGAGTTCATGAGGCCGAAGGCCGCGTGGGCCAGCACGCGGGCCTCGGCCGCGTCGAGCTCGGGGCGCAGCTTGCCCAGCACGGCCACCCACTCCTCGACGTAGAGCCGCTGGAGCCGGCGGATCTGGCGTCGCGGCTCCTCGGGCAGGCGGTCGAGCTCGTGCAGGTGCAGGGCGATCACGGCCGGGTTGGCCAGCGCGAACTCGACATGGAAGTCGATCAGATCGGCGAGCGCGGCGCTGGCGTCGTCGGGATGCAGCGCGACGCGGGCCTCACCACCGTGCAGCAGGCCCTCGCTCACCGGGATGAGCGCCGCCACGAGCATCGCCTCTTTGCCGGCGAAGTGGTGATAGAGCGCCGGGCCGGTCACGCCGGCCGCCGAGCCGATGTCGTCCATCGAGACACCGTGATATCCGCGGGCCGCGAAGAGACCCACCGCGATCTCCAGGATCTCGTCGCGGCGCGACCGTCGCCGGGGAGCGGGCGGCCCCGGGCGCTGCTGCTGATCAACCGTTGTCACGACGTCACTCTAACCCTCTGTCAAGCCGAATGCTTAACGTGCGTTAAGGAGTTTACTCATCGGTAGGGTTTCGCGCCTCCCCCAGCATGTTCTCGATCGCGGCCGCGTCCTCCTCGGCGCCGATGGCCCGCAGACGCTGCGGCAACTCCTCCAGCCGGTGCACCGCCTCGGCGTGCCGGCCACGGGCCATCAGCAGGCCGGCGGCCTCGCGGGCGACCATCGAGCGCTGCCAGATCGCGTTCGGCTCGGCGGCCAGCTCCGGCGGCAGCTCGGCGTAGAGCTTCTCGGCCCGGTCGGCCTCGGCCAGGCCGGTGGGCGCGTCGTCGGCGTAGTGCAGCGCGCTCACCCGCCGGCGCAGCACGCGCAGCTCGCCGATCAGATCGCCGGCCTCGTGCAGCGCCCCGGCCGCGGCCTCGAGGACCTGCGCCGCCTCGCCGTCGCGGTCGAGGTCGTAGAGCAGGGCGCCGGCCTGCTCGCCGACCTGTCCCCGCCCGGCCGGGTTGCCGGACAGGCTCTCGATCAGCGCGCGGTAGAGGGTGAGGGCGCCCTGGTTGTCGCCGATCTCGCGATAGAGACCGGCGAGCAGGAAGCGGACGTCGTCGGCGGGCGCGTCGAGCTCGAGCCGCTCGAAGCGCAGCAGCGCCTCCTCGGCCACCTCGGCCGCCTCGACCGGGCGGCCCGACTCCTTGTAGGCGATGGCGAGATCCTGCCGGGTGAAGGCCCCGCCCTGTTCCTCACCCTGTTCCTCAGCGAGGGCGACCGCCTCGACCAGGTCGGGGACGGCCTCGGCGGCCCGGTCGAGGTGAAGCAGCGCCCGGCCACGACCGGCCCGGGCCATCAGCGCCACCTCGGGACGGCCGTCGGCCAGCACCTCGCCGAACGCCTCGGCCACCTGCTCGGCGTCGGTGGTGAGGTCGGCGACCATCAGCGCGGCCTCGGCCATGCGGGATGCCGGGCCGTGCTCGCGATAGAAGTCCCGCGCCTGCAGTGCCTCGGCGAGCGCCTGTTCGCGGCGGTCGGGTCCCACCTGGGGATCACCGGCCATCAAGACGCGGGCCCGCCAGACGGCGTGGACGGCGCGGTGCCGGGGCAGGCCGGCCGCCTCGGCGAACTCGTCGGCCCGGTCGAGGCTCTCGGCGGCCCCGGCGAAGTCGTCGGCCACGAACCGCGCGATGGCCAGGCGCGACCAGGCGCTCGATCGGCGGCGGTCGTCGCCGTGGCCGGACATGTGCGCCACCTCGGCCTCGACCAGGGCCAGGCCCTCGCCGGGCCGGCCGGTCAGGCAGTAGAGGATGCCGAGGCGACCGCCGGTCGCGGCCGCGCGCTGGGCCGCGCCGGCCTCGGTCAGCAGGTCGATCGCGCGGCGCCAGGTGCGCTCGACGGCCTCCGGGTCGGCACGCCAGTCGGTGGCCGCGCCCTCGAGGGCGGCCCGCCGGCCGGCATCCTCGCCGGTGGGCTCGGGGAACCGGCGGTCGAACTCGGCCAGCGTCGCCGCCGTCGCCTCCTCGCGATCGTCGCCCGCATGTTCCTCGGCCAGGTCGAGCAGCTCGGCCGCGCTCAGACCGGCCGGAACCTCGACCGGCTCGTCCGCCACCGTGACCGGGGCCGCGGCCTCGGCCGGGCGCGCGGTCGGCGACAGGGCCAACGTGACGCCGAACGGCTCGCGGGCCAGCCACTCGGCGACGCGGCGGCTCTGCTCGGTGGTGCCGTTGCGGGCGTCGAACCGGGCGGCCAGCTCGGTCGCCCGGGCCGCGAGCTCGGTGGCGAGCTCGGCCGCGGTGACGTCGGGTCGGTCGAGGCGGCGCACGACCGCGTCGCCGTGGCCCAGCTCGGTGACGCGGCGCAGCAGGTGGCCACCGGCCGCGGCGAACTCCATCGCCGCCATCGGCGACGGGGCCTTGTCGAGCCAGTCGATGTGCCGCTGGAGGATCTCCAGCCCGCGGCTCTCGTTGCCGGTGCGGGCGCAGAACGTGATGTGGCCGGCGATGTCCGCCATGTCGGCCAGGGTGGACCGCTGGAGGCGGTACGAGCGCCGGTGCGCGTCGGCGGCCTCGGACTCCCGGCCGGTCAGAAGGTACGGAACCATCAGTTCCTCGAGGATCGCCTGCGGCTGCTCGGTGCAGTTGAGCGTGCCCTCGAGCACCGGGTGGGCGTGCTCGACCGCGTCGGCGAAACGGCCGCGGGCCGAGAGGTGGGCCGCGACGTCGGTGGGATCGCAGCCGACGCAGTCGGAGAGGCTGTCGCGCGGGGCGGCCTGCCACTTCTCGTACCAGGCGTCGGCCTCGTCGCGCAGGCCGACGTGGTCGGCCACGACATAGCGGTATTTGTAGAGCGCGCCCAGACCACGGCCGAACTCGCGGTATCGCCGCTCCATGTCGTCGAGCACCGCGTAGGTGCGGGCCAGCGGCACCTCGGGGAACTTGGTGAGCGCGTTGACCATGGCCTTGAAGAGCCAGAGCAGGTTGTGCTGGGCCCGCTGGTGGTACGGCTGAGGGTTGCGGTCGAAATCGCCGACGCACCAGGAGAAGGTGACGAAGGCCTTGGCCGGCTCGCCGCCGTAGATGTAGGCGTTGCTGGCGATCATGCGGGTGACGAAGGCCAGCTGCGGATCGTTCACCGCGTCGACGTGGCGCAGGATCTGCTCGACCATCGCGATCTGCGCGGCGCCGTACGGCATGTCGTCGGCCTGGGAGATCAGCTCCCAGAGTTCCTCGGCGGTCTTCATCAGGCGTCCTTCTCCCCCGGGACGGCCCGCTCGAGCAGGCCCAGGAACGACGTGGTCAGCAGCGCGGCGTCGGCCGGTTTGATCGGGTGGTGGCCCAGCATGAGCGCCTGGCCGTAGAGCGACTCGACGGCGAGGCCGATCAGCTCGGGGTCGGCGATGGCGATCACCCGGCGCACCAACGGGTTCCGGTGGTTGAGCACCAGCTGGGGACGGTCGGCCGGCGCCGTGTGGGCGAGCGCGTCGAGCACCCCGCCCCACAGGTCGTCGGCCCGGTCGCGCCCGGCGGTGAACTCCTCGTGGAACGCGGCCGATCGGCTCACCAGATAGAGCGCGGGCAGGTTGGCCGGGTCGAACGCGCGGACCTGGACCTCGCAGCCGAGCCGGTCGAGCCGGCGCTGGGCGGCGGTGAGGAACGGGCGCAGCCGCAGCTCGGTCTCGGTGCCGACGGCGGTGAACCGGGTGGCCAGGTCGGACGGCTCGAGCCGCTCGACCCGCACGCCCGAGTCCACAGTGGCCAGCCGCTGGATGAGGTCGGCGTCGTAGACGTAGCCACCGTTGATCAGGGCCACCTCCTGGGCGGCGGCGACGGCGGCGAGCTGACGGAACTCGTCGGTGGTGGCCGCGTAGCGGATCACGCCGTATCGCTCGCGGAACTCGGCCAGCGTCAGCCGGCCCATGTTGGTCTCCATGGCGAACCACTGCTCGACCAGGCGCAGCATCTCGTCGTCGTGCAGGGCCAGTGCCTTGACGCCGAGGTGGTGGACCTCGAGGAAGCGGGACAGCCTGCGCGGATCGGTGGCGGCCAGCCGCACCAGCCAGCCGCGCAGCTGGTCGGCGATCGCCTCGCGGGTGTCGGCGAGCAGGCCGTCGTCGTAGAGCGCCTCGCGGCTCGCGGTGGGACGCAGCTCGGTGCTGTCGACCACGCAACGGGCGAAGAACGCCCACTCCGGCAGCAGGCCCTCGACGCTCTCGGAGAGCAGCATGCGCTTGAGGTAGACGCGGTGGCCGCCGCGGGTGGCCGGATTCACCGGGGTCGGCAGGATGAAGGCGACACCGGTCAGGCCGGCCTCGGGCACGTTCAGCTCGACGGTGTCGAAAGGCCGGAAACCGAAGACCTTTTCCCCGTACGCCGTGAGGGCGGCATCGCTGTTCTCCCACGGCACCGAGCCGGCGGTCACCCGCTCGCCGTCGACCTCGACCCGCACGGGCAGCAGTGAGCCGTAGAGCCCGGCCAGCTCACGCACGGACGTACTGCTCAATAGATGCTCGGAGCCACGGCGCGGCAGCAGGGTGACCGTCGTCCCGGGCTCGCGGTCGTCGCCGGCCCGCACGTCGTAGCGGCCGTCGGAATATCCGGTCCACAGCACGGGCTCGGCGCCGGCCCGCCGGGTGTGCACACGGATCTCGTCGGCGACCAGGAAGCACGAGAGCAGGCCGATGCCGAACTGGCCGAGGAACTCGTGGCGGGCGAAGCCGAGCTCGTCGCGTTTCGAGCTGCGCCCGATGGTGGCCAGCAGCTCGTGGACCTGGGCCTCGGTGAGCCCGATGCCGTTGTCGGCGACGCGCAGCCCGTGGTCGCCGGTGGTCATGGTCACCGACCCGGCCGCGAGGTCGCCGGTGGCGGTGATCGCATCGACCGCGTTCTGGAGCAGCTCGCGGACGTAGACGCGTGGGCTCGCGTAGAGGTGGTGACTCAGCAGGTCGACGATGCCCCGGAGATCGACCTGGAACGTGTTGCTCACGGCGGACAAGGTACCGCCAACCACCGACAAGTTCGGGGCGGTTTCTCACGCCGCCCCGATCTTCGTCAGCTCAGGCCACCGGGCTCGTTGCCCTTGGCGATCGGCGCGCGGACCAGGTTGCCCCACTCGGTCCACGAGCCGTCGTAGTTGCGCACCTGCGGATAGCCGAGAAGGTGGTGCAGCACGAACCAGGTGTGGCTCGACCGCTCGCCGATCCGGCAGTACGCGATGATGTCGTCGCTCGAGTCGAGCCCGAGCTCGTCGCGGTAGATCTTGGTCAGCTCGTCGGCCGGCCGGAACGTGCCGTCCTCGTTGGCCGCTGATTTCCACGGCTTGCTCACCGCGCCCGGGATGTGCCCGCCGCGCAGCGCACCCTCCTGCGGATAGGCCTCCATGTGGGTCAGCTCACCCGTGTATTCCTGCGGGGAACGCACGTCGACCAGTGGGCGGCCGCTGCTGATGTGGCCCATGACCTGGTCGCGGAAGGCGCGGATCTCGGCGTCGTTGCGAACCGGCACCGGGTAGTCGGCGGCGGGCCGATCAGTGCGGTCGCGGGTCAGCGGACGGCCCTCGGCCGCCCATTTCTGCCGGCCGCCGTCGAGCAGGCGGACGTCACGGTGGCCGAACAGGCTGAAGACCCAGAGGGCGTACGCCGCCCACCAGTTGAAGTTGTCGCCGTAGAAGACGACCGTGTCGTCACGGCCGATGCCCTTGGCCGAGAGCAGCGCGGCGAAGGCGGCCGGGTCGAGGTAGTCGCGGGTGAGCTGGTCGTTGAGCTCCAGATGCCAGTCGACCTTGACTGCGCCGGGGATGTGCCCGGTGTCGTAGAGAAGCACGTCCTCGTCCGACTCGACCACCACCAGGCCCGGGGTGTCGAGGTTGGCGGCGAGCCACTCGGTCGTGACGAGCTTGTCGGGATGGGCGTACGCCTGGAGCGCGGGCGCCGGATCGTTCGCAACGGACATGGTTGTCACGCTAGTCCTTCGTCAGGCCGCGATGTCGCCCGTCACCGGGGCCAGTTGCGGGCGCTTGGCCAGGATCTGGTCGCCCGAGGAGTGCCCGCGCAGGTGCCGGCCGACCCAGGGCGCCAGGTGCTCGCGGGCCCAGCGCAGGTCAGCGCCCCGTGCGAGCAGCCACGGCGTGGGCTCGGGGTTCGGCGGGACCAGCATCCACTGGTCGTCGCAGCCGACGCCGAGCGCGTTCAGCACGTGTCCGGCGACACGGCGGTGACCGGCCGGCGAGAGGTGGAGCCGGTCCGGCGCCCACATGTGCGGGTGGCGGAAGGCGTCGTCGGCGAACAGGTCGACGACGTACGCCCCGTACTTCTCACCGACGGCCCGGGCCCCGTCGTTGAGCACCGCGGCCCGGCGGCCCAGCATGGCCGGCAGATTGACCGTCACGTCGGCGAAGCGGAACAGAACCATGTCGGCGCCGGTGGCGCGCACGCTCGCGACCACCGAGTCCATCCGCTCGACCAGCGCGTACGGGTCGACGCGGGGCCGCAGCGAGTCGTTGCCGCCGGCCGCGAAGCTCACCAGGCCGGGCCTCATGGCCAGGGCCGGTTCGAGTTGCTCGTCGACGACCTGGCCGAACAGCTTGCCGCGGACCGCCAGGTTCGCGTAGCCGAAGTCGGGTCCCGCGTCGACGGCCATGCGGGCGGCCACCAGGTCGGCCCAGCCCCGGAAACTGCCGTCCGGGTAAGCGTCGTTCAGCCCCTCGGTGAAGCTGTCCCCCATTGCCACGAAGCTCTTCCAGGCCATCACGCGGCCCCCCTTAACGCGCCCTAAAATTTGCTCGTAGGGAACACATTTCCACCGAAGCAAGTCCATCGGTAGCGTGACGATGGCGACACGGATTAATGCGGTGGTCGAACCCGGCCAGGGGTATCTACGCTGCTCCGCATGCTTCTGCGAATGTCCACCTTGCTGCTTCGCACCCTTCGTGAGGAGCCGGCCGAGGCCGAGGTGCCGAGTCATCGGCTGCTGCTGCGCGCCGGTTATGTCCGCCGCGCCGCCCCGGGTGGATATACGTGGCTGCCGCTCGGCAAGCTCGTCCTCGACCGGGTGTCCGCGGTCGTCCGCGACGAGATGGAGGCGATCGGCGCGCAGGAGGTGTCGTTCCCCGCGCTCCTGCCCCGCGAGCCGTACGAGACGACCAACCGCTGGACCGAGTACGGCGACGACATCTTCACGCTCAAGGACAGGCGCGGCGCCGACTACCTGCTCGCGCCCACCCACGAGGAGATGTTCACCCTGCTCGTGCAGGACATGACCAGCTCCTACCGCGACTTCCCGCTGCTGCTGTTCCAGATCCAGACGAAATATCGCGACGAGGCCCGTCCCCGGGCCGGGCTGCTGCGCGGCCGCGAGTTCCTGATGAAGGACGCGTACTCGTTCTCGCTCACCGACGAGGCCCTGGCCTCGGCGTACGCCGAGGTGCGCGGGGCCTATCAGCGCACGTTCGCGCGCCTCGGCCTGGACCACACCATCGTCTCGGCGGTGTCGGGCGCCATGGGCGGCTCCGCCTCGGAGGAGTTCCTGGCCGAGAGCGAGGTGGGCGAGGACACGTACGTCGGCTGCACCTCCTGCTCCTACGCGGCCAACACCGAGGCGGTAATCACACCCGCGCCGGCGCCTCTCTCCCGTGAGCTCGAACACCTCACCGTCCACGACACCCCCGACACGCCGACGATCGCCTCCCTCGTCGACCTGGCCAACGCGCGCGCCTTGGGCGGCCGCGACGACTGGACGGCCGCCGACACGCTGAAGAACGTCGTGGTCACCGTCCACCGCCCGGGAGCCGAGGACGAGTTACTGGTGATCGGCGTGCCCGGCGACCGCGAGGTCGACATGAAGCGGCTCGACGCCTCGCTGGCGCCGGCCACGGCCACCCTCTTCGACGACTTCGCCACCCGCCCCGACCTGGTCAAGGGCTACATCGGCCCGCAGCACATCAAGGTGCGCTACCTCGCCGACCCCCGGGTGGCGCCGGGCACGGCCTGGCTCACCGGAGCCAACGAGCCCGGCCGCCACGCGGTGAACGTGGTCGCCGGCCGCGACTTCACCGTCGACGGCACGATCGAGGCGGCCGAGGTGCGCGCCGGCGATCCCTGCCCGGCCTGCGCGGAGGGTTCGCTCACCATCCGCCGCGGCATCGAGATCGCGCACATCTTCCAGCTCGGCCGCCGCTACACCGAGGCGTTCAAGGTGGACGTACTGGGCGTCGACGGCAAGCCGGTCCGGCCGACCATGGGCTCGTACGGCATCGGGGTGTCCCGCGCGGTCGCCGCGATCGCCGAGCAGCACCACGACGAGCGGGGCCTGCTCTGGCCGGACGAGGTGGCCCCGGCCGACGTGCACATTGTGGCCGCCGGCAAGGACGGCCAGATCGAGGCGGCGCTGTCGCTCGGCGCCTCGTTGCGCGACGCGGGCCTGCGGGTCCTGATCGACGACCGGCCGAACGTGTCGGCCGGCGTGAAGTTCACCGACGCTGAGCTCATCGGCATCGCCCGGTCGGTCGTGGTGGGCCGCCGGCTCGCCGAGGGATTCGCCGAATTTCGCGATCGCCGCACAGGCGAGCGTGAAGAGGTGCCGATCACGGACATACCGCGTGTAATCACGTCTGCACTCGGGTAACTCCATTCACAACACGGGAGGTGTGCGCATGGCGAGGCCATCGGTCGCTGATGTCATGACCAGGCAGGTCGTCTATCTGCCGGAAGCGACCATGCTGGACGAGGCCGCTCAGGTGATGCGCGATCGCGCCATCGGCGACGTCGTGGTGACCCGCGGGCCGACGATGATCGGCCTGGTCACCGACCGCGACATCGTGGTGCGCGCGATCGCCGAGAACCTGCCCGTCAAGACGACGTCCCTGGGTGACGTCACCTCCCACGAGCTCATCATGGTGGAACAGTCGGCCACCGTGGACGAGGCCGTGCAGGCGATGCGCGAGCGCGGCGTCCGCCGGCTGCTGGTCTGCGACGCCGACCGCAAACTGGTCGGCATCATCAGCCTGAGCGATGTGGCACTCCTGCCGACATCCGCGCCGGCCTGAGTAGGGTCACTTCGTGACCGACATGCCAGTAAAACTCGCCGAGATCGTCGACGAGTTCGCCTCGGCGCCGCGCGACGTGGTGCTCGAGATGTTGCTCGAGTTCGCCGACTCCATGCCGCCTCTCCCGGCCGACCTGGCCGGGCACGACGGCATGGAGCAGGTGCCCGAGTGCCAGACCCAGTTCTTCCTCAAGGCGACGGTGCAGCCGGACGACACCGTGGTCACCTGGTTCGACTGCCCACCCGAGGCGCCGACCACGCGGGCCTTCGCCGGCATCCTGGCCGAGGGCCTCGAGGGCGCGACGACCGCCGAGATCCTGGCCGTGCCCGACGACCTCTACGCGCGGATGGGCCTGGCCCAGGCGATCAGCCCGCTGCGCATCCGTGGCGGCTCGGCCATCCTGGCCCGGCTCAAGCGGCAGATCGCCGCGCAGGTCGCGGCACGTTAGGGTTCCGTCTCGTGGATATTCAGGTCTGGTCCGACGTCGTCTGCCCCTGGTGCTACATCGGACGTCACCGCCTCGAGAAGGCCCTGGCCGAACACCCGGGCGACGTCACGGTCACCTACCGCGCGTTCCAGCTCGACCCGGCCCCGGTGCCGGCGCCCCTGCCGATCAAGCAGGCCATGGCGGCCAAGTTCGGCGGGGCCGAGCGGGTGGACCAGATGCTCGGCCACGTGACCTCGATCGCCGACGGCGAGGGCATCACGATCGACTACGACCGGGCCGTCGCGGCCAACACGTTCGACAGCCACCGGCTGATCGCGTGGGCCGCCCACCAGGGCCGGCAGACCGAGATGCTGGACGCGCTCCAGCGGGCGCACTTCGCCGAGGGCATCGACGTCGGCTCGCGGCCCGCGCTGGCCGCGGTGGCCGGCTCGGTCGGCCTCGACCGGGCGGCGGCCGCCGCCTACCTCGACACCGACGCCGGCACGAGCGCCGTCGAGACCGACCTGGCCGAGGCCCGCGAGCTGGGCATCTCGAGCGTTCCGTTCTTCGTGGTGGACGGCAAGTACGCCATCCAGGGCGCTCAGGACTCGGCCACGATCC
Source organism: Actinoplanes sp. NPDC000266 (assembly GCF_042899005.1). Taxonomy (NCBI): domain Bacteria; kingdom Bacillati; phylum Actinomycetota; class Actinomycetes; order Micromonosporales; family Micromonosporaceae; genus Actinoplanes; species Actinoplanes sp. NPDC000266. Next base: position 155,058 of record NZ_JBIAZI010000018.1, read on the forward strand.
TGACCGCCCTCGAGGAGATCGCCCGCCGCGAGGCCGTCGACGCCGGTCGATGACGTTCCACGTGAAACGGGATCGAACCTAGTCGATCGGCTTGGCCAGGTCGGCGATCACCTCGGCGCCCGGCAGCGCACCGAGGGCCGGACCGGCGATGGCGATCTTGCTGTGCCGCACGCCCGATCCGATGATGACGTGCGGCGCGGCCGCGACCCGGGCGTCGACCAGGATCGGCCAGTCCGCGGGCAGGCCGATCGGCGTGATGCCGCCGTACTCCATGCCGGTCAGCCGCACCGCGTCGTCCATTGGCGCGAAGCTGGCCTTACGCGCGTCGAGATAGCGCCGGACCACACCGTTCACGTCGGCCCGGGTGGTGGCCAGCACGATGCAGGCCGCGTAGCGGGTCACCTCGCCGCGGCGTCCCGCCACGATCACACAGTTGGCCGAGACGTCCAGGCCCACGTCGTACGCCTCGCAGAACGCCGCCGTGTCGGCCAGCTCCGGGTCGATCGGGGCGACCAGCACCTGGTCGGCGTCGACCGGCGCGTCCTCGGGCCAAACGGTCAGAGCTTTGGAGACCGGCGCGGCCAGCAGGTCGGGGCGGGACTGGGCGGGTTCGAGCTTCAGGCTTCCCATCACGCCCGCCATCCTCGCTCAATAGTCGGACGCCAGGTAGTCCTCCCACCCCAGGGTGTCCTACTCCTCAGACGGCACCGGATTCTGCCGAACAACAAAGGCTGTGGAGGAACGACGTAGCTCACGCGTAGGTACCGTCAGCGGCCTGGCTCTGCTGGTCGGCGGTACCGCGATCGCGGCCGCCTCGGGCGGGGGCACGCATTCGGTGTTCGCCACGTTCCTGCTCATCCTGTTGACCGCCGGCTTGGCCCACTCGCTCACGGTGGAGATCAAGCGGCAGGCGCGGCGGGGCTTCCCGGCCCGCTGGAGCCGGTCGGACTCGGTGAACGCGGTGCTGCTCGGCATCTGGGCCGAGGCGGCCTTGATGATGGCGATCCTGCAGTCGGGGGCGGAGCGGTACGTGGGCCTCGGCCTGGCCGCCGCGTATGCCGCCGGCTGCGCCTACTTCGTCACCGAGCGCCGCCGCGCCACGAAGACCCCAGCGACGATCCCGTCGGCGAAGGCACCCGCGATGGCGGCCCCAGCGGCGGGCTCGGCTTCGGGCGCGGGCTCGGGCGCGGCCTCAGGGGCGGGCGCGGGCTCGGGATCGGCCTCAGGCGCGGGCTCGGGCGCGGGTTCGGCTTCGGCTTCGGCTTCGGCTTCGGCTTCGGCTTCGGCTTCGGTCAAGGCTCCGGCAACGAAGGCCGTCCACGCGGTGGCCCGCATTCAGACCGCGACGTCGAACCACACCGCCGCCGCCTCCGCCCCCAACCGCTCGTCCAGCGACGCTTCCGACCGTGCCGCTTCCGACCGTGCCGCTCCCGATTGGGCGCCCGGCCGGGCTTCCGACCGCGTGTCCGACCACGCGGAAGCGGTCAGGTAGCTCTCACGCCGTCGGCAGCACGACGATCATCGGCGGGACGGGCACACCGCCGTGGGTCTCGATGGGCAGCTCCGGCGCGGGCAGCCAGTCGAGGCCCAGCGGCTCCGGGCCGACGCCGTCGTCGGCGCCCACCCGGGGCTCGCCGTCGGCCACGGTCACCGAGAAGACCGAGGTCATGCCCGACGGGTACGGCATCTCGAGGATGTGCCGGGCCTCGCCCACCACCAGGCCCGTCTCCTCGAACACCTCCCGGCGCACCGCCTGCTCGGCGGTCTCGCCCGGCTCCAGACCGCCGCCGGGCAGGGTCCACCACTCGCCGCCACCGGATCGTCGGCTGCGCTCGTGCACCATCAGCACGCGCCCGTCCCGCACGATCACGGCGGCGGCCCGTTTTCGTTCGTCCACGATCGCAGGCTAACCGGCCGTCGAGGGTTCACGCACGACCAGAGGAAAAGCTGTGGATAACGTCCGGATTCGTTCCTGCGTAATCAAACCGTCACCGACCGAAAAGGACTCTCGTCCGGCGACACCATCGATTACACCGAATAGGAACCGCGTGTAGCGGGCATATCACTCGTACCGTCGCGGTGTTCCTTGACCGCGAGGACCTGATTCACACCGATTCGTGCCTGTTCGAAGGCGAGCGCCGACGCCGCCATGTAGAGCCGCCAGACGCGGGCGCGGCCCGGACTGGTGAGCGAAACCGCCTCGGCCCAGTCGGACTCCAGGTTCGCCACCCACGCGCGCAGGGTGCGGCCGTAGTGCTCCCGTAGCGCGTGCACGTCGCGTACCTCGAACCCGGCCTCTTCCAGCAACGTCGTCGTGGTGCCGATGGGCGCCAGTTCGCCGTCCGGGAAGACGTACGCGTCAATGAAGGAACGCTGCTGGTGCGGCTGCTTCTCGGGCAGGCGGAGCCGGGAAATCTGGTGGTTGAGCAGGCGTCCGCCGGGCTTCAGCTGGCCGTAGAGGATCTGCGCGTACTCCTTGTACGGCCCGGTGCCGACGTGCTCGGCCATGCCGACGCTGGAGATCGCGTCGAACGGCCCGTCGTCGAGGTCGCGGTAGTCCTGCACCCGGATCTCGACCTGCTCGGTGAGGCCGGCCTCGGCGACCTGCTTGCGCGCGAAGTCGGCCTGCTCGGTGGAGAGCGTGATGCCGAGAACCCGTACGCCGTACTCGCGGGCGGCGTGAATGGCGAGACTGCCCCAGCCGCACCCGACGTCGAGCAGGCGCATGCCGGGCTCCAGGCCCAGCTTGCGACAGATCAGGTCGAGCTTGTCGCGCTGCGCGTCGGCCAGCCCGTAGCCGGGCTCGTCGGAGGTCCAGTAGGCGCAGGAGTAGACCATGCTCGGGCCGAGCACTATCCGGTAGAAGTCGTTGCCGACGTCGTAGTGGTGGCTGATCGCCTGGCGGTCGCGCCGTTTGCTGTGCCGGCTGCCGGTGACGACCATCTCCTCCGGCGGCGGCTTCGGCTGCGTGCCGAGCACGCCGAGACGTACCAGGTCGCCGAAGACCGCGCGGACCGGGATGTCCCGCAGGTCGGGCGCCCGCCAGATCAGGGCCGCGAGCCGGGTCAGCGCCTCGTAGAGGTCACCCTCGAGATCAATTTCGCCCGAGACGTACGCCCGGGCCAGCCCGAGATCGTTCGGCTGCCAGATGATGCGGCGCAGGGCCCGCTTGTTCCGGATGATCAGCACGGGCGCGTCGGCGGGGCCGGCCTCGGAGCCGTCCCAGGCCCGCAGCCGTACGGGCATCGGCGCCTGTAACAGCGATTCGAGCAGATCCTTGAGCCGCGTGGCGGTGTTCAGAGAAGGAATGGTCGTCGGCATCGGTACCTCCCCGGGGGTGCAGACGATCTCCACTATCTGCCCGTTTCCGCGAGATACATAAGGTCCTGATCTACTTTGTGATCAGAGACTCACACTGCGCGCATGACCCGTTCCAGATTTTCCAGGCGCATGGGTCTTGCCTGGTCACGGCGGCTTTCGGCCAGCGCGTAGAGCACCGCCCGTCGCTCCGCCTCGGACAGCACGCCGGCGAACGGCGACGTGCTGCGCAGCTTCACCGCATGCTCCGCCGGAGATGTCAGCACGTCTATGACCGCGGCCACGCCACCGTCCAGCAGCGCCTCCCACCGATCGAGCCAGACCCATTCCCGGCCGGCCGGATGCAGATGACGCAGCCGCCGCAGATTGATCGCCGCCGCCGCGAGAACCGCCGGCGGATGAGCCGCCAGCTTGGCCGCGATCGCGCGGTGCAACCACAGCTGCTCGGCCTGTTCCCGAGTCAGGACAGGGTGAATCAGAGCCTCCACATCGGACCGCCGAACGCGCCGGTGTGGCCCGACATTGACGTACGGAAGAAAGCCCCTCGCACACAGATCGAGCACACGCCACCGAGGGAACCGCATGAGAACCGCGGCCTCGCCGATCGAGAGGAACTCCGGTGTGCGCATCGTCACACGTGGATATTGGCCCGACAGATCCGGGACTGCAACAACCGAACGGCCAATGACTCTTTCACCGCGGGGCTGAGCTGAACAGGTACGTCCGTTCCTTCAGAAGATCGAGGGTCAGGGGTACGCCGGTGAGCCGCTCCGCCAGCGCGAAGGAGGCCGCCTTGGCCGTCCGCGGGGTGAAGTCGACCGCACCGATCGTCGAGGCGAGCTCGGTCGCCCGGGTGCCCAGGCGCTTGCCGTTCGAGGCCGGGTCGAACTCCAGCTGCACGACACGGTCGGCCATGACCAGGAACCGGCTCCGGGCCTTGGGGTCGTGGTAGTTGCAGACGACCGTGGTGCCCACGGAAAGCTCGGAGAGCAGCTGGTCGGCCAGCCCCAGAGTGCCGTTGTCCTCGACGATCAGAGTGGTGGTGTCCAGGCGGGCCACCCCGAAGAAGTATTTGCCGGTGCTGACGCGTTGACCGTCGCCGGCGCCGACGAGCTGCTGCCAGGCGACGCGCTCCAGCTCCTTGCCCTTCAGGCGGTCCAGGGCCTGTTGGGGCTTGAGGCCGGCCACCCAGACAAAGCAATAGCCCTTGTCCAGGTCCGTGACGCCATCGAACCAGGCGTAGTCGGATGCTGTGGCTTGCCGCTTGACGGCGGCGGGCTTCGGGGCAGGTTCTTTGCGGTCTCCACAGGCTGACAGGAGCCCTACGGCTGCTAGTCCCAGAAGATTCCGCCTGCGCACGGCAGGTAGTAGATCACGGGAAGCCCTTGACGCTCTGCCCCAGACCCCGCCCATCGCCGCCGGGAACGGGCTTCAGGGACAGGCTTCTGCATGCGAAACGAGTCCTGTTGCGTGGACGAAGGCCAGTCGGGCCAGGTGCAAGGTAGAGCGCTCCTGACCGCCGGAAGTGTCGGTCACCGATAGCTTCTATACGTTCAGCGCATCTGACGCTTACTCTGAGCGCATGGGTCTCCACCTCCAGCCGCGCCGACTCGCACTCGCGAGCGCGCTAGCGCTTGTGGAGGTAATCAAGGTGGCTGCTGGCTGGAACTCAGGACCGTCTTGGATTCAAGTCGTACTGGCTGTGCTGATCTTCGGTGCTGTCAGCGCAACCGCCGTGGAAACTTCTCCCAAAAAAAAATCGTATGAAATCGCCTTATCTGCAATCTGCAGATGGAGATAAGCTCGATAGCCCCGTGGTTCTACCCACCACCCCGTCGACTCCGGGGTTCGTCGTGCTTGCCGCACTCCTTCGCGTCTGCGCGGTCAGGCTGCGCGTCGCAAGCAAGGGAAGTCGACTGCCTGATGCTCACCTGGTGTCTCGAGCAACGGAGCCCTAACGACAAGCGGTTGCCGTCACGGCGCGCCATGGCCGGAAGCAGTGGAGGTCCGCTATGCCGACGCGGCAAGCGCATCGTCGGTGTCATCCTGCAGTCCGCACTCACGAAAAAAGGCACAACGTGAGTTGTGCCTTTTCGGACGATCTTGCGGCTCATGAGCCGCAAGTCAAGCGCCATATTGGTGGAGCCCAGGGGACTTGAACCCCTAACCCCCGCCTTGCAAAGGCGGTGCTCTGCCAGTTGAGCTAGGGCCCCTCGAGCAACGCTACCTAGCGCAGGTCAGGAGTGGTAGTGGCCTCATGCCACAGCGCCCGCTCATCACTGGACGCCTTGACCTTCTTAAAGACCAGAGCCGCCGCGCCCGCAACCGCAGCAACGATCAGGAGCTTCTTCAGCATCACTAACCCCCTAGGAGAGAAGCGCCAAACCACAAAGCGCAAGCGACTCACTCACCGCCACCACCGTAACGTGGGGGTCTGGGGGGTCGCCCCCCAGGCAGATATGACAAGCGACCCGCGTCCGCGCTTTTTGCGGACACAGGACGCCTGTCGCGCGTGGGGCTAGCTGGAATCGAACCAGCGACCTCAGAGTTATCAGCTCTGCGCTCTAACCGACTGAGCTATAGCCCCTCAGAAGCGACACCGAAGGTTACCGCACGGGGGTGGGGGCCGCCAAAACGGGGTGGCCCCCAAACCCTGTGCTTCGGGTCAGTCCCTCTCGGCGAGGGTCAGCTCTACGCCGCCGACCAGGTCGGCGCAGACGTTGTAGATGAAGGCGCCGAGGGTGGCCAGGGCCGTGAACAGGACGACGTTCACGGCTCCGATCAGCATCGACGTGCCGATGACGCCCCAGGCGGTGATCTGGAAGCCGCCGCTGGCGGAGGCCTCGTCGCCGCCGCTGGCGGAGACGAGCTCCTTGAGGCTCGTGTTCACCTCGCCCCAGACACCCATGGCGTCCAGGGCCAGGTACAGCACCGATGTGGCGACGACCACGACGATGAAGAGCACGACGGACACGGCGAACGAGAACTTCATCACGGACCAGGGGTCGATCCGCTTGAGGTTGAGCCGGGCACGGCGAGGGCCGCGGGCGGCCGCCGAGGTGACCGTGGTGCGTGCCGAGCGGACCGCCTCGGTGACCCGGGCCGCGCCGACCGCGTTGCCGCCCTGAGGCTGCTGCTGCGGGCCGGCGGGGCGGGCCTTGCCGCTGGTGGTCTGCCCGGGGGCCGGCACGCCGGCAGCGCCGCCGGGGCGCTGCTGCGGGCCGGTGCCGGTGCCGGGGCCGCCTGGCTTGGCGGCTCCGGGCACGCTGACACGTCCCGAGGTGCTGCCGGGGGCAGCGCCCTTGCCCTTGGTGACGGTCGGCACGCTGGCCGAGCCCTTCACGATGCCGCCTGGGCGTTTCGTGTCGTCACTTTCGGCGTTGGGCTCACCGGGGGGCGGGGCCATGCCCGGCGCCCGGGTGAATTTCGGCGGGGACGGGGCTTCGGCGGGGGCCGCCGTACGAGCCGCGGCTGACTCGCGTCCGTTCTTGGCGGCGTCTTTCTTGGCCGCTTCGTCCGGAGTCGCTGAGCTCCCCGTGGCCCCCGACTTCGCCTGTGTCTCCGGCATCAACTAGTCCTGTTCGTCAGGCTCGTCGGCATTGCGAGCAAGCGCCACGATGGTTACACCTTCTGGGAGGTCCATCAGCTTGACCCCCATTGTGTTCCGATCCCTCGTGCGCCGTACAGGCTTCACGGGAGTCCGGATGACACCACCATTGCTGGTGATGGCAAATAGTTCATCCTCCGGGCTGATCACGAGAGCACCCACCAGTCCACCACGGCGCTCCGTGATTTTCGCGGTGAGGACGCCCTTGCCGCCCCGGCCCTGCACGGGATACTCCTCGATCGGCGTGCGCTTCGCATACCCACCGTTGGTGGCGACCAACACATCCATGCCCTCGACCACGACTTCCATGGCCAGGAGTTCATCGTTGTCGCTGAAACGCATGCCGATCACACCGGAGGTGGCCCGGCCCATCGGGCGCAGCGCCTCGTCGGTGGCGTTGAACCGGATGGCCTGAGCCTTCTTGGAGACCAGCAGCAGATCGTTCTCCGATGCCGCCAGGGCCGCGCCCACCAACTCGTCGTCCTCCCGCAGGTTGATGGCGATGATGCCACCGCTGCGGTTGGAGTCAAATTCCTCGAGCCGGGTCTTCTTCACGAGGCCATTCTTAGTGGCGAGCACAAGGTAGGGCGCGACCTGGTAGTTCGGGATCTGGATGACCTGCGCGATGTGCTCGTCGGGCTGGAAGGCGAGCAGGTTGGCGACGTGCTGCCCCTTGGCCACCCGGGCCGCCTCGGGCAGCTCGTACGCCTTGGCCCGGTAGACCCGGCCCTTGTTGGTGAAGAACAGCATCCAGTCGTGCGTCGAGATCACGAAGAAGTGCGACACGATGTCGTCCTGCCGCAGCGTGGCGCCGCTTACGCCCTTGCCGCCGCGCTTCTGCGAGCGGTACAGATCGACCTTCGTGCGCTTCGCGTAACCGGTACGTGTGATGGTCACCACAACGTCCTCGCGCGCGATGAGATCCTCCATGGAGACCTCACCGTCGAACGGGATGATCTGCGTGCGCCGCTCGTCGCCGAACTTCTGCACGATCTCGCTGAGCTCCTCGGAGACGATCGCCCGCTGCCGCTCCGGCTTGGCGAGGATGTCCTTGAGGTCGGCGATCTCAATCTCGATCTTCGCCAGCTCGTCGATGATCCGCTGACGCTCGAGGGCGGCCAGCCGGCGCAGCTGCATGTCGAGGATCGCGGTGGCCTGCACCTCGTCCACGTCGAGCAGCTGCATGAGGCCCTGACGCGAGTCCTCGACGGTCGGCGAGCGCCGGATCAGGGCGATGACCTCGTCGAGCATGTCGAGCGCCTTGACCAGACCGCGCAGGATGTGCGCGCGCTCCTCGGCCTTGCGCAGGCGGAACGCGGTCCGCCGCCGGATGACCTCGATCTGGTGGTCGACGTAGTGGCGGATGAACTGCGCCAGGTTGAGCGTGCGCGGCACGCCGTCGACCAGGGCGAGCATGTTCGCGCCGAAGGTCTCCTGGAGCTGTGTGTGCTTGTAGAGGTTGTTCAGCACGACCTTGGCGATCGCGTCACGCTTCAAAACCAGGATCAGGCGCATTCCCGTACGCCCGGAGGACTCGTCCCGGATGTCGGCGATGCCGGTGAGCTTGCCCTCCTTGACCAGCTCGGCCACCCGCTCGGCGAGGTTGTCCGGGTTGACCTGGTAGGGCAGCTCGGTGACGACCAGGCAGGGCCGGCCGCGCGGGTCCTCCTCGACCTCGACGACCGCGCGCATCCGGATCGCGCCGCGGCCGGTGCGGTAGGCGTCCTGAATGGCCTGCTGGCCGACGATCAGACCGTGGGTCGGGAAGTCGGGACCCTTGACGATCTCGAGCATCGCCTCGAGCGCCGTGGCCTCGTCGGACTCGGGGTTGTCGAGCTGCCACTGCACGGCGCCCGCGATCTCGCGCAGGTTGTGCGGCGGGATCTTGGTCGCCATGCCGACGGCGATGCCCTCGGACCCGTTGACCAGCAGGTTGGGGAAGCGCGCGGGCAGGATCGTCGGCTCCTGCGTACGGCCGTCGTAGTTGTCCTGCATGTCGACGGTGTCTTCGTCGATGTCACGCAGCATCTCCATCGCCAGCGGCGACAGCTTCGACTCCGTGTAGCGCATGGCGGCCGGCGGGTCGTTGCCCGGCGAGCCGAAGTTGCCGTTGCCGTCGATCAGCGGGTAGCGCAGCGACCACGGCTGGCCCATCCGGACGAGGGCGTCGTAGATCGACGAGTCGCCGTGCGGGTGGTAGTTGCCCATGACGTCGCCGACGACGCGCGCGCACTTGACGTAGCCGCGGTCGGGCCGGAAGCCGGAGTCGTACATCGCATAGAGGATCTTGCGGTGCACCGGCTTGAGACCGTCGCGGACGTCGGGCAGCGCTCGGCCGACGATGACGCTCATCGCGTAGTCGAGGTACGAGCGCTGCATCTCGACCTCGAGGCCGACGGGCTCGACGCGCTGGGTCACGCCGCCGGTCGACTCCGGGGCCTCGTCGCCGTCGGGGGGTTCGGGAGTGTCAGTCACTGTTAACCCTTACTCAAGGTGAAACCAGACATAAGCGGCATTAGCCCACGTATCGCTGTGGATAACGTTGTGGAAAGTAGAGGGACGCTGTGGATACTCGGCAACCTAGATGTCCAGGAACCGCACGTCCTTGGCGTTGCGCTGGATGAACGAGCGCCGCGCCTCCACGTCCTCACCCATCAGGACGCTGAACAACTCGTCGGCCACCGCGGCGTCATCGAGCGTGACCTGACGCAGCGTGCGCGTCGCCGGGTCCATCGTCGTGTCCCACAGCTCGTGGAAGTTCATCTCGCCGAGGCCCTTGAACCGCTGGATGTCGTCCGGCTTGGCGTTCGGCTTCTTCTGCTGGCGCAGCGCGATCAGGCCGTCCCGCTCCCGGTCGGAGTAGGCGTACTGGGCGTCGTCGCCGCGCTTGTTCCACTTGATCTTGTAAAGCGGCGGGGCCGCCAGGTAGACGTGGCCCATCTCGACCAGCGGCCGCATGAAGCGGAACAGCAGGGTGAGCAGCAGCGTCTGGATGTGCTGGCCGTCGACGTCGGCGTCGGCCATCAGCACGATCTTGTGGTAGCGCAGCTTGGCGATGTCGAAGTCGTCGTGGATGCCGGTGCCCATGGCGGTGATCAGCGCCTGGACCTCGTTGTTCTTCAGCACCCGGTCGATGCGGGCCTTCTCCACGTTCAGGATCTTGCCGCGGATCGGCAGGATGGCCTGGATGCGGCTGTTGCGGCCCTGCTTGGCCGAGCCGCCGGCCGAGTCGCCCTCGACGATGAACAGCTCGGACTCGCGCGGGTCGGTCGACTGGCAGTCGGCCAGCTTGCCCGGCATCGAGCCCGACTCCAGCAGCGACTTGCGCCGGGCCAGCTTGCGGGCCTGCTGCGCGGCAATGCGCGCGCGGGCCGCCTGCGACGCCTTGGTGATGATGATCTTCGCGTCGGCCGGGTTGCGGTCGAACCAGTCGGCCAGTTGCTCGTTGGCGACCCGCTGGACGAAGCTCTTCATGTCGGTGTTGCCGAGCTTGGTCTTGGTCTGGCCCTCGAACTGGGGGTTGGCCAGCTTGACCGAGATGATCGCGGCGAGGCCCTCGCGGATGTCCTCGCCGGAGAGCTTCTCGTCGTTCTTGAGGAACTTCTTCTCGGCCCCGTAGCGGTTGACGATGCTGGTCAGCGCCGCCCGGAAGCCCTCCTCGTGCGTGCCACCCTCGTGCGTGTTGATCGAGTTGGCGAAGGTGTAGACCGACTCGCCGTACGACTCGTTCCACTGCATGGCGACCTCGACCGCCATGCCCTCCTCGGCCGACTCGGCGCCGAAGTCGATGACCGACTTGTGGATCGGCGTCTTCGTGGCGTTGAGGTGACGGACGAAGTCGGAGATGCCGTCGGCGTACATGAAGGTGACCTTGCGGTGGTTGCCCTCGTCGTCGACCGTGCGCTCGTCGGTGAAGTTGATCGTGAGCGCCTTGTTGAGGAACGCGTACTCCTGGAGACGACGGTAGATCGTCTGGAAGTCGTACTCGGTCGTCTCGAAGATCGTCGGGTCGGGCCAGAACTGCACGGTCGAGCCGGTGGTGGTGGTCGACTCGCCCTTGGCCAGCGTGCCGGGCTTGGACGCGGTGTAGTCCTGCCGCCAGACGAAGCCGTCCTTGTGGATCTCGACGTGCATCTTGGTGGAGAGCGCGTTCACGACCGAGACGCCGACGCCGTGCAGGCCGCCGGACACCTTGTAGGCGGTGCCCTCGAACTTGCCGCCGGCATGCAGGATCGTCAGGGCGACCTCGACGCCGGGCTTCTTCAGCTTCGGGTGCAGGTCGACCGGGAAACCACGGCCGTTGTCGGTGACCGAGACGCCGCCGTCGGCCAGCAGCACCACGTCGACGGTGTCGCAGTAGCCGGCCATCGCCTCGTCGACCGCGTTGTCCACAACCTCCCAGACCAGGTGGTGCAGACCGCGCTCGCCGGTGGAGCCGATGTACATGCCCGGGCGCTTGCGGACCGCCTCGAGACCCTCGAGAACGGTGATTTGACCGGCACCGTATTCCTGGTTGTTCTCTGTCACCCTCGGCCACTTTCTCGCGATGGGACCGTGAGGTCCCACACGGGGAGGGCGGGCGCGCGACAGGCGGCGGCGGGCAGGGTCGACCACAGATGACAACCCGCGGGGAGAAGCGGACCACCGGTGGAACCGTGCTCGCCGGTCGCCGCGGCAGGCCCGCGGATCGTGATCGGCTGGAAAAACCGCGTAGCGTGACCGCGGCCAGCCTTTATGGGCTGCCCGCGGGCCTTCTACGTACGTTTTCCCGGTCTCCGTCGATTCTACTCCGCCGAATCGAGTTGGCGAGGGTCCGGCACCCCTTCCGGGTGCCTCAGATTGCCGTAGCCGGATTTGGGGCGCGCCCTAAGTCCTCCCCTACACGGAAGACGCACCCGGCCGCAACGGCAAGTGATCCGGCCGCTGCTGTCCGGGGCGCGCCTTCCGGCCCCGGCCGCCCCGCGCTGCGACACTGCCTCCCAGCGGCGGGGGTTTGTGTCGTAACCTCCCCGCGCGGGCCGGTGCTTGGCCGGACGGCCGCGAATGGTCTAGGAGGGATGGCCCCCAATGGCGCACGACAAGGGGCTGGAGAACGTCGCGGTGCATTGGCCGCGGACCAACCAGTACTACGACCCGGTAGCTCCCGCCGAGTTCGTCGACTTCGGGGCGATCGCCGACGCCCCCGAGATCGCCGCGCCCACGGGAGCGCTGGCACTGCACATCGCCAAGACCGGCACGGTGCGCGCCACCGCGTACACCGAGCTGGTTGATCTTCTTCTCGGTCTCAACGGCGTGCTGTACGCCACCGAGGCCGCCGCCGAGGACGAGGACCCCGTCATCGACCCCGACGGCTGCGCGTGGATCGCCGGCGGCCTGGAGCGGTTCGTCGAGGGCCACGAGAAGTACGGCGACCTGGTCACCTTCGACAGCGTGGCCGAGGTGATGCGCAACGCGATCTCGGCCGGGCGGCTGGCCGAGCAGCAGCTGCGCTGGCTCGACCAGCGCCTGGCCGCGCTGCGTGACGAGGCGGGCAACGCGCCGCACTGGAGCTTCGCCCGCTCCGAGCTGGCGATCCTGGCCGGCTTCTACCGCCGCTGCGCCGAGCGCGGCTTCGCGGTCTTCGCCGACTACTGAGAGATCGATCAGCCGTACGTGTCCCGGGGGCCCCTGCCTTGAACGCGGCGGGGGCCCTTGCTCCAGGAGGGCGCGGCCGGGCCGTGGATGTTCAGCTTGGTGACCACGTTGTGGCCCACCTCGCCGGCGATGTTGCGCAGCAGGGTGGCCGCGAGCAGGCGCAGCTGCGTGGCCCAGGCCGTGGACTCGGCCTCGACGGTCAGCACGCCGTTGTCGAGCTTGACCGGGCGGCTGTGGGAGGCGATCTCGGGGCCGACCACTTTTTCCCAGGCGCCGAAGACGGTGGCCTCGGCTTTCGGGCGCTCCCAGCCCCGGGCCTTCATGAGCCGCTGGAGCACGTCACCGAACAGCGCCGGGTCGCGCGGGTCGGGCCCCGACCCGGAATAGCCGCGGAGCCTCTTCTCGCCCTTGGCGCCCGTGGCGCCGCGCCGCGGCTTGCGGGCGGCGTTCTCCCGGCGCCGCGCGAGGGCGGCGTCGAGCACGGCCCGGGCAAGATCGGGGCCGGAAACGCCCTCAGTGCCCTCCTGCGCGCCGGAAACCTCTCCGCCCTGGGTGGACCCACCAACGGGACTCTTCGGCGCGTCAGCGGGATCTTCGGAGCGCCACCGGGCCGGCTCCGGACCGGCGGTGGACGCGGTCTCGGCCGCGTACCAGCCGTCGTCCGCGACGCCGAGCTCCTCGCGGGTCAGGCTGTCGGGGCGGGCCTGTGGATAGAACCGCTCGGCTGTGGACGGGGCCTGGGGACGGTCGCCGTTGGCCGGCGGGCGGTGCTCGCGTCGCAGGTCGTCATGCCGGCTCCGCTCGCGGACGAGATCGTCGTGGCGGGTCTGATCGTCCCGCTGAGTGGGGTCGTCGTCGTGGCTATTCGGCACGGCTCACCGATCCCGTCGTGACGTCGAAGCGGGCGCCGCGCAGGGCGGCCGGCACATCCTCGGGGACGGCACAGGTGACCAGCAGCTGGGCCGCGTCGGAGACCAGGGCGGCCAGGCGGTCGCGGCGGCCGCCGTCGAGCTCGGCGAAGACGTCGTCGAGGACCAGGACCGGCTCGATGCCGTCGGAACGGAGCAGGTCGTACGCCGCCAGGCGCAACGCCAGCGCGAACGACCACGACTCGCCGTGGCTGGCGTAGCCCTTGGCCGGCAGATCGCCCAGGTGCAGGGCGAGATCGTCGCGGTGCGGGCCGACCAGGGTGACGCCACGCTCGATCTCGGCGGTACGGCGCTCCTGGAGCGAATCGAGGAGCGCCTGCTCGAGGGCGGGGCGGTCGGCGGTGAGCCCGTCGCCGAGCTTCGCGGCGTAGGTGATCGAGGCGGCCGACCGGCCGGCCGCGACCGCGTCGTACGCCTTGGTGAGATGGGGGCCGAGGGCCGCGACCAGTTCGAGCCGGCCGGCCAGCAGCTCGGCGCCGTGATGGGCCAGATGTTGATCCCAGACGGCCAACGTGGACAGATCCTGCCCACGGTTGCCGCCGACCTTGCGGGTCAGATACGCGGTGCGGAGCAGGGCGTTGCGCTGCTTGACGACCCGGTCGTAGTCGGCGCGGACGCCGGAATATCGGGGCTGGCGGGCGACGAGGAGATCGTCGAGGTAGCGGCGCCGCTCCGACGGATCGCCGCGGACCAGTTCGAGGTCCTCGGGGGCGAACAGCACCATGCGCAGCGCGCCGAGGATCTCCCGCGGCCGGCGGACCGGCGAGCGGTTGAGCCGGGCCCGGTTCGCCTTGCCGGGAACGATCTCCAGCTCGACCAGCAGCTCGCGTCCTTCGTGGACGATCGCGCACCGGATCACGGCGCTGGCCGCTCCCGCCCGGACCAGCGGGGCGTCCGTGGCCACCCGGTGACTGTCCAGAGTGGCCACATAGCCCAGCGCCTCGATGAGGTTGGTCTTGCCCATGCCGTTCTGGCCGACCAGCACGGACACGCCGGGCTCGAGATCAACCGCGACCCGCTCGTACGAGCGGAAGTTGGTCAGCTCGACCCGGCGTACGTACACGTGTGCCTCAGCGCTTGACCGCGTGACCGCCGAACTGCTGGCGCAGCGCGGCGACGGCCTTCATGGCGGGCGAGTCGTCCTGACGGGACTCGAACCGCGTGAAGATCGAGGCGGCCAGGACGTGAGCCGGCACGGCGAGCCGAACCGCCTCGTCGACGGTCCAACGGCCCTCGCCGGTGTCCTCGACGTAGCCCTTGAGGTTGGCCAGCGTCGGGTCCTCGTCGAGCGCCCGGTCGAGCAGGTCGAGCAGCCAGGACTTGACGACGCTGCCCTCACGCCAGCTCTTGATCACGGCGGGCACGTTGTGGACGAGCTCGGAGGCCAGAAGGATCTCGTAGCCCTCGCCGTACGCCTGCATCATGCCGTACTCGATGCCGTTGTGGATCATCTTGGCGTAGTGGCCGGCGCCGTGGGTGCCGGCGTGCGCGAAGCCGAACTCGCCGGCCGGCTTGAGCGCGTCGAAGATCGGCTGGCAGCGCTCGACGTCGGCCTGATCGCCGCCGACCATCAGGGCGTAGCCGTTGGTCTTGCCCCAGACGCCGCCGGAAACGCCGACGTCGAGGTAGTGGACGCCCTTGGGCTTCAGCCGCTCGGCACGCGGGGCGTCGTCGGTGAACTTCGAGTTGCCGCCGTCGATGATGATGTCGCCCTCGGACAGCAGGTCCGCGAGCTCGTTGATGGTGTCCTCGGTGATCTTCCCCGCGGGAACCATGGTCCAGATGACCCGCGGCGTCGCGAGCTTCTCGACCAGTTCGGCCAGGTTGGCCACGTCGCTGTTCTCCGGGTGGTGGTCGTAGCCGACCACCTCGTGACCGGCTGCGCGAATGCGATCGCGCATGTTTCCACCCATTCGGCCGAGACCGATAAGGCCGAGCTGCATGGTGTTCCCCCTAGATCGTGCGTTTCTCTCAGGCCCAGTATCAGCGGGTTACCCTGATCGGCATGATCAGATAGCGGTATCCGGGGACGATTTCGCCCTCTTCGGTTGCGGGGGAGATCACAGCTGGCTTGAACGCGTCGACGAAGGAGAACACGGCGAGCGACGAGCCGAGGTTCTGCAGACCGTCGATCAGATACTGCGGGTTGAAGCCGATCGTCAGGGCCTCACCGGTGAAGGTGGCCTCCATGGCCTCGCTGGCCCGGGCCTCCTCCGTCCCACCGGCCTCGACCACCAGACCGTCCTCGCTGAAGCTCAACAGCACCGGGGTGGTGCGCTCGGCGACCAGGGCCACACGGCGGACGACCTCGACGAGGCCGGGGACGCTGATACGGGCCTGCGCGTTGCTGCTGGCCGGGAACAGTGAGCGCACCGGCGGGTAGTTGGCCCCGTCGAGCAGGCGGCTCGTCGTGCGCCGGGTGCCACCGGCGAAACCGATCATGCCCTCGCCGGCGTTGCCCTGCGCGAGCGCGAGGGTGACCGAGCCACCGAGCGGGCCGAGCGTCTTGGCCGTGTCGTTGAGGGTTTTCGCCGGGACCAGCGAGTTCAGGCTGATCTCGGGGTCGTCCGGGTTCCACTCCATCTCGCGCATGGCGAGCCGGTAGCGGTCGGTGGCCAGCATGGCCATCGTCGAGCCGTTCAGCTCGATACGCACGCCGGTCATCATCGGCAGCGTCTCGTCACGGCCGGCGGCCACGGCGACCTGGGCGACGGCGGCGGCGAAGGCGGCCGCGTCGACCGTGCCGGCGCTGGAGGGCATCTCCGGCAGGCTGGGGTAGTCCTCGACCGGCATCGTCGGCAGCGTGAACCGGGCGCTGCCGCAGACGAGCTCGAGATGGGCGCCGACCGCGGCGATGTCGACCGGCTTGGCCGGCAGCGCCTTGGTGATCTCAGCGAGCAGACGGCCGGAGACCAGGGCGGCGCCGTCGGCGTCGGCCTGCACCTCGACGGTCACCTGACTGGACACCTCGTAGTCGAAGCCGGAGACCTGGAGCCTGCTGTCGGTGACGCGCAGCATGACGCCGGCCAGAACCGGCACCGACGGGCGGCTGGGCAGGCTCTTGGCGGTCCAGGCCACGGCGTCGGCGAGTGCGTCTCGCTCCACCCGGAACTTCATGCTGTCCTCCGCGTCGCTTCCTCATGTTGGTGGGGCTTCGACCATGTAGTGGGGCGTCGAGTAGTGGGCTTCGACCCCCACGAACCTTATTGCGAGCAGTGGAGCGGTGTCGCTCCGGCCCCGGTGCTGGTTTTTCTTGATCAAGCTCTCGAGCAACGGCCGGAAGCGGCTCACCCACAACATCCACAACGCCGTTGATTGCTTTTTGTTGTCTTAGAGAAATATCTAGTCGTCTTAGTAGGGCCTGTGCATAGTGTGGAAAACCCGCGTTCTTGCAGGTCACAGGGTTATCCACCGGTGATTCACATGTGGGAAACCAGGGTACAAACCCCTGCCGTCATCCACAGTCGCGGAGCCGACGGCCGGTTGTCCACCGCTGTCCACCGGTTATCCACCGGATATCCACGGGTTTTATCCCCCGCCCTGTGGATGGCGTAGCAACGCTACCGCCTCGTCGTCCCCAGAACCTTCAACAGGAAATCCACAGGCGTCCACAGGCTGTGAGATCAACTGTGACTCTCTGTGTCTGTCCACATCGATTTCCCCAGGCTTGGTCCACATCTGTGGGTAACGCGGCGGCGAGTTGTCCACCGCTGGGGATAAACCCCTGTGGACGCCTGTGGATTAGTGTGGACAACGTTGGCACGAAACGGTTCCGTTCCACCGTTGACAAGCTGCCGATGTCATGGGTGGTGATCATCGGCGGTTAGCAGGTGTGGGGGCTGGGGATTGCGGGCCGGCCTGTGGACAACCTGGTGATTTGAGCGCTGTGGTTATGCACAGCCTGGGGACAAAGGCTGAGGAATGCGGGGAAATCGCCCCTCTGAGGGACACGATTGGGTGTGGATAACCCCGTTCGTGTGGGGATGATCTCGGTGGACGCGGCCTCGGAGCGAGTTTGGTGAGGGCTCGGGCCGGCGGGTGGTGGCAGCGCTTTGTCCACAGGGGCTGGGAATGCTCGGCGAGGTGTGGGCTTGTGGGCGGGGCGCTTGGGGTTGGGTGTGGACGAGTCGGGGTGGCCCTGGTCAGAGGGGCGGCGGCTTCATACGAGCGGCGGGCGCGTCCCTGCGTGTCGAAACAGCGTGGAGCGGCAGTCAGGCGGCGTGGCGTGTCGGCGGGCGGCGTGACGCGGCAGTCGGCCAGCGTGACGTCGGCGATGTTGGCGATCCGCGGTGCCGGCGTGGGCGCGAGAACGGTCGTGCCGGTGCTGGGCACGACGGTGGGCACGGAGAGCAGGCCCATGAGGTTCGACTGGGCGGTCGCAGGTTCGGGGGCAATCGAGGGATGCGGCCAGAACGGGCGCGGCGGTGCGGGCGCGGCGGTGCGCGCGCGGCGGTGCGGGCGCGAGGACGGACGCGGTGGCGGGGGCGCTAGAACGGACGCGGCGGCGTTGATGGGGCGGGGTGTTCGGGCGCTGCGTGGGCGGACCGGCGATCAGATCCGGTGCGAGCCGTGGGGCCTTACGGGTCGGCGGCGCCGTGGCCAGGCACTCAGGCGAGGGCAACAGTGTGGAGGGCGGGGCCCAAGGCCTGTGGACAACCGCGTTCGGGGGGCCTGGGTTGTGTTGGTTTGGAGGGGTGGCCTTGAGCTGGGGTACGGCAGCTCAGCCCGGCGGCGCATCGCGGGCGTGACCACCGACTGGCCGGGCTGTTACGGGCGGGGCTGTGTGCCTGTGGTTGTGGGCAGGCGGATGCGTACTGCTGAATCTTGAAATTCCACCCGCGGAGGCAAAGGTCAGGTGTTTTGTTTGATGCGGTTCGTCAGCTCGGCGATCTGGTTGTAGAGCGAGCGCCGCTCTGCCATGTGCTGGCGGATCTTGCGGTCGGCGTGCATGACCGTGGTGTGGTCGCGGCCGCCGAAAGCCTGTCCGATGCGCGGTAGTGAGAGGTCGGTCAGCTCGCGGCAGAGGTACATGGCGACCTGGCGGGCGTTGACCAGGACGCGGCTGCGGGAATGGCCTCGCAGGTCCTCGAGGCTGACGCCGAAGTAGTCGGCGGTGGAGACCATGATCTGGTCGGCGGTGATCTCGGGGCCGGCGCCGTCGGGCATGAAGTCGCGGAGGACCTCTTCGGCCAGGGCCAGCTGGACCGGGCTTCGCGTGAGGCTGGCGAAGGCGGTGACCCGGATCAGGGCGCCCTCGAGCTCGCGGATCGAGTTCGAGACGCGAGAGGCGATGAACTCCAGGACGTCGTCGGGCGCGTACATGCGCTCCTGCGCGGCCTTCTTCTGGAGGATCGCGATGCGCGTCTCCAGGTCGGGCGGCTGGATGTCGGCCAGCAGGCCCCACTCGAAGCGGGTGCGCATGCGGTCCTCGAGCGTCGCCAGCTGGCGCGGTGAGCGGTCCGAGCTGATGACGATCTGCTTGTTGGCGTTGTGCAGTGTGTTGAAGGTGTGGAAGAACTCCTCCTGCGTGCGCTCGCGATTTTCCAGGAACTGGATGTCGTCGATCAGCAGGATGTCGACGTCGCGGTAGCGCCGCTGGAACGCCTGGGTCTTGTCGTCACGCAGGCTGTTGATGAAGTCGTTGGTGAATTCCTCGGTCGAGACGTAACGCACGCTGCGCGCATGGCCGAGTGTGGTCGCGTAATGGCCGATGGCGTGCAGCAGATGGGTCTTGCCGAGACCGGAACTGCCATAGATGAAGAGCGGGTTGTACGCCTTCGCGGGTGACTCGGCGACGGCCACGGCGGCCGCGTGCGCGAAGCGGTTGGACGAGCCGATGACGAACGTCTCGAACATGTACTTCGGGTTGAGACGGTTGCCGTCGTTCGTGCCGCGCGGATTGCTCGACGGGCGGATGTCAGGCTGGGCGCGGCCGGGGCCGTTGTCGCCGCCGCGCATCTGGAGCGTGTCGTCGCGGTTGGGGCCGAACGTCGACTGGTTGTCGCGCAGCTGCGACTGGTCGGTGGCCATCCGGTGGGCGGGCGGCTCGTTCGTCTCCGGCTTCTCCGGCGGCGGCGGCGGGGGCAGCGGGTCGCCGAACAGGGCCTCCTGTCCACCGCGGGCGGTGGGAACGTTGCGGGGGTAACCGCCGGCCGGTGGGCGCTGGGCCGAGCCGGGCGGCGGGTACGGGTCGTAGGCCGGCGGCTCGGGCTGGCGGGGCGGGTCGGCATAGTGCCGCGGCTGAGGCTCCGGCTCGGGCTGCTGGGCCTCCACCGGGGTGCCGTAGACCTTTCCGGGCATACCCGTGCCGTCCTCCGGGGGCTTCACGGTGACGGCGACCTGGATCGGCCGGTTGAGGCGGCGGCTCAGCGCCTCGGTGATCGCGGGGCGCAGGCGGGACTCGATGACGTCACGGGTGAAGGCGTCCGGGACGGCCAGCAGCGCCGTGTCCTCGACGATGGCGCGCAGCTGGGTCAGCTGCAGATAGGCACGCTGCTGCCGCGACGAGATCTCGTCGGCCAGTTCATCCAGCGTCGCCTTCCACACACCACCCAGGTCGACCTGATCGGCCACCGCCGCGCCACCCCCATCGCCACCGACCCCCGGTGGACCTTGTCCGGCTCTACCGCACGTCGCTGCCCTCCAGGCACTCGACGTCTCCCCCAACCCAGCACAACATTTAACGTGCTGAAGACGCTCGGCGCCACCGGCTGTCCACAGGTTATCCACAACCCTGTGCACTTGTCGGTGGTCGCTTCCCCGGCCGGATGGTCGGCAGACCCCGGAGCCTGAAACGGCGCGGTTTCGCAGGCTCACCGTGCCGAACGATTCACCTGCTTGTCTGGTTTTGGCCGACTCGTCGTGGTATGCGTACACCGCTGATGACCAGCAAACGGGCACGCTAACAGCGAGGTCGCCGCAGCATCAACTCTCGTATCGCTCTCTCATCGGCACGCAAGCGCCCGACGGCAGGAAAAGATTCACAACGCGCGCAGACTCCCATCTCCCGCGATGCTGTGATCCCGTGGTCGGCGTGCCGATCCAGGATATTGTTGACCGGCGCGGCCGCCCTGCGTAGGGTCGAGCGGTTGCTCCGCCGCGTTCTGCTAAAGTGGCGTCTTGCAGCTTTGATGCCCCCTGTGTTGTACGAAGACGGAGTTCTGACGTGAGCAAGCGCACCTACCAGCCGAACAACCGCCGGCGCGCCAAGACCCACGGCTTCCGGCTGCGCATGCGCACCCGTGCCGGGCGGGCCATTCTGGCTGCGCGCCGTGGCAAGGGCCGCGACAAGCTGTCGGCCTGAGCCGACACGCCTGTCGCCCCCGGAAACTGGCCAGGTAGTCGTGCTGGCCGCGACTCAGCGTCTGCGGCGTAGCTCCGACTTTGCCGCCGCGATTCGCGGCGGCCGCCGGGCCGGTCGAGGGACGGTTGTCGTTCATCTGCTTATCGAGGAGCCGGTGCAAGCCTCCGCGGCGCGCGCCGGCTTCGTCGTATCCAAAGCCGTCGGCAACGCGGTGGTCCGTAACAAGGTCCGCCGCCGGCTCCGGCATCTGGTCCGGCACCGGCTGGACGCTCTACCCGGTGGATCGACGCTGGTGGTGAGGGCTCTGCCCCCGTCCGCCGAGGCCTCCTTCGACACTCTGGCCGACGATCTCGACGGCGCCCTGGCGGCGGCTCGTAGGCCCCGGAGGCCGCGATGAGCGTGCTCGCCCGTGTGCTGACGGCGCTGGTCGTCGCGTACCGTCGTTATGTGAGTCCGGTGCTGCCGGCCCGCTGTCGGTTCTATCCCTCGTGCAGTGCGTACTCCCTGGAGGCACTGCACAAGCACGGTGCTGTGCGCGGGACGGGGTTGACGGTCTGGCGGCTCCTGCGCTGCCACCCCTTCCATCCTGGCGGGTACGACCCGGTACCTGACCCGATCCGTCACCGTCCCGCCGATGTGACTGGAGCCTGAATTGAGTCTCGACTGGATCTACTACGCCATCTCGTGGATCCTCCTGCGCTGGCATGCACTCTGGGACTTCATCGGAATCCCGGACTCGAAGGTGCTCGGCACCAACTGGTCGTGGGTGCTGGCCATCGTCTTCCTGGTGGTGACGGTCCGCGTCATCCTCTTCCCGGTCTTCGTCAAGCAGATCAAGAGCCAGCGGGCGATGCAGTCGCTGCAGCCCAAGGTCAAGGAGCTGCAGGAGAAGCACAAGGGTGACCGGGAAACGCTCCAGAAAGAAATGATGGAGCTGTACAAGACCGAGAAGGCCAACCCGCTCATGGGCTGCCTTCCGATGTTCTTGCAGATCCCCGTCTTCCTGGGTCTCTTCCACGTCCTGCGGCGACTCAACCCCGACAACCAGGGCAAGACGCTGTACGGCTGGACGGTCGAGCAGTTCGAGAGCGCGACCCACGCGTCGCTGTTCACGGCGCCGCTCCCGGCCAAGTTCGGCTCCAGCGCGTCCGAGCTGGCGGCGCTCGACGCGAACGGCACGACCGTCAAGATCATCGCCGGCATCCTGGTGCTGATCATGATGACGACGACGTACCTCACCAGCCGTCAGATGATCCTCAAGACCGGTTGGGCCGAGGACCCGCAGCAGAAGATGATCCAGCGGCTGATGCTGTACGGCATCCCGCTCTCGCTGCTCGTCTCGGGTTCGCTGTTCCCCATCGGTGTGATCATCTACTGGGTCACGAACAACCTGTTCACCCTGGGCCAGCAGCAGTGGGTGCTGCGCAAGTTCCCGCCGCCGCAGATGGCCAAGAAGAACGCCTCGGCGCCGTCGCGCCCGTCCGGCCCGCCGGCCAAGAAGCCCGCCGGTGGCGCGGCCGCCCCGAAGAGCCCGGTGCAGCCCGGCCGCAGCGGTGGCCTGTTCGGCAAGAAGAACCAGCCGGAGCCGCAGCCGCCCGTGGTCGACACCAAGGCGCTGGCCCCGAAGCCGGGCGCCAAACCGGTGAATCCGAAGAAGGGCGCCAGACCGGCGAGCAAACCCAAGGGATGATCGCGGCTCGGACACTGTGTTTCCCGGTGTCCGAGCGCTCCCCTTACTGAGACCTCCCCGCGGCACCACTAATTACTCGCCGCGGAAGCAGCGGACCGAGCAGGTCCGGCCCGATTGAGTACGGAGATGAGACCGTGACCGACACCAGCACGCCCGAATCGTCAGTCTCCGCTTCGCCCGCCACCGAGGCCGCGCCCGAGGAGACGAAGACCTCGGAGACCGTGGCGTCCGACGGCGATCTGTTCCGCCAGAGCGAGATCGCCGCCGACTACGTCGAAGGGCTGTTGGACATCCTCGACTACGACGGCGACATCGACGAGCTCGTGTCGGCCGGCCGGCCGATGGTCGAGGTGGTCGGTGGCCGGCTCCAGCCGCTCGTCGGCCAGCGGGGCGCCACGCTCGAGGCGCTCCAGGAGCTGACCCGGCTGGCGATCTTCCGGGCGACCGGCTCCCCGTCGCGCCTGCTGCTCGACATCGGCGGCTACCGGGCGTCGCGCCGCAAGGAGCTGGCGGCGGTGGCCCGCAACGCGGTGGAGAAGGTCAAGGAGCACGGCGACCCGGTACGCCTGGAGCCGATGTCGGCGTTCGAGCGTAAGTGCGTGCACGACGTGGTCAACGCGATCACGGGCGTGCAGAGCGAGTCCGAGGGCGTGGAGCCCAACCGCCGCATCGTGGTGCGCGTGGCGGACTGACGATGACTGACCCACGCGCGAGCGCGGGGGACGCCGGCCCGGGCGAGGGATCGCCCGGGCCGGTTCCGTTCCCGGAGTCTTCAGGAGTGCGGAGGGGCCCGAGGCGGCCGCTGGCTTTCCCGGGAAAGCGTGCCTCTTCGGGAACCGCACGTGCCCGTTCTGAGGCTGAGCCATCGCCTTCAGCAGCCCCTTCTTCACCGTCCGCGCCGGCGTCTTCCGCGCCCGTATCCTCCGCGCCGGCGTCTTCGGCGTCGGCCTCCTCCGCGTCTGCGCCCTCGTCTTCCGCGCCTTCTGTGCCCGCGTCTGCGTCGGCGCCCGCGCCTTCCGTATCTGCGCCCGTGCCGTCCGCGGCCTCAGCTGGGGCGGACTTTGCCGTTTTGGGCACCTCCGGGGCGGCTTCGGTGGAGTCCTTTGGGCCGCCTGCGGAGATTGCCGAGGTGGCGGCTCGGGTCTTCGGGGACCGGCTCGGGCTGGCTGAGGCTTACGCGCGGCTGCTTGTCACGGACGGGGTCGTGCGTGGGCTGATCGGGCCGCGGGAGGCGCCGCGCATCTGGGAGCGGCACCTGGTGAATTGTGCCGTGGTGTCCGAGATCATCCCTATCGGCGCTTCGGTGGTTGACGTGGGGTCTGGTGCCGGTTTGCCCGGTATCGTGCTGGCAGTGGCCCGGCCGGACCTGCGCATCACCCTGGTCGAGCCGCTGGCACGACGCACCGCGTTCCTGTCGGAAGCGGTGACCGCATTGGGTCTCGAATCGGCCGTCACGGTGGTTCGGGGCCGCGCCGAGGATGTCGTCGACGGGCCCCCCGCCGGCGCCGACATCGTCACCGCGCGGGCGGTCGCCCCGCTCGACCGGCTGGCCGGATGGTGCCTACCGCTGGCTCGCGTCGGCGGCAGGTTGCTGGCGCTCAAGGGCGCCTCGGCCGCCGAGGAGGCCGCGGAGCACCGGCAGGCGCTGGCCGACCTGGGCGGCGCCGACCCGGTGATCCATCTGTGCGGGGAGGGCCTGATCGACCCACCCACCACGGTCGTGGAGGTCGTCGTGCAGTCCAGGCCGAAGCCGCCCAGCCGGGCGGCAAGCCCGGCACGCGGCCGCTCCAAGGACCGCAACACCGGGCGTGGGAGACCACGGAGGGGATAGATGTCCAGGCGGGGCGCACGCAAACGAAACGCGAAAGAGAAGCGTCCCGACCAGCTCTCCCCCGGAGCGGCTGGGGGTGGTCAGCCCACCTCCGGCTCCCCTGATTCGGCTTCATCCCCCTCCCGGTCCGGTTCGCATGGCGACAACGCGCTTCAATCTCGGCTTTCTCCTGTTGCCGCGTCCCCGTCCGGGACGCCTGCTGCGGCTGTGACATCGGTCGTGTCCGGAGATCCCTCGGCTGGGACTTCTACTGAGCCGGCGTTCCCGGGGTCAGGGTCTTCGTCGGGACGGGTGCCTGCTGAGGTGGCGATTCCTGCCTCCCGGATCCCGTCGGAGAGCGGTGACGAGAATTCCGGCCGGCGCGGGCGGCGGCGTGGCAGGAAGGGGCGGGATCGAGAGGCCACCTCCACGTCCTTTCCCGATGCTGAGCCACCTACGGCCTTCGGTCCAAGGTTTGTTGTCTCTTTGTCGATCGGTCCGACTGATCCGGCTGCTCTGTCTCCGAGTGCCTTTGTTCTTGTTGACGGCCTGAGAGGGTCTTTTCCGGCTTTGGACTCGGCGAGCATGGACGAGTCGGGGGCATGCCGAGAAGATGCGACTGCGGGCACTGTGGGGGTGCTAGATCCGGGGGCCTGTTCGCCGGCGGATGCTGCGGATGCTCGGGTCGTGGGTGGGGCGTCCTTGCGGATGGGCCGGGCTCCCCGGCGTACAGAAGGAAATGAAGCGCAAGCGGCGGCAATCGCTGGTGTTCCGGCGGAAGTGGATCGCCGAGAAGGGGAAGACGCGGGGGCGGCGTTGCGGCTCGTGCCCGGGAGGATGGTCTATGCGGCGTCCGAAGAGGAGAGGGACGTGCCTCATCGGACGGATGGCCGTGGCGAGGCTCGCCCGACGGCCGTAGGCTGGCCGGGCGTCGATAGTGTGTGCCGGTCTTCTGCCGCCGGAACGCACGTGTCGCCGCCCGACCCGTTCCTCACTAACAGGGATAAAACGGTGCATGAGTACGGTGTTTCACGTGAAACCGAGTCATCTCTCGATCGCGAGCGTGCGTCCGGCATGAGCCAGGGTGGCGCATACAACACCTCTGAAGGCGTCCCGGCTCCGCGCGCCGGTGGCGGTTATCCCGGGCAGATCTACGGGAAGCCGTCCTCGCCGCAGCCTGAAGAGCCGCGACAGCCGGCGCCGGCGCCGCGGTCCGAATCCCCCACCGTCGCGTCCTCGCCGATACCCGTATCCGCGGCGCCCGTCTCGGCAACGCCCGTTTCGTCCTCTCCGGTGTCGGCTGCGCCTTCCTCGGGCGTACCTGCCACACCGGACGAGCATGTTTCACGTGAAACGCCGAGCCGGGATGAAGACGATCCCCCACTAGCCATGGAAGCGTTGCGAGCTGTGCAGATCCTCAACCCGAGCGGCGAGATCACCATGCCGCGCCCGGACCACCCGAGGGTGCTCTGCGTCGCGAACCAGAAGGGTGGCGTCGGCAAGACCACCACGACCGTGAACCTCGCGGTGGCCTTGGCGTTGCATGGCAACCGTGTTCTCGTCGTCGACCTCGACCCTCAGGGCAACGCCTCGACGGGCCTCAACGTCCCTCACCATGCCGGCGTGCCCGACGTCTATGACTGCCTGATCGACAATGTGCCGCTGTCGGAGGTGGCGCAGGCGGTCGAGGGCATTCCGAACCTGTGGTGTGTGCCGGCGACCATCGACCTGGCCGGCGCCGAGATCGAGCTGGTCTCCGTGGTGGCTCGTGAGTCGCGGCTGGCTCGGGCCATCGCGGCGCATCCGGAGAAGTTCGACTACGTCTTCATCGACTGCCCGCCGTCGCTGGGCCTGCTGACGGTCAACGCGCTCTGCGCGGCGCAGGAGGTCCTGATCCCGATCCAGTGCGAGTACTACGCGCTGGAGGGACTGAACCAACTGATCAACAACATTAATCTCGTACGTCAGCATCTGAACCCGACGCTCGACGTCTCCACGATTCTGCTGACCATGTACGACCGCCGGACCCGGCTGGCCGACGCGGTCGAGCAGGACGTGCGGAACCACTTCGGCAGCAAGGTGCTGAACGCCGTCATCCCCCGAAACGTGCGCGTGTCGGAGGCTCCTAGCTACGGCCAGTCCGTGATGACCTACGATCCGGGATCAAGGGGCGCTACCAGCTACTTCGAGGCCGCCCTGGAGATCGCGATGCGTGGCGTCAACACGGGAGGCACGGCATGAAGAACCGTCCGCGGGGCGGGCTGGGCCGCGGCCTGGGCGCCCTGATCCCGACGGCGCCGGCCGCCGAGCCGGCTCCTTCGGCGGTCGATACTGCGCCTCCGCCGGTCGATCCGCCCGCTCATGTCGTCGTTCCGCAGTCTGCTCCCGCGGTTGTCGCTCCTGAGGAGGGGCTGGCACCCGTGCCGGGTGCTCGATTCACGGAGCTCCCGGTCGGCTCGATCGAGCCGAACGCGAAGCAGCCGCGGCACGTCTTCGACGATGAGGCGCTGGACGAGCTGAAGACCTCCATCCAGGAGGTCGGCTTCCTGCAGCCGATCGTCGTACGGGAACTCGGCGACGGCCGCTACGAGCTGGTGATGGGTGAGCGGCGTTGGCGGGCCGCGCAGGCCATCGGACGCGACACCATACCGGCCATCGTCCGCGAGACGCGCGACGACGCGATGCTGCGGGACGCGCTGCTCGAAAACATCCACCGGGCTAACCTGAACCCGCTCGAAGAGGCGGCCGCCTATCAGCAGTTGCTTGAGGAGTTCGGCGCCACGCACGAGGAGCTCGCCAAGCGGATCGGCCGGAGCCGCCCGCAGATCTCCAACACGATCCGGCTGCTGAACTTGCCGGCCCCCGTGCAACGCCGGGTAGCCGCCGGAGTCCTGTCGGCCGGGCATGCCCGAGCACTGTTGGGCCTGGACGACACCGAGGCCCAGGAGAAGCTGGCGCTGCGGATCGTGGCGGAGGGCCTTTCGGTACGGGCCACCGAGGAACTGGTGTCGTTGGCGATCGCCGACGGCCCGGCCAAGAAGGCGGCGCCGACGCGTCGTCCGAAGGTGCACGCGCCGGCCCTCAACGACTTGGCCGACCGTTTGAGCGACCGCTTCGACACCCGGGTAAAGGTCGACATCGGCCGCAACAAAGGCAAGATCACGATCGAGTTCGCCACGGTGGACGACCTCGAGCGCATCGTCGGCATGATCGGCGTAGACGAGGAAGGTGCCGGCGGCGAGGAGTAGATCGTCGGGTTCGGCTTGGTCGGGGTGTGCGGGCTTGATCGCACACCCCGGTTTTTTTTGTACGGCTCCTCGCCCGTCGACCGGTGTCGATGCTTTGCGGAGACGGGCCTCCGAATCGGCACATTTCCGGTTCTGTCAGAGCCATTCTCCTGAGGTTTTGGCTGGCTTGACGATCACGCTCCGGCCCCATTTTGACGCCCGGTTTGGTGTTTTTGAGTAGGTCGTTCATCGTGATGTAGATACGTAACTACTCTTCCGACTTGGTGAGCCGTTCTAGCGGGCGGGGCTCTTCACGGAAATCACGTCGCCGCCGAAGATTGGCGTCAGCTCGTCGACGGGCTTCGTAGGGCTGGCTCGATGGTTGCCTGGTGTCGCTTCTTCGTGTGCGTGGAAAGTCTGAGCCGGGTGCTGGTTCTCTCACTTGCCAACTCGTGCGGCGGCGGGTGAGGCTGCCGCCCGGTGTTGGGTTGCCCTGAGGGGGCCTGTGCCACTCTGGACCGCTTCCTCGCGATAGGGCGTTGGCTGGCGCCAAGTTCTTAACCGTGACTCAAGCGCATCGGCAGGATCCATTCGCCTTACGCTCCGCGATGATGTTCGCTTGGTCGAGGGTGAAAGCCGGCGGCCCAGGAATCCGTCGGTTATCTCGCCTGGGATAAAGCTTCTTCTCGCAGCCCTGGGTGAGAGGTCACTATCGGCTCGCTCGCCGTTCGCGTCTTCTAGCTGCTCCCTATCTCTTCCCCCTTCTCGAGGCTGGGCATCCTCGCGGTACGGCGGTTGCTCGAGCCGCCCCATAATCCGGCTGGCTCCGCTTGAGCGCTTCGCTTCTAGTCGTCCTGTGGCTCATTTTCTCGGTCGTTTCACGTGAAACGCAGGTCCGCTTTGGAGTCGGTTCGCAGTGTGTGGGAGCGCTGTTCGCCTTGCCCGGTAGGAGCCCGCCTCGATACTCGGCATCGAGCGGCCAGTCGTACCGCTCCCGTTTTCTGCCGACTCGCTACCTCTCAGGCCGGACGTCGGCATCGTCTAGGAGAGGACTAGGCAAGCTCTGCAGGCGTGTTCCGTTCTTCTAGGGAGCGCAGAACCGGTTGCAGGTCGTTGGACGATCCGAAGCCGCCGTTCTCGTTACCGAACACCGAGCACCATCCCAGCCGCTGTTTCACGTGAAACGGTCCCTGTGCCGTGGTCGGTCAAGCCGAGCTGCAGACGCCCGCAGCGTGCCGGCTTTGAGGGGTAGCCGCACCGTTCCCACTCGAGGAGTGGTCGGGCCCGGACTTCTAAGGGGCGCCGTCAGGACAAGCGATGTCAGAGGGCTTGGTCCCACTGAAATTGAGGGCGGCGGCATTCCAGCTTCACATCCGAGGCCGGTACGCGGTGGCTAACCTGCAGTCCGCCCGGTCCTGCGCTTACTGTCCGACCGGCCGCTGGTTGATGGAAGCGGCGAGCACTCGCGAGAGGGTCTGAGCCCGGCCACCGCGATGCCGCCGTGCGGAGGGATTCGCGGAGGGCGGGCTTGGTCGCGCGCTAAGGCGACCTCGCTCCGCGCGGCCGATCTGCCCCTCACAGTCCCGCAGTGGTCAGCGGGAACAGTGAGATGCCGCGTTCCCTGGAAGAGTCAGTGGGTGTGAGATTCTCTGAGTGCCTGAGCGGTGTTTCACGTGAAACGGCACTGTCTTACCCTCTTCGGAGCCGGGAGCCGGGAGCCGGGAGCCGGGAGCCGGGAGCCGGGAGCCGGGAGCCGGGAGCCGGGAGCCGGGAGCCGGGAGCCGGGAGCCGGGAGCCGGGAGCGT
>NZ_JBIAZI010000018.1:184476-193437 GCF_042899005.1 Actinoplanes sp. NPDC000266
GCGTTTCACGTGAAACACGGGGTTGCTGAGACGCGTCGAATCGGCGCGATGGCGGCATCGTCGCGGACGCGTAGGCCCACTCGTCGGTCTCACGGGCGACTGCGCACCCTTCGCGGTTGCGAATCAAGCGAAGATGAGGCGAAGGAGCTGCCGGCTCCGGCAACGGGTCCTCAGCCTTAGCCCGTCCACTCGGATGTGGTTGCTGCTCGGCGGGCTAGAGGTGGCGTAGGTGCCCGAGACGGCCGGACCGTGCGCCTCCAGGGCGGCCCTCAGCCGGCCTAAGCGCACCTGCAGCGGCAGCTCTCCATGGGCCCGGGACGACGTTCCTCGGTCACGGCCGCGGTCGGCGGGGTTCCCGGGCGTAGCCGAGCCACCGGCTTCTTCGGCCGCCGGCTACAGGGACGCCAGCGCCTGGCTGAAGCTGATTGGCCGTGCCTGGCGATGGTCTAGGTTGCTTCCGCACGATCCCGCCTCACGTCCCTTAGCCGGTGTTGCGGTGGAACCGTATGGACGGTGCCGTCATCCCGGTGGGTCCGCGCCAACTGGTGGCGAACGGGAGAGCCGCACCGAGCGGGGTCAAGTAGGGATTCTGAAGTGGGGCCTGGCGCGTCGAATCTGGACGCCTCCGCGAGAGGAACTCCGTCGGTTGAGGGCTGCCGACCTATGATTCCGCGGGTCCCGGTGCCGGCTTACCGATGTGCCGTGCCGGGAGTAGTGCGATGGCTGTGGCTCGAGAACAGCTCCTACGCGCGCAGGCGACGCGGCGCTACAGGCATGGCCAGCGCGACGCAACGACCTTTCGAGTAGCAGCACGAGGACGGTCAAACGATTGTCTGAGCCACAAGCGAGCGAGGAGCCGGCTGTGGCATGGTGGCGGACGCAGAGACTTGGCGTTGCCGGGCTGACCGATCAAGCCCTGAAGTTGGTGTCTGCTTAAGCCTTGGCCCAGGACTGGCGCTGCCACTGGGTGGCAGTCCCGCGTGTCGGCCGGTGACCGGGCGATGGCGGTTGTCGGCGTCTTGGGCGCTGTGGTCGGCAGTCGCGACGAGCGGCGCCAGAAGTTCGGCGGCGGGGTCCCGGCGGAGAGCTTGCTCGGCCGTTCGCTCAGGCCGGGATGCGTCAACTGTTGAAGATCGAAGCGACGCCCCGTTCGGCGCTTTGGGCCGTGGCCGCCCATGACGGGCTGTCTGGTGGAGTGTTGGGTCGCGCTGTTGATAGCGCGATAACGCGACCTCGGAAGTGCCGCATCCGCGAGTGGTGCTCTGCGAGCCATTGCTTCGGCCGAGATGGCTGGAGGAAATGACGCGGGAAGGTCGACCACGTCCTCGGAAGGCGGCGATCATGGGCCGTGGAAGCCAGCCGTGGAAGCTGTGGAAGCCAGGGGTCTGGGGCCGTCGTCGGAATCTCATCAAGCGAGGGGCAAGCAGCGACGGACTGCGGCAATTTGACGGAGGCGACGCTCCAGGCTCGACCTGACGATGACATCGGTTGGCGATCGTGGGCCCTCTGTATGAGCCGCGGGCCTCCAGCGGCACCCCGCCCGGGTACGGATACCCAGCGGTGCGAGAAGTTGGGCTCAGTGACACCTACAAACCGGGTTCCTGCCCTCCCTCTCCGTCCGTGCCGGTTGCTATGCGGGTTGGCCGGTTCCAGCGTGAGGCGTGTGATCGCGGAGGTGCTGGCGCGCTCCGCGCCCCCGTCACCGCCCGGGGCGGCGAAAGCGGGGAACGGCCATAGGCGGCTCCGGCTCTATTTAGAACCGGCACAGGGATGGGGCCACAAATTCCGATGGCAGTACGGGCCGGCCCATGGTGCGATCCGGCCCCACCAACCTCGTTAGCACCGGCCGCCTCGCATGGACGGTTCACTCCAACCTCGCCCTCGGAGCCGTGAAACCCGGATCGCGACGAGACGGAGGACGGAGGTCGCAGCGGACCATCTGGACGGCCGCACCGCGACGCGAAGAGGGCTCACGTCATGGCCGGCATTGGCCACTCGGCGAGGGCTCTGTCCGTCACCGCCCTCGATCCAAGGGGAGTATCTGCGAGGTCGCGCCTGCCAGAAGGCGACAGCTGCGGGGCGTCTCTTGCGGGTGCCTCTCAGAGTTATCCACACCCTGTGCGTAACTCCTGTTGAAAAGCTGCGGGCTCTGTTTCACGTGAAACGCTGCCGATGTGCTGCGGGCTCGGCGCTGAACTATCCACAGGGGCTTCAAGCCATCTACGTCGCGTTTCACGTGAAACGGGGGAGCCTGTGGATAACTTCTGTGGATAACTTTTACGGTGTGGTGGCGTCCACGGACCGTGACGGGGATCTACGTCTGGGGTGGTTCGAAGGTCGCGAAAATTGACCCGGGACAGTGGGTCTGGCCTCGGCTAAGGTTCCCTCGTGCCCGACAACACCGTCCCTCTGCCCGGCTTCACTCGCTGGCCGTCGTTTCCGTTCGAGGGCGACATGCGAGTCAAGCCGCTGGCCGCTCCGGTCGAGGTGGAGCCTCCCCGAGCCGGCGAGGACGCCGCTGACTGCGTCGCCTGCAATACGCCCGACGAGGCGTACATCTGGGTCAGTGAACGTTGGCGCGTGCGGGCCATGGACCGTCCCACGGGGCTCCCGGTCGTGGTGATTCTGGAGTGCCGGTCGCATCTGGATCTCGGCGATCTGCCGAATCTCCTGTCGGCCGAGCTCGGCGTCATGACCGTCCGCCTCGAGCGCGCGATCCGGTCCCTCGACGGCGTGGCCCGCGTGCACGTCAACCGATGGGGTGACGGCTCCGCTCACCTGCACATGTGGTTCCTCGCGCGTCCGCAGGGCCGCCTCCAGCTGCGCGGCACGTTCCTTTCCCTCTGGGACGACATCCTTCCCGTCATCCCCGAGCACGAGTGGCACGAAAATCTCGCCCTCGTCGCCGCCTGGCTCGCCGAGTTCGGTGGCAAGGCCATCGCCGAGCCCGCGCACATCAAGTGGGAGTCCCCGTCCACGATCAACCTCTCCCCCAACGGCAACGAACCCGTTGACGCAGACCTGAGCGACAGCGACCTCAACATCGCCGGCCTCAGCACGGACGACCTCAACGCCAGTGAGGCCCAAAGCGGCACCGTCTTCCAAAGCGGAGCTTCCCGAGGCGATGTTCTCCGAAGCGACGTCCTCCGCAACGACGGCTTCCCCGGCGACGATGCGACCGACGACCTCGCCGACGACCTCGCCGACGACCTTGCCGACGGCGTCACCGACGACCTCACCGCCGCGCGCCCCTCGACCCTCGGCGACGTCGAGATTCAGACCGTTGGTGAGTCTCCGACGATCCCCACCCAAACCCCGCGCCTGGGTCAGGCACAGACTCCTTCTCCCTCTTGATGGGGTGTACGGGGATGTCAGGCGACCCGAGCACAATCCCGCCACCGCCCCTTGAGGACACTCGCGGCCGCCGAGGTGATCCACAGGTGGGAATTTAGGCGAGCGCCAGGGGAACCGGCCCATGGCGAGGATGCCGATGCCGGGATGGTCGCCGCCCTCGGTCGAGGCTGGCCGGAGTGCGCGGCGTGAGTCGAGCAAGCGCTTCAGGAACGCCGGCCGGCCCTTCGAGGCTGTCCCGAGAAGGTGGGCCGGGAAGGTGGGCCGGGAAGGTGGGCCGGGAAGGGATGGGCATCAGTGGGCGCCCGCAGAGAGGGTGACGCCTGGCGCCCGCACAGGGTGACGCCTGGCGGCCGCAGAGGGTGACCCCCGGCGGCCGCACAGGGTGACGCCCGGCGGCCCCAGAGAGGGCGACGGCCAGCGGCCCCGGAGAAGGGTGACGACGGGCGCCCGCACAGGGTGACAGCCGGCGGCTCCAAGGAGGGTGACGTCGGCGGCTCCAAGGAGGGTGACAGCCGGCGGCTCCAAGGAGGGCGACGGCCGACGGCCCAAAAGAACGGTGACGGCCGGTCCCTGCGGCGAGGAATGACGGCAGGTGCCCCAGAGAAGAGGGCTGGGAACTAGGCAGCGGCGCGAGCTACAGCCCGCTCCACCAACGTGGCCAAGATGCGGCCCAAGTCTTGGCCTGCGGCCTGGAAGGCCAGCGGGAGCAGCGACGTCTCCGTCATGCCGGGTGAGACGTTGATGCCCAGGACCTGAGGGGCTCCGTCGTCCGGCACGATCAGGTCCACCCGCGAGAGGTCCCTCAAACCCAGCGCCTTGTGGGCCGCCAGCGCCGTCTCCGCCACCTGGGCCGCCACCGACGAGGACAGACGGGCCGGCGCGTGCCACGTCGTCAGGCCGGCCGTGTAGCGGGCCGCGTAGTCGTACACCCCGTCCCGGGGGACGATCTCCACCGTGGGAAGGGCCTCGGGGCCCGAACCCAGATCGATGATGGAAACCGCCACGTCCTTGCCTGGTACGAACTTCTCCACCAGGGCCGTCGAGTCGTACGCGAAGCAGCCCACCATCGCCGCCGGCAGGGCCGCTTCCTCCCGGACCACCGCCGCACCCAGGCCTGAACCGCCCTGGGCCGGCTTCACCATCAGCGGGATGCCCAGGCGGTCGACGATGCGGTCGAGGACCGCCACCGCGCCCAGCTCCGAGAAACGGTCGTGGGGCAGGGCCACCCAGTCGGGGGTGGCGATGCCCGCCTCGCGGAGCATCGACTTGGCCGACGGCTTGTCCCAGGCCAGGCGGGAGGCCCGGGCGTCGCAGCCCACGTACGGAATGCCGCACAGGTCGAGGACGCCTCGCAGGCTTCCGTCCTCGCCCGTCGCGCCGTGCAGGGCGATCACCACCGCGTCCGGCGGGTCCTCCTGCAGGGACGGCAGCAGTGTCACGTCGGCGTCGCGCATCTCGGCCTGGATGCCGGCGGCGCGCAGCGCGTCGACCGCCCGGCGGCCGGAGCGCAGGGAGACGTCCCTCTCGTAGGAGAGGCCGCCGGCCAGAACCATCACGCGCACATCGTCACCCGTAACCATGGAGAGATCATGCCAAGTCGGGGCCGGGGGCGTCGGCGGCGGCCGTGCCCCGGCGGCGGTGCGTCTGCGCGGCGGCCGGTCCGAAGACGGCGCGCATCGCCAGCTCCTGCTCCATGACGCCGGACAGGCGGCGGATGCCCTCACGAATGCGCTCGGGCGACGAGAACGAGAAGTTCAGCCTCATGTTGCTGCGGCCCGTGCCGTCGGCGTAGAAGCCCGTTCCCGGCACGTATGCCACCCTGGCCGCGATCGCGCGCGGCATCATCGCCTTGGAGTCGAGGCCCTCGGGCAGGGTTGCCCAGACGAACAGGCCGCCCGTCGGACGGGTCCATGTCGTGCCGGCCGGCATCAGGTCGCGCAGGGCGCTCAGCATCTCGTCGCGGCGCTCGCGGTAGATCTCGCGGTAGACCTTGATCTGCTCGCGCCACGGCATTGTCGACAGATATTGCGTCACCGCGCCCTGCGCGAACGCGCTCGGGCACAGCACGTTGGCCTCGCTCATCATGACGAGCTTTTCCCGTACGGCATGAGGCGCCAGGATCCAGCCCACCCGCAGGCCGGGCGCGAACGTCTTGGAGAACGTGCTCACGTAGAACACCCCCTCGCGACGGCGGGCCCGCAACGGCCGCGGGGCGTCACCCTCGAAGGACAACATGCCGTACGGGTCGTCCTCCACCACCAGCAGGCCGGCGCGCTCACAGATGTCGAGCACCTGCTCGCGCCGCTCGTCGGTCAGCGTCATGCCGCCCGGGTTCTGGAACGTCGGGATCGTGTAGAGGAATTTCGCCTTGCGGCCCGAACGCTCGATCTCGGCGATCGCCTCCTCGAGGGCGGCCGGGATGAGCCCGTCGTCGTCCATCGGCACGTGTTTCACCTGTGCCTGGGCGGCCTGGAAGACGCCGAGTGCGCCGACATAGCTCGGCCCCTCGGCGAGGACCACGTCGCCCGGGTCCAGGAAGAGGCGGGCGAGCAGGTCGAGCGCCTGCTGGCCGCCGACTGTGACCACGACGTCGTCGGGGGACGCGCCGCTGATGCCGGAGAGCGCCATGACCTCGCAGATGCGCTCGCGCAGCTCGATCGTGCCCTGGCCGATGCCGTACTGCAGGCTGGTGGCGCCCTGGTCGGCGGCGAGGTTGTTGAGCATCTCGCCGACCGCGTCGAGCGGGAGGGCGGCGATGTAGGGCGAGCCGCCGGCGAGCGACACCACCTCGGGACGACTGGCCACGGCGAACAGTGCGCGGATCTCCGACGTGGTCATGCCACGCACACGGCGCGCGTAGCGATCGATGTAGTCGTCCTGGGTTGTGCCGGTCATGCGGCTCTCACCTCGCTCTGGGAGACAGAGTTCCGATGGTAGTCGCGCACGCCACCACAGGCCCTCGGTTAACCGGCCAGGCTGCCCCAACTGGTCCCGTTCATGGGTATTGCGGCGTAGGATCCCCATCGGGGTACGGAGTTCAAGGGGGACGACTGTGTCACGACGCCTGGTCAACCTCACTCTGGACACGCTCGAGGATCTTCCGAGGCCGTGCCGGCAGTGCGTTTTCTGGGAGCTTGACCCGGTTTCCGCGGAGCGCGCCTGCGCCTCCGGCGACCCCGGGCTCGAGAAGGAAGCGTGGGTCTCGCAGACGCTGCTGGAGTGGGGTTCCTGCGGCAAGCTGGCGTACGTCGACGGCATGCCGGCCGGTTTTGTGATGTACGCCCCACCGGCGTACGTCCCCCGTTCGATGGCCTTTCCGACCTCGCCGGTGAGCGCCGACGCGGCGCTGCTCATGACCTCACACGTGGTCGCCGCGTTCGCCGGCGGCGGGCTGGGGCGCATGCTCGTGCAGGGCGTGGCCCGCGATCTCACCAAGCGCGGGGTCAAGGCGATCGAGGCCTTCGGCGACGCGAAGTTCGGCGAGGCCGACGACGAGAAGCAGACCGGCTGCGTGGCTCCGGTCGACTTCTTCCTCTCGGTGGGCTTCAAGACCGTACGCCCGCACCCGCGCTATCCGCGGCTGCGCCTCGAGCTGCGGACCGCGCTGTCGTGGAAGTCCGACGTCGAATACGCGCTGGAGAAACTGCTCGGCTCGATGAGCCCCGAGACCCTGCTGCGGCCGGTCCGCCCGGCCACAGCCACCCGTACGGTCGAGAACTAAGCCCTGTTCGAGAGGGCCATGCGCAGCTGGCGCACGTCGATCGAGCCGGTCGGCACGTCGCGCTCGACCGGGAAGTACATGCGCTGGACGGCGGCCAGGATCGCCTCGACGATCTGCTCGCGGAACAGCGGGTTGACCAGGCGGTCGCGGTCGGCCGGCGAGGTCAGATAACCGAGATCGACGCGCACGGCCGGCATGCGCGTCAGGCGCAGCAGCTCCCACGTCTTGGCGTGGATGTGGCAGTCGCGCATCCCGGTCCGCACGACGATCTCGCGCTGGACCAGGTTGGCCAGCCGCTCCCCCACGGTCGAGCTCAGGCCGCTGCCGGTGCCGTAGTGGTA
Organism: Actinoplanes sp. NPDC000266; assembly: GCF_042899005.1. Taxonomy (NCBI): domain Bacteria; kingdom Bacillati; phylum Actinomycetota; class Actinomycetes; order Micromonosporales; family Micromonosporaceae; genus Actinoplanes; species Actinoplanes sp. NPDC000266. Next base: position 191,893 of record NZ_JBIAZI010000018.1, read on the forward strand.
CGCCGCGACGCCGTCGGCCGCCTCGTTGTCGTGTCCGTCGAGGTGCAGCGAGATCAGCAGGTCGGCGCCGAGGCTGTTGGCCAGCGCGGCCCGGTCGGCGCCGCTCATCGGCTCGGTCGGGTGTGGGCCGCGGGTGAGGTGGACCCGCATGCCGGCGGCGGCGAGCCGGCCCTCGAGGCGGGCGGCCAGGTCGAAGACGAGGTCGGCCTCGCTCCAGCGCAGCGGGCCGTCGGGGACGACCACACCGGTGTCGTCACCGCCGCCGTGGCCGGGGTCGATCACGATGGTCTTGCCGACCAGGTTGGTGCCGGCCTGGCGGAACGCCTCGGCCTCGCGCAGCCACTGCGGGCGGCCGCCGACCACCTTGCGGCCGAGCCGGCGCAGCGCCTTGAGGGTCTGCGGCCCGCAGGAGCCGTCCGGGGTGAGACCCACCTCACGCTGGAACTGGGCCACCGCGCGGGCGGTGCGGGCGCCGTAGATCGAGTCGGCCCGGCCGGCGTCGAAGCCCATCTCGAGCAGCCGCTCCTGAAGGGTGCGCACGTCCTCGCCGACCAGCGCGTCGGGCACCGAGTGGAACAGGGTGCGCGCGCCGAGCCGCCAGCGGGCCGCGTCGAGCGCGCCCCACGTCTCGTCGCCCACCAGGCCGTCGACGCCGAGGCCGCGGCCCTGCTGGAAGGCGCGCACCGCCTCGTCCATCTCGTCGTCGAACACATCCGACGCCGTGGTGAGCAGGTCCAGCCCGACCAGGATCGATCGGATCTCGGCAACGGCCGGGCCGCTGTCTCCACGCCGGATGGAACGCACGCGCGACTCCCTAGTACGAAGAACGACTCAGAGGAGAGTACCCCTGGCATGCCCGTGCCCCGCGTCCACGAGGGACGCGGGGCACGGGTCAATCACTCAGAGGGCCGATTCGATGAAGTTGACAAGGGCGCTCTTGGGCTTGGCGCCGGTGACCGAGTTCACGGCCTCGCCGCCCTTGAAGATGGTCAGCGTCGGCACCGACATCACGCGGTAGGCCCGGGTGGTCTCCGGGTTCTCGTCGATGTTGATGCTGACGATCTGGACCTTGTCGCCCATCTCTTTGGCGATCTCGTTCAGCAGCGGGTCGACCTTCTTGCAGGGCGCGCACCACTCCGCCCAGAAGTCGACCAGCACCGGCTTGTCGGACTGCAGCACGTCGCTCACGAAAGTGGCGTCGCTGATCGCCTTACCTGCTCCCACTAGACCCTCCCGGTCTTACAGCTCTACGAATGACGCGATGAAGCGCTCGGCGTCCAGGGCCGCGGCACAGCCCGTGCCGGAGGCCGTGATGGCCTGACGATAGGTGTGGTCGACGAGGTCGCCGGCGGCGAAGACGCCCTGGATGTTGGTGCGCGTCGACGGGGCGTCGACCTTCACGTAGCCCTCGTCGTCGAGCTCGACCTGGCCCTTGAACAGCTCGCTGCGCGGGTCGTGGCCGATCGCCACGAAGACGCCGGTCACGTCGAGGACCTTGGTCTCGCCGGTCTCGACGTTCTTCAGGCGTACACCGTTGACCTTGCC
>NZ_JBIAZI010000019.1:0-10748 GCF_042899005.1 Actinoplanes sp. NPDC000266
GGAAGCTAAGCCCTCCAGCGCCGATGGTACTGCACTCGGGAGGGTGTGGGAGAGTAGGACGCCGCCGGACTCAACGTGAAACAGTAGGCCCACCCGGGATCGGGCGGGCCTACTGTCGTTTGTAAGGCCTCCCCGAGATTTCGAGCTGGAAGGGTTGCATCCGGTACTTGGGTACAGGCTTACCGTCGAACGGAGAGCGCCGATGGTGCTCCTTGTTCGAGGAGGTCAGGCATGTCTCTTCAGGTTCCGGACTCCTGCACCCTGCCGACGGCTGAGCAGCCGTTCCGGCTGGCGGAGTTCGATGAGCTGTTCGCTACCGCCGTTCGCGGTGTCGATGAGGTCGGCGCGACGCACGCGCGGCTGCACCTGACCGGGCCGGCCGGCCTGGCGGCGAAGGTGCGGGATCTGACCGCCCGGGAGACCGAGTGCTGCTCGTTCTTCACCTTCACCACCACGCCGGGGCCCAGCACCGATGGCGAGGCCGTGACTCTCGACATCGAGGTCCCGGCGGCGTACATCGAGGTCCTGGCATCCCTGGCCGAACGCGCCTCCGCGCTCTCCACCGGGGTGACGTCATGACCGCCGGGCTGCTGGAACTCGCCGAGGATCTCGGCCTTGACGCTGACACGCTCACCGAGCTGGACGCGGCCCGGTTGCAGGCCGTGGCCACCGCCTTGTCGGCCACGACGCATGACGGGCCGTGCGGGGAGAGCTGTGGCTGCGTCACCGCGCTGGCCGCGGTGGGCACGACCTACCACTTCCCGCACGCCGACACGTCGTCCGATGAGGCGTTGGCCTGCGACCTTGCCGCCGACGGCGGCGACATTCACGATCGGATCGGCGTGTGGCAACGAGTTCTCGGTCGCGCCGAGAGCCGAGACCCGCTGCCCGACACCACCGACGGGGTGTCGCTGCGGTTTCCGTTCGACGTCGACCTGGCCGGCACGCTGGGCCGGCTTGCCGCCGCGGAGTACCGGTGCTGCTCGTTCGGGAGCTACACCCTGATCATCGACGGCACCGGCCTGCGACTGGAGATCCGCATGCCCGCCGACGCGGCCGGCACCTTCGCCGCCGTAGTCGGTCTCCCGGACAACCATCAGCTCGACCCCGGCTCTCGCTCGACGGCGTTGGCGACCTGATGGAAGGACTCCGTACGGGCGAGGTCGCCGAGCAGGCCGGCGTCAACATCCAGACCCTGCGCTACTACGAACGCCGCGGGCTGCTCGCCGAACCGAACCGGTCGAACGGCGGGCACCGGCTCTATCCGGCGGACACGGTCGCCCTGCTGAATGTGATCAAAGCGGCGCAGCGGCTCGGGTTCACCCTCGACGAGGTCGCCGATCTGCTCGACGCGGGCCGTCGCCGCCATCCCAGCGCCGATCTGCGGCAACGCGCCATGGAGAAGATCTCCGAGATCGACCGGAAGATCGCCGACCTGACCGCCATTCGCGGAACCCTCACCGAAGTCGTCGACGCCCGCTGCGACAGCCTCACCAACTGCACCTGCGCCGATTGCCCGATCCCGTATCTGACCATCGCCACCACGCGACCTTCTGGAGAGCCCACATGAGCCGGCCCGTCACGCCATCGACTCGGACCACCGGCCCGTCGCCCGTAGCCATCGACAACGCACCGCCGCGCCGCAGCAAGATCACCGGCGGGCTCGCCGCAGTCGTGTGCGCCGCCTGCTGCGCGCTGCCGCTGCTGATCGCCGCCGGCATGCTCACCAGCGCGGGCGCCGCGATCCTGGAGAAGACGTTGCTCGCCGTCGCGGCCGTCCTGGTCGCGCTGGCCCTGGGCCTGTGGTGGTGGCCCCGGCGTCGCCCGGCCCAGCGCACGGGCGCAACGGCCTGCGGCTGCGGGAGCGCCGCCTGCGGCTGCTGACCTGCTCGGGGCGCCGGATCGGTGTGCCGAGATTCAGGCGACCCGATCAATATCTGATCACGTAGAAGTCAGTTGTCCTCGGCCTTGCCCAGGCGCCAATAACCCATGAAGGCGACCGACCGGCGGTCCACGCCGCACTCGGACACCAGATGGCGGCGGATGGTCTTGATGGCCGCGGCCTCGCCCGCCAGCCACGCGTAGAAGCGGCTGGCGTCGGTCAACGGCTCCGGGACCTCCCACAGGATGTCGTGGTCCACGTCCACGTCCTCCAGGTCCGTTACCGGAGTGCCGGCTACGTCGCCGAGCATGCGGCGGGTGGCCTGGCGTACGGCGGGAATCAGTTTTTCGCCCTGAGGGGCTCCGTTGCGGGGGAGCCAGGTGACGCGGACGTTGGCCGGGGCTGTCACGTCGGGCAGCTGGTCGCCGTCCTCGGGGACCTCCAGCAGGGCCTCGCCTCGGGCGTCGGCGGGGAGCTTGGCCAGGATCGAGGCGATGGCGGGTACGGCCGTTTCGTCGCCGCCCAGGAGCAGGCAGTCGGTGTGGGCCGGCGGGTGGAAGTCGATGCCGCCGTGCAGGCCGTCGAAGTCGGCGTTGGGGCCCATCAGGTAGGCGACGTCGCCCGGCTTGGCCTCGGCGGCGAACTTCGAGGCGGGGCCGGTGCTGCCGTGCAGGACCATGTCGACGTCCACCTCGTTGAGGTGGGCGCGGACGGCACGGATCGTGTACGTCCGGATCGGGTTGCGGTGCTCGGTGGGCAGGTCGCGCCACTCGGTGTACCAGTCGCCGCCGGTGGGCAGGTGGGTGAAGCCGACCTCGGGGAGCGCGGTCAGGAGCTTGATGCGCTGGTCGTAACCGTTGTCGGCGAACTTGTGGAGATCGTCGCCGGTGAAGGTGATCCGCACGAAGTTGGGGCTCAGGCGGTCGACCTTGCGTACTTCGACGGCGAAGAAACGCCACGACTGTACGGTCTCAGTCTGCTCAGCAGTCTGGGTCACGGGGGCCTCCTCAGACGCGCGCGGTCCCCACCGGTCCCGGCAAGGTATGGCTAACCTAACCTGAACCGGCCGGGAGCCACCACCCACCCCCGCCAACTGTGAGATCCGGGCCGCCCAAGGCTCAGTCAGGTCTCTCGTCGGTGTCGCCGTTCTCCTCGGTGGGGTTCGGCCTTGTCTCGGCTTCGGAGGCGGCAGCGGAGTTGTAGACGCGGGGCTGCGGGATGGCGGCCTTGCCGCTCGCCGCCGGAGGGCCGTAGACGACCGGCGGGGCCGAGGTGGGCCCGGCCGGCGAAGGGGTGCTCGAGGGGTCCGGCGCCGGCCCCGAGGTCCGACCCGCATCGGTGGGGATGTTGGGAACAGTCGCGCCGGAGCCCGGGTCGTGACCTGTGGCCGGGCGGGCGAAGGCAGGCCCGGTGGCGGTCGCCGCGGGCCGCCCTGGAGACGGGGTGCCGGGCCGTGGCGGAGGCGGAGTGCCGGGGCGGGCGGTAGGCGAGGTGCCGGGGCCGGCGGCGGGCGGAGTGCGGGGGCCGGCGGCAGCCGGAGTGCCGGGGCGGGCGGTAGGCGAGGTGCCGGGGCCGGCGGCGGGCGGAGTGCGGGGGCCGGCGGCAGCCGGAGTGCCGGAGCGGGCGGCAGGCGAGGTGCCGGGGCCGGCGGCGGGCGCGGCTCCGGAGGAAGGCCGAGCCCGAGCGGCCAGGCCCAGGGCCGGTGGAAGGGTTGCGGGGCCGAGGGCCTGAGTCGGCTGTTCGGCCGCGTCATCGTGCCCGGCGGAACGGCCCGGTCCGGCGGAGCTCGCGCCGGCGGACGGGCCTGAGCCGGCGGGACCTGGGGCGGCGGAACGGCCCGGTCCGGCGGAGCTCGCGCCGGCGGACGGGCCCGAGCCGGCGGGACTTGAGGCGGCGGAACGGCCAGGGCCGGCGGGATGGCCCATGGTGGGCAGCCGGGCGGGGCTGGGATCGCGGCTGGATGAAGGGAAGCGGTCAGCGGTGGGGGCTGGAGCCCGGCCGGCTCGGGTGCGGGGGATCAAGCCGCCGCGGTGTTCGGGGACGGCTATGAGGACTGCGGCCACGGGGGCGGCGGTGGCGGGGGTCAGTTCGGCCGCCACGCGGCGGGCCGTTGAGCGGGTCAGGCGGTCGAAGTCGGCTACCAGCAGGACCAGGTCGCTCACCGCGGCCAAGGCTACGGCGTCGGCCACGTGCAAGGCGGGGGCCGAGTCGAGGACTATGACGTCGCATTCGGACTTCAGCTCTCGGAGCATTTCGCCGAACGAGGCGGCCAGCAGGTCGGGGGCGCCCTCCTGGTCGGGGCCGGCGGCCATCAGGCGCAGGTGGGGGACCGGGCCGTCCCGCAGGGCCGAAGCGCCGGAGATGTCGCCGGTCAGGATGCCGGTCAGGCCGCGGTCGCGGGACAGGGCGAACATCTGGTGCAGGACGGGGCCCCGGACGTCGGTGTCTATCAGGACCACGCGGCGGCCGGACTGGGCCAGGGCTATGGCCAGGTTGGCGGCGGTCGTGCTGCGGCCCTCGCCCTCGTGGGCGCTGGTCACCAGGACCGTGGCCGGGCCCTCCAGGCAGGCTTCGAGGCGGGCGCGGAGGTAACGGTACGACTCGGCGTCGGCCGAGGCGGGAGACCGCAGCAGTACGGGCAGTGGGGCGCCGGGGCCCCGGGAGCGGCGGGCGCGCGGGATGGTGGCCAGCACGGGCCAGCCGGTGAGGTGTTCGAAGTGGACGCGGCCGCGTACCCGGTCCCGGGAGCGCCATCGGGCCAGGACGATGCCGGTCAGCAGGCCGGCGGCGGCGCCGATCAGCGGGTACAGCCACCGTGGCAGCCAGGTCACCGCGGTGGCCGAGGTGGCGGGGGTGACCAGGGTAGCCGAGATGCCGGACTGGGAGGTGGTGGCGTTCCGGTAGGCCAGATACTGCGCGGCCACGGCCTGGGCCCGGGTTCGGGCGGTGGGTGCGGTCGAGGAGTCGTACGTGATGGTGAATGAAGTTCCGGCCTCGGCGGGGGAGACGCGGAGGCCGTCGGCCAGGGTCTGCTGGTCGATGCCGAGGGAAATGGCGGCGGGGCGCAGGACGGCGGCGGAGCGGGCGATCTCGCTCTCCGTGGCGGGATCGGCGGGGACGGGTGTGATGTTGGTGCGCAGGCGCGGCTGGGCGACGATCGTGGCCTCGGCGCGGTAGCGGGCCGGTTCGAGCAGGCTCAGGCCCCAGGCGCCGGCCGCGAGCACGATCATCAGGAGCAGGGTCCAGCCGCCGTACCCGCGGATCAGCCGTGCGGGTTCGCTCGTCGTCGCCATCCGGGCCGTCCTCCCGTCATGCCGCCTGATCGGAGCCTAGGACGGACCGTTACGGGCCGCTACCGGAAAACACGGGAGAGGCGGCCCGAAGTGGCGCCGGGCGGGAGAAGGGAGGTTGGCGCAGATCGATGTTAACGGGAGATTTCGGGTGGGGTGTGGACACGGGTTTACGCGGCATCTAGGGTGAGCGATACCGCCGACAATCGAAGCGCTTCGACGATCGGGAACCCGCTTGGGCTGAGTGGGTTATCCCGTCGTTCCTCCGAATGCCATCCTTGGATGAGGAGAATTGCCCATGCGAAGGCGTTTCCTGACCGTCGTGGCCGCGGCTCTGCTGGTCGCGCCGACGGTTCCTGGGGTCGCGCACGCGGGACCGTCCTATCCGTTCCGGGATCCGCGGCTGCCGTTGCAGGCGCGGGTCGACGACCTCGTCGGGCGGCTGACGCTCGACGAAAAGGTCTCCCTCCTTCACCAATATCAACCGGCCGTTCCGCGGCTCGGCATCGACTTCTTCAAGACCGGCACCGAGGCGCTGCACGGCGTCGCCTGGTCGACCGACATCGACAACAACGGCGCCGTGGTCACCGCCGACGGCACCGCCTTTCCCCAGGCCGTCGGCCTGGCCAGCACCTGGGATCCCGACCTGATCAAGCGGGTGGGCGCGGCCGTCGGTGACGAGGCCCGCGGCTTCCACGCCGAGAACCCGCGCGTCTTCGGGCTCAACCTGTGGGCGCCGGTGGTCAACCTGCTGCGCGATCCCCGGTGGGGGCGCAACGAGGAGGGCTACTCGGAGGACCCGCTGCTCACGGGGGCGATCTCCACGGCGTACGGCAAAGGTCTCCAAGGTCCTGACCCGGCCCGTCTCAAGACCGCGCCGACGCTGAAGCACTACCTGGCGTACAACAAGGAGACGTTGCGCGACACGACCTCGTCGAACGTGCCGCAGCGCGTTCTGAACGAGTACGACCGGCAGGCGTTCAAGCCGGCGCTGACCGCGAACGCGGCGACCGGCGTGATGGCCTCGTACAACCTGATCAACGGGCGCCCGGCGACCGTCGACCCCGACCAGGCGACGCTGCTGCGCGAGTGGGCCGACTACCCGCTGTTCAACGTCAGCGACGCGTGGGCGCCGAACGGCCTGGTCCAGTCGCAGAAGTACTACGCGACGCAGGCCGAGGCCGACGCGGCGGTGATCAAGGCGGGACTGGACAGCTTCACGGTCGACGACACCAACGCCGTGCCGACCGTGACCGCGGTCAAGCAGGCGCTGGCCCAGGGGCTGCTGACCGAGAAGGACGTCGACGGTGCGGTCGGGCACGCGCTGAGCATCCGTTTCCGGCTCGGCGAGTTCGATCCGGGCGGCGGGCCGTACAGCAGGATCGGGGCCGAGGTCATCGACAGCCCTGCCCACCGCAAGCTCGCGCGGGAGACCGCCGGCGACGCCATGGTGCTGCTGAAGAACAACGGCCTTCTGCCGCTGAAGAAGGACAGGACCGCGGTCATCGGGCCGCTGGCCGACACGCTCTACACCGATTGGTACGGCGGGAAACTGCCGTACGAGGTGACGGCGGCCGACGGCATCGCGGAGCAGGCGACGGCGACCGTGAACAGCACGGGCTCCGACCGGATCGCGCTCAAGCTCGGCGACCGCTATCTGGCCGGTGGCCCGGACGCGGCCACGGTCACCGCCGCGAGCGCCACCGCCGAGGCACAGTTCGACGTCGTCGACTGGGGACAGGACATCCTGACCCTGCGCAACGCCGGCAACGGCAAGTACCTCGGCAACACCAACGGGGTCTTCACCACCCGCGACGACCAGCCCAACGGCTGGTTCGTGCAACAGCAGTTCAAGCTCGAGGAGCAAGCCGGCGGCACCTTCGCGCTGCGCTACGCCGGCTACGAGACGCTCGAGAGCTGGTTCGGCCCGAACAAGTACATCACCGTGGACGCCGACGGGAAGCTGACGCTGGGTTCGCCCGACGCGGCCGGCGCGGCCCACTTCACGCGTGAGGTGCTGCGCAGCGGCGTCGACGAGGCGGTCGCGGCGGCCAAGAGCGCCGACACGGCCGTGCTGGTCGTCGGCACCAACCCGTTCATCAACGGCCGCGAGGCGCACGACCGCACCTCGCTTGCGCTCGGCGCCGGCCAGGAGGCCCTGGTCAAGGCCGTGCTCAAGGCCAATCCGCGTACGGTCGTGGTGCTGCAGACCAGCTACCCGGAGACGATCAACTGGTTGCAGGACAACGTGCCGGCGATCGTGTGGACCACCCACGCCGGCGCCGAGACCGGCCACGCGGTCGCGGACGTGCTCTACGGGGCCCGCAACCCGGCCGGCCGTCTCACCCAGACATGGCCGGCGTCGCAGGACCAGTTGCCGGCCGACCTCGACCAGTACGACATCATCTCGACCGGGCAGACCTATCTCTACAGCAAGCAGAAGCCGCTCTACCCGTTCGGATACGGCCTTTCGTACACGTCTTTCAAGTATGGAAAGCCGGAGATCAGCAAAGATGGAATCCGAATCAAGGTAACCAATGTCGGTCAGCGTGACGGTGATGAGGTCGTGCAGCTCTATACACATCAGCGCACCTCACGTGACACCACTGCCGTCAAGCAGTTGCGCGCGTTCGACCGCGTACATCTGAAGGCCGGGGAAACGCGGACCGTGACTCTTCCGCTGAACAAGAATGACCTGGCTCGATGGGATCAGACGCGCGGCCGATGGATTGTCGAATCGTCCGACTACGACGTTCTCATCGGCGCCTCCTCCGGCGACATCCGGCAGCGGGTGACATGGAAGGTCAAGGGTGAGACCATTCCGGCCCGTGATCTCTCGCGGGTCACCCGGGCCGAGACATTCGACGCGTACGCAGGGGTGAAGCTGCTCGACGAGAGCAAGCCGGCCGGCACCGTGATCGGCGCGACCGCGCCCGGACAGTGGGCGGCCTACAAGGACGCGAATCTGAAGAACGTCCAGTCCTTGACCGTACGCACGTCGGGCTCCGGCACGGTCGAGGCGCGCCTCGGATCGCCCACCGGGCGGCTGATCGGCACCGCGACCGTTTCCGCGACCGGCGACGTCTACAGCTATTCGGCGACGACCGTTCCGGTGGCCCGGACCAGCGGGCGCCACGACGTTTATCTCGTCCTCGGCGAAGGGGTGCGTTTGTCCCAGTTCTTTATTCGGTGAGAGGGGAACCCGCCCGTCGGCTTGGTCAGCCGGCGGGCGGGGCCATAAAGGCCAGGGGCCATAAAGGCCAGGGGCCGAAAAGGAAAGTAGGATCGGGCGAACCAGGGGGAGGGTAGATGCCGACGATCAATGATGTGGCGCGTGCCGCCGGTGTCTCGCCGAGCACGGTGTCGTACGTGCTGAGTGGCCGGCGCCCCATCTCCGCGCAGACGCGCGAACGGGTGCAGGCGGCCATCGCCGAGCTCGGTTTCCACCCGCACGCCGGGGCCCGGGCCCTGGCCAGCAGCAAGACGAACGTGCTGGCGCTGGTCGCGCCGCTGCGGCTCGACGTCAACGTCCCGGTCATCATGCAGTTCGCGACGGCGGTGGTGACGGCGTCGCGCACCCACAACCACGACGTGCTGCTGCTGACCAAGGACGAGGGCACGGCCGGCCTCGAGCGGGTCGCCAACAGCACGATGGTCGACGCGCTCATCCTGATGGACGTGGAGCGTGAGGACGTACGCCTGCCCGCGCTGCGCCGCCTCAAGCAGCCGTCGGTGTTGATAGGGCTTCCGAACGACCCGCTCGGCATCGCCTGCGTCGACCTCGACTTCGCGGCCGCGGCCGGTGAGGCCCTGCGCCACCTGGCCTGGCACGGCCACCGCAGGATCGCCCTGGTCGGCCCCTCGCCGGCCGTCTACCGTCGCGGCACCACCTACGCGGAGCGGTTCCTGACCGGCTTCACCGAGGCCTCGGAGTCCCTCGGCCTGCGGACCCTGGCGCACCCGTGCGAGCCCGACGTCGAGGGCGTACGGGCATGCCTGGACGACATCGACGCGCAGCTGCCCGGGGCGACGGCCCTGGTGGTGCACAACGAGGAGTCCCTGCGGCCGCTGCTCGACCTGCTGCGGGCCCGCGGCAAGAGGGTGCCCGAGGACATCTCGATCGTGGCGATCTGCCCGCGCGACGTGGCGATCAACATGCCGCTGCCGCTGTCCTCGGTCGACATCCCGGCCCACGACGTGGGCGGCCTGGCCGTCGAGACAGCGATGCGCCTGCTCGACGGCCGCGGCATAGAGCCGGTCCGACTGCTGCCACCCACCTTGGTCGAACGCGACAGTTGCGCCCCGCCGGCGGGCTGACCGTCAGCCGTGCTGGATGTGGCGGCCGGTGCGCCAGACGTGGCGTAGCCAGACGATGGCGACGATCGTGATGAGGATCGTGCCGCCGATGGAGAAGAGCGTGAACAGGTGCGTCTGTTCGCTCGTGGGCTGGGGGATCCAGCCGCGCTCGAACAGGGACTGCTGGCGTGAGCTGCTGGTCAGCACCCAGGTCAGGTAGACGGCGATGCCGTGCATCGAGTCCCAGAGGGCGTGCAGCAGTGCGACGCCCAGGTAGCCGAGGATCAGGCTGCCGGTCAGCCGGAAGTGCCGGGGTCCCGAGGCGGGGGAGCGCGCGGCGGTGGCGAAGAGCAGGCCGCCCAGGATGGCGGTCCACAGGCCGTGGCCGAACGGGGCCAGCAGGCCGCGCAGGATCTCCGTCTCGACCAGGGCGCGCAGGGACAGGCCGTCGACCGTGATCAGGGCGTTCAGCGCGTAGCCGGCCGATTCGAACGCCGCGAAGCCGAAGCCGACCGTGGCGCCCAGGACGACGCCGCTGCGGATCGACTTGCCGGCCAGGTGACGGGTGAGCAGCCACAGGGCGGCCAGCTTCACGCCCTCCTCGATCAGGCCGACGCCCACGAACATCCACACCGAGGGATGCAGCAGGTACGTCTCGAGGACGGAGGCGCCGAGCACGCCGAGGATGCCGCCGACCACGAAGAGACGGAACAGCGCCTCGACCGTGATGACCTCGTCCCGCTTGCCGTACGCCCAGGCCACGAAGGTGACCGGCACGAGGAAGCTGCCCAGCAGGACCAGGGTGGGCACGAGGTTGGCGTTGGCGGTGGCGAAGGTGACCGCGACGGTCGCCAGCCACAGGAGCAGGCCCGTGATCAGGATGATCGCCCAGGCCGGGCGCCGGTGGGCGGACGTCACCGGGGTCGTCGCGGCGGCGGAGGTCGAGTACGTCATGCCGTCAGGCTGGCCTTCTCCGGACGGCTCGGCTTCCCCCGGAGAAGGTGAACTTCGATGGCCGGCCGTCATGGGGCGAGCCGGGCAGGGATCATTGGGAGCGTTTCCATCCGTGATGGGCGTCTCTCGATCACGGTCCAGGAAATCTCTTCGTCACACCGTTGACATCTACGCGCGGCCGGGCCTAGCGTCACCGGAAAGTCCCGTCGGGGGGGGGGGGGGGGGGGGGCGGGGCGGGGGGGGGCGGGGGGGGGGCCCCCCGGCCGCGGGGGGGGGGGGGCGGAATGGCGGGGGGCCCCGGGGCGGGGGCGGGTGTGTGGGCTCGG
>NZ_JBIAZI010000019.1:10757-41100 GCF_042899005.1 Actinoplanes sp. NPDC000266
CGCCGCCCCCCCCCCCCCCGCCCCCGCCCCGCGCCCCCCCCCCCCCCCCCGCCCGGGCCCGCGCCCGCGCCCCCCCCCCCCCCCCCCCCCCACGAATCCCTCCCGGAGGACGATCCATGATTCGATCGCGAGCCGGCCTCTCGGCCGGTGCACTGTTGCTGGCCACTTCGCTCGCCCTCACCGCCTGTGGCGGTGGTGGTGGATCGGAGGACGAAGGGGCCGACGCCAAGACCCTGACCCTGTGGCACTACGAGGGCCCGACCAGCGCCATGGGCATCGCCTGGAACAAGGCGATCGAGGAGTTCAAGTCCTCGCACCCCGGCGTCACGGTGAAGTTCGAGGAGAAGGGCTTCGAGCAGATCCAGCAGAACGCCCAGATGATCCTCAACTCGGACTCCGCCCCGGACATCATGGAATACAACAAGGGCAACGCCACCGCGGGTCTGCTCTCCAAGCAGGGCCTGCTGACCGACCTGTCCGAGCAGGCGTCCAAGCGCGGCTGGGACAAGGCGCTCACCGGCAGCCTCCAGACCACCGCCAAGTACGACGAGCAGGGCATCATGGGCTCGGGCAAGACGTACGGCATCCCGAACTACGGCGAGTACGTCGAGGTCTACTACAACAAGGACGAGTTCAAGAAGTACAACCTGCAGGTGCCGACCACCCTCGACGAGTTCACCAAGGTGATGGACGCGTTCAAGGCCAAGGGCGTCACCCCGCTGTCGGTCGGCGGCGCCGAATACCCGGCCCAGCAGATCTTCTACGAGCTCGCGCTGTCCAAGGCCGACCGGGCGTTCGTCGACGACTACCAGCTCTACAAGAACAAGGTCGACTTCAACGGGCCGCAGCTCAAGTACGGCGCCGAGACGTTCGCCGACTGGGTCAAGAAGGGCTACATCGGCAAGGACTCGGCCGGCATCAAGGCCGAGGACATGGGCGTCGCCTTCACCCAGGGCAAGTACCCGATCATGATCTCCGGCAGCTGGTGGTACGGCCGGTTCGTCAACGAGATCAAGAACTTCGACTGGGGCACCTTCCTGTTCCCCGGCAACAAGCTCCACCCGGGCTCCAGCGGCAACCTCTGGGTCGTGCCGGAGAAGAGCAAGGCCAAGGCTTTGGCGTACGACTTCATCGACATCACCATGAAGCCGGAGATCCAGGCGCTGCTCGGCAACAACGGCGGCGTGCCAGTGGCGGCCGACCCGACGGCGATCACCGATCCGAAGAACAAGGAACTGATCGAGAACTTCAACAAGATCTCTTCCGAGGACGGTCTCGCCTTCTACCCGGACTGGCCGGCCCCCGGCTACTACGACGTGCTCGTCGGCGGCGTCCAGGGCCTGATCAACGGCTCCAAGACCCCGCAGCAGATGCTCGACGAGATCGCCAAGCCGTACAACGAGAACCTGGCCGACCTCGGCAAGTAGTCGCCTTCGAGGGGGTGGCGCGAGCCGCCCCCTCGAACAAGCAAGAGAGAAGGGAGCGTCCCCATGGCCGGCAGCAGCAAGGTCAGCCGGGGCGGCTACGCGGTCTACCTGATCCCGGGCGTGGTGCTGTCGGTGGCGATCATCGTGGTGCCGCTCGTGATGACCGTCTACACCAGCTTCACCCGGTGGACCGGTGTGGGCAGCCCGACCTGGATCGGATTCGACAATTACACCCGGCTGTTCCAGGACGCGAACTTCTGGGCCTCGTTCGGCCACATCATCCTGCTGATCGTCGCGATGGCGGTGATACCCACCTTCCTCGGGCTCGTGCTGGCGGCGCTGTTGTTCGACTACATCGCCAAGCACTTCAGCAACCGCTGGGCCAGCTTCTTCCGCTCCGGCTTCTACCTGCCGCAGGTGCTGCCGGTCGCGGTCACCGGCATTGTCTGGGGCTGGATCCTGCATCCCTCGTACGGCGCCCTGAACAAGATCCTGGAATCGATCGGGCTCGGCGGGCTGGCCAAGAACTGGCTGGGCGACCCGAAGTACGCGCTCTACAGCGTGATGGGCGTGATGATCTGGTTCCAGCTCGGCTATCCGATCGTCATGTTCATGTCGGGCCTGCAGCGGATCAACCCCGAGCTCTACGAGGCGGCCGACCTCGACGGCGCCACCTGGTGGCAGCGCTTCCGCCGGATCACCGTCTACATGATCCGGCCCGAGTTCTACGTCGTGCTCATCACCACCACGATCGCCGCGCTGAAGATCTTCGGCCAGGTGTTCGTGCTGACCCGGGGCGGGCCGAGCAACGCGACGCTCGTGCCGTCGTACTTCGCCTACAAGAACTTCTTCGAAAAGGCCCAGGTCGGGTACGGCTCGGCGATCTCGACCGTGCTGACCGTGCTGATCATCGTGCTGGCGATCGTCTTCCTGCGCCTGCAGAACCGCGCCGAGCGGAACGGAGGCTGACCCATGACCGTCACCGCGAGCACGCCGGTCATGACCGACCACCCCGAGGACCCGGGGCCGAAGGCCCTCAAGCGCCGCAACCCGGTGCGCTTCGGCATCCTGACCGCTCTGCTCATCCTGCTGCTGCTCGTCGTGGCGCCGCTGCTGGTCGTGGCGGTCAACGCGGTCAAGAGCCCGGCCGACTACGCCGGCGGCGGCCCGCTGTCGCTGCCGACGCACCTGTACTGGGACGGCATCGTCAATTTCTGGAACCGGGTCGATTTCGGCACCAAGCTCTGGAACAGCTTCATCACGAGTTTCACGGTGGCCGTGCTCGGCGTGCTCCTGTCGATCCTCAACGCCTATGCGCTGGGCATCGGCCGGGTCAAGGGCCGGATCTGGTTCCTGGTCTTCTTCCTGGTGGCCAACCTGCTGCCGCAGGAGGTGCTGGTCTACCCGCTGTACTTCCTGTCCAAAGAGGTCGGGATCTACGACAACCTGATCTCGATCGTCATCATCTTCACGGTCATCCAGGCCGCCTTCGGGACGTACCTGCTGACCTCGGTCTACACCGAGTTCCCGATCGAGTTGCTGGACGCGGCCGCCGTCGACGGCGCGGGCCGGTGGCGGACCCTGTGGCGCATCGTCGTGCCGGTCAGCATGCCCACGCTCGGCGTGCTGTTCACCTTCTTCTTCATCTGGACGTGGAACGAGTTCTTCCTGCCGCTGGTCTTCCTGATCTCGAACGACAAGCAGACCGTGCCGGTGGCCCTGGGCGTTCTGCAGGGCGACCGCCTGATGGACGCGACCACGACCAGCGCCTCGGCGCTGATCGGCATCCTGCCGGCCATGCTCTTCTTCCTGATCTTCCAGCGCACGCTCACTCGCGGTATCACCGCCGGCGCGATCAAGTAAAGGGACACCTATGAAGTTCACCGACGGGTACTGGCTCAAGCGCCAGGGTTTGACGGTCCTGCATCCGTCCCAGCTGCGGGACACCGAGGCCGGCGAGAACAGCCTGACCGCGTACGCCACGACCAAGCCGGTACGCGCTCGCGCGGACACACTGGACGCGCCGCTGATCACCGTCAAGCTGGAGGCCCCGGCCCCGGACGTCATCCGGGTGACCCTCGGGCACTTCCTGGGCGGCGTCGCCAAAGGCCCAAATTTCGCCATAAATACTGAGGATCACGCGGTGGCGGTCGACGCGAAGTCGATCACCTCGGGCGCCCTGACCGCCCAGTTCAAGGATGACGGCTGGGGCCTGGACTTCCTCGTCGACGGCAGGCGGATCACCGGGACCGGCTGGCGCGGCATGGGCGTGGTCGACACCGCCGACGGCGAGAGCTACGTGCACGAGCAGCTCGACCTCGGCGTGGGCGAGGCGGTCTACGGGCTCGGCGAGCGCTTCGGCCCGTTCGTCAAGAACGGCCAGAGCATCGACATCTGGAACGAGGACGGCGGCACCAGCAGCGAGCTGGCCTACAAGAACGTCCCGTTCTACTTCACCAACCGGGGGTACGGGGTCCTGGTCGACCACCCGGGCAAGGTGTCGTTCGAGGTCGCGAGCGAGATGGTGTCCCGGACGCAGTTCAGCGTGGCCGGGCAGACCCTGTCCTACCTGGTGATCCACGGACCCACGCCGGCCGACGTGCTGCGCAAGTACACGGCCCTGACCGGCCGCGCCGCGCTCCCGCCGGCCTGGTCGTTCGGCCTGTGGCTGACCACGTCGTTCACCACACCGTACGACGAGGAGACCGTGACCTCCTTCGTCGACGGGATGGCCGAGCGGGACCTGCCGCTCAGCGTCTTCCACTTCGACACGTTCTGGATGCGCGAGTTCCACTGGTGCGACTTCGAGTGGGACCCGGCGATCTTCCCGGATCCGCCGGGCATGCTGAAGAGGCTGCACGACCGTGGCCTGCGCACGTGCCTCTGGATCAACCCGTACATCGCCCAGCGCTCCGCGATGTTCGCCGAGGGCGTGGCCAACGGATATCTCGTCAAAAAGGCCAACGGCGACGTCTGGCAGTGGGACCGCTGGCAGGCCGGGATGGCGCTGGTCGACTTCACGAACCCCGAGGCCCGCCGGTGGTACGCGGCCAAGCTGTCCACACTCGCGGAGATGGGCGTCGACGCCTTCAAGTCGGACTTCGGTGAGCGCATCCCGACCGATGTCGTGTGGCACGACGGCTCCGATCCCGAGCGGATGCACAACTACTACACGCAGCTCTACAACGAGGTCGTCTTCGACGTGCTCAAGGAGCACCGCGGCGAGGGCGAGGCGGTGCTGTTCGCCCGCTCGGCCACCGTGGGCGGCCAGCAGTTCCCGGTGCACTGGGGCGGCGACAACTCGGCCACCTACGAGTCGATGGCCGAGAGCCTTCGCGGCGGGCTGTCGCTGATGAGCTCGGGCTTCGGGTTCTGGAGCCACGACATCGGCGGGTTCGAGGGCAAGCCCGACCCGGCCGTGTTCAAGCGGTGGATCGCGTTCGGGATGCTGTCGTCGCACAGCCGGCTGCACGGCAACCACTCCTACCGGGTGCCGTGGCTGTTCGACGACGAGTCCGTGGACGTGCTGCGGTCCTTCACCCACCTGAAGTACAGCCTGATGCCGTACCTCTGGGAAGCCGCCCGCCAGGCGAACGAGGAAGGCCTCCCGGTGATGCGGCCGATGGTCGTCGGGTTCCCGGGCGATCCGGCGGTGACGCACCTCGACCGGCAGTACCTGCTCGGCGGTGACCTGCTGGTGGCGCCGGTGTTCAGCGAGGGCGGCGAGGTCAGCTACTACGTGCCGGCCGGGAAGTGGACGCGGTGGCAGACCGGCGAGGTCGTCGAGGGGCCCGGCTGGAAGCACGAGGTGCACGGCTTCGACAGCGTGCCGCTGCTGGTGCGGCCGGGCGCGGTGATCCCGGTCGGCGCCGTGGCCGACCGCCCGGACTACGTCTTCGAGGACGGCGTGACGTTGCGCTTGTTCGAGTTCTCCGGGCGTACGTCAATCAGGGTCGGCTCTTCCGTTTTTGATGTCTCCGCCGAGAACGGGAGCATCCGGGTAGACCGGGAAGGACCGTCGCTGCCGTGGCGGGTGGAGGTCGGCGGACGGGTCTTCGATCTCGGCGCGGACGAGTCGAGCTGGGCCGGCTGAACGCTCGCTGAAACGTGAGCGGGGCCGCATCCCGGCCCCGCTACCAGCGGCGCGACATAGGATCTCCAGATGACCCCGGCACTGGACCTGTTCGTCCCAGGCGTCGTCTACCTCGACATCATCTTCACCGGGCTCGAGGGACTGCCCGAGCCCGGCACCGAGGTGTGGGCCTCCGGCATGGGCTCCTGCCCGGGCGGCGTCGCCAACCTCGCGGTGGCCGCCGCCCGGCTCGGCCTGCGCACCGGCCTGGGCACCACGCTCAACAACGACGCGTACGGCGACTTCTGCGCCGGCATCCTCTGCTCGCAGGAGAACATCGACCTGTCCGCGTCCCGCCGCGTCGACGGCCACTCGCCGGTCACGGTGTCGCTGGCCTACGACCGCGACCGCAGCATGATCACGCACGGCCATCCGCTGCCGGTCAACGCGGACGGCCTGGTCGCCGAGCTGCCGGCGGCGCGGGCGGCCTCGGTCAGCCTGACCAAGGACCGGCTTCCCTGGGTACGGCGGGCGGCTGACGCCGGCACCCTGGTCTTCGCCGACGTCGGCTGGGACGCCAGCGACGCGTGGCCGGCCTCGGCCCTCGACACCCTCGAGGACTGCCACGCCTTCGTGCCCAACGCGGTCGAGGCCATGCAGTACACGCGGGCGGCCACCCCGGACGAGGCGCTGCGCCGGCTCTCCGGCCTGGCTCCGCTGGTCGTGGTGACCTGCGGCGGCGACGGGGCGATCGCGCACGACTCCCGCACGGGCGAGACGGTGCACGCGCCGGCGGTGCCGGTGCCGGCCCTCGACCCGACCGGCGCGGGCGACGTCTTCACGGCCGGGCTGATCGTGGGCACGCTGAACGAATGGCCGCTGCGGCAGACCCTGGCCTTCGCCAACCTGATCGCCGCCCTGTCGGTGCAGCATTTCGGGGGATCGCTGTCGGCGCCGGGATGGGGCGACATCGCGGACTGGTGGCGGTCGTCCGGCTCCCGGGACTACGCGTTCCTGGAGGATGTCATTCCCCGCGGCGAACAGCGTTCCGTGCGCCGCGCGGGCGCCACCATCGCGAGATTGTCGGATGCGCATGTCCACTGAGCGGCTGGTCATTCTGGGCGGGGGCGGCTTCCGGGTCCCGCTCGTGTACGGGGCGTTGCTGTCGCCATCGTCGCCGATCGGCTCCGTGGTGCTGCACGACGTGGACCCGGGGCGGCTGGCGGCCATCGCCCGGGTGCTGCACGCGCAGGCGCTGACCTCGCCGGGCGCGCCGTCGATCGAGACGACGACGGACCTGACCGAGGCGCTGACCGGGGCCGACTTCGTGTTCAGCGCCATCCGGGTGCACGGGCTCGAGGGAAGGGTCATCGACGAGCGGGTCGCGCTCGGCGAGGGCATGCTCGGGCAGGAGACGGTCGGTGCGGGCGGCATCTCGTACGGGCTGCGGACCGTTCCGGTGGCCGACGCGATCGCCCGGCGGATCAAACTGGTGGCGCCGGGCGCGTGGGTCATCAACTTCACCAACCCGGCCGGGCTGGTCACCGAGGCGATGGCGGCTCACCTGGGCGACAAGGTGATCGGCATCTGCGACTCGCCGTCGGCCCTGGGCCGGCGGGTGGCCCGGGCGCTGGGGGTGCCTTCGTCGTCGCGGATTTTTTATGCGGGACTCAACCATCTGGGATGGCTCACGGGCGTACAACACGAAGGGCGTGACATGCTCCCGCGGCTGCTGGCGTCGCCCCCGGCGCTCGAGTCCTTCGAAGAAGGACGGCTTTTCGGGGCCGCTCGCCTTCAAGAGCTGGGGGCGATCCCGAACGAATATCTGCACTACTACTACGACCACGCGGCCCTGGTGAAGGCGGAACTGGCGGCGCCGGAGACGCGCGGCGAATATCTGCTGAAACAGCAGCGGGAATGCTATGCGATGTTGACGTCCCAGTCGTCGCCGCTGGACGCGTGGAACGCGGCCCGCCGCCAGCGGGACGCGACGTACATGGCGATGGAGGGCCTGGGCGAACGCGACGACGCCGAAGGCGGCGGTTACGAGGACGTGGCGCTGGCGCTGATGCTGGCGATCGCGCGCGATGAGCCGACATCGCTGATCCTGAACGTGCGCAACCAGGGGACATTGCCGCTGCTCGACGACGATGCGGTGGTGGAGGTGCCGTGCGCGGTCGACGGTTCGGGGGCGCGGCCGCTGCCCGGGGCGTCGATCCCGTCGCACGGCGCCGAGTTGGTGACACGGTTGAAGGCCACCGAGCGGGCGGTCCTCTCGGCGGCCGCTTCGGGTTCGCGGTCGGTCGCCGTGCGGGCGCTGGCCTCCCATCCGCTGATCGACTCGGTGCCGGTGGCCCGGCGCCTCATGACCGGATATCAGGCGAATTTCCCGGAACTGGCGTACTTACGCTGAACTGATTCTGGTAGGCGAGGCGGGCGTCGGCGTGGACGGAGATCCGGTCGATCTGATCGTCGAGCTCCATGAAGGCCCGCCACGGCTCCTGGCCCCTGGTGGCGATCACCAGCTGTTCCAGATCGGGGACGCGCTTGGCCTTCCAGACCTTGTCGGCGAGGCTGACGATCAGGTCACCGAGCTGGATGCCGGGCCGGTGCCAGTCGCCGTGGGTGCCGGCGAAGCGCGCCCGGTCCCCGGGCACACCGCGGGCCAGCAGGAGCTGGTGACCGGCGGCCTCATGCAGGTTCCCGGGACGTGACAGCTCCTCCGGGTGCACGACCTTGCCGATGTCGTGGGTGGCGGCGCCGAACAGGACGGCCTCGCGGTCGTACTCACCGGGACCAAGCCAATCGGTGAGCTGGACGGCCACGTCGTGGACGAGCCGAAGGTGAGCGACGAGCCGGGGCGGCGCGCCGAGCTCGTCGAGCAGGGCGGCGGCTTCCGGGGGCAGCGGGCGGAGAAGCACGCACCGAGAATAGGGACATGCTCGCAACCACGCCGGCCATCGCCGCCGGCTCGCTCGGCGCTAACCCGCAGCCGACCCTGACCGCCGAGGGCGGCCTGATCCTGCGCCCGTGGAAGCCGGCCGACGTGGAGGCCTTCCTCGGCGCGTACAGGGACCCGGCGATCCAGCGCTGGCACACCTACCGGCCGGACTCGGCGCAGGACGTCCTGGAGTGGTTCACGCAATACGAGCAGGACTGGAAGCGGGAGAGCGGCGGCCACTGGGCGGTGACCAGCGCCGGCGGCGAGGTGCTGGGCCGCTTGGCGATGCGCCGCTGGAACTTCTCCGACGGCAACGGCGGCTGCGCCTACTGGGTCCTGCCCCAGGCCCGGGGCGCCGGGGTGGCCCCGCGAGCGTTGACGGCGCTGACGTCGTGGGCGTTCGGGGTGGGCTTCCACCGCTTGGAGTTGAGCCACTCGACACACAACATGCCGTCATGCCGGGTGGCGGAAAAGGCGGGTTACGTCCACGAGGGCACCCGCCGCAGCAGCGCCATCCACGAGGACGGCCGCCACGACATGCATCTGCACGCCCGCATTCGCTGATCCTCGGGGGTCTGAGAGATTCGAGGGATGAGCTACGACCTGACATTTCTCGACAAGCCGGCCGAGCTGTCGTGGGAAGAGGTGCTCGAAGCTCTCGGCGAGGACGACTCTTCCGGCGAGGCGCCGGACGAAGAGGCTTGGGCGAACCTTCGGGGAAGCGCCCGCGAGATCCTGGGTCGTGACGTCACCGAGCACGGCTCGGCCCGATTTCGCGGTGGCCGCCTTCGATCAGGTTTCCCGGGGTGCCGGCGGCTCCTCGCGGAGGAGCCGGCGGTGGTGGGAGAAGCTGGTGGGCGGCTGCCGCATTCCTGGGCGCGGGGTGGACCGTGAGTGACTGGGAGCTCTGTCGCTTAAGGTAGGCCCTCCGGTGGATCAGCCGTTTCGCACGGCTGGTTCCCGGTGGCCCGTAGCATCTCCGCTGGCTACGAGGTCGTCGTCGAGCCAGGTGTAGAGGCTTCCGGTGTGCTCCGACTTGGCCTTCACGATTTTCTCGTGGCCGCTGTCGTTCACTATGACCGCCTTCATCCGCCACCGGCCGGCTGTGGTCACCGTCAGGCCGACAGTGATGTCGGAGCATGTGCCTTTGCCCGCGTTGTCCGTGGTGCACGGGCGGAGGTACCAGGTCGTGTCATTGAGGTTCTGCACTCCCAGCCAGAGGCTTTCGCCCGGCTTGGGCCTCGCGTCGGGAACCGTGACGTCGATCTTGGAGGCGGGCAGCCGACCGTCGTCGGGGACGGTCACGGACAGGGTGCGGGGCTGGATCTTGGGGTTTCGCTCGAGAAGGTCGGTCCAGAACGACGGGCCGAAGCCGAGCACGCCGCTGACGATTGCGCTGACAACTCCGGCGACGATCACAGCGACGCCGCTGATGACCGCCGTTCGGATGGCGGTCTTGTGCTCGTCGAGCGTCATGCGTTTCCTCCACGTGGTTGCCGAATTCCGGCAGGACTGTAGGGGCAACGTGCGCCGGCCGGCCGGCTTCTTGCGGATCGGCGGCCGGTCGGCAAGAAAGGCCGTGGAGGTCAGCGGCTTGTGCTGTCGAGCACGTGGCGCGGCTTGTTCAGCCACCAGGCGGCCGCGGCGCGGACGGCGGGTTCGGCCGCGACGTTCGAGCTGACCTGCCGCAGCATCGAGGTGTCGCGGCTGATGCCGAGCCCGTACACGAGACCGCGCGCGGCGGACCGGGAGAGTGGCGACGGGCCGGCCGGGGCGTTTCCGAGGTACCGCGTGAGCGCCGCCGACCAGAAAACCGCCGGGCTCTCGCCGCGGAGATGGGCGAGGGACCAGGCGGCGGCTTCGGCCACCTCGGGTGGCATGCCGGAGGCCACAACGAGGTTCTCCACCGACGGCCGGGCGTCCGGGTCGCCCAGTGTGCTCAGCGCTTGGAGGATCGAGCAGGTCAAAGTGGGCGAGGAGACGGCCCCTTTGCGCAGCTCGGCGACGAGCGAGCCGGCGATCAGCGTGCGGTACGGGGTGGCCTCGATGAACTGCGCGGCGAGCAGCCGGCGGGAGACCTGGGGGTGAAAGAGCATCTCCTCGAGCAGGACCTCCAGTGTCGGGTCCTTCGCCTGTCCGTCCCGTGGCAGACGACTGACGGCTTGGCCGGCGAGACGCCCGATGACAACGGTGGTCGCCTCGGCGGTGGCCATCCGGCCGCGGCGCAGCACATGCCGGGTCACGGCGTCCTCGTCGGCGGCCTTCCTCAGCACTCCGGCGAACCTGGACGCGACGTCCGCGCGGGTCTGGCGCAGAAGTTCCGCCGCCGCGACCCGGCAACCGGGGTGCGGCTCGTTTCCGGACAGCAGGTCGGCGGCCTGCCGGCTCAGCGTGTCCAGTTCGGAGGGGCTGAATTGGTCGCGGCGGATCTTCTCGGCGACCGAGCACCACGCGCCGCGCCAGGCGTGGTCGTTCGTCGGGTCGGCGATCTGGCGCAGAAGGTGACGGGTGGCCTCGGGGTGGTCGGCCGGTTCCAGCAGCGTCAGCGGGTCGACAAAGACCTGGTTGGTGCTGTCTCTGACCAGGTCGCCGACGGCGTGGACCACCGCGGGCTGCCCCTTGGGGTGCCGGAGCAGGCTGTGCAGCGCCTCCATGCGCTGGAGCCATCCGGTGCTCTCCGCGATGATCATTTCGTCCAGCAGGCGTTCGGCCAGCCGTGACCAGGTGGCGCGGGGAAACAGCATGACTGACGGCATGGCGCGCAGGGTGCCGGTCAGATCGGTCCAGTCGCCACCGTCCAGCACGTCGCCCTCGAGCGCACGGTGCAGCAGGTCCTCGGTGCGCTGTTCCGTCTCCGCCTCGCCGGGATCGAAGGCGTCCAGCGGGGCGGGCCCGTCGTCCATGGATCGTGCGGCGTCGGCGACCGCCACCAACGTCCGGGACGGAAGCCGGAGCAGGTGTTCGTATCCGCGGATCGCCAGGTGGCCGGCCGGGCGGCTGCCCGCCTCCCAATGTGAGATCGTCGGCCCGTCCACCGGGCGATGGAGACATGTTCCGCTGAAGCGCCGGCCGAACTGGACCGCGACCGCGGCGCTCTCGTCCTCGCCGTAGAGGCGGTTGATCCGCAGAAGCCAGCCGACCCGCACCCGATAGCCACCAGGCACCGGACCCGTCGGTTCGGGCGATCGTCGACGGCGGGCTTGCGAGGGCGCCATGGCCGCATCGTATCGAGGAGAGAAGCCCGGCGTTCCCACCCGAAAGGGTACAGAGATCAGGGAGGGATCGGCTCCCAGAGGAGGAGCTGGCGGTGGTGGGTGAAGCCGTTGCGCAAGTAGAAGCCGACGGCTCGGCGGCCGGAGTGGACGGTCACGTGGGACAGGGAGCGGGCGCGGGCCTCGGCCAGGATCGCGGACATCAAGGCCGTGCCTATGCCCCGGTGGCGGAACGGCTCGCGGACCATCACCGACTGGATGTCGCCGTGGAGGCGGGTCGCGGCGTTGTTGCGGGGGATCCGTTCGGCTATCAGCAGCCAGGCGGCGCCTACCACCTGGCCGTCCAGGTCGGCGACGAACGGCAGGTGGGTTTCCGCGTGGGCCGCCGTCCAGTCGGCGAACGCCGTGACGCCGGGCGGGGGGATGTCCTGGAGTTCGGCCAGCGCCGGAATGTCGGCCGTGGTGGCCCTCCGGGCGGTCACGGGGTGGCGTGGCGGCGTCTGAAGGCGGCCGCCCGTGCTCGGTTCTGGCAGGTCAGGCAGCAGAAGCGGCGCTTGCCGGCGGGGGAGGCGTCCACGTAGACGTCGGCGCACTGCACGTCGGCGCAGACGCCCAGGCGGCCGGGGTGGGCGGACAAGTGGTGGCGCAGGGCCAGGGCGGCGGCGGCCCGCGTGGCCTGGGCCGGGTCGTCGACCGTCCAGCATTCGGTGAGGGCGGCGTCGAGTTCCGGGCGTACACCCGAAAGCTGGAGCAGCGCGGTGACCTGGACCGCCCGCGCGGCCTGGTCGGTGGTGGCGAAGATCGGGTGCAGCTCGTCGGCCAGCGCGGTCATGGCCGGCGCCGCCGGGGCGCGGCCGTCCATGCGGCACGGCAGGGTGCCGCTCTCGTTGACCAGCGTGACCACCTCGGCCGGGGTCATCTCCGGGATCCGCACGTCATAAGTCTAACGCGTTCAGGGGGTTGATTGCGTTGCGCGGAGGCGTAACGTGATGAACGGAGTCAACGCGTTAGGAGATGGTCATGGCGACGGCACGTCACTGGGCGGGACTGGCGGTGCTGGCGTTGCCGTGCCTGCTCGTGTCGCTCGACGCCGAGGTGCTCAACCTGGCGGCGCCGCAGCTCGCGGCCGATCTGCGGCCCAGCGGGGTCGAGCTGCTCTGGATCATGGACAGTTACGTGTTCGTGGTGGCCGGCGCGCTGATCGCGATGGGGGTGCTCGGTGACCGGATCGGGCGGCGGCGACTGCTTCTGATCGGTGGCGGGGCGTTCGGTGTGGCGTCGTTGCTGGCGGCCTTCGCGCCGACGCCGGGGCTGCTGATCGCGGCCCGTGTGCTCATGGGGCTGGCCGGGGCCTCGCTGATGCCGTCGACGCTGGCGCTGATCCGGGCGATGTTCACCGATCCGCGCCAGCGGGGGATCGCGCTCGGGGTGTGGAGTGCCAGCTTCTCGCTCGGCGGTGTTCTGTCGCCGCTCGCCGGTGGCTTTCTGCTCACCCATTTCTGGTGGGGGTCGGTCTTCGTGATCGCGGTGCCGGTGAGCGTGCTGCTGCTCGTTCTCGGGCCGGTGCTGCTGCCGGAGTCGCGCGACCGGGCGGCCGGGCGCTTCGATTTTCCGGGTGCGGTTCTGTCGCTGCTCGCGGTGCTTCTTTTCGTGTACGGACTGAAGGAGCTGGCCGCTGAAGGGTGGCATCTCCTGCCGGTTCTCTCAGTGCTGCTGGCGGCGTTTGCCGGGGTTCTTTTCGTACGCCGCCAGAAGCGCACGGCCGCGCCATTGCTCGACCTGGCGATCTTCCGGTCGTCCCGGGTGAGCGTGGCCCTGACCGGCAACGCGCTGTCGTACTTCGTGCTCTACGGCACCCAGCTCGCCATCGCCCAATATCTGCAACTCGTGCTCGGCATGAGCCCGATGACGGCGGGGCTGTGGACGCTGCCGTCGGTCCTCGGCTTCCTGGCGTCGTCGCTGCTGGGGCCCCTGCTGGCCCGGTGGTTCCCGTCCGGCCGGGTGATCGCGGCCGGATTGGCCGTGATGAGCGTGGGATTCGCCGCGATGGCGTTCACCGGGCTCGGTTTCGTCGTGGCCGGAACGGTGATCTTCTCGATCGGGCTGGCCCCGGTTTACATCCTCAGCACGGACCTGGTCGTGTCGTCGGTCCCGTCCTCGCGGGCCGGAATGGCGGCGGCGGTCACCGAGACCGGATCCGAGCTGGGCGGGGCGCTGGGAATCGCGGTTCTCGGTTCCGTCGGGGTGGCCGTCTATCGGCACGGCTTCTCCGGCGGCGGGACGCTCGCGGAAGCGGTCGGCACCGTGAACGAGGGCGGCGCTCAGGCCGCGTACATCAATGGCTTCGCATTGGTGTCCGTGGTTTCCGCACTGTTGGTGGCCGTGGCCGCCGTGCTGGCCTGGAAAGTGTTGCGGCCCACTTCCCGGCCGGTGCGAGAGGACGGCCGGGAACCGTCCGATATGGTCATGACGGGGTAGGCGATTTCGGTCACATAGGCCCTTTCGTTTGTCGCTGCACTCTCCGTGCCGGTAGAATAGTTTTCCTATCTGATTGATAGTAAATGAACCGGGGGTAAACGCGATGACTACGGCCGCCCACAAGGCGACAGTGCCGGTTTCGCGACGTCCGGCCCAGAAGGACCTCGACCGCGACGACATCTGGGACCGCCTGGTCAAGCCCGGCGTCCGGCTGCCGTCGGCGACGCTGCTCGAGGCCGACCTGGGCCCCATCCACCTCGACCGCCTGCGCGCTACCGGCCCGATCGTGCTGGTCTTCTTCCGGTACGCCACGGACGAGGCGTCGAACGCGGCCCTGGCCGATTATGAACATCGCCTCATGCCGGCTTTGACCGAGACCGACGCCCACCTGGTCGCCGTGAGCCCGCAGATCCCGGACCGGCTGGCCGAGATCAAGCGCCGCCACGACCTGACCTACTTCGTGGCCTCGGATCCCCGGAACACCCTGATCGACGCCTTCAACCTGGGCTTCCGTGAGCCGGGGGCCGACAAGATCCTGGGCGCCAAGCGGTCGGTCCTGCCGTTCCCGGCCGTGGTGATCGCCGACCGGGCCGGCGTGATCCGCTATGCCAATGTGCGGCCGGACGGCGCCTTCTACCCCGAGCCGTCCGAGATCCTGGCCGTGGTGAAAAGCCTGACCTGAACATGAACAGAAGGTGTCCGTTCGGGGTATAGCCTTGCCCATGCGCCGAGATCAGGAACACGCGCTCGAAGTGCGGCTGGCGGTCGCGGCCGTCGGAGCCGTGGTGCTGCTGGTGCCGTTCGCGGTGATCGCGGCCATGGTCGTCGGCGACGTGGACTGGCTGCACGCGCTCGACCAGGACGTCTCGACGGCGGTGCACGACGTCGCTCTCGGCCACCCGGCCTGGGTCGACTTCATGGCCGGGTGGTGCCTGGCGTTCGACCCGTGGGTGTGGCGGCTCGGCGTGCTGGCCCTGGTGATCTGGCTGGTGCGGCGGGGCTCGCGGCCGCTCGCCTGGTGGGCCGGCATCACGATGGCCGCCGGCGGGCTTCTCGGCGTACTGCTGAAACTGCTCTTCGAGCGGCACCGGCCGTCGTTCCTCGACCCGGTGGCCATGGCCGCCGGCTATTCGTTCCCGTCGGGGCACGCGCTGAACAACGCGCTCGGCGCGGCCGTGGTCCTCATGGTGCTGCTGCCCCTGACGCGACAGCGGCCACGTCTGCGGTTCGCGCTGCTGGCCGCCGGCATCGGCATCCCGGTGGTGACCGGCCTTTTCCGGGTCGGCCTGGGCGTGCACTGGGTCAGCGACGTGGCCGGCGGCTGGATCTTCGGACTGGCCGTGGTCGCGGCCACGACCACGGCGTTCCTGGCCCGCCGCCGGCGCCGCGAGGCCCTGGCCGAGGCTATGGCCCGGTGACCGCCTCCTCCACCGGCCCGATCCACTCCTCGGCGACGCCCCGCCGCTCCAGGACGAAACGCACCCATCGGCGCAGCACGGCGGGCAGCGCGGCCCGCACCTCGGGCTCCAGGTCAGTGCCCTTGTCGGGCACCCAGTCGTTGAGGAGGAACCGGACCCAGGCCGGGCTCCACTTCAGCGGGCCGCTGGCGAAGTAGGTGTCGCCGAAGTCGAGGAACAGCTCGGCCAGCGACCGCGCGACCGGGTCGCGGGTCTCGAAGTCGTCCAGAATGCGGAGCCGCTCCGTCTCGTCCATCGACGTCCGCTCGAGCGGGGCCGGCAGATGCTCCCGGCAGCGCGACCAGACCAGCGCCCGCAGCTCGGCGTAGTCCTCCTCGGCCGGCCGGAACGGAGCGTCGTCGGTGCCGCGCATCGCGTCGGCCAGCTCGGCCAGGATCTCGCCGACGGGATGCTCGGTGACCGGCCGCTTCCAGGCGCTGAGGGCGTCGGCCTGGAGAACGGTCAGCCTCTCGGCCCAGATGATGCCGGTGAAATAGACCTCGGCCATCAGGAGGTGCGGGTCCTCGCCGTACTCGATGAAGAGCACATGCTCGCTGTCGTACGGGTCGACCGAGCGCCACGCCCGCAGCGGGGGAAGGACGGGCGTGCCGAACCACGTCGGCAGCGGCTGGCTCTCGAACAGCCGCCCGATGGCTTCGTCGAGCAGCTTCTCCTCGCCGGGCGGAGCCACCCGGCGCAGGGCGGCCAGGGCGGCCAGGGCGTGCGGCGACGGCTTGGCCACGGCCCGCTTGACCACCTCGACACAGAGCTGATGCTCACCGTCCGCCCGCCAACCCTCGCCGAGCCAGGCGCTGCCCCACTCCTCGACTTCGAGGATCGTCTCGTCCTCGCCGAAGGCGAGGGCATCACGCATCAGATAGTCCGGCATCGTCAGGTCACGCACGGGGTGATGGACGCGGATCGACCGGCCACGGCTTCTCGGCATGGTGCGACTTTAGTGGAGCCGCCGCCAGAGGAACTCCAAAGTGACGGCCCACAATGTCGACGCCTGCTCGTTGTCGGCCGCGGCGCCGTGCCCGCCCTCGACGTTCTCGTAGTAGAGCGTCTCGTATCCGTGCTCCCGCAGCCTCGCGGCCATCTTGCGAGCGTGCGCGGGGTGCACACGGTCGTCGCGGGTCGAGGTGACGAGCAGGATCGGCGGGTAGGAAAGGCCGGGGCGGACGTTCTCGTACGGGGAGAAGGCGCTCAGGAAAGCCCAGTCGGCCGGATCGTCGGGGTCACCGTACTCGGCGATCCACGACTTGCCGGCCAGCAGCCGGGTGTAGCGGCGCATGTCGAGGATCGGGACCATGGCCACGATCGCGCCGAACAGCTCCGGATGTCGGGTGAGCATGGCGCCCATCAGCAGGCCGCCGTTGCTGCCGCCGAGAGCGCCCAGCCGGCCGGGGGCGGTGAGGCCGCGGGCGACCAGATCGGCGGCGACGGCCGCGAAGTCCTCGAACGCGCGGGGCCGGTTCTCCCGCAGCGCGGCCCGGTGCCAGGCCGGGCCGTACTCACCGCCGCCACGGATGTTGGCCACGACGTAGGTGCCGCCGCGGGCCAGCCAGGCCCGCCCGAACACGCCGCTGTACTCGGGGGTCTGCGGGATCTCGAACCCGCCGTACCCCTCCAGCAGTGTCGGGCCCTCCGCGTCGCCGCCGACGACGAAGTAGGGCACGCGGGTGCCGTCGGCCGAGGTGGCGAAGAACTGCCGCACCGCCATGCCGGCGGCGTCGAAGAACGCCGGCTCCCGCTTGAGGACCACGGCCGGTCCGCCGGCCGTGGCCAGGCTCAGCGTGGCCGGTTCGAGAAAACCTTCGGAGCAGATGAGGTACGAGTCGTCGCGGTCCGGATCGGAATCGGCGATCCAGGTGCTCGCGAAGCCGCCGGCGTCCGGCAGTGGCCGGCGGCGCCACTCGGGCTCGTCCGGGGTGAGGATCTCGACGTGGCTGCGGACGTCGGTCATGGTCACCAGGATCAGGTGGTGACGCGTCCACGTGGAGGAGCTGAGCGACGTGCGGTCGTCCGGGCGGAACAGGAGCGTCAGATCGCGGTCGCCGGCGAGAAAGCGTACGAAATCAATCGCCAGTAAAGCGCCCGCCGGGTGACCCAGCCACGGCGAACGGAGCTGAATCAGCATCCAGTCGCGGTGCAGGCCGTAATCGGCGTCCTCCGGAATGTCGATCCGCACGAGCTCGCCGGAGGACAGGCGCAGAAACTCCTGGCTGCGGTAGAAATCGAGATGGCGGCTGACGAAATCGCGCTCGAATCCGGGTGTGGTGTCGTGCCAGGCGCCCACCGAGACATCATCGTGCTGCCCCTCGAAGACCAGCTCGGCCTCGGCGAGAGGGGTGCCGCGCCGCCAGCGCTTGACGACGCGCGGATAGCCCGACGAGGTCAGCGAACCGGGCCCGAAATCGGTGGCGACATAGAGATTGTCGGCGTCGATCCAGCCGACGCGGCTCTTCGCCTCCGCCAGCGTGAAGCCACCGTCCACGAAGGCGCGCCGCGTCAGATCGAATTCGCGCACCACGACGGCGTCGGCGCCACCGCGGGAAAGACAGACCAGGCAGCGGTCGTACGAGGGTCGCAGCACCGTGGCGCCGCCCCACGTCCAATTCTCACCCTCGGCCCGATTGAGCGCGTCGACGTCGAGCAGCACGTCCCATTCGGGCTCGTCGAGCCGGAACTGCTCGGCGGTCGTACGCCGCCACAGCCCGCGAGGATGGTCGGCATCGGTCCAGAAGTTGTAGTAGAAGCCGTCCCCGCGCCATCCCGGCATCGGAATGCGCTCCTTGCTGTCGAGCACCTCCCGGATCGCCTCCCGGAGCCGCCCGTCACCGCCGAGCACGCCGAGCGTCTCCGCGTTGCGTTCGCCGACCCATCGAACGACATCAGGCCCGTCAAGATCTTCGAGCCAGATGTACGGATCGTCAGGCACCCGTCCACCTTCGCACGCCGTACTACCCTTCCGCCATGGTGTCGTTCCGGACCATGGTGAGCGCGAGCTACCGCCTGTTCCTGGTGTTCGACCCGGCCTACGACGAGCCGGCCGAGTTCGAGATCGCGCTCAGCGCCGCCCGCGCGGGCACGGTGGGCTGGGCCGACGGGGTCGTGGCGGTCAACACGGAGCAGGACCTGGCCCGGATCGCCCTGGACATCGAGATCCTCCCCGCCCCGCCGCCGCCGGCCATGACCTTCGGGGAGGGGCGCCTGCTGGTGCCGACGGGAACCCTGGCCGTCGACAAGTCGGTCGAGGAGGAGTTCCTCCGCGGTGTCGCGCTCCCGCCCGGTCCCGGCACATACGGCGCGAGGCTCCTGGCTTCCGGCCGGGAAGAGATGCGGCGGGGACACGCGGAGGCGTTCGCGCCCGGCTTCACCTACGAGAGCAGCGCCGCGGTGATGGAAGGCCTGGCGGGGGTCGAGCACTACCGGCTCCAGCTGTGGCACATGAACTCGGAGCCCGACTGGACCGGCTAGCGTCTCCTCAGCCCCGCGAGAACGACCGCCAGCGTCCGGGCTTGAAGGTCCTCGTCCCATCGCTGGTGCAGTGCGCCCTGACAGAGGCTGACCAGCAGAGCCATCACCTCGGGCAGCTCGACCGTAGCGGCGACGGCCCCGTCGGCGTGGGCCCGGCGCAGCAGCGCGGCCACGGACTCCTCCAGGGGCCCGAACGCGTCCGCGAGTTCGATGTCGACCACGATCCGGCGTCCCGCGGCCTGGGCCACCGCGTACGCGAAGAAGCCGAAGAGATCCCGCCGCCCGGCCTCGGCGGCGAGTTGCTCCCGCAGCCGCTTCATGATCGCCACGAGCAGGTCCTGCTTGGTCGGGAAGTGACGGAACACCGTGCCGATCGCCACCCCGGCCCGCCGCGCCACCTCCTCGGTGGACGCTTCCGGCCCGCCTTCGGTGAAGACCGCCTCGGCGGCCTGAAGGATCCGCACGCGGTTGCGCTGCGCATCGGCCCGCAGTATCAAAATGAGTCTCCACTCACTATTGTGGCTCGCATGACCCCCGCCGAGATCTTCCACAGCATGCGCGACCGCTGGCTGGCCAACCAGCCCACCTTCGACCCCGCGGTGCTGGCCGACGACGTGGTCGTCGAGACCCCGTTCGCCGCGCCCGGCCACCCCGCCCGCGTCGAGGGCAAGCACCAGGTCCTCGATTTCACGAGCAAAGGCCAGGCCGCTTTCCCCGTACGCTTCGACGACTGCCGCCACATCATCGTGCACCGGACCGCCGACCCCGAGGTCATCGTCGTCGAGTACGAGCTGGTCGGCACCCACACCACGACCGGGGTGACCGCGGCCGCCCCGTTCATCGCCGTCCTGCGGACCCACGACGGCAAGCTCGCCCACTGGCGCGAATATCAGCACACCATGGCCATAGCCCAGGCCGTCGCCTGACCCGGCCCTACTCGAACGCGAAGATCGGACGGCCCTCGGCGCGCAGGTGGCGCAGGGCCTCGAGAATCGAGTAGCAGTCGGCCAGGGCGTTGTGGGTGGACTCAGCCGGACCAGGTCTCCGCAGAGCGTGCGCCAGGCTGCCGGCGGCCAGGTGGGCGGTCACAGGCAGGGCCCGGTTGAGGTACGGCCGGACGTTCACGAACGGGGGCAGAGGCTGAGCGGGGGCGCGGTCCGGCGGTGACTGGAGGATCAGATTCTCGCCGAGGATGACCATGTCATTGCCGTACGACAAGGTGTAGGCCCCGTCGCAGAACTTGAGGAAGTCGTCGAGCGCGTCGGCGAACCCGACCCCACGCTCGGCGACGGCCTGCGCGGAGATCCCGGTGAGCTCCTGGAAATAGCCGGACAGCCGCGGATTACGCACAGGCCTGACAAGCGCGTCGAACTCGCCGTCCACGGTCAGAGCGGCATCGACCCGCAGGGCACCGATCTGAACAATCTCGCGGAACTCACCGGGCCCGGTCCATCCGCGTTCCTGCGCGCCGTCCCACGAGGTGAACTCGAGGTCGAAGATCACGATCACGGCCCGATGCTAGAAAACAAAGATGAACGACCACCGCCCAGACACGCGGGGCGTGGCATCCGCTGTCTTCGGAGCGATACCGAGCGCCGGTCGTCGCATCGAGATCGACGCGACGAACTCCAACGTCGCCGGGCGACTGCTCCGCGAGGCTTACGAGGCGACCGGCGGATCGTCGTGACCACCCGGCTGCCCGACCGGCGCCTGTCCAGCGCGCTGTTGATCGGAAGTGCCGGCTTCGCCAGCCCGGCGATCGGTGATCTTCCGGCCGTGACCAACAACGTCGCGGCTCTGGCCGCCGCGTTCACGGACCCCGACACAGGGGTGGTCGACGCCTCCCGTTGTCGTCAAGTGATCAATCCTCGGGCGCCCCAGGAAGTGGGCACCGCGCTGGCCGCAACGGTCAACGCGGCCGACGACACCGTGATCGTCTACTACAGCGGGCACGGTCTCCTCACGCCCAGTGGCAACTTGCATCTCGCGGTGGCCGATACCGATCCGGAGCACGTCGCCTATACCGCTGTGCCAGTGGAATGGCTGCGCTCGGCACTGGCCGAAAGCCCGGCCGACAACCGGATCCTGATCCTCGACTGTTGTTTTTCCGGCCACGCGGCCGCCGCGATGAGCTCCGTTCCCTCGGCCGTGACCGCCGCGATCGACATCAGCGGCACCTACACGCTCACCTCCGCGCCGGCCTATTCGACGTCGATAGCGCCGCCAGGGGAGAAGTTCACGGCTTTCACCGGTGAGTTGCTCCGAGTCCTCGGCGAGGGCGTTCCCGGCGCGGGCCGTCTTCTGTCATTGCGGGACATCTACACCGCACTCGTCCGCAGCTTGCGAGCGCGCGGCATGCCGCGCCCGCAACACCTGGGGACCGGCCTCGCCGACCACGTCGCGCTCGGTCCCAATCCCGCCGAACGCAACGGCCGGAAGCTGGCGGCCGAGGCGGCACCGCTCGCCCCGGACGACACTCCGGCCGACCGGGCGGCGCTCGAGAAGCAATTCCAGCAGGCGTTGGTGAGCGGCTACCAATCGATGAAACGCCAGATCAACTACAACGCGACCTACTACATCCAGATGATCTCCAACCTCGGCGGCCTCGGCGCGGCGCGGCAACTTCTGCACACCTCGAGCGTCTCCAGCGGGTTCACCACGCTCTGGGAGAAGGGCCGCCTCGACCTCACTGTCGAGGCGTTCGTTCTGCGTGAGCCTTGGTCGGCACTGTTCACTGAGGAAGAGCTGAGGATCGCAGGTGACCGGCTCGCCGAGTACGGATATCACCCCGGCTGAGCGCCGCGCCGTTTCATGGAGTCTGTTGTCTTTGGCCGACGGTGCAGTGGTAGCAGAGGTAGAGGTTGCCCTCGGATCTGTACCAGTCGTGGGCGCCGCAGTCCCTGGTGCCCTTCGGGGCCAGGGACTGCAAGGCGAAAGGCAGGTGGGTGCGCAGCCTGGTGCGCCAGCGGTAGCGGGGCATGGGGCTAGAGGGTGATCCAGTAGCGCTTCACGGTTTTGCCCTCGGTGGTGCGGATGTCCTCGAGGATGCCGCCGTTGGACTCGATCGTCCGGGCTGAGGGCTCGTTGGCGGGGTCGCACGTGACCAGGACGCGGTCGAGGCCCAGCTTGCGGGACTCGCCGAGCATCTCGGACAAGGCCCAGCGGGCCAGGCCCCGGCGGCGGGCCGAAGGGCGGACGCTGTAGCCGATGTGGCCGCCGTAATTGAGCAACTGGTCGTTGAGGGTGTGGCGCAAGGCTATGGCGCCCAGGTAACGCCCGTCCTCGACCACCCAGCGGTACGAGCAGTGCACCCAGCCCTCGGCGGCGGGGACGGCCGGGTCCTCCTCGGTCAGCAGGCGCTGTACCCAGGTGGCGAAGCCGGCTTCGGTGTTCACCTCGTCGGTGGGGCGCAGGCCCGCCCCGTCCTGGTGGGTGCCGCGGCCGAACTCGTCGCGGGACTCCAGCCAGGACGTGTGCAGGCGCGGGGTCGGGGCGATCAACTCGGGCATGGGCCGAGCGTAGGTCACGGGGTGGCGGACAACGTCAGCAGCGTCTGGATCTGGGCCTGGCGGCGGGCCGTGGCCGTCTCGGCCAGGGCCCGGGCGGGTGGGTAGGCGCCGGACGTGGTCTCCATGCGGGCCGTCTCGACCACGTTGCCCAAGTGGCCCAGCAGCAGGCTCACAGCCGTACGGTCGAAGGTCTTGGAAGAGCGAAGCTCGGCTATGTCGGACGGCCGCAACATGTGCAGGGCGCCGTGGCCCTCGTGCGACGTGGAAGGGGCGGTCAGGGGCTGGCTCCAGCCGAGCAGCCAGCGCTGCATCTGGGCCAGCTCCTCCTGCCACTGGGCCTGAAGCTCGGTGGCCAGGGATTTGAGGCGCGGGTCGGTGGCGCGTTCGGTGGCCAGGGCGGTGACCGAGGAGCCCTCGGCGATCTGGGACATGCCCATCTGGAGGTACATCACGTCGGTGCTGTTGAAAGCCGCAGCCGGCGGGCCGGTCTCCGGCTGCGCACCGCAGCCGGAGACCAGCAGGATCGCGACCAGTGCGGCCTTGGCTAGTTTCGCGCCCACAGGGCCGGCACGTTCGGCGGCTCCCAGCCGGCGAGCGCGGTGTGCGCCTGGCGGCAGGTGTAGGAGACGCCGTTGTAGGTGACGACGTTGCCGGGGGAGTACGCGGTGCCGGCGCGCCACGTTCCGGTGGCCGGCGGCGTGGTCGTCGGCGGGGTGGTGGGAGGCGTGGTGGTCGGGGGAGTGGTGGGAGGTGTGGTCGGCGGGGTGGTGGGCGGTGTCGTGCCTCCGCCGCCGATGTTCAGGTCGACGCAGGCGTAGAACGCCATGGCCGTGTCGGCGACGTTCCACCGGGCCAGCACGGTCTGCCGGCCGGTGAAGCCCTTCATGCCGACCGTGTGGGACTTGGTGGCGCCGGGCTGCGCGCCGCCGTCGTTGAAGGACGCCAGCAGCGTGTTGCCGATGAAGTACTCCCACGTGCTGGTGGAGTGGCGGGCGGTCAGCACCCAGTTGAAGGTGACGTTCTGGCCGGCCGAGGCGGCCGGCCAGGCGCGGCTGTTGTCGTTGAGCACGGCGAAGCGGCTGCCGCCGCCGTTGCACTGCTTCGAGCCCTTGGGGGCCTCGACGCTCTGCGGCTCGTAGACGATGTCGCCGCAGTTCGCCACGGCGCCGCTGGCGCAGTTGGCCTGGCGGCTGGGCGGCGACGAGATGTAACCGTGCGCCGCGGCCGGGGACACCGCGACGAACAGGGAGGCGACCAGGGCTCCGACGGTCAATGCGGGGAGGGTGAATCTGCGTCTCATGAAGCACTCCTTCATGGGGGGATGCCGCCCAACTTAAGTTAAAGACTGTTAACAGTAAAGAGACCCATCGATTTCTGGTCCTTTAATTAAGCTGGTGAAAGAAGTCGCCGATTAACAAGCTCGTGCGCAACATCCATGACGTCCTCGACGCGCGAGCCGTGACGACCCTGTTCCAGCCCTTGATCGAGATCTCGACCGGGCGGCTGGTCGGTTACGAGGCGCTCAGCCGTGGTCCCGCCGGCACTCCGTGGGAGACTCCGGACGCGCTGTTCGAGGCGGCCCGGCGCGAACAAAGGGAGAACGAGCTCGACTGGATCTGCCGAGCGCTCGCCTATCGGGCGATTCTCGCCGGCGATCAAGATCCGAAGCTGACGTGGTTCGTCAACATGGAACCGTCGGCGGCGCGGATGGAGTGCCCGGCGGATCTCGCGCCGATCGTCGAACAGGCCCGTCATCGGCTGCGCGTGGTCACCGAGATGACCGAGCGGGCCATCGCGGGCGACCCGTCCGGCCTGCTGTCGGCCGCGGCCACCTGCCGCGACGCGGGCTGGGGAGTGGCGCTGGACGACGTGGGGGCCGACCCGATGTCGCTGGCGCTCATGCCGTTCGTCCACCCGGATGTGGTCAAGCTCGACATGCAGTTGCTGCGCGAGCCCGGTGACCGGCACACCGCCAAGGTGGTCGCCGCGGTCGCCGCCTACGCGGAGGCCAGCGGCGCCATCGTGCTGGCCGAGGGCATCGAGACACCCGAGCACCTGGCCATCGCCCGGACCATGGGCGCCACGATCGGCCAGGGCTGGTTGTACGGGAAACCGGCACCGCTGAAGGGCAGTGACCGTGCGGTGACGACGCTGCCGTTCATCCCGCCGCCGGCCCGGGACGACCGGACGCCGTTCGAGATCGTGGCCGCCCGGCGGCCGCTGATGCGCGCCACCAAGGAGCACCTGATGCCGACCAGCCGGCACCTGGAGGCCCTGATCGGCGACGGGCACGACGCGCCGGTGCTGCTGGCCTGCTTCCAGGAGGCGCGCCACTTCACGCCGGCCACGGCCCGCCGCTTCGCGCGGATCGCGGCCGGCAGCCCGCTGGTGGCGGCGCTGGGTCTCGGCCTGACGGCCGAGCCGGTCCCGGGTGTACGGGGCGCGTGCCTGGACTCCGAGGACACGCTCCGCGGCGAGTGGAACGTGATCGTGGTCGGCCCGCACCGGGCGGCCGCGCTGGTCGCCCGCGACCTGGGTGACACGTGCGCCGACGGCCAGCGCAGCTTCGATTTCGCGCTGACCCACGACCGGGCACTCGTCGTGGAGGCGGCCCGGTCGCTGCTGTCGCGGCTGGCGCCGGCGCAGAGCGCGGCCGGATCCCTTGCGACAGCAGCTGCAGCGCTGTAGCAGGTCAGGAGCGGCGGTCGAGGAACTCGTAGACGTCCTGCGCGTCGACGCCGGGGAACGTGCCGGGCGGCAGCGCGGCCAGCAGGTGTGAGTGCACGCGGGCGCTGGGCCAGGCGTTGCCGGCCCAGCGGTCGACCAGGTCGGCCGGTGGGCGGCGGCAGCAGCCGGGGTCGGGGCAGCGGGAGACCGTACGCCGGGTGGTGTCGCCGCCGCGGAACCAGCGGGCGTGCTCGTACGGCGTGCCGACCGTGACCGAGAACTCGCCCGAGCGCGTCGACTCGATGTGCACCGTGCACCAGTACGTGCCGGCCGACGTGTCGGTGAACTGGTAGAACGACGAATACGGGTCGTCGGCCTGGAAAATCGTGCGGGAGGCCCACTTGCGGCAGATCGGCTGGCCCTCGATGGCCCCGGTCACGTCGCGGGGAAAGCGGACCCCGTCATTCTCGTACGCCTTGTAGACGATCCCGTTCTCATGGACCCGGGTGAAGTGCACCGGGATGCCGAAATGATGGGTCGCGAGGTTGGTGAAACGGTGCGCCGCCGTCTCGTACGACACCCCGAAAGCGTCCCGGAAATCATCGATGGCCAGAGCCCGGTCGGCCTTCGCCTCCTTGAGGAAGGCGACCGCGAACTTCTCCGGCATCAGCAGCGCCGCCGCGAAGTAGTTGGCCTCGACCCGCTGCCGCAGGAAGTCGCCGTAGTCGGCCGGCTCCGGATGCCCGAGCACGAAATGCCCGAGCGTCTGCAGCACCACCGCCCGCGGGTCGTGTCCCTTGCCGCTGGCCACCTGCGGCAGGTAGATCCGCCGGTTGTTCAGGTCGGTGACCGAGCGTGTGGAGCCCGGCAGGTCGTTCACGTAGTGCAGTGAGAAGCCCAGTTGCGCCGCGATGTCGAGGATGCCGCGCTGCGACAGCGGGCCGGTGGTGTGCTTGATCGGCCGCAGCACCTGGGCCGCGGCCTCCTCGATCTCGGCGAAGTAGTTGTCGCGCTCGCGCATGTTCACCCGCAGCTGCGCGTTGGCCCGCCGGGCCACCTCGGGTGTCGCGCTCTGCTCGGTGAGCAGCCGATTCAGCTCGCGATGCAGGCCGACCAGCGACTCCAGGGCGTCCGCGGGCAGCCTGCGGCCGCCGCGGACCGGGGGCAGACCGGAGCTTTCGTACGCCGGTGAGCGCTGGAAATGGGCCAACTCGATCTCCAGGCCGGCCCGCCGGCTCGGGGCCTCGGCCCGCAGCAGCTCCTGCATGCCGACGCCGAGCGCGCTCGCCAGGGCCTGCAGGACCGACAGCTTCGGCTCGCGCTTGCCGTTCTCGATCAGCGAAAGCTGGGACGGGGCCCGGCCGACCGCCTCGCTGAGCTGCTCCAGCGTCAGGTTCTTGCTCTTGCGCAGGTGGCGGAGCCTCTGGCCCAGCATCACGAGGTCGACCTCGGTGGGCTCAGTGGAAGGTGAAGCGGTCACGCGTTTGACGCTAACAGAAATTCCACGTTTCTTCTCGTCACAAACGCCTTCAGTGGCCTTGGCAAAGTGCGCGACAGTCAAATTCTTCCACCGAGAAGCACGCGACAGGGCACGGAAGGGACTTATCACCATGACTGATCAGCTGACCGAAGTTCGTGGCGGTACCGCATCGGACCTCACTCGGGCATGGGCCGGCGATCCCCGGTGGCTGGGCGTCAAGCGCAGCTACACCGCGCAGGACGTGGTCAAGCTGCGCGGCAGCGTCCAGGAACGGCACACCCTGGCCGAGCGCGGGGCCCAGCGCCTGTGGGAACTGCTGCACAGCGAGGACTACATCAACGCGCTGGGCGCGCTCACCGGCGGGCAGGCCGTCCAGCAGGTGCGGGCCGGCCTCAAGGCCATCTACCTCTCCGGATGGCAGGTCGCCGCGGACGCCAACCTGAGCGGCAACACCTATCCCGACCAGTCCCTCTACCCGGCGAACTCGGTGCCCGCGGTCGTCCGGCGCATCAACAACGCGCTCCTGCGCGCCGACCAGATCGACACCGCGGCCGGCCGGCACGAGCGCGACTGGCTGGCGCCGATCGTGGCCGACGCCGAGGCCGGCTTCGGCGGCCCGCTCAACGCGTTCGAGCTGATGAAGGCCATGATCGTGGCCGGCGCGGCCGGCGTGCACTGGGAGGACCAGCTCGCCAGCGAGAAGAAGTGCGGACACCTCGGCGGGAAGGTGCTCATCCCGACCTCGCAGCACATCCGCACCCTCAACGCGGCCCGGCTGGCGGCCGACGTCCTCGGCGTCCCGTCGCTGGTCATCGCCCGCACCGACGCCCTCGCGGCCGACCTGCTGACGACCGACGTCGACGAGCGCGACAGGCCGTTCCTGACCGGCGAGCGTACGGCCGAGGGCTTCTTCCGGGTGCGCAGCGGCCCGGACGCCGCGATCGCCCGCGGTGTCGCGTACGCCGACTACGCCGACCTGATCTGGGTCGAGACCGGCAAGCCCGACCTCGAGTTCGCCCGCTCGTTCGCCGAGGCGGTGCACAAGGAGCACCCGGGCAAGATGCTGGCGTACAACTGCTCGCCGTCGTTCAACTGGAAGCGCAACCTCGACGACGCCGACATCGCCCGGTTCCAGAAGGAGCTCGGTGCGATGGGCTACAAGTTCCAGTTCGTCACGCTGGCCGGCTTCCACGCGCTCAACCACTCGATGTTCGAGCTGGCCCGCGGCTACGCCGAGAGCGGCATGACGGCGTACGTCAAATTGCAGGAGGCCGAGTTCGCGGCCGAGGCCGACGGCTACACCGCGACCAAGCACCAGGCCGAAGTCGGCACCGGATATTTCGACGCGGTCTCGACCGCGCTCAACCCGGAATCGTCCACGACCGCGCTCAAGGGCTCGACCGAGACGGAGCAGTTCTGATGGCGAACGAAGAAATTACGATCACGGGTACGACCGAGGGCCGCTACAGCGAGATCCTCACCCCGGAGGCCATCGCGTTCGTCGTGGCCCTCGACCGGGAGTTCGGGGCGCGCCGGGTCCAGCTGCTCGAACGTCGCCGGCGGCGCCGGACGACCCGTACGGCCGAATTGGACTTTCTGCCCTCCACCCAGCACATCCGCGACGACGCGTCGTGGACGGTGGCGGCGCCGGCGCCCGACCTGCTCGACCGGCGGGTCGAGATCACCGGGCCGCCCGAGCGCAAGATGACGATCAACGCGCTGAACTCGGGCGCCAAGGTGTGGATGGCCGACTTCGAGGACGCCACCGCGCCGACGTGGGAGAACGTGGTCATCGGGCAGCTGAACCTGCGCGACGCGCTCGACGGCGACCTCGACTTCACGTCCGACGAGGGCAAGGAATACAAGGTCAACGGCTGGATCCCGACCATCATGGTGCGGCCGCGGGGCTGGCACCTGCCGGAATGCCACGTGCGCATCGGCGGCCGGGCGGTGTCGGCGACGCTGTTCGACTTCGGGCTGTACTTCTTCCACTGCGCGCAGAGGCAGATCGACCGGGGCTCGGGACCGTACTTCTACCTGCCCAAGCTCGAGTCGCACCTGGAGGCGCGGCTCTGGAACGACGTGTTCGTGTGGGCGCAGGAGACGTGCGGGATCCCGCGAGGGACCATCCGGGCCACGGTCCTGATCGAGACGATCACGGCGGCCTTCGAGATGGACGAAATCCTGTACGAGCTGCGCGAGCACTCGGCCGGTCTGAACGCGGGCCGCTGGGACTACCTCTTCAGCATGATCAAGAACCGGCCGGACGTGGTGCTGCCCGAGCGGTCGCAGGTGACGATGACCGCGCCGTTCATGCGGGCGTACACGGAACTGCTGGTCAAGACGTGTCACCGCCGCAACGCGCATGCGATCGGCGGGATGGCGGCGGTCGTGCCTTCGCGCGACCCGGTGGCGGCGAAGCGGGCGCTCAACCAGGTCCGGCAGGACAAGAGGCGCGAGGTGGGCGACGGGTTCGACGGGTCGTGGGTGGCGCACCCGGGGCTGGTGGAGACGTGCCGCGACGTGTTCGACCAGTGGCTGGGGGACGAGCCGCACCAGATCGTCCGCAAGCGTGAGGACGTCCAGGTGGGTGCGACCGAACTGCTGGACGTCAAGGCGGTGGGGGTCCAGGTCAGTGAGGTGGCGCTGCGCAACAACGTGAGCGTGGCGTTGCGTTACATCGCGGCCTGGCTCGGTGGGCGCGGCGCGGTGGCGCTGGGCGGGCTGATGGAGGACGCGGCTACGGCGGAGATCTGCCGGGCTCAGCTCTGGCAGTGGATAAACGCGAGCACGCCCACGGACTACGGGGTGCCGGTGAGCGCGGCGCTGGTCACGCGGATGCTGCGCGAGGAACTGGACGTGCTGAGCGAGACGGGGGCGCTGGACGAGGATTCGGCTCGCCGGTTCGGACAGGCTCGGACGCTGTTGACCGTGCTGCTGACCGAGCGGACGTGCCCGGAGTTCCTGACGTTGCCGGCTTACTTGCGGCACATGTCGGGTGGGGCGGCTGTTGCGCCGGAACCTACCGCTGAGGCTTCTGTCGCGGCCTAGGCGGTTGTTGAGGGAACGGCGCGGCCTGGCACCGGTCGCGCCGTTTCCGTGTGCGGCTTTGTGGGTTGGACTTGCTTGCGCGCGACGGCCGGGAGGAGGGGATGCCACAACAGACCCGTCAGGCTTGATGCTCTGTTGTGGCATCCCCTCCTCCCGGCCTTGGGTGGGAGCTGGTGGCGGCTGAGGGAAGGGTTGCTGACTGCTGTCTGGGTGGGCCGGGTGGGGGTCCCGTCTCGGCCGTCGTGGGAGATGTTCGCTGCCGCGCTGTGGTAACGGGTGGGGGAAGGTCACGCAGGCACGCTGGGTGGTGGGCTGGGCGGCAATTCCAGGCCGGTTGCGCGGGCTTGGGGGAAAGGCGCCGGTGGGCGCGGCTTAGTGACTCGGCTAATTGTGCTTTCGTACGCCATCGCGCCGCCCGATCCCGCCCGGCCGCACCCGGTCCCGCCCGGCCGCACCCGGTCCCGCCCGGCCGCACCCGGTCCCGCCCGGCCGCACCCGTCCCGCCCGGCCGCGCCACCCGATCTCGTCCGACCCCGCTCGCCCGCACCCGGTTCCGTCCGGCCGCGCCG
>NZ_JBIAZI010000019.1:41199-170262 GCF_042899005.1 Actinoplanes sp. NPDC000266
GCTCGCCCGCGCCGCTCGCCCGCGCCGCTCGCCCGCGCCGCTCGCCCGCGCCGCTCGCCCGCGCCGCTCGCCCGCGCCGCTCGCCCGCGCCGCTCGCCCGCGCCGCTCGACCCCGCTCGGCCGCGCCGCCCGATCCCGCTCGCCCGCACTCGGTC
Organism: Actinoplanes sp. NPDC000266; assembly: GCF_042899005.1. NCBI lineage: Bacteria > Bacillati > Actinomycetota > Actinomycetes > Micromonosporales > Micromonosporaceae > Actinoplanes > Actinoplanes sp. NPDC000266. The sequence continues at coordinate 41,355 of NZ_JBIAZI010000019.1, forward strand.
CCGCTCGCCCGCACTCGGTCCCGCTCGCCCGCACCCGTCCCGCCGCCCGGCCGCGCCGTCCTTTCCTGCCGCCGTCCTGGCCGGGTCTGGCCGTGGCGTGGCCCATGCGAGTTGGGCGGTGTGGACTGGGCCAGGCTGGGCCGGATTGGACAAGGGCGGCTGGCCGGGCCAGTGCGGCGCTGATGACCCGGAGCGCCGGCCACGTGGTGCCCTTGCGGGGGTCTGAACCGGGGCATCCGCCGGGGGAGTGGGCGTCGTACGATCTTGGGCGCGACGCTGCGGGGGCTGCGCGTGAAGGCTCCGGGAGGGCGTTCGATGAGTGGCTTCGGTGGTGGGGTACTGCGTCTCGTGGGGTCCATATTGCTGGTCGCCGGTGTGGTGAGTGGCTGCGGGAGGCCGGGGGATGACTATTCGGCTCGGATGAGGGCGTCCGCGCCTGTGGTCGCGCCGTCGCCTGACGTTGTTGTCGCTCCGGTCAAGGCCAGCATCAGCAAGGCGGGGCTTGCCTACTTTCTCGAGGTTGCTTTCGGGGCCGATCTGGGGGACAACGACCAGGTCATCACCATGTGGGACAAGCCGGTGGTCACTGTTCGGGTTCGGGGCGCTTCGGCGAAGAGCCGGAGTTGCCTGAACCAGGTGATCGCCGACTTCAACGGGCTCACGGCGCGGACGGATCTGAAGGTCGTATCGGGTGCGCCCGACATCGAGCTTTTCTTCGGGTCCGGGTCGAAGTTCCGCGTCCTCGAGCCGCACTATGAGCCGGGGAACGACGGGTTCTACTACCTGTACTGGTCGGGCAAACACGAGATCACCAGCGCCAACGTGTTCGTTCGGTCGTCCGGTATCAGCGAGAGGGATCGTTGCCATCTGATCCGGATGGGCCTGACCGGGGCCATGGGTCTGTCGAACCAGTCCGCCAAATATCCGGACAGCGTCTTCTACCAGGACTACGGCACCACGCCGACGCGGTATTCGGCGCTGGACAAGGAACTCGTCGCGCTGATGTACGGGGGTGTGGTGCGGCCGGGGGACGGCAAGGACGTGATCAAGCAGACGGTGACGGTGAAGTAGAGGTTTTGCGCCCTGGGCCGGTGTTCTTCGGGTTGCGGTGCGATGCTGAGGTGATCCCTGAACCGCCGCTGGGAGGACACCTCATGCTGCCCCTCACTGAAGCCAACCTGACGTCGCTGCCCGCGGGGGTGGCCGTGCCGAACTACGACCGGTCGCGGCTGCGTACCGGGATCGTGCACTTCGGAGTCGGTGGATTCCATCGCGCCCACCAGGCCATGTACCTGGATCGGCTGATGAGTGCCCAGACCGCCTTCGACTGGGCGATCTGCGGGGTGGGGGTGATGCCGGCCGACCGGCGCATGCAGCAGGTGCTCGACGCTCAGGACTGCCTTTATACGCTGGTGGTGAAGGCGCCGGACGGGACGCTGGACGCCCGGGTCGTCGGGTCGATCAAGGAATATCTGTTCGCTCCGGACTCGCCGGACGCGGTGATCGAGAAGATGACGCAGCCCGAGGTGCGGATCGTCTCGCTGACGGTCACCGAGGGCGGGTACAACTTCAACGCCGTCACGGGCGAGTTCATGGCCGACAATCCGGACGTTCAACACGATCTGGCGCTGCCGGGGGAGCCGCGGACGACGTTCGGGCTGATCACGGCGGCCATCGAGCGCCGCCGGCAGCGTGGGGTGGCGCCGTTCACGATCATGAGCTGCGACAACATTCAGGGCAACGGGGACGCGGCGCGGCGGAGCTTCGTGTCGTACGCGAAGTTGCGGGATCCGGCGCTGGCCTCGTACGTCGAGGAGAACGTGCAGTTCCCGAACAGCATGGTCGACCGGATCACGCCGGTGACCACCGACGACGACCGGGACGAGGTGCGCAAGCACTTCGGGGTCGAGGACGGCTGGCCGGTGGTGTGCGAGCCGTTCACGCAGTGGGCGCTCGAGGACAAGTTCTCCGCGGGGCGGCCGCCCTTCGAGGACGCCGGCGTTCAGGTCGTGGCCGACGTCGAGCCGTACGAGCTGATGAAGTTGCGTCTTCTGAACGCCTCGCATCAGGCGCTGTGCTACTTCGGATATCTGTCGGGCTATCGGCTCGTGCACGACGTGACGCGGGATCCGGTGTTCGCGCAGTTCCTGCTGGCGTACATGGAGCGGGAGGCGACCCCGACCCTGGAGCCGGTGCCGGGGGTCGACCTGCGCGAATATCAGCACCAGCTGATCGACCGGTTCTCCAACGCGCAGGTGAAGGACACGGTGGCGCGGCTGTGCGCGGAGAGCTCGGACCGCATCCCGAAATGGCTGCTGCCGGTGATCCGCCACAATCTGGCCCATGGCGGCGACATCCTGCTGTCGACGGCGGTGGTGGCGTCCTGGGCCCGCTACGCGACCGGGGTGGACGAGCACGGGCAGCCGATCGAGGTGGTCGACCGGCTGCGCGATCAGCTCGTGTCGCTGGCCCGGCGGCCGGAGCCGCTGGCGTTCATCCAGAACCGCGAGTTGTTCGGGGACCTGGCCGACAACGAGCGCTTCGTGGCGGCGTACACCTCGGTCCTGAACAGCCTGAACACCCGCGGAGCGAAAGCGACGCTGGAAGCCCTCATGGCCGGCGCGCTCTAGGCCGCCACCGGTTTGGCCGTGACCGGGCGGGCCCAGCGCACCGCCCGGTCGAGGATGGCGCGGAACATGATGACCACGCACGTGACGCCGTTGAAGAAGGAGGCGGTCACGTCGGTGGGGTGGTGCATGCCGCGGTAGAGCCGCGCGGTGGCGACCAGCAGCGGGACGAGCACGAGAAGCCAGGCCAGGCGCTTGGCCCAGGTCCTCTTGAGCATGACGCTGAGCAGCACAGCCAGGCCGACGTAGAGGGCGACGGCGGCCGACGTGTGCCCGGACGGGAAGCTCGAGGTGGGCGGCGAGTCGTCCAGATGCTGCACGGCCGGCCGCTGCCGGTCGATGACGAGCGTGGTGAAGAGGAAGACCAGGGCCTGGGCGCTGACGGCGGCGCAGAGGAAGAGCGGCTCCCGCCAGCGGTGCGTGGTGAGCCGCAGGCCGATGGCCACCGCCGCGGTGATGCCGACGACGACCGGTGTGCTGCCGAGCAGGCTGAAGAACTCCGAGACGTTGTTGAGGATCGGATCCCGGTGCGCGGCGAAGTCCCGGTTGACGGTGTCCTCGGCGGTGAACGGCCAGTCGTGCGTCCAGACCTTGGTGACGAGCAGGCCGAGGACGACCATGACGCCGAAGAGCACGCTGACAGGCAACAGGATCCGCTTGGCCACCTGCCCGATCCAGGCGGCCCAGCTCGATGTCTCGGGGGGCATGGCGCGGTGTTTTACCCGAACGGGCGGCGCGTCAATCAGCCGACGGCGATCACGTGGTTGGTGAGGGTGCCGAGGGCCGGGGAGGTCATTTCGATCGTGTCGCCGGGACACGTGGTGAAGTCGGCGTCCGGCACGATGCCGGTTCCGGTCAGCAGGACCACCCCGGTGGGGAAAGTGAGCGCCCGGAACAGCCAGGCCGACAGGTCGTCGAAGCCGCGCGCCATGGCCGCCGTCGTGGTCGTCGCGGCGTACACCTCGCGGCCTTCGCGCCGGACCTGGAGGCCGATCTCGAACGGGCCCGGCGGGATCGCCCAGCTCGGCACGATGGCCGGGCCCAGGGCGCAGGAGCGGTCGTAGATCTTCGCCTGCGGGAGGTAGAGGGGGTTGTCGCCCTCGATCGACCGGCTGCTCATGTCGTTGCCCAACGTGTAGCCGAAGATCTCGCCGGCCGCGTTGAGGATCAGCCCGACCTCGGCCTCGGGGACGTCCCAGCCGGAGTCGCGGCGGATCGCGACGGCGTCGCCGTCCCCGACGATCCGCCACGGGCTCGACTTGAAGAAGAGCTCGGGGCGGTCGCTGTCGTAGACATCGTCGTAGAGGGAGCCGTGGCCGGACTCCTCCTTGCGCCCGTCGCGACTGCGCTTGTACGTGACCCCGGCCGCCCACACCTCCTGCTCGTCGACCGGAGCGAGCACCTCCTCGCCGGGCATGGCGCCGGCGTCGCCGTGGGCCGCCGCGGCCTCGACCGAGGCCCGGGCCTGGTCGAGGGGGAGGGCGAGCAGCCCGGCCAGCGTGCCGCCGAGCTCGCGCCATCCGTCGCCCGAGCGCACCGCCCAGCGCGTCCCGTGGCCGTCACGCAGGCGGTACATGGAGATCGACATTCACCCATCCTAAGTGCGGAGATACTCTCTTCAGATGCCTCGTGTGGTACCGGCGGTCAGCCGTGCGCTCGACATCCTCGAACTGTTCCTGGACCGCCCGCAGCTGTCAGCCCGCGAGGTGATGGAGCGGCTCGACCTGCCGCGTACCACTGTCCACGAGCTGCTCGTCACGCTCGTCGACCGTTCGTACCTGATCGCCGTGCCCGGTCAGCCGGTGGAGTACCGGCTCGGCCTGCCCCTGTTCCAGCTCGGCGCGGCCTTCGCGGGCCGGCTCGACCTGGTGCACGAGGCGCGGAACGTGACGAGGGAGGTGGCCGCCGTGTGCAACGAGGCGGTCCACGTGGCGGTGCTCGACGGAGCGGATGTCGTCTACCTCGTCAAGGTCGACAGCACGCACCCGGTCCGGATGGTCTCCGGTGTCGGCCTGCGGCTGCCGGCGCACTGCACGGCGGTCGGCAAGGTGCTGCTGTCGGCGCTCGACCGGGTGGCCCTGGACGCCGTCCTCAAGGGGGAGCTGCCGGGCATGACGCCGGACAGCATCACCGACCCGGACCGCCTGCGGGACCATCTCGACCAGGTGCGGGCCGCGGGCGTCGCCGTCGACGTCGGCGAGTCCGACGGCGCCATGCGCTGCGTCGCCGCGGGCGTCCGGGACCACTCCGGCGCCGTCATCGCGGCCATGAGCGTCTCCGCGCCGATCATCCGCTGGACCCCCGAGGCGCACGGGGAGTGGACTGCGCTGGTCCAGGACGGGGCGGCCAGGCTGTCCGCGCGCATGGGATATCCGCGGCAACCTCGATAGCCGACATCGAAACATTGACACTTTTCACGCTCCTGTTCTAGCGTCGCGTCCACTCCATACGAAATATCGAACCACGGTTCGAGATTTCGAACAACGAGGGATGGTGACTTTTCCATGCGGACCAGGCGCGAATTTCTGGGGATGGGGGTGGGGGTGCTCGGCGCGGCCGGGCTGGCCGCGTGCGGCGGCACCTCGACGTCGTCCACGAGCGTGCAACCGGACGTTCCGAAGGAACTGCTCGACGCCGCGGCGTCGATGAAGGGCACCTCGATGGGGCTGCTGTCGCAGAAGCTGTACTCGACGGCGGCCAACGAAGCACTCGACAGCTCGATCAGGAAGTTCGCCGACGCCACCGGCTCGAAGATCGAGAACAGTCTCGTCCAGGCCGACGCGGGCGACGTCGTCGCCAAGATCGACGCCGAGGTGAAGGGTGGCGTGGCCCGCGACCTGGCCTTCATGACCGACTCCCGGTTCATCGCGCAGTTCCACGCGCTCGGCGACCTGGAGGACGTGACCGACGTCGTCGAGGCGCTGACGGCCAAGTACGGCGAACCCTGCGCCGAGGCCAAGAACTTCTGCGTCTTCGACGGCAAGTGGTACGCGATCCCGTACCACTTCATCGGGATCGGCTCGTTCCTGCGCAAGGACTGGATGCAGGAAAAGGGCATCGCGCCCAAGGACGTCTACTCCTGGGAGGAACTGCGCGACCTGTGCCTGGCCATCTCCGATCCGGGCAAGCGGCGGTTCGGCTGGGGCATGTCGGTGAACCGGTCCGGCGACGGCAACGGCATGATCGAGGCGCTGATCAACTCCTACGGTGGGGCGATCGCCGCCAACGACGGCCGGAAGGTCACCTTCGACTCGCCGGAGACCGTGCGGGCGGTGACCTTCCTGGGCGACATCTACACCAATCCCCAGTACAAGCCGATGCTGCCGCCGGGCGTGGCCAGCTGGACCGACACCAGCAACAACGAGAACTGGCTGGCCGGCGTCCTCGGCTACACCCGCAACAGCTTCAGCATCTACGCGGACTCCAAGACCAAGAAGAATCCGGTGTACGGCAACACGCATGTCTTCTCCGACTGCGTCGGACCGGCGACGGACAAGTCGCTGCTGCTCGGGCAGTCGCAGGGTTTCGTGGTCTTCAAGGGCGCCAAGAACGCTCCGCTGGCCAAGCTCCTGGCGCAGTACCTGGTCAGCGCGCCCGCGCTGGTCGGCGTGGCCAAGGAGGCGCCCGGCCTGGTGATGCCGGCCTGGGAGAAGGTCTGGGACGCCGACCCGTACTTCAGCGGCGGCGACCCGGCGTTCCCCATGGTGCGCGCGATGTCGCAGCAGCCGCTGCCGTTGACCACGAAGAACGGCCTGAAGTTCCCGCAGAAGGCCAGCGCCGGGCAGCAGGCGGTGGTCGCGGCGTACGTCCTCACCGACATGATGCAGGAGGTCGTGCAGGGAACGCCGCCCGCGCAGGCCGTGACGGCGGCCCACGCGAAGATGGTGCAGATCTTCGCGCAGCAGGGGCTGCCCCAGTGACAGCCGTACGGCCGGCGCCGGCCCCGGTGAAGAAGCCGCCGGGGCCCGGCTCCCTCACGACGACCCAGCGGCGGCTGGGCCGCGATTGGCGGCTGGCGATCGTGTTCCTGGCTCCCACGGCCGTGCTGGTCGGGGTGCTCGTGCTGCTGCCGATCGCCAAATCGGTGATCACCAGCACCACGGAACGGCACGGTGCCGGCAACGTGTTCGTCGGCCTGGCCAACTACCTCGCCCTGGCCGGTGACGACCAGTTCCGTACGGGAGTGGTGAACTCGTTCGTCTTCACGGCGTACGCCGAGATCTTCAAGGTCGTCCTGGGTCTGGCCGCGGCCCTGCTGCTGCACAACCTGCGCCGCGGAAAGGCCGTGCTGACCGGGCTCCTGCTGGTGCCGTGGGTGGTGCCCACGGTGGTGACGGCGTTCAGCTGGCGGTCGCTGCTCGACGCCATCTTCGGCAGCGTCAACACCCTGCTCACGGCCTCGGGGATCGGGCCGTTGCTGGCCGATGTGCATCTGGTCGACGGCTGGCCGGCGGGCTGGCTGTCCGACCCGTCGCTGGCCATGCCGTCGGTGATCCTGGTCAACGTGTGGAAGGGCGTGCCGTTCTTCACCGTCTGCTTCCTGGCCGGTCTGAAGGCCATCCCGGCCGACCAGTACGAGGCCGCGACCATCGACGGCGCGTCGGCCTGGCAGCGGTTCGCCCACGTGACGCTGCCCGGCCTGCGCCACGTGATCACCGTGACGGTGACCCTGTCGTCGATCTGGACGTTCAACAACTTCGACCTCGTCTGGCTGCTGACGCAGGGCGGGCCGGGCGACGTCACCGCGCCGTACGTGCTCGTCGCGTATTCCAAGGCGATCCTGCAACTGCAGTACGGCGCCGGGGCGGCGGTCACCCTGGTCATGCTGCCGGTGATCGCGGCGCTGGTGTTCTTCCTGGTCCGGCTCCTGCGCGAGGACCGTGAGCCGCTGACCACAAGCAGGGCGCTGCCGTGGGGCCTCGCCGCGGCGTTCACCGTCCTGCTGGCCTGGGCCTCACCCGGGATCTTCTGGAAGGCGGCGGTGATCCTCGCGGTGATCCTGCTGATCGCCACGGCCATCGGCCGGGTGATCGCGGGCCGCCGGCGAGCTTCGCCGGCGGTGTCGGGTCTGGGGCTGGCCGGGCTGCTGGTCTTCGTGCTGGGCCCGATGTACTGGATCGCCGTGACCGCGTTCAAGACCGAGGGGCAGGTGGTCACGAGGGTCAACGACCTGTGGCCGGCGCCGTGGAGCCTGGAGCAGTTCACGGCCCTGTTCACCAATCAGCCGTTCGGGCGCTGGTATCTCAACACGCTGCTGGTGTCGGCGGCGTCCACAGTGGTGGCGCTGGTGTGCGCCGTGCTGGCCGGGTACGCGCTGGCCCGGCTGAGGTTCCGGGGTGCGCAGGGTTTCACGGTGACAGTGCTGCTGACGTACGTGATGCCGGGCGCGCTGTTGTTCATCCCGCTGTACCAGCTGCTCATCGGCGCGAGGCTGACGGACTCGTTGTGGTCGCTCGTGGTGACGTACCCGACCTTCACCATTCCCTTCGCCACCTGGCTGCTGGCCGGCTATTTCTCGTCGATCCCGGCCGACCTGGAGGAGGCGGCGCTGGTCGACGGCTGCTCCCGCGTGCAGGCGTTCGGCCGGGTGGTCCTACCGCTGGCCAAGCCGGGGTTGCTGGCGGTGGCGCTGTTCACGCTGACGAACGCGTGGAACGAGTTCCTGTTCGCGTTCGTGTTCATCACAAAGGACGAGTACAAGACCCTCCCGGTCGGCATGCAGTCCATGATCGCCGGCGACGTCGTCCCCCAGGGCCAGCTGGCCGCCGCCTCCCTGCTCGTCAGCATTCCGGTGGTGGCGATGTACGCCTTCGGCCAGCGCTTCCTGACCGAGGGCCTCACCGCGGGCGCGGTGAAGGGCTGACGCTCAGTCCTTCCCGGTTGACTTGGGCTTCTTCGATTTGGCCGGCTTACCCCTTTTCGCCGGCTCGGTGGGGGTTGCCGTGCCGCAGTACGCCGCCACGGAAGCCTCGCCGCCCGCCGCGGCGATGAGGTCCCGGCGATCCCGCCCGTTCATCGGCCGGCCGCTGATCCCGGCCGCGCCCGGCTCGGCGCTGCTGGTGACCGCGCGCCGACCGCTGCCGATGCCGGAGGAGTTGACGCATGTGGCGTTGCGGGCGATGGCCCGGGGCTGATCTTTTACAGGAGACCGAGGTTGAAGACCTCGAAGGACGCGCCGTAGCGGACGCCCAGGCGGGTGCCGGCCTGGCGGGAGAAGCCCTCCAGGAACTCCTCGGCGTCGAAGGAACCCGAGGTCAGGCCGTTCAGGTAGGCCGCGTGGGCCTCCAGCGAGCGGACGCCCAGGCCGAACGTCTCCGTGGTGTCGACGCCGTGGGTGGCGCGGGGGGAACCGGCCGCCCACACCTGGCGGGTCGACCACTTCTCCAGGTCCTGGTCGCGGAAGATCCAGCGGTTGGCGGCGTCGCGGGCCGCGTCGAGGACGGAGCGGCCGGTGACGATGTGGTCGGACATGTTCAGGGCCTGTCCGGCCTCGTCCCAGCTCTCCCGGAAGTTGTTCGTGATGATGATCTCGGGGCGGTGGGTGCGGATCACCCGGGCCAGCTCGCGGCGCAGGGGTACGCCGTACTCGAGCACGCCGTCGGGAAGGCCCAGGAAGTCGACCTCCTTGACGCCGACGATGGCGGCCGAGGCGCGCTGCTCCTGTTCGCGGGCGGGGGCGGCCTCGGCCGGGTCCATGCCGTCGATGCCGGCTTCGCCGCTGGTCAGCAGGACGTACGTGATGTCCTTGCCCTGTGCCGTCCAGCGGGCGATGGCCGCCGCCGTGCCGAACTCGAGGTCGTCGGGGTGGGCGACGATGGCCAGGCCGCGCTGCCAGGACTCGTCGACGGGCTGCAATGAGGCGGGTGAGGTCATGCCCTCAGCCTACGAGCCGGCGCTCCCAGGCCCAGGCGGCGATCTCCACGCGGTTCCGGGTGTTCAGCTTGGTGTGGATGCTGCCGAGATGGGTCTTCACCGTGCCGACCGAGATGAAGAGCTGGGCGGCGATCTCGGCGTTGGTCAGGCCGCGGGCGGTCAGCTTCACCACCTCCAGCTCGCGCGGGGACAGGTTGCCCTCGTCGGTGGCGGCGGCCGGGGCGGACAGGTGCTCCAGGAGCCGTACCGTGATGGACGGGCTGATCAGAGCGTCGCCCGACACGGCGGCCCGGACCGCCTCGATCAGCAGCGCCGGTCCCGAGTCCTTCAGCAGGAAGCCGGCGGCGCCGTTGCGCAGCGCCTGGTGGACGTATTCGTCCAGGTCGAACGTCGTGACCACGACGATGCGCAGGGGATCGGCGACGCCGGGGCCGGCCAGCAGGCGCAGCGCCTCCAGGCCGTCCATCTTCGGCATGCGGATGTCGAACAGCGCCACGTCCGGCTTGAGCTTGCGGGCCAGGGCCACCGCCTCGACGCCGTCGGCGGCCTCGCCCACGACCTCCATGTCGGGCTGGGCGCCGATGATCATGCCGAAACCGGTACGGACCATCGCCTGGTCGTCGGCGATAAGCACGCGAATCACCTGAAGAACCGCCTTTACGGAATGGGGAAGGCGGCGTCGACCACCCAGCCGCCCTCGATGCCGGGACCGGCGGTGATCCGGCCGCCGACCGCGCGGACCCGTTCGGTGAGGCCCACGAGACCGTACCCCGGGCGGTCCCGGGGTGTGGCGGCGCGCGCCGGTACGCCGTCGTTGGCCACCCGCACCAGCAGCCAGTCGGGGGTGCGGCGGACCCAGATGTCGGCCACCTGAGCCGCGGGGGCGTGCTGGCGGACGTTCGTCAGGGCTTCCATCACCACCCGGTAGGCCGAGGTCGACACCTCCACCGGCAGGCCCTCGGCGTCGCCGTCGACGTGGATGCGGGCGGTCGCCCCGCCGGCCGAGTTGAACTGGTCGAGCAGGACCGGCAGCTCGCCCAGGCCGGCCACCGGGGCCAGGGGCGCGTCCGGTGAGGAGGAGGGGTCGCGCAGCACGCCGACCATGCGGCGCATCGACGCCATCGTCTCGGCCCCGGCCTCCTCGATCTGTTCCAGGGCGAGCAGCACGCGTTTCGGGTCCTGCTCGGCGATGAACCGGGCGCCCTGCGCCTGCACGACGATGCCGGTCACGTGGTGGGCGATGAAGTCGTGCAGGTCGCGGGCGAACTCGGCGCGCTGCTCGGCCCGTACGGCGTCGACCGCCCGCTGCCGCGAGCTCTCCAGGATGCGCAGGTAGATGCCGACGCCGATGGCGGCCGCGCCGGCCAGGGCCTGGATCAGGCCGAAGATGACGAACTCGGCGCCCTGGCCGCCGCGCAGCGGCTGGAGGCTGACCGCCGCGCCGACCGCGATGACGCCGGCCACCGCCCAGCCCGGCGAGGCCCGCCGGGCCAGCACGAACAGCACGCCCAGCAGCGCCGTCGACTCGGCCAGGCCCCAGCTCAGATAGCTGTAGTCGTTGCGGTAGCCGAAGACCACGGCCAGGGTCATGACCAGTGAGGCCAGGCCGAGCGCGACTGCGACTTTCGGCAGAGCGGTGGACCCCTGCTTGTGCGCGGGCAGCCAGACGATCGCGGCGGCGATCGCCAGCAGCACCTGGAGCAGGCCCAGGAGCTCCGAATCGCGCAGCAGCCCCTGCGCGACGTCGAACAATCCCAGCACGGTCATGGCGGCCAGCGCCAGGAACTGCCCGAGGCGGAGAAGGATCAACCGGTTCGTGTTCGTCTGCATCGTGACCCAGCGTAGTTGCAGGTGAGCGCGCCTTCATCGGCCGAAAGACAGATCCGGATCCCCGGCCACGGGCCGATGTGCCGGGCCACCGGCTAACGCCAGCATTTCCGGCGTCAACAACGTCACGACGCCACGTGGAGATTCCATGCAGACGCCCGTACTCCAAGACACGATGGCGGCCGTCGCCGCCGTCGACCTGACCAAGGTCTACGGCAGCGGCGACACCGCCGTACGGGCCCTGGACGGCGTGACCGTCGGGTTCGCCCGCGCTCAGTTCACCGCGATCATGGGGCCGTCCGGTTCCGGCAAGTCGACCCTCATGCACTGCCTGGCCGGCCTCGACACCGCCACCAGCGGGCAGGCCCTGCTCGGCGGCACCGACCTGACCAAGCAGTCCGACAAGGTGCTGACGAAGGTGCGCCGCGAGCGGATCGGCTTCGTCTTCCAGGCGTTCAACCTGTTGCCGCAGCTCACCGCCGCGCAGAACATCACGCTGCCGCTGGAGCTGGCCGGGCGCAAGCCCGACCACCACCTCTACACGCACCTGACCGAGACGCTCGGCATCGTCGCCCGTCTCGACCACCGGCCGGGCGAGCTCTCCGGCGGCCAGCAGCAGCGGGTCGCGCTGGCCCGGGCGCTGGTCTCGCGCCCCGAGGTGGTCTTCGCCGACGAGCCGACCGGCAACCTCGACTCCCGTTCCGGCGCCGAGGTGCTGCTCTTCCTGCGCAACTCGGTGCGCGAGCTCGGCCAGACGATCGTCATGGTCACCCACGACCCGGGCGCGGCCGCCTACGCCGACCGGGTCGTGCTGCTGGCCGACGGCCGGGTGGCCGGCGAGATCGACCGCCCGGACACGGCCAGCGTCACCGACGCGCTGCAGTCTCTGGCGGCCGCCCGATGAGCGTGCTCCGCACCCAGATGCGCGGCGTGCTCCGCCGCCCGGCCCGGCTGCTGCTGACCGGCCTGGCCGTCCTGGTCGTCTCCTTCGTCGTCTACGCGTCGGTGCTGGCCCAGCAGATCACCGAGCGCAGCGTGCTCAACGGCCTGAGCGGCACGCCCGAGGCGGTCGACCTGGTCGTGCGCAACGGCGAGATCACCACCGCGAAGGCGGCCGCGATCGCGAAGGTGCCCGGCGTGGCCGAGGCGGTCGCCCGGGTCGACACCGGCGGCGAGGTCAACGGCGACTATCTGCAGATCACCGGTGATCCGGGCAGCGGGCCGCTGGCCGTCGCCTCGATCACCCAGGGCCGCTATCCGGGCAAGGCCGGCGAGATCGCCGTCACCCCGCGCACGGTGGAGCGGATGGGCCTGAAGCTGGGCAGCTCGGCCAAGGTGCAGCTGCGCTACACCGAGGACGGCAAACCCCTCGCGCCGACGCGGGTCACGGTGGTCGGCCTGGTCCAGGCCCGCGACGATTTCGGTTTCCAGGCGTACGCCCCGACGGCCGCCGTGGTCGCGATGAGCGGCGCGCAGTTCGTCAACCAGGTCGACATCCGCTACGCGCCGGGCGCCGGCGACGTCCGGGACCGGGTCGCCGCGCTGGCCACCGGGGCCGAGGTGGCCACGGGCGCCGACGTGCGCTTCGAGGAGGCCGAGCAGAAGGCGTCCGACATCAACGCGGTCTTCGCGGTGATCGCCATGTTCGTCGCGATCGCCGTGGTCGCGGCCGGCCTGGTCGCCACCTCGACGTTCCGCATCATGTTCGCCCAGCGGATGCGCCAGCTGGCCCTGCTGCGGGCGGTCGGCGCCGGCCGTGGCTCGATCACCCGGTCGCTGGCCGCCGAGGGCGCGCTGACCGGCCTGGTCACCGGCGTGGCCGGGGTGCTGCTGGCGCTCGGTGCGGGACATCTCGTGCCGGTGGTGGCGGGGTGGTTCGGCCCGCACATCGACTCGCCCGGCTTCCCGGTGCTGTGGGCGCTGGCCACTGTCGCGCTGGCCGTCCTGATCACCGTCCTGGCCGTGCTGGCCCCGGCCGCCTCGGCGGCCCGGGTGTCGCCGCTGGAGGCCCTGCGCAGCTCGGGCACGACCGGGGCGCGGCGCGACATCGGCGCCCCGCGCTGGGTCATCGGCCTGGTGCTGGCGGCCGGGGCGGGCCTGCTGGCCGCGTACGTGGTGAACGGTCTTCCGGGCCGCGACCCGGAGAACTACGACCCGTCGACCAACCTGTTCGCCGTCGTCGGCTCCGGTGCTCTCGCCTTCTTCGCGCTGGTCGCGCTCGGTCCGGTTATCGTGCGGCCGGTGCTGGCCCTGCTGGGTGCACCGATCCGCCGCTCCGGGCCGGTCGGCCGGCTGGCCGCCGGTGGCGTAGGAGCGGCGCCGCGCCGGGCCGCCGCGGTCTCGGTCGTGGTCGCGCTCGGCGTCACCCTGATCGCCGGGACACTGGTCGGCGGCGCGTCGATCCGGGTGCTGGCCGACCGGGAGTCGGCCGGGTCGGCCCCGGCCGACTACGAGCTGAGCGGCACCGACGAGTCGCCGGTGCCGGCCTCGCTGGTCGAGCGGCTGCGGGCCAGCAAGGAGCTCACGCACGTCGCGCCGTACCGCCGGATCCCGGTGAAGATCGGTGAGGTCGACGGGCTGAACGTGACCGACCTGTCGTGGAGCGCGGTGCCGCGGCTGAGCCAGCTCGACGTGGCGGCCGGCTCGGTGGGCGATCTCGGGCCGGGCAAGGCGATCATCTCCGGCTTCACCACCGACACGACCGGGCTGCACGTCGGTGACAAGATCACGATGCACGCCGGGAAGCACACGGGCACGTTCACGATCGTGGCGCAGCTGCCCGACTCGGGCCCGCTGGGCTCGGCCGTGGTGCTCGACCCGGCCGACCTGACCAGGCTCGGGGCCGGCGCCACGTACAACGGCGTCCTGATGGACCAGGCCGTGAGCGGCGAGAAGGGCCGGGCCGACGGCAAACGGGCGATCGACGAGGCCGCCACCGGCGGGACGTTCAGCGTCGACGTGCTGGCCGACCAGCGCGACCAGATCGACAGCCAGCTCACCCTGCTGCTGGTGATCGCGCTGGCGCTGGTCGGGCTCACCGTGGCCATCGCGGTGGTCGGCGTCGGGACGACGACGGCGCTGTCGGTCGTCGAACGGGTCCGCGAGTCCGGGGTGCTGCGCGCGGTCGGCCTGTCGCAGGGCGGCCTGCGGGCCATGCTGACGACCGAGTCGGCGCTGTACGGCGTGATCGGCGCGGCGATCGGGCTCGTGCTCGGTGTCCCGTACGCCATGCTGGCCGTCAAGGCGCTCGGCGTGAACGCGCCGCTGACCGTGCCGGCCGGTCAGCTCGCGATCGTCTTCGTGGTGCTGGTCGCGCTGACGGCGCTGGCCGGGGTGCTGCCGGCGCGCAGGGCGGCGAAGGTCAGTCCCGTGGCGGCGCTCGGAACGGAGTAGAAAGCGGTGCATGGATAACACCTGGCCGCTGTTCGGGCTCCGGCTGGTCCACCGCGACGTCGTGCTGCGGCCGATGCGCGAGGAGGACCTGCCGGAGCTCTCCGCCGTGCTGCCCGGCGACGTCGGGCACGATCCGCGCCTGCCCATGTGGCCCGGGCAGAGCTTCGCCGAGAACGAGCGGCGGCTGTTCCGCCAGAGCTACTGGAAGGCCTACGGCACCTGGGATCCGGCGTCCTGGGTGCTGCACTTCGCCGTGTCGTACGGCGGCCGGCCGGCCGGGGTGCAGACCCTGGAGGGCGAGAACTTCCCGGCGCTGCGCACCGTGGACACCGCGTCATGGCTGGTGCCCGAGGTCCGGGGGCGCGGCGTCGGCGTCGCCATGCGCACGGCCGTCCTCGGCTTCGCCTTCGGAAGCCTGGGCGCCGTCGCGGCGATCAGCTCGGCGACGACGTCCAACGCGGCGTCGCTCGGGGTCTCGAGACATTTGGGGTACGCCGACAACGGCACCAGCCGCATCGTCGACACCACGGGCGACGTCGTCGAGCTGCGGCACTTCCGCCTCACGGCCGACCGCTGGCCCGGCGCCGAGGTCACGGTCGAGGGCTTCGATCCCTGCCGCCCCTGGTTCGGGATGGCCGCGGTTTGACCGATTCGGTACTCTCACGCCGCTAATTGCAGATCGACGGGGGATCGCGTGGAACGCAAGGTGGCAATTTCGATCGGGGCCGCGGTGGCGGTGCTGGCCGCGGGCGGTGGCATCGCCGCGCTGACGTGGCCGGACAAGGCGGCGCCGGTGCTCGCCTTCGACGAGCCGGCGGCGACAGCGACGGCGGCGGCCGCGGACGCCGCGGCGGCGAAGGTCGTGGCGACGGCCGAGCCCACGCAGGCCCCGGTGCTGCCCAACGCGCCGGTGCGCACGGCCGTGAACAAGGTGCAGCTCGCGGCCTCCTCGCCGGGGCAGGTCGATCTGCCGCAGCAGGCCACCAAGAAGTTCAGCATGGTCACCGTGAGCTGGGCCGACCCCAAGGCCGCGCCCAAGGGCACGGTCGAGGTGCGCACCCGCAGCTCGGCCACCGGCGCCTGGAGCGGCTGGGAGTCCCTGGAAGTGGCCGAGGCCGCGGCCGACCGGCCGTCCGAGGCGGCCCGCGCGCGCGGGCGCACCGAGCCGCTGTGGGCCGGGCCGTCCGACGGCGTGGCCGCCCGCATCCAGGGCGCGTCCGCGACCGGCCTGCCGGCCGGGTTGCGGCTCAACCTGATCGACCCGGACGCCCCGCAGACCGGCGGCGCCGGCGGCGGCATGCTGGCCGAGCCCTCGGCCACGCCGGCCGCCACCGCCAACCCCGTCGGGGCCAAGGCGGCCATGCCGGCGATGGTCACCCGCGCTCAGTGGGGCGCCGACGAGTCGACCGTGAAGGCGCCGGCCGAGGTCGCCACCGAGGGCGTCAAGATGGTCTGGGTGCACCACAGCGGCTTCGGCAACAACGAGACCTGCGCCAACTCGCCGAAGATCATCCGCAGCATCATGGCCGCCGACATCGCCGAGGGCTTCGACGACATCGGCTACAACTTCATCGTCGACAAGTGCGGCACGCTCTACGAGGGCCGCAAGGGCAGCGCGACCAAGGCCGTCATCGGCGCCCACACGGTCGGCTTCAACACGGCCTCGGCCGGTGTGGCCCTGCTCGGCGACTACACGTCGGTCCGGCCCTACGACAACGCGCTCAACAAGATCTCGCAGCTCGCGGCGGCCCGGCTCACCGCGTACGGCTTCGACCCGGCGACCACGGCCGACATGATCGAGGGCGTGGACGGCCGCATCTGGCCCAAGGGCTCCACGGTGACCTTCCCGCGCGTCTCCGGCCACAAGGACGGCGAGAAGGTGCCCACCAGCACGGCCAGCTCCGGCTATCTGACCGAGTGCCCCGGCGCCATGATGTACCCGCTGCTCGGCTACATCCGCGGCAAGGCCGCGCTGCAGGGCCTGGCGCTCAAGAACGTGGCCGGTACGGTCTCGGCCGGCGTCACGTACGTGAAGAACACCGCCACCGTGAACTGGACCCTGGCCGGCGGCAACGTCAACCGGTTCAACATCCTGCGGGACGGCGCCGTGGTCGCGACCGTGGCCGGCACCGTGCGCACGGCCACCGTGGCCGTCACCCCCGGAACCCACACCATCGCGGTCCGGGCCGTGCACGCCAGCAACATCTACGACACCACCGCGGCCGTGAAGGTCGTCTCCGACGTCGCGCCGCCGACCTTTCCCGGCCCGCCGTCGGTGATGCTGCGCACCGGCACCTACTCGGCGACCTCGGTCCCGGTGTCGGTGGTCTGGCGCTCGGCCGACAACGTCAAGGTGTCCGGGCAGGCCGGCAAGACGACCTCGCCCGGGTCGGCGACGCTGGCCACCACGGCCACGGCCTGGAACACGGCGGTCCGGCCGAACGTCGCGCTGACGTACACGATCACCGCCCGTGACCTCAGCGGCAACAGCCGGGCCGCCGCCGTGACCCGCAAGATCACCCAGGTTCCGGAGACCTCGGCCGGCAGGACCGGCGCCTGGAGCGCCCGGGCCGGCGCGGCCTACCTGGGCGGCAAGGCACTCGCCGCGAGCGCCAAGAACGCGAAGCTGTCGTGGACGTTCAACGGGCGCTCGGCCGCCCTGACCTTCGCCCGCACCAAGCTGACCGGCGTCGTCTACGTCTACGTGGACGGGGCCAAGGTGGCCACGCTCGACACCAAGGCCACCACGACGGCGTACCGCCAGACGATGTACGTCCGCAACATGCCGGCCAAGGTGCACACGATCTCGATCGTGGTCGCCGGCACGGCCGGGCGCCCGCAGGTCATCGCGGACGGTCTCACGTACGCGAACTGATCTTCTCCAGCTCGGCGGCGTCGTCCTCGGAAAGTTCGAGGGCGGCGCCGGCGGCGTTTTCGCGCAGGTGGGCCACGGACGACGTGCCCGGGATGAGCAGGATGTTGGGCGAGCGCCGCAGCAGCCAGGCCAGGGCGACCGACATCGGTGTCGAGCCCAGCCGGGTGGCCACGGCCGACAGAGCGTCCGACTGGAGCGGGCTGAAGCCGCCGAGCGGGAAGAACGGCACGTAGGCGATGCCGTCGGCGGCGAGGGCGTCGATCAGCTCGTCGTCGTGCCGGTGGGCGAGGTTGTACGCGTTCTGCACGCACACGATCGGGGCGATGGACCGCGCCTCGGCGACCTGCCCGGCGGTCGCGTTGCTCACGCCGAGGTGCCGGATCAGGCCCTGCCGCTGGAGCTCGGCGAGCGTGGCGAAGGCCTCGGCGAGGGAGCCGGGCTGAGGGCCCTGTGCGTCGCCGAGCCGCAGGTTGACCAGGTCGAGCGTCTCCAGGCCGAGGCTGTCCAGGTTGTCGTGGACCTGCCGGCGCAGGCTCTCCGGATCGCGCGCTGGCGGCCAGCCGCCCTGGGCGTCGCGGTCGGCGCCGACTTTGGTGACGACGTGCAGCGAAGACGGGTACGGATGCAGCGCCTCCCGGATCAGCCGATTGGTGACCCCGGGGCCGTAGGCGTTGCTGGTGTCGATGTGGGTGATGCCGAGCGACACGGCCTCGCGCAGCACGGCCAGCGCCCCGTCGTGGTCGGCCGGCGGGCCCAACACCCATGGGCCGGCGAGCTGCATGGCGCCGTAGCCGAAGCGGGTGACGGTCAGATCCCCGAGCTGCCAGGTGCCGCCGGGAAGGGAAGTGATTGACATGCCCTCTACTCTGAGCTGGTAACTCTCTATCGGGAAGTAGGCACCTCAGGGTGCGTTGGGCACCGGAGGGTGGGCATGGCGACGACGACGGCGGCGCAGAAGAGGGCCGCGGCCAAGGCCGAGTACAACGCGTACCTGGCCGTGTGCCCGAGCCAGAAGCTGCTCGAGCGGGTCTCCGGCAAGTGGGTGACGCTGATTCTGAGCGCGCTCGGCAGCGGGCCGGACTGCGCCGGGCCGCCGCGGGCGATGCGCTACTCGGAGCTGGCCCGGCTGCTGGCCGGGGTCAGCCAGAAGATGCTCACCCAGACGCTGCGGTCGCTCGAACACGACGGCCTGGTCAGCCGCACCGTGGTTCCCACGGTCCCGGTCACCGTGTCGTACGAGCTGACCGATCTTGGCCTGTCCCTGCACGAGACGATGCGCTCGCTCAAGCGCTGGGCCGAGACCCACATGGACGAGGTGGCGGCTAACCGTGACGCCGCGGCTGGCTCCGGCGCTCCGTAGCCGGCGGGTCGGGCGTGGGTGACGGGGGCAGGGTGAACCAGAACGTGGCGCCGCGGCCGTCCTCGCCCTCGGCCCAGATCTCGCCGCCGTGGCGCTCCACCGCCCGGTGCACGGTGGTCAGGCCGATGCCGGTGCCGGGGAAGTCCTCGGCCTTGTGCAGCCGGGCGAACGGGCGGAACAGCTCGCCCGCCTTGCCGGCCGGGAAGCCGGCCCCGTTGTCCCGGACGTAGAAGCCCTCCGGGGTGCGGCCCACCTCGATGGCCGGGTGCTCGACCTTGCGGGTGAACTTGACCGCGTTGTTGATCAGGTTCTCCAGGATGACCCGGACCAGGCCCTCGTCGGCGTCGGCGGTCATGGCGTCGTGCACGGTGAAGCCGACCGACCGGCCCGGGTCGCGGGCCTCCACCTCTGAAATCACCGACCACGTCGTAGCGGTCATGTCGAACTGCTCCCGGCGCAGGTCGCCGCGGCTGGCCCGGGCCAGGATCAGCAGCGACTCGACCAGGTCGGCCATCCGCAGCGCGGCCGCCTGGATGCGGCCCAGGCGCCGGCGGGCCTCCTCGCTGAGCGGGTCGTCCTCGTCGTCGAGCATGTGCTCGGCGAAACTGCTGATCACCTGGAGCGGGCCGCGCAGGTCGTGCGAGACCGAGCCGGAGAACGCCTCCAGCTCGCGGTTGCGCCACTCCAGCTCCTCGACCAGGGCGGCCCGGGTCTCGGCGAGCTGCCGGGCCGAGCGCTCCTCGGCCGCGTCCAGCTCGCGGCGCATCAGCTCCTCGCGGATGCGGCGGCTCTCGTCGTGCGACTGCTTACGGCGGATCTGTGTACGGACATGGGCCCGCAACGCCTCGGCGCCGGACTCCGTCCGTACGTAGTCGTCGGCACCCGCGGCCAGGCATTCGAGCATGTCCTCGTCGGTGGCGCCGGTCATGACGACCGGCGTCTCGCCGATCACCGGCACCTCCTTGATGCGCCGGCACGCGTCGCGCCCGAGGTCGCCGGACAGCCCCATGCCGAGCACGATGCAGTCGACCGGCTGCTCGGCCAGCAGGTCGAGGGCGTCCTCGGTGCCGGCGACCGGCACCACGTCGTAGCCGTCGGCCCGCAGCGCGTGGGCCAGATCGGACAGCCGCTCCTTGTCCGGGGTCAGCGCCAGCACCTTGCTCGGCCCGTGCAGGCTGCCGGTCACCTCGATCGGCAGCTGCTCGGAGCTCTGCCGCAGCACCGCGTTGAGCTTGGCCGGCACGATCGCCAGGTTCTGCTGCTTGCGGACGAACGCGTCGGCGCCGGCGTCGAGCATCTGCAACTCGGTGGCGTAGTCGTCGGCCGCGGTCATCAGGATGCAGGGGATGTCGCGCAGCGCCGGGTCCAGGCGCACCCGGCGGATCACCGTGGCCCCGTCGATGCCGGGCATCACCCCGTCCACGATGATCGCCTGCGGGCGGCGGTCGGCCGCCGTGCGCAGGCCGTCCTCGCCGCTGGGCGCGGTCAGCACCGCGTAGCCCTCGCCCTCCAGCAGTTCCCGCAGCTGCTCGCGAAAGGTCATGCTGTCGTCGATGACCAGGATCGTCGTGCGGTCGTCGGCCCGGGCCGGCCCGTCGCCCAGCAGCTGCCGGGTGCGGGCGACCACGTAACCGGCGTCGTACGGCTTGCCGACGTATTCGTCCGCGCCGGTCCGCAGCCCGGCCAGCCGGTCGGCCACCTCGTCCTCACTGGACAGCAGCACCGTCACCACGCCGGCCCGGCTCGGCATGCCGCGCAGCTCGGTCAGCAGCTCCAGGCCGTCGGCGTCGGGCAGCATCACGTCGAGCACGGCCACGTCGAACTCGGCGGCGACGAACGCGGCCCGGGCCTCGGCCCCGGTGGCGCACAGGATGGTGGCGAACCCGTCCGCGTTGAACGCGTCGTGCAGGTCCATCCGCACGGTGAGGCTGTCGTCGACGATCAGCACCTGCCGGGTCATCGCCGGCCCCCGGTGGGTTGCAGCTCCGCGAGGCGGGCCGCTATCCGCGCCGGTGACATGACGTAGGCGGCCGCGCCGAGCAGGGCCGCCTCGCGCGGCATGCCGTACACCACGCAGCTCGCCTCGTCCTGGGCGAAGGTGGTCGCGCCCCGTGAGCGCATCCGCAGCAGGCCTTCGGCGCCGTCGCGGCCCATCCCGGTCAGCAGGCAACCGGCCGCCGCCGCGCCGAACTCGGCCGCCACCGACTCGAACAGCACGTCCACCGAGGGCCGGCACGAGTGCCGGGGCGGGGCGTCGCTGAGCCGCAGCAGGCCGTCGCGCACGAACAGGTGCCGGTCGGGCGGGGCGAGCACGACCCGGCCGGTGACCGCGCCGATCGGCGTGCCGTCCCGGGCGTACGCCACGTCGCGGCCGGTCTGCCCGGCCAGCCAGTCGGAGAACGCCACCGCGAACGGCTCGCTGGCCGCGATGTGCTGCACACAGAGCACCGGCGGCCGGAAGCCCACCGGCAGCGCCCGCAGCAGCTCGGTGAGCGCGCCCGGACCGCCGGTGGAGGCGCCCAGGGCCACCGCGCGGAAGGTCTCGGCGATCGGCGCGGCCGGGGCCGGGACGGGCGCGGCCTCGCGGTGCGGGACGCTCCTGGGACGGCCGTCGAGGCGGGCCCGGGGATGGGTGATCACGCGGATGCGCGAGACCAGCCGCACCGACTGGCACAGCCGCCGGCCCCAGTCGGCGTCGCTGTCGTCGCCCCGCGGCTTCTCCATCACGTCGACCGCGCCCGCCGCCAGCGCGTTGTAGGTGCTGAACATCTCCTGCCGGTCGGCCGACGAGACGACCAGGATCGGCGTCGGATGCTCGGCCATGATGTGCTCGGTGGCGACCAGGCCGCTCATCGTCGGCAGCATCATGTCCATGGTCACCACGTCCGGCCGCAGCCGGGCGACCATGGCGACCGCGTCGCCGCCGTCGGTCGCCTCGCCGACGACCTGGAGCTCCGGGTCGGCGGCGAGCGACTCGCGCAGGTGGTGGCGCATGGTCGCGGAATCCTCGACGAGCAGGACACGGATCATCGCAGGATCAGCCTCCGGATGTGCGAGAGGAGCTCTTCCTGGTTGAACTCGCCCTTGACCACGTACGCGGACGCGCCCACCTCGGCGCCGCGGCGGCGGTCCTCGGCGGTGGCCCGCGAGCTGACCAGGATCGCCGGCACGTGGGACAGCGCGGGATCGGCCCGCGTCTCGGCCACGAAGGCGAAGCCGTCGATGCCGGGCATGTCGATGTCGGACAGGATCAGCCCGTAGCCGCGGGAGCGGGCCTTCTCCAGTCCCTCCTCGCCGGAGGCGGCCAGGTCGACCTCGTAACCGGCCGACTCGAGGATGCTGCGCTCGAGCATGCGGGTGGTCAGCGAGTCGTCGACGACCAGGATCGGCATCGTCCGGCCACCGGTGTCGCCGGAGGGGCCGCCGGTCGTGGGGCTGACCTGGCGGGCCTCGGCGACCAGCCCGTGCGGGTCGAGCACGAGGCGGGGGTTGCCGTCGAGGTCGATCGAGACGCTGCCGATCACCGGGGCGGCCGGGGCCAGGTCGGGCAGCGGGCGGGCCACCAGCGTGGTGGTGCCGGCGAGCCGGTCGACCCCGATCGCCGCCGTCTCACCGTCGGCGCTGAGCACGATGGCCACCCCGGTGCCGGTCAGCTCGGCGTCCTGGTGCAGGGCCCGGCACAACGGCAGGAACGGCACGACCCGGCCCTCGTGGGCGAGCCGGCCCGTGTCCATGGCGGCGGTGATCTCCTCGGCCGACATCCGCACGCACCGGCGGACCGCGTCCAGCGGCATGGTGACGGTGTGCTCGCCCGCCTCGACCAGCAGGCCGTTCATGCTGAGCAGGGTCAGCGGCACGACCAGCAGCACGGTGGCGCCGAGCCCGGGACGGTTGTCGATCGAGACGCTGCCGCCGAGCTGGTCGGCCACGTCGCGGGCCACGTCCATGCCGATGCCGCGCCCGGCCACGTCGGTGACCGCGGGCGAGGTGCTGATACCGCCGTGCAGCACCAGGTCGATCAGCGTGCGCGGGTCCGGATCGGCGCCGGGGGAGAGCAGCCCCCGTTCCAGGGCGGTGCGGCGCAGCGCGTCCAGGTCGAAGCCGCGGCCGTCGTCGGAGCAGCGGAACTCGGCCCAGCGGCCACGCCGCTCGACGTGCACGGTGACCGTGCCCTCGGCCGGCTTGCCGGCGGCCAGGCGCTGCTCCTCGCGCTCGATGCCGTGCACCACGGCGTTGCGCACGACGTGCAGGAAGGCGCCGCTGACCTGGTTGAGAAGCTGCGGGCCCATCCGCACCTCGGCGCCGGTGGCGTGGAAGCGGACCCGCTTGCCGTCGGCGTCGGCGGCGTCGCGCACGGCCCGGCGCAGGGCGGTGAAGATGGTGCCGGCCGGCACCAGGCGCAGGCCCTCGGCCCGGCCGCGTACCTCGTCGAGCTCGCGTTCGACCTGGTCGACGGCGTCGATCAGGCGGCGCCCGAGGGCGCCCAGGTCGCCCGCGAGGCGCTGCACGCTGCTGCGGGTGACGGCGTCGCCGCCGCCGATCCGGCCGGTCCGCAGGCGGTCGCCGAGCGTCTCCACCCGGCGGTGGATGGTGGCCAGGGTGCGGCTGCCCTCGCGCAGCGGGGCGATCCGGGAGCTGGCCTCGCCGATGGCGTCGAGCAGCTCGTCGAGGTCGGCGGTGACCGCGCGCTCGGGCGCGGCGCCGCCCTCGGCGGTGGCCGCGCGATCCGGTGGGACGCCGGCGCCGGAGGGTCCGCCCTCGGTGGCGGCACGGTCCGGCGAGGAGGGTGCCGCGGGATCCGGTCCCGGTGCCGCGGGATCCGGTCCTGGTGCCGGGGGCGCGGGATCGGCACGAGGCGCCGCGGTCGGTGCCGCGGGCGTCTGTGGCGCGGCGTCGCCGCGTACATCCGGAGGGTTTGACAGCGCGGCCACCCTCCCGGCGATCTCGTCGTTGAGGCGCAGGAGCTCGCGCATCTCGTCGGCCGGCAGGGAACCGGCGTCCTCGCGGTGCGGGACCAGCACTTCCTCGAACGCGTGGGCCTGTTCCGCGATCTCCGGCTGCTTGACCACCCGGGCCGCGCCCTTGAGGGTGTGCGCGTACCGCAGCAGCCGGGCCACCACCTCGGGGCCGGGCTGCTGGTCCAGGTCGAGGACGCCCGTGCTGATCTGTTCGACCAGCTCGGCGGCCTCGATCCGGAAGTAGCGCAGCGGATCGCGGTCGGCCATCAGTGGCGTCCGGTGCCGACCAGGTCGAGCAGCTCGCTGGAGAGCGTGGCCAGGTGGGTGGCGGTCTGCCGGGTCTGCACGGCGCTGGCCTCGGTCTCGCGGGTGATCCGCGCGGTGTCCGAGGCGGCCACGTTGACCTGCTCGACCGCGGTGGTCTGCTGCTTGGTGGACAGCTCGATCTCGCGGGTGGCGTCGCTGGTGGTGGAGACCAGGCCCACGATGCGGCGGAACGAGCTGGTGGCGTCGTCGAACTGCCGGGAGCCGGAGTCGACCGCCTTGGCGCCGATCTCGGTTGCCATGACGGTCGTGTTCACCGCGCCGCGAACGTCGTCGATCAGGGCGCGGATCTCCTTGGCGCTGGCCGCGGTGCGGTCGGCCAGCTTGCGGATCTCCTCGGCCACCACCGAGAACCGGCGTCCCCACTCGCCGGCCCCGCTGGCCTCGATGGTCGCGTTGATGGCCAGGATGTTGGTCTGCTCGGCCAGCTCCGCCACGAGGTCGACGACGCCGCCGATCTGCTGCGACTTCTCGCCCAGGGCCAGCATGTGCTGCACGATCTGGTCGACCTGGGTGCGAATGGCGGTGATCGAGGCCCGGGTCTGGTCGATCGTGGCGTCGCCGTTGCGCGCGGCCTCGGCCGTCTCCTCGGCGACCTTGGAGACGCGCTGGGCGCTCTCGGCGATCTGCCGCGAGGTGATGAGCAGCTCGCTGATGGTCGTGGTGATCTCGCTCATCGCGCTGGCCTGGTCCCGGCCGCCCGCGGCCTGCTGGGCGGCCGCCGCCTCGAGCTGGGCCGACGAGCTCTGAATGTGCCCGACGGCCGCGCCGACCTCGCGCTTGAGGTCGCGGCTGAGCTTCCACGCGACGCCGGCCGCGCCGCCGATGAGCAGCAGGCCGATCAGGATGATGAAGATCATCGCCCACATGGCCCGCTCCGACGAGTCGTCGCTCTTGGCGTTGACCGTGGTCTGCACCTGCGCGATCAGATCGGAGATCGTCTTCTGCACGGACTGCCGGGCCGCCTTGACCGCCTCGTTGCCGCTGAACTGGGCCACGCTGGTCAGGCTGGTGATCTTCGCGCGCTGCGCGATCAGCCCCGAGACCAGACCGGCGTGGATGGCCTCGGCGTCGGCCACCTTCTGCAGCATCTGCTTCGACGTCTGGTTCTCGATGGTGCCGCGCAACGACTCGAGCTGGGCCAGGAACTTGGACCGGTCGGTGTTCGTGGCGTTCAGATATTCGTCGGTGCCGGACAGCATGTAGCCGCGATAGTCGGCGATCCGCGACTCCATCAGCGCGCTCAGCGCCTCGGCGCCGACCAGGTTCACCCGCGCCGAGTCGATCACCGCGTTCTTGGTGTGCAGCACATAACGCAGCGCCGCCACCGACGTCACGGTCATCAGCAGGGTCAGGAACAGCGTCAGGCCGAAACCGGCCGCCAGCTTGGTGCCGAAGGTGCGTCCCGCCATCATCGTGCGGCCTCCTGGTCGGTGTGGTGTCCGGTCAGCGCGTGCACGGTGGCGCGCGTCGCGGGGACGTCGATGATCGGCCGTACGCCCCCGGGCAGGCCGGCCATGCCGCGGACGCTCCCGGCGGCCGCGTTGTCACCCGCCTCCCGCACGATGTCGGTGTTCGCGGCCCGCACGTGCCCGTCGAGGTCGTGGAAGGCCAGGCCGAGCGGCGGGTCGCCGCCGGCCAGCACGAGCCAGCGCGGCCGCTCGGCCACCGGGTGGCCGAGCAGTGCGGCGAGGTCGTAGACGGGCACCACCTGACCGGCGAAGCCGGCCAGGCCGAGCAGGGCCGGCTGCGGGCCCGGCAGCGGGGTGACCGGCCGGTCGGGGTGCAGGCCCGAGGTCTGCGAGAGGCGGATGGCGTACGGGCGGCCGCCGGCCCGGATCGTCAGCAGCTCGACGTGCTCGTCGTCGTGGCGGCGGACCGGGTCGATGAACGAGCGGTCGAAATCCTCCCGCAGCTCGGCCAGGCGGCTGGCGACCGTGCTCATCGGCGAGCCCCGCACGCGTCCAGTTCGGAGCGGCACTGCACGGTCAGCGCCAGCCGTCCGAAGCCACCGCCGAACAGAGTGATCCGCTCCTCCTTCTCCTGGGTCAGCAGGTCGAGGGCGCGTTCGAGCTCGCCGGCGGCGGTCCGCTCGTCACCGTGGCGCCGGGCCAGCTGCCCCAGCCGCATCCGGGGCAGGGCGAAGCCGGGATCGAGATAGGCGGCCAGGCGGTACTGGCTGATCGCCTCGGCCACCGCCGATCCACCTTCGAGGCACAGGCCGAGGAGCTGGTGGGCGTCGGGATCGAGCCCGTTCTCCTCGATCAGGCGGCGGGCCAGGGTGATCGCCTCGCCCAGGCGGCCGGACTGTGCCAGCAGGATGCCGTGCAGCAGGGTGCCGCGTTGGCCGTCGATCACGTCGAGGGCTTCCGCGAAGCGTTCCTCGCGGAGAAGGGCCAGGGCTTGGTTGTACGAGGTGTCGGTGCCGGTCTTCACGGGTTCGCTGGGTTTGGCGGCGACCGGGGCCGGCGCCGGCTCGGGCGCGAGCTTGTCGGCCTTGCAGTAGTAGAACGCCTGATGGCTCTGGCGCAGATCGAGGCCGTCGGCCCGGCTGCCGAGCGAATCGGTGTGGCCCAGGAACAGGAAGCCGCCCGGGGCGAGGGCGGTGGTCATCCGCTCCACCAGCGACGACACGACATCCGGGGTCAGGTACATCAGCAGATTGCGGCAGAAGATCACGTCGTACCGCCCGGCGGTCCACAACTCCGGGTCGGGCTCGGCGACGTTGTGCCGCTTGAACCGCACGAGCCGCCGGGCCTCGTCGGCGACCCGGTAGCCGCCCTCCTCCTGCTGGAACCATCTGCGCCGTACGTCGTCGGGCGTCTCCCGCAGCGACCAGGCCGAATAGCGGGCGGCCTCGGCCCGGCTCAGCACCGCCGGGTTGGCGTCGATGCCGGTCACATCGATGATCCAGTCGACGGCCGGCTGCACCATCCGCCCGGTGATGGCCAGCGAGTAGGCCTCCTCACCGGAGGAACAGGCCACCGAGAGCATCCGCAGCACGCGCTGCCCCTGCCGTGCCGCCACCCGCTCCGGCAGCGCTTCGTCGCGCAGCGCCCGGAACTGTTCGCCGTGCCGGAAGAAGTACGTCTCGGTGATGCTGAGCCGCTCGACCAGGACGGTGAGCTCCTCGGGCCAGGGCCGGGCGGCGAGGCGGTCGAGGTACGCCACGGCGCTCATCCCGCGCGCGCCGGACCGCTCCCGCAACGTCCCGGTGAGGTGCCCGGCGTCGTTGTCGGCGAAGGTCCAGCCGAGCCGGCGGGCCAGCAGCTCCCGGAAGCGGATGAGCTCCGCCGCCCCGATCATGTCGCCACGCCCGCGGCGGCCGCGGCTTCCCAGACCTCGTCGGGCACGGCCCGCATGCTCTGCAGGAGCAGAAGGGGCTCGGCCCCGAGCGTGCCGACACCGGCGACGAGCCGGCTGTTGCCCCCGCCGAGCAGGGCCGGGTGCCCGCCGGAGGGCTCGGCCTCGACGTTGCGAACGCCCAGAACGGCCCCGGTGCCGAAGGCGACGGCGCCCCGGTCGGTGCTGACGGCGATGTACCGTTCGGCCTCGGCCGACCCACCACCCAGCAGCCGCGACACGTCGATCACGGGGGTGGGCACGCCGCGCAGCACGCTGATACCCCGCACGAAGGCCGGCGTCCCGGCGAGGGGCCGGGTCTCGAGGGGCCGCATGGTCTCGATGACTTCGTCCAGCCGCAGCGCGCAGAGCAGGGGCCCGGCCCGGAAGACGAGGGCCGGGACTCCGGCGCCCTCCTCCTCGGAGAGCACCGGCGCTTGTCCGTACTGCCGCATTCCGTCAGATTAGTAGTGATTCATCCGTCATTTCCGAGATTTCCTCGGGTCGGCGCCGCCCAGCGCGGAATCGACACGACCACGCGGTCCGGGCCGGCCGGGCCTCAGTCCCGGGCGTGATGACCGCGGAACCACTCGGTGGCGTCCTCGGGGCCGGACTGCCGGGGCTCCTCCGAGGCGCCCCAGCCCGCGGGAAGGGCGGGTTTGGCCTCCGCGTCCCCGCTGAGCGGATCGGCGCGGCGGCCCGCCACGGGGAAGCCGAGATCGTCGGGCTGGGGAGGGGCCGGCGCGTGGCCGGTGGCCGGGAGGCTGGGTGTCGTCGTGTGGCCGGTTGTCGGCTGGCCTGGTGTTGTCGCGTGGCCGGTTGTCGGCTGGCCTGGTGTTGTCGCGTGGCCGGTTGCCGGCTGGCCCGGTGTCATGGGCTGGGTCGGGGCTGTGGTGGGGCTGGGCGGCGGGGTGGCGTCGTCGGTGCGGGGGATCGGTGGCCAGTTGGCCGGTAGGCGGCTCATCGCGGCGGCGGCCGTCTGGCGGCGCTTGGCGTCGCCCAGGTTGGCCATCGCGGACGCCGTTCCGCTGACCCGGGAGGCCCTGGTCTGGACGGGAGCCGGCGCGGCGAGCGTGGGGCCGGCGGGGGCGGTGGGGCTTGCGGGGTTGGCGATGGTGCCGAGGGGCGGGTGGTCGGACCCGGTGGCTGACGGCCCCGAAGGCCAGAGGCGCGGGCGGCGTTTCGCGGCCAGGTCCTCGACCCAGCCGAAGGCCAGCACGGCCATGATGGTCAGCAGGAAGGCCGCCAGCAGGTCGCCGGCGTGGCCCATGCTGTCGCCCAGGTCGTCCAGGGCCAGGAAGGTCAGCACCGGCCACACCGCGGCGATCGCGATGTTGTGCCACAGGTAAATGGTCACGGCCCGGTTGTTGATCAGGGTGACCGTGCGGTCCAGCGGGCGCACCTTCGACAGCCAGGTCATCGAGGGCTGCCAGCGCAGCGCGATCAGCACGAACGCCAGGGACCAGAGCGCCTGCGATTCCGAGATGTCGTTCAGGTCGTACGTGCCCTCGTCGCGCATGAAGTAGTAGGCGCCGGCCGCCAGCACCAGCGCGACCGGGCCCGCGATCCACGGCTTGAGCCGGGCCAGCCGGCCGTCGTGGTGGGCGAAGCCGGCCATCCAGCAGGCGCCGTAGGTGACGAAGTCCCACAGGGCCGCGTCGGCCGTTTCGGGCAGCGTGAAACCCGTGACGTCCAGCGCCGCCATGATCAGCAGGGGCAGCGCGACCGCGGCCCAGCCCGCCTTGCGGTAGAGAAAGTAGAGGATCGGCGAGAGCAGCACGAACCAGAGGTAGGCGCGGATGTACCAGAGCGGTTCCCACGCGTCCAGGGCCTGGTCGCTGCCGGGCGGGTCGCCGATCGGGAACAGCCAGAAGAGCAGGCTCGGCACGCTGAACGGGTGCTCGCCGTCGCTCTCGGCGGCCCAGCCGGTCACCAGCATGACCGGGACGGCGATCAGGCCCAGCAGCCACAGCGGGGGGAGCAGGCGCCGCAGGCGGGAGGTGATCACCTTGGTTCCCGGGCGCTTGTCCAGGGAGGCGGCGGTCAGCGAGCCGGCCAGCGCGAACATCACGCCCATGGCGGGGAGCAGGACGGAGAGCCAGGGCCAGCCGTACAGGTGGTAGACGATCACCCGGACGATGGCGGCGGCGCGAAGCAGATCCAGGTATCGGTTACGCACCGCGAAGACCTTGCCAGTCCGGCCACTGTGGCGGGACCGTCCGGCCGGTTGCCAAGACGACCTCGCAGGCTTACCCCGTACGAATGAACTGTCCGAATTGTCTGTGCGGTTGTGCGACACCCGTGCTGCCCTCCAACGAGGTGTTTCCCCTGCTGGCGCCGCGGGTCGAAGGCATCCTGGCCGATCGGTGCGGCGATACGGCCGTACGGTCGATCAGTGACCGTGGCCGGGTCGTGACGTTGATCCCCGGCGAGCGGCGCACCGGAGAAGGCCGGGCGCCCGGGAATCGATGGGGTTAACGGGGCATGCGGAAACCTGTAGTGGTCGTCTGCGCGGCGGCGTCGGCACTGTTGCTCGCGGGCGGTGTCGCGGCAACCACCGCGGATGCCGGCGAGAGGCCGGACACGCAGGGGTGGGGTGGGTTCGCCTTCCCCGGGTGGCCGTTCTTCGGGGCGGATCACTCCGATGACAGCCGGTATTCAGATGTGGACGAGGGGCCGGACGACTACCGGAACTCCGACGACCGCCCGAACGTAGGTGACGACGACAACTCGATCGACGATTACGACAATTCGGGCGACGAGCCCGGCTTCGCGGTCCAGCAGCCGGACGCTCAGCAGCCGGACGCTCAGCAGCAGGCCGCTCGACGGCAGGCCCAGCAGCAGGCGGCCCAGCAGCAGGCGGCCCAGCAGCAGGCGGCCCAGCAGGCCGCGCAGCGGCAGCAGGCTCAGCGCGCGGCCGCTCAGCGGGCCGCGGCCCAGCGCGAGCAGCGCCAGCGGCAGTGGCAGCAGGGGCAGGGTCAGCGGCAGCAGCAGGGTCAATGGCAGCAGGGCCAGCGGCAGCAGGCGCAGCGTCCGGCCGCCCAGCGCGGCGCGACCGCGTTCGACGCCGCCCGGCGCAACGTCACGGCGGCTGACATCTCGGGCAGCCCCGCGGCGCCCGTACAGCAAAGGGTCTTGATCCTGGTCAATCAGAACCGGCGCAAGGGTGGCTGCGGACCTCTGGAGCTGGACCGGCGTCTCATCGAGGCGGCCAACCGGCACGCGGCCGACATGGCCCGGCGTGACTACTTCGAGCACGACTCGCCGAACGGCGACAGCGCCGGTGACCGGGTGAGCCGCACCGGTTACGACTGGAAGCGTTACGGCGAGAACATCGCGCGGGGCGCGGACAGCGCGTGGGAGGTCGTCGACGGCTGGATGAACAGCCGTGTGCACCGGGAGAACATCCTCGACTGCGGCCTGCACGAGATGGGCATCGGCCTCGCCCTCGACCGCGATCGGACCACGTACTGGGTGCAGGACTTCGCTACTCCGCGAAAATAGTCCTTTTTGCACACCTAACTGAATACCGGTTTTGTGCCACGGCGCTTCCCCGGGATCTATGTGTCGCACGTCTGTGCTTCGATATGCGAACACATTTCCTGGGGAGGAACCACATTGGGAGTGAGACGGGTGGCCGCCCGCCTCACCGGGACTGCTATCGCGGTCCTGGTCGGCGGGGGTCTCGGCGCCGTGGCGCTGTCACCGGCCGGAGCAGGCGCCGTCGTGAGCAAGCCTGTGGCCGCGGTCGTTGTGACCAAGGCCGCAGCCGCCGGCTGCGCGACGGGTAAGTACCAGAAGTCGGTCGAGATCCTGCTCAACAAGCTCGGCGGCTTCGGCAAGATGTCGGTCGACGGCAAGCAGTCCGCGACCGACTGCGCCAACATCAAGAAGTTCCAGAAGAGGTACGGCATCCAGCCGGCTCAGGGTCTCGCCGGCCCGACCACCTACGACGTGGTCATGCGCCTGGCGGGCACCAAGATCGCCGACTGCAAGGCCGCCAAGACCGGGGTCACGTTCTGCGTCAACCTGACCAGGCAGACCGCGTGGGTGATGAAGAACGGCAAGCGCATCACGCCGTTCACCGTCGTCCGCACCGGAATGAAGGGCTACCGCACGCCGGCCGGCACCTTCAAGATCAACAAGCGGACCATCAAGGAGTGGTCGGACCCGTACGAGGTCTGGCTCCCCTACTGGCAGCGCTTCAAGGGTGGTATGGGTTTCCACCAGACCACCACGTACATCCACGACAAGTGGCGCGGCTCGCACGGCTGCGTCAACCTGTTGCCGGTCGACGCCAAGGCGTACTACAGCGTCGGCAAGATCGGGATGACGGTCAAGACCTTCGGCCGCCGCCCCGGCACCTGATGTCGCCCGGGGGCGGGTCGCGCTACGCGGCCCGCCTCCGCGCGTGGGTGGTGAGCACCTCGTTGGCCCCGAAGTGGCGCTCGACGCCGCCGGCCGTGACCAGCCAGAGGCCGTCGCGGCTCAGCGTGTACCGCACGTCGGTGAACCGGCTCACCGTGTCATCGTGATGAACGACGGTCAGCTCGTCGGCGCTAATCATTTCCACCCCTTGTTCTTCGGTCGGCGGTGCCTCGTTCTTTACGGATCCGGCGGCCCGGACGGTTCATTTCCCGCCGCGGCATAGAGTGGCGAGCGTGACCCGCTCACGACCCCTGGTGATCGCCGCGGCGATGATCTTCCTGGTCAGTTCCACGGCCGCCTCGTGCGGCGACGACGAAAGCGGGGTCGGTCTCGGCGAGGCGACCCGGGGCACGGTGGCCGAGATCGTCGAGGCGCCCGGCTCCGTCACGGCCCGTGCCGCCGCCACGATCAGCGCTCCCGCCTCCGGCACCCTCGCCGAGCTGCGCGTCGAGCCCGGTCAGCGGGTCACCAAGGACCAGGTGGTCGCGGTGATCGACTCGCCCGAGCTGGAGGCCCGCCGCCGCTCCGCGGAACGGGCCCTCGATCAAAGTTCCGGCGGTTCGGTCGCGGTGGGTGATTCCTCGGCCTTCCTTGCGGTACGTCACCAGACGGACGCCGACGCCGAAAAGGCGTACAAGCAAGCGTGGGCCGCGGCCGCTCAGATCACCGATCCCGCCCTCCGGCAGACGCTGTTGCAGCAGGTCGACACCGCCCGCCGGCAGTACAACCTGGCCTCGGCCGCGGCGGCGGCCGCCCTCCGCTCGGTCCAGCAGGGCGTGGCGTCGCTCGGTGAGGCGGTCAGCTCCCTCTCGTCGGCCCAGCGGCTGCAGGCCCAGCAGGCATACGATCTGGCCGACGCCGCGGTCGAAGCGCTCACGGTGCGGGCCCCGGTGGCCGGAGTGGTGCAGCTGGGCGGCGTGGCCAGTGGCGGGAGCTCCCTCACCGATCTTCTGTCGTCTCCGGCCGGCTCCGCGTCATCGGGTGGGGCGCTCCCCGGCGTCGACGAGGCCGTGCCGCGGGGCGCTTTCGTGGCGGCCGGCACGCCCCTGATCACCGTGGTCGACGTGAGCCGCCTGGGCCTGACCGCCGAGGTCGACGAGACGGACGTCCTGCTGGTCAAGGCGGGCACCACCGCGGCTGTGGAGCTGGACGCCGCTCCGGGCGCCTCCTACGAGGCGAAGGTCCGCTCGATCGACCTTTTGCCGACAACGTCGGCCCGCGGTGGCGTCTCGTACAAGGTCCGGCTCGACCTGACCGGCGGGACGGACGCCCCGGACCCGCGCCCCGGGATGAGCGCGGTCGTCCGCCTCCAGGTCCGCGAGGCCGACGACGCGGTGACCGTCCCCGCCTCGGCCGTGATCAGCGTCGACGGCAAGGACACCGTCTGGGCCGTGAAGGGCGACCGCTACGAGCGGGTCCCGGTCACCCTGGGCGTCCAGGGCGAGGACGTGGTCCAGGTCACCGGCGGGCTGGACGCCGGACAGCGGATCGCCGTCTCCGGCGCCGACGAGATCCAGCCCGGCGACAAGGCCCCGTGACCGCCCCCGCCTCCGCCGGCGGCGCCCCGGCGGCGATCGTGGCCGAGAACGTCAGCCGGACCTACGAGCTGGACGGGGTCTCGGTGCCGGCGCTGCGCGGGGTGTCGTTGATCGTGTCGGCCACCGACTACGTGGCGATCGTGGGGACGTCGGGTTCGGGCAAGTCGACGCTGATGCACCTGCTCGGCGGGCTCGACCGGCCCAGCGGCGGGACGCTGCTGATCGGCGGGCGTGACGTGGCGACGCTGAGCCCGGCCGAGATGGCCCGGCTGCGCAACGAGACGATCGGGTTCGTCTTCCAGTCGTTCCACCTGCTGGCCCGGACCACGGCCCGGGACAACGTGGCCCTGCCGCTGGTCTATCGCGGGGTGGGGCGGCGGGAACGCCGGTCCCGGGCGGCGGAGATGCTGGAACGGGTGGGCCTGGGACACCGGCTCGACCACCGGCCCAACCAGATGTCCGGCGGCGAGCAGCAGCGGGTGGCGATCGCCCGGGCCCTGGTCACCGGCCCGTCCGTCCTGCTGGCCGACGAGCCCACCGGCAACCTCGACTCCACCACCGGCCAGTCGGTGCTGGCCCTGCTCGAGTCCCTCAACGCCGACGGCGTGGCCGTCGTCCTGGTCACCCACGACAGGGACGTCGCCGCCCGGGCCCACCGCCAGATCGTGATGAGGGACGGCCTGATCGTGGCCGGGACGGCGGCCGCATGAGGCTGGCCGAGGCCTGGCGGGTGGCCATCGACGCGCTGCGGGCCAACCGCCTGCGCAGCGTGCTGACCATGCTCGGGGTGGTCATCGGGGTGGCGGCCGTGGTCGCCCTCGTGGCCATCGGCACCGGCACCAAGCGGCAGATCGAGCAGCAGGTCGAAGGGCTCGGCAGCAATCTGCTGCTCGTCGTGCCGGGGCGGCTGGAGGCGGGGGCGGCGCCCACCGCCTCGACGCTGACCATGGACGACGTGGACGCGGTGACCCGGGTGGTGGGCGACCGGGACCGGGTGGCGGTGACCATCAGCTCGGGGGAGACCGTGCGGGCCGGGTCGCAGTCGGCCTTCGCCAGCATGCAGGGGGTGCTGGAGACCACGCCGACCGTCTTCGTGCGCAAGCTCGACCGGGGGAGCTACCTGACGCGTACGGACGTGACGACCGGGCGGCGGGTGGCCGTGCTGGGTGCGGGGGTGGCGTCGTCGCTGTTCGGCGACCGCGATCCGATCGGGCGGCAGGTCACCATCGGCGGGGTGCGGTTCCGGGTGATCGGGACGTTCGAACGGCTCGGGCAGAGCCTCGGCGTCGACCGGGACAGCGAGGTGCACGTGCCGGTCACGGCGGCGCAGCGGCTGCTGGGCACCGACCGGATCGACGGGCTGGCCATCCGGGCGCCGGACCGGGAGCGGATCGGTGCGCTCGGGACGGCGGTCGTGGCGGCGCTCAGCGACCGGCATCCGGAGACGGACTTCAGCGCGGTCACCCAGGAGCAGATCCTCGGGGTGCTCGGCGACATCCTGGGCGTGCTCACCGGCGTGCTGGCCGCGATCGCCGGGATCAGCCTTCTCGTGGGCGGGGTCGGTGTCTCCAACATCATGCTGGTGTCGGTGCGGGAGCGGACCAAGGAGATCGGGCTGCGCAAGGCGGTCGGCGCCCGGCCGCGTGACATCGGCGTGCAGTTCCTGTTGGAGGCCGTGCTTCTGACGACGCTCGGAGGCGTACTCGGAATGGCCTTGGGAATTTCCGCCGCCCTGGTCGTGGACCGGCTGTCGCCGGTGCCGGCGGCGATCACCTGGTGGTCGCTGGCGCTGGCCTTCGGGGTGTCGGCGGCGGTCGGCATCATCTTCGGCGTGGTGCCGGCGCAGCGGGCGGGCCGGCTCGACCCCGTTGTCGCGTTGCGCACAGAGTGACCGGGCGGCCGCTTTTCTGTCGGAGGTGTCGGGAAAGCTGAGGCCCATGAGACGGGAACCACCGGCGCCGCTGCTGGTCATCACGGCGATCGCCTCGGTGCAGGTGGGCAGCTCGATCGCGCACGGGCTCTTCGACGACCTGGGCGCGAACGGGGTGACGTTCCTGCGGCTGGCCCTGGCCGCGGTGATCTTCGCCCTGGTGACCCGGCCCCGGATCCGGTCGTGGAGCCGGTCGGCCTGGATGGCGGCCGCGCTGCTCGGCGTGGTCATGGCCGGCATGAACCTGATCTTCTACCAGGCGATCCGCACGGTGCCGCTGGGCATCGCGGTCACGGTCGAGTTCCTCGGGCCGCTGCTGCTCGCCCTCGTGCAGACCCGGCGGCTGCTCGACCTGCTGTGGGCCCTGATGGCGGCCGGTGGTGTGCTGCTGCTCGGCCTGGACAGCGGCGGCTCGGCCCCGGTCACCGGGCTGCTCCTGGCCTTCCTGGCCGGGCTGTTCTGGGCCGGATACATCGTGGGCAGCGCCCGCCTGGGCGGGCTCGTGCCCGGCGCCGGCGGGCTCACGGTGTCGTTGTCGGTCGCGGCGCTGATCGCCCTGCCGTTCGGCGGCGAGGGCGCGGCGGCGGTGATCGACCACCCGTCGCTGCTGATCGCCGCGACCGCGGTGGCGCTGCTCTCGTCCGTACTCTCCTATGGCCTGGAGATCCACGCCCTCCGCAAGATCCCGACGCAGGTCTTCGGGAT
Organism: Actinoplanes sp. NPDC000266; assembly: GCF_042899005.1. Taxonomy (NCBI): domain Bacteria; kingdom Bacillati; phylum Actinomycetota; class Actinomycetes; order Micromonosporales; family Micromonosporaceae; genus Actinoplanes; species Actinoplanes sp. NPDC000266. The sequence goes on from NZ_JBIAZI010000019.1 coordinate 77,535, forward strand.
CCTGATGAGCCTCGAGCCGGCCGCGGCGGCCGTGGCCGGGCTGATCATTCTCGGTCAGCGGCTGGGTGGCGCCGAGATCGTAGCGTTGGTGTTGGTGACACTGGCCAGCGCCGGGGTGACGCTGGCCGGGCGGGAGAAGGCTCAGGAACAGGTGGTCCTCGCCGAAAAGTCAGGGGACACGAGGAGGACGTGAGTTGCCGTTTCGGATCCGCGACAAATCGGGCGCTGCCCGGAGTGTCGCGTATTTGATGCTGGCGGCCGCGCCCGCCAACTTCGTCACCGGCATCATCCTGCCCAGCTCCCGGCCGCTCGGCTGGGTCATCGCCACCGTCACCATCTGCGCGTTCCTGGTCGCCGGCGGCCTGATGTGCCTGCGCCGGCCCGAGAAGGTCCCGCACGCCTGGTGGCTGATCGCGCCGTTCTTCGCGACCGCGCTGATCACGACCCTCAACCAGCTCTCGAACGACGCCAGCACCGGCGCCCAGCTGTTCTACCTGTGGCCGGTGCTCTACTCGGCCAACTTCCTCAGCCGCCGGCTCATGGGCGTCACCCTGGCCGCGATCTCCCTGGCCCACGCCTCGGTGGCGTTCCGGGTGCTGGAGATCGGGCACGCGATCTCCGACGCGTTCTCGCTGACCGTGGCGTTCGGGTTGACCATGGTCGTCGTCTACAGCCTGCGCCGGCGCAACGACACGCTGCGCGAGGTGCTGGAGACGCAGGCCCTGGCCGATCCGCTGACCGGCGTCGCCAACCGCCGCTCCTTCGACAGCGAGATCGCCCGCGCGGTCGCCTGGTCCCATCGCACCGACAGCCCGCTCGCCCTGCTCACGGTCGACATCGACTACTTCAAGAAGATCAACGACACCTGGGGGCACGCGGTCGGCGATCGCGCGCTCCAGCAGGTGGCAAAGGCTTTGTGTGGTACGGCGACAGGTCCCGACGACGTGGTGGCCAGGCTCGGCGGCGACGAGTTCATGGTGCTGCTCCGCACGGACCGGATGGCGGCCCGGCGCGCGGCCGACGACGCGCGGGCGGCCCTGGACGACACCGGCCTGCCCGGCGGGGCGCCCGGCCTGAGCATCGGCATCGCGCTGCTGCCCGACCACGCCGAAACCGGCGACGAGCTGATCAAAGCCTCGGACACGGCGCTGTACGAGGCCAAAACGGGCGGCCGGGGCCGGACGGCCATGGCCCACCCGGCGGCGGCCCGGCAGAACGTGGACCGGGTGAAGCCGTCGTCGATCAGCTCTTACGGATGATGAGCTGCTCGGCGGTGGGCTCGTCGAAGGCGTCGTTCTGTTGTGCGGGCTCTGGTGGAGCCTGGACCCCGAGGATGTCCTCACGGCTGCGCGGATACGGTCCCCAGCCGTCGCGCAGGACATGGATGTAGACGGCCTCCAGGCAGACGCCGATGCGGGCGGCCAGCTCACTGTCGTCCGGCTTCCCGAGACGTACGGCCTTGGCGAAATGGTCCAAAGCTTCCATGTGACGGCCCTGGTCGTAGCAGCTGCGGCCGGCGTTCTCGTGAACGACGCTGCGCAGGAGCTCGGGCACGTCGTCGGAGGTGGCCTTGGCGAAGAGGCGGTCGGCCTCCTTGAAGTCACGCCGCAGCCGCAGGATGTGCGCCAGCTCGGCCTGCGCGATCACCATCGACTGCACGTCCCGGGCCGACTCGGCGTGCGCCAGAGCGAGCCGGCTGGCCGCGGCGGCCATGCCCAGCTCGCCGAGCAGGCGGTAGACCTCGGCCCGGACGCTGAGCAGGCCGGCCTTGGCGACGTTGTCGACCTCGTCGGCGAGCGGCCCGTCGAGCTTCTCGCCGAGCTCCCGCAGAGCTTCCCGGTCCTCGACGACCTCCCGGAGGGTCCCGCCGTCGAGCCGCCAGCGAATCGCCTCGAGATCGGCCGCGGACAGGCTGGGCCGCTCGGGCTCGGGCTCGGGTTCGGCTTCACGCGGCCGCTCAGCGGCCTCGGCGAGCATGCGCTGCTCGATCCGCCGCCGAACAGCCTCGGCGTCCATGGTCGAAGGACCGTCGGTGGTGTCCTCTTCCACCTCGGCCGGCGCGGCGGCGTCGGGGCCGTTGGCCAGGGCCATGGCGCGGAAGAGACCGGTGACGTCAAGGTCGATGACGACGCCGTCGGTGGTGGTGCGCTTCGGCTGTTCGCTCTGGTCGGCCGGCTCATCTTCGGGTTCGGCCTTGGAGGTGAACCACATGCCACCGAAATCAGTGTCGGCGGGCCGTGCGGGCTGCGTGTCGGGCCCCGAGACCTCGAGCCGGGCGATGGGCCGCAGGTTGTGCAGCGTGCCGTCCGGATCCATGTACGGCGCGGCGTGCGCCCCGAGACGCTGCTCACCCGGCGTCGCGGCTTGATCGGGCCCGGCATGCTGAGCGGTGTGCTCGGCGGCGGCCGGATCCGGCCGCCGCCCAGCGCTGGGCCACTGCGGAGGGGGCCCGTCGGAAGGCGTCCGCGGCGCGGGAACGGCCCGTACGGCCGCCCCGGTTTCACCCGGCGCACCGGACTGCCCGGAGGCGGGGGCACTGACCGGCGCCGAAGCGAGCGAGGTGGGCCGAGGAGTGCCGTCCCCACCCGAAACCGGCCGCGCATCATCGAGCGACCCGGGCCGGGCCGAGGGCATGGGCGCTTGAGACCCCGTCATGGTCTGGTCGTCGACCGCGTGACCGCTCGGGTCCTGACCGTGCGCCGCAGGAGCCGTTTCGCCGGTTGCGCGGCCCGTCTGACCGGGTGCGTGGGCCGTCTGACCGGATGCGTGGGCCGTCTGACCGGGCGCCGCGTGGTCAGGTGTCGCCTGGCCCGGCGCCGTCTGAGCATGCGCCGTCTGACCGTGCGCCGTCTGACCGTGCGCCGTGTGGCTGGGCGCCGTGTGGCTGGGCGCCGTGTGGCTGGGCGCCGTGTGGCTGGGCGCCGTGTGGCTGGGCGCCGTGTGGCTGGGCGCCGTGGGGCTGGGCGCCGTGGGGCTGGGCGCCGTGTGGCTGGGCGCCGTCTGGCCTGGAGTGGCCTGGCTGGGCGCTGCCTGGCTTTGAGCCGCCTGACCGGTCGCCGCGTTGCTCTGCGCTGCGTGGCCGGGTGGCGTCTGACCCGGCCCTGTCTGACCGGGCACCGGTTGGCCGGACCTGGCGGGACTCTGGGCGTAGGAGGACGGCGGCGGAGGCCACGCGGCGGGCGTACTCGGAACGGACGGCAGCGGACCGCTCGGCGCACCCGGCGACCCGAGCCGATGGTCCACCGGCTGATCCCCGATACCGGGCGGCGCGGACGTCGGCGCGATAGGGCCACCAGGCACGGGCGTGTCCGCAAACCCTTGAGGCCTCGCTGACGGCGGCGTGGTGTTCGGCGGTGCCCAGGGCGAGGCCCCGGCTGGTGCCCCAGTTTGCGAGGTTTCGCCGGGCTGCCCCTGGAACTGCCCGGCGTCGCGGGCCGCTCCCGGCCGGTGCGCGCCGTGCTGGGTGGCCGGGTCTTGTTGGTGTACAGCGCGCTGCGTGGCCGGACCCTGCTGCGGCGCGGCGTGCTGCGGTGCGCCGCTTTGCGTAGCCGGGCTCTGCTGCGGCGCGCCCTGCTGCGGTGCGCCCTGCTGTGTGGCGGGCCGCTGCTGTGGTGGGCTCTGTTGCGTGGCCGGACCCTGTTGCGGGTGCGGAGTGGCGGCGGGCTGGGCGTAGTTCTGAGGGCCGGCGGTGCTCGAGTTCGAAGACGCGGGCCCGTGCCGTGGCGCGGGACTGGGCTGGCTGTAGGCCTGCGGCGCCCCTTCCTGCGGCCGCGTCTGAGGCTGAGGTGACTGGACCGGCAGAGCGCCGGGCATGGTTCGCGGTGCGTCAGCGGGCTGCCGCGGAGCGCCCGTCTGCTGAGGCGCGGCCTGCTGCTGCGGGACACCTTGCGACGGGTGGGCCGTCCTCGGCTCGGTAACGCCATGCACCGGCCGGGCCTGCTCGGGCGAACCGCTGTGAGACTGCTCCGACACGTCGCGCTGGGGCTGTTGCTGCGGCGCGGCATTGGGCACGGTCGCCGGGTACGGCGGCGGCACCGGACCGGGACCAGCGTAGGCCTGCGGGGCAGCGCTGGGGGCGGAGTGAGCTTGTGGGACTGCGCCGGGACCAGCGTAAGCCGGCGGGACGGCGCCGGGGGCGGAGTGAGCTTGCGGGACCGGTCCGGGACCGGCGTAGGCCTGCGGGACCGCGCCAGGAGCGGGATGAGTCTGCGGGGCGCGGCTTTGGGGAGCCGGGGCCTGCGGATTTTGTGCGGCGCCGGGGAACGAGGCCGCCGGGGCGGCCGGCGGTGCCGGGTGGAGGTGGTCGGACGACGGGCGTGGGGCCGCGGGGGAGATCGGCGGCGTGAGGCCGGTCGTCGGCAGGGAGGGCGGGGGAGCCTGGTCGGCGACCATCGACCACGGCCCGTCGGACTCCGACAGAGTGACGTGGGCGGTCCGCGGGCTTCGGCGAGGACGGTGGTCCTGCGAGCTGTAGCCCCGGGCGCCGTCGAAAGGCGCGCCCGAACCGTCCTGCGGCGGGAGGCCCAGGCGGGAGTTCGTGGTCGCGGGCGAACCGCCACCCTGCTGCTGCGGCGGGATGCCCAGCCGAGGGTTCGTGGTTGCGGGGGAGCCGCCTTGCCGCGGTGGGATGCCCAGGCGGGAGTTCGTGGTTGCGGGGGAGCCGCCGCCGGCTTGGTGCTGTGGCGGGGTGCCCAGGCGGGGGTTCGTGGTTGCGGGGGAACCGCCACCGGCGGGCCGGTTCTGGGCGGCGGGCTGAGCGGAAGCGGCCTGGCCCGGAGTCGGGGGAGCCTGGAGCGGAGGAAGCGGACTGTGTGAGTCGCGCTGGCCGTGCGAGCCGTCGGCGCTGTGGTCGGTGGGGCGCACGGGCTGCGTCGGAACTGTCGCGGAGTTCGGCGTCGGCCCGGTGGCGTTGGGCCTGGCGCTGTCCACGTTCGGCTGCGGCGACGAAGGGCCGCTGGTCTCGGCTGCGGCGCGGCCCGTGTGCGGCTGGGCGGTCGGCGGAGCTGCGGCAACCGTAGGAGGCTGCTGGACGGTCGTCTGCCGCGTGTCCGGCGCCGGCCGGCCGGCTTCGGGTCGAGCGTGGGCCCCGGCCTGCGCAGCCGTCGGTTGCTGATGGTTCGGCGGTTGGGTGGCCGTGGGTTGCTGGTGGTTCTGCTGCTGGGCTGCCGCGGGCTGCTGGTGATTTGGCTGCTGGGCGGCGGCAGGCTGCTGGTGATTTGGCTGCTGGGCGGCGGCAGGCTGCTGGTGGTTCTGCGGCTGGGCGGCTGCGGGCACCTGGTGGGAGGCCGCGGGCTGCTGGGGGGCGGTGGGCTGTGCGTGGGCCGGCGGGGGCGGCGGGGCAGCGGGGGCGGGGGTGACTACACGCGCGGCGGGGGTCGGGGCGTGGGTGCCTACGACGCGAGGGGCCGTGGGTGGGTCGGCCTTGACCACGCGCGGGGTGGGCGGCGGTGCTTCCTTGCCGATCACCTTCGGGGGCGTGGGCGGGGCTGCCTTGCTGATGACTCGTGGGGCCTCGTCCTGCTCGGTCGAGGCCGGGTCGTCGCTGGGCGCCTGGGCCCCGGGCTCCGGCCGGTGCGGTGCCGGCTCGGGCTGGGCCGGGACAGCCTGGGCCGGGACAGCCTGGGCGGGGACGGGCTGGGCGGGGACGGGCTGGGCGGGGACGGGCTGGGGCTCGTCCTGCTCGGTGGGCCGCAGGTCGGCGGTCGCGGCTGTGGCCGGGACGCGGGAAGCCTCCTGCTGCTCGGGCTCCGGGGTCGGCTCGGCGGTGGGCCGGTGGCGTTCGGCGACGATCTCGCCGTCGATCGTGCGGGCGGGGCGCTCGTCGAGGATCTCGCCGTCGATGGTGCGCGGGGGCCGGGCGGCGGGCTCGTCCGTGGCCCAGGTCTGGGCGTCGGCGGCCTCGACCGGCCAGCGCTCGTCCAGCGGGTCGCGGTCGGCGGGCCAGGGGCGGCGCTCGTCGTACGCGTCGGGACGGCGACCCTCGTACGCGTCGGCCGGGCGCCGCTCGTCGTACGCGTCGGCCGGGCGCCGCTCGTCGTGGATCTCGGCTGGGAAGCGGTCCGGCGCCTGATCGTAGAAAGCCGCCTGGCCGCGGTCGTCGTAACCCGAGACCTGGTCGCGGTCCTCGTATACGGCAGCCTGGCCCCGGTCGTCGTATACGGCAGCCTGGTCGCGGTCGTCGTATACGGCAGCGTGGCCGCGGTCGTCGTATACGGCAGCGTGGCCGCGGTCGTCGTATACGGCAGCGTGGCCGCGGTCGTCGTAGACGGGAGGCCGACTGCGGTCGTAATCGGGGGCCTGGCGGTCGTCGTAGGCGGTGGCCCGGCGGTCGTCGTAGGCGGGGGACTGGCGGCGGTCGTTGTAGTCGGCGGGGCGGCGGCGCTGGTCGCGCGGGTCGTCGGCCGGGTACTGGTCGGCGGGGTAGCGCTCGTCGAGCTCGAAACGGGCGTCGAGGTCGTAGCTGACACGGTCGCCGCGACGGCGGGAAGGGCCGCGGTAGTCGTCCTCGGGGGAGCGGCGGCGGTCGCGCGGGTCGTCGTCGCGGCGCGGCGGCTCGTCCCAGATCATGGCGGTGCGCTCGCCGGTGCGGCGCCCACGTTCGTCGGTGGGGAAGCCGGGGGTGTAGCGCTCGTCGTACGAGTCGTAAGAGCGGCGCCGGTCGTCCTCGAAGGAGTCCGCGGGGCGGGGACGGTGATCGTCTGGGGCGCGCCGTGGGCGCTCCTGGTCGGGGCGGCGGTAAAGGTCCATCGGGTCGCCGGGCGCTTCCGGCACGCGGGCACGTCCGCTGGCCGCGGGCCGCATGTCGCCCGGCGGGGCCGGGCGCGGGGCCGGTCCGCGCCGATCCCCGCCGGGGCCGCGCGGGTCCGGGTAGGGCGAGGCCGTCCCGCGATCGACCGGCGCGCCATCACCGCGGCCAGGAGCGGGCCGGCCAGAAGCAGGCCGACCAGAAGCGGGCTGGCCAGAAGCCGGCCGACCAGAAGCGGGCTGGCCAGAAGCAGGCCGGTCGGAGGCGGGCCGATCCGAAACGGTGCGATCGGAGACGGGCCGGTCAGACGCGGGCCGGTCAGACGCGGGCCGGTCAGACGCGGGCCGGTCAGCGGGCTCCCCCGCAGGCCGGGCCCGGCCCCTCTTGCGGCCGTCCGCCGGAGCGGCCTTGGAGCTCGCCTTCCCCGCCAGCCGCCGCCAGCGGCTTCCGGGGCGGCGCTCGGCCGCCGGCTCCTCGTAGTCCTCGTCCCAGCCGACCGTCACGGCGCCCGGCTCCGGACCGTGGCCGTAGGCCACCAGGTCGCGGTGGTCGAACGGCTCGTCGATGTCGTCGTGCAGCGCCGTCTCGCGCCGGCGGGCGCCGCCGTCGGCGATCGGGAACTCCGGGTTCTCGAAGTCGGCGCCCAGCTCGGGGCGGTTGAAGTCGACGTCGTCGAAGTCGTCGCCGGCCAGGTTGGGCTGGGACGTGTCGACCGGGGAGAACTCCGGGTCGTCGAGCCAGCTCGGCCGCTTGGTGTCGAAGGCGCTGCCGCCCGCCCGGCGCTGGCGGCGGGCCGCCAGCTCGTCGACCGGCGTGCCGTCCTCGCCGGCGCGCTTGGTCGGGATGACCGGCTCGGGGCCGGTCCGGCGTACGAAGGGACGCTCTTGAACCACAGCCGCGTTCGGAACGAGGGAGTATTCGGAGTACTCCTCGTCCCAATATTCGTCGTCCTCGAAACTCATGAGGCGACCCCTCGCGGCATGCTGCCCCCCGTCTGTCACGCGTGCCCGGATCGTCCCCTCCCACGCGGTGGATGTGGAAGGTTAACCACGGATTTGCGAACAGCGCTACCGCCCCCGGGAGCGCTCCCCGAGGCTCGGGGCGTGGTTCGTCGAGGGAGAGTACGGAGAACCTCGCGATGTGGTTCAAAGGAGATCGCTCAACTTAAGTCATTCTTAAACACGTATTGAGGACCCCTTTAGAGCTACCCACAGGTAACAAAGTGGCGAAGGCCACGATGGCTTTCCACGGATCTTGGTGCTACGGAATGTCACGGTGGAGGAGCAACACAGACGGACCTCCAACTCCCCGGCCGGCGACCACGCCCCCGTTTCCAACGGTCGCCACCGCGCTGACCCAGGGCTCTCACACCGACTTGCCCCCCATGACGGTGTGAGGGAACTTTTGCGCGGCGTGGCCGGGAGTGACGGCGGTGGGAGCGCGCCCCACCGCCGTCACGCATTTAAACTCGGTCCATGAGCGAACTGCTCGAAGGCACACCCGTAGCGCTCGGCGGCCCCCGCGGCTTCGCCGTCACCCGCCTGCTGCCCGCCAAAGGCCGCCGCATGGTCGGCGCCTGGTGCTTCCTCGACGCGTACGGCCCGGTCGACATCTCCGGCGGGCCCGGCATGCGTGTCGCCCCTCATCCGCACACCGGCCTGCAGACCGTCACCTGGCTGCTCCAGGGCGAGGTGCTCCACCGCGACATCCTCGGCTCGGTGCAGGAGATCCGCCCCGGCCAGCTCAATCTGATGACCGCCGGCCGCGGCATCGCCCACTCCGAGGAGACCCCGGCTGTCCACTCGCCGATCCTGCACGGCGTGCAGCTCTGGGTCGCGCTGCCCTCCTCCGTACGGGACATGGCCCCGGCCTTCGCCCACCACGCCGACCTTCCCGTCGTCTCCCGCGACGGTCTCACCGCGACCGTCCTCATGGGCTCCTTCGAGGGCGTGACCTCTCCGGCCGCCACTCACACGCCTTTGATCGGGGCCGAGCTCACCCTCGAGGCCGGGACCGAGATCGACCTGCCCCTCGATCCCACCTTCGAATACGCGCTCCTCACCCTCGACGGCGCTCCCACGGTCGACGCGACAACCCTCAAGCCAGGCCCATTGCTGTACGCCGGTGAGGGCCGCCGGTCACTGCCACTGGCCACGTCGTCGGCGTCGCGCCTGCTCCTGCTCGGCGGTGAGCCCTTCGAGGAGCGCCTGGTGATGTGGTGGAACTTCGTCGCCCGCGACCACGACGAGATCGTGCAGATGCGCGCCGACTGGGCCGACCGCACGCCCCGCTTCGGCGAGGTGCGCGGCTACGACGGCGAGCCCCTGCCGTCCCCGCCGATGCCGATCACGCGCCTGGTTCCCCGGGGCCGCACGCGATAGTGGGAAAGGCCGCGAGCGCCGCGAGGTCGAGCACGACGATCCGCCGATAGGCGGTGGCGATCAGCCCGGCCGTCCGCAGCTCCTGCACGGCGTTCTGCACCGTCGCCCGCGAGGCCGCGATCATCGCGGCCAGCTCGGGGCGGCTCAGCGGCACCGCGATCTCGACGCCGCCGCCGGGCCGGTCCCGCCCGCACGTCTCGGCGATCTCGACCAGCAGGCGGGCCAGCCGGACCGGCGCCGGGAACGCCGTGAAGTCGCTGCGCCGCCGGTTGGCCCAGGTCAGCTGGCGCGCGATCATCGCCATGACCAGTGTCGAGGCCGCCGGGTGGCGGCGCAGGAAGTCCTCGAAGGCAGCCTTGGTGACCACGCCCGCGTGGACGGTGCCGCAGGCGGTGACCGTCGCGTTGCGGGGGCTGCCGGTCAGGGCGCCGATCTCGCCGACCAGTTCGCCGGGCAGCCGGATGCCGAGCAGCGTCCCGAAGTCGGCCGTGGTCACCTTGACGAAGCCGCTCTCGAGGACCACCACGTGCGACCCGAGGGCCCCCTCGCGCAGGATCGGCCGGCCGCTCTCGTAGCGGTGCCGCGCGCTCAGGCCGAGCAGCTCGTCGGCGGCGGCCGGCGCGAGGCCGCCCAGGAACGTGCCGGGCGGCCATGTGCCGGTGCGCCTCGGGAACCGGTCGGCCATGAGTCCATAATGGCCTCACCAGGCGTGGCGGAGAACCTCTGTCAGCCGGCTCTCGGCCCGGGTGGCGGCCAGCCGTCCCCGGTGCAGCACGGCCAGGTCCTCGACCGCGCAGGCGGGCGGGCGATAGGAGTTGGCGGCGGCCAGCGCCGGGTGCAGGCCGGCCCAGGCCAGCAGCGCCTCGCGCAGCGAGGGCAGCACCGGCTCGGGCGAGTCGCCCGGGTCGGAGGCGCGCTCGGCGAAATGCTGGCGGTACGGCCAGAACGACCACACCTTCGTCTCGTCGATGAGCTGCTCGACCGGGTCGGGCCGCTGATAGCGCATGGCGATCTCGATGGAGCGCATGCTGCCCTCGGCGATCAGCTCGCCGACCATGGCGTGCCGGGCGCGCACGCCGGTGACCTCGTAGAACGTGCTGCGGCAGCCGCGCGGGCGGGCCGCGCCGACGATCGTCTTCCAGGTCAGCGGGCGTTCCGGCCGGCCGGCCAGGAGCTCGGCCACGGCCTCGTAGTAGATGATTTTCGTCTGCCAGTGGTTGCGCCGGGGGCAGGGGTTGTCGGCGAGCCGGGTGTACCAGCCGGCGATTGTGGTCTGCCCCAGGTCGTCGATGATCGTTGTTGACATCGTCCCTCTGTCCCATCCCTGATCCGCTGGGAGATGTCGAGCGTCGCCGGAGTGATCCGGCCCTCGCATCACGCGTTCTCGTATAACTGGTGTCGTACGCCCGTCACTTCGTCGAGCACGCCGTCGCAGTCGGGCGGCGGCCCGTCGGCGCGCCAGGCCACCTGCTGGTCGGGCCGGATCAGCACGAGCCGCCCGCACCACGCGGCCGGCATCGGCGCCCCGGCCATCGGCAGGTGCCGTATCGGCACGCCCCGGGCCCTGGCCGCCGTGATCAGCGGCCAGCCGCCCTGGTCGTCGGTGAGGTCGACCAGGGTGAGCTGCGGGCCGAGGCGGTCGAAGAACTGCTCCCCGCCGGCCAGCCGGAAGGCGGGCGGGCGGAACCCGGGAGCACCGGTCATGCCGGCCGGGCCGGTGCCGGCCGCGTCGACCTGCGGCGCCTCCTGCCGCAGGATCTCCACGAGCACCTCCCGGTCGGCGCCCGAGGCCACCAGCCGCTGGAACCGGCTGCGGGTCTGTCCCGCCCGGCGGCCCAGCTCCCGGTCGAGCAGGGCCTGCCGGCGGCGCTCGGCCTGATAGCCGGCCAGCAGATGCTCGCCGGCCCAGCCGTGCACGGCCGCGGCCAGCCGCCAGCCCAGGTCGACGGCGTCGCCGATGCACGTGTCGACGTCGTTGCCGGGCGGTTCGGCCTGGTGGGCGGCCTGCCCGGCCAGGAAGACGCGGCCACGGCGATAGGCGCGGGCGACCGACGGGGTGCCCGCCCGCTGCACGACCCCGCAGATCTCCGGCGGCTCGCCGGGCAGCCCGAGCCGCCGCGCGAGCAGCCCGGCCGGGTCGGCCACGGCGGCCTCGTCGCCCTCGGCCAGCGGCAGGTGTGCGACGCAGAGGTCGCCGTCGTGCCCGGTCAGCAGGGTGCTGCCGCCGGTGATCACCGCCGACGGATGCGGCCATCGGGCCGCCACCTCGGGGCTGCGGAAGGCCACGGTCAGATAGGTCGCGGCCGTGCCCAGCTCCTCCATCTCCAGGCCGGCGCAGCGGCGCACCGTGCTGCCCGCGCCGTCGCATCCGGCCAGGTAGGCGGCCTCGATCACGTGCCGCTTGCCGGACTCGGCGTCGATCGCGGTGGCGACCACGCAGTCCTGCTCGCTGCGCAGGTCGGTGAGCGTCCAGCGCGAGCGCAGGTCGATCAGCGGGTGGTCCAGGGCCCGGCGCAGCCGCCCGGCCAGCCGGGAGCCCGCGATCAGCAGGTACGGCTCGATCGGGTCGGTGCCGTCGGCGGAGGCCGCGTACGAGCCGCGCAGCTCGGTGACCGAGGGCAGCCGCCACACCAGCAGCGGCTCCCGGTCGACGCCGCGGGCCCAGACCACGTCGACCGGGCCGTCCGGGTCGACGCCGGCCGGGCGCAGGCCGCCGGACAGGCCGAGCCGGCGCAGCAGCTCCATGTTGCGCCCGTTGACCAGCAACGGCTCGAGGATCCGGGGTGGACCGCCGGAGCGCTCCACGACCATGCTGGGCACACCGTGGTGGGCCAGCTCCAGTGCGGTGAGCGAGCCGGTGACACCGGCTCCGGCCACGAGCACCGGCGTCCGGAACGCGGCTGTCGGCATCGGCGTCCCCTTGGCGGTGGGGGTGATGGGCGGGTTACACCGCCATCCTCGGCCGCACGGGTCGTCCGTACATCACGTGTTCACGTGGTTCGGGCGCCGCACTCCTGGGCGACGAGGGTGGCGAGCTCGACCCGCCGCCGGATGCCGAGCTTGGTGAAGATGTTGCGCAGATGCGCGTCCACGGTGTGCCGGGAGATGAAGAGGGTCTCCGCGATCGTGATGTTCGTGCTGCCCTTGCCGACCTCGAGCGCCACCTTGCGCTCGGCCGGGGTGAGCTGGGGGAGGCAGGTCTCGGCCGGCGCCGGGGCCACCCACGTGCCGAGCATGTCCTCGATGCGGCGGCGGGCCCGGTCGGCGCCGGCCGCGGTCAGCAGGGCCAGCGCCTCCTCGCACCAGGCCCGGTCGGGGGAGGGCGCCAGCATCGCGGCGTCCTCGAGCGCGGCGGCCAGGGCGAGCGGCCGGCCGACCTCGCGGTACCGGCCGGCCGCGGCCAGGAGTTTGTCCAGGCTTCCGGTCAGGACACCGCCGGCGTGGTCGGCGGCGGCCGCGGCCGCGCGCGAGCCGGGGTTGCGTGCGGCCAGCCGCTCGGCCGCCCGCACGGCGGTGGCGGCCTCGTCCGGGTGGCCGGCCTCGCGGGCGATGCGGACCAGTCCGGCCGCCGCCGCCGGGTCGTTGGCGAGCAGGGCGGGCCGCTCGGGCAGCTCCCGGTAGAAGTCGCCGAGCAGGGCGAACGCGGCCGGGGTGTCGCCGCGGGCGTCCATCAGCACGGCCTCGGCCCACAGCACGTCCTCGGGCACGGCCGTCACGCCGCCGTCGGCCAACCGGCGTACATGGTCGAGGTGGTCCTGCGCCGCCCGCAGGTCGCCGCGGAGCACGGAGATCCGCATGAGCATGCCCAGCAGCGGCATGGCCAGGGCGTGGGCGTTGTGCCGTTCGGCCACCGTGAGGCCCGACTCGGCCTCGACCGCCGCCTCCTCGAGGCGCCCACGGGCGTACAGCAGAGAGGTCTGGAAGTAATGCCAGAGAGGCTCGGCCCAGGACGAGCCGGAGCGGTCGGACTCGCGGCGCCCGTCGCGGATGACCTGCTCGGCCTCGTCGAACTCGTCGAGCACGGTCAGCGCCCCGCCGAGCCAGATGCGCGGATGGCGCTGGGCCGCCTCGCCGCCCGCCTCGTCGGCCAGCGCGGTCGCGGCGCGCGCGTGGGCCAGGGAATCGCCGAGCCGTCCCTCGGTGAAGGCGACCAGGCTGCGCCCGGCCAGGCCGAACACCGCGGCCCCGTACGCCCCGCCGCGCCGGCCGAGCTCGTCGGAGCGGGCGCCGGACTCGTCGGCCCGGGCCAGCTCACCGAGATAGCAGAGCGCGTGGGCCCGTACGGCATGAAGCCGGGCTTGAACGGAGAGCGAGATGCCCGCGTGCCGCAGCGCCTGATCGGCGTACCGGACGGTCATCTCGTTGAGGCCGCCGTGCTTGCAGGCCTCGGCCAGGCCGAGCAGCAGCAGCGCCTCGGTCTCGGCGTCGAGGCCGGCGCCGAGCGCCTCACCACCCAGCTCGCGGGCCTCGCCGAGGCGCGCCGCGGCGGCGAGCAGCCCGACGGTGTCGGCGATCAGCGCGGGCCGGCCCGGATCGCCCGGCTCGGCCGCGGCCAGCGCGCGCAGCATGACGTCGGCCGCGGCGCCGGGCGCGACCCGGGCGATCTCGCGGGCCATCGAACGGACCATGTGGACCGCGCCGGCCGCGCCGGAACGGCCGCTGCGCAGCTGGTGTTCGGCCACCTCCAGGGCCGGCCGGTCGAGCGTGGCCGCCTCGCGGTGCAGCTGCTCGCGCATGGTGCGGGGCAGGGTGTTGTAGACAGCCTGCCGGACCAGGTCGTGTGCGAAGGCCAGGCCGCCGCCGGCGTCCTCGACCAGGAAGTCGGGCATCACCTCGTCGATCAGCGGATAGAGCTCGACCGGCTTGTGCCCGGTCAGCCGGGCCGCCTCGTCGAAGGTGAACGGGCGGGCCAGCACCGACGCCGAGCGCAGCAGCCAGGCCGCCTGGTCGGGCAGCGTCTCGACGTTCTCCCGCACCGAGTCGACGAAGCTGGACGGCAGGTCGTCGCCGACCACCGAGCCGACGTCGTCGGCCACCACCAGCTGCCGGGTCGCGACCAGGGCCTTGAGCAGCTGCTCGGTCTTTAGCGGATTGCCCAGGCACGAGGCGGCGAGCGCCACCACGGTGTTGTCGACCTCGGCGCCGACCACGTCCTCGCTGAGCTCGGCGATGGCCTTCTCATTCAGAAGACCGAGACGCGCCGGCCGTACGCCCTCGCGCCGCAACCAGCTCATGAGCTGGTGACCGGGGGTCTCGCCGTCGTCGGGTGACGGCGGCCGGTGCGCGAACAGCCAGCGCACCGGTGAGGAGGCCAGGGCCGGGATCAGCTCGCGGACGGCGAGCGCGCTCAGCTCGTCCATCCACTGCGCGTCGTCGATGACGATCAGCAGGGGCCGCTCGCCGGCCGCCTCCTCCAGCGACGCCCGCAGCCGCTGGAGCGCGCGCAGCGGGTCGGCCGGCTCCTGCCGGGTCAGCCAGGCGAACGCGGGTGACGGGGGCCGGCACTCGCGCAGCGCGCCGGCCAGGGTGACCAGCGGCGCCGCCTGGTCGAGCCGGAACGCCTCGCGGGCGGCGACCGCGATGCCGCGCTCGGCGGCCAGCCGGGCCGCCGCGTGCAGCAGCGCCGATTTGCCGATGCCGGGGGCGCCGGTCACCACGTGGCAGCCGCCGGCGCCGGCCGCGGTGTCGTCCATGAGCCGGGTCAGCGACTCGACCTCGGCTTCCCGGCCGACCAGTCGCCGGATCATGTCGGGGGTCCTCATCGCGCCTCATACGTACCACGAAGCGGTGCCCGGCGCATCGGGCGCGGGTACCCGTCGCGGGTCAACTACCCATTCGGCTAGGTCAATGGCCACGAAGCGAGCCGACCTGCGATTTCGCCGCACCCGCCGGGGTGCCACCCGGTCGAGCAGTGTCGGGCCGCGACCGGCCGCCGATAGCTTCCGGGCGTCAGAAAAACCTGATCAGGGGGGTTCCGCGATGTACGGAAACGAATCCTTCGGGCGGCGGCTGAGGCTGGGGCACCTCGGCCGCCGGGGTGGCTCCGGCCTCCTGCTGGTGCCGCTCGACCACGCGGTCGGCGCCGGCCCGCTGCGCTCCGACGGCGACCTGGACGCGCTCGTCGCCCAGCTGGCCGAGCACGGCGCGGACGGGGTGGTGGTCCACAAGGGCGCCGCCCGCCGGATCCGGCCGGCCCGGTTCCACGACCTGTCGCTGATCGTGCAGCTGAACGCGAGCACCCGCATGGCGGCCGACCCGGACGCGAAATATCCGGTGGCCTCCGTCGAGGAGGCGCTGCGGCTCGGCGCCGACGCGGTCAGCGTGCACGTCAACGCGGCCTCGCGCACCGAGGCGGCGCAGATCGCCCACCTGGCCGCCGTGGCCGGGGAGTGCGACCGGTGGTCGCTGCCGCTGCTGGCGATGATGTACGTGCGCGGGCCCGCGGTCCGCGACGGCCGTTCGCCCGAGCTGGTCGCGCACGCCGTGGCGGTCGCCGCCGAGATGGGCGCCGACCTGGTCAAGACCGCGCTGCCGGACGACCCGGTGGCGGCGGCCCGGATCATCTCGGGGGCGGCGGTGCCGGTGCTGGCGGCCGGGGGAGCGCCCGATCCGGCCGGGGACGCGACGCTGGGCCGGATGGCCGCGGCGATGCGCGCGGGCGCGGCCGGGGTGGCGGTGGGACGGCTCGTGTTCACGGCGGCCGACCCGGGCGCCATGCTGCGCCGGCTGGCCGCCGTCGTGCACGACCGGACTCCGGCGGTGGCCCGATGAGCCGGGGACGCGAATGCTGGCTGGACCTGCGCGGGGCCGGGCCGTGGCGGCGCGAGGCGGCCGAGGAGGCGGTCCACCTGCGTTTCGAGGCGATCGTGGCGGACGATCCGGCCGACCTGGCCGATCTGCCGCCGACCGTCACCCGGGTGCTGGCCGTGGCCGGCGCCGGCCTGCCCGGCGACCTCGGCAACGCCGACCTCGTGCTGACCGATCCCACCCGGCATCAGGACCGCCCGGGTGTGCGGTTCGGGAGCCGGGTCGACGTCACCGACGCCGCCAGTCTCGACCTGGCCTGCGAGCGGGTGCGGACCGACGAGATCACGGTGCTGCGCTTCCACGACCCCACCCACATCCCGCTCGAGATCGTGCTGGCCGCGGCCGACGGCTCGCTGGGCCGCATCATCACCGAGGTCGGCGACATCGACGAGGCCTCGGTCCACCTGACCGTGCTCGAACGCGGTCCCGACGGCGTGCTGCTGCGCCCGGGCGGGCCCGGCGACGCCACCAAGCTCACCGAGGTGGTGCGGCGCAGCTCGCCCGAGATCGACCTGGTCACCCTGACCGTCACCGGCGTGCGGCACAGCGGCTCGGGCGAGCGGGCCTGCGTGGACACGTGCTCCTATCTCAACCAGGACGAGGGGATCCTGGTCGGCTCCCGCTCGCAAGGGCTGATCCTCTGTGTCAGCGAGACGCACCCGCTGCCGTACATGCCGATGCGCCCGTTCCGGGTCAACGCCGGGGCGATCATGTCGTACACGCTGGCCGACCACGAGCGCACCCGCTATCTGTGCGAGCTCGAGGCGGGGGCGACGGTCCTGGCCGTACGGGCCGACGGCCGCACCCGGCCGGTGACGGTGGGCCGGGTGAAGATCGAGACCCGGCCGCTGCTGTCCATCGAGGCGGTGGCGCCCACCGGCGAGCGGGTCAACCTGATCGTGCAGGACGACTGGCACGTGCGGGTGCTCGGGCCGGGCGGCGCGGTGCTCAACTCCACCGAGCTGAAACCGGGCGACGAGGTCCTCGGCTATCTGCCCGGCCGGGAACGGCACGTGGGCTACCCGATCGACGAGCTGTGCCATGAGCTCTGACCTGCTGAAGATCCAGGACTCGCTGCTGCCGGCCACGCTGGCGGCGGCGGCGAGGTCGCCGTTCTACCGCACGCGGCGCGACGGGGTGCCGGCGAACCGGTCCGAGCTGGCCGCCTATCCGCTGACCACCAAGGCGGACCTGCGCGACGCCTATCCGTTCGGGATGCTCGCGGTGGACCGGTCGCGGCTGGCGACCTATCACGAGTCGAGCGGGACCACGGGAACGCCGACGGCCTCCTACTACACGAAGGGTGACTGGGAGGACCTGATCGAGCGGTACGCGCGGGTGCGGGTCGGCATCGAGCCGGACGACACGTTCATGGTCCGTACGCCGTACGCCCTCATGCTGACCGGGCACGTCGCGCACGCGGCGGCGCTGGCCCGCGGGGCGACCGTGGTTCCCGCCGACAACCGGTCGCTCGCCACGCCGTACAGCAAGGTCGTGAAGTTGATGCACGACCTGGACGTCACCCTGACCTGGTCCCTCCCGACCGACACGCTGCTGTGGGCGGCGGCGGCCGCTCAGGCGGGCCTGCGCGGGTTCCCGGCGCTGCGGGCGATGCTGGTGGCGGGTGAGCCGCTGGGACCGGCCCGGCGGCGAAGGATCTCGGAGATCTGGCGGGTGCCGGTCGTGCAGGAGTACGGCTCGAGCGAGACCGGCGGCCTCGCGGGCGAATGCCCGCACGGGCGGCTTCATCTCTGGGCCGATCGGGCCATTTTCGAGGTGTACGACCCCACGACCGGCCGTTGCGCGGCGGACGGCGCCGGGGAGCTGGTCGTGACGATGCTGGCCCGCGAGGCGATGCCGCTGCTGCGCTATCACATCGGCGACCGGGTGGAGGTCGCCCACGGCGAATGCCCGTGCGGCTCGGAGCTGCCGGTCGTCCGGGTGCTGGGGCGCGGACATCTCCAGGGCGAGCTCGAGGAGGCGGTGTTCCGGCTGCCGATCTCGTACGGGGTGATGTTCTGGCGCGCCCGTCAGTCCGAGCGGGGGTTGTACGTCCAGATCGAGGTGCCCGCCCGCTACCGGTACGCGGCAGTTCGTGATCTGACGGCCGCTCTTCCGGCGGAGGCGCTGGTCGAGGCGGTGCCGCCAGGGACGCTCGTGCCGGTGGCGGCGCTGACCGCGCCTCCGGAGATCATGAAGCCGCGCAGCGTGTTCGCCTCGGGTGAGGACTGGGACCGTGCGCTGCGCTACTACTGACATCGCCGTCGTCGGCGCGGGGGTCGGTGGCCTCGCGGCCGCCGCCGCCCTGCGGCGGGAGGGCTTCTCCCGCGTCACGGTGTACGAACGGCAGGCGGCTCTCCCGTACGAGGGGTACGGCATCCAGATCTCGCCCAACGCGGCCGCCCTGCTGGACGAGCGTATGTTCGCGTCGGCGGCGCGGCCGGCCTACCGGGAGCTGCGCCGCTGGCGCGACGACTCGGTGATCTCCAGGATCGGCCTTCAGCGGTACGTCACCCCGTACTGCACGATGCGGCGGGGCGACCTGATCGCCGCGCTGGCCACCACCACCGTCCGCCTCGGCGCGCCGGTGTGCTCGGCCGGTGACCTGGACGCCGATGTGGTGATCGGCGCCGACGGCCTGAACTCGGCGGTCCGGACCGCCATCGCCGGCGATCCGCCCCGGGAGAGCGGCTACTTGGCGTACCGGGCGGTCGTGCCCGCGGACCTCGACCGGGTGGTGGTGTGGCTGGGACCTGACCGCCACCTGGTCGCCTACCCGATCGGCACGGGCGTCAACGTGGTGGCGGTGGTCCCCGACGACGGCGCGGGGCTCGAAGACGGCTTCGCCGAGTGGCATGCCGAGCCCCGCCGCCTGGTGGCCGGCGGTGGTTTCGTCGCGCATTCCTTGCGGGACCGGGCGCCGATGCCGCGTTGGCACAGTGGCCGGGTTGTCCTGATCGGCGACGCGGCCCATCCGATGCTGCCGTTCGTGGCGCAGGGCGCGGGGCAGGCCATCGAGGACGCGGTCGCGCTGGCCCAGTGTCTGCGCCACCCGGACGCCTTCGCCCGTTTCGAGGCGGCGCGCCGTCCCCGGGTCGGGAAGGTGTTCGCGATGTCCCGCGCGGGCCTGGTCTCCTATCACCTGCCCGACGGCCCGGACCAGCGGCGGCGCGACCGGGAGCTGGCGGCGGCGCCGGCCGGGGCCCTCGACTGGCTGTACCGTCCGGGGCCCTAGCCGGCGTCGGCGCGCAACTCCGGCTGCTCCCGCAGGCGGAGCAGCGAGACCAGCTCCACCCGCGACGCGAGCCCGAACTTCCGGAAGATCTGCCGCAGGTGATAGTTCACGGTGTGCGGCGAGCGGCCGAGCCGGCTGGCGATCTGCTGGTTGGTCAGGGCCAGCCCGACCAGCTCGGCGATCTCCAGCTCCCGCTCGCTGAGCAGACTCCAGTCGGCGGTGCGCGGGCTCGTCCGCGGATGCGGCGCCACGGCCCGGGTCGCCGCAGCGGATCCGGCGCCGGCCGGTGGCCGGGCCACGCGCGGCCGATGGTGCCCCTGCTCGTGCCGCAGCGCCGCGACCACGGCATGCGGCATCGACGCCTCGACGACCGCCCGCACCAGCTCGTGGCTGAACGCCAGCGCGTCACCGGCGGGCACGAGCAGCCCCGAGTCGAGCGCCTCCTCGACGTCCGGCAGAAGCGCGACGACGCTGCCACCGAGCAGCTCACTGAGCCGGGCCGGCGAGACCGGCGACCGTACGGCCGTCGCCGCCTGAACCAGATGCCGAGCCGACGCCGACAGGGTGGCCACGCGGTGGGCGAGCCGCGCCCGGGTCCGCTCGGGCAGCCGCCCCGGCAGGACGTCGATCAGCCCTTCCTCACGCGTCCCGGCGTGCGGCCTTTCCTCGCGCGGCCTTTGCTCGCTTGGCGTTTGTTCACGCAGCCCTTGCTCGCGCGGCCTTCGCTCGCGTGGCCCCGCGGTCAGCCTTTCGTCGTGCGGCCTTCCGATCAGCCTCTCCTCGTGCAGGCCGGCGATCAGGTCGAGGATCGCGCCCGGGCGGCCCGCCGCGACCCGGGCCAGGTCGAGCAGGCGGTCGCCGGGCGGGCCGCCCAGCCGGGCCGCGATCAGCCGCCGGACGTCGGCCCGCCCGAGCGGGGCCAGCACCACCCGGTGCACCTCGGCCGGCGTGGTCGCGAGCACGGGCTGCCGCGCCGTGACCACCAGCACGGGCGCCGACGCGGCGAGCCGTTCGGGGAAGTGCGGGTCGGCCGTGCCCGGCCGCAGCGCCTCCCGGTCGCGCACCAGCACGATCCGGTCGGGCGAGGTGGCCACGGCCGCGCCGAGGCGCCGCCCGGCCACCGCGAGCTCCCGCAGGAGACGGCCGCACCCGATCTCCGGCGGCCCGTCGAGTATCAGAACCGTGGGACGTCCCGGCGCGGCCCGGCGCAGCAGGGCCGCGAAACGCTCGATCTCACCGTCGCGGCCGATCAGCGGAAGTTCCATAGCCACGATGGTGGGGCCCCGAGCTTCCGGAAACCCGCTAGAAGTAGCGCGTTCCCCGCAGATCGAGAGTCGTCCTTCCAACACATTTCGCGCTGACTGTTATCGCCTTGACGCTCACCCCGCCCCGGGCGGATCGTCGAAACGTGTCCGCCCTCGACCTGGGAAAGCTGGCGCTGATAGTCGCCGCCCCCACTTTGATCGGCGCCGCGGTGGTCTACGCCCCACGATGGTGCGGCGCCGTGGCGGACCGCTGGCGCGTCCTCCACCCGCCACCGCCGCAGCCGATGGGCCCGCCCATCCAGCAGCTGGCGGCCGACCTCCGCCGCCTGCTCCGCCTGCACAGCGAGCTGACGGCGTCGGCCCACCTGGCCATGCGGGCCCACCGCCTGTGGGCGATCGAGGCCGCCATCGCCACCCGGGCCGTGGAAGCCGCCCGGGCCCTGGACGTGCCCCATCCCGAGCCCGCGACGCCTGGCGCCCTGACCCGCCGCGAGCTGCTGGACCTGCTGACCGCCCTGTCGATCGCCGGCTTGACCCTCCCGTCGAAGGTGGGCCCGTTCACCTCGGACGGCCGTTTCTGACCGAGACCGATGAGTTCGAGCGCCTCGCGGAGTCAGCCAGAAAACAGCGATTCCCTGAGAGGCCGATCCCATGTCCGAGCTGACCCCCGAACGTGCCCGTCAAGCCATCGTCGACCACACCAACCGCCTGGCCGCCTCGGCCGTCAAGGCAGGCCCCGGAGCCCCCGTGCCGACCGCCCCCGAGTGGACCGTCACCGACCTGGTAGCCCACATAGGCCAGACCCAGCACTGGGTGGCCGACATCGTCGACCAGCGAGTCACCGACCCCACAAAGCTCCCCACCGAGATGGCCGAGCTCCCGGGCGCCCCCGCCGAGTGGCCGGCGTGGCTGGCCGAATCGGCCGACCGGGTGACAAAGGCCCTGGCCCTCGACGTCCCGATCTTCAACGCGGCCGGCGACGAGCGCTCTGGCACAGAGTTCTGGCTGTCCAGCATGCTCAACGAGTCAGTGGTCCACGGCGCCGACGCCGCCAACGCAGCCGGCCACCGGCCCGACGTGGAGGCCGACATCGCCGCCGCCCTCATCACCAACCACTTGGCGATGCTCACGTCCCCCACGTGGGAGGCGCGGCGCCCCGAGTCCGCCCAAGCCCTGAGAGGCACCGGCCAGAGCCTGCAGTGGCAGGCCACCGACATCGAGGCGGCCTGGTTCATCAAGCGCGACCCTTCCGGCGCCACGTGGGAGCCCGCGAACCACCCGGCCGACGTGACAGTGTCCGCCCCGGCCGGCCAGCTGCTGCTGACCATGACCCGCCGCCTCACAATGACCCAGGCCACCGAAATGAAAATCACCGGCGACAGGGCCCTGGCCACGCACTGGATTGACAACACCGCCCACGTAGCCGATTGATCCCCGGACGCGCCGCTCAGCGATTCATCCAACGAGGCGGCCGAGGCAATGCTTCAGGTGCCGCAAGGATCGCCACGGTCGCGGCTCGGGGGTCGCCGACGATTCCGTGATGCCACAGATGCCGGTGACGCCGCACGCGTGCGGCGTCCGCCCGCGCCGTGCGATCCTGGCCGGCGCGGACGCCGACGGCGGAGGTCCACGGCGAGGCACCGAGATTCGCCGTGTCCGATGGACTCCACTCGCGAGATGACCTCGGCCTGGGCCGTGGACTCCGGCTGCACGGCCGCCTCGGCCTGGACCGCCGGTTCTTGGCCCTGGCCCGCCGGTTCTGCCCGCGTTACTTCCTCGGCCTGGACTGCCGGCTCGACTCGCACACTGGCCCCGACCTCGACCGGATTCTCCGTGGGGCGGACAGCCGCGGCGGGTGGCATGTCTTGCGGGAGACCCGAAGCCTCCTGATGCACGGGCCGCCGCACACTCGTAACGTCGTCATCCCCTATCAGCGGCGGTATCCGCTCGGTTGGATCATGCAGACCCAACTCCCCGCACAACCGCGAACAACCATGCAACCGGCACAACTTCAACGCATGGCGTCGTTTGAGCTCCCATTGCCGCCGCTCATCCTGACCACGCCGGAACTCCACCATCTCCGGCGAATGACTCGGCACCCCCGACCAATCCCGCATAGCGGCAATAACCGACCTCGAGAAGAACCCCAGCTGCGTCATAAGCCATTATCCCGCACCCCGAAGATCGAGAACAAAGAAAGGATCATGCCAATCGAAAATTGCGGCAATGCGTCGGGGTGGCGACATGAGAAGTGTTTCCGGTCATTATTAATCCACGGGAAAGGAGGCCGAGCGTTGATTTACCTAGACGGCCATTGCTGGTGGATAGGGGGCCGGCCTCGGATCATATGTGGACCAGGCCGCGGCCAGGCGCCGTACGGCCTCGGTCAGGTCTTCCGGTGTGGCCAGGAAATGCAGGCGCAGGCGGTCCTGGCTGCCGCCCGACGGGTCGAGGCCCGGGCCGGGCAGCACCGCCACCCCGTGGCGCAGGGACTGCTGGGCGAAGGACTGTGCGTCGCCGTGCGGGAGGCGCACCCACAGCGTCTGGCCTCCCTCGACGGGTGGGGCTTCCCAGGACGGCAGGTGCCGGGCCAGCTCGTCCCTCAGGTGGTCGTGGCGAGATTTCCGGAGCTGGGGCGAGCGGGCCAGCTCCGGGCCCAGCCGGGGGAGCAGGTGGGCCGCCGCCAGCTGGGCCGGGACGTTTCCGCCCAGGTCGAAGACCGTGCGCATGCGAGCCAGGCGGGCTATCAGCGCGGCCGGCGCCCGGATCCAGCCGACGCGCAGGCCGCCCCAGATCAGTTTGCTCAGGGAGCCGATCGTGATGACCTCGTCGTTGTAGGCAGCCAGGGGCGGCGGCGGTTCGTGCCCCGGGAAACCCAGGTCGGCCAGGGCCTCGTCGTCGATCAGCGGGAAGCTGGCCTGGGCGGTGCGGTGCCGTTCGCCCGGTGGCAGGACGGCGCCCGTGGGGTTGTGGAAGGTGCTGATGACGTACGCCAAACTGGGGTTGACCTTGGTGAATCCCCGCAGATCGACCGGCACGGTCCGCAGGACGGCGGCCTCCTCGCGGAACGCCTCGATGGCGCCGAAGTAGGTGGGCGCCTGCACGATCACCCGGTCGCCGGGGCGGATCAAAGCCTTGGCCAGCAACGTCAGCGCCTGCTGGCCGCCCGTGGTCACCATGATCTGATCGGGCGTCGTGGGCAGGCCCCGTTCGTTGTAGCGCTCGGCGAGGGCCTTGCGCAGCGCCGGATGGCCGGTCGGGTGATAGCCGATGTCGCCAGTGATGGCCGCCAGATCTTCCATCGACGCGGTGTACGCCGTCAGCAGCGCGGGCGGGGGAGCGTCGGGTGCGGCACAGGCCAGCATCAGTACGCCGTCGCGCGGCTCCAGCAGGTGAAGGAACGCGGGCGCCTCGGTGGTCGGGCGCGCGGCGCCCGAGGGCGGACCGGCGACCCGGGTGCCGCTGCCCTGCCGGCGGACGATGCGGCCCTCGGCCACGAGCAGGTCGTACGCGGCGACGACCGTGCTCCGCCCCACCGCGAGCGCCGACGCCAGCGCCCGGTCCGGCGGCAGCAGCGTGCCCGGCGGCAGCTCACCCTCGCCGATCAGGGTGCGGATACGGGCCGCGAGCAGCAGGTAGAGCGCGCCGCGCCCGGTGGCCCAGCGGCCCAGGCGCTCAACGATTGGTTCCATCGACAGACCAATCTAGGGGCATTGGCCCTCCCCTGGCGAGACCCCGATCGCGACGATCGGTCGTATGAGCGCGATGACCGCCCTGATCGACAGCACAGTCCGCTACGACCTGGCCGAGAGCACCTGCCCGCCGCTGCGCTTCACCGACGACGACCTGAAGGGCCTGGCCGACCTCCCGCTCGGCTACGGCACCACCCGCGGCGACCTGGCACTGCGCACGCTGATCGCCGACAGCACGGGCGTGACCAGCGACGACGTGCTGATCACGGTGGGCGCCATCCACGCCATGTCCCTCCTGCCGGCCAAACGCGTGCTCCTCGTCGGCCCCTGCTTCCCGCCCGCGCGCTCATTCCCCGAGTCCCGCGGCGCCCGCGTCGACATCGTCAGCGCCCGCTTCGACGAGGCGTACCGCCTGCCCCTCGACCGCATCGAAGCCGCGCTCGACCCGGCCACCGATCTGGTCTCGCTGGCCTCACCCCAAAACCCTTCCGGTGTACGCGTCGAAGCACGCGACCTGGAAGCTCTCACCGGCCTCGTGGCCCGCCGCGCTCCCCGCTGCCGCATCCTGATCGACGAGACCTACCGCGAGTCCGTCTACGGCGACGCCCCGGTCCCGCCCTCGGCGGCGGCCCTCTCTCCGGCCGTCGTCACGTGCTCCTCGGTCTCCAAGGCGCACGGTGCTCCCGGCCTGCGCCTGGGCTGGCTGACCACCACCGACCCCGAGTTGTACGAGCAGGCCCGCACGGCCAAGTTCGAGACCACCATCGCCTGCTCCACGATCGACGAGCACCTGGCCACCCGGGTCCTGCAGCGGGGCACCACGAGCGGCCCGTTCCTGCGCGAGGCCCTGGACCTGCTCCTGGCCTGGGCGGCCGACAATCCGGTCGAGATCGTCACCCCTGACGGCGGCCCCCTGTGCTGCCTGCGCCTGCCGGCCGGCCTGGACGTGGCGAAGTTCCACGCCACCCTCCGCGAGGCGGACACCCGGGTGGCCCCCGGCGCCTGGTTCGGCGAGGACGACCACATCGTCCGCGTCGGCTTCGGCCACCTCACCCTCCCCGACCTGGGGCGGGCCCTGTCGAATGTCGCCGCCGCGCTCAGCGGCCAGGACCGGCGACGCTGACGCCGGCCCGGGGGCGGGGCAGGATGGGGGCATGGATTCCCGGCTTCGTGGCGCTGTCGACGCGAGTGTGTGCTGGTACGAGGACCTCTGTGCCCTGCACGGGGTCGGCTCGATGCTGGACGGCGGGCTGTGGAGCGCTCTCGGCCCGCCGCCGCCCCTGCACTCCGACGCGGTCGTCGTCGAACCCGAGGTGGGCGCCGACCAGGTGCTCGCCCGCCTCGACGGCCGGGAGCACGGCGGGGTCAAGGACAGCTTCGCGACGATGGACCTGACCGGCGCGGGTATGAACCTGCTGTTCTCGGCTACGTGGATCCACCGGGAAGCCCGGACGGAGTGGCGCCGCGCGGCGCCCGCCGGCTGGACCGCGGTCACCGCCGCGGGCGAGCTGGCCGAGTGGACGGGCCGGCACGACACGCGGGAGGTGCTGCTGCCACCGCTGCTGCGGCGCGCGCATTTCCGCGTTCTCGGCCGCCGTGTCGACGGCCATCTCGTCGCGGGCGCGGTCGCCCGGCTCGGCAGCGGCGCGGTCGACGTGTCCAACGTGTGGGCCGTGCCGGGACATCGCGTCGACTGGGCGGAGCTGGCCGAAGCCGTCGGCGTGTACTTCCCGGGCCGTCCGCTGGTCGGCTACGAACGCGGGGAGGCGCTCGCCGCCGCGCTGGACGGCGGCTTCGAGCCCGTGGGCGACCTGAGAGTGTGGGTCCGCTGATGGTTCTCGCCCGCTTCGCCGGCATCCGGCCGGCCGCGGTGGTGCGCTGCGCCGGGCCGGCCGAGGTGGCCGCCGCCATCGCCGAAGCCCAGGACAAAGGGCTTTCCTTGGCCGTACGAGGCGGCGGGCACTGCTTCGCCGGAAGGTCCAGCACCGACGGCCTGCTGATCGACCTCGGCCCGATGACCGGCGTACGGACCGACGGCGACCGGGCCGTGATCGGCGGCGGCACGCTGCTGGCCGAGGTGTACGACGCGCTGGCCGCGCACGGCCGGACCCTGGCCGCCGGGTGCGGCCCGACGGTCGGCGTCGCCGGCCTGACCCTGGGCGGCGGCCTGGGCATCCTCGGCCGCCGGTACGGCCTGACCTGCGACAGCCTGGTGGCCGCGACGATGGTGCGGGCCGACGGTCAGGTGGTCGAGGCCGACGACGATCTGCTGTGGCTGCTCCGCGGCGGGGGCGCCCCCGGCGTGGTGATCTCGCTGACCTTCCGGACCGTGCCCGCCCCCGACTCGACCGCCTTCCGGCTCACCTTCCCGGCGGCCGCCGCCGCGACCGTGCTCGACGCCTGGCAGCACCTGCTGCCAAATCTGGACGAGGCCGTGGCACCGAGCCTGGTGATCACCGCGCCGCCCGCCCCGGAGCGGCCGCCCACGGTGACCGTCTTCGGCGCCGCGCCCGATCACGCGGCGGTGGACGCCCTGATCCGGCGTCTGGGCGCGGCGGCGACGACCGACGAACGGCAGCACGGCACCCACCGGGCCACCAAGCGCTGGCTCGCCGGCGAGGACAGGCCCGACGACCGATCCGCCTATCCGAGGTCGGAGTATTTCCGCGGGCCCGTCCCGTCCATCGAACTGCTCACCCGCCTGCTCGCCGACCGGCGCCCCGGCGAGGAGCGGGAGCTCGACTTCACGCCGTGGGGTGGCGCGTACAACCGGGTGCCGGCCACCGCCACGGCCTTCCCCCACCGAGACGCCCGTTTCCTGCTCAAACAGACCGCCACAGTGGCCGCGAACGATCACCCCAGCGGGTGGTTGGACGACTCGTACGAGCTGACCCACCCGTCCGGCACCGGCGGCGCGTACCCGAACTTCCCCGTGCCCGGCCTGCCCGACAAGGCCTACTACCTGGCCAACACCGCCCGTGTGCGGCATTTGCGAGCACGCAACGACCCGTCGGGCGTGTTCAACCGGCCCTGACCAGCAGGGTGCGGTAGTGGGAGAGTGCACTCATGGGCATCGAGTTCGGCAGGCCGAAGCACCCCGAGCCCGGGTCGACGCCGGAACACCGGCCTCCCGCCCCGGGAGTCCACCGGTCGGTTCACTCCGCATGGGCCGCTGAATATGTGACGAACCGCTACGAGGCCTCCACCGAGGACCACTGCCCGATCGCGGACGGGCTTCGAGAGTTCCGTGAGAATGTCGCCGAGCAGGCCGCGTGGAGTGCCGCCCGGCATTTCGCCGGTGCGGTCACGCCCGGCGCCGGGATGATGGTCGGGGCGTCCTACCTCGCGATCACGGCCGTCGCGGCGGCGACTGGCGCCGGCGCCGGGCGGAGTTTCCTGGTCATGATTCCCGCGCCCGCTCCGGCAACGGAACTCACCTTCTCGGTCGGAGTGTGGCCGGCGGCCGACTCGTTCGAGGTGCGGTTCCGGGTCGACCTGATGGCGCATCGGTACGTCGACGAGGTGGTCTTCCGACCGCGCGCGTTATGTCTCAGGCCGTGAAGCGGCTTGAACCCAGGATCTTCTTGATGTCGACCTCGATGACGACGCGCTGGGGGTTGGGGCGCGGCGTTCGGTAGCGGACCGCGTAGCGCTTCTCGGCTTCGGTCACCGCGCCGGGGTCGTCGCGGACCACGGCCAGGCCCTCGACCGTGCTCCAGCGCGGGCCCTCGACCTGGCAGATCGCCACCCTCGTCTGGCCGTTCCGGACGTGGCGCACGTGGGCCGACGTCGAGGACGAGATGACCCGGGCCAGGCCCGACGCCGGGTCGAGGGTGGCGCCGACCGCGACCACGTGCGGGGAGCCGTCCGCCCGCAGGGTGGTCAGCGTGCACAGGTGACGCTCGGTCCAGAAGTCCAGCAGTTCCTGGTTGTCCAGGGACACTCGGCCGCTCAACGATGGTCCTCTCACACTGTCTCGGCCGGGAGCCGGCCCTGTCGTACGGCGGCGGACAGCGCCGCGTGGTCGCTCTCCACCTGGTCGGCGTAGGCGCGGGAGAAGCGGCAGAGCGCCTCGGCCAGTTTGCCGCTGCCGCCTATGTACCCGGCGATCATCGAGGCGCCACTGGTGCGGGCGTGTGATTTCGCCAGCAGATAGCCGCAGATGCCGGCGTAGTCGGCCAGGGCGCCCGCGTCGATGCCCTCGACCACGATCGCGCCCTTCATGTCGCGGAACTGCCGTACGTAGAACTGGGTGTCGCCGACCGTCGTCCAGCCCAGCAGCGGGTCCGACACCGTCTGCAGGGCCTGCTGATATTCGACCACCCGCTGGCCCTGGTGGCGGTGCCAGGCCGAGTCGCCGTGCTGGTGGCGGGCGATGACCGAGCGGCGGGCCTGCTTGAGCTGGAGGAACACCACGTCGTCGGAGCTGCTTCCTTCGCAGAGGGCCACGTACGCCCGCAGGCCCACCGAGCCCACCCCGACCACCTTGTGCGCGATGTCGACGATGCGATATCCGGCCAGGATGCGCGCCCAGTGCGGCGGCAGCGTGTTCAGATAGCCGTCCAGCGCCTCGGCCAGCTGGTCGCGTTCCTGGTCGCTGGGGCGGGTGATCAGCGGCGGCTCCTCGACCAGCTTGGCCGTGCCGTCGCGGCGCTCGGTGAAGCGGGGCAGCGCGCGGTCGCTCGTGCGGCGGCGGGCGCGGCGGGCCGCCCGTTCGATCTCGTCGCGGAAACTGGCCCGGGTGGCCGCCGAGCGCAGCTTGTCGACGTCGAGCTGGTCGAAGGAGCGGGCCAGCAGCGGCTGCTCGGCCAGGTGGGCGATCTGCACCTGATATTCCTCGACGCAGTGCTCGACCGCGTCGGCGCAGGCGCCCTCGCGGAAGCCGTTCTGCCGGCCGGCCACGTAGACGCTCACCGCCAGCCGGCGCAGGTCCCACTCCCACGCCCCGGGGTGGGCCTCGTCGAAGTCGTTGAGGTCGAAGACCAGCTCCCGCTCGGGCGACGCGTAGAAGCCGAAGTTGCCCAGGTGGGCGTCGCCGCAGATGACCGGCGTGATGCCGGTGGACGGCAGCCCCGCGAAGTCGTCGGCCATCACGTTGGCCGAGCCGCGCAGGTAGGCGTACGGCGAAGAGATCATCCGCCCCACCCGGACCGGGACGAGCCACGGCTGACGGCCCAGGTTGGCCTCGATGATCTGCTCGACCGGGTCGGCCCGGCCCGGCGGCGGCGTCCAGAAGGCCATCTCCGAACGGTGCGCCCGTTCGCGCAGCGAGCGGCCCAGCTCGTACCGCTCGGCGCGCGGGCGAGCCGAGCGCCGCAGCGAGACGAAGCCGTCGTCCTGTCCCACGTCCACCACGACGTGCCCGTTACCTTGTTGCATCACGGGCCAGCCTAGAGGGGGAGGGAATCGCACACTCACCCAGCACAACTCGTCCGGGCGACGGGAAAGTGTCGTACACCTAAACGTCCGAGGAATCAGCGTGCCGATGTCAGCCCGAAGGAGGACGGGGAGACGTCCGGGAAGACCTGCGACAGTGAGCCGACGCCGCAGCGTTTCTGCAGGATCTCCCCGATCACGGAGCGATAGTCGGTGGTGGCGGCCAGGTCACCGGCGACCAGCGCGCCGGGCGAAAGACCGGGCCACTTCGTGAAGACCTTTCCCCCTCGTACGCCTCCGCCCAGCACCAGCATGGCGTTGCCGTGCCCGTGGTCGACGCCGTGCGAGCCGTTCTCGGCCACCCGGCGGCCGAACTCGCTGATCGTCAGCAGGGTCACCGACGCCATGCCCTCGGGGCCGAGGTCGGCCGCGAACGCGGCCAGGGCCAGGGCCAGCTCGTTGAGGTTGTCGTACATCCGCTGGCCCTTGACCCCGGTGCCGAGCCCCTCGTGCATGTCCCAGTCGCCGCAGTCGACGGTGGCCGTGGCCAGGCCCACCTTCGCCTTGATCAGGCGGGCCACGTCGCGCAGCGCCGTGCCCAGCTCGGTCGCCGGATAGGCCGCCCCGTTGGCCGGCGTGTAGGTGGCGCCCCGCAGCGAGGCGGTGGCGGTCAGCGCCTGGTCGGCGGCGAGCGCCTGACCGGCCTGCAGGGCGGGCGCGTCGGCGTACATGGCCCGCAGCGCGGCCGCCCGCGGGCGCTTGGCCGAGTCACCGGCCAGGGTGAAGCCGTCGATCGAGGCCATCGAGACGTCTTGGCCGGGACCCGCGTACAACCGGTGTGGCATGGCATTGCCGACCGAGACCCCGGCCAGCGGTCCGGACGCGCCGGTGACGCCGAGCATCCGGTCGAGCCAGCCGGTGCGGATCGAGGTGCCGGGCGCGGCGTTCTCCATCGCGTCCATGGCCGCGAAGTGCGAGCGGGTCGGGTTGGGCTGCCCGACGGCGTGCACCGCGGCCAGCTTGCCGCTCTGCCAGTGCGGCAGCAGCGGGGCCAGCGCCGGGCTCAGGCCGAAGGTGCCGTCGCCGGCGATGACCTGGCTCTTGGGCACGCCGATGGACGGCCGCGCCTTGTAGTAGTCGGCGTCGCCGATCGGGACGATGGCCGACAGCCCGTCGAACCCGCCGCGCAGCGACAGCACGACCAGCGTGTCGCCGCTGTAACCGGGCGCGGCGTACGCCATCTTGGTGGAGATCCCGGCGGCGGCGACGCCGGCCAGGGCGCCCCCGAGGACGGTGCGGCGGCTGACCTGCTTCTCGCGGCAGTCGAAGGAGAACATCGGCTTCACCTCAGCTGGAAGGACGGCGAGTCGAGGACCAGGGCGATCAGGTACGGCGCGTGGCCCGCAAGCGACTTGTCGGACGCGGTCAGAGGACTGGTCGGCAGCTTGCCCGCGACACTGAGCACGGCGGCCGTGTGCGCGGCCGGGAGCTTGGACCCGATGAGCCGTACGGCCAGCGCGTCGACCAGAGCGCCGTAGGTCTTGGGCAGCGTGGGCACGAGGGACTTGAGCAGGTCGGCGGGGCGGGTGAGCTGGCTGGGGTACCAGCCGGCGGCCAGGTTGAGGTGGTTGTTGCACCTGAGCAGGAAGCCGGACGGCGACGACCAGGCCACGGCCACGTCGGGATAGCCGTTGGGCGGGGCCCAGCGGAACGGGGCGTTGCCCGCGTTGACGGCCGCGTTGTACAGCGCGTCGAGCGCCTTGACGCCGGAGGCCTCCGGGCCGAGCCCGAGCGCCCGGATCGTGGCGATCAGGTCCTCGAACGGGGTGCGGACCTTGGCCCCGATCGAGGCCACGAACTCGGGCGAGGTGAACAGGGCGCGCAGCACCGGCACGATGGCGGTGTCGTTGTCGAGGTAGACCTTGACCAGCTTGGTCACCAGCGAGGCCGGTGCCTCGTCGGCCACGAAGCGCTGGCACAGCTTGACGGCCAGGCGCTGCGCGGTGGCCGGGTGCTTGGCCAGGTGGTCGGCGAAGGCCAGGGCGGCCGCCTCGCCGCCGCCGGCGGTCGCGTTGGCGTGCTTGAAGCCGAGGATCTCGACGGCGCCGGTGACGTGCTTGGCGCCGTCGTAGACGTAGCCGCCGGACGCGGTGACGGTCAGGCCGGTGAGCAGGCGGGCGCCGGCCTGCACGTCGGCCTCGGAGTAGATCAGGCCGACGGTGTGCAGCTCCATCAGCTCACGGGCGTAGTTCTCGTTCGGGTTGGCCTTGGTCGAGCTGCGGTTGTCGAGGAAGGTGAGCATGGCCGGGTGGCGCATGGACGCCTTGAGCATGTCGGCGAACCGGCCGAAGGCGTGCTTGCGCAGCACCTGGGTGTCGTAGTCGGAGCGGCTGTCCCAGACGCCGCTGGAGGGCGCGGCGACGTGCAGGTGGTTGGCCCAGAAGGCGACCGTGCTCTCGAACAGCTGCCGCTCGCTCCACGCGGCGCGGGCCACGGCGGCCCGGCCGAGCTGCTTGAACGCGTCGTACGAGTTCTTGGGCAGCTTGGCCCGCACGGTGGCGATGGAGGCGCCGGCCAGCGGCAGCCGGGCGAGCAGGGCATCGCAGGCGGCGTCGTTGATGTTCGAGGGGCTGAGCTGCCGGTCGAGCCAGCCCGCGGCGCCCAGCTTGCGGGCCTCGGCCAGCGAGGCCGCGGTCGGGCCGAAGGTGGCGCGGCGCAGAAGGTGGGCGATCTGGTCGGCGGAGATCAGGTCATTCGCTGGAGCCGCGCTCGCCGGAGCAGCGGCGACAACAGCGACTGCGGTGGCGGCACCGGCGGCGAGAAGCGTGCGTCGGGTCGTCATGCCAGGCCCTTCGGCCCGTACGGCCGCGGGAGTCGCGCCTGCAACCGTGACTAACGCACCCGCAATCCGCCCGCACCCGTACCGCGCGGCACGAGTCGGACGTACGCTCAGGCCTGTGGATCAGGCTGAATCGGTACGCACCCCGTCCTCCTGGGTCGTCGTCGGTCTCGACAACGGCGGGACCTGCAACAACGCCACCGTGCTGGATGCCACGGGGCAATATCTGGTCGACAACCTCGTGGAAAATCCGAGCTTGGTGACCGAGGGCCCCGAGTCGGCCATCGAGGCGCTGGCCGAGGCCTTCCACAACATCCTCGAACTGACCAGCACCCCGCTGACCCTGGTCCGCGCGGTCGGGCTGGACACGCCGGGCCCGGCCAGCGCCACCGGCGTGATCTCGTCGAAGGGCTCGACCAACTTCAATCAGAAGTCGTGGCACGGCTTCGACATCCGGGGCGCCCTGGAGGCCCGCATCGGCCTGCCGGTGTTCTACGCGAACGACGCGAACGCCGCGGCTCTGTACGCGCACTACCGCCTGTTCGGCGACGAGGCGGCCACGAAATCGTCGGTGGCGGCGATCGTCGGCACCGGCCTGGGCGGCGGCGTGGTCGAGAACGGCAAGGTGGTCAGCGGAGCGGCCGGCATGGCGGGCGAGCTCGGCCACGTGCAGATCCCCCTGCACGGCGTGCTCGAGGACGGCCAGCCGGTGCCGCAGTGCAACTGCGGCTTCGAGGGCGACGTGGAGAGCCTGGCCTCGCTGACCGGCATCAAGAAGAACCTGCTGCCGTACTGGCTGACGAAGTTCCCCGACCACCCCCTGGCGGCGGAGCCGATCCCCAAGGCGGCCAAGCTGCTGCGCGGCTACGGCGAGAAGGACGACCCGCTCGCGCTGGCGGTGTTCGGCCAGCAGGCGAAGGCGATCGGCAAGCTGTTCACGATCGCCGCCAACTTCACCGACCCCGACGCGTACCTGCTCGGCGGCGGCGTGGTCGAGGCCGCGCCGCGCTTCCGGCAGTGGTTCCTGAACGCCGTGCGCGAGAGCACCGAGCTGCGAGCCGAACAGCAGGCGGCCGCCCAGTTCGCCCTCGTGGCCGACCTCGACATGGCCGGCGCGCGCGGTGCGGCGGTGGCCGCGCTCGAGTCCGTACGGCAGACGTTAGCCTGACGCCCGGCCGAGTTCGGCGGCGGTGACGGCGGCCCGGCCCCGCAGCCAGTCCGCCAGGCCGGTGGCGCCGCCGCGCAGAGCGGCGTCCAGCGGGGTCGCCCTTTCCCATCCGGGAAGCCAGTTGATGTCGGCCCCGTGCTCGAGCAGGAACGCGCAGGCCTGCTGCCGGCCGCCATGGCAGGCGCTCCAGAACCCCGCGTTGATCTCATCCGCTTCCGGCGCCGTCGCCCCGGCGAAGTACCCGCGCAGCCGGTCCATCAGCCCCAGCGCCGCGGCGTGGCCCAGGCTGGTCCGCGCGCCGCGCTCGACCAGCCGCCGCGCGGCCCGCCACTGCGCGAACGCGGTCGCGTCGTCCAGCGGTGTGCCTCCGGCGATCACCGCGCCGGTCGCGTCGATGTCGGCGCCCGCGTCGAGCAGCGCGTCGAGCACCGCGACGTCGTCGTTGCTGGCCGCCCAGTGCAGCGGCGTCTCGGTGTGCGGCCCGGTGAACCGGGCGTTCACGTCGGCACCCGCGGCGATCAGCGCGGCCACGGTCGCCGCGCCGTTCGGACGGTGACCCGGCCAGTCGGCCACCACGTGCAGCAGGGTGCGTGACATCCCGCCGTCATGGTCACCGAGCCGGGCCGTCGCCAGCCGGGGCTGCTCGGCCAGCAGCCGCTGGAGAGCCGTCACATCACCGGCGTGGACAGCGCTGACCGCGGCGACCGCCAGCGGGTCATCGGTGTCGAGGACGAGTTCCACACCGTCACTCTAGAGGCGACGGTTTGTAGAGCCTGTTAAGCATTATCGACATGCATAGATATTGATGGTCGTCTTCAGTAACGTCCTGGATGCCATCCGTGACGGGGGTCATGGATGCGCTGAAGGGGGAACTGAATGCGACGAAGCATCGCTGCCCTGTCCGCGACCGCGCTCGGCCTGGCGCTCATCACGCCGGGCGCGGCCCAAGCCGAACCGAAATCCGACGAGCTGTCCGCGGCCGACAAGGCCTCGCTGGCGGTCGGCATCGGCGTCGTGCCCAAGGCGCCGTACGGCTCCAAGCCCAAGGGTGTGAACCCGTACCTGGCCGAGGTGACCGACGCCGCCAAGGTCGACTACTCGGGCTGGGCCAACTACATGAAGACCCAGTCCAAGGCCAAGCAGTCCCAGCGCGTCAAGTCCCTCGCCGCTTCCTCGGCCAAGGCCGCCACCCCGGCCGTGGTGGTCGACGAGGACGAGCTCGACGGCACGTCCGGCGGGAACGACATCCCGGTCAACGCCCAGCGGATCAACGGCTACGGCACGGGATCCGGGCAGTACCCGAACATCCGCATCCTCGGCAGCCTCGACAACGAGGTCGTGTCCACGCCGACGGTGGCCGCCCCGCCCGAGGACAACGGCGCGATCCCGCTGGCCGGCGCCACCGGTATCGGGTCCGGCCGCAGCGGCGCGGTCATCGAGTCGCAGATCGGTGACGGTCCGCACGGCCGGCAGACCGGCGACGGCAGCAACGACTTCGATTTCTACAAGCTCACCGCCCCGGCCGGGAAGGTGCTGACCATCACGACCGCCACCCCGGCCGGACCGCTGGACACCGTGCTCCAGTTGTTCGCCCCGGACGGCACCGTGCTGGCCGTCAACGACGACTTCACCGGGATCGACAGCCGGATCAGCTACCGGGTCACCACCGGCGGCGATTTCTACCTGGCGGTCTCCGCGTACGGCGGCCTGCCGGCCGACCCGTTCGACTCGGGCAGCGGCGGCGGCATCGGCGACCCGACCCCGCCGACCGAGGGGCCGTACACCCTGACGCTGACCTCGGGCGGCGTCGACCAGGACTTCTTCGCGGTCAAGCTGAGGGCCGGCGACATCATCGGCGGATCGGTGAAGGGCTCGGCCACCTATCTGACCGTGTACGACACCGTGCCGCGCGAGGTGCACGGCTCCGACCAGGACGCGTCGTACATCTACCCGGTCGACTCGCCGCTGCCGGCCGGCGGCAACGCCGTCACCGACTACGTGGCGACCAAGGCGGGCTGGCACTACATCGGCGTGGCCAGCGGTTCCGGGGCGTACGACATCACGGTCGAGGCGTACCGCCCGGTGCTGCAGGGCGCCAAGCCTGTGCAGACGCTGTACCTGGACTTCGACGGGGCCCGGGTCAACACCGGCGTCTTCGGCGGGCCCGGCAACCGCGACCTGACCGCGTTCTCGGCCTTCCTGACCAGCTGGGGCCTGACCCGCGCCGACGAGGACGCGGTGATCGACGCCGTGGTCGCCGGGGTCACCGAGAACATCAAGACCGACCTCGAGCAGAGCGGCCTCAACAGCCGCTTCAAGATCAAGATTGCCAACAGCAAGGACAACGCCGACGTCTGGGGCAAGGCGAACGTCAGCCGCGTCGTGGTCGGCGGCACCATCGAGGAGTCGGGCGTCGACACGATCGGCATCGCGCAGAGCATCGACCCCGGCAACTTCGAGACCGAGGAGACCGCGCTCGTGCTGCTCGACGTGCTCAGCGCGCCCGGCACCGACTCGGCGGCCTCGCTGAACCGCTACCTCACGCCGCAGAGCGACCGGATCCGCTTCGTCGCCCAGGCGCTGAGCAACGTGATCTCGCACGAGGCCGGGCACTTCTTCGGCGACTTCCACACCGACAACCAGGACGCCGTCCCGAACCTTCAGGACGCGGGCGGCACCGGCTTCGCCACCCTGTTCGGCGTGGGCCCGGACGGCGTCGGCGGCACCGCGGACGACATCGACGTCGACTTCGGCGAGGACGCCTTCCTGCCCGCCGAGGGCTTCACCGGCACCGAGGACACCTTGGGCCGCATCGTCTTCGGCGTCACCAGCTAGTCGTACGGATGGAGGCCGTCACTCCTTGAGGGCGGCCTCCACATCCGGATAGAGCGCGAGGTAGTCCGTCAGGCCCAAGGTGTCGAACAGGCGCCTGAGGAAACCGGACGGGGCGGCCAGCCGCACCCAGCCGTCGCGCTCGGAGGCGCGGGCGTGCGCGTTCACCAGCACGCCGACCCCCATGGAGTCGCAGAAGTCGAGGCCGGCCACGTCGACCACGACCCGGGGCGCGGGGCGTTCGACGAGCCGGGTGAGGTTCGCCTTGAGTGCGGGCGCGGTGTCGATGTCGAGGGAACCGCGCAGGACGAGCACGGCCGTGTTCGGGGGGTAGTGCGCGACCGAGACCTGCATGGGGGGTGTCGCTTTCCGGTGGGGCTTCGATGGAGTTCTCAGCCTAGGGGAGGCGGGCCGCAATGGCCGAATCGGCTACCGGGCAGTAGCTTGTTGCCATGGCAAACAAGGGTGATGTCGTCGACGACTTCGAGCTCCCCGACCAGGACGGCACGCCGCGCCGGCTGAGCGCTCTGCTCGCCGACGGGCCCGTGGTCCTTTTCTTCTATCCCGCCGCTCTCAGCACCGGTTGCACCGCCGAGGCCTGCAACTTCCGCGACCTGGCGGCCGAGTTCCGCGACGCCGGCGCTCAGCGCGTGGGCATCAGCCGCGACGAGGTCGCGAAGCAGAAGCAGTTCTCGGACAAGCACGACTTCGACTACCCGCTGCTCAGCGACCCGTCCAACA
Organism: Actinoplanes sp. NPDC000266; assembly: GCF_042899005.1. Lineage (NCBI taxonomy): Bacteria > Bacillati > Actinomycetota > Actinomycetes > Micromonosporales > Micromonosporaceae > Actinoplanes > Actinoplanes sp. NPDC000266. The sequence goes on from NZ_JBIAZI010000019.1 coordinate 114,616, forward strand.
GCGTCGCGGCGGCCCTTGGCGTCAAGCGCAGACTTCCGCTCGGCCCGCTGAGCACGAAGCGGATGACCTTCGTGATCGACACGGACCGGACGATCCTCGAAGTGATCCACTCCGAGACGAACATGAACGACCACGCTGTGCTGGCTTTGGCCGCGCTCCGCACGGCGGGAACTTCGCCCCAGAAGGCCGATGTCGAGGACACCGAAAATGGCTTCGGCTCCGCCTAGTCATTTTCGGCGCCCTCGACATCGACGGGCGAAGTTCGGTGCGTGGTTGCGCAGCGTCGAAAGTTCTGTTCGTGCTTGAGGTTGTCGGTCAGATGCTGTTCTTCCAGGCCCGGCCCGACCGGCCGATCAGGCGGTCGGCGTCGGCCGGGCCCCACGAGGCGGCCTCGTAGGTGGGGATCGGCGAGTGGTCGTTGGCCCAGTGCTCGATGATCGGGTCGACCACGCGCCACGACTGCTCGACCTCGTCGGCCCGGATGAAGAGCGTGGAGTCGCCGACCAGGGCGTCGAGCAGCAGCCGCTCGTACGCCTCGGGCGACTCCTCGGCGAACGTCTGCTCGTACGAGAAGTCCATGCTGGCCGTGCGGACCCGGAACGAGTGGCCCGGCACCTTGGCCCCGAAGCGCAGCGAGATGCCCTCGTTGGGCTGGATGCGCAGGATGAGCGCGTCGGCTTCGAGGTCGGTGAGCTGGTTGGCCGGGATCGGCAGGTGCGGCGGCCGCTGGAACTGCAGGGCGACCTCGGTCACGCGGGCCGGGAGGCGCTTGCCGGTGCGGACGTAGAACGGCACGCCGGCCCAGCGCCAGTTGTCGACGTTGAGCCGCATCGCCGCGTACGTCTCCGTGCGCGACAGCGGGTCGACGCCGGTCTCCTCGCGGTAGCCGGCCATCAGCTCCTCGCGGGTGCCGCCTCGCGTGTACTGGCCGCGGACGGCCAGGTCGGCGATGTCGCGGTTGGTGGGGAGCCGGATCGCCTGGAGCAGTTTCGCCTTCTCGTTGCGCAGGCCCTCGGCCTCGAACGACGCCGGCGGCTCCATCAGGGCCAGCGCGAGCACCTGGAGCACGTGGTTCTGCACGATGTCGCGCATGGCGCCCGCGTGCTCGTAGAAGCCGCCGCGGGTGCCGACGCCGAGCGTCTCGGCCACCGTGATCTGCACGTGGTCGACCCAGGAGCGGTCCCAGATGGGCTGGAAGATCGAGTTGGCGAAGCGCAGGGCCAGGACGTTCTGGACCGTGTCCTTGCCCAGGTAGTGGTCGATGCGGAAGACCTGGTTCTCGTCGAACGCGCTGTGCACGACGCCGTCGAGCTCGCGGGCGGTGGGCAGGTCGCGGCCGTACGGCTTCTCGATGACCAGCCGGGAGAAGGAGCCCTCGGGCGCGTGGTTGAGCCCGGCCCCGGCCAGCCCGTTGATGACCGGCTTGAACGCCTCGGCCGGGGTGGACAGGTAGAACAGGCGGTTACCGGAGGTGCCGCGGGTGGCGTCGAGCTCGTCGAGGGTCTCGGCCAGGCGCTTGTACGTCTCGGGGTCGTCGTACCCACCCGAGACATAACGGATGCCGCCGGCGAGCTGGGCCTTGTCGCTGAGCGTGCGCCCGTCGAGCGCGCTGGCGGCGAACTGCTCGTCCTCCATCGGCGTGCGGGCCACGCCGACCAGGGCGAACTCGCCGGGAAGGCGGTTGTGCCGGGCCAGGCTCTCCACGGCCGGGAGCAGCTTGCGCCGGGTCAGGTCGCCCGACGCGCCGAAGATCACCAGCGTGGCGGGCGGAGCGCTGCGCTCCTGGATGAGCTGAGGGACGTTGTCCATGATTCTGCGTGTCCTTCGACCGTCGGGACCTTCCGGGATGACCCTACGCAGAGTTGACCCCCCGCGGTTCAGATCCATCCCTCGATGCGACGCGGGATACAGCGACAAAAGTGGCAAAATAGGGTGAAGCATCCACCGAGGGGGATCCCGTGAAGTACCGGCTCGTGACCCGAAGCGATTTCGACGGCTTGGTCTGCGCGGTCCTGCTGCGCCACCTCGACATGATCGACGAGATCAAATTCGTACACCCGAAGGACGTCCAGGACGGCGAGGTCGAGGTCACCTCGGGCGACATCCTGACCAACCTGCCGTACGCCCCGGGCGCGCACATGGTCTTCGACCATCACCACTCCGAGACCCTGCGCAACGAGGGCAACCTGGCCAATCACGTGATCGACGCCGACGCGCCGTCGGCCGCCCGGGTCATCTACGAGCACTTCGGGGGCGCGCAGCGCTTTCCCAAGGTCTCCGACGACCTCATGAAGGCGGTCGACCAGGCCGACTCGGCGCACTACGAGCTCGACGACATTCTCCATCCCGAGGGCTGGACGCTGCTGAACTTCCTGATGGACAGCCGGACCGGCCTGGGGCGCTTCCGCGAGTTCCGGATCTCCAACTATCAGCTGATGATGCAGCTGATCGACGCCTGCATCGAGCATCAGGACGTCAACGAGATCCTGGCCCTGCCCGACGTGGCCGAGCGGGCCGAGCTCTTCCAGGCCCAGTACGACCTGTTCGTCGAGCAGCTGAAGCGGGTCAGCCACCTCGAGGGCGATGTGGTCGTGGTCGACCTGCGGGAGGAGGAGGTGATCCACGCCGGGAACCGGTTCATGGTGTACGCCCTGTTCCCGGAGTCGCGGGTCTCGATGCACATCATCTGGGGCCGGCAGAAGCTCAACACCGTCTTCGCCTGCGGGAAGTCGATCCTCGACCGCACCTCGCCGGTCGACGTGGGTGAGGTCATGCTGCGCTACGGCGGCGGCGGTCACGTGGCCGCCGGCACCTGCCAGGTGCCGCACGAGGACTCGGACCGGGTCCAGCAGGAGATCATCGACGCCCTGCGCAGTCCCCGAACCGTTTCAGTGTGAGACGTACTCGAGGGGTGGGAACTGTCGTCCCCACCCCTCGTCCGCGAGTCGCGAACCGTGCCCAACGGTCCCACTCGCCGGTCGTGCGCCGCGCCCCACGCGCGCCATCACGACGTTTTCCCGCGTCCACCATCGCGGGAGCCTGTGATCAGCCCTTGAAGGCCCACTTGCTGGAGCCGCCGGCCGTGACCGGCTCCTTCTCCTCTTCCTTGACCTCTTCCAGCTCGTCGTCGGGCTCGTCGTCGTCCTGCTCGGCCCGGTGCCGGCCGCGGAACATGACGACCGCCCCGCCCAGCAGCACGAGCCCGGCCACGACCCAGCCGCCGATCGACCAGATCGAGGGCCCGCGCTCGGCGTCGGCCACGGTCTGCGCGAACAGTTGCGCCTCGGCGTCGCTGCCGGTGCCGGTCGCCGTCGTACCCCCGCCGTGTGCGTTGTGCCCGGCCGGGGCACCTCCGGTGCCCGGCGTGAGCGTCAGGTCGGCCGGCGGCATCGAGGGTCCGGGCTTGCCGTTGCCGTACGTCGTCACGACCGTGAACCGCATCGACGAGAGGGTCGGCAGCGGCCCGATGGCCACGCGCACGTCGGTGCCCTGGCCGGGAGCGAGGTCCTTGCCGGGCATCGCGATCCAGGTGATCGAGGCGGCGGTCTCGGTGGCCTTGGTGTCGCCGTGGATGGTCGGCAACGGCGTCGAGAGGTCCCGCATCTCGATCTTCGGGCCCCAGTCGTCGACCGAGAGCGGATAGACCTCGGCCACCGGGGTGTCGTCCGGCAGCTTCAGCGTGATCGCGTGGATCGGCTGGTCGCCGGTGTTGGTGACGTGGAAGGTCAGGTTCTCGCCCTCGCCCTGCGGGGCGCTGGGGGGAGAGACCGTCACGTCGGCCAGGGCGGGTGCCGCGATGAGTACGCCGAACAGCGCGGCGGCGGTGGGGACGCCCGCGCGGCGGGCCAGGTGGAAGTGCCTCACAGGGGGTAGTTCGGATCACACGCCGGAAAGGTTCAACGAGTCCGGCAAAGTTTTCGGCACGGGGTGGACCATCATGAACGCATGCGTGACGTACCCATCGACGGCGACATGATCAGACTCGGACAGTTCCTCAAGCTCGCGGACCTCATCGACACCGGGGGAGAGGGCAAGGTCCTCATCGCCTCCGGCGACGTATCGGTGAACGGCGAGGTGGACACCCGCCGGGGCCGCCAGCTGCACCCGGGCGACGTCGTCTCGGTTCTCGGCGCCGAGGCCCGAGTGGCGTCGACATAGGACTAACGGCCTAGGTGTCGATGCCCGTTTATCCAACGGAACGTGACGAACGGTTGACATGGTGTCGATCTCAGGCATCTACTGAGGTCCGGTGTAACCGGCGTCACAGGGCGCCGAGCCTCGCTGGGGAGGCCTCATGTCAGGTAGGACCGTCCGCGCCCTGTTCGCCGCTTCCGCCGCCGCCCTCCTCGCCCTGAGCGGGTGCGCGGGCTGGGGCGGCGGGCCCGGCGGCGAAGGCCCGAACAGCATCAACGTCCTGATGGTGAACAACCCGCAGATGATCGACCTGCAGCGGCTCACCGCGGACCACTTCACCAAAGAGACCGGCATCAACGTCAACTTCACGGTGCTGCCCGAGAACGACGTCCGCGACAAGATCAGCCAGGAGTTCTCCAGCCAGGCCGGGCAGTACGACGTGGCCTCGCTCAGCAACTTCGAGATCCCGATCTACGCGAAGTCGAAGTGGATCGCCCCGCTCGACGACTACGTGGCCGCCGACACGGCGTTCAACCAGGCCGACATCCTCAAGCCGATGACGACCTCGCTGACCGCCGACGACGGCAAGCTCTACGGCGAGCCCTTCTACGGCGAGTCGTCGTTCCTGATGTTCCGCAAGGACGTGCTCGAGGCCCAGGGCGTACAGATGCCGGCCAATCCCACCTGGCAGCAGGTCGCCCAGATCGCCGCCCAGGTCGACAACAAGCAGCCCGGCATGCGCGGCATCTGCCTGCGCGGCCAGCCCGGCTGGGGCCAGATCTTCGCCCCGCTCACCACTGTCGTGAACACGTTCGGCGGCACCTGGTTCGAGAAGGACTGGACGGCCAAGGTCGACTCACCCGAGTTCACCGCGGCCACCAAGTTCTACGTCGACCTCGTCCGGGCGCACGGCGAGAACGGCGCCCCGCAGGCCGGCTTCACCGAGTGCCTGAACAACCTGGTCCAGGGCAACGTCGCCATGTGGTACGACGCCACGAGCGCCGCCGGCTCGCTCGAGGCCGACGACTCGCCGGTCAAAGGCAAGATCGGTTACGTCGCGGCTCCCGTCGAGAAGACCAGGTCGTCCGGTTGGCTCTACGCCTGGTCGTGGAGCATCCAGCAGGCCAGCGAGAAGAAGGACAACGCCTGGAAGTTCATTTCCTGGGCCTCCAGCAAGGAGTACGAGGAGCTCGTCGGCCAGCAGGTCGGGTGGTCCAGCGTGCCCGCCGGCAAGCGCGCCTCGACGTACGAGAACCAGGATTATCTGAAGGTGGCCTCGGCCTTCGCCGAGCCGACCAGGTCGGCCATCGAGAGCGCCGACCCGCGCAACCCCGGCGTGCAGCCGCGCCCGGCCATCGGCATCCAGTTCATCGACATCCCCGAGTTCACCGACCTGGGCACGCAGGTGTCGCAGTACGTGAGTTCGGCCATCGCCGGCCAGATGAGCGTGGAGGACGCGCTGAAACGCGGCCAGCGCCTGGCCGAGGACGTCTCCGAGCGTTACCAGTCACGGGAGGGATAGCCATGACTTCCGTAGCCGAGAAGTCGCGCGTCGGCACCGAGGGCCCACCCCCGTCCGGCGTCGCCCGCCGCACGTCGGCCTGGGCCCGCCGCGCCCCGCTGATGCCCGCCCTGATCTTCATGATCGTGGTGACCCAGCTGCCGTTCGTGGCCACCCTGGTCATCTCGTTCATGGACTGGAACGCGTACTACCCCGAGGAGCGCGGCTTCGCCGGCTTCGACAATTTCGTGCGCGTCTTCACCGACGTCAACATGCGCGACGCGGTCTGGACGACCATTTTGCTGACCGCTGGAGTCGTACTCATCAGCCTGGTCCTGGGTCTGGGCATCGCCCTGCTCCTGGACCGCAAGTTCCGGGGCCGGGGCGCGGTCCGCACGATGATGATCGCTCCGTTCCTGGTCGTGCCGGTGGCGGCGGCCCTGATCTGGAAGCACGCGCTCTACAACCCCGAGTACGGCCTGTTCAACGGCGCCCTGACCTGGATCTGGAGTCTGTTCGGCTCGGACAACCCACCGCAGCCCGACTGGATCAGCAACATGCCGTTGTGGGCGGTCATCTTCTCCCTGGTCTGGCAGTGGACCCCGTTCATGATGCTGATCCTGCTGGCCGGCCTGCAGGGCAGACCGCTGGACGTGATCGAGGCGGCCCGCATCGACGGCGCCAACAACTGGCAGATCTTCCGCAGCATGACATTGCCCCACCTGCGGCAATACCTGGAGCTGGGCGCGCTGCTGGGCTCGATCTACATCGTCCAGAACTTCGACGCCGTCTTCACGATCACCTCGGGCGGCCTGGGCACGGCCAACCTGCCGTACACGATCTACCAGATCTTCTACCAGGCCCACGACTACGGCCGGGCCTCCGCCGCCGCGGTCATCGTGGTCATCGGCACCATCATCATCGCGACGTTCGCCCTGCGCACGGTGTCGTCGCTGTTCAAGCAGGAGGCAGGCCGATGACCGCCGTCGCGACGGTTCCGGAGAAGAAGAAGGAGCGCGGCGGGGCCTGGCTGTCCCTGCTGGCCTGGATCGTCGGCATCCTGTTCGTCCTGCCGGTGGTCTGGATGGTGCTGACCTCGTTCCACTCCGAGGCGAACGCGGCCACCAACCCGCCGTCGGTCTTCGCCCCGCTGACGTTGGAGGGCTACCGGGAGTTCTTCTCCGGCGGCGCGTCGCCGTGGCCGCCGCTGCTGAACTCCTTGACCGCGAGCGTCCTGTCGACGGCGCTGGTGCTCCTGCTGGCCATTCCGGCGGCGTACGCCCTGTCCATCAAGCCGGTCCAGAAGTGGAGCGACGTCCTCTTCTTCTTCCTCTCCACCAAAATGCTCCCGGTGGTGGCCGGCCTGCTGCCGTTGTACCTGTTCGCCCAGAACACGGGCCTGCTCGACAACATCTGGCTGCTGATCCTGTTCTACACGTCGATGAACCTGCCGATCGCGGTGTGGATGATGCGCTCCTTCCTGTCCGAGGTCCCGGTCGAGATGCTCGAGGCGGCCCAGATGGACGGCGCCAACCTGATCAAGACCCTTCGCTCGGTCATCGCCCCGGTGGTGACCCCCGGCATCGCGGCCACGGCCCTGATCTGCTTCATCTTCAGCTGGAACGAGCTGCTGTTCGCCCGCGTGCTGACGGCGACGGTCGCCGAGACCGCCCCGGTCTTCCTGACCTCGTTCGTGACCAGCCAGGGCCTGTTCCTGGCCCAGTTGTGCGCGGCCGCTTTCGTGGTCTCCCTGCCGGTGCTGGTGGCCGGTTTCGCCGCCCAGGACAAACTGGTCCAGGGCTTGTCGCTGGGCTCGGTGAAGTAAAGCTTTCTCTCCGCCCCCTCAAGAAAGGTGGCCGGCCCGCTCAGCGGACCGGCCACCGGCGCCTGGGCTCCCGAAAGGTGATCATCTTGGCGGTCCCGGGTTGGCATGATCGGGGAATGCTGGTCGAGGTTCTGCTGGATACGCCCCTGCACGTGCACTACGGGTTCCTGACCCTGGGGGAGAACGAGGCGGTCCCGGAGGACGCGGCGCGGGGACAGGTCAACGGGCTGTGCGGGGCGGCGGTTCCCGGGGTGCTGCACATGCATACCGGGCTGCACACGGGCGAGGTGCACGTACGCGTCGAGCTCCACGCGGCCGAGCCGGAACTCGGTGACGAGTGGCGGGACGTCGTGGAGGTCCTGTACGCGACGACCGCCGAGGATCTGGCGCTCGGTGGCTTCGACTCGTCGGCCGGGCCGGTCGATCTGCCGCCGGGGGTCTACCGTGCGCGCTATTGCGCCGCCGACATGCAGCGCGACCGCGACGAGGAGGAGCCCGGCGGGCGCTATCTGCTGCAGTTCTGGCCGGCCACCGCCGTGGACCGCGTCGTGCGGCAGAACAGCGAGTACGCCGCGTACTGGCACCGCGAAGGACCCGAGCCGCCCCTGACCCGCGACGAATTGGCCGGCCGGGTCGCAGACCTGCGGCGGCGCCGCGCCGAGCGGCAGGCCGAGGAGACCGAGGAGGAGCTCGACGAGATCTGGGAGGGCGACGTCCCGGACGATCCCCGCCTGCGCGAGGCCGGCTGGTACGCGGCGTCGCTCTGGCGGCTCGACCCCGCGCTCGTCGAGGCCCTCACCGAGGCCGGCGACGAGCAGCGGCGCGCCGTGGCCGCGTGGGCGGTCGAGCGTGTCCTCGACGACGCCCAGCTGATGTCCCAGCCCTGGTCCGGTCCCGCCCTCGCCGCCCTGCGCGAGGGGAGGCCGCTCGAGACCTGGGAGATCCAGCAGACGCTTCCGCCCATGCCGATGGAGGAGCACAACCTCGCCGCGGCCCAGAATCTCGCGGCCGAGGTGCTCTTCAACGCCGCCGTCGGCCTCGACACCCTGAGCGACGCCTGCGAGGCGGTCATGCAAGCGATCTACCGCAGCCCCGACCCGACACGAGTGCTGGACGGCGCCCGTCAGCTCCTGGCCTGAGCGACGAGGATGATCTCGCGTGACTCGGCGGTCAGGGGCTGCCTGTCCCAGCCGCCGAAGCGGTGCGTCACCTCGAAACCGGTCTCCTCCAGGGAACGCTCCAACGTGGCGACGTCGCGGAAGGCGAGCACGTCGCGGGTCACCTCGCGCTCGCCCGTGCGGCGGTCGAGGGTGAACGTGTCGTACGTGACCAGTGGCAACGCGACCTCGACGGTCTCGTGCCAGAACTCGATGTGGCCGTCCAGCGTGCGCAGCGTCGCCTCCCTCGTCCAGCGCTCCCAGCCCTTCGCCGCCGGATGGCGGGATTCAAAAGCCAGAGTTCCTAGGGGTACGAGGGCTCGGCGCAGATCGCGGAGGGCCTGGGCCCACGCTTCGCCGTCCAGGAACACCTGCGCCACATGGCCGGACATGACCGCGAAGTCGGCCGATTCCGGGTCGGCCACGTCGCTGTGACCCAGGCGCCAGTCGACGCTGCCGGCGCCCGGCCGGCTGCGGGCCACCCTGAGCATTTCCGGGTCAGGGTCGATTCCCACAGCCGTACGCCCACCGGCCGCAAGCAAACGCGCCAGCGTGCCCGTCCCGCACCCGAGGTCGAGCACGCTCGTCGCGCCGAGGTCGCCGGCCAGTGCCGCGTAGAAGCGGTAGTCGTGGTCGTCCGCGTTCAGCTCGTCGTAGGCGTCAGCGAAGTCCATGGACCTTCTCCGCGAGGCGGCGGGTCTCGTCGTCGAACAGGACCATGTGGACGGTGTCGACGCCAGCGTCCGACGACTCGATGGCGGTCAGGGCCTGGGCGATGGCGTCCTCTTTGGGCCAGCGGTAGATGCCCGACGAGATCAGCGGGAACGCCACCGAGCGGGCGCCCAGGCCGGCCGCGACCTTCAGGGAGTTGGTGTAGCAGGCGCGCAGCGTGGGGGAGCGGTCCTCGTCGGTGCTGTAGACCGGGCCCACCGTGTGGATGACCCAGCGGGCCGGCAGGCGGCCGGCCGTCGTGGACACCGCCTGGCCCGCCGCCAGCCCCCGGCCGTAGTGGGAGGCGCGCAGGGCCCGGCACTCCTCGAGGATGGCGGGCCCGCCCTTGCGGTGGATGGCGCCGTCGACGCCGCCGCCTCCGAGCAATGAGGAGTTGGCCGCGTTGACGATCGCGTCGGTGGCCGACGTGGTGATGTCGCCGGTGGCCAGTTCGATGCGCATGGGTGATTTATAGCGATCGAGGGGAGAACGCGCACTGCAATTTGCACATTCAGTGTCACGAATGGTGACGGAATGGTCGCGGAGGGGATTGGCTGGTGTTGCGTCGGCGTGATATGCCCGGTCCGTGGGTCGACACAACGACGGGGCCGTCACGGCGGTGGTGGACCACGACACCGGCATCATCGAGATGAGGGTGCGCGGGCGCTGGAACCGGCAGGTCTGGCTCGAGTCGTACCGGATGCTCAACAAGTGCCTGGCCGGTCATCCGGCCGGGCTGGTGCTCGACCTGTCCGCGTTCGAGGATCCGCGGGCCGGCAGCACCTCGCTGTGGCTGACGGCCGCCGCCCAGGGCGAGCGCATGGAACCGCCCGTGCCCGTGGTGACCTGCATGGCCGCCCCCAACCTGACGTCCGGCCTGGCCCGGATGCCGCGGTTCGCCTCCATCCGGTCGGCCCGCACCGCCATCACCAGCCATCGGACCATGACTTCCCAGGTACGCCTGCAGCTGCAGCCCCGCCCGTCCTCATCCGCGAGCGCCCGTCAGCTGGTCACCGCCGCCTGCGAGGAGTGGGGCATGCCGATGCTGCTGCCCCGGGCCCGCCTGGTCGCGACCGAGCTGGTCAGCAACGCCGTCCAGCACGCCGGCACCGAGATAGACGTGGTCATCTCCCACCGGGGCCAGGTCCGCCGCCCGGTCTCACGCCGCACCACCTATCTGCACCTGGCCGTCTACGACCGCGACCCCCACATGCCCGAACCCAACGGCGGACGGGGCCTGCACATCATCCGCGTCGCTTCACAGGGCTGGGGCGCCCTGCCCACCCACGAGGGAAAGGTGGTGTGGGCGCTCCTACGGGAACAGGACTGAGTGCGGCCGGTCCCAGTCGTCCGGCAGCACCACCGGCGGCCACGACGGATCCGGCCGGTAATCGGTCCAGCGCCCGTCGAACGGCGCCTCACCGGCGGCGGCGAGCGCGATCAGCTCCTCGCCGGTCCGGCGGATCGCGACGGCCTGCTCGGCGCTCCACCGGCCGGGCCGCCCGGTCAGCTCGGCGAACTCGTCCTCGTCCTTCCACCGCGCCACCCGATCGGGTGCGATCCACACGTCGAGCGCGCGGTCGCTGCTGTCGACGCCGCCCGCCCACCGGACGCGCTCGGTCTCGAGATTCACGTACCAGCCCGCGAAATCGCCGGCGCCGGTGAAGAACCACGACACGGTCCATTCCCCGGCCGGCGGCACGAACTGGACGACGCCCGGCCCGCGCCACGTCGTCCGCTTCGGCACGCGGGGGACGTCGAATCTCTCGCCCACGGGGATGTCGCGCAGGGCGCGGCCGTCGGCGGGCACCGACTCGATCTGCGGTGAGCCGGGGCCGATCCAGAGCACCAGGCCGGCCGGGTCGTCGGCGATCACCCGGCCCGCGCGCACGAAGCGGGCCCGGCCGCCGCGGCCGTAGCGGTAAAGGATCTGGTCCCCGTACGCCCACACCTCAGCTTTTGGTCAGGGAGAACTGCAGGCGCCAGCCGGCCTCTTCGAGGGCCGACGTGTGGTGGGCCAGCACGTCCTCGACGCTGCGGGTGGCCCGGCCCTCGGCGGCCCGGCTCACCTCGACGTCCAGCTCGGCCAGGCCCTGGTCGAGGGAGGCCATGTACGCCGACCACTCGCGCTCGGTGGCCAGGTCGCTCTTCTCGTGGGCGCGCTCCAGGACGTCGCGCAGCCGGCCCAGCGAGGCACGGATGGGAGCCGCGTGCGCGGGGTGCCGGGCCGCGAAGGTGCGCTCGGCGCCGCTGACCCGCCGGGTGACCTTGTCGACCCGCTCCTGCTTCACAGATGTCACCGCGCCACGTTACGACCCTTCGACGCCGTACCGGAAGATTCCGGGTGAACAGAGAGTGCTTCCCCACACACGTAAACGGAGTCGCGCCGGGCGGCGTCGTCATGCTCGATCCGGCCCGGACGCCGGCCCTGGCCGGCCTGGTGGAGCGGGTCGCGGCGGCGGTGGGCGCCCCGGCGCCGAGGATCTTCCTTCTGGGGTACGACCTCAACGCGTTCACCATGAGCTGCTGACCCAGATGTCGCGCCGGACCCACCGCGCCGAGGCGTCCCTCTACGCCTCGCACCCGCCCTCCGGCCTGCGGGCCGAGATGCTCCGGCGGCGGCCTCAGCTGGCCGCCGAGGTCGTGCTCACCGAGGCCGAGTCGGCCCGGATCGACGCCGAGCCGGCCCCGCACGTCACGCGGGTGCGGCTGGCCCTGACGGAGTGACGGCGTAGAAGTCGAAAGCGGCGGTGCCCTCGGAGGCGTACAGCCCGATCACCCGGCCGGTGAAGCCGGTGACCACCTCCGTCGAGAGGTAGCGGCCGTCGAGCGTGGCCAGGGCGGGACCGTCTCCGATGTGGAACGTGATCGTGTCCGGGCCCGTGTCGGCGGTGCGGATGTCGGCCGTGAGGTCGACCGGGCCGGGCGGCACCGGCTGGGCGGCCACGGTCTGGCGGAGCGGGCCGATGCGTACGACCACCCGGGCCTGACCCTCGGAGATCTCCAGGTCGTAGTGGTGCGTGTCGTCCATGCGGATCGACAGCCCGGCCGTGGCCGAGCCCGGGTCGAGGCGGGTGGTGACCCGCGTGTCGTGCTGCTGCTGGCGCCGGCCGAGGAAACCGTGCAGCGTCAGCCAGCCCGGCCGCTCGGAGAGCGAGTGATCGGGGCGCCGTCGTGGTGAGATCCATTGTGGCGCCAGGACCGCCGCGTCGAAGTCGTCCCGGAAGTTGATCACCGGGGGCGACGGGACGACCGGCGCGACCACGGGCCAGCCGCCTTCCCAGTGCACGCGGGTCAGGAACGTCTCGCGGCCCAGCACGTGGAACGACGGCGTCTTGCCGCGTGGCCTCGTGCCCAGCAACACCATCCACCACTCGCCGTCCGGGGTCTCGACCAGGTCGGCGTGGCCCGTGCTCTGCACTTCCAGGTCCGTGCTGCGGTGGGTCAGAATCGGATTTCCCGGGGCCGGCTCGTACGGGCCGAGCGGGTGACCGGCGCGGGCGATGGCCACCGTGTGACCGCGTTCCGTGCCGCCCTCGGCGATCATCAGGTACCACCACTCGCCGACCCGGTAGAGATGCGGCGCCTCCGGATATTGCAGGCCCGTGCCCGACCAGACCGGGTGCGGCCCGTCGAGGACCTTGCCCGCCACCGGGTCGATGCGGGCGATCTCGATGCCCGAGACCGCCGCCCAGCAGTTGCCCTCGGCGTCCCAGGCCAGGTCGGGATCGATGCCGGGCAGGTCGATCCACGCCGGCTCGCTCCACGGGCCGGCCGGGTCGGCCGCGGTGACGATGAAGGTGCCGCCGCCGGTCGTGTCGGTCGTGATGACCCAGAACAGGCCGTCGTGGTGCCGGATCGTCGGCGCGTAGATGCCCCCGGACGACGGGGTCCCGGCCGGGAGCGGGCCGTCGAGCACGTTGCCGATCTGCTCCCAGTGCTCGAGGTCCCGGCTGTGGAAGATCGGCACGCCGGGCGCGTATTCGAAGCTGGAGCAGACGAGGTAGTAGTCCCCGCCCACCCGGCAGATGCTCGGGTCGGGGTGGAAACCGGGCAGGATCGGGTTGTTCATGCCAGGAACCGCAGGGCGTTCTCCTCGTCGAGGATGCCACCGCCCTCGTGGCCGTTGTACTCCCAGACCTTCATCTCTTTGGGGCCCCCGTAGTTGTGGAACGCGCCGTACACGGTGGAGGACGGGCAGGTGGCGTCGCGCAGGGCGACCGAGAAGAGCGCCGGGGCCGTGGCCCGCGCCGCGAAGTTGACGCCGTCGAAGTAGGCGAGCGTCCGGAACACCTGCTCCTCCTCGCCCCGGTGCACGGCCAGATAGTTGATGATCTCCCGGTACGGGAAGGCGTCGGTGACCCGCACCGCGCGCGGGAAATCGCACAGGAACGGCACGAAGGCCACCACCCCGGCCAGGTCCCGGCGCAGGCCGGCCACGGCGAGGGACATGCCGCCGCCCTGGCTGCCGCCGACGACGTGGACCCGCTCGTTGTCGACCACGTCGAGGGAGCGGGCGGCGTCGACGGCCCGGACCGCGTCGGTGAACAGCCGCCGGTAGTAATAGGTGGCCGGGTCGAGGATGCCGCGGGTCAGCACGCCCGGCACCTGCGGCGGCGACGGCGCCTCGTCGGGGGTGACGCCGAGGCTCCAGCCCGAGCCCTGTCCCCGGGTGTCCATCTGGAGATGGGCGTAGCCGGCCGAGGCCCAGAGCAGGTTCTCCAGCTCATGACCGCGCCCGCCGCCGTACCCGACGTACTGCACGACGGCCGGCAGCGGTCCCTCGGCCCCGGCCGGCACCCGCAGCCACGCGTGGATGTCCTGTCCGCCGAAACCCCGGAAGGTCAGGTCGTACGTCGTGATGCTCTTCAGAAGCGCCGGAACCTCCCGGATCCGTACGTCGATGTCGCCCTGCTCGGCGAGCGTCGAGGCCCAGAAGGCGTCGAAGTCGCCCGGCGCGGTGACCGAGCTGCGGTACGTCGCCAGCTGCTCGGGAGAGAGGTCGATGATCATCCTTTGAACGCCCCGTCCATGATTCCGGCCACCATCCTGCGGCCCACGAAGGCGAACAGTACGAGCAGCGGGATCGTGGCCAGGAAGGAGCCCGACATGGCCAGCCCGAGATCGACGTCGTAGTTGCTCTGCAGAGCCTTGATGGCGATCTGGGCGGTGTACATCTCCGGCGACTTCAGTACGACGAACGGCCACAGGAAGTCGTTCCACGAGGTCACGAAGCCCAGCAGGCCGAGGACGAAGGCGGCCGGGCGCACGAGCGGGAACGCGATCCGCCAGAACACCTGCCAGGTCGTGGCCCCGTCGATGCGGGCCGCCTGGAGAAGCTCGTCGCTGAGCGTGGTCGCCAGGTGCTGGCGCATCCAGAAGATGCCGAACGCGCTCGCCAGCCCCGGGACGATCAGCGCCTGGAGCGTGTCCACCCAGTGCAGCTGCGACATGATCATGTACTGCGGGATGATCGAGAGCTGGGTGGGCACGGTCATGGTGAGGATGACGAACAGGAACAGCGCGCCGCGCCCCCGGAACCGCAGCTTCGCGAAGGCGAACCCGGCCAGTGAGCAGAGCACCGCCTGGCCCACGCCGATCGCGATCGCCACGACGAAGCTGTTCACCAGGGCCCGTACAAATGGAACCGTCTGAAAGACCAGATCGGCCAGGTGGAAGAAGTTGCCGCCCGGCACGACCGCCGGCGGCTGTCGCGTCGCCGTTGCCGTGTCGGTCGTCGCGACCACGAACATCCAGTAGAGGGGGAAGACGCTGATCAGCGCGGCCAGCCCCAGCCCGGCGTACGTCCACCAGCGCACCCGCTCGTTCTTGGTACTCATCTCAGCGCTCCCGCCGGACTCGGGTCAGCATGTAGTTGGTGCCGGCCAGCACGATCACCATCACGAACAGCGCCACACCGATGGCCGAGCCGTATCCGAACTGGAACTGCCCGAAGCCCTGCTCGTAGAGGAACAAGGTCAAGGTCTGGCATTGCCGTACGGGTCCACAGGTCAGCGGCGCGGCCTGGTTCAGCAGCAGTGGCTCGGTGAAGATCTGCAGGCCGCCGATGGTCGACGTGACCACGGTGAAGACGATGACCGGCCGTAGCGATGGAATGGTGATGCGGCGGAACTGCGCCCACGCCCCGGCGCCGTCGACGGACGCCGCCTCGTAAATCTCCCGCGGCACCGCCTGCAACGAGGCCAGATAGAGCAGCGTGTTGTATCCGGTCCAGCGCCACGCGACCATCACGGCGATCAGCACGTGGCTGCCCCAGGTCGACTGCACGAAATCGATGGGGCCGATGCCGGCCAGCCCGAGCAGCCAGTTCAGCATGCCGTAGTCGCGGTCGAAGAGCTGGAGGAAGACGATCGCCGTGGCCGCCACCGAGGTGATGTACGGGACCAGCATCGACATCCGGAAGAACACGGCCCACTTCAGCCGTACGTGGTTGAGCAGGTGGGCCAGCCCGAGCGCGATCAGCAGCTCGGGGATGGTCGACAGCAGCCAGATGCTGAGCGTGTTGCGGACCGCGTTGTAGAAGCGGGGATCGTCGAACAGCCGCCGGAAGTTGTCGAGCCCGACGAAGACGTGGTCCCCGATCGGGTTCCAGTCGAACAGCGATACGTAGAAGGTGAACAGCAGCGGCACCAGCCCGAAGACGCCGAAGATCACGAAGAAGGGCGCGATGTAGGCGTACGGAGCGTATTTGTCCCTTTTTGTTTCCCGTGGCGCCGGCTTTGTCGCAGCCGGCGCCGGCGGGGCGAGTGTGGCGGTCATCTACTTGCCGATGGCCGTCTTGATGTTCTTGAGCGCGTCGTCCCAGGCCGTGGCGGCGTCGCCCTTGCCCTGCTCGACATTGGTGATGGCGTTCTGGAACTCCTGGCCGATCTCGCTGGTCTGCGGGCCGATCACGAACGGCTGTAGGCCCTGCACCGACTTCGTGTAGATCTCACCGGTCGGCGCGTCCGAGAAGAACGGGTCCTTGTTGCCGGTGAGCTTGGCGTCCGTGTAGACCGACGGGGTCGTGGGCAGCGCGCCCGAGTCGACGAAGTGGGCGAGCTGGCTCTCCGGCGACTGCATCGCGGTGATGTAGTCCCACGCCGCCTTGGCGTTCTTGGCCCCGGCCGGGATGGCCAGATAGCTGCCGCCCCAGTTGCCGGAGTCGCCGGGGATCGTGGCGATGTCCCACTTGCCCTCAGTCTTGGGGGCGTTCGAGCGGATGGTGTTCAGCATCCAGGACGGCGCCGCGATCGTGGCGAAGGCGCCCTGGGCCATGCCGGCGCTCCAGCCGTTGGAGAACGAGCTCTGCTTGGCCGTGATGCCGGCCTGCGCGGTCTTGACGGCCAGGTCGAACGCGGTCTTCACCTGCGGGCTGGTCGAGTAGACGACGTTCCCGTCGGAGTCGTAGTACTTCTCCGGGCCCTGGTTGACGGCCTGGTAGAAGACGCTGGTGGCGGCGTTGTCGACGAACGGCTTGCCGGTCTTGGCCTTGTACTTCTCGCCCGTCGCGATGAAGGCGTCCCAGGTGGGCCAGAGCTTGGAGACCGACTCGCGGTCGGTAGGAAGCCCGGCCGCTTGGAAGAGATCTTTGCGGTACGCCACGGCCATGCCGCCGACGTCGGTCGGGATGCCGATGATCTGGCCGCCCTTGGCCGTGCTCTGCGCTATGACCCAGTCCAGGTAATCGCCCTTGATCTGGTCGGCGCCGAGCTTGTTCAGGTCGTAGAAGTTCTGCGCCTGCTGGACGAACTTGGGCAGGTCGTCGCCCTGGATCAGGACGAGGTCGGGAACCTTGCCGCCGGCCAGCGCGGTGGTCAGCGACTGGGCGGTCTCGACGGAGGTGCCGACCTCGGTGAGCTTGATGTCGACGTCGGGGTGGGTCTTCTTGTACTCCTCGACGCTCGCTTTCTGGTTGATGCCGGTGAACGACCAGAACTCGAACGACTTGCCGTCGCCGGTGGGCCCGGCCTCTTTTCCGTCGCTGCCCCCGCACCCGGCCAGGGCCAGGACGGTCGCCATCGCTATCGCGGCTGCTGTACGAGCTCTCACTGTGTCTCCCTGCGAAATTTTCGGCGATGTTTCCGATCGTTACTGCGGGAGGTTAAGAGCGTGCTCTTCGCCACGTCAAGAGTAAATTTCGGTACTAGCGCCGAAAAAATCGGGCGCTACACTGCCGCCATGACTTCACTTGCCGACGGCGGCCAGCGCCCGCTGACCATCGCCGAGATCGCCCAGCACGCCGGGGTGTCGATCGCGACCGTCTCCAAGGTGGTCAATGGCAAGTCCGAGGTCGCGCCGGACACGAGGGCGCTCGTCGAGGGCGTGATCTCGCAGCACGGCTACCGCCGGCAGAAGAAGCGGGCGCAGACCACGTCCCTGCTCGAGCTGGTCTTTCACGAGCTCGAGGGCGCGTACGCCATGGAGATCATCAAGGGCGTCGAGCAGGTGGCCGCCCAGCACGACCTGGCCGTGGTGCTCTCACAGGCGCAGGGCAAGACCACCCCCGGCCGCGGCTGGATCGAGGGGGTGCTGGCCCGCCGCCCGATCGGTGTGATCGGCGTGTTCTCCGGCCTCGACGACGCCCAGCAGAGGCAGCTGCACCACCGGGGCATCCCGCTGGTGCTGATGGACCCGACCGGCGAGCCCGTGCACGAGCTCCCGTCGGTCGGTGCCAGCAACTGGAGCGGCGGTTTCGCGGCCACCCGACACCTGATCGATCTCGGTCACCAGCGGATCGCGGCCATCACCGGCCCGGCCCGCATACTGTCCAGCCGGGCCCGCCTCGACGGCTATCGGGCGGCCCTGGACGACGCCGGCCTCGGCATCGACCAGGCCCTGATCCGCGAGGGCGACTTCCACGTCGACGACGGCCTCGTCTTCACGCGTGAGCTGCTGGCGCTCGACTCACCGCCGACCGCGGTCTTCGCCTTCAACGACGCTCAGGCGCTCGGCGTCTATCAGGCGGCGGCCGCCGCCGGCCTGCGCATCCCGGACGACCTGAGCGTCGTCGGCTTCGACGACCTGCCGTCGATCCAGTGGGCGATTCCGGCCTTGACGACGGTCCGCCAGCCGCTGGGCGAGATGGCCGCCGCGGCCGCCTCGATGGTCATCGCCGCCGCCGGCGGGGCCGAGCCCACGAGCAACCGCCTGATCCTCGCCACCGAACTGGTGGTCCGCGGAAGCACGGGCCGGACCCCGAAAGTTTCCTAGCCTTCGGCGAGCCGGGTCTGATCCACCTCGAAGTCGATCTCCCGCTGGTCGGCGTCCCGCTCACGCTGATCGGCGCCGGACTCCCGCGCGTCGGCGGCCCGGTCGCGCTCGTCGGCGCTCGAATCACGCTCGTCGGCGTGCGCCTCCCGTTCGTCGGCGCGCCGGTCCCGGTCCTGGCGGCGTTCGGCACGGTAGGCCTCCTGCTCGTCCAGCCAGCCCTGCCGTTCCTGGAGGTGCTGCTCCCGCGTGTCCAGCTGCTCGGTCCGCATCTCCAGCTCGGCGATGCGCTGCTCGTGGTCGATCAGCTCCTGCCCGTCGGACCCGGCCACCCGGGTCGAGCGGATGGCCGCGCGCACCTTGTCCGACGGCAGCCGGTGGGCGCGGAACGCCTCGGCCGCCTGCCGTTCGGCCGCGGCCAGAAGCCGGTCGCGGGCGGCGTGCTCGGCCGCGTCGGGCCGCGTAGCGGCCATCCGGTCATGCACCTCGGCGCTGGCCTCGGCGGTCTCGGCCATCGCCTCCGCGCTCTGCGCGAGCCGCTGGAAATGCTCGGCGGCGCGGTCCTGAGCCTGCTGCGCGCGGTACAGCCCGTCGGTGCCCATGGCACACTATGTACCCCGTGGCCCGCCAGAACTATCCGGGCACGGCCCTTTCCCGGAGCCACGCGCCGACCACCGCGAAATCGGCCTCCGTCAGCCCGGCCCGCGCATCCACCCGGTGCAGCAGGGCCGCCGCCGGATGAGCAGCCTCGACCCACCAGCGGTCGACGTCGGAGATCTCATCATCGAGCCAGACAAAGTCCCGCCCCGCAGCATGCGCGACGATGTAAGCGGTCTTCCAGTGCAGCCCACGAAGCGGCGCCGCTTCAGTCTCGCCGGGCAGTTCAAGAACCGGAAGAGCCGGCAGCCCCAGCCGCGGCGCGATGACGTCATTGGCCTCCGCCATCCAGGTGGTGGCCCAGACCAGAACCCCGGAAAGCCCAAGCAGCCGAGACCCATCGGCAGGATCAAGCCGTCCCAGCAGCGGTCCACCTTCACCGCCTTCCGCCCGCTCTGCGCCTTCGGCGCTTGCCGCCCGCTCTGCGCCTTCCGCGCTTCCCGTGCCTTCCGCGCCGCCCTGGCTGTCCGTGCCGGTCCGGTTGTCCGTGCCGGTCCGGTTGTCCGTGCCGGCCCGGTTGTCCGTGCCGGTCCGGTTGTCCGTGCCGGCCCGGCTGTCCGCGCCGGCCCGGCTGTCCGCGCCGGCCCGGCCTTCCGCGGCTTCCGTGTCTGGCGGGTCTTCCGCGGCTTTCGCGTGTGGTGGGTCTTCCGTGCCAGCCCGGCTTTCCCTGCCTTCCGGTCCTTCCGCACTTTTCGGGTCTTCCGCGCCTTCTGCTCCTGGCTGGCCTTGTGCTCCTGGCGGGCCTTCCGCCCCTGCCGGGTCTTCCGGGCCTTCTGGTCCGCCCAGGCCTTCCGCGCCTCCGCCTTCCGCGCCTCCGCCTTCCGCGCCTCCGCCTTCCGCGCCTCCGCCTTCCGCGCCTCCGCCTTCCGCGCCTCCGCCTTCCGCGCCTCCACCTTCCGCGCCTCCACCTTCCGCGCCTCCACCTTCCGCGCCGCTAGGACAGCGGCAGGTGCGGTTGGGGTCAGGCGTGGAGTCGAGGTGGGCGGTGTCGGGCGCGGGGTGGGTCGGCAGGGGATGGGTGGTGTCAAGCGCGGGGGTGGGGTGGGCCGGCAAGAGGTGAGAGGGGTTGGGGTGGGCCGGCAAGAGGTGAGAGGGGCTGGGGTGGGCCGACGGGAGGTGGTCGGTGTCGGGTGTTGGGCTGGGATGGGCCGGCCGGGGGTGGGCGGTGCCGGGTGTGGGGTTGAGGTGGGTCGGTAAGGGGCCGGCGGGCGCCAGGTTCCGGCGGGGCGTTGTTCGGGCGTGGTCGGGCGCTGACATGGGGCGGGGTGCGAAGGGGAGCAGGACGCCGTCGACGTCGAGGAAGATGAACGGGAGCATCAATAACGGCTCCGGTAGTCGCGGGGGGACGTGCCTGTGACGCGTTTGAAGGCGGTGCTCAAAGCGCTCTCGGAGCTGTACCCCACGTGGTGGGCGATGGCGGCCACGGTTCCCTCGGAGCGGCGCAGGCGGGCCGAGGCCAGCTCGATGCGCCAGTGGGTCAGGTAGTCGAGAGGGCCCTGGCCGACCGTCTGTTTGAAGCGGGCGGCCAGGGTGGAGCGGGACACGGCGGCGACGGCGGCCAGCTCGGCGACGGTCCATGGGTGGGCCGGGCGGGCGTGCATCGCTCGCAGGGCCGGGGCCACCACCGGGTCGGACAGGCCGGACAGCCAGCCGGCGGGCGGGTGGGCGCTCAAGTGCAGGCGCAGCAGGTGGATCAGCATCACCTGGGCCAGGTGGTCGGTGACCAGGCCGGCGGCGGGCGGGTGGTCGCGCAGCTCGGCGTCGATCTGGTCGAGCGCCCACCGCACCGTGGCGGCGGCCGGGGAGTCGCCGGGCACGTGCACCACCGGCGGCAGGGCGTTCAGCAGCAGCTCCTCGGCGCGCTCCCCGAAGCCGAACCGGCCGCCGAGGATGAAGACGGAGTCGGCTGTCCCTACGCGGGCTGTGCCGTCGGTGGCGACGGCGAACAGAGGGCCCGCGGGGACCGGAGGGATGTCGGGGGAGCTGGCCAGCGTGAACGCTCGGGGGCGGGTCAGCAGGAAGCAGTCGCCGGGGGACAGGTGGTAGGTGAACCCGTCGACGAGAAGGAGGCAGTTTCCCCGGCGTACGGCATTGAATTTGACCGCCGGAGGCGGCGCGAAAGCCACCGCCCAGTCGCCGCCGGCGGCGAAGCCCACCGACAGCTGGCTGGTCGTGCCCACCAGGGCGAGGACATCCTGTAGAGGATCGGCCGTTTGGACGCTCACGAAACTATCCTGGACCCTGAACTATTCATCGTCCAGCGATCTGGGCGCAGACTCTGGTCATGACAGCAATCACCATCCCGTTCACCGCCACCAGCACCGCCGCCGAGGTGCTCGCGGGCGTCGACCTCACCGGCAAGCGCATCCTGATCACCGGCGGCGGATCGGGTCTGGGCCGGGCCGCGGCGACAGCGCTGCGGGAGGCGGGGGCCGAGGTCATCACCCCGGCGCGGCAGGAGCTCGACCTGGGCGATGTCACTAAGGTGCTTCATTTCACGAAAAAGTGGACAGGCAGTCTCGACGCGGTGATCGCCAACGCCGGGATCATGGCCGTTCCGGAGCGCCGCCTGGCCTCCAACGGCTGGGAGCTTCAGCTCGCGACCAACTTCCTCGGCCACTTCGCGCTGGTCGCCGGGCTGCGGGAGGACCTGGCCCCCGACGCCCGGGTCGTTCTGGTCAGCTCCGGCGCTCAGCTGCGGGCCGGCGTCGACTTCGAGGATCCGCACTTCGAGCGCCGCCCGTACGACCCGTGGGTCGCCTACGGCCAGTCCAAGGCGGCCGAGGTGCTGCTCGCCGTGGCCCTGAGCCGCCGGGGCATCACCGCCACCGCGATGGCGCCGGGCCGCATCCACACCAACCTTCAGCGTCACATGGACCCGGCCACCATGCGGGCCATGGGCGCGATGGACGAGCACGGCAACCTGATCCACGCCGAGGGCTACAAGACCCCCGAGCAGGGCGCCGCCGGCGAGGTCCTGCTGGCCGCCTCCCCGCTGCTCGCGGGGGTCTCCGGGGTCTACCTCGACGAGGACAACCAGATCGCCGAGGTCGTGCCGGGCGGGCCCGAGCCGATGTTCGGCGTCGCCGAGTGGTCGGTCGACCCGGTCGCGGCCGACCGGCTGTGGGATTACGCGGCGACGGCGATCGGCGCGCTGACGCCGCCCTCGTTGCCCGAGCGGTCCACCCCGGCCAGGCAGTAGGTGACCGGTCCGGACGGCGGCGCCGGGTCGACGACCTCGGTGCCGCCGCGGCCGGTGGCCACCAGGTCGGCCGTCTTGCCGTTCACGCGGTAGAGGGCCCAGCTCGTGCCCGAGCTCTGCGCCTGGAAGTGCACCGACCCGTCGTCGGCGCGCTTCGCCCCGGTCAGGCTCGGCGCCGGCGGCGGTGAAGCCGGCAACTGCTTCATCACCGGCACGAGAGCCGGCGCCGCGTAGTGCTTGTCCCGGTAGCGGGTCACCGCGCCCAGCCGGTCGCCCCGGATCTGCTTGGCGCTGAAGTGCACCTGGCCGAGCACGCCGTACTCGTCGTTCATGGCGAGCTGCCGGTCGAGCTGGGCCGGGTCGCTCCAGTCGCCCTCCTCGCCGACCCGGTAGTCGGCCATGCCGATGTAGAGCTGCACCTTGCTGCCCTTCACCACGTCGGCCCACCACGGCAGCAGCTTGGCGTAGTCGGCCTTGTCGAAGCCGATCGTCCAGTACAGCTGGGGCACGATGTAGTCGAGCCACCCCTGCTGGACCCACTTGCGGGTGTCGGCGTAGATGGCGTCGTACGCCTCCAGGCCCTTGGAATCGGACCCGGTGGGGTCGGTCGACTTGTTGCGCCAGATGCCGAACGGGCTGATCCCGAACTTGACCCAGGGCTTGAGCTCCTTGATCCGGGTGTTCATCTCGCGGACCAGCGTGTTCACGTTGTCGCGCCGCCAGTCGGCCCGCGACCGGCCGGCGCCGTACTTGGCGTAGCTGGCGTCGTCGGGGAAGTCCTGGCCGGCGACCGGATAGGGGTAGAAGAAGTCGTCGAAGTGCACGCCGTCCACGTCGTACTTCTCGACCGCCTCGAGCATCGAATCTTCGACGAACTTGCGCGCCTCGGGAATGCCCGGGTCGAAGTAGAGCCGCCCGGCCTTGCCCTTGGGGAAGGCGATGGCCCACTGGCTGTGCTGGATCAGCGGATGGTTGGGCGCGAGCTTGCGGAAGTCGGCGCCGGGCCCGACCGGGCCGGGCTGGGTGCCGCGGTACGGGTTGAACCAGGCGTGGAACTCGAGGTTGCGCTTGTGGGCCTCGTCGACCATGTACGCCATCGGGTCCCACCCGGGCGACTTGCCGTCCCGCTTGCCGGTGAGCCACTCCGACCACGGCGCGTACTCCGAGGGCCAGAAGGCGTCGCCCGAGGGCCGCACGTGCACGAAGATCGCGTTGTGCCGCTGGGCCACCGCGACGTCGAGCCAGCCCTGATATTCGGCCTTGACCTGCGCCTCGGACAGGCCCCGCTTGCTCGGGAAGTCGATGTTCGTGACCGTGGTCAGCCACATGCCGCGCAGCTCGCGGGTGGCCTTGGTCGGATAGACCCCGCAAGAGCCGGTGGCGGTGAACGGGGCCGAGGGCTCCGGCGGGACCGGGGCCGAATAGGCGGCCGGCGCGGAGTACGTCGCCGCTCGCAGGAGCCCCAGCCCTAGCACAGCGGTCGCGAACAGGACCGCGGCGAGGGTCAGGGTCAGTCGTACGGGTGGGCGGCGGACGCGGAGCATGGGGACCAGTGTGCCGCACGTAGAGTTCCGGGGTGTGACTGTCGTGGTGGTGGGTGCCGGTATCGGCGGGCTGGCGTGCGCTCGTGAGCTGGTCGCGGCGGGTGTGCCCACGCGCGTCCTCGAACGTGCCAACGTGGTCGGGGGACGCCTGGCGAGTGTCACCCGCGCGGGGCGCCCGGTCGACGTCGGCGCCGCCTACGTCACCGCCGACGACCCGTCGTTCCAGGGCCGGCTCCAGTCGTGGCGCATCGCCGGGCTCGCCCACCCATGGACCGACACGTTCCGCGGTCAGCACGGCGGCGCGCCGATGCGCTGGTCGGCGCCGGGTGGCCTGCGCAGCCTGGCCAAAGATCTGGCCGACGGGCTCGACGTCACGCTCGGGGCCGAGGTGACGGAGTTGCCGGAGGCCGACGTCGTGGTGCTGGCGATGCCGGGGCCGCAGGCGCTGGAGCTGGCCGACCTGCCCGAGGCCCGGGAACAGTCCTGGTCGCCGGTGTTGACGGCCGTGTTGACGTACCCCCGAAGGTCCTGGCCCGATTTCGCCGGCGCCTTCGTGAACGATCATCCGGTGCTGGCCACGCTCTGCGACGACGGCGACCGTCGCGGCGATCGTGCCCCGGTGCTCGTCGCGCATTCAACGGCGAACTACTTCAAAGAATTTGAGTACGGGGGTGAGGCGGCACTCGCCCGCGCGGCCGGCGAGCTGCTCGGCATCACCGACGAGCCCACGGTCGAGCTGTTCCGGTGGCCCCTGGCCCAGCCCCGGACCGGGCGTGACGGTTTCGCCCGCCGGGGCAACGTCTATCTCTGCGGCGACGCCTTCGGCCGCCCCCGCGTGCAGACCGCCTGGCTCAGTGGCCGGGCGGTCGCGCGCGACATCATCAGAGAACGGATCGGTAGACCTTGAGGGTCTCCTCGGCGATGTGCGACCAGCTGAAGTGCTCGATCGCGCGACGCCGCCCGGCCAGGCCCATCTGCGCCGCCCGCTGCGGGTCCTCGATCAGCTGAGTCATCGCGGTGGCGAGGTCGGCCACGAACTGCTCGGGATCGATCGGCGTGCCCGTGCCGTCGTCGACCTGCTCGATCGGCACCAGGATGCCGGTCTCGCCGTCGCGGACCACCTCGGGGATGCCGCCGGTCGCGGTCGCCACCACGGCCGTCTCGCAGGCCATGGCCTCGAGGTTGACGATGCCCATCGGCTCGTAGATGGACGGGCACACGAAGACCGTGGCGTGCGTGAGCACCTGGACGACCTCGTGCTTGGGCAGCATCTCCTGCACCCAGATGACGCCCTTTTCGTCGCGGGCCGCGCGCAGCTCGCCCGCCAGGCCCTCGACCTCGGCCGCGATCTCCTTGGTGTCGGGCGCGCCGGCCAGCAGCACGATCTGCGTCTCGGCGGGCAGCAGGCGGCAGGCCCGCAGCAGATAGGGCAGGCCCTTCTGCCGGGTGATGCGGCCGACGAAGACCACACTGGGCCGGCTCAGGTCGATGCCGAGGCGCTCGATCACGTCGGTGCCGCGGTTGGGCTGGTAGATCTCGGTGTCGATGCCGTTGTAGACGACCTGCACCTTGTCCGGGTCGACCGACGGATAGGCGGCCAGGACGTCGCGCCGCATGCCGCCGGAGACCGCGATGATCGCGTCGGCGTGCTCGATGCCGACCTTTTCGCAGAACGACGACAGCGCGTAGCCGCCGCCGAGCTGCTCGGCCTTCCACGGGCGCAGTGGCTCGAGGCTGTGCGTGGTGACCACGTGCGGGACGCCGTGCAGCAGCTTGCTGGTGTGGCCGGCGAAGTTGGCGTACCAGGTGTGGCTGTGCACGATGTCGGTGCCCTCGGTGCCGGCCGCGATCTCGAGGTCGACCCCCATCGTCCGCAGGGCCGCGTTGGCCCCGGCGAGCTCGGCCGGCTCGGGATAGGCGGTCACGCCCGGCTCGGTGCGCGGGGCGCCGAAGCAGTGCACACGGACGTCGGCCAGGGCCCGCAGATCGCGGGTCAGATATTCGAGGTGTACGCCGGCGCCGCCGTACACCTCCGGCGGATATTCACGCGTAATCAGGTCGACTCGAAGCACCCCCGCAGCCTAGTACTCCCTCCCCATCGATGCTCAAGATCAGGTATCCTGGCCGTCCGCCGGGACGATCACGGCGAGTTGCCCTCTTCGGCTGGCGTTCGAGCTGGCGGAAAGTTAGCGTCCTTCCATGGCTGTCAAGGTCCTTGCAATCGTTCTGGCCGGTGGTGAGGGCAAGCGCCTGATGCCCCTGACGGCGGACAGGGCAAAGCCCGGTGTTCCGTTCGGCGGGATCTACCGCATGATCGACTTCGTTCTGTCGAACCTCGCCAACGGCGGCTACCTCAAGATCGTTGTGCTGACGCAGTACAAGTCGCACTCGCTCGACCGGCACATCTCCAAGACGTGGCGGATGTCCACGCTGCTCGGCAACTACGTCACCCCGGTGCCCGCGCAGCAGCGCCTCGGCCCGCGCTGGTTCGCCGGCTCGGCCGACGCCATCTACCAGAGCCTCAACCTGATCAACGACGAGTCGCCCGACTACGTCATCGTCTTCGGCGCCGACCACATCTACCGCATGGACCCGAAGCAGATGGTCCAGGACCACATCGCCTCGGGCGCCGCGGTCACGGTGGCCGGCATCCGCCAGCCGAAATCGCTGTCCGACCAGTTCGGCGTGATCGACGTGGCCGAGGACGGCAAGCGCATCCGCGCCTTCCGCGAGAAGCCCAAGGAGGTCGACGGGCTGCCCGACGCGCCGGACGAGATCTACGCGTCGATGGGCAACTACGTCTTCACCACCAAGGCCCTCTGCGAGGCCGTCACCAAGGACGCGAAGGACCCCGACAGCAAGCACGACATGGGCGGCAACATCATTCCCATGCTCGTCGAGCGCGGCGAGGCCAACGTCTACGACTTCCGCGAGAACAACATCCCCGGCAGCACCGACCGCGACCGCGGATATTGGCGCGACGTGGGAACGCTCGACTCGTTCTACGACGCCCACATGGACCTGATCGCCACGCTGCCGATCTTCAACCTGTACAACCACGAGTGGCCGATCTTCACGAACTACGGCTCGTGGCCGCCGGCGAAATTCGTGCACGGCTACGACGACCGTCAGGGCCGCGCCATCGAGTCGATGATCTCGCCCGGTGTCGTCGTGTCGGGCTCGCTCGTGGAGCGTTCGGTGATCTCACCCAACGTACGGGTCAACTCGTGGGCCCACGTCGAGGGCGCGGTGCTGATGGAGGGCGTGTCGGTCGGCCGCCGCTCGATCATCCGCAACGCCATCATCGACAAGAACGTGGTGATCCCCGAGGGCGCGCAGATCGGCGTCGACCTCGACCGGGACCGCAAGCTCTACACGGTCTCCGACAACGGCGTGGTCGTCATCGGCAAGGGCCAGAAGGTGGAGCTCTAACGGCGTTCCCGCAAGGTCTGAGACGGGGGTACGCCGTATCGGGCCTTGTACGCTCCCGCGAACCGTCCGAGGTGGGTGAAACCCCAGCGGTAGGCCACCTCGGACACGTTCACCTGCCACGGGTCGGAGCGGGACAGCTCGGCGTGCACCCCGTCGAGCCGCAGCCGGCGCAGGTACGTCAGCGGGGACATGCCCACGTGCTGCCGGAAGGCCTCCTGGAGCACGCGGACCCCGACGCCGGCGATCGCCGCCAGATCGTTCGCCGTGTACGGCCGCCACGGCTCGGCGTGCATCGCGTCCAGCGTCCGTTTCACCGTGCGCGGACGGTTCGGCCCCTGCATGCCGGCCGGCTCCTCGCCGTACGGGTGCTCCACCGTCATCGCCAGGCCGCTGACCAGCAGGTCACGCCAGCGGGCGGCCATCCGCGGCTGGGCCGCCAGCCCGTCGGCGTGGCGCAGCTCGGCCAGCAGCAGCCGCACCAGCGACGCCCACGTCCGCCCCGGGCCGTCGATCAGGTCGAAGCTCGCACCGAGCAGCAAGGGCGAGACGATCTGCTGGTCGAGGGTCGCGTCGAGCTCCCGCTCCAGCGCCGCCCGCTCCACCTTGACGCTCAGCAGCCGGCAGCTGCCCGGCCAGTCCAGATCGATGTCGCCGACCGGCCGGTAGACCGCGGCCCGCGTCGGATCGGCCATCACCACCGTGCCCCGATGGCGTGACCGGAGCGTGCCGGTCACCGGGGCCAGCACGTGATAGGCCGTCTCCAGATCGGAGATGGTGACGTGGATGTCGGAGCCGTAGCTGATCTCGCCGAGCGTGATCGGGCCGAGCATCACCACGTCGCCGCTGAACGCGAACCGCGAGACGTCGCCGGTCGGGTTGACCTGCAACGGCCCGTAGAACAGCTTGCGGCAGAACGCCCGCGCCTCGTCCATGTCGGTGGTCGACAGGGAGACGTGCACGGGCTTGTCCAGGCCCGGAGCGACCGGGCGGGACTGTCTGACGCCCACCATGGCGTCCACCCTAGACCGGTTGAGCCCCGGGCACAGGTCACGCCGCGAGCGCGGTCACCGGCCAGGTGAACTCGGCGACCCGGTCGCCGCGGACATCGATCTCCGCCAGTGGCGTCACCGGGTCGCGCCAGATCGTGTAGCGGCCCTCGCGCAGGCAGTCGACGACCACGGTGTAGTTGACGCCGCCGCGCACGTAGCGGGCACGGACCGTGGCCTGCGTGCGCAGCGCGGGGTCCTCCACCGGGCTGATCTCGATGTCATGACCATGCATGCAGCCCGGCGTTCGAATGACGAGCGCGCCGATACCGGTACCGATGTTGAGCACGGCTATTCCGTGCCCGGACCGCGTCACGGCAAAACCTCCGGGGCCCGCAGGTAGGGGAAGGTCACGTCGTGCGTACGGCCACGAGCGTCGGCGCCGGCCCGGGTGGCGGCCTCGTCCGGCTCGTACGTCTCGTCGACCATCGGGAACGTGGCGCCGGCGATGGCGCGCAGCATGATGGAGGTGACGTCGTCGCCGATCCGGCGTCCGTTCGGGAAGCCGGCGAAGTCGCCGCCGAGCAGGCCGAACGGGTTCTCCTCGCCCGGCGGGGCAACGGTCGTGTCCAGGCGCAGCATGTCGGCCTGCACATCACCGGTGAAGGTTCGCAGGCCGTCGACCAGCCCGTCGGGGATGCCGGTGAGCAGCATCGCGACCAGGTCGGACCGCCGCGCGGCCAGCCCCTCGAGGCGCGGGAACTGCCCGGGGTGGTCCACCGGCAGCAGCACGGCCAGGTCGGGGTGCTCGACCAGGTCGGCGAAACGCTTGTCGTCCGAGGGCGGCATGCCGTTCCAGCGGGCCCGGTCGGCGGCCGGGACGAACAGCTCGGCGAACAGCGGGTTGGCCCGCCGCGCGACCTGGACCATCGGGCCGACCAGCACGTCGTCACCGCTGCTGTGCAGCTCACGGCGGCTCGCGGTGGTCCAGACCCCGATCATCCGGCCCGGATGCGGCAGCTGGATCGCGATGCTGTTGACGGTGGCCGGGCCGGTGGCCAGGGCCCGGGTGTTGCCGCCGATCTCGAAGACGGCGGCCGGGTCGACGAAGAACGCGTCGGCCCGCTGGCCGGCGAAGACCCGCTCGCCGGAGGGCAGCTCGGCGATCGCGGCGGCGGCCAGGGCGTCGTAGCCGGGGGTGGAGCTGTCCCCGAGGTTGCGCGGCGGGCATGGCAGCCGGGTGGCCAGGACGGTGCTTTTGCCGTACGCGTCGACCCTGGTCACCGAGTAGAACTGGCGCCGGTTCCAGTTCTCGCTGTCGAGCGACTCGATCGGGCCGGTGTTGTAGAGGAACGTGTTGCGGTTGCGCAGCTCGGTGCGGAACCGGAACTGGTACGTCAGGTCGGGCCGGGCGTCGCCGTTGTAGTCGACGTGGATCTCGTAGAGGACGTCATCGCCGAACTCGAGGTTGAGGAACCCGTAGTTCGCGATGATCGTCACGGTCTCCGGGGCGTCCGGGCTGACGAAGGCGTACAGGTCGGAGCTCTCCGCGTCCGGGTCCGCGGCTCCGAGTGACGCCTCTCCGTAGCCAACTCGACTCATGCTCGGCCTTTCGTCTGTCCCCTGGGGGCACGGGACCTGCTGTCGACGACCATCAGTACGAAGCGGTTCCCGGTGGGGTTCAACGGTTTTCGCGGCGTCTGCGGAGAATGCCGGTGACCACGGCGTACGCCACGGCGCCGAAGCCGAGCACCAACGCACCGATGATGATCTGGTGACCGAGTGTCACCTTGCTGGTGTCCGCGACCGGGACGGCCCGCGCTTGCGTCGGCGCGGGCGCGGGCACGTCAGTCGTCGGATTCGTCGTCTCCGGTGCTTTTGTCGCTGCGGGCTTGGTCGCTGCGGGCTTGGCTTTCGTGGGGGCTTTTGTCGCCTTTGTTGTGGCGGGGGCCGCCGGCGCCGCTGCGGGGAACACGAGATCCGAGCACGAGTAGTAGGTGTCCGGCGTGCTGGAGGTCTCCCAGACGACGTACAAAATGTGCCGTCCGGTCCTTTGTGGCAGTTTGACCTTCATCGCGTAGGCGCCGCCGGTCAGCGGAGGATCGGTGACCGTGAGAAGCGGCTTGGTTCCGAGATCGTCCCAGGCCAGCGACTTGGAGGGGTCGTAATTGCTTTTTGTGATGAAGATCCGGAACTGTCCGGCGTGGGGAATCGTGGCGCGGTAACGGACGCTCAGCGAACCGCCGGCGGTGACCTTGGTGGCGGGGTAGTCGTCGCGCGGCAGATCGAGGCCCTTGAAGGCGTCCAGGCCGCCGCTGCACAGCTCGCCGTCCGGCACCACCTCGCGGTCGCGGCCGCCGACATCGGCGATCCGGAGGTTGTCGAACGAGCCGAAACCGCCGCCGTTGGCCTTCTTCGCGGCCTGGCAGGCGGCGCTGCCCGTGTCCTCGCCGCCCCGCGCGCACGCGGCGGTCCGGCTGATCGGTGTGGTCGGCGCGCCGTGCGCGGAAGCCGGCGCGGCCGGCCAGACGAGTGCCGCGGCGAGAGCGCACGCCGCGAGACGGGAGATCCTCACCCCGAGCTATACGGAGAATCGGCGTGAGTCGTTCAGCACGTCACCGTCGGTGCTTCCGGGGCGCTGTGATTGAGTGGGCGGGTTCGACGAAACAAGAAGGAGAACTCATGGACAAGCCCGACGTCGGCCCGATCGAGGGCGAGCCGCCCGCCGAGCTCGTGATCGAGGACATCACCGTTGGTGACGGCCCCGAGGCCAAGCCCGGCCAGTACGTCAGCGTCCACTACGTGGGCGTGGCGCACTCGACCGGCCGGGAGTTCGACGCGTCGTACAACCGTGGTGAGGCGTTCGAGTTCCCGCTCGGCGGCGGCCAGGTCATCGGCGGCTGGGACCAGGGCGTGGTCGGCATGAAGGTCGGCGGGCGCCGCAAGCTCACCATCCCGCCGCACCTGGGCTACGGCTCGCGCGGCGCGGCCGGTGTGATCAAGCCGAACGAGACCCTCATCTTCGTCGTGGATCTCCTCGGCGTTCAGTAAGGACGGGCCGGCACGCCGGCCGGGCCGGGACGGGCGCCGCCTGTCCCGGCCCTGCGTCGTTCCGGTCGTCGTCCGGGTCCGGCTCGATCGGGTCGCCGATCGGCGTCATCGGTTGCCCTTGGTGACCGTGAAGGTCGAGCAGCCCGACTCGTCCGGGAGCAGCGGGCGGAAGGTGATCAGATACTTGGCGCCGCCGGACGTCCACGGCGTCATGGCGTTGGCCTTCTCGGCCGCGGTGAGCACCTTGTCGAGCTCGGCGCCGCTCACGGTGACACAGCCGATCTTGAAGGCGGCGTTCAGATATTGCCCCGGCAGCGCGGGACCGGGCCAGGCGATCTCGGGGCTCTTCGGATCGGTGCCGCCGGGATCGGTGTACGGGCGGGCGAGAGCCGCCATCTCCTCAGGCTCGTAATTCTTGCTCCCGCTTGCACCTGACAGGCCGGTCAGGGTCGTCACGAAGCCCGAGAGCTTCTTGCGGGCGTCACGCTGCGGCTGGGTGAGCATCGGGTCGTTGGCCTGGCTTTCGCGCAGCGCCTCGACGGCCACCGACTGGGTGCCCTGCTCGGTGCGGACGGTGACCCGGGTGGTGGGCGCGTCGGCCACGTTGGGCCGGCCGAAATCGGTGCCGTTCTGTACGCCGGCGGAGGCGCCCTGCCGGGTGAGCTCCTGAACCTGCTCGGGACTGATCTGGCTGACCTGCACGTTGGGCAGCGCCGGCCCCGGATAGATCATCGGGACGGGCCCTTCGGTGATGACCCGGCCGTCGGCGTAGACACTGACGGCGGGCAGGGACCCGACGGTCCGGTCGGGCGGGACGAAGCCGCCGTACGACTCGGTGCGCGCGACGAGGTAGTTCGCCCCCTCTCCGGACGTGGGGGCGCTGGCCTGCGCGTCGGACTGGGTAGGCGCCGCCCCCGCCCCGTCCGGCTGCGCGCAGGCACAGAGCAGCGCCAGCGGAGTGGCGGCGGCGATGAGGGTATTGCGGAGACGAGTCATGCCGGATCAGACGATCCGGGCGGCGCCGAGGTTCCGGTTTCCCCGCAAAATGCTCCAACCGGGTTTTCCGCTGCTGTCACCGGCGTTCCGCCTCCCATTGACCGGCTCGCGTTCCATCGGTGTGCCCTGCCGCGCCGGACCGCCTTCCGCCGGCTCGCCTTCCACCAGCTCACGTCTCACCGGCATCGGCTTCGCCGGCAGTGGCCTTCTTGGCGATGGCCTTGCCGGGAGAGGCCTTCTTGGGAGAGGCGTTTTTTGGAGTGGCGTTCTTTGGAGTGGTGTTCTTTGGAGTGGCACTGCCGGCAGTGGTCGCACCGGCACTGGCCGCACCGGAGGGGCTTCACCGGAGGGGCTTCACCGGTGGTGGCGGAAGCGAAGGAATCCGCCACCACCGGAGCGCGCGTCGATGGCGTGGCGGCCGCCACAACCAGCGAGGCACACAACGTACAAATGCATCCTGCACGGAGTCAACGTTTCGTCGCGGTGAACCGCGTGTTGACACCAAGCTTTGACATTGCAGTCGTATTGCATCCGAGCTATGGTGGTTTCAATACGACTGCAATGCAAAGAATCGGGGGTACGACGGTGCTGGTCATCGCGCTCGCGGACTGCTCCGCGGCCCTGCGCCCGCTGGTCGGAGGCAAGGGCGCCGCGCTGGGCGATCTGATCCGCCTGGGCGAGCAGGTCCCGCCCGGCTTCTGCGTCACGACCGAGGCCGGCGTGCTGCCGCGTGCGGAGATCGCCGAGGCGTACGAGGCGCTGGGTGGCGGCCGCGTCGCCGTGCGGTCGAGCGCACCCGACGAGGACGGGCTCGAGGCGAGCTTCGCCGGCCAGTACGAAACCCTGCTCGACGTCGAAGGTGTCGACGCACTGCTTGGGGCCATCGAGACTTGTCGCAGCTCAGCGGCCAGCGAGCGGGCCGCCGCGTACCGCTCGGCTGTCCACAGTCATGAGTTGTCCACAGCCCCGCCGGCAAGATCCCCGTTTTTCGGCCAGACTGACCGACGGGGGCTCCCCCAGGGAGGGCGGGCCTGCGGTGGTGGTGTTGGCGGGGATCTTGCGGTTGTCGTGCAGCGCATGGTCGATGCTGACGTCGCCGGGGTGCTGTTCACGGCCAACCCCCTGACCGGAAACCGCTCCGAGATGACGGTCGACGCGGCAGCCGGCTCCGGACCGGCCGTCGTGGACGGTTCCGGGCCGGTCGATCATTACGTTCTGGGGGCGGAGCCCCTCACCCCCGACGGCGGTGGCTGCCTGCCGAGTGCCGCCCTGGCCACCTTGCGTGTCGTCGGGGAGCGCCTTCAATCGCATTTCGGCGTTCCGCAGGACGTCGAGTGGGCCTTCGACGCGGCCGGTGAGCTCTGGCTCCTGCAGTCCCGGGCGATCACTACTTTGTTCCCGCTTCCGCCGGTGACCGGGGATCTTCGGGTCTATCTGGAGTTCGGTCACGTGCAGGGGATGCTCCAGCCGGTCACGCCGATGGGCATGTCGACGCTGAAGGCTCTGGTGACCGCGATGCTCAAGCCGCTCGGCCTGAACGTCACGATCACCGACATCGGTGGCCGCCTCTACGGGGACATGACCGATCTCGTCCGGGATCCGAAGGCCCGCACGCGGCTCGTCAAGCTTCTCGCCGTCGACTTCGGGCCGCGGGCTCAGGCCGCCGTACGGCATCTTCTCGACGATCCGCGGTTCGCGCCTGTCCCGGGCCGTGCGAAGCGCCGGGGCGGGCCGTCGCTCGGCACGGCGGCCGGCGCCGTCTTCGGCATCGCCCGCGCCCTCGCCCGCCCGGCCGCGGCACGCCGACGGGCGATGGAGGCCGTCGAACGTCTCCGGGCGGCGTCATCGGAGAACGGGCATGGAACCGTGGCCGAGCGGCTGCGACTTGTTCGGGAGTGGGATGACGCCGAGACGCCCGGGGATCTCGTCTGGCCGATCGCGGCCGGCATGCTCGCGGCCACCGTGCCGGAACATCTCCTCAAGGACGAGGGCAAGGACGACGTCTACACGGTTCTGGGCGGGATGCCGCACAACGTCACCATCGAGATGGATCTCGCCTTGTGGCGGCTCGCGCAGCGGCTGGGGGAGCATCGCGACCTGCTGCTCGGTGCGTCGCCGGCCGAGCTGGCCGGGCGCTGGGCGGCGGGCACTCTGCCGGAGATCGGGCTTGATGCTTTTCTGAGCGAGTACGGGCATCGCGGGGCGGCCGAGGTCGACATCGGTGTCCCGCGATGGGCCGAGGATCCGGCGCCGGTCTTCGCCGCGCTCCAGAATTATCTGCGGGTCGGCGATCCGGATCAGGCGCCCGACCGGCGGTTCGCGCTCGCGGGGGAACGGGCCGAGCGGGCCCTGCGGGACGTGCGCGGCCGGAACCGGTTCGCCGGGTTTCTGCTGGGGCGGGCGCGGGAGCTCGCGGGTCTGCGGGAGGCCGGCAAGTTCGCCGGGCTCTACCGGCTTCAGCAGATGCGGCGCCAGTTGCTTCTGATCGGCGCTGAGCTGTTCGAGGATCCGGCCGACATCATGTTCGTCACGCTCGACGAGCTGGACGGGACCGTGCCGGACGCGGGCGAGATCGCCGCGCGCAAGGCCCTGTACCGCCGGGAGATGCGGCGCCGGGTCGTACCCGTGGCTCTGCTGTCCGACGGCACCGACGTCGAGGCGACGCTGCCGGCCGACGGCGGGGCGGATCTGCGCGGGGTCGCCGCCTCGGCCGGGCGGGTGACGGGAAAGGCGCGGATCGTGCGGGATCTGGCCGATGCGTACGTCGAGCCGGGTGAGGTTCTGGTGACCGCGACCACCGATCCGGGCTGGACGCCGCTGTTCCTGACGGCGGCGGCGCTGGTCACGGAGACGGGGGCGGTGATGGCGCACGGGCCGACGGTGGCCCGGGAGTACGGGATCCCGGCCGTGATCTGCGTGCCGGGAGCCACCGAGCGGATCCGGACGGGTGAGGTCGTGACGGTCGACGGGCGAGCGGGGACGGTGACGAGGGGATGAGACGGATTCTGGCCGTGGAGGCGGCGATGTGGCGCAACCTGTTCGCGTGGGTGCTGCGCCGGCCCGTGCGCCTCGGGGAGGGCGAGAAGGCGTACAGCTATCACGGGGTCGTCAAGCCGATCCTGGGGGTGTTCATCGGGCTGTCGGTGGTGGAGATCCCGATCTTCGATCTGATCGTGCGCAAGGTCGTGCCGTGGGAGCCGGCGCGGTGGATCATGCTCGTGCTCGGGGTGTGGGGAGTGCTCTGGATGATCGGGTTCGCGGCGGGGCTCAAGCGGCATCCGCATCTCATCACCGACGACGGGATCCGGGTGCGGCTGGGCAACGGCGTCGACTTCACGGTGCCGTGGGCGGATGTGGTGTCGGTGCGCAAGCGCTACCGGTCGCTGCCGTCGAACAAGTCGAGGCAGGTCGACGACGAAGCGGTGCACATCGTCATGGGCGGGCAGACCAGCGTGGACATCGCCGTGATCAACCAGGAGAGGGCGAACATCCGGATTTATGTCGACGAACCTGATGAGTTCGTTCGAGCGGCGGCGTGAAAGCATCGCTGGCATGCCGAAGAAGGTCGACCACACCGAGCGCCGCCGGCTCATCGCCGACGCGCTGATGCGGGTGGCGGCCGAGCAGGGGCTCGAGGCGGTGAGCCTGCGGCACGTGGCGGCCGCGGCCGACGTGAGCGCGGGCATGGTGCAGCACTACTTCCGCACCAAGGACGAGATGATGACCTTCGCGCTGTCGGTGGTGAAGGAGCGCAGCCAGCGGCGGGTCGAGGAGGCGATCGCCCGGCTCGGGGGAGACCCGCGGCCGCGCGACCTCGTGCGGGCGATGCTCACCGCTCTGCTTCCGCTCGACGAGGCGAGCCGGGAGGACGGCCGGGTGGCGCTGGCCTTCCTGGCGTACACCGCGGTCCGCCCGCAGCCGGCCCTGCGCGGCGAGACCGAGGAACTCCTCGGTTTCCTCGGCGGTCTGCTGCCCGGCGGCGATGTGAACGCCGCGGCCGCGCTGCTCGCGCTGATGGAAGGCCTCGGCCTCTATCTGCTGGGCGGGCAGTACACGCCGGAGCGGGCTCTCGGCGCGCTCGACGCCCAGCTGGAAAGGCTTTTCACCGCTTGACGGTACGGGTGAAGCGCGACCGGTACGTCGAGGCGCTCAGTCCGTAGTGGGACTTGAAACGGCGGGCGAAGTAGTTCTGGTCGGGCCAGCCCACCGACTCGCCGATCTTGTTGATGGGCTGGTCGGTGTGCAGCAGGCGGGCCGCCGCCAGCTCGACGCGGTGCCGTGACAGATAGGCCATCGGTGGCAGGCCGGTGGCCGATTTGAACAGGCGCACCAGATATCCGGGCGCGAGATGCAGCTCGGCCGCCAGCTCGGTCAGCGTCCACTGATGGCCGGGGCGGGCCTCCATCATCCGCATCGCGTCGAGGACCGCCGGGTGGATGCCGTCGGCGTCGCCGGCCAGGTCGTCGGACTCGGCCACGACGCGGGCCAGCGTGCTGAGGAAGAGCACGAGCCGGCCGACCAGGTCGCCCCTGTACCGGGCCGGCGGCTGGGAGCGCAGCTTCTGCAGGCCGTCGAGGTGTTCGAGCGATCCGGCCAGCTCGTCCGGCTCGAGATGGGCGTAGAGGATGCCGCGCCTCTGCCCCGAGTACGGCCCCGTCCACAGCAGATGACCGAGTTGCGGGTCCTGCCTGGTCCAGGCCAGCTCACGCTGCATCAGCTCGGTGGAGAAGCAGCAGTTGTAGAGGTCGAGGCCCTCGCACTGCTCGTAGCCGTGCCAGACGCCCGGCCGCAGCAGCACCACGTCGCCCACGCTCAGCTCGTGGCGGCCGGCCAGGCTGTGGTGGGTGCCCTTGCCCCCGGTCATCACCGCGATCTCGACGAAGCTGTGCGTGTGCACCGGATGGGCGTCCTCGTGCAGGTAGTGCCCGGCCCACACGGCTGATCCCTCGATGAAGTGCAGCAGCGTGCCGGTGGTCTCGACGGGGGGCTCGTCGGTCATGCCTCACCGTAGGCCCCAGGTGAATTTCGTGCTACCTCCGGTTCATCTCGGGCTATGCCGTGGCCTGCGCCACAACGCACGATCGGTGCCAAGCGAAACGGTTTCGCCATCAGTCCGAAACATCGATCACCGGATCGTCCCGGCTGCCTTTGAATCGTTTCATGCACACGCTATGGAGAGAAATGCCGGACATCGCCGCACCCACCGACCTCCGCTTCGACCATCACCCCGGTCCCGTGACCGGCATCGGCTCGGCCACGCCGCGCCTCTCCTGGCAGGTGCCTCACGCCCCCGAGGGCTATGCGCAGACCCGCTACGAGATCGAGATCGAGCGCGACGGCTCGGCCGAGACCTTCGCGGTCGCCTCCGGCGACCAGATCCTGGTGCCCTGGCCGGGTGCGCCTCTCGCGGCTCGCGACAAAGCAGGTGTACGGGTCCGGGCCGGCGACGACACCACGTGGAGCGAGTGGAGCGCGCCGAGCACGGTCGAGGCCGGCCTGCTGAGCCCGGACGACTGGACCGCCCGCTTCGTCAGCCCGCGCGAGATCGGCGCCTGGGGCGCGCCGGCCCCGCTGCTGACCGGCGTCGTCGACATCCCGGAGGGTGTCGTCCGGGCCCGGCTGTACGTCACCGCGCACGGCCTCTACATCGCGAACGTCAACGGCAAGCGGGTCGGTGACGAACAGCTCGCCCCGGGCTGGACCGCCTACCAACACCGCCTGCGCTACCAGACCCACGACGTCACCGGCCTGGTCACGGCCGGGACCAACCGCCTCGAGGTGCTCCTGGGCAACGGCTGGTTCCGCGGCCGCCTCGGATTTCAGGGCAAGCACGGTGTGTACGGGGACCGGCTCGCTCTCCTGGCGCAACTGGAGGTCGTCACCGCCGACGGCGCGGTGCACGTGCTCGCCACCGACGGCTCGTGGACCGCTCGCGAGAGCTCGGTGACCGCCGACGACCTGTACGACGGCCAGAGCGTCGACCGGCGCCGCGAGCCCGGCCCGGAGTCGCCGGTCGACGTGGTCGACGCCGACCTGTCGCTGCTGGTCGCCCCGGACGGCCCGCCCGTGCGGATCACCCAGGTCGTGCCCGCGGTCGAGGTCAGCACGTCGCCGTCCGGCCGGACCCTGGTCGACTTCGGGCAGAACCTGGTCGGCTGGGTCCGGCTGACGGCGCGCGGCGGCGCGGCCGGCGACGAGATCGTGGTCCGGCACGCCGAGGTGCTCGAGGACGGGGAGCTCGGCGTGCGCCCGCTGCGCACGGCGCGCGCCACCGACTCGTACATCCTGGAAGGCTCCGATGAAGTTGTTCTTGAACCGAATCTGACGTTCCACGGCTTCCGTTATGCCGAGGTGACCGGTGTCGGCGGGCTGCGCGCGGAGGACGTCGAGG
This sequence comes from Actinoplanes sp. NPDC000266, assembly GCF_042899005.1. Taxonomy (NCBI): domain Bacteria; kingdom Bacillati; phylum Actinomycetota; class Actinomycetes; order Micromonosporales; family Micromonosporaceae; genus Actinoplanes; species Actinoplanes sp. NPDC000266. Next base: position 153,413 of record NZ_JBIAZI010000019.1, read on the forward strand.
CGGTCGTGGTCGGCTCCGACCTGCGCCGCACGGGCTGGTTCTCGTCGTCGCACGAACTGCTCGACCGCTTCCACGAGAACGTGGTCTGGGGCATGCGCGGCAACTTCGTCGACGTGCCGACCGATTGCCCGCAGCGCGACGAGCGGCTGGGGTGGACCGGTGACATCCAGGTCTTCTCGCCGACCGCGACGTTCCTGTTCGACACGGCCGGTTTCCTGGGCAACTGGCTGGCCGACCTCGCCGCCGAGCAGCAGAAGGACGGCTCGGTCCCGCACGTGGTGCCCGACGTGATCCGCCAGCCCGGCCCGGCCGCCGCGGCCTGGGGCGACGCCGCGACCGTCGTGCCGTGGGTGCTCTACCAGCGCACCGGCGACGTGGGCCTGCTCGAACGGCAGCTGCCGAGCATGCGGGCCTGGGTCGACCGGATCTCCGGCCTGGCCGGGGCCGACCTGCTGTGGAGCGGCGGCTTCCAGTTCGGCGACTGGCTCGACCCGGCCGCGCCGCCGGCCGACCCGTTCCGGGCCAAGGCCGACCCGGACGTGGTGGCCACGGCGCATCTGGCGTACTCGGCCTCGCTGGTGGCCAAGGCCGCGCTCGCGGTGGGCGACGCCGAGGTGGCGCGGGAGTACGGCGAGCTGGCCGAGCGGGTGCGGGAGGCATTCGCCCGGGAGTACGTCACCGCGGGCGGCCGGGTGCTCAGCGACGCGCCGACGGCGTACGCGCTGGCCCTGCAGTGGGCGCTGCTGCCCACCCAGGAGCAGCGCAAGCACGCGGCGGAGCGGCTGGCCGATCTGGTCCGTACCTCCGGGTTCCGGATCAGCACCGGCTTCGTCGGCACGCCGCTCATGACCGACGCGCTGGCCGACGCGGGCGAGGCCGACCTGGCGTACCGGCTGCTGCTCCAGACCGGATGCCCGTCCTGGCTCTACCCGGTGACCATGGGCGCGACCACGGTCTGGGAGCGCTGGGACAGCATGCTCCCGGACGGCTCGATCAACCCGGGCGAGATGACCTCGTTCAACCACTACGCGCTGGGCGCGGTCGCCGACTGGCTGCACCGCCGGGTCGCGGGACTGGCCCCGGCCGAGCCCGGTTACCGCCTCATCGAGGTGCGGCCGCTGCCGAGCAGGCACCTCACCCACGCCTCGGCCCGCCACCTCACGCCGTACGGAGAAGCCTCGGTCTCCTGGGAGCGCGCGGACGGGCAGCTCCGCCTCGACGTCGTCATCCCGGTCGGGACGCGCGCCCTGGTCCTGATCCCCGGTGAGGGCCACTCCGTCGAAGTGGGTCACGGGAAGCATTCCTGGACGGCTGAGGATCCGTACACCCGCGAAGCAGGCGCAAGCGCCACCGGCCTGACCCTCCGGCAGCTCATGGACCACGAACCCAGCTGGGACAAGGCCCTGGCCGCCGCGCGCGAAGCGGGCGTGGCCGGCGACGAGGCCGTCCTGGCCGACCGGCTGGCGCCGTTCCTCGACGCGCCCGCGAGCGAGTTCGTCGACGCCGCGACCGCACACGGCTTCATCCCCGGCGGGAACGAGCTCGCCGCCCGCCTGAACACCCTCCTCTCCCTGGAAAACTGAAGGAGCACCGATGAAACGAAGCAGAATAGCGCTGTCCGTCCTCGCCGCCACGACGCTCGCGCTCGGCGCGTGCAGCGCCGGCAGCCTAGGCAGCAGCGACGAGGAGGGCGGCGGCAAGGTCACCCTGTCGTTCCTGGTCGACAACGCCCCGGAGACGGTCAAGGCGGCCGAGGGCCTGGCGAAGGACTTCACCGCCAAGAACCCCGACATCACGGTGAAGGTCGAGTCGCGCCCGCAGGGCACCGAGGGCGACAACATCGTCAAGACCCGGCTCTCCACCGGCGACATGAGCGACGTCTTCCAGTACAACTCGGGGTCGCTCTTCCAGGCGCTCGCCCCGCAGAAGAACCTCGTGGACGTCACCGGTGAGGCCTTCGTGGGCCGCACCGACGACAACTTCAAGACCACGGTCACGGCCGACGGCAAGGTCTACGGCGCGCCGTTCGGCAACTTCTTCGCCGGCGCGATCATGTACAACAAGGACGTCTACTCGAAGCTCGGCCTCGAGGTCCCGAAGACGTGGGACGCCTTCATGGCCAACAACGCGAAGATCAAGGCGTCCGGCGTCCCGCCGGTCATCCAGTCGTACGGCGAGACGTGGACCTCGCAGCTGTTCGTGCTCGGCGACTACTACAACGTCGAGAAGGCGTCGCCCGGCTGGGCCGGCAAATACACCAAGAACCAGGTGAAGTACGCGACGGACCCGGTCGCCCGGGCCGGTTTCGACCACCTCCAGCAGGTGCACGACGCGGGCTACGTCAACAAGGACTTCGCCTCGACCAAGCTCACCGACGCGCTGCGCAAGCTGGCCAAGGGCGAGGGCGCGCAGTACCCCATCCTCTCCTCGATGATCACCCAGCTCGTCACCGACAACCCCGGCAGCGAGAACAAGATCGGCCTGTTCGCCATCCCCGGCACCGACGCCGCCACGAACGGCATCACCGTCTGGGCGCCCTCTGGCGTCTACATCCCGACCAGCACCACCGGCGACAAGCTGGCCGCCTCGAAGAAGTTCCTCGACTTCGTCGCCAGCCCCGAGGGCTGCACCTCGTTCGGCAACGCCAGCCAGCCGTCCGGCGCCTGGGCCGTCAAGGGCTGCACCCTGCCCGACTCGGTGCCCCAGGTGGTCAAGGACCTCCAGACGTACGTCGATCAGCAGGCCTCCGGCCTGGCCCTGGAATTCCTCTCCCCGGTCAAGGGCCCGGCCCTCGAGCAGATCTGCGTCGAGGTCGGCTCCGGCATCCGCAAGGCCGAGCCGGGCGCCAAGCTCTACGACGAGGACGTCAAGAAGCAGGCGCAGCAGCTCGGACTCGAGGGCTGGTAGGCCGTTTTGACCGCGATCGTTGAGAAGTCGTCCGCCCGGTCGCGCACCCGCGCGGCCGGGCCGGCCGGCGGCAAGCGTGCCAAGAGCCCGTACCCGCACTGGTTCTACCTGCCGGCGGCCATCGTCTACGGCGTGCTGTTCGTCGTCCCCACGGTGACGTCGTTCTACTTCAGCCTGACCCGCTGGAACATGTTCAGCTCGAAGTTCATCGGCTTCGAGAACTACGTGACGTTCTTCAAGGAGCCGGCGCTCGTCTCCGGCCTCACCCACACGATCATCTACGCGGCGGTCACGTCGGGCCTGAAGGTCGTGCTCGGCCTCGGCCTGGCCGTCCTGCTCACCTCGCAGATCATCGGCCGCGGCTACCTGCGCTCGGTGGTCTTCTTCCCGGTGCTGGTCTCGACGATCGGCGTGGGCCTGACCTTCACGATCCTCATGGACCCGGAGGAAGGCCTGATCAACCAGTCGCTCGCGGTGATCGGGATCCAGGGGCCGGGCTGGCTCACCGACCCGTCGTACGCGCTGCTGTCGGTCGCCCTGGTCGACGTGTGGAAGGGCGTCGGCCTGGCCACGCTGATCTACATCGCCGGCATCGTGTCGATCCCGCAGGAGTACTTCGAGGCGGCCCGCGTCGACGGCGCCTCGGCGTGGCAGAACTTCCGGCGGATCGTGCTGCCGCTGGCCCGGTCGGCGACCTTCACGGTCATCCTGCTGTCGCTGATCGGCGGCCTGCGCTCGTTCGACCTGATCTGGGCGATGACCCGGGGCGGGCCGGGCTTCACCTCCGACGTCATCGCGTCGGTCATCTACAAGCAGTACCAGGCGGGCTTCTACGGCCTGTCGACGGCGGGCAACGTGGTGCTCTTCCTGCTGGTCACGGCGATCATCTTCCCGCTGTCGCGGTACCTCAACTCCAAGGAGGTGGATCTGTGACCACTGCCTTGGTCTCGCGCAAGCTGCGTCGCAACCTTGCTCTGAGCATCGTCGCGATCCTGCTCTCGGTCGTGGTCTTCCTCGTGCCGTTCGCGTTCATCCTGTTGACGGCGGTGAAGTCGCGGCAGCAGGCGTCGCTGCTGGACTTCTCGTGGCCGACGCAGTTCCAGTTCGTGCAGAACTTCGTCGACGTCGTGCAGGCCCGCGACTACATGCTGATCATCGCGTTCATCAACAGCACGATCCTGACCGTCGCCAGCGTCTCGATCCTGGTGGTGCTGGCGGCGATGGGGGCCTTCGCCCTCCAGCGCCGGCGCACCCGCTGGACCGGCCTGATCAACTTCCTGGTGCTGTCCGGCCTGATCATCCCGCCCGCGGTGGTGCCGACGATCTGGGTGCTGCAGAAGCTCGGGCTCTTCCGGACGATGCCCGGCCTCATCCTGGTCGAGGTGGCGTTCGGCCTGTCGTTCTGCATCCTGCTGTTCCGGGCGTTCATCGCGACGATCCCGCGCGAGCTGGACGAGGCGGCGATCATCGACGGGGCGGGACCGCTGCGGTTGTTCTTCCGGGTGATCCTGCCGCTGCTGCGGTCGGTCATCATCACGGTCGTGGTGGTGCAGTCGGTGACGGTCTTCAATGACTTCGTCAATCCGCTGTACTTCCTGCCGGGCGATCAGAATGCGACGGTCCAGCTGACGTTGTACAACTTCTCGAGTCAATATTCGACCCAATACAACCTGCTGTTCATGGACATCCTGCTCATCACGATCCCGCCCCTGCTGATGTTCCTGTTCTTCAACAAGCGCATCGTGGCCGGCATGACGGCGGGAGCCATCAAGGGCTGAGGTTTCCGCACGTCGCGCCGGGTCCTTTGTGGCCCGGCGCCGTGCGTTATTCGATTGATCATCCACCGGTGCTCTTTTTAAAGTTCCCTATATTGAGGGGAGCTGACGTGAGCGACGTACTTGTCATAAATGCCGACCTGGGCCCGCTGCACCGGGTCAGCCTGCGGCACGCCGTCCGCATGCTGGTGCGGCAGGTGGCCGAGGTCCACGAGTCCCAACCGGACGCGGTGATCGGCGTCTGGCCGATGCCGACGGTGGTGCGCCTCGTCTCGTACGTGGTCACCCGCTGGCGCCACAGCCGCGGCCCGTCGTGGTCCCGCGCCGGCGTGCTGACCCGCGACGGCCGCCGCTGCGCCTACTGCGGCCGCGGCGCCTCCACCATCGACCACGTGCTGCCCCGCTCGCGCGGCGGCCTGAACACGTGGGTCAACACCGTGGCCGCCTGCGGCGGCTGCAACCAGCGCAAGGGCGACCGCACCCCGGCCGAGGCCCGCATGCCGCTGCGGGTGACGCCCGTGGCCCCGGCGTGGGCGGCTTTCGTCTGATGCCGTTGCCCCGTTCGGACCCGGTTGCCCAGGGGGTCTCGTCGCGATCGATCGGCGTGCTGCTCGACTGGTTCGAGCAGCACGCGTGGGCACGTCGCCGAGGGCCGATCTCAGGAAACGGACAGCGGAGTCACAGTTGGTGCTCGACTTGACCACGTACCGTTGACGGTCACCAGGCAGGGAGGCTGGAACCGATGAGCGGTGGATTCAAGAGGTTTGTGCTTTCGATGGTCGCTTCGAAACTCCAGAAGCGCGGCCACGGAGGCGGCCACAACGCGGTTGTCGACGGCATGCTGCGCGAAGTGAACCACCGAATCGCCCGCAGCCAGGGCCACCACGGCGGTTACGGCCACCCGGGCGCACATGGCCACCCGGGCCCGTACGGCCAGCACCCCGGCGCTTACGGTCACCCGGGCGCCTACGGACATCCGGGCGCCTACGGACATCCGGGCGCCTACCCGGGCGGCTACGGCCACCACGGCCACTACCGCCAGGCCCCCGGCTACCACGGCCACTACCGTCATCACGGCCACTACCGGCACCACGGCCACTACCGCCGTCGCCGCTGGTTCTGACCACGGCCCGCCCGGCCGGCCCGCCCGCCGCGCCCGGCCGGCGGGTCACGGCCCGCTTTCTCAGCCCCGGTGCGCACGCGCGGTGCGCCGGGGCTTTCGTCTCACAGGTCCAGCAGCTGGACGGTGACGGCCGCGGTGTCGCCAGGCTCGAGGTGCTGGGCCTTGCGGATGGCGCGCTTGATCGGCAGGACGAAGGCACCCTGGCTGCCCGGGAAGATCGAGGTCTGCCACGTGCTGCTGCCCACCGAGGCCCGCACGCGCAGCGACCCGAATCCCCGCCGGATGCCCTCGGTCAGATGACGGATGTCCTCGGACGCGTCCACCGGCAAGGACACAAAAGTCCAGCTCTCACCCTTACGTGCGTCCCAGATCCACAGCTCGCCCTCGAAGTCGACTTCCACGCCGCGAAGCATCGCACGGGGGTACGACAACTTCACTCGACGCGGTACTGCTTCACCAGCCCGGCCAGGACGCTGCGGGTCCGGTGCAGGTCCTCGATCTGCGACTCGACCCGTTCGAGCTCGGACGTGAGGCGGGCGGCCAGCCACGGCGTACGGATGGCCTCGTTGTTGATGCACGGCAGGACGTCCTGGATGGTGGCGCTGTTCAGCCCGGCCGAGAGCAGCGACTGGATCAGGCGTACCCGCTCGACCGCCGTCTCCGGATAGTGCCGCTGACCGCCCGAGCTCCGCGAGCTGCTCAGCAGGCCCTGATCCTCGTAGTAGCGCAGGGACCGGGGGCTGGCGCCGGTCGCGGCCGAGAGATCGCCGATGCGCATCACAGAAACTCCTCTTGACCCTTACACGGATGTCAAGTTTTACCGTGGCTCCATGATGACCACAAGCGCCCTGAGTGAGCCGGTCACGCTGGCCGGCATGTCGTTGAGCAGTCAGTTCGTGATGGCGCCGATGACGCGCTCGCAGTCGCCGGGCGGAACGCCCACGGCGCGTACGGCCGGCTACTACCGCCGCCGGGCCGAGAACGGCGTCGGGCTGATCATCACCGAGGGCGTGTTGATCGACCACCCGTCGGCCGGGCACGAGACGGACGTCCCCCGCATGCGCGAGGCGGGCTGGCGCCTGGTCACCGACGAGGTGCACGCCGCCGGCGGCCGGATCGCGGCCCAGCTCTGGCACCTCGGCAGCCAGCGGGAGCCCGTCGACGGCGTACGGGCGTGGACGCCCTCGGCCGTGCCCGAGGCCGGGCGCCCGGCCACCCACGCCATGGCGGCCCGGGACTTCCCGGTGCTCCTCGACGCGTATGCCCGGGCCGCCCGGTCGGCGGTGCGAGCCGGATTCGACGCTGTCGAGATCCACGCCGCCCACGGCTACCTGCTCGACGAGTTCCTGTGGCCCTTCACCAACCGCCGCTCCGACCGTTTCGGCGCCGACCGGGCCGCCTTCCCGGCCGAGGTGATCCGCGCCGTCCGCGGCGAGATCCCGGCGTCGATGCCGCTGATCGTGCGGTTCTCGCAGTTCAAGGAGCGCGACTACGCCGCTCGGATCGCGGAGACGCCGGACGCGCTCGGCGCGATCCTCGGCTCGTTCGCAGCCGCCGGCGCCGACGTGCTGCACGCGTCTCAGCGGCGTTTCTGGGAGCCCGCGTTCGACGGCAGCCCGCTCAACCTGGCCGGCTGGGCCAAGCGGCTCACCGGCCTGCCGTCGATCACGGTGGGCTCGGTCGGCCTGACGCGGGACTTCGTCGGCTCGCCGCGGATGACCGAGCTGCTCGACCGCCGCCGCCGGGGCGAGTACGACCTGATCGCCCTCGGCCGGGTGCTGCTGGGCAACCCGTCGTGGGTGCGCCTGGCCGGCGAGGGCCGCCTCGGCGAGATCAACGATTACCGGAAGGCGGACGAGGATCGCTACTGGTGACCAACTGGATTGGTGATTCTCCAGCGAACGTGAGCGCCAGTTGATGAAATGTGTTGCATGTCCGAGTTTTCTGCGGAGCGTGCGGCCCTGCGTGCCTGGCGTGACGGCCTGGTCAATCTCGACGCCGGAAACCGGCTCCTGAACTTCAAGCGATCCGAGACCGGCTCGATCGACGTCCAGGGCCCGCCGGCCGGCGACGTCGTGCGCGCGGTCCGCGACGGCCGGGAGTACGGCTTCCTCGCCTTCGGCGCCAAGCCCGAGCCCGGCGGCCTGTTCAAGACCGAGCTGACCGCCTCCGCGCTCGGCGGCCAGCTGCGCCGCCTGCTGCGCCGGTCGCGTCAGGACTTCCTCGACCGCGGCGTGCCGGTGCTGCATCTCGCCGCCGGCATGCTGCGCTGGCGCGACGAGGAGGACGTCGCCTTCACCAGCCCGATCCTGCTCCTCCCGGTCGAGCTGACCGCGCTGGGCCCGGGCGACGTGCCGAAGCTGCGGTCCACGGGCGACGACCCCGTGGTCAACCCCGCTCTTTCCGTACGCCTGCGCCGGCTCGGCGTCGAACTGCCCACCGCCGGGAGCCTGGCCGAGCTGGACGTGCCCGCCTATCTGGCCCAGCTCCGCGAAGCGCTCAGCGGCCGCGACTGGCACACCGACGAGACGGTGCTGCTCTCCACCTTCTCGTTCCACAAGGAGGCGATGTACCGCGACCTCCTGGACAACGAGGAGCGCATCGCCGCCCACCCGCTGATCCGCGCCCTCGCGGGCGGCGAGCCGGGCGCCGGGTTCGACCCGATTCCCGCCGCCGACATCGACCGGCTCGCCCCGCCCGAGGAGATGCCGCTCGTGCTCGACGCGGACGCCTCCCAGCGGGCCTGCGTGGCGGCCGCGGTCGAGGGGCGCAGTTTCGTGCTCGACGGCCCGCCCGGCACCGGGAAGTCGCAGACGATCGCGAACATGATCGGCTGCCTCCTGCACGCCGGCAAGCGGGTCCTGTTCGTCTCGGAGAAGGCCGCCGCGCTGGAGGTCGTGCACAACCGCCTCGCGAACGCCGGCCTGGACGGCTACCTGCTCGAACTGCACAGTCACAAGGCGACCCGCAAGGAGGTGGCCCGCGAGCTCGCCGCGGCCCTCGACGACCAGCCGGTGCCCGGCGCCGGCCGCACCGTCGACCGCGAGCAGCTCCGCGAGCGGCGCGAGCGCCTGAGCGGATACGCGGTCGCGATGAACGAGGTGCGCCAGCCGCTGGGCCGCACTCTCTACGAGGTGCTCGGCTCGCTGGGACCGGCCGAGGTCCCACTGCCCGACGTCTCGGTCAACTCGTTGACGCCCGAGTCGCTCGAGCGGATGGGCGAGGCCGCCGACGAGCTCGCCCGCTGCTGGCGGCCGATCTCCGGTGACTTCCTCTGGCGGGACGTGACCGAGCGGGAGCCGCTCGACGAGCGTCTCCGCCGCGCCCGGGCCGCGCTGCGGGCGCTGGCCGAGATCGCCGCCCGCAACCAGGCCGCCGCCGAGGCGTTCGGCGTCACCCGGCCCTCCCAGGCCGGCAAGCTCGCCGCTCTGGTCACCCACGCCGCGCGGCGCCCGGACGGCGTGCCCGGCGAATGGCTCACCACGCCCAGCCTGGAGCCGGTCGGCCGCTCGGCCGAGCGCCGCGGCCGCGACCTCACCGCCGTCCGGCAGGCGCGGACGGCCGTCCGCTCCGCCGCCGGCGTCGAGTGGCACGAACTGCCCGACGTCGTGCCGCCGGCCCTGGAGCCGCGAACGCTCACCGCGGACGCCGCCGAGGAGACGGCCCACCGCCACGTCGAGGACGCCGACGTGCTCGACGAGGTGCTGCACGACGCGGGCCCCATCGCGTCGCGGCTGGGGCTGCCGCCGGTCGTCACGTTCGCCGACCTGTCCCGGCTCGCCGCGATCGCCGACCTGGCGTCGCGGCCGAACCGGCCCGAGCCGTTCTGGTTCGGCGCCGGCGTGCTCGCCACCGTGTCGGCCGCGGCGACCGCGCTGCGCCGCTCGGCCGAGGCGGTGGCCGCAGCCGAGGCGCAGGCCCGCCGCTACTTCCACGAGTCGATCGTCGAACAGCCGGTGGAGCAGCTCGCCGACCGGCTCACCAATGTGCACCGCGGCCTGCGCAAGCTGTTCCGGGCGTACCGCCGGGACTGGGAAGCGGTGGCCGCCTTCGCCCAGCCGTCGATGGCCCCGGCCGAGGCCGTCGCCCATCTGGGCACCGCGGTGGCCTGGAAGGTGGCGCTGCGCGAGCAGGCCGCGGCCGAGCGGCAGTACGCCCCGCTGCTGGGCCGCTACTGGCGGCGCAACGCCACGGACTTCAACGCCATCCACGACGCGGTGCAGGTGGCCGGTGAGGTGCTGCGGCTCTCGCCGCCCGAGGCCGTGCCGCAGGTCGCCGAACAGGTGGGCAAGCCGGTGCCGGGGATGGCACGGGTCGCCGCGCAGGCACGCCGGGTCCGCGAGCCCGGGGCCGAGACGATCCGCGAGGAGATCATCGCGCTGCGCGCCCAGGTGGAGCCGCTGAAGGCGGCCGCGACGGCGCTGCGTGCCTACAGCCGGGCCTGCGAGCGGGAGGTCGACCTGGCCGAGGCGCTGCGGCTGGCCCGGCTGCGCAAGGCCGTCGTGGAGGCGGAGGACGAGCTCGCGTCGCGCACGGACGGGGACGAGACCCTGGCCGGGCTGGGCGAGGGACTGGACGAGGCGATCGGCTGGGCGGCGGCCGCCCGGCGTCTGGCCACGGGCACGGACCGGCCGTTGACCGAGACGCAGGCGGCGGCGCTGGGCGCCTGTGAGGCGGCGGGCACGCTCGCCGAGCGGGCCGGCGCCTGGGAGCAGGCGCGGGACGGCGTCGTCGCCGCGTTCGCGGCCGGCCGGCACGAGGAGATCGGTGCGGCGCTGGACGCGTACACCAGCGGATTGCTGGACGAACTGATCGCCGATCGCGCCGGTCAGGAGGAATGGTTCGGTCACCTCGCGGCCCGGCGGGCGCTCGCCGCCCACGGGCTCGACGCGGCCGTTGGCTCCTGCGCCGAGCAGCGGGTGCCGCCCGAGCATCTGCGCGGGGTGCTCGAGCGGGCGACGCTCGCGGCGTGGGCCGACGCGGTGATCCGCTCCGACCGGCGGCTGCACCCGGGCGGCTCGGCCGAGCGGGACCGGCTGGTCGAGGAGTTCCGCCGGATGGACGCGGCGCTCACCGGCACCGCTCCGGCGGCGATCGCGACGGTCCTGAGTGAGCGCAAGGCGGCCGGGCGCCGGCCGGAGGACGTCGCGCTGCTGCGCCGGGAGGGGATGAAGGAGACGCGGCACCTGGCCGTGCGTGAACTGATCGGGCGGGCGCGGGACACCGTGCTCGCCGTGAAGCCCTGCTTCCTCATGTCGCCGCTCGCGGTCAGCCAGTACCTCCCGTCCGACCTGAGCTTCGACGTGGTCGTCTTCGACGAGGCCTCGCAGATCACGCCGGGCGACGCCGTGAACTGCGTCTACCGCGCGTCGGCCATGATCGTGGCGGGTGACGACAAGCAGCTCCCGCCCACGTCGTTCTTCGCGGTGTCGTCCACCGCCGACCCCTCGGAGGCCTCCTCCGAGATCTCCGACGCCTCCGATGCCGAGGGCGCGGACGAGCCGGCGGAGGACGCGGCGACGGACGTCAACGACTTCCAGTCGGTGCTGGAGCTGGCCAAGGCCTGCGGCGCCTTCCGTACGCTCGCGCTCGCGTGGCATTACCGGAGCCGTCACGAGGCGCTGATCGCGTTCGCCAACCACGCCTTCTACCAGGCGCGGCTGATCACCTTTCCGTGCGCGAACGCGTCCGACCCGGAGTCCGGCGTGGAGCTGATCCTGGCCGGCGGCACCTATCGCCGGGGCACGACCAGGGACAACCCGGTCGAGGCGGAGCGGGTCGCCGAGCGGATCGTGCACAGCCTCACCACCCGGCCCGAGGAGTCGCTCGGCGTGGTCACCTTCTCGGTGGCCCAGGCCGACGCGATCGAGGCGGCCCTCGAACGCGCGGTCGCCAAGCACCCGGGCCTGGAACGCTTCCTCGACGGCGACCGGCTCAACGGCCTGTTCGTCAAGAGCCTGGAGTCGGTGCAGGGCGACGAGCGCGACGTCATGATCTTCTCGATCGGTTACGCTCACGACGAGGACGGGAAGATCACCACCAACTTCGGGGCTCTCAACCAGCGCAACGGCGTCCGCCGGCTCAACGTGGCGATCACCCGGGCCCGGCGGCGCGTGGAGATCGTCTCGTCGATCCGGTCGCGCGACATCCCGGCGTCGGCCAACGCGGGCGTACGGCATCTGGCCGCCTATCTGGAGTACGCGGAGCGCGGCCTGGCGCCGTCGCCGCTCCCGTCCGCCCTCGACCCGATGGCCGAGGAGATCGCCACGGTCGTGGAGTCGTGGGGTTATCGGGTGCGGTCGTCGGTCGGCGCCGACGGGTTCCGCGTCGAGGTCGGTGTCCGGCACCCGGCGCACGACGGCGAGGTGTACGCGCTCGGCATCCAATGTGACGGGCCGCGATACGCCTCGATCACGGCCGCGCGCGACCGCGACCGGATCAGCGCCGAGATCCTGGCCGGACTCGGCTGGCGGCTGCACCGGATCTGGGGAACCGCGTGGCACCGCGACCGGGCGGGGGAGGAGGCCCGGCTTCGGGCCGTCATCGAGGAGGCCGTGGGCGCGCTTCCCGCGTCGTCCGGCCAGTCGTACCGAAGGGTGGATCTTGTGCGGCTTCAACCCGTCTCCTGACCGATTGCCGTATTGACTCGTTGCTGGTTCATGTCCAGCATGGTTCGGGTGACATCAGGGAGCGCCGCGGCCGGTGCCGCGCCGGTCAGCTGTGTCGCTTTCCGTGCCGACGGTCGACGGCTCGCCAGCGGCTCCCACGGTGGCGGAGTCCTCGTGCAGGACACCAGCGACCCGGCCCGACCGACCAGGCTGACCGAATTAGCCCATCGGTCGGCTGTCCTCGGCGCCGCCTTCAACCCGGCTGCCGCCGACCTGCTCGCCACCGGCTCGGCCGACGGCGCCGCCGCGGTCTGGCGCGTGGTCGACGACCGCCCGCCCGCCGTCATGAAGGTCCTCGGCGGTCACCCGGCGCCGGTCACCGCCGTGCACTGGATGCCCGACGGGCAGCACCTGCTCTGTCAGCTCGGCGACGGCCGGGCCACGGTCTGGCACGCCTTCGGCGAGAAGTACCTCGGGGAGGTCGACGACTGCCTGCGCCTCGACGTCAGCGACGGCGGCCTGGTCGCCTCGGTCGGCACGAGCGGCATGGTCTCGGTGCGTGACCTGGCCGGCGACCCTAATCCACTCGCCGCCCGGCAGGCGCCCGCCACGGAGGCCTGCGCATGGTCGCCCGACGCGGCGACGCTGGCGCTGGCCCGGCGCGACGGCGCGATCGAGCTGCGCACGCCTCAGCTCGACCCGATCCGCACGCTTCGACCGGGCACGGCGCCGCTGCGGGCGGTCACCTGGTCCCCGGACGGCCGGTACGTGATCGCCGGCGGGTACGACGGCACCGTCCTCGCCGTCGACGCCACCGACCGGGTGCTCTGGCGGCACACCGATCCGGCCATCCGGCCCCGCTCGCTCGCCATCGGCGGCCGCGCCATCGCGGTCGCGTCGTTCGGCGACCGCCCTTATCTGCTCGATGTCTTCTCGGGTGGCTACTCGCGACAGGAGGCGGGCGAGCCGTCGTCCCCGTCGGTAGCCTTCCGCGACGGCATGATCGTGGCCGACGGCCGCACGGTCACCGCGGGCCCGCTCGGCGCCCGCACGGTCATCGTCGAGCACGAACTGCCCGTGCGGGCGGTCGACGCGCTCGCCGAGCGGATCGTGGTCACCGCGGCCCACCAGGCGATCCGCCTGATCCGCCTCGATCCCGGGGCCTACGAGGTGGAGCTCGGCGTCACCCTGCGCGCCCCGGAGCCGGTGCGCACGGTCGCCCTGCTCGGCTCGGCCGAGGCCACGGTGGTCGTCGCCGCCTCCTACGACTTCCGGCTCTTCGCCTGGACGGTCGACTGGACCGGGCCGCCGGTCGGGCCCCGCCTGGCCGGCGAGTTCGGCAGTGGGGTCGCCACCCTGCAACGGCTCGACGACCAGCGCCTCACCGCCACCGACCACCGGGGTGAGCTCGTGATCCTGGCGCTGGGCGCCGACGGGGCTCTCTCCGCTTAGGACCTCTCGGATCATGGCTGCGGCTCCTCTCGCTCGATTGCCCGAGAAGCTAGCCCTCGCCGCGGTCGCCCGGTGTGCCAAAGGCGCGGGCCTGTGGATAACTTTTCCACTGTGGATAACTCTGGATCTTGGCCGGCCGGAGTCTAGGGTCGGGGACGCACGTGTCGGTGGGCGAGGCTGAGCGGAGCGTTCGGCCACCGGATTGACTCGACAAAAGAGTGTTCTGAAGCCGCGGGGCCTACTTCGGCTCGTGCGAGGGCGCCGCATGAGGAGACAAGCCGTCCAGCAGACGCTGGAGGCCCCAGCGGAACTGTTCCGTGCCGACCCAGGTGGCCATGACGCCGGCGGCCGAGGCGGTGCGGGGATAGGCGTCGACCGGCACCTCGCTGAGGGCGGCCCGGCGCGCGTCGACCCGCTCGGTCTCCGGCGGCAGGGCGCCCGGCCCCGGCACGTCGGCCACCTCGAGGGCGATCGCGCCCAGGACGAAGACCATGACGGCGTACGAGCCGCGCGCCGCCGCCGCCGGATCGAGACCGCCCTCGGCGAGCAGGGCGAGTAGGCGCTCGCCGAGGCGCAGCGGGCCGGGGCCCTCCAGCGGGCCCCCGATCAACAGGGGGACAGCGCCCGGATGGGCGACGAGCCGTCGCCTCAGCTCCAGCGCGAGCTGTTCCACCTCGGAGCGCCAGTCGTCGGCGGTGATCTTCTCGGGAAGATCCAGCAGGAGTTCCACCAGGGCGCGCTCGAGGGCGGCCTTGTCGGCGAAATAGGTGTAGACCGCGCTCGGCGCCGCACCGAGGGCGGCCGCCGTGCCGCGGATCGTGACCGCGTGCGGACCGCCCGCGTCGAGCAGCGCCAGGGCGGCGTCCAGGATCTCGGCTTCGGAGGGCACGTGCCGCCGCCCCGGTGTGCCTTTTCCCGAAGCTGACAAGCCTTCTCCCTCGCCCGGCGCGGTCAGGCGCGCAGGCGGGCCGCGGCGGACACCGGGTCGAAGCCGAAGGGGAGCTCGAGGCGGTGGGCGCGCAGCAGGTCCTCATCGGCCAGCAGGCCGGGGGTGGGCGCGTCGGCGACGATCCGGCCGGCGTCGAGGATCACCGAGCGGGGGCAGAGCTGGAGGGCGTACGGCAGGTCGTGGGTGACCATGAGGACCGTGACGGGAAGCGGCTCGAGGATCTCGGCCAGCTCGCGGCGGCTGGCCGGGTCGAGGTTCGAGGAGGGCTCGTCCAGCACGAGGATCTCGGGGCGCATGGCCAGCACGGTGGCCACCGCGACGCGGCGGCGCTGGCCGAAGGAGAGGTGGTGGGGGATCTGGTCGCGGTGCTCGGACATGCCGACCGCGGCCAGCGCCTCGTCGACGCGGGCGGTGAGCTCGTCGCCCCGTACACCCAGGTTCTGCGGGCCGAAGGCCACGTCCTCGGCGACCGTGGGCATGAAGAGCTGATCGTCGGGGTCCTGGAAGACGATGCCGACCCGGCGGCGGATCTCGGCCAGGCCGGCCCGGTCGGCCGGGTCGACGCGGGCGCCCGCGACCTCGATGGTGCCGGTGCCGCCGTGCAGGATGCCGTTGAGGTGCAGCACGAGGGTGGTCTTGCCGGCGCCGTTCGGCCCGAGCAGGGCGACGCGCTCGCCGGCCGCGATGGTGAGGTCGACGCCGCGCAGGGCGACGTGACCGTCCGGGTAGGCGAAGTTCACGCCGGCGACCCGTAGCGCCGTTTCTGTGTCGCTCATCCCGGTCATCATCCCAGGGCCGCCGCCAGGGCGATTCCCGCGGTGGCCGCGGGCAGGGCCGCGGCGGCCAGCCACTGGCTGGTGGGGGCGTGGTCGTCGGCCGTGCGGGGGAGCCGGCCCTGATAGCCGCGGGCGACCATGGCCAGATAGACGCGCTCGCCGCGCTCGTAGGCCCGCAGGAACAGAGAGCCGACGCTGACCGCGAAGGCCTTGGCCTGCCAGAGGAAGCGGGGGTCGTAGCCGCGGGCCAGGCGGGCGATGCGCATGCGGCGGGCGTCGTCGGCGAGCACGTCGAGGTAGCGCAGCATGAAGGTGGCGATCTGGGTGAAGACCGCGGGGCAGCGCAGGCGGTCCAGGCCCAGGATCAGGTCGCGCATGGTGGTGGTCGCGGCCAGCAGCAGGGAGGCCAGGACGCCGAGGGTGCCCTTGGCGAAGATGTTCCATGCCCCGTGCAGGCCGTCGACCGACAACGACATGCCCAGCCAGGTGATCCGCTCGCCCTGGCCGAAGAAGGGCAGGGCCACGGCGAGCAGGACGAAGGGGAGTTCGATGGTGGCCCGCTTGGCCAGCCAGGGCGCGGGCACGCGCGCCGCCACCGCCACTGCCGCGATGAGCACGAGGTAGCCGCCGAAGGCCCAGAACTCGGTCCGTGGGGTGATCACCACGATGATGGTGAACAGCAGGACCGCGACGATCTTGACCTCGGGTGCGAGCCGGTGGACTGGGCTCTCGCGCAGCAGGTGCAGGGGGTGTGCGTGCCCGGCGCCCATCAGTTGCCGGCTTCGGAGGTGTCGGCCGCGGTGTGACCCCGCCGGCGGGCCAGCCAGAAGATGCCGCCGCCGATGGCGAAGGTGATCAGGACGCCGAGGACGCCCGAGAGGCCCGTGGAGAGGTACTCGTTGTCGATGCCTTTGATGCCGTAGTCGGCCAGCGGGCTGTCGGCGAGCTGGTGCTCTCCTTCCTGCTGGGCCATGCAGGTGCCGCCGGTGATCTCGCCGTCGGCGTTGAAGGTGCAGCCCTCGCGGGCGGTGTAGTCGAGGCCGTCGGGGCTGCCGGAGGCGAAGCTGCTGGCCACGCCGGCGAGCAGCAGGGCCACGAGCAGGCCGCCGGCCAGGAACCATCCGAGTCGCTTGCTCATGCCGGGGCTCCCACTTCGACGTTGAGCGGCTTGCGGAAGCGCCGCAGGGCGTAGACGAGATCGGGGCGGACGCGGGCGACCGTGGCGACCGTGGTGGCGGCGATGATGCCCTCGCCGATGCC
>NZ_JBIAZI010000020.1:0-139321 GCF_042899005.1 Actinoplanes sp. NPDC000266
CGGGGGCCGGGGCGGGCCCCCCCCCCCGCCCCCCCGCGGGGGGGGGGGCCCCCCCCCCCCGCGCCCGCGCCCCGCCCCCCCCCCCCCCCCCCCCCCCCCCCCACCACCGGGTTGGTTCTACTTCTTGGCGGCGGGAGCGGCGCCCTCGGCGCCGGCTTCCTCACCCGCGCCGGCCTGCTCGCCCGCGCCCGCTTCCTCGCCGGCACCGGCTTCCTCGCCCGCACCGGCCTCCTCGCCCGCACCGGCCTCCTCGCCCGCACCGGCCTCCTCGCCGGCGCCCGCGTCATCGCCCGCGCCGGCGTCGCCGCCCGCGCCCGCTACGACGGCCTTGGCGTCGGCCAGGGCCAGGCACGCCTGGAGCAGACTCTGCTGGGCGGAGGCGACAGCGGCGGCCGCGGCGTCGTTGGCAGCGCCGGCACCGGCGTCCTCACCCGCGCCCGCTTCCTCGCCCGCACCGGCTTCCTCGCCCGCACCGGCCTCTTCGCCGGCGCCCGCTTCCTCGCCCGCGCCGGCCTGCTCGCCCGCGCCGGCTGCGCCTTCCTCAGCCGCGCCTTCGCCGGCGGCCTGCTTCTGCTTGGTGGCGGCGGCCTTCTTCAAGGTCTTGGCCCACTTCTTGGCGGCCGCCTTGTTCTGGGCCTTGGCCGCCGCCGAGCCCGGCGCGGCCTCCTCGGCGCCGCCGCCGGCCGCGTCCGCGTCGGCCGCGAAGGCGTCGCACGCCGCCTCCAGGGCCGCCGCCGCGTCGGCTGCCTGCTCGGCCGGGGGCTGCTCCTCGATCGGGGCCAGTTCCTCGCCGTCGCAGACCACCGCGCCCGCGTTCACCTGGACCTGCTCGCACTGCGAGACGTCGAACTGCTGGCCGTCGACCGTGACCACGTCGACCGCTTTGGTCTCGGAGCCGGTGCTGGCGTTCGCGAGCTGTACGCCCGCCGCGCCGAGCGCCACGACGACTCCCGTGACCACCACCGCGCCTATCGTCCTGCGACGACCACCCTGGTCTCCCTGGTTCCGAAAACGCCGGTAAGCGCGCGACCTCATGATCACTCCTCGTCGTTGGACGTCGATGTCACCTGGTTGCGGGCCAGTACGGGCACCGACGCCCCGACGGTTCAACGCGGTTCGGTCGCAACACCCCGATAAGGAGCTATTTCCGCAGGTCAGCAAGGGCAGAAAAATTATCCAGAAGAATCGGCAGTACGAGTTCCGGACGCATCCCGGCCATGTGATCAACATTGGGGATCAGCGTCACGGTCCATCCCAGGGATTCGAGCTCGGCCCTGTTCCCGGCCAGCCGCTCGGCGATCGGAACGCGGATGTCACCCCATTGCGGGCCGTATTGAATGTTGTCTTCGGCGCCCGCGAATGCCGTTCTCGGAATGGCCAGATCGCGGAGTGCCGCCCTTTCGTCGAAGGCGACCAGTGATTCGTACAGGGAAACGTATTGTGCCGTTTGATCGGGCGACACCGTCACCTGGACCGAATCCCAGTCGCCCGGCGTCACCTCGCCCTGGGACGCCGGCCCGGAAAGCGCCATCCGGTGCGCCGCCCGCGTCACCGACAACATCTCGGCATAGGGGCCGCCGAGCGGCGGATAGCCACCCATGACGAGCGCGGTCAGCCGATCGGTCCGGATCGCCAGCTGGAGCCCGGCCAGGGCCAGCCACGAATAGCCGTAGTAGGCGAAACGCCCCTCACCCACCACTTCGAGCAGGTCGGAGGCGACCTTCTCGGCGGTCAGCGGGGCCGGATGCCGCGCCCGGTAGGTCTCGTAGTCGGCCGCCACCACCCGGAAGCCGGCGTCGACCAGGCCGGCCGCCAGCCGGTGGCCGGTGTCGGGCTCGGCGCCCCACGCGCGCATCTGTGAAGCCCGGGGCTCCTCGGTGACCTCGACGCTCATCGGCAACAGGACTGTCGGCCCGTCGCCCAGAACGGTTACTTTGATGTCCATGCAAAACAATATACGCTGTAAAGACTATGGAGGAAATCAGCGCTCACGTGCAGCGTCTCTGGCGTCATCGCGGCACGGCCCTGCCCACACCCCGGCGCGGCCCGCAGCGGCAGCTCGACCTCGACGAGATCCTGCGCGCCGGCATCGCGATCGCCGACGCCGACGGGCTGGGCGCCGTCTCCACCCGCGCGATCGCCGGCCGGCTCGATCGCACGGCGATGGCGCTTTATGCGTACGTGGGAACCAAAGAGCACCTCGTCGCCCTCATGCAGGACCAGGCCGTGGCGATGCCGATGTGGGCGGAGCCCACGAGCAGCCTGAACGACGCGCTGCGCGAGTGGGCCACACGGCTTTTCGACGTCTACGCGAGCCACCCGTGGCTGACCGAGCTGCCCTGGTCGCAGGCGAGCCAGGGCCCCCACGAGCAGGACTGGATGGAGCGGCTCCTCCAGATCCTCGACACGTGGCAGGTCGATCGGGGGCGAAGGGCCACGACCGTCACCATGCTGTACGCCACGGTGCGCGCCACCGCCGGCACAGCCGCCGCCTATCGGCGCGTCGATGCCGCGGCCTGGCTCGCGCAGGCCCGGGAGACGGCGCGGCAGATCCCGGACATGCGCGAGCGTTACCCGCTCTCGACCAGCCTGGAACCGCACGCCGCCGACTGGCGCGACGCGCCGCGGGCGGCCCTGGTCAGCGGGGTCGCCCTACTAGCGCAGGCACTCGTCGGGGAGTAGGAACCAGCGCAGCTTCTCGAAGGCCGGGGGCAGCTCCAGACGTACACCATCAAGCGGGGACGGACGGCCCGTCAGGATCTCGCGGGCCTCGGCGAGGTAGCCCGCCAGGGCGTCCTCGCCCACCGTGACCGGCTGCGGCAGGGGAGTGCCGGCCAGCAGATCGGCCAGGCGCACCGGCGGCTCGGCGTGCCGGACGTGGGTCCAGCGACCGGTCCGCGGGTCGAAGCGGTAGTCGGGCAGCAGGGTTGCGCCGTGCCGGGCGATCAGCGTGACCGCCTCGATCAGATAGTCGGCGACCGTGTCGGAGATGAAGTAGTTGAGGTTGAGGCGGGTCCAGCCCGGCTTGATGCCCTCCCAGCCGTCCACGATCTCCCCGCGGAACTCCCGCGAGTGTGCCTCGTCGATGCCGAGAAGCCGGTGGCCGTACGGGCCGGCACAGGAGCAGCCGCTGCGGGCCTGGATGCCGAAGACGTCGTTGAGCAGCGCCGCCACGTAGTTGTGGTGCAGGTACTGATCGCCCGCCCGCACCTGGAAGGACACGATCGACAGGCGGTCGGCGTCGAGGTCGCCCAGGATCGAGATGTTCTCCTCGGCCGCCCAGCGCTCGCGGGCCCGCCGCCACAGCTGCCGCTCGCGCTCCTCGATCACCTCGGCGCCGACGGCGTCCTTGACCGCGAAGACCAGCCCGGCCCGGATCGACTCGACGATGGCCGGGGTGCCGCCCTCCTCGCGGGCGACCGGGTCGGTGAGATAGCGGTGGCCGCCGGGGTCGACGTACGCGACGGTGCCGCCGCCGGGCACCACAGGCACCCGGTTGGTGAGCAGGTGCTTGTCGACCACCAGCACGCCGGGCGTCTGCGGCCCGCCGGCGAACTTGTGCGGCGAGAGGAAGACGGCGTCCTTGTCGTGCATCGAGATCGGCACGTACGGCCCGGCCGCCGCGTAGTCCCACACCGACAGCGCCCCGTGCTCCTTCAGAATCCGCGAGACGGCGGCGGTGTCGGTCAGGATGCCGGTCACGTTCGAGGCGGCGGAGAAACTGCCAATACGCAAAGGCCTTCCCGCGTACGTCACCAGGGCCTCCCGGAGCGCGTCGAGATCGACATGGCCCGTGTGGTCGGACTCGATCTCCACCACGTCGGCGATCGACTCTCGCCACGGCAGCTCGTTCGAGTGGTGCTCGTACGGACCGACGAAAATCACCGGGCGGTCGCGCTGGGGGATGCGTTCGCTGAGGCCGTACGCGTCGTCGAGGCGCTCGGGAACGCGGATGCCGAAGACACCGGCCAGCTTGGCGACGGCGGCCGTGGCTCCCGACCCGCAGAAGATCACCACGTGGTCGGGCCCACCACCGACGCTGCGGTGGATCATCCGGCGGGCCTCTTCACGCAGCGCCCCGGTCTGCGCTCCGGTCGCCGACGCCTCGGTGTGCGTGTTGGCGTAGCGGGCCAGCACCTGCTCGCGGATGAAGTCCTCGACGAAGTCCAGAGCCTGCCCGGAAGCCGTGTAGTCGGCATAGGTGATGCGGCGCGGCCCGAAGGGCCCTTCGAGCACTTGACCGGACCCGATCAGTCCGTCGCGAATCCGCTCGAGCATGCCCATGGCCGCCTCCCCATCGAGGTAGAACACCGTGACGACAGCGTACGGTTGTGACAGGCTTTCGCCCCTTACCGTGCCGGACGATATATGAGATCGTCACGCTTTCCGCCGTGTCAGACATCTCCCAGGCCCTGCCGGCCGGTCGATATCGTCGGGTTCGTCCGCTTGACGGGACTCAGCCGCCGCCCAGCAGGGCGCGGTCCTGTTCCTCGCTCATCGCTGATTCCGGACGTCCCCGCCGAACCTTGGTGTCCACCGATTCGACGGCATCATCGGGCCGCACCCGCTCCGGCAGCTTCCCGAACCGGGCGGCCCGCTCCTTGCCGTAGTCCTCAGCCATGATCCGATCATCACCCCGCCCTCGTGACCTGTCCAGGGAAGCGGGGTCACGCCGCTCAGGACGGGTAGCGCTGTTGCCGGCGTGACCAGGGGGCGGCCGTTCACGAGGCTCGTCCTTGGACGGATGACCGGCGAACGTTGCGGCGTTGAGCCTGGCTCAGGTCCGGGGGCGGCGCGGGGGGCGGCGCGGGGGCGGCGACCCAGGTTCCTAGGATGATTTAAGCGTTGGTGTGCGGGTGCGGGTTGACGTTCTGAGGGCTGAGAACAGGCTGACCGGTGGTGATCTTTTCCGGAGAGCGCTGTGTACGTTCGTACGTATGGATCGTGTCACCGCTCGCCGGCGCTTTGCGTTGTTTGCCCTGTTCTTTCTGCCTGGGCTGGGTATCTCGTCGTGGGTGACGCGGACGCCGGACATCCGGGATCTGCTCGGGGCGTCCACGGCTGAGATGGGACTTGTGCTCTTCGGGCTGTCGGCCGGGTCGATGGTCGGGATTCTCAGCTCCGGGGCGCTCGTTCGGCGCTTCGGCACGCGGCCGATCGTCACGGTCGGGATCGTGGCCACCGCGCTCAGCACGCCGATCGTCGGGGTCGGCGCCGCGGCCTCGCAAAGTGTGGTTGTCGCGGGTGGTCTGGCCCTTTTCGGGCTGGGCATGGGTGGTGGTGAAGTCGCCATGAACATCGAAGGGGCCGACGTCGAGCGGGTCATCCGGCGGCCCGTGCTGCCGACCATGCACGGCTTCTTCAGCTTCGGCACTGTTGTCGGCGCCCTCATCGGCATGGTGCTCACCGCCGTCGCCTTTCCGGCGTCGTGGCATCTCGTCGTCATCGGGCTGATCAGTGTTCCGGTCGCTTTGGCAGCCGTACGGCATCTGCCTCGCGGTCTTGGTCTTGCTTCGTCCGCCGAGCAGAGCAGCGTGGGTGGCCGTCCGGTCTGGCGCGATCCCTCGCTGCTGCTCATCGGGGTGGTCGTTCTCGCCATGGCCCTGGCCGAAGGGTCCGCCAACGACTGGCTGCCGCTGCTCATGGTCGACGGGCACGGCTTCGACGCCGCGCTCGGCTCGGCCGTCTACGTGGTCTTCTCGGCGGCCATGACGATCGGGCGCTTCACCGGCAACCGCTTCCTCGACCGGTTCGGGCGCTTTCCGGTGCTGGCCGCCAGCGCGGTCATCGGCGGGGCCGGGATCCTGCTCGTCGTGGCCGTCGACAACCAGGTCGTCGCGGGCGCGGCCGTGGTGCTCTGGGGACTGGGGGCGGCTCTGGGCTTTCCGGTCGCGCTCTCGGCGGCCGGTGACTCGGGTGACAACGCCGCCGCCCGGGTGTCGCTGGTGGCCACGGTCGGCTATGTGGCCTTTCTGGTCGGGCCGCCGGGGCTGGGCTTCCTCGGCGACCACTACGGCCTGCGGAACGCCATGATCCCCGTCCTCGTCCTGCTGGCGCTGGCCGCGGTGACCGCCTCGATCCTGGGCCGCCTCGGCCCTCAGGAACCTTCCGTTACGCCCCTCGATCAGCGAGCATGAACGCATGGCGATGGCTGAGGGTGCCCTGTGGACAGTGCAGAACAAACGCCGGGACAGCCTCCGCCGCCTCGCATGGGCGCTGGGCATGGTCGCGGCCGTCGCCCTCGGCATCCTGTTCGTGCGGATAGACGAGCGGGTTCTCGGCTACGTCGTGGCCGGCAGCGGGGCGGCGGTCCTGGTGCTCATCGTCTGGTGGTCGCTGTGGGACCTGACCCGGCTCGCCGAGATCCGGGAGACCAGTGACGGCCTGCTGCTGCGCACGGTCACCGGCCGCAAACGCCGGATCAGCCCGGACGACGTCCGGCGGGTCGAGCTGACGTCGCACTACATGGGGGCCAGCCCGGACGACGACGATCTGGACACACACATCAAGCGCCGTTACGTCACGAAATTGATGCTGCACTTGCGAGTCTCGGGCCGCCTGTACCGGGGCAGCCCGATGGTCGGCATCGACAGCGCCGTGGTGGATCGCCTGGCCGCCGAGTGGGAGCGCGTGTGCCCGCGCGCGACCGTGAAACAAGATGCCGTGTTCTCGACCCCCGGCACTAACGACTGATCGCGGCGACGTAACGGCCGGTCGCGAACTCCTGGACCAGGCGGGTCAGCGGGCCGCCGGCCCGGGCCAGCAGCGACGCGGGCCGGCTGAAGGCGCGGATCCGGAACCGCACGTCCCCGGCCTCGGTTAGGTCGAGGACGAAGGCCTCTTCCCCTCGTTCCGGGTGACCGGGCAGCGTCCCGTACGCGAACCCGCGCCGGTCCGGCTCCTCGATCGTGTAGACCACCCGGCACGGAATCCTGATCCAGGCCAGCCGCAGCGTGACGTCGACACCGGCGGCGGCGCGGGCCGGATCGCCGACGACAGTGAGGCCGGCCCGGCGGTGCATCTGCCAGGTGAACAGGGCGTCGGCGGCCGCCTCGAACGCGAGGCGGCCGCTTCCGATCCGTACATCCCGGGACACGTGTCCGTAGCCGCCGGGCAGAGCTTCGTCGCGCGTGGCGCCGACCTCCGGATATGTCAGCTCCACATGATCATCATGCCTTGGTGATTTTGATGTTGTCGACGGCGGCCTCGACGAGCGACGCGGTGGAGGCGTCGGCCGCCTCGACCAGGAGGTTGACCGTCTGACCGGCGTACGGGGTGAGGCTGACCGACGCGGTCTGCCAGGCCGGGGCGCGGTCGGTGGCGGCGCCGGCCTGGGTGAACAGCGTGGTCGTGGTGGTGCCGGAGACCAGGCGGACGCGGAAGTAGTCGGCGCTGCTGGAGTTGGTCAGGTGGGAGAGGTACCAGGAGAAGTTCAGGGCCAGGGTGCCGGTGGGCAGGGTGATCGCGGGGGAGCGGAGGCTCGTGACGCCGCCGTCCACGTCGTTGGCGCCGGCGCTGCTGCCCGCCGTGGCCCCGGTGACCAGGTCGTACGTGCCGCCGGCGGCGGTGCCCAGCTGAGACGTGGTGGTGGCCGGGTCGCCTCGCTCGAACAGGCCCGAGGTGGCGGTGTCGGCGGTGCCCCGGGTCCAGGCGGTGGCGGTCTCGAAGTCGTCGGACCAGACCGTGGTGCCGGTGGGCGGCGTCGATCCGGCGGCGAGGGTCCAGACGGTGTACGCGATGGCGTCGCTGTTGCGGTCCAGGGCGGTGTCGTTGATGTTCGAGATCGTGTCGCACGAGGCGTGGTAGCAAGGGTCGAACGCGGTGGCCGTGCCGCCCCAGAGCTGCACCTGCGCGGCCGTCTTGCGGCCCTCGGCGCCGGTGAAGATGCCGCCGGCCGGGATGCCGGCCGCGATGAACGGGCCGTAGTCGCTGCGGCCGTCGAAGTCGGTGCCGCGGGTGGGCACGTTGATCGAGGTGAAGTAGGCGGCGAGGGTCTGCTCGATCTGGGCCGAGCCGGCCGGGCCCGGGCCCGCTCCCGTGCCGTCGGAGTTGTCGCCGTCGTACAGGAAATAGCCGGGGTTGGGGGAACCGACCATGTCGAAGTTGAGATAGCCGGTGATCGCGGCCTTCTGGGCCGAGGACAGCGAGTTCACGTACGCGGTGGAGCCGCGCAGGCCGAGCTCCTCGGCGCCCCACCAGCCGAAGCGCAGGTGGCGTGAGGGCTGGAAGCCGGAACGGGCGACGGCCAGGGCGACCTCGAGGTTGGCCGCCGAGCCCGAGCCGTTGTCGTTGATGCCGGGGCCGGCGGTGACGCTGTCGAGGTGCGCGCCGATCATCAGCGTGTTCGAGGTGTCCCCGCCGGGCCAGTCGGCGATCAGGTTGTAGCCGGTGGCGCCGTTGTAGGTGAACGACTGCTGCGTGGTGGTGAAGCCGGCCGCGTCGAGCAGGTTCTTCACGTACGTCACGGAGGCCAGATAGCCGGGCCGGCCGTGTGCGCGGTTGCCGCCGTTCGCGGTGGCGATGTTCTGGAGCTGTTGCAGGTGGGCCTTGACGTTCGCCACCGGGATGTCCGGTGCGGCCACGGCGGCCTGTGCGGGGGCCGCGGCGCCGAGGGTGAGGCCGAGCGCGGCGATGATCAGGGGGATTCGCATGCCGCGAGCATCGCAGGATTTCGATGCCTGCTATTCATATCAGTCAATTCATAACGTGGTTCAGGGCGGCCCACTGCAGCAGCATGATGGTCTTGGCGTCGGCGATCCGGCCGTCGGTGATCATTTTGAGGGCGTCGTCGAAGTCGAGCTCGACGACCTCGATGTCCTCGCCCTCGTCGGCCAGGCCGCCGCCCGGGCCGGTGCGGTCGGCCGTGGTGTAGGGCGCGGCGTAGAAATGCAGGCGCTCGGTCACCGAGCCGGGGCTCATGTAGACGGCGAAGACCGGTTCGAGCTCGCCGACGGTCACGCCCAGCTCCTCGCCGGCCTCGCGGCGGATGGCGCTGGCCGGGTCGTCGTCGTCCAGCAGGCCGGCCGCGGTCTCGATCAGCATGCCGTCGGGATGGCCGTTCACGTAGGCCGGGTAGCGGAACTGCCGGCTGAGCAGGACGGTCCTTCGCGAAGCGTTGTAGAGCAGGATCGTGGCGCCGTCGCCGCGGTCGTACGTCTCGCGTTGTTCCGTGGTCCACCGGCCGTCCCGGTGGCGGTAGTCGAAGGTCGTGCGCCGCAGAACGTGCCAGGCGGTGGCCACCAGCTCCACCTCACGGACCACCACGTCCGGGTTGCCGTGCAGGTCACGGCCGATCCGGTCGAGGCCGGTGCGGCCACGGGCGTCGGGCTCGTCGATTCCCAAGGTCATGAGGCGTACCGTACAGTGCGTAAGAGTCGACAACAATGAGGAGAAACACGCAGTGCCGACACAACCAAGGCTTCCCGCTGAGCGTAAGGACTTCCTGCTGGCCCGGCTCCGGGCCGACGGCAAGGTGGTGGCCAAGGACATGGCGGCCGAGCTCGGCATCGCCGAGGACAACATCCGGCGAGACCTGCGGGAGCTGGCGGCGGCTGGGCTCTGCCAGCGGGTGTACGGCGGCGCGCTGCCCCCGGCGCCGGCCGCCGCCGACTACGCGACGCGGACGTCGGTCTCCCCGGACAGCAAGGCGCGGGTCGGGGCCGCGGCCGCGGGGCTGATCGCGCCCGGCGCGACGGTGATGCTCGACGGCGGGACGACTGCGCTCGCGCTGGTCGGCGCGTTGCCCCGTTCGTTGAAGGCGACGGTCATCACCCACAGCGTGACCGTGGCGGCGGCGTTGGTGGACTTCGCCGGGATCGAGGTTTTCGTGCTGGGGGGACGGCTCTTCAAGCACTCGGCGGTCACGTCGGGCGCGGCGGCCTCGGAGGCGGCGCGGCTGGTGAGCGCCGACCTGTTCTTCCTGGGAGTCACCGGGGTGCATCATTCGGCCGGGCTGACCACCGGTGACGCCGACGAGGCCGCGATGAAGCGGATCCTGGCGTCGCGGGCGGCGGACACCTACGTGCTGGCGAGTGCGGAGAAGGTGGGGGCCGTGTCGCCGTACACCGTGGTGCCGCTCCAGTCGGTCTCCGGCGTCATCACCGATGTCAGGTCGGACCAGTTGGAGGCGACCGGCGTGCCGATCATCCCGGCCGGATAGGAAGCCCCGCCGCCGCCCGCCACGGCTGCGGCTCGAAGGGGCCTTCGGTGAGCACGGCCGTCAGCATCTTCGCGCCGGCGGCGAAGGCATCGGCCAGCTCGTAGTCGTCGTCCACCTCGCGGCTGAGATCGCGGACCCGGTGCGCGTTGTGGTCGTCGTCGCACCAGCAGGCCACCTCGACGGCCGCCTCCACCGCGAGATGCCCGCCCTCGCCGCCCGTGACGGAAAGGGCCAGTTCGAGCCAGTCGTCCCGGGTGTTGTAGAGCGTGATGGTGATCCGCACAAGGGTGCCCAGGAACGCGTCGAGATGGTCCGGGTACCAGTGCCAGGAGACGCGGTCGGCCGAGTGGTGCCGTTCCAGCTTGCCGGCGAGCTCACGCAGCCGCCCCTCGGCCCGCCCGAACCCCGGCGGCAGCACCTCGTGCAGCGGAACGTACGCAATGGACGAAACCGGCCCGGCCATGCCCGATCCCTCCGAATCCGCACCCACCCCGTGATTCGCACCTTACTGCCGATTTAGTACGGCGTCACGAAGCTCTTTACCCACCCATCCCGGTGACAAGTCCTTCACTGTGGACGCGGCAGTAGCCTCAGCCGCATGAGCGAGCCCGCCCGCCCGCGCACCCTGCTCCTCGCACGAGCTCGGGCACCGCAAGCCTCATCGCGCGTACTTCGGCGCCGCCCTCGCCCGCATCGGCCGTGCGCCTTCGGAGTGTCTGTTCGTCGATGACAAACGGCAGTATCTCGAGGGTGCGGCGCGGGCTGGTCTGGCGACCCTTCTGTTTCGGGACAATGCCCAGCTCGTCAGCTCCTTGACCGGGTGAGGCGAGCGCCTACGATGCCGGGCATGCCGTTCACTGACTACTTCCTGGCGCCGGACGACACCATCGCGGTCACGGCGCTGGGTGATGGTGGGCCGCTCGCGACCGAGCTGCCCACGGTCGAGGCCAAAGGGGTCGATCCGGTGGTCAACCTCGGCCGTCTCGAGGCTTTTCTGACCGGTTTGCCGTACGACGAAGTGGTCGCGCGGGATCGGCAGGGCAAGGCGGTCAGCGCCGGGGACACGGAGCAGATCATCGTGGCGGTGACCGACTCGCTGCGTGATGCTCTCGCCGCCGCCACGCCGGGCGCGCTGGAGGACGCGGGGGCGCGGCTGGCCGCCACCGAGGAGCTGGCCGGATCGGACCCGGCGGGGGTGACCGACTTCCTCCGCCGGCTGGCGGGACTGGCCGGGCGGGCGGACGGCTGGCATCTGTACTGCTACTGGGCGCTCTGAAGCTTTCGTTGCGCTCTGAAGCTTTCGTCGCAGGACAACCCGGCAGCCGCGGCAGGGAGGCCGGGACGGCAACCAGCCGGGCCCGGCGAAGCGGGGCTTCCCGTCGATGCGTACAAAATGGGTTATAAGCCTTTGTTTCTGGCGATCTCCTCGACGGCGGCCTTGGCTTCGGCGAGGGAGGCGCCGGTCTGCTCGCGATAGACCTTGATGGCCTGGATCTTCTGGCCCCGCATGAGCGGGCCGAGCACCTCGGGGGAGTCGGCGGCCGGGTCCTCGATGCCGAGGTGACGCATGACCAGGTCGAGTTTGCGTTCGATGGCGGCCTCGCGGCTGCTGGACCGCGAGCGGGTGCCGACCAGGACGACGGCGAGGATGACCAAGGCTGACGAGAGCAGGATCTCCATGGCGCCGATTGAAACACGGGTGATTCTTTTCGCGCTCCGAAGGCCGGGTGCGTGAAACTGTCGGACCCCCTGCCTATGCTCGCCTCCGCGCCCGGTCGACAAGGGTGTTGATCAGCGCCGATGTGGGGATGAGGGGGGTGGCGCGCCGTGAGCGACGAGGATTTCGCCGATCCGTGGCAGGTGGCGGGGCTGCCCGGTGGTCTGCTCCAGGCGAGCTATCTGACCAGTCGTCACGCGGCGCAGTACAGACTGATCGTGCAGGTTCTGCTCGAGGAGCAGCAGCACACGCTGACGGGGGTGGCGGCGGCCGATCTGCCGGGGCTGCTGCGTGATCAGCTCGTGCGGGTGGGCGCCGATCCGGCGATCCTCGACGACACGGTGAAACAGCGCATGGCGGCCCTGGAGAAGTGGGGCGTCGTGATCGTGTTCCAGGACCGGACCGACCGCGATGCCGACTTCGTGCTGAACTGGGACCGCTACCAGCTGACCGAGGTGGCGGCCGAGCTGCACCGGGCCGTCATGTCGCTCGGGCAGGACCTGGCGTCGGCGGCCGCGGCGACGCTGGCGCCGAGCGTGCTGACCGCCAACCTGGGCGTGCTGCGCGAGACGGCCTCGGTCGATCCGTCGGCGGCGGCGTCGGCGTGGTCGGTCATCCAGACGACGCATCAGGCGATGGCGCGGGCGGCCGCGAGCTGGCAGGCGCGGCTGGCGGGGGCGCTGGCCGGCACGCCCGACCAGGCCAAGGTCAACACCGTGCAGGAGACGCTGCGGCGCTATGTCGACATGTGGGGCGGTGGCGTCGACACGCATTCGGAGCGGATCACCTCGCTGATCTCCGAGTTGGCCGAGGTCGACGCCGTGACCTGGCGGCGGATCGCGGTGCATCACCTCGGGGCCAACGCCGACGACGCGGCGATCGACGAGCTCACCGCGTCCTATGGGGAGACCCTGGGCGTTCTGAAGTCGTGGTTCGACGGGCCCGACTGCCAGGCGCGGCGGCTGCGGCGGCAGATGCGCGACACGATCGGGCCGCTGCTGCGCGGGCAGCGCACGCTGGCCGCGGTCGGCGGGCATGTGTCGCGCCGGGCCGAGCTGCTGGCGCTGGCCGGCCGGATCGACGCGGCGGCCGACGACGAGAGCGCGTGGGACGTGTGGTGTGCGTCGACCGGGTTGTTCTCGGCGCGGCATCTGCCCGGTGAGGCGCCGATGGCCGCGGGTCTTCCGTCGTTCTGGGAGGCCGAGCCGGTGCCGGTCGCGGCCCGGCTGCGCCGTCAGGGGCCGAAGGCGACGGCGGGCGGCCCGGCGCGCATCACCGACCGGTCGGCGAGCCGGCTGGCGGCGCGGGTGCACACCGAGCATCTGCGCGACGCGGCGGCCCGCACGGAGGCGTCGGTGCTGGCCCGGTCGGGCCTGCGGCTCTCGCAGTGGAACGACCTGACCGCTCCGGAGCTGCAGATGCTGATGATCCTGCTCGGCGTGGTCGCCTCGGCGCGGGCCGACGGCGAAGGGGTGCGTTCGGCCACGTCCGGCGACGCCCGGTGGCTGCTGCGGGCCGATCCGCCGCCGCCGGGAGCGCCGGCCGCGGTCGTGCACACGCCGGACGGGCGGCTCGTGCACCCCGACATCCGGCTGCACATCACGCCGGCGGGGCAGCGATGAGGACGACCGCCTCGGCCCGCGAGGCGCAACTGGCGTTCACCGGCCTGCTGGCCAAGCCGCTGGTCACCGCGGCCGCCGACCCGGGGCTCCACCGTCTGGTGCTGCGTCACCAGCAGGCCGTGACCGACGCGGCCCGGCGGCTCGGATATCGGGTGCAGCGGGTGGGGCAGGCGGTCCGGCTGATCCGGGTGCCGATGGCGGGCGCCGTCACCCGGCCGCCGCGGCCGGCCGACGCGCCCGAGCGGCGCATGCTCGCGCTGGTCTGCTGCCTGGCCGCCTGCTGCGAGGACGTGGCCGGCCGGGTCACCCTGCAGCGGCTGTCTGACATGGTCCGTGACCTGCCGGCCGCCCGCTACGACCCGGACGACCAGGCCCAGCGGCGGCTGCTGCGCGACGCGGCGGCCTACCTGTCCTCGTGGGGCGTGCTGCGGCCGCGCAGCAGCGACGAGCGGCTGCTCGACGAGTGGACCGAGTCGGGTACCGGACCGGGCGCCGGCTTCGAGGTCGACCGGGACGCGCTGCTGCTGATGACCAGCCCCGACGTGGTCGATCTGGCCCTCAACCCCGGGGTGGTCACGGCCTCCGAGACGGTCCGGCAGCTGCGGGCGCTTCTGGAGACACCCTTCGTGTCGTACGGCGACATGGAGCCCGGCGAGGCGGAGGCGCTGCGCGCTCATCGCGGGCAGCGGGCGGCCGACGTGGCCCAGATGACCGGGGGCACGATCGAGGCCCGGACGGAAGGCCTGCTCGTGGTGCTCGCCGACGACGAGTTCAGGCCGCCCACGGTGGCCGACTGGCCCCGCGCCCGCGCCACCGACTGGGTCGCCCTGCTCATGGCCGACCAGGCCGGCCGCGACGGCGCCAAGCACGCCGACGGCACCGTCCACCTGAGCACCGACGAGGTCGACGCCGTCGTCGACGACCTCGTCAGCTGGCGCGGCGACTACATGACCGTGCCGCAGAAGACGGTGCCCGGCACCGTGCGCCGCGACGCCGAACGGCTGCTCACCGAGCTCGGCCTGCTGCGCGTCTCCTGGGACGGGTCGTGGACCCTGCTGGCCGCGGCCGGCCGCTACCGCGACCCCGACGTGACGATCACCGACAACACGGAGCCCGCCCGATGACGCTGACCCCCGAAGCCACCGACGCGCAGCTCACCGCGTGGCGCGACGCCGCCGCGCACGGCGGCCTCCCGTCGCCGGAGCGGTCGCGCTGGCAGGTGCTGCGGGCCGGCTGCGTGGGACTGTGGGAGTTCGACGCGGCGGAGTACTGGTTCGCCGACGGCCGCGCCCAGTTCGTCGGGGCCAACCAGTCCGGCAAGTCGACGCTGATGGCCCTGACCACGCTGATCATGCTGTCCGGCAGCCTCGACCGGCAGTACATCGACACGTTCGGCCAGTCCGACAAGTCGTTCCGCTACTACGTCGAGCCCACCGACGACGCCCGCGACCGCCGCGAGGCCACCGGCTCCACCCACCGGGGCTGGGCCTGGGTCGAGTACGGCCGCCTGGGCGACGACGGGCCCGAGTTCTTCACGACGCTGCTCTACGCGCAGGCCAAGCGCGGCGTCAGCCAGCTCGACCCGGTCTGGATCATCTGCCGCGGCACGGCCCGGGTCCGCGACGGGCTCACCCTCGCCGTGGGCTCGTCGGCGGTCGAGCCCAAGGAACTCGCCGGCGTCGACGGCCTCGAGGTGATGAGGAGCGGCAAGAGGTACGCGGCGCGGGTCGCCACCGACCTGTTCGGCTTCTCCGACGACGACCGCTTCGCCACCGTGCTCGAGATGCTGAAGGTGCTCCGCACGCCGCACCTGGGCCAGAAACTCAACCCGGACTGGTTCACCGAGCAGATCCGGATGAGCCTGCCCGCGGTGGCCGAGTCCGAGGTGGACAAGCTGGCCGACGGCTGGCAGCAGCTGGAGCAGCTCGGCCGCGACCGCGACCACGCGGTGGCGGCGCGCGACGCGGTGGGTGTCTACCTGGCCCGGGCCTGGCGCCCGTGGGCCGACGCGTTGCTGCGAGCACGGGCCGATGACCTGTTGGCGTCGGATGCTTTGCTCTTCTCCGCGACGGCGGAGGGCAAGGCGGCGGAGCTCGCATTGGTCTCGGCTCGGGCGGAGCTGACCGAGGAGACCGGGCGCAGCGACGAGCTCGAAGGCGGGGTCCAGCGGGCGCGGGCCGCACTGACGCAGCTGCTGCGGTCGGCGGCCTATCGCGACGCGGCCGGGCGGGCGCAGAACGCGGAGCGGATGCGCCGCGACGCGGCGGCGGCCGCGGTGGCCGAGACGACGGCCCGCCGGCAGCTGGCGAGCACGGCGGTGGCGCTCGAAGCGGCGGGCGCCGCGCATGCGGAAGCGACCGGGCGGCTCGATCTGGCACGCACCGCATCGGCGGCGGCGGTCGCGCACGCGGGGGCGGCCCTGGGCGATGCCGGGCTGGGCGCGCAGGCGGCGGCGTGGGCCACGGACGGCGACGTCGACCGGATCGACGTGGCGGTGGCCGCCCGCCGGGCCCAGGTGTCGGCGCTGCGGAAGCTGACCCGGGCGGCGGCGGTGGCGGTGGGGCGCTGGCAGGCCGAGTCGGCGACGGCGTCGCGGCTGGGCGACGAGTCGCGGGCACGCGCGGCGGTCGCGGCCGGCGCGGCCACGGCGGTGACGGACGCGGTGCAGCAGCTCTCGGACGATCTGGAGAGGTGGGCGGTCGCGCTTCCGGCGGCGGTGCCGCCGGTCGCGCTGCGCGACGACTGGGTGCGGGAGGTCGTTTCCCAGACCCATGCCGTACGCCCGAGGGAAGTGCTCTCGGGTCTCCTCGCGCGGGAGTGGCTGGAGCCGTCGGTGGGCCCGCTCACCGAGGAGATCGCGGCGGTGCGCGCGGAGGCGCGGGCGGCGGCGCTGCGGGCCGACCAGGCGGACCGCGAGGCGGAGAAGCTCGGGGAGGCGGGGGATCCGCAGCCCGCGGGGCCAACTCGGTGGAGCCGCCGTTCCCGGCCGCCGTTCCCGGGCTCGGAGGGGGCGCCGCTGTGGCGTCTCGTCGACCCGGTGGAGGGCGTGCCGGCTGAGGTGCTCGACCACGTCGAGGCGGCGCTGGCGGCGGCCGGCCTGCTCGATTCGTGGGTGACGGCGGACGGTGCCTGGTCGGGCGACCGCGATGGCGCGGAGACCGTCGTGACGGGGCGGGGCGCCGCTTCTGTGGGCGGCGCGGGGGTCGCTTTTGCGGGTGGCGGCGCCGCGGCGCTGGCATCGGTCTTGCAGCCGGCGGAGGACGCTGGGGCGCTCGGCGGGACGATCTCGCAGATTCTCGGACATATCGGATATATCGCGGCCGGGGAGCCGCTGAGCGGTGAGTTCGTGATAGCCGGCGACGGTCGGTGGCGGACGCCGATCGCGCAAGGGCGGGCCGGGCGGGCGGCCGAGGGCGCCGAGCTGCTGGGCACGGCGGCCCGGGCGGCGGCCCGGCGGCGGCAGATCGCGGCGCTGCGCGAGCAGGCGGCGGCCGACCGCGACGCCGGTGAGGAACTGACCCGGCGGGCCGGGGAGCTGGCGGCGCGGAGCACGGCTCTGCGAGCGGCGGCGGCCGGAGCGCCCGGCGACGCCGATGTGGTGGCGGCGGCGATCAGCCTGTCCGTGGCCAACGGCGAGCGGGACCGGGCGGAGACGGCGCACGCCGCGGCGGGCGAGAAAGCCGCGGTGGCCAAGGGCGAGGCCGACGCGGCCACCACCGCGGTGACCGGATACGCCGACGAGCACGGGCTGCCGACGTCCGACGAGCAGTTGGACGCGGTGGGGACGGCGCTCGACTCGGCGGCGCTGGCGGCCGGCTCGCTGCGGCTGGCGCTGAAGGACCAGGACGTGGCCGAACGGGCCGTGGCGGCCGCGGTCACCGGGGTCGAGGCGGCCGAGGCGGCGCGCGACGAGGCGACCCGGGCGGTGGACGACGCCTCGGCCGCGGCGGCCAAGCTGGACGCGGAAGCCGGTGAGGCCGAGGCGTCGGTGAGCCTGGACGACCGGGAGCAGTTCGCCCGGTCGGCCGAGCTGGAGGAGCAGATCCGCGAGCTCGACACGTCGATCGCGGCCAGCCGCCAGCGCGGGCTGTCGCTCGCGGCGGCGGCGAGCACGGCGCAGGGCGAGGCCCAGCGACGGCAGGACGCGGTGACCGCCGCCATCACCGGCCGGGAGGACGCGGCGCGGGCGTGGTGGGTGCCGGTGGACGCCGGAATCGCGCGGGCCCGCGGCATCGGCTACCGCCCCGAGCGCACGCTGGAGGACGCGCTGGCCCAGGCGCGGGCCGTCGTCGACGGGGTACGGCCGCCGTCGTGGCCGGACAACGCGGGGGACCGCGACCGGCGGGTCGACACGGCTCTGCAACGGGCCCTGCGCGGGGCCATGACCGAGCTGCAGACGCTGCTCGAAGCCTCCGGTGGACGGTCGGTGATCGTCAGCGAGGCCGACGAGGGTCATCCGCTGCCGGCCATCACGCTCGTCGTGGACGCGGCGGGGACGCCGCTCGACCCGCCGGCGGCGGTGGAGCGGCTCGACCAGGCGGTGTCCGAGCTGTCGGCCACGCACGACGAGAAATTGCATCAGATGTACGCCGAATTGCTGTCGTCGACGTTCATCGACCATCTCGCCGATCGGAT
Source organism: Actinoplanes sp. NPDC000266 (assembly GCF_042899005.1). Classification (NCBI taxonomy): domain Bacteria; kingdom Bacillati; phylum Actinomycetota; class Actinomycetes; order Micromonosporales; family Micromonosporaceae; genus Actinoplanes; species Actinoplanes sp. NPDC000266. Next base: position 18,134 of record NZ_JBIAZI010000020.1, read on the forward strand.
GACCCGGGTGGTGACGCTGTTGACCACGGTCAACGAGGTGCTCCTGCGGCATCCGACCGGGGCCAACAAGACGGTGCTGCAGATCCGGCGCCGGCCCGCGGAAGGGCAGCAGCACGGGTTCAACCTGCTGCGGGCGCTCGAGGAGGGCCGGATCGAATCGGACTCGGCCCAGGAGCAGATCCGGCTGTTCCTCGGCGACCGGCTCCGGGAGGCGCAGGACTCGGGGGTCATCGGCACCGACGAGTGGGTGAAGCACCTGACCGGGCTGCTCGACTACCGGGCCTGGTTCGACTGCGTCTGCTACTACCGGGTCGAGGGCGGCGACTGGAAGCCGCTGACCAAGCAGGTGCACGGCGTCGACTCCGGTGGCGGCAAGGTCGTCACGCTGCTCCAGCCGTTGCTGGCCACGCTGGTCGCGCTCTATTCACGGTCGGCTGACGCGCCGCGCCCGCTGTGGCTGGACGAGGCGTTCGAGGGCGTCGACCCGGCCAACCGGGCCACCATGCTGCGGTTGCTGGTCGACTTCGACCTCGACTTCCTGCTGGCCGGCCCGGCCCCGCTGGTGGCGGCGGCCCAGGTGCCGTCGGCGGCGGTGTGGACCGTATCCCGGGCCCCGGCGCCGCTGGCCGGCGTCGACCTGTCGCTGATGCTGTGGGCCGGGCGCACCCTGGAGGCGGTCCCGGTCGCCGACGTGGCGGCCACGGTCCTCGCCCCGAGGCGCCCGGCCGACGACCCGGACCGCCCCGACCTGTTCGCCGACCTGACGGCCGGGCCTCAGGGCGCCGGGGGTGGCTCCTCGATCTGATTGCCGGCGTCGTCGACGAGGCCCGGGGCCATGCTGCCGCCGTGGGCCTCCTGCTCGGCGGGTTCGCGCTCCTCGGAGGCGTCGGCGGAGCGCGGGCCGGAGTCGTCCTGGACGTACTCGGCGTATTCGGTCTCGGGGCTGATGTCACTCATGATCGGCGATTACCCCGTACGGCTTGACTTGAACGGAGGTTGAGGTTGGAACCTCCGTTCATGCCTTTCACGGAGCTCGAACTCGCCTATCTGAACGACCAGCCGCTCGGGCGGCTCGCCACGAAGCGACCGGACGGAACGCTGCAGAACAGCCCGGTGGGATTTCGGGTCGACGCCGCGACGGGCGTGATCGACATCCCGGGGTACGGAATGTCGAAGAGCCGCAAGTACCGCAACGTGGCGGCGAACGGGCAGGTCGCGTTTGTCGTGGACGACGTGCCGTCGACCGACCCGTGGCGGGTCCGCTGCGTGGAGATCAGGGGCACCGCCGAGGCGATCGGCGAACTCATCCGGATCCATCCCCGCCGGATCCTGAGCTTCGGCCTGGACCAGCCGGACGCCGACGCCCACAGCCTGACCGTGAACAGCCGAGACGTCACCGCTTGACGGCGGCCCCGCTTCACCGCCGCTCCGCCCTCGCCGCCGCTCCTCGCCGCCGCTCCTCGCCGCCCGCCACGCGGCCGCTCCGCACCGCCCGCCCGCCGTTGGGCCGGCGTTGAGGTGAGAAGTGCCCTGGCGTGGACGCGCGTCTTGGAAGTGTGGAGGTTGGGGCTGGTGGGCAGGCCGGTGCTGGTGTCGAGGAACGGCCGTGGGCTGTGTTCGGCCGCCATGATCGGGTAATTACCGTACTGTCCAAAGAGAACGTTGATCGCAATGAACCGGGCAAAACTCCCAAACTCAGCGTCGAGTGGAAGGACGGTGCCGTGAAGGTCGGCATTCCCAGTGAGGTCAAGAACAACGAGTTCCGGGTGGCCATCACCCCGGCCGGCGTGTACGAGTTCCGCCGGGCCGGGCACGAAGTCCTGGTGCAGGCCGGGGCCGGGGCCGGATCGTCGATCACCGACGGTGATTTTCAGGCGGCCGGCGCCACGATCGTGCCGTCGGCGGACGACGTGTGGGGGTCGGCCGAGCTGATTCTCAAGGTCAAGGAGCCCATCGCTGAGGAATATCCGCGCATGCGGCCGGGGCAGGTGCTGTTCACCTATCTGCACCTCGCGGCGTCCAAGGAGTGCACCGACGCGCTGGTCGACCGCCGGGTCACCGGCATCGCGTACGAGACGGTCGAGCTGCCCGACCGCTCGCTGCCGCTTCTCGCGCCGATGTCCGAGGTCGCCGGTCGGCTCGCCCCGCAGGTCGGCGCCTATCACCTGATGCGCTCCGGTGGTGGACGAGGCGTACTCATGGGTGGTGTGCCTGGTGTTTATGCGGCCAAGGTCGTGGTCGTCGGCGCCGGCGTGTCCGGCATGAACGCCGCCGCTATCGCGTTGGGCATGCAGGCCGAGATCCTCGTCCTCGACCGCAACATCGCCAAGCTGCGCGCGGCCGACGCCGACTACCGGGGCCATCTGCAGACGGTGGCCTCCAACGCGTACGAGATCGAGAAGGCCGTCCTCGACGCCGACCTGGTCATCGGCGCCGTGCTGATCCCCGGCGCGAAAGCGCCCAATCTCGTGCCGAACGACCTGGTCGCGCGGATGAAGCCGGGCAGCGTGCTGGTCGACATCTCGATCGACCAGGGTGGCTGCTTCGAGGACTCGCGGCCGACCACCCACGCCGACCCGGTCTACCAGGTGCACAACTCGCTGTTCTACTGCGTGGCCAACATGCCGGGCTCGGTGCCGCACACCAGCACCTACGCGCTGACCAACGTCACTCTGCCGTACGCTCTGGAACTGGCGAACCTCGGCTGGCGGCAGGCGCTCAAGGCCGACGCCGCGCTCGCCCTGGGCCTGAACACCCATGACGGGCACGTCACCTACGGACCGGTCGCGGAGGCACACGGCATGCAGACCCTGCCCCTGAGCACGGTGCTGAGCTGAGCCTGCAACGGGTGATCACCGCCTACCTCGACCATCTCACCGTCGAGCGTGGGCTGTCGCGCAACACCCTCGAGTCGTACCGGCGTGACCTCGACCGTTACGCCGCGGCGCTCGCGGCGGCCGGCGTCACCGAGCTGTCCGACGTGAAGGCGTCCGCGGTCACCGATCACCTGGCGTTGCTGCGGGAGCAGGGCCTGGCGTCCTCCTCGGCGGCCCGGGCGATCAGCGCCGTCCGGGGTCTGCACCGGTTCGCCGCCCGCGAGGGCTACGCGGGCGCCGACGTCGCGGCCGAGGTGCGCCCGCCGGCGCCGCCGAAACGCCTGCCCAAGGCCCTCGAGGTCGACCAGGTGACGCGGCTGCTGGCGGTGCCCGGCGACGACACCGCGCTCGGGCTGCGCGACCGGGCTCTGCTGGAGTTCCTCTACGGCACCGGGGCGCGGATCTCCGAGGCGGTCGGCGCCGACATCGACGACCTGTCCCTTCTGGAAGATCCGTCGGCCCTCCTGCGGGGCAAGGGCGGAAAGACCCGGTTGGTTCCGGTGGGCGGTTATGCGCGGGCTTCTTTGGACGCTTATCTGGTACGGGGCCGGCCCGCGCTCAGTGCGAACGGTAAAGGGACACCGGCCGTCTTCCTGAACGCGCGGGGCGGGCGGCTCTCCCGGCAGGGCGCGTGGATGATCCTGCGGCGGGCCGCGGTCGCGGCCGAACTGCCGGTCGAGGGCCCGTACGCCGTCTCGCCGCACACGCTGCGTCACTCGTACGCGACCCACCTCATCGACGGCGGCGCCGACGTGCGGGTCGTTCAGGAGCTGCTGGGACACGCTTCGGTCACGACTACGCAGGTGTACACCTTGGTCACCGTGGACAGACTCCGCGAGGTCTACGCGACCGCTCACCCTCGTGCTCGTTAGACGCTGCGCATCCATCTCGGCTTTCTTGGAGCGACACGCCGATGGCTGACCCCGGTGGTGCGGCGCGCGTGGCGTAGAGTCGGGCATCGGCTCCGGCTGGCGAGTCGGGAGGGGGCGAGGTCATGACGGGGAACGGCAACCGGGCGGAGGCCTGGACCTCCACACTCCGGGAACAGCAGAGCTCTCTCGATCTCGGCGCCGACCTGGGCCCGGCCGACCCGACGGCGTACACCATGCGCCGCCCGATCCCCGAGCCGATGCCGACCGACCGGCACGGCCCCGCGCGGATCATCGCCCTGGCCAACCAGAAGGGTGGCGTCGGCAAGACGACGACCACGATCAACCTGGGTGCGGCCCTGGCCGAGTACGGTCGCAAGGTCCTGCTCGTCGACTTCGACCCCCAGGGCGCCTGCTCGGTGGGCCTCGGCGTCAACCCGCACAACCTCGACCTGAGCGTCTACAACCTGCTCATGCAGGACGACGTGGCCACCGAGGACGTCATCATCAAGACCGATGTGGCCGGCCTGCACCTGCTGCCGGCGAACATCGACCTCTCCGCGGCCGAGATCCAGCTGGTCAACGAGGTGGCCCGCGAGATGGCCCTGGCCCGGGCCCTGCGTTCGGTCCGCAAGGAATACGACTTCATCCTGATCGACTGCCAGCCCTCGCTGGGCCTGCTGGCGATCAACGCGCTGACCATCGCGCACGGCGTGCTCATCCCGCTCGAGTGCGAGTTCTTCTCGCTGCGCGGCGTGGCCCTGCTGCTCGACACGATCGACAAGGTCCGCGAGCGGCTCAACTTCGACCTCGAGCTCGAGGGCATCCTCGCGACCATGTACGACAGCCGCACCACCCACTGCCGCCAGGTGCTGCAGCGCGTCGTGGAGGCGTTCGGCGACAAGGTCTACCAGACGGTCATCACCAAGACGGTGAAATTCCCCGAGTCCACGGTGGCCGGCGCGCCCATCACCACGCTCGACCCGGCATCCTCCGGCGCGCGGAACTACCGCCAGCTCGCCCGCGAGGTCATCGCCGCCAAGGTGGAGCGCGGCTGAGAAGTGCTCTACGCGCTCGGTGAGCCGGTGGCGTTCGTCGCCCTGGTCGTCTCCTTCCTGCTCGGCCTCGTGCTGCGCGCCGTCGCCATCCGGTCGGCGTCGCGGATGCTGAAGCTCTCCGACCGCCGCGAGTCGATCGTTCCGCGCCTGCGCGAGGACGTCGACCCGTTCGGCGCGGTCGCGGCGGCCATCGGCGGCATGGGCTGGGGCAAGATGCTCACGGTGGACGAGGTGCCCCGCTGGCGCGGACGGGGCCGCGCGGTGGCGGTGTTCCTGGCCGGCCCGCTGCTGTGCATCGTGGTCTCGCAGGTGCTGATGCTGGCGTACGCGCTGGCCTTTCCCGACAACATCCTGGCCTTCATCGGCCCGGCCGACGTGCTGCTCGGCATCGACCTGCCGGTGGGCGAGCAGGTGCTGCTGTCGCTGGCGGTCGGCCTGCTCTGCTTCGGGATCCTGGCCATCATCCCGATCCCGCCGCTGGACGGTTTCGGGGCGCTGCACTCGGCGCTGCGCACCCCCGGCCGCGGCATGCAGTGGATGCGGCTGTGGTTCGAGGACAAGAACATCGGCGTCCTGGTCCTGCTGATCCTGTGCATCTTCCCGTTCGGCGTGCCGTTCCTGCTGCAGATCCTCGACGCGCTGGGCCTGGTCTTCGTTCGCCTCTGGGGTTGATCTTCCCGATCCGTCCGTACCGATTCCGGATTTGTCCCGTTTAAACGGTACGGACGGGAAGGGGCGCGGTGAGCACTGAGCAAGTTGTCGTACCGGTGGTCTACGGTCAGCAGGTGCCTGACGAGCCCGCCGAAGTCTCCGCCATCTCCCCCGAAGATGAGTCGGGCAAATTTCTGGTACGCCTGGAGAACTTCACCGGGCCGTTCGATCTGCTCCTCCAGCTGATCGGCAAACACAAGCTCGACGTCACCGAGATCGCGCTCCACCAGGTCACCGACGACTTCATCGCGTACATCCGCGCGATGGGCGACGACTGGGACCTCGGCGAGACGAGCGAGTTCCTGCTGGTGGCGGCCACCCTGCTCGACCTGAAGGCGGCCCGGCTCCTGCCGGCGGCCGACGTCGAGGACGAGGAAGACCTGGCGCTGCTCGAGGCGCGCGACCTGCTGTTCGCGAGGTTGCTGCAATACAAGGCGTACAAGGAGGCGGCGGCCCACATAGCCGAGCTCGAGTTCACCGGGGGAAAGCGGTGGCCGAGGGCGGTGTCGATGGAGCCGCGCTACGCGGAGGCGCTGCCCGATCTGGTGCTGGGCATCGGCCCCGAGAGGCTGTTCAAGCTGGCGCTGAAACAGTTCGTGCCGAAGCCGGGCCCGCCGCAGGTGTCGATCGCCCACATCCACCAGGTGCGGGTGAGCGTGCGAGAGCACGCGGCGCTGCTGCGGGACAGGTTGAGACGAGCCGGCTCGGCCACGTTCTCCCTGCTGGTGGCCGACTGCGACAACACGCTCGAGGTGGTGGCGCGGTTCCTGGCTCTGCTGGAGCTCTACCGAGAGGGCCTGATCGACTTCGAACAGCCGGTCTCCCTTGACGAGCTGACAGTCCGCTGGATCGGCGGCGACGCAGCCGACGCAGAACTCGACATCGACGACTACGAGGGCACAAAGCCCACCGAGGACGACAAGCCAGAGGCGAATGCGGCCCCGAACCCCGACGGCGATGCGGATCTCACCGAGACCGCGGATTCCGGCGATGCCGATCTCACCGAGACTGCGGATTCCGGCGATGCCGATCTCGCCGAGACTGCGGATTCCGGCGATGCCTTCGATTCCGCCGACGCGCTCGATTCCGGCGGTGCCGTGGATCTCGCCGATCTCGGCGGCGCTTCGGATTCTGACTATGCCCTAGATTCCAACGGGCCCGCAGATTCCGATTTGGCGGCCATTCCGGATTTGTCTGGAGGTCTCGTTCGGGACGGCCAGGGTCCCGGTGCTGACTCGCGTGGTGCCGGCGAGGCCATGAATTCCTCTTCGCCGACCATTTCGGATTTGTCCGCAGGTTTCGCTCTGGGTGAGCAGGGTCCTGGTGCTGGCCCGCCTGGTGGCGGCGAGGCCGTGGGGACCTCTTCGCTGACTATTTCGGATTTGTCCGCAGGTTTCGCTCTGGATGAGCAAGGTCGCGATTCTGACTTGGCTGGTGGCGGCGCTGGTTTGGCTGGTGGCGGCGAGGCCGTGGATGCTGATTCGCTGATCATTTCGAATTTGTCGGGAAGTTTTGCTCGGGACGCGCGGGGGCGCGGCGATGATCTGCCTGGCGGCGGCCATGACTTGCCGGGTGATGGTCGTGTGGCGGAGTCGGTGGCTTCGGGCGCGGGCGAATCGGGGAAGTCTGAGGCGGGCCGACTTGACGTGGGGTCCGATGACGATGATCTTGGCGGGGAAGACGACGACGCGGAGGAACGATCGTGAGCAGCGAGGAGCAGTCCGACTCACTTGCGGCGCAGGCGGCGGCCTGGGTGCCGCCGTGGGAGCGGGCGCCGCGGACGCCGGATCGGGACTTCCAGGCGGCGGCCGAGGACGAGGCGCGCGCCGAGCTGGCTCGGGGCGCGGGGTCGGATGCTGAGGCGGCTCCGGGGTCGGATGCTGGGGCGGGGCCCGGGTCGGATGCTGAGGCTGAGCTGAGCGAAAGGGCCGACGAGCGGGGCTGGTCGGCGGCTGTGCCTACGTCGTCCAGTGGTGATGAGGGCTGGGCTGAGGAGCGGGTTGCTCGGCATGGTCCGGTTGGTGGTGCGGCGGGGGCCTCTGACAATCGGCAGCTGCCTGAGGACGGGGATGAGCTCGACGAGGCGGGGTTTGACTCCGACGATGACTTTGATCCGGCGTTTGAGGGGGTCGATCCGCCGGCGGAGGAGCCTGCGTTCGGGGTCGCTGAAGAGGACGACGTTCCGGTTGATGGAGGGCTGACCGACGACGTTGCGCCTGTGGTGGTGGCGCCGGGGCCGGAACTGCCCTTGCCTGAGTCGATTGAAGACGCGGCTGAGGCTGAGATCGTCGATGACGAAGGTGATCCGGTCGATGCGCCGTTGCCCGAAGAAGGGGACGACGCGGGGGACGTGTTCGATGCGGCGGCCGATGATGATGTCAGTGATGACGGGGAGAACGATCTGCCGTTCTCCGAAGAGGTGCCGGCATCGGATCGTGATTATGACGAGGACGAGTACGACGAAGGCGACAGTGCGGCGCTGAATGGTGCATCCGCCAGCCCGGTGTCGGCGGCTGTGCCTGAGCAGGCTGGGCGGAAAAGGCGGGATGCCGCGCTTGCGGTTGGGGGCGCGGGGACGCGTACGGCCGAAGAAGTTGAACTGCCGGGGTTGACCGATGACGCCGAGCTGGCGGCGGCGCTCGAGGCGATCATGTTGGTGGTCGATGAGCCGGTGGCCGAGATGCAGCTGGCGCAGATTCTGGAGCAGCCGACCGAGCGCGTCGGGGTGATGCTCGAAGATCTGTCGGCGCGGTACACGGCGGCGGGGCACGGGTTCGACCTTCGGCGGGTGGCTGGTGGCTGGCGTCTCTACACGCGGCCGGAATATGCGGCGTACGTGGAACGGTTTGTTCTCGACGGGCAGTCTGTGCGGCTGACCCAGGCGGCCTTGGAGACACTGGCTGTGGTTGCCTACAAGCAGCCGGTGACCCGGTCGCGCATCTCCGCCATCCGCGGTGTGAACTGCGACGGGGTCATGCGTACGCTTGTCACGCGCGGCCTGATCGAGGAATGCGGCACGGAGAGCGAAACCGGGGCACACCTGTATCGCACGACGGCGCTCTTCCTGGAAAAACTGGGTCTCAACTCGGTCGACCAGCTGCCGCCGCTCGCTCCGTTCCTGCCCGACGACGTGGAAGAAGTGCTCGATGCCTCAGGCTGACACCGCCGAACGCCTCCAGAAAGTGCTGGCGGCCGCCGGTGTTGGATCCCGCCGCGCCTGCGAAGACCTGATCTTCCGCCGGCGTGTGACGGTGAACGGCAAGGTCGCCAAGCTCGGCGACAAGGTCGACCCCAACACTGCCGAGATCCACGTTGACGGCCAGCGGATCATCACCGACACCAAGCTCATGTACATCGCGATGAACAAGCCGCGCGGTGTCGTCTCGTCGCTCGACGACGAGAAGGGCCGCACCGAACTGGCCGACTTCCTCGGGCAGTTCGGCACCAGGCTCTACCACGTGGGGCGCCTCGACGCCGACAGTGAGGGCCTGCTGCTCATCACCAACGACGGCGACCTCACCAACAAGCTGACCCACCCCCGGTACGAGATCCAGAAGACGTACCTGGCCGAGGTGACCAACGGGCCGCTCGCGCGCAACGTGGGCCGGCAGCTGCTGAGCGGGATCGAGCTCGAGGACGGTCCGGCCAAGGCCGACCAGTTCAAGCTGGTCGGCGCGCTGGGCAAGACGGCCCAGGTGGAGATCACGCTGCACGAGGGCCGCAAGCACATCGTCCGCCGGATGATGGAAGAGGTCGGCCACCCGGTGACCCGGCTGATCCGCACGTCGGTCGGCCCGATCCGCCTCGGCGACCTGCGCCCGGGTGGCTTCCGTCACCTGTCGATGGCCGAGGTCGCCGCGCTGTTCAAGGCCGCCGGCGACTGATCCACGCGTGCGAGAGGCCCGGGCTGTCGAGCCCGGGCCTCTTGTCATTCCGGCCGGGAGTTGGAGGAGTCGCCGGCGAGGCTGCGCGAGTCGTAGCCGGAACGGTCCTCCGGGGCGCGGTCCGCGGGCTCGTCGGCCGGGACTCCCGGGTCGACGGAATGGCCCGGCGGGCGCAGCGACGCCTCGTACGCCGTGGTGCCGTCCGGCTCGTCGCCCTGCCTGATGTCGATGCGGTGCGGTTGATCAGTCATGAGTCACGAGATTCCCCGCCGCCCGGTCAATTAACGGGCATATCTGACGGGTTCGGGGGCACGCGGCCGCCATGAAACGCGCGGTGGCGCGGCTCAGGGTGCTGGGTGGGGCAAGGGCTGGGCGCCTTCAGGGCGTAGGCCGTCGAAGATGATGGCCAAGTAGCGGCGCCATAAGTCCGGTGGTGGGTTCGGGACGAAGCTGACCACGTGGTTCGGGGCGCACATCAGCAGGATGACGTCCATGCCGTCGATGTCGGGGCGGACGGCGCCGGTTTCCTGGGCCCGGGCCACCAGCGCGATGATCGCGGCGAACAGGCGCTCGCGGGCGCCGGTCAGGCGGGCGTTCACCTCGCCTGACTCGCGCAGGAACGACAGGTCCAGCTGTTGCTGGCGGCCGGCGGCGGCCTCCATGAACTCCAGCAGGGCGGCGCCGGGGTCGGTGGCCGTGGTCAGGCGCTGCGCCAGGGCGGCCAGGTCGTCGATGCGGTCGAGGACCACGGCGGCCAGCAGGTCGTCCTTGGTCGGGAAGTGGCGGAAGACCGTGCCCTTGCCGATGCCGGCCCGGCGGGCGATGTCGGCCACCGACGCGTCCAGGCCGTGGGCGGCGAACTCCTCGGTCGCCGCGGCCAGCAACGACGCGCGGTTGCGGGCGGCGTCCGCGCGCAGGGGGCGGTCGATGGTCACGATCAACAGCTTAACAAGTTGACCGGGCGGTCCGTTTACGTCTAACGTGACCAACCGGTCCGCTTAACGTGTCGTGGAGGAAGCCATGAAAGCGATCGTCGCCCGTGACTACGGCCCGCCGTCGAGCTTCGAGGTCGCCGACGTTCCGGTGCCCTCGGCCGGGCCGGGACAAATTCAGGTTCGTATCGCCGCCGCCTCGATCAACCCGGGGGACATCGTCATCCCGAGCGGCGCCTATCCCGTACAGCTGGAATTTCCGCATGTGCTGGGAAACGACTTCGCGGGGACCGTCAGTGCGGTGGGGGACGGTGTCACGGCGTACAAAATCGGTGATGAGGTCTTCGGGCATTCGGTGCCGCGGGCGCTGGGGGCGCTGGCCGGCGCGAAGCAGCCGTCGGTGACCACCGGGACGCTGGCCGAATACGCGGTCTTCGAGGCCGGGACGCCGTTCATCGCGCATCGGCCGGCTTCGCTGGATGTCGTCGACGCGGCCGCGCTGCCCACCGTCGGGCTGACGGCGCGGGCGCTGATGGCCACGGCCGAGCCGGCGCCGGGGGAGACGGTGCTGGTCATCGGCGCGACCGGCGGGGTGGGCACCACGGTCCTGCCGCTTCTGTCCGGGTGCCGGGTCATCGCCACCGGGCACGCCTCCGATCGCGAGCTGCTGCTGAAGCTGGGCGCTTCCGAGGTGATCGGCTACGACGAATATCCCTCGGGTGGCGTCGATCTGGTGCTGAACCTGGTGCGGCCGACCGATCAGCTGCGTGAGGCGGCGGCGTGCCTCAAACCGGGCGGGCGGCTCTTCACGATCACGTTCCCGCCGCCGCGCCCCGAAATGATCGGGCGGGACGACGTCCGGTTCGCGTTGGTGCTGGACGTGGACGGTGACCTCGGTGGCATGCGCGAGGTGGCCGGGCTGAGCCCGCTGGTCACCGGGCGCTACCCCCTCGGCGACGGCGTGCGGGCACTCAACGACTTCGCCGAGAAGCACACGGTCGGCAAGCTGGTCGTCGTCATGTAGGCGCGCCTCGCGGTATTTGCGGGCTTCCATCGATACGTTGGGACGATGGGGGTGCAGGAACGACTCGTCGCGGCTCTGGAGGCGCTGGGGGCGCGGCCTTCAGGCGATGATCTCGAGGATACGAACGCGCGGCGGGCCTGGCTGGCCGGCGCGCTGCTGGCGGCGGCCCAGGCCGAGGCCATGGCGGCGGATCGGCTGCTGATGAGCCGCGAAGCCCGCTATGCGCTCTGGCAGCGGCAACTCGACGGGTCGGACGAGCCTTCGCAGCGCGCCGACCGGATCCGGTGGCAGGTGCAGCGGGCCTGTCTGCCGCTGCCGGCCATGGCGCACGAGAGCCGCACCGATCCGATCCCGCTGGCGGCGGGGCAGGCGGCCGAAGGGCTTCAGCTGCTGCTGTCGGTCAGTGCGGCCACGCACGGTGCGGTCGCGGCGGGGGACGTGGCGCGGCTGGCGGCGCAGGCCGGGCGACTGCGGGAGGCGCGCAAGGTGCTTCAGGCGGCGGTGGACAACACGGACGAGCTGCTGGAGATGCTGGGTTCCGTGGACATCTAAGCGAAGGTCCGCAGGGCTTCCAGCACGCCGGCGTACATCCTGGTCTTGATGGTCTCCAGGGTCGGCCCGGCCTTGGCGACGTGACTTTGTGCGAGCGCGATGGCCGAGCTCCGGACCTCGTCCTCGGCCACGGCGCTATTGACGATCTCTTGGGTGTACGCCTCCTCGCCGCCGAAACGACGGGCGGTGACCATGGCCTCGTGTGCGGTCCGCGGCGTGAGCCGGGACTGGATCAGCGCGGACATGCCGGGCGTGAACGGGATGTTGATGTCGGCCTCGGGCAGGCACCAGAAGCCGCGGTCGGCCCGCATGATCCGGAAATCGTGGGCCAGCGACAGCATGGCGCCGGCGGCGAAGGTGTGACCCTGCAGGGCGGCCACGGTGACGAAGGGCAAGGTCAAAACCCGGGCGAGCAGAGCATGGACCCTTGCGCCGTACGCCGAGTATTCCTCCGGGTGCTCGAAGAGCCACTCGAGGTCGAGGCCGTTCGACCAGATCTTGCCGGTGGCCGCGGTGACCAGGGCGCGGGGCTCGTCGCCCTTGACGACCTCGTCGAGCAGGGCGTTGATCTCGGTCAGCCAGTCGGGGTGGAATCGGTTCTCGCCGTCACCGAGGTCGAGGACGTAGACGGCGTCGAGCTTCTCCAGCGTGGGCATTGTGGGCTCCCCTCGTTGCTACTGTTGAGTAACTTACCGGCAGCTTTCGTTGCAGGACAGCCCGGCAGCCGCGGCAGAGAGGCCGAGTTGCAGCTAGCTGGGCCCGTGGACGCCGGTGCCTTTCGTGGTGACGTACATCTGCGGTCTTGATCTTGCCGTTGAAGGTTGGCAAACCCCTGGTTCGTCGGTGGCAGGTCGGTGCGGGCACAATGGGAGGGTTGGTCGGGCGGGCAAACCCTGGAGGAACGGTGTCGGAAGAAGTACGGCCGGAAAAGTGTGTTGTCGCTGTCGACGGCCCGTCCGGATCCGGCAAGTCCACCGTTTCCCGGCGCCTGGCGGCCGCGATCGACGGGGTCTACCTGGACACCGGAGCGATGTACCGGGCGGTGACCTGGGCCGTTCTGCAGGGCGGAGCCGACCTCGGCGACCCCGACGCGATCGCGAAGATCGCGCTGGAGACCGAGCTGTCGATCGGCACCGATCCGTCGGCGCCCAGTTTCGCGGCGAACGGGGTGAACGTCGACGCGCCGATCCGCGGCGTCGAGGTCACCCAGGCCGTGTCCGCGGTGGCTGCCGTTCCCGCCGTCCGCAAGCACCTCGTCGCCCTGCAGCAGGCGATCATCGCCGGCCAGCCCCGGATCATCGTCGAGGGCCGTGACATCGCTTCGGTGGTCGCCCCTTCCGCCGACCTCAAGGTGTACCTGACGGCGTCGTCGGCGGCCCGCGCGCAGCGGCGCAGCGCCGAGGACGCGGTCACCGATGTCGCGGCCACCGAAGCCTCGCTGCTGCGGCGTGACAAGCTTGACTCTTCCCGCGCGACGGACCCGCTGAAGCAGGCGTCCGACGCCATCGAGGTCGACACCTCCGAGATGGGCATCGACGAGGTCGTCGCGTACCTCCTGAATCTTTTGAACAGCAAGGTGAAGTCGTGAGTGACTCTCCCGCGGAGCTCCTCTCCGTGGATGTCGTTGAAGGTCCCGTCCCGGTCGTAGCCGTGGTCGGCCGCCCCAACGTCGGCAAATCAACCCTGGTCAACCGCATCATCGGCCGCCGTCAGGCGGTCGTCGAGGACGTGCCCGGGGTGACCCGGGACCGCGTGCCCTACGACGCGCAGTGGAACGGCCGTCGCTTCACGGTCGTGGACACGGGCGGCTGGGAGCCCGACGCCCGTGATCGGGCGGCGGCCATCGCCCGGCAGGCGGAGATGGCCGTGCAGACCGCGGATGTCGTCGTGTTCGTGGTCGACGTGTCGGTGGGCGCCACGGACGTCGACGAGGCTGCGGTGAAGATGCTGCGGCGGTCGCACAAGCCGGTGATTCTGGTCGCCAACAAGGCGGACAACCAGAACCTGGAGCTGGAGGCTGTTTCGCTCTGGTCCCTGGGCCTGGGGGAGCCGCATCCGATCTCGGCGCTTCATGGGCGCGGGTCGGGTGACCTGCTGGATGACATCCTGTCGGCGCTGCCCGATCCGCCGCCGATCGTGGAGGACGGCCCGCGGGGGCCGCGCCGGGTGGCTTTGGTCGGTCGGCCCAACGTGGGCAAGTCGTCGCTGCTGAACAAGGTGTCCAAGGAGGAGCGGGCGGTCGTCGACTCCGTCGCCGGCACCACTGTTGACCCCGTGGACAGCCTCGTCGAGATGGACGGGGAAGTTTGGCAGTTCGTCGACACGGCTGGACTGCGCAAGAGGGTGAATCAAGCTTCGGGTACGGAGTACTACGCCTCACTCCGCACGGCGGGCGCCGTGGAGGCGGCCGAGGTGGCTGTCGTGCTGCTGGACTCTTCTGAGGTCATCAGTGAGCAGGACCAGCGTGTTCTGACCCAGGTCGTGGAGGCGGGGCGGGCTTTGGTGATCGCCTTCAACAAGTGGGACCTCGTTGACGCTGACCGGCGGATCTTCCTGGACAAGGAGATCGACCGCGAGCTCAAGCGGATCCCGTGGGCTGTTCGGGTGAACATCTCGGCCAAGACCGGCCGCGCGGTGGACAAGCTGGCGCCGGCTCTGCGTCGCGCTCTCGATTCTTGGGAGCAGCGGGTGCCGACTGGGGCTTTGAACCAGTGGTTGACGGCGTTGACCCAGGCCACCCCTCACCCTGTACGGGGTGGGCGGGCGCCTCGCATCTTGTTCGCTACCCAGGCTGGAGTGGCGCCGCCGCGCTTCGTGCTGTTCACAACCGGGCCGCTGGACGCGGGCTACATCCGGTTCGTGGAGAGGAAGCTGCGCGAGGAGTTCGGGTACGAAGGGTCGCCGATCGAGATCTCGGTGAAGCCGAGGAAGAAGACGGGGCCTGGGGGGCGGGGTAAGGCTCATGGGTAGGGCTTGGTAAGCTTTTGGAGTTGCCGCGCGGTGTAGGTGCCGGGTGGCGGCGGGCTGTAGCGCAGCTTGGTAGCGCACTTGACTGGGGGTCAAGGGGTCGCAGGTTCAAATCCTGTCAGCCCGACAAAATATCGATGGTGACCTGCGGAAACGTAGGTCACCATCTTTGTAGGAACAAGGTCACCCACCGAAAACCCACCGTTTTCGGGTATGCGTCTGCGGCGGCCGGGTTCATCGCACTCTCCGGAACGGTGGGAGCTGATGCCATCGGATAGCCGGTGGCGCTCGATGGGTGTGATGCCGGTGCAGCCCGCGTCGTCGGGCCGCGCATGGCGGTAGGTTAGGCGGCGGTGACGCCATCACGGCCGAAAATCCAGACGCCGGAGTGGTCAGTCCCGTTTCGGAAGTAGCGCGATCCGCTACGCCACTTTGACAAGATCCACACTCCAGCCATGCTCGGGTACTCGCGGTGCCCCTACCTCTGGTCTCGACGATTACAGCTCCGTCGACGACGTGAGCGCGCAGCTTGTCGACCGGTTGCAGGCATGGAATGAGCGCTTCAGCGGTATCGCGCTGACGCAATTCGAATTCACGCATGCCGTCAGCAGGCTGGCAACGGCATCGGTTTCACCAACCAGTAATCGCATTCTCGTCTGGCGCAGCTGTCAGAGGTCTTCGACCCGCTGGCCCTCTCCCACGCCGGTGTTGGTGACGCCGGGCACGGTCGAGCGCTCGGAGGTTAGCTCAATCGTGTTCCGCGGAGTGACGAGCTCGGCCGGGATGTCGTTGTCAGCCACGATCAGTTGGATGCGGTCTCCGTAGGCTCTAGCGAGGGTTACCAGGCGGGCATAAATGCGGCGGCCGAGTTCACGGTCCCTGTCCCCGGTGCCGATCGCTTTGCGCGGAGAATCGATGATCAAAAGGCTGGGCAGCAGCACGGCGGGGTGATCGAGAGCAGTGGTGAGGAGGGTGAGGTGGTAGGCGATGTTGAGCGCCGTGCTGGCGCCACCTCCGCTGGCCTGTAGGTCTTCGAAAGCGGTGTCTCCCACCAGGGGTAGGAACGTTTTCGGGTCGATGTGGGCGTCTCCGTCGGCGGGAACACCGATTCGGTCGACCTCTTCGGCAAATGCTGCGCTGATGTCGTCGAGCTGAGCGCCGCGGGCCCGCAGGAGTTTTTCTCGCTCGGTGATGTCGACCTTGAGTTGCCGGTCCGTTTTGCGGTGGCCGGCGGCTTCGTTGCGGACTCGGTCAAGTCGTTGCCACATTTCGGTCTGCCGACCGATCTCGCCGATGTCCCGACGTAGGGACTCCGCCTGTCGGCTTAGTTGAGCGACCGCTTCAATCCGTGGGGAGACTGCGTCGGCAGTCGCTTGGTCATATTCGCGGTGAAGTGTGTCCAGGTGCGAGTCGGCGTGCTGAGCTGTAAGCCGTGCCTGTTCGAGCGCGGTGACGTCGGCGTGAAGGAGGGTTTCCGTTTCTTCGATTTGTGCTCGTACCCGGTCGACGTTCTCGTCCGAGGCGTGGGCGTCTTCGACGTTGACTGGCGCCAACGGCTGGCAGCACAAGCGGCAGTCCGATTCGGCGACCGTGCGGCCGTCGAGGTCCTGCATGCAACGCGGGCAAGTGGCGAACTCGAACGGGGCGAGCAGGCCGATCGCCGTACTGCGGCGTTCGGCTTTGGCTAGGTCCAAGCGCAGTTGGGCGAGGGAGGCTTCGCGGCCGCGGACGGTGACCGCGAGCAGATCGGCCGCCTCGTGCCTCTTCTGTGCTTCGGTCAGGGCTGCGGACAACTCGACGCGGCGGTCTTGATCCGCGCCAGTCAGTGCGGCTACCTCGTCCCGAGCCGCCCGCAGCTTGTCCTCCGTGGTCGCTAGCTGTTGCACCAGATCCATGCGGTGGGCCCGGAGCTCGTCAACATCGACGACACCTGAGTCGCGGATGAAGCGGTCGATCGCGGCGGCGTCCTTGTCCAGCTGCTGGGCGCGGTCACGCGCGATCCCTCTGAGGCGTTTCAGCTCTCGGAGTTCCGCATCGGTGAGACCGAACATCATCTCGAAAGCCGCGATGCGTTTCGGGTTGGTGTTCGTGGTGTCGAGGTGTCCAACGACGGACCGGTCGATCTCTTTTGCCTGCAGGAAGCAGTATCGGAAGATGTCCTTGAAGGTCAGGGCAACAGTGCGGGAGTTGACTCCGGCCCGTGACGTCGATACACGCTCGACTGGAATCCCCAACGCCTCGAGTAGGTAGCGGGAGATCGAAGGCCCGTCGGCAGGCGTGGGACTTACGGCCCAGGTGTGCTGTATGACGTGCGAACCCGGCTCGATGACCTCCACCACGCCGGAGGTGAGGCCGATCCGGCGGCGAAGGATGAGCGACGACTCCCCGGCCTCAATGGCTAGGTCGACGTGGGTGACGTGCTGGACCACGGCAGGGGTCAGGGCTGCATTGCCGCCGAGTGCGTGCTTGATCAGCATCAGCAGCGTCGACTTGCCCATCGTCGTGGTGCCGGTGACGAACGTCAGCGGAGACAGGAAGTCGAACGTTTGCGACGTGGTGTTGGTCGCCACGGTGAGAGTCCGGATACGTAGATTCGTGGCCATCTAGATCTCGCTTCTGAGCGGAAGGGCAACGACGTCC
The DNA here is from genome assembly GCF_042899005.1 of Actinoplanes sp. NPDC000266. Taxonomy (NCBI): domain Bacteria; kingdom Bacillati; phylum Actinomycetota; class Actinomycetes; order Micromonosporales; family Micromonosporaceae; genus Actinoplanes; species Actinoplanes sp. NPDC000266. The sequence goes on from NZ_JBIAZI010000020.1 coordinate 35,647, forward strand.
GGTAGTTGCTCGTAAATCAGGTCTTTCAGTTCTCGGCCCGGCAGGTCGAAGTGAGCGCGCAAGAATCTGGCTCTCTGAGCCACGATTGCCCAGGAACTGGTTTCCCCCAGTGCGATGCCGAGGTCGCGGCCGGCGTCGGTGAGGGTGATCTCCATGGAATCGTTGACCCGCGCAAACGTTGCGAGACGCTTGCCGACGAGCGCACCGAGGAGCGGGTAGTAGCGGTCGTCCCACGGGCCGTACTTGTAGCGGATCATGCGGCTTTCCACCGCCTGCCGTTCATCATCTGTCGGGGCGCCGCCTAGCCAGGTAATACCAGGCGGCAGGAGGCGTTCGGCCATGACTGGATACCGAAGCAGGAAGTCAACTTTCGCGAGTTTTGTCAGGCCGCGAAACGGCTCGGCCGGCATGGTGAACTGGCAGATGAGAATCAAGACGCGAGCCTCGTGATAAAGGCTTTCCTGGCGGATCGCCAAGACGGCGGCGGCGGGTAATGGTGCGGCCATCATCCCTCCACCGGCCGCGAGAACCCGAACTTGCACATATCACTTAACTCGTAGGCGTACCCGAGGATATGGAAGTCGTCGAGGGGCACGCTGGTCTTCTTGCTGAGTTCCGCCCGGCGCAGTTCGGAGTGCAGCAACGCCTGGAACTGAATGCCGTAGTGGCCGCTCTTGCCGATCAACTGAGCCCGGATCTGGCGGACGATGTCAAGGATCTCCATCTCCAGCCGGTACTGCGTCTCAATGTCCTCCGGAAAGCCGGTCCGAGCCTGCGGCCAGGTATGGAGCCACAGGTCTCGCATGCCGAGGGCGTTGTCTCGCTCGTCATCGCCCATCATGGCCGCGCGCATCTTCTCGATGAGATGATGGCCGCCAGGTGCGCGGGGTGGTGCCTGCCCGGCTCGTAGCAGCGGCACCGAGTCACTGACGGCATGCCGTGCGCCCAGCCGAATCGCGTCCATGACCATGTCACGGGTCAGAGTCCGCCGCTGGACAGTCCGCGCGAGCTCCGAGTGAGGATCGTAGGCGCCGGGGTTGGTGAGGTACCCAGCAAGATCGGCGAGTCGGCCGCTGTCGTCGCGACTCGCCTCCGCGACGAGGTCTACTACCGATTTGTAAACGGTCGCGGCGGCTGACCGCGCGAAGCCGAGCGTGCTGGCCGCCGGCTCCGCAATCCGCCGAATGTTGACGTCCCGGATGTCGGGCTTCGCTGGGCGTTCGCAGTCGAACTGGCAGTTGCGCACGAACCGTTGGAGCATCTCGAACAGACCTCTGGGCAGGCCGGTCGGGTCGTGCCGCTTGGGCTTGGGTGGCGCCGGGGCGGCAGCTTTCGGGATGTTGTCAAGAGTCGTGGATTTGGCTGCCATCTCCATCATGGCCCATGCCAGGTGCGCTACGAGGCCAATACCTCGCGGCGTATCCAGCTCACCTGCACGGCAGACATCCAGCAGGGCGCGTGGTGTGTAGTCACCCGGCCTGCCGCCCAGGCGTGTGTTGCTGGCCAATCGCACGACGGGCAAGGTGGTGTAGCTGAGCCACCGGTCGAACAGATGCGCGACGCCGCCTTGGTCGCAGAGCGACTTCATCGTGGTGTACAGCATGTCCTCGTGATGCTTGACGGAGACCAGTTCGAGCATCGGAGGCCGATCCCGGACGATGATGAAGTCTTCCTGCCACTCACAAATGATCTTGATGATCGACGCGTCGGTATGCAGGCTCAGGCAGTATGAGGCGATGACCTCGGTTTGATAGTGGAAGTTGCCTTGGGTCTGCGCGCCGGCGTCCTCGGCCGGTCGGCGGAAGATATCCAACTCGAGTTGACCGCGCTGGTCGACGCCTGCAGGGGGCCCGTCCTGATACTCGGCTTCTGTGGAAGCGCCACTCACCACGACGAGCGCCCACCTTCCTTGCTATCCGTGATCTCAAACTCACGAAAAGCGAACCTGATTCCGGTACTGGTGCGCAACAGCCCGTTGGGTAGAAAAGTTGGCTTTGTCGTATGACTGGCCACACTAGACACCTTCTTCGGAGGGCGCGCCAGCGCTTGTGCTCCAGCCGGTTTAGCCGCGGGGTGCCCTTGCGTCGGGCGCTCATCGTCGTATCCGCCTACGGCCATCTGAGCGAGAACCTGAGCGAGTGTGAAGCGGGGGGAGTGGTTATGGCGTTGACAGCTAAGCAACGGTCCCGGCGTGCGCGGATCGCCGCGCTCGTGTCGCGGGCGAATACCGCCGACCGGCAACGCCGGAGGGCGGCCGCGACCGCGACCGCGTCGTTTCTCATCAGATTCGAAAAGCAGGTCGACCCGGCGGGCACTCTGGATCCTGAAGCCCGGGCCAAGCGAGCCGCGCTTGCACGGCGGGCGTACCTGTTGCAGCTGGCGTAGCGGCCGGCGAAAGCCCGAGGTCGAACCGCTGACCAGAAAACATGCCGGTCGAGCCGGTCAGTGGTGCGCTGACCGCCCCGGACATGTTGCGCCGTGCCGCCTTCGGCGTAGACGCGGTCGTCCACCTCGCCCAGGCCTCCACCGCGCAGGAGGACCTCACCGCGGCCACAGCGATGATGGACGGGGTCGGCTCGGGTGTCTACGTGCACACCGGCGGCACCTGGGTCTACGGCGACACCGACGGCATCGTCGACGAAACCGCGCCGTGGAACCCGCCACCGGTCGTCGCCTGGCGCAAGCAGGTCGAAGACGCGGTGCTCGAACGCGGCCAGCACACGGTCATCGTTCAGCCCGGCCTTGTCTACGGCGGCGAGAACCGCCTCATCGATGTCTTCTTCGCCCAGCCGGGACGCGAGGCTGGCGCCGTGCCGTACATCGGCGACGGAACCAACAACTGGGCAATGGTCCACGTCGATGACATCGCCACCCTGTACGCGGCCGCCTTGCACGCCCACGCCGGCACCGTCTACCTCGGCGTGGGCGGCGTCGGACCGACCGCCCGCGAGGTCGCCGACGTACTCGGCACCGGATCCACCATCTCGATCACCCTCGACCAGGCCCGCGAGCAGATGGGCCCGATCGCCGACGCATTCGCGCTCGACCAGCGGCTCAGCTCTGCCCGCGCGCACAAGGACCTCGGCTGGAAGCCACTGCACGACGATCCGCTCACGGTCCTCGCCGGCAGCTGACCGGCCGTACGACGTGACCCGCGCCGCGTCGCCCAGGCCGCCGCTTGGTCGGGCGGCTCCCATGGTCGTCGTCAGACGGTAGGAACGGGGATCACCACGAGTAGCGATCGTTCACATTCATCTCCAGCGGACCATCTGCGGCGACAAGGCCATCGGAGAGTCGCCGAAGGGAAAGAGCCGGCGTGCCATCGCGATCGGCCCGGCGACGGTGCGTGTTCTGCGCGAGCGCAAGGCCCGTCAGGACAGGATAAGGCCGCCGCCGGGCTGCTGGGTCACGACTATGGATATGTCTTCCCTCGTGAGGATGGCGCTCCCTGCTATCCGCGGTATTACACCGACCGGTGGGAACACGCCTGCAACTCGGCCGGTATGCACGGTGATCGTGCTGCACGATGCCCGGCACACCTCGGCGACCGCTGGGGCGGACGCGGGGGTTCCAGAGCGTGTCATGCAGAAGCGGCTTGGGCGCGCGGATGCCCGCACGACACGTGAGGTCTACACACACGTCCTGCCGGAAAGCGAGCGCAAAGCCGCTGAGCTGATGGACTCGGCCCGCCGCATGGTGCTCGACGGCGCTATCGCCGGCCTCGGTGGCGCGACCGTGTGCTCCGCCCTCGTCGTCGACCTGCTCGGCGACCAGCAGCTCGGACCCATCGACCTCGCGTATCCAGCGGCCGACGCGCTGCTGGTCGGCACGCGGGCGGCCAAATTCGCGATGGGTCGATGGAACGGTGCGAATACGGCGATGTTGATGGGAGGCCTTGCCTTGGGCACCGGCGCCGCCGGTCTTGCGCAGGGGATTCTTGATCGGCTGCGCGATGCGGGCGTCGTGCTGTATCAGCCCGAACGGGCCGGCGGCGGGTGCGCGATCTTCGATGAGCCGGCGGCCGTCATGCGGTGACCGGCAGGTCGATGAGCTTCATGAAATGGTGCAGGGCCGCGGTTTGCCGTTCGGGCGTCCACATCTCCGGGTGCTCGATCGCCGAGAGTACGACCCCGGCGGTCCACAGGCGGATCAGGTCGACGGTGGCCTCGATCTGGTAGGGGTCGATGAACTCCTGGATGGCGGCGCGGATGAGGTCGCGCATGCCCGGCTCGATCAGGGACAGGTGTCGCTGGATGGCCGGTTCGACGTTGCGGTGGCTGCTCAGTGCCACGCGGGCCTTCTCTATCGCCATGGCCTCATCGTCGATGGGCAGGAAATACCGCACGACCGCCTCGAGACGGTCGTGCGGGTCCTTGATCGCGGTCAGTTCCTTCTGCGCGGTGCGCGCGTCCTCGAGAGCCTGCTCGAGCATCTTGGCCAGCAAGGCGTCGCGGCTGGGAAAGTAGTGGGTGACCATGGTGACGGAGCCGCCGAGCCGGTCGCTCACCGACCGCAGCGTGAAGTTGGCGAATCCGCGGTCGCCGAGCACGCGGATGGCCGCGTCCACGATCTTGCCCCGCCGCTCGTCGTGATCGACGTAGATCGGCACCGCGCCTCCCGCCAAATCGGTTATACAACGACGATCACATTACAGGATCAGGGTTTGGTATCGATGACGCCGTCGTGCAGCGGTTCCGGCTCGTCCTTGAGGGCCGCCTTGTGCACCTTCCCGCTGGCGGTGTAGGGCAGCTCGTCGCGGAACTCGACGAACCGCGGCACCTTGAACGGGGCGAGGCCCTCGCGCGCCCAGACGACGATCTGGTCGGCGGTGATGTCGGCGCCGTCCTCGAGTACGACGATCACCTTGACCTCTTCGCCGCGGACCGGGTCCGGGACGGGCACGGCGGCGATGTCCTTGATGCCGGGCATGCCGCCGATGTGCATCTCGACCTCGGCGGCGGAGATGCTCTCGTCGCTGCGGCGGATCATGTCGCGCACCCGGCCGACGTAGAAATGCTGGCCGTCGGGCTGCTTGACGGCGATGTCGCCGGTGCGGAACCAGCCGCCGGGCAGGAACAGCTCGGCGTTGACCTCGGGCCGATTGTGGTAGCCGAGCATCATCCCGGTACCGCGGAAGCACAGTTCGCCGGCCGTGCCGGGCGGCACCTCGTCGAACGTGTCGTCGACGACCTTGGATTCGCGGTTGGCGAAGCAGAAGCCCATCGAGCCGTTGCCGGCCAGGTCGTCGCGGTCGTAGGGCACGGCGGTGCCGTTGCCGATCTCGGTGCTGGCGTAGCACTCGCGGGCCTTGATGCCGAAGCGTTCCTCGATCGGGGCGTAGGCGGGGCCGGGCAGGCCCGCGACGGGCGCCCGCTTGAGGGCCAGCGACCGGTCGCGGGAGTCCGCCGGGAACTCGAGGATGTCCTCGTCGATCCAGGCGAAGTCGATGCGGTAGTCGTGCAGCCAGCCCATGAACTTGCGCCGGCTCAGGCCCGGCGTGAGGTAGAGGGCGCCACCCTTGAAGATGGCGATCATCAGGTAGGCCTGGTTCTGCATGTAGTAGAACGGGTGGTCGGCGAGCAGCCGCACGGCGTCCTGGTCCAGCGCCGCGCCGTAGATGCCCAACTCCATCCAGTACTCGTGGGTCAGTAGGCAGCCCTTGGGCAGGCCGGTGGTGCCGGAGGTGAACTGGATGTTGACGACCTCGAGGGGGTCGGCACCGGTGCGGCGCGGGGTCGGCGCCGTGGCGAGGAGCTTGCCGTAACGGAGCCCGGCGAGGTCGCTGGCGCCGATCGAGATGGCCCGGTCCAGGGTGACTGGGCCGATGCGCCCGTCGGCGGCGTGGCTTTCGATCAGGTCCTGGGTGCCGATGAGCCAGGTCGCTCCGGCGTCGGTCAGCACGAAGTCGATCTCGCGGGCGGTGTATTTGGGGTTGAGCGGCACGATGGCGGCGCCGGCCTCGACGATCGCGAGCCAGGCGATCGGGAACTCGACCTGGTTGCGGATGATCACGCCGACCTTGTCGCCGGGGCGCACGCCCGTCGACTCCAGGCCCGAGCGCAGGCCGGTGACGGCGTTCCGCAGCTCCTTCCAGGTGAGCGAGCGCTGCTCACCCTCGATCTCGCGCAGCGCCAGCTGTTCCGGCCAGGCCTGCGCCGCGGCGTCGAGCGCGTCGGGCATGGTCTTGCCCTGCAGCGACTGCTGGTGCGGCGTCAGGCCGGCGGCGAGGGTCTGCGTCATGCCTATTGTTCCCTTCGTTGTACAACTGAAGACATATTTAGAGGCGGCATGGAGCCAGTCCTCGGTGTGCTGGGGGCTCAGGGGGTACGGCGGCGGGGCTGCCAGCCGGGGCGCGGCACGGCGTCGAGCAGGGCCCGGGTGTAGGGCTGTTGTGGCGAGTCGAGGACATCCTCGGTGCGGCCCTGCTCGATCAGGCGCCCGTTCTCCAGGACGATGCAGGTGTCGCTGACCTGGCGGACGACACCGAGGTCGTGGGAGACGAACAGGTAGGTGATGTGGGTCTGTTCGCGGATGTCGGCGAGCAGGTTGAGGACCTGTGCCTGCACGCTGACGTCGAGGGCGGAGACGGCTTCGTCGAGGATCAGCAGCGCCGGGTCCAGGGCGAGCGCGCGGGCGATGGCGACGCGCTGGCGTTGGCCGCCGGAGAGCGATTCGGGGTGTTGCGTGGCGTGCCGTTCGTCGAGGCCGACCGAGTCCAGTAGTTCCGCCACTCGGCGGGCGCGTTCGGCCTTGTTGCGCAGCCCGTGCAGCCGCAGCAGTTCATGCAGTCCGGAGCCGATGGCCTGGCGCGGGTCGAGCGAGCCGTAGGGGTCCTGAAAGACCATCTGCACACGCCCGGTCAGGGTCACCGTGCCGGCGGAGGCGGTTTCCAGGCCGGCGATGATGCGGGCGGTGGTGGTCTTGCCGGAGCCGGATTCGCCGACCACGGCCAGGCACGAGCCTTGTTCGATGGAGAAGCTGACGTCGCGAAGCACCTCGCGATCGCCGCCGGAGCGGCTGTGGAACGTCTTGGCGAGTCCCTGGACGTCGAGCACGAGGGTCACGGCACACGCTCCTGCAGTTGGTCGGCGATCTCCTCGACGCGGTGGCACGCAACCGTGTGACCGTCGACGGTCCGGCGTTCCGGCCGGTCCTGCCGGCATCGCTCGATGGCGAACGGGCAGCGCGACGCGAAGGGACAACCCCGTTCCGCCTCGTACGCGGCGACGGGCCGTCCGGGAATCGCGGTCAGACGGTGCACGCGTGTAGTCGAGGGGCGTGACCGCAGCAGGCCCGCCGTGTAGGGGTGCAGGGGCCGGGCGTACAGCTCGGCGGAGGTTGCGGTTTCGACGATGGAGCCTGCGTACATGACGGCGAGCCGGTCGGTGACGGCGGCGGCCAGGTCCAGGTCGTGCGTGACGAACAGCATGGACACGTGCCGATCGCGGATCTGTTCGAGCAGGATGGCCATGACGTCGGACTGGACGGTGACGTCGAGGGCGGTGGTGGGCTCGTCGGCGAAGATGAGCCGCGGGGACGGCAGTAGGGCCGCCACGATCATGACGCGTTGCAGCAGGCCGCCGGAGAGCTGGTGCGGGAACTGGGCGAGGCGACGTTCCGCGTCGGCGATGCCGACGTCGCGCATCAGGCCGCAGGCCCGTTCGATCGCCTCGTCGTGGCCCATCTGCCCGGTGTGCACCACGCTCTCGGTGACGAACTGGGCGATGGTCCGGGTCGGGTTGATGTGCGCGCGCGGGTCCTGGTGGATGAGCCCAACGTCCCGCGACCGGTAGCCGGCCAGCCCACGGCGGTTGAGCTTGAGCACGTCCCGGCCATCGAATCGGATCCTGCCGCCGGTGGTCGCATGGCGGGGCAGCAGCCGCATCGCCGCCTTGATCGTCATCGATTTACCGGAACCGGACTCACCGACAAGCCCGACGGATTCGGCGGCGCCGATCGCCACCGAGACATCGCGTACGAGCGTGCGACCGCGTACGCCGATGTGCAGTTCCTCGATATCGAACAGGGTCATCGGCGGGCTCCGGTCCGGTTGGAGAGCTGGGCGCCGAGGACGTTGAACGCGACGACGGTGACGACGATCAGGGCGCCGGCCACCAGGCTCTGCTGGACGGCGCCATTGAGAACCTCGGAGCGGCCGTCGGCGACCATGACGCCCCACTCGGCGGCCGGCGGCTGGATGCCGAGCCCGATGAACGAGACGGCGGCGAAGTCGGCCAGCGCCGAGCCGAAGTTGTAGGTGGCCTGGGCGATCACCATGGGCGCGACGTTGGGCACGAGGTGCCGCAGACAGATGCGCCACGAGGACATCTGCGCCAGTTGCAGGCTCTCGACATAACCTCGATGCCTTTCCCGTACGGCGACACTGCGCACGACCCGGGCCATATATGGCGTGTAGACGAAGCCGAGGGCGAGCACCGGGGCCCAGAAGCCGGCGCCGAACACGGCCGAGGAGAGCACGGCGACGAGGATGCCGGGCACAGCGAACAGGATGTTCAGGAACCGGTTGGCGAGCCGGTCGAACCGGCCCCCGTGCCAGGCGCTGAGGATGGCGATCGCCGTGCCCAGTACCGTGCTGATCAGCACGATCATGGCCGGGCCGGCGAAGCTGAGCCGGGCGCCGGTCAGCGCGCGGGACAGGACGTCGCGGCCGAGCGAGTCGGTGCCGAGCAGGTGCGCGGCGCTCGGGCCCTGGCTGGACGACAGTACGTCCGTGGCGTCCGAGTCGTAGGGTGCGATCCACGGTCCGATGATCGCGAGCAGGGTCAGGGTGCCGGTGAGCGCGGCGGAGGCGATCATGGCGGGAGCCGGCAGGGCGGCGAACCGGCCGCGGCTGATGTCACGGGTGGCTGCCCAGGTGATGGCCATCAGGACTCGGCCCTCTCGCGCGGATCCAGGGCCGTCTGGATCAGGTCGATGACGGTGGTGACCACCACGAACACCACCACGATGATCAGGCTGATGGCGGTGACCAGTGGGTAGTCCTTGCTGGAGATGCTGCGGACCAGCAGGCCGCCGATGCCGTCGACGGCGAACGCCTGCTCGACGATCACCGTGCCGGCGACCAGGCCGGCGACGGCCAGGCCGGACGCGGTCAGCACCGGCAGGGCGGCGTTGCGCAGGGTGTGGTGACGCAGCACCACGCCGGCCGGCACGCCGCGGCCGTGTGCCGTCGTGACGTACTCCTTGTCGGCCTCCTCGGTGACGGCGGCGGAGGTCAGCTGCGACACGTAGGCGCCGTAGCCGATCGACAGGGCGATCGCCGGCAGCGTCAGGTGCCAGATCCGGTCGCCGAGGCCGTCGCCGCTGCCGTAGGTGGGGAACCAGCCGAGCTTGACGGCGAAGATGCCGATCAGCGCGTTGGCGCCGACGAAGCTGGGCACTGCGACGCCCAGCCCGACAGCCGACGAGACGACGGCCCGGCCGCGCCGGCTGAGACCACCGACCACGCCGAGCCCGATCCCGACCACCACCACGAGCAGGGCGGCCATCGCGACGAGCAGGACCGTGGTGAGCAACCGCGGCCCGATCATGTCGGTGACCTGCTGGCGGGAGGTCAGCGAGGTGCCGAGGTCGCCGTGCAGCGCACCGGTGAGCCAGTGCCAGTAGCGCACCGGCAGCGGTTCGTCGAGGCCTAGGCGCGCCCGCATGCCGGCGCGCGCCTCGTCGGTGGCTTTCGCGCCGAGGACCTGGGCGACGGGGTCGCCGGGCGCCGCCGCCAGGGCGGCGAAGATGATGAACGAGGCGGCCAGGATCGTCGTGACGGCGCCGGACACCGTGGCGACGATCCGCCGCGGAAGCCTACTGCGCGGCACCGATGTAGGCCATCTGCGGCATCGACCAGTAGGCGAAGGAGGTGATGGCTCCGGTCAGCTTGTTGTTCATGAAGGTCACCGTGCTGGTGGAGACCAACGGGATGGTGCCGGTCAGGGGCTCGTAGATCTGCTGGGCCTGCACGATGAGCTGGGCGCGTTTCTTGGCGTCCAGCGTGGATTGGGCCTCGGTGATCAGCTTTGTTACCTCGGGGTTGTCGAAATTCGTGTAGTTGTAGGGCTGGTCGGGGAGCAGATCGAAGCCGAGCGGTTCGAGCGGGTTCTGCTGCGAGTTGAAGCTGGCGCCGTACATCAGGTCGATGCCCTTGCGCTTGGTGGCGTCGTAGCCGGCCTGATCGAACACCAGCGGCTGTAGCGCCTGGATTTTGATGGCGACACCGATGGCCTTGGCCTGTTGCTGGAAAAGCTGGGCGATGCGCGATGCTGTCTGGTCGCCGGCCTGGATGGCCAGCACCAGTTCACTGCCGTCGTAGGTGGACTCTTGGACGAGCTTCTTGGCGGCCTCGATGTCGTACGAGCGCGCTGCGACCCACTTGTCGTAGTCGGGTTGGTAGATGTCACGCTCGGCGTTGGGCCAGGTGACGGGGGTCAAGCTGGTGTAGTTGGGCTGGGCGGCGCCGTTGAAGACCACCTTGGCGATCGCCTCCCGGTCGACGGCGCGCTGGAACGCGTCGCGCAGCTTCTGGTCCTTGAGCGGGCCGTCCGGGCGGGCCACGGAGATGCCGACGCTCTGAGTGGAGGGCCCGAACACCACCCGGCCGGCGGTGGAGGTGGTCAGCTTGGCGAGGGTCGAGGCGGGTAGCTCGTAGGCGCCGTCGATCTCGCCCGCTTCGAGGGCCTGGGCCAGCGCGGTGTCGTCGGTCACGAAGGTGAAGTCGACCCGCTTGGCGCGGGGCTTGAGCTCGGTGTTCCAGTAGGCGTCGTTGCGCTCGATCGTGATCCCGCTGCCGGAGCGCCACGAGCCGAACTTGTACGGGCCGGTGCACATGATGCCGCCGGCCGGCGTACCCACCTGATCTCCGGTTTTCTCGCCCCAGTCCTTCTCGATGACGACGCCTGTAATGGTCGCCAGGTTGTTGACGAAGGACGAGTCGGGCTGCTTGAACGTGACCGTCACTTCGTTGGTGCCGGTGGCCGTGATGCCCTTGACGAAAAGGTAGCCATAGCTGACCACCGAGTCCTCGGCGGCGGAGCGCTGCATGCTGTACACCACGTCCGCGGCGGTCAGGGGCTTGCCGTCCCAGAACTTGACGCCGTCGCGGACGGTGAGCTTCAGCTCGGTGGGGGAGACCTGATGGTAGGTCGCCAGGTTCGGGGTGACGTTGAAGTCCGGGTCCATCTTCAGCAGCCCCTCGCACATGTTGCGCACGATCTGGCCCGAGCTGTAGGTGACGGCGTTGCGCGGGTCGAGGATGTCCGGCTCGCCGCTGACGTTCCAGGTGATCTTGTCGACGTCGGCCTTGGCGGCGGGCAGCGACGAGACGAGCTTGGTCGCGTCGACCGGCTGGGTCTTGGTGTCGCTGCCGCCGCCGCACGCCGCCAGCGCGCCGCCGGCCAGCAGGGCGGCGGTGGTCGCGGTAAGCCCGCGTACCGCTGGGGTGCCGATTTTCATGCCTTCTCCTCTGTCAGGAGCCGCAGTCGGGCTGTGACCCGCGCCATGCTGATGGTGTGACAGCGAACATATAACCGGCCAGATAAAACATGCAACGGTCTGCCGCAGGTTTGACGTCCGCGAAACCGACACGGCTACGCGGGAAGAACGTCGTCCGATAGTCAGATCGCGGGATGGCGGGTGTGCCATTTCGTGGCGCGTTCGTAACGCGCTGCGACCGAGATGACGTCGGCGTCGGCCCACAGCGGCCCGATGAACTGCAGGCCGATGGGCAGCCCGTCCGCGTCGAATCCGCCCGGCAAGGTCAGTGCGGGCAGGCCCGCGTGGCTGGGCGGTTCGGTCATCGCGTGGATCAGCAGGCCCAGTGGCGGTGCCTCCTGCCCGTCGACCGGCCGGGTGGGGCCCATGTCGCCGCCGTGTGGGAAGGCGGGGACCGCGGTGGTCGGCGTCACCATGATGTCGGCGCCGGTCATCGCCTTGACGAAGGCTTCGTAGATCGCGGTCTTGCCCTGCCGGAACGCGGCGTTGACCTGCCGGCCGGAGACGCTTTTCGCGCGCTCCGCCAGCTCGGTGACCAGTGGCCACATCTCGACGCCGTTGGCCTGCATCTCCTCCGCGAACTCCAGATACGCATAGCTGTTGATGTGGTCGAAGAACTCCCATGTGTCCGGCAGTTCGATGCGCACTTCCCCGACGGTCGCGCCGGCTGCCCGCATGTCGGCCAGGGCCAGCGTGAACAGGCGGCGCACCTCCGGGTCGAGGACTTTCTGTCCGAGGTCGTAGCAGGCGGCCACCCGTACGCCGGTCAGATCTCCCGGCGTGAGCGCGGCCTCCATATAGCTGCGGGTGTCGCGCGGCACGGAGAAGCGGTCGGCTGGGTGGTGGCCGGCCGTCGCCTCCAGCACCATCGCGGCGTCCAGGACGGTGCGCGCGATCGGGCCTTCGGTCCCGTCGCCGTCGGCGCTGCCTGCGGTCGGGACGCGGCCGATGGAGGGCTTGATGCCGACCGCGCCGCACAGTGAGGACGGCACCCGGATCGAGCCGCCGCCGTCCGAGCCCCAGGCGATCGGCCCGACGCCCGCGACGACGGCCGCCGCGGCGCCCCCGCTGGAGCCGCCGGCGTTGTACCCCGGCTTCCACGGGGTACTGGTCGAGCCGGTGAGCTTGCTCTCGGTGACGCCGAGCAGCCCGAACTCGGGGGTGGTGGTCTTGCCCAGCAGGATGACGCCCTGCTGTTTGAGCCGCGCCCAGCCGATCGCGTCGACCTCCGGCACGAAATCGGCGAACGCGGTGCACCCGTAGGTCGTGCGCACGCCCGCCGTGTCGGCCAGATCCTTGACTGTCATCGGCACGCCGTACAGCGGAGGCAGGTCGTCGCCGGCCCGGAACCGCCGCTCGGCCTCCTTCGCGTCGGCCCGCGCCTGGTCCGCGGTCGTCGTCACCATGATGTTCAGCACCGGGTGGACCCGGTCCATCCGGTCGAGCACCGCGTCGACCACGTCGACGGGAGACACGTCGCCACTCCGATACAGCTCCCCGAGCTCGGCGGCGCTCTTCCAGTGCAGTTCGTCGGTCATGCCCTCTCCAAACGTCAAGCCAGGTCCGATGACGCAGCAAGCTCGAATCCGGCGCGCCGAACGCCTTGCTACGTGTGATGGACGTTATATAAGGTCCGTCGCAAGGTTGTGAACCCCTCGGCGGACAGGGATGTGCGGATGAGCGACTCTTCGAACTCGGACGGCGTGGTCGCGGCGGTAGTCGGCGAAGTGATCATCGGGGAGGCGTTCGTCGTGAGCCGGGAAGACAGCGATCACTTCGAGAGGGGTACCTGGGTCGATCGCGCCTACCCCGAGGGCGACGTTCCTGAGTTCCCCGAGACGTTGGTCGAGGGATTCCACCTGCTCGCGCTGGTCGACCCGGTACTACAGTTCGCCCTGGGAGACAAAGCCGGCGAGATGTGGGGCCTGAACTACGGCCTGGACAGCGTCCGTTTCGTCTCTCAGGTTCACCTCGGTGACCGTGTCGTCCCGCGGTTCGAGACCCTTGAGATCCGGCCGAAGGACGGGGGATTCAAGGTTCTCCGGCGGTGCACCTTCACGGTTGAGGGCGCGGATCGACCGGCGATGGTCGCGGACTGGTGGGCCTACCAGCTGCCCCGCGGTCAACTCGAGAAGTCCCGGCGGGCCTGACACCCGTGTCGACACTCAACCCCGAGCAAGGAGATCGCATGAGCGACGACCTCGTCTGGAAGAGCGCGGCGGAGCTCGGTGAGCTCTACCGAAGCCGCGACGTATCTCCGGTGGAGGTGGTCGACGCGCTGTTGGAGCGCATGGAGCGGGTGCAACCGGTCCTGAACATCATGGTTACCGCGACCGTGGAACAGGCGCGAGCGCAAGCAGTGGATGCCGAGCGGCGCTTCCGGGCCGGCGAGGAGTTGCCGGCGCTGTACGGCGTACCGATGACCGTCAAGGATCTCACCGACACCAAGGGCGTACGTACGACGTACGGATGCGTGGCTTTCGCGGACAACGTCCCGGACGAGGATGGCATCGGCTGGGCCCGGCTGAAGGAGCAGGGTGTCATCCTGCTGGGTAAGACCACGACCCCCGAGTTCGGCCTGATCGGTGTCACGGAGAGCAAGCTGACCGGTTCGACCAGTACCCCGTGGAAGCCGGGGTACAACGCCGGCGGCTCCAGCGGGGGCGCCGCGGCCGCCGTCGCGGCGGGCGTCGGACCGATCGCCTGGGGCTCGGACGGCGGCGGCTCGATCCGGGTGCCGTCCTCTCTGTGCGGCGTGGTCGGCATCAAACCCTCCATCGGCCGGATCCCCATGGCCGACGCGACGGACGGCGACGAGACGGAAGGCCCGATCGCGCGGACGGTGCTCGATGCGGCGATGGTGCTCCAGGCAACCTCGGGCCACCACCCGAGTGACCGGTTCTCCCTTCCCCGGGACACCCGCGACTACGTCGAGGCCGCCCGGACGCCGGGGGATCTCTCGGGCGTCCGGATCGCCGCCTGCTATGACCTCGGCCAGCGGGTTCTGGACCCGGAGACGCGCCGCGTCTTCACCGCAGCTCTCGAGGACATGCGAGCCGCGGGCGCGGTGGTCGAGGAGGTGCAGATCGAGCTTCCCGACACCGAAGTCTTCTTCGACCACGTCAACGGCCATGCGTACCAGACGTTCGTGGAAGATATGCAGGGCTGGGGTGTCGAGATTTGGCCGGCCGTGACGGAGCTGGGCGAGCGGGCGAAGTCGGTGACCGGCCGCCAGGTGAGTGAGGCGTTTCGCACGGGGAAGACCGCCATCTACAAAGCCTTCCGGGCTGCCATGGACGGCGCCGACGTGCTCGTCAGCCCCACAACCGCCGTTCCGGCATTCCCGCATGGCGGGGACAGTGGTCCCAGCGCGGTGGTCGAGGGCAGGCGGATCCCGGGTCTGGGCCACTTCATCCACATGATGACCGAGCCGCCCGCTCATGCCGGCTTGCCGGCCATCAGCGTTCCTGGTGGCTTCACCGCCGATGGCCTGCCGGTCGGACTGCAGTTCATCGGACCGCTGTGGGCCGACGCCGACGTCATTTCGGTCTGTGCTCGCTATGAGCGGGCGACCCGATGGTGGACGCGGCACCCTGACCTTTGATGTGTTGCCTGCGGTCCCATGCGTCTGTCGTGGTATGCACGCCGTCGACACTCAGCTCCGCCTTGCGGATACGGTGCGACGGCGTGCGCGGAAAGGGCGTCTGCCGGTGCTCGATGAACCGCGGCACCTTGGGCGGCGACAGGTGTGCGGCGCAGAATCCGCAAGAGTGTCCGGAGCGAATTCGGCGCCGGGTACGAGCTCCATGTACGCCTTGATTTCTTCGCCCATCACCGCGTCGGCGACCGGGACGACGGCGGCGTCGAGCACGTCGGGGATGCCGGGCGAGCACGGCCTCGACCTCGGCCGGAGCGACATTGACTCCGCTGCGCCGGATGAGCTCCTTGCGGCGCCCTTCGAAGTGGTAGACGCCCCTCTCGTCCCGCCTCATCAGATCGCCGGTGCGCAGCCGGTGCCGCGGCTGGCGCACGCGTCCTGTCTACCTCCAGTAGTGGCAGGCGAGGCCTGTAACGGGTGATTCGCGCCGTTCGGCAGGGCGGGCGTCCGCTATCTGAGCCGGGTCGCTTTGCGGTGGAGAGGACGACGCCGTTGATGGACACCTCAGGAACCCCACGGTGTCATCGACGTCGTCGTCCGGCACTAGACGCGTGGTTTCGGCTGGCGCAGTCGTGTCGAAATGCCGTCGATGGCAGCCGGAGAAGCTCACGGTCAACAGGTCTTGCCAAAGTGTGTAGCGATCAATATACAGTGAGCGCTACGCAAGACGTGACGTACGTCATCGGCACCCGTAGACCGAGGAGCCTGCATGGGTAGATCAACCGGGCCCGGTGTGCGCGACAGGCCGCGGTGCCGACGGGTTGCTCTGCGAGATTCGACGTCCGTGGTCGCGACGGCAATGCCAGGTCATGGGCCGCCGGGTCGTCTCCGCCGCTGACTCCTTCTCTGACTGACCGCGGGGACCGGGCTGTGAGCTCTTGACAGCGGAGTGGTTCTTTTCCTTCGAGTCGACGGAGCTTGAGGCGGCCCGCGTGGGTGCCGGCCGCGTGGGCGCCGGATGTCGATGTGCAGCGCCCAGCAACGTTGCGCTCTGCGGTGCGCCTGCAGGTTGCTGCCTCAAAGTCGGGTCGATGACCTGGCGGAAGTCGGCCATTGCCAGTA
Organism: Actinoplanes sp. NPDC000266; assembly: GCF_042899005.1. Lineage (NCBI taxonomy): Bacteria > Bacillati > Actinomycetota > Actinomycetes > Micromonosporales > Micromonosporaceae > Actinoplanes > Actinoplanes sp. NPDC000266. The sequence goes on from NZ_JBIAZI010000020.1 coordinate 51,869, forward strand.
CATAAAGTCCGCTATACATTACCCGCTATGTAACCTGCGTTACACCGTGATGGACCGCTGGTGGCGGCCTCGCTACGTATACAGAAGGAGACCCATGCCTGAGTCAGCCATAGCGCGCCCGCCATGGCGCCGTGCCTCCATCGCCGGCGTTGCCCTCTTCTCCACGCTGCTGACCGCCTGCTCGGGCTCATCGGCCAGCCCGGCCACCCAGGCCGACGCGCCGAAGCTGACTTCAACGGCAGGAAAGGCCGCTGGCGAGGTCGGCACGGTGACGTGGAATCTCACCGCCGGCGAGCCGGACACCCTGGACCCGCCGAACGCGGCCACCTACAGCGGCGGCCAGGTCGTCATGAATCTGTGCGACACGCTGGTGCGTTATGACGCCGACTACAACATGTCGCCCGGCCTGGCCGACTACAAGCAGGAGTCGCCTACGAAGCTGGTGTACACACTGCGAGCCGGTGCGCGCTTCTGGGACGGCAAGCCGGTGACCGTCGACGACATCGTCTACAGCTTGCAGCGGGCCAAGAAGGACAGCATCGTCAGTTCCTTCTTCGCGTCGGTGGCTTCGATCGAGGCCACCAGCGACAAGCAGGTCACGGTCACCTTCTCCACGCCGGACCAGAAGTTCAACACCGAGATGACCGACATCGCCGGCGTCATCTACGAGAAGGCTTTCGCGGAGAAGGCGGGCAAGAACCTGGGTACGTCGGCGGGCGGGCTGATGTGTAGTGGCCCGTTCAAGCTCGACGGGTGGGCGTCTGGCGACTCGATCACGATGTCGCGCAACGAGAGTTACTGGGACACCTCCCGCAAACCGCTGGCGAAGCAGGTCAAATTCACCTTCGTCACCGATGCCACCAATCTGACTCAGGCCCTGGAATCCGGCGACATCGACGGTGCCTATCAGATTCCACCGGCCGCGATTCCGGCGTTGCAGAAAGCCGCCACCGGCAAGATCTACTTCGGCCCCTCGACCGAGGGTGTGTCCCTCATGGTGGCCAACCCGGGTGGAGTCACCGCCGACACGAATTTCATGAACGGCTTGCAACGGATCATCGATCGGGAAGCACTCGTCAAGGCGATCTACCACGGCGCGGCCGAGCCGCTGTACACCGCGGTCACGCCGCGAACCTGGCCGACGGACCAGACAGCGGCGTATCAACAGGCCTACCAGCAGTTCGTCACCTCCCGCTCATACGACCTGGCCGCGGCCAAGGAGCAGATCGGGAAGTCGGCCTACAAAGGCGAATCGCTCGTGCTGGCGTACGCGTCCGGCGACCCGACGACCAATCAGCTCGCTCAACTGATCCAGCAGCAGGCCGGGCAGGCGGGTGTGACCGTCAAGTTGCAGAGCATGGGCTCCTTGGCGTTCTCCCAGGCGAATTACGACGCCAGCAAGCGTAAAGATATCGACCTCCTGTTGGGTGCGAGCTTCAACTCGGTGGCCGATCCACTCGAGCCGCTCCTGTTCGAGTTCCTTCCCGGCTCGCCCTACAACTACACCGGTCACAACGACAAGGAACTGATCCAGAAGCTCAACCAGGCCGCGGCCACCTTCGACGACACCGAACGCGCCAAGCTGCTCATCGAAGCGCAACCGCTGTGGGAGAAAGCGAACACGCTGGTCCCGCTGGTGAGCTCGAACACCGTCACATTCCTCAACAAACGCCTCGCCGGAGCGGTCACTTCCTTCGCGTACTGGTCCATGCCCAACATGGCCTTCGTCGGCTCCGCATCGTGATCCGTGCGGGTGACCCGGAAACTGCGCCGCGGCACCCGCACCTCGCATCCCGGTGGCACATCCTGCCGGGCCGGAAACCCACTCAGCACTGTCCCGGAGACAGGCTCACCTTCAGCGGGAAGCCGATGACCACTGCACTGTCCACCTCACACGACGGCAGGTTGCCCCCACCGTGGCGGGCTCGCCTGGTCCCGGTCGCCGACACCGCGGTACGAAAACTCGCCGGCGCGGCGGCGACGGTCGCCATCGCGGCGTTACTGGTCTTCTCCGCGCTGTCGCTGACCCCCGGCGATCCGGCCGACCAACTCGTCGGCCAGCGAGCCACCGCCGCGGAACGGGCCGCAGCCCGTCACGAACTCGGCCTGGACCAACCCTTCATTGTGCGATTCGGTCATTGGCTCACCGATGCGGTTCAGGGCGATCTCGGACGCTCGGTGACTTATCGGCAGGATGTCTGGCGCCTGATCGAGCCGCGGATCATGACAACGCTCTTCCTGGTTGCCATGGCGGCCGTGCTGATCACCGTGATTGGTGTGGTGACCGGCACGCTGGGTGGGATCAGCGACCGTTGGCGACCATTGGTCAGCGGTTTGGTCGGCGCCGGCATCTCGATCCCCGCGTATGTGTCCGCCAGCATCCTGATCGGCGTCTTCGCGGTGAAGCTCGGCTGGTTCCCCACCTACGGCGCGGGCAACGGAATCGTCGACCGCATCTACCATCTGGCCCTCCCCGCGCTGGCACTGTCGCTGAGCTGGGCCGCCTACGTCGCGCAGATGACGATGACAGCGGTACGGGAAGAGGCCGGCAAGGAGCACGTCGCCACGGCCGTCGGCCGGGGCCTGAGTCGTGCGATCGTGCTGCGTCGACACATCCTGCGCAACGCTTCCCTGCCGGTGATGACGGCCTCCGGATTGACCATCGCCGGCCTGGTCGCCGGGACCGTCGTCGTCGAGACCGCGTTCGGTATCGACGGCATCGGCTCCCTCCTGGTCAAGAGCGTGCTCAACAAGGACTACCAGGTCGTCATGGCGGTATCGGTGCTGATCGTGGTCGTTTTCGTGATCGTCACGAACCTGCTCGACATCGCGCAGACGGTGCTGGATCCCCGCAGCCGGCATTCGGGAGGCTCGCGATGACCGCTGTACCCCTGGCCTCCGGACGCATCAGGCGGGCCGCCCGTTCAGTACGCCACAGCGACAGGCTGGCACTGGCCGTCGTGCTGGTGTGCGCGCTGCTGATCCTGCTCGCCGTCCTCGGGCCCTACCTGACGCCGTACCCTCCGGCCCAGACCGATGTCCTGGCCGCCTCGCAAGGACCCTCGGCGCAGCACCTGCTCGGCACCGACGCGCTGGGCCGTGATCTGCTGTCACGGCTGATGGCCGGCGCCCGGCTCAGCTTCACCGGCCCACTGATCATCGTTGCGGTAAGTATCACCGCCGGGACCACACTGGCGATCCTGTCGGCTTGGCGTGGTGGATGGATCGACGCGCTGCTGACCAGAGCGGTCAACGTCATGTTCGCCATTCCCGGTGTGCTGATCGCGATCGTCGCGGGTGCCGCCTTCGGCGCTGGGTTCTGGGCGCCGGTCCTGGCGCTGTCGCTGGCATACACGCCGTACGTGGCCCGTGTCGTGCGCAGCGCCGCCCTGATCGAGCGTCAACTGCCGTACATCGAAGCGTGCGAACTGGCCGGGATGTCGGCGTGGCGCATCTGCACGCGGCATGTTCTGCCCAACGTCGCACCGATCATTCTGGCTCAGGCGACCATCGGTTTCGGTTCCGCGTTGCTGGACTTCGGTACCACCTCCTTCCTCGGAGTCGGCGTGCAGCCGCCCGATGCCGACTGGGGACTGATCCTCAGCGACGGGGCGACTCAGCTGCTCAACGGTTCCTTGACACAGAGCCTCGCCGCCGGCCTGCTGATCGTCGTCTCGGTCGTGGCCTTCAACCTGCTGGGCGAACGGCTCAGCCCGGACACGGGAGGCCACCGATGACGGAGGCGCTGCTCGACATCGAGCACCTGCAGATCGACCTTCCGCCGCGCACACGTCAAGGCGAGCTACGACGTGTTATCCACGACGTGACCTTGACCGTCGCGCCTGGCCAGTCGCTGGGGCTGGTGGGTGAATCCGGTTCCGGCAAGTCGATGACCGCCAAAGCCGTGACCGGACTGCTGCCGCGGGGCGCCGTCGTCAACGGGGGGCTACGGTTCCGCGGCCAGGACATCCGCGGTTTCGACCGCAAACGCTGGAGCGCCTTCCGCGCCCGTGACGTCTCGACCATCTACCAGGATCCGCGGGCGCATACCAACCCGCTGGTCACCATCGGTGACTTCCTCGTCGAGGGCGTCGTCGGCGCCAAACAGTTGTCGCGCCGGGACGCGCTCGAACGGGCCGCCGCCCTATTGCGTGAGGTCGGCATCTCTGACCCGGCTCGGCGTCTGCGCCAGTACCCGCACGAACTCTCCGGTGGTCTGCTGCAACGGGTGATGATCGTGATGGCCCTGATGTCGTCGCCTCAACTGGTCCTCGCCGATGAGCCGACCACCGCGTTGGACGTCACCGTTCAGGCGGACGTGGTCGCGATCCTGCTCGAGCAGCTGCGCGAACGATCGATCGGCATGCTGTTCATCACTCACGACCTCGACCTCGCTGCGGCGATCAACGACCAGCTGGCGGTCATGTACGCCGGAGTCGTCGTGGAGCAGGGACCGGCCGCCGACATCGTCGCCGCCCCGAGGCACCCCTACACCGCCGGCTTGCTGCGCTCACGGCCGAGCCTCGACACCGTCGAACAGCTCGCCGCGATTCCCGGCCGGCCCATGTCGGCATTCGAAGTCGGTCGCGGATGCGTGTTCGCCTCCCGATGCCGGTTCGCGGTCGACGAGTGCACCGCGGAGCGGCCGGCGGCCCGGCAGATCGGCACTCACACCGTGGCATGTCACCGCGCCGAGCAGGTGGCCGATCAGATGGTGGGAGAATTGGCATGACCGGCGACATCTTGCAGGTCGACGGCCTGCGGAAGGTATTCCGTGGCCGTGGCAGCCACCTCGGCCAGCACGTCGCGGTCGACGACGTGAGCTTCACCGTCGCGCAGGGATCATGCCTGGCGATCGTGGGCGAGTCCGGATCCGGCAAGACCACGACCGCCCGCATCATCGCCGGTCTGGAGCAAGCCGACGCGGGAACGATCACGCTGGCGGGCAACGCTCGGGATGTTCGCGACCGTTCCCGGCGGCATCGCGACACCGGCGTACAGATGGTGTTCCAGGACCCGTTGGGTTCCCTGGACCGCCGGCAGCGCATCGGCGACGGCCTCGCCGAATTGCTGAGCCTGGGACGGCGGACTCCCGCCGGGGCACGCCGAGACCGCGTTGCCGAGCTGTTGACGCAGGTCGGTCTCGACGAACGGCACGCCGCTGAACTCCCACGCAGCCTGTCCGGGGGGCAACGCCAGCGAGTCGCGGTCGCCCGGGCCTTGGCGATGCGGCCGTCACTACTGATCCTCGATGAACCGACATCGGCGCTGGACGTCAGCGTCCAAGCACAAGTGCTCAATGTGCTCAGCCGCCTGCGACGCGACACCGGGATCAGCTACCTGTTCGTCACGCACAATCTCGCGGTGGTCCGGCAGGTCAGTGACCGCTGCCTGGTGATGCGGGAAGGGCGGGTCGTCGAGCACGGCCCGACCGATGACGTCCTTTCGCGCCCGCAGCAGCAGTACACGCAACGGCTGATCGCATCGATCCCGCGCCCGGGCTGGCGTCCGGTGCGGGCGCAGACGGTACCGGAGGCGATCCGATGATCGCGCCGGCCCTGACCCGGCCCTCAGGCGCCGTCGGGGAGCATATGCTCGTCGGCAGCCAGGCCGAGCCCGCGCAGCGCGCGGTCCACCGCCTGTTCCACGGCGCTCTCCGGCCACATGCCGGGATGCTCGACCGCCGACAGGGTCAGCCCGTTGACTACGGCGCGCAGGTAGGCGACCGCCGAGCCGAGTTCGTCGTCACCGACCAGACCGACCAGGCGGATGCGCAGCATGGTGCGCATTATTTCCTCCATCGCGTCGAAGAAATGGCTGATCGCGTCGTGACCGGCCCGCTGGGAGATCAGCGCGATCCGTCCCGCCTCCGACTCGATGTCCTGCGGCGTCGTCGGCGCCATCCAGAGCAGGAGGGCGCGCAGCCTGTCGTACCCGCCCAGGCCGTCGTCGATCGAGGCCAGTTCGGCCTCGTAGCTGGCAATGAGCTCATCGGTGATCGCGACGAACAGTTGCTGCCGGTTGGCGACGAAGTGCGTCACCAGGGTGATCGATCCACCGAGTTCCTCGGCCAGGCTCTTCAAAGTCAGTGCCGAGGCGCCGCCCCGGGCCAGGATCCGGATGGAAGCGTTCGTGATCTCCAGGCGACGCTGCTGCGCATCGATGGGGCTGGGCAACCGAGCTCCTCACGGGTGAACGCGTCGCGGGAGAACACCCGGACCGCAGTACATCACGCCCACTATATAAGACACGCTATGTACGGAGGATGTCTGTGTTCCTGATCGCTGACGATCCGATCAGCGCCAGTGCGACCTGGGCTGAGGTGCCTGGCCTGGCCGGCCGTACCTTCCGAGGCTCATGGTTCTCGGCCTCGCCGGAGCGTAACGGCGCTTTCGACGAGGTGACTTACGTGCACGACAACGTCCATCAGCTCGACGGCGGGCACTTCCCGGACGGGCTGATGGAAGGCTTCTACGTCCTGTCGTTGCTCGATCATCTGGTCAATGAGGTCGTCTATGTCGACGACCCGCGCTGGAGCGGCTGGAACTACGGCCTCGACCGGGTTCGATTCGTCAGCCCGTTGACGGTCGCCGACCGCTTCCGGGTCCACGGGACCATCCGCGAGATCACTGCTCGCGGCGAGAACTACTTGGTCCTGCTCGACTGCGCGTTCGAGGTGGAGGGCCGGAACAAGCCCGCGATGGTCGCGGCATGGCGCGTCCTGTGGACACGAGAGAAGTGAGGAACAGCGTGAGTAACGACGACATAGTCTGGATGCCCGGTCACGAGATGGCGGCGGCGATCAAGGACAAGAAACTGTCTCCCACTGAGGCGGTCACGGCGGTGCTTGCACAGTTGGAGAAGGTCGAACCGCACATCAACGCCTTCGTCACCGTCACCGCCGAGCAGGCTCTGGAGCAGGCGAAGCAGGCCGAGCAGCACTTGGCCCGGGGCGAAGCGGTCGGCGCCCTGCACGGGGTGCCGATCACCGTGAAGGACCTGACCAGCACCGCCGGTGTGCAGACCACGTACGGGTTGAAGTCCTTCGCCGGTCACGTGCCCGAACACGACGACACCTCGTGGGCCCGGTTGAAGGCCGCCGGCGCGATCCTGATCGGCAAGACGACCACCCCCGACATGGGCATGCTCGGCATCACCGACTCCAGCCTCACCGGCAAGACGTCGACGCCGTGGGCGGCGGGAACTCACACGTCCGGTGGTTCCAGCGGCGGTGCCGCGGCATCGGTGGCGTGCGGTGTGGCGCCCTTCGCGTGGGGCTCGGACGGTGGCGGTTCGATTCGGGTTCCGGCTGCCTGCTGTGGCGTGGTCGGCCTCAAGTCCTCGCCCGGCCGGATCCCGGACGGCGAGTCCGCCTGGGACACCACCGGCGTGGTCGGGCCGCTGACACGCAACGTGCGCGATGCGGCCCTGCTGCTCGATGTCACGGCCGGGCCGGACCCGAGACGGCCGCTGAGCCTTCCCCGGCCGACCGAGTCGTTCGAAGGGGCGACCATCGGCGCGTCCCTGCACGGGCTGAAGATCGCTTTCTCGCCTGACTTCGGGTCGGCGGAGATCGACACCGAAGTTCTCGCCATCGTCACCGCGGCTGTGCTCAGCATGGAATCGCTGGGCGGTGCCTACACGGAGCAGGTCGAGATGACTGTTCCGGACCCGATCGAGTACTTCGGCAACGTCTACGGTCCGGTGTTCGCCAACGCCCTCACGATGGTGCCCCCGGACCTGGCGATTCACCCAGCGATCCGGTACATCGCCGAAAAGGGCAAGTCGATGACGGCGCTGGAGTTCTTCCACACCGAGTACGCCGTCCGCACTCAGATCCTGCAAGGCTTCCTCGCCGTTCTCGAGGACTACGACCTGATCGTCTCCCCGACCATGCCGGTGGCCGCGTTCCCGCACCCCGGACCGGAGGCCGGCAACACTCACGTCAACGGCAAGCCCGTTCGCGAGCCCATGCTCGACTTCCACCGGATGACCGAGTCGCCGACCCACGCCGCGCTGCCGGCGATCACCGTCAACTGCGGCTTCACCTCCCAGGGCCTGCCCGTCGGGCTTCAGATCATCGGCGGCCAGCATGCCGACGCCGCAGTCCTGGCCGCTGCCGCCGCCTTCGAGTCGATCACCGACTGGCACACCCGCCGTCCCCCGATCGCCTGACTCGCCCCCGTCGAGCACCCAGCAGGGAGCACATCCCCCATGAAGATCGATCGACTTGGTCCCGGCCGGCCGGCCGAGAACGCTGAGCAAGTCGCAGTCCCGATGCGCGACGGCGTGCACCTGGCTGCCGACCTCTATCTGCCGACAGGCGCCGCGGCGCCGGTGCCGGCAGTCCTGGTACGCCTGCCGTACGACAAGAACGGCAGCTACTGCTTTATGGAGGAGCTCGCCACCCACATCACCGGCCGCGGCTATGCCGCCGTCATCCAGGACGTCCGCGGAAAGTTCCGCTCCGAGGGCGAGACCGTCTTCGCCATCCATGAAGTCGACGACGGCTACGACACGGTCGACTGGGTGGCCCGGCAGGACTGGTGCGACGGGTCCGTGACGATGTGGGGCGACTCCTACTTCGGCTTGACCCAGCTCGCCGCGGCCGCCTCCGGGCATCCGTCGCTACGGGCCATCGCACCACGCCTGACCGGCACCCAGTTGGCGAATGTCGTCACGCACGCGGCTGGAACCACCACTGTCGACCAGACCTCACGCCGCGCCTATTTCGCCACTCATTTCGTCGGTCGCGACACTTACGACTGGCCCATGGACTTCACCCGCCGCCCTCTGGCCGACGGTGTTGAGGAGTTCTTCACTGAACTGGGCACCCGGTCGCCCAGCTACGATCTCGACCTGAAGAACCCGGCAGGACTCGGCGTCTCGATCGAGCAGCTCCTGCACGCCCGGCCGGTGCCGACATTGTTCACCGTCGGTCAATATGACAACTGCGCCGTCTGGTCCTGGGCCGACCTCACCGCCCTATTGGCGGATCCCACCTGGTCAGCGGAGTTGCACATCCGCTTCGAAGCGATCGATCATGAAAACTACCGACGGGCGGACGTGCCGATCACCTCCGACAACGACCACACCCAGTCGGCTGCCGCTCGTGCCGAACTGATCCCGCGCATCCTCGATCCCGCGCTCGACTTCTTCGACCACATCCTGGGCCGACAATCGGCCAGTTCGCCGCCGCGGGTGGCCTACCAAGTGGTCAACGACCGATGGCATTCGGCAACGCAGTGGCCTCCGGCCGGGAGCCGGGCTTGGACCCTGCACGCCGTGGCCGGTGACGACGACCGAACCGCTGTGCTGACTGAGCTGCGCCCGGCGGACGGTGGCAGCTTGCGCTGGACCTCCGACGGCGTCCACCCGGTGCCCTCGATCGCCGAAAACCCGTTCGCCCTGATGCTGGCCACTGCCGACCTGTCCGCAGTCGCCGACCGGAACGACGTGGTCACCGCCACGAGCAGCCCAGTCGATCATGATGTTGTGCTGATCGGCGAGGTCGAGCTGACCGGAAGCCTCACCGCGACCCTGCGCAGCGTCGATCTGTTCGCCCGGCTGCTCGATGTCAGCCCGCAGGGCGAAGCCACCCTCATCGCTCGCGGTGACCTGCGCCTGCACGGCCTCGACGGCGAGCAGCAATTCCGGATGAGTCTGCTGCACGTGGCATACCGCCTGGTGGCCGGCCACCGGATCATGCTGCACCTGGCCGGCTCCGACTACCCCGAGTACACCCTCAACCCGGGTGACGGCTCCGACCCGTGGCTGGCCGTGAGTATTCCCGCGGTGACCACGACCCTGCGCCTCGGTACGACCGATGGGCTGACCTTGCACCTGCGAACGGCAGCAGCCGACGACTGACCGGCTTGCCGGTGCGTTTACCTGGGCAAACCCATGGCGGAGAATATAGTGAGCGCTATATAGCGCATTCTACTCAGCGGTGGTCGGCCACATGGCCAAACGTCCTCCTGACCTGGATCACCACGACATAAGCGAGAACCACATGACCGCCACTTTGACGATCGACCTGGACTCCCACCAGCGCGCCCTGCGCCCGATGACCATCCCCGAGGCGCTCGACTACGCCGCCGCCACGTGGGGCGACCGGCTCGCCCTGACCACCCTCGAAGACGACCAGCCGTCCTACACCTGGGCGCAGCTGCGGCAGCAGATCGCACAGTTACGGTCGGGATTCGAACAGGCCGGGATCGCACCGGGCACCAAGGTCGGGATCATGCTCGGCAACGACCGAGCCTTCCCGCTGAGCTGGCTGGCCGTCATCGAAGCCGGCGCGGTCGCAGTGCCGCTCAACCCCAAGTACACCGCCCGCGAAGTCGACTTCATCCTGCGCGACGCCGGGGCCACCTGGCTGATCACCACGAGTGAGACCGCGCAGCGACTCGTCGAGGGCGATGCCGTGGGCCCGGTCCTGTCGGCCAACATCATCGAGGCCGAGGGGCGGCTGACCGAGTTGATGCGGTCACCGGTCACCCCGCGCACCCACGTGCCGGGCCCGCGTGACGTCGTCAACATCCAGTTCACGTCCGGTACGACCGGGCTGCCCAAGGGCTGCCTGCTCACCCACGAATACTGGGTGGAGTTCGGCGTCTACTCCAGCGCCCTGTTCGACCAGCCGCAGCGGCTGCTGGCCGACCACCCGTTCTACTACATGCAGAACCAGGCGTATTTCTGGATCGCCCTCGCCGGCGGCGGCGCCCTCTACGTCACCAAAGGCCTGAGCCGTCGCAAGTTCATGGGATGGCTGCGCGACCACCGGATCGACTTCGCCTGGATCGACGAGTTCATGCTGGAGGAACCCGAGCGGGACGACGACCGGCAGTTGGGCATCAAAAAGGCGCCCATCGCCGGTATCTACGGTGACACCCATCGCGCCCTTGAAGAGCGCTTCGGTCTCCAGGCCCGCGACTGGTACGCCAGCACCGAGGCCGGCAACGGCACCTTCGTGCCGTGGGAACGCACCGACCTGGTCGGCGTACCCACCATTGGCCTGGCCTGGGCCACCCGCGAAACCAAGATCGTCGACGAGTACGGGCAGGACGTGCCCGCCGGCCAGCCGGGCGAACTCTGCCTGCGCGGCACCGGCATGATGCTCGGCTACCACAACCGGCCCGACGTCAACGCCGAGCTCTTCCTCGAAGGCGGCTGGTACCGCACCGGTGACCTGGTCCGCAAGAACGCGGACGGACTGCACTACTTCGAGGGCCGGCTCAAAGACATGATCAAACGCAGCGGCGAGAACATCAGCTGCGCCGAAGTGGAACTGCACATCATGGGCCTGCCCGAGGTACAGGAAGCCGGCGTCATCCCCGTACCCGACCCCGACCGCGGGGAAGAGGTGAAAGCCGTCATCGTCCTTAAAGCTGACGCCGACCTGTCGGTCGAGAAGCTCGAAGCGTGGTGCCGGCAGGGACTGGCCGCCTTCAAGATCCCGCGCTACGTCGAGTTCCGCGACGCGCTGCCTCATACGCCCAGTGGCAAGGTCGCCAAGTCCGAGCTGCGCAGCGAACCCGATCCGTTCGGCGACAACGTGCTCGATCTGCGTCCGGTGAAGTCCGCGTTGCGCTAGTGACGCGAGCCGCGACAGCTGAAGGAAAGACCGTCACGGGCCACACGGAACCCCCGTCAACCCAACCGGCAACCGGAAAGGTAGTTCTCTGATGGCCCCAGGCGCGATCGGCTTCGAGCCGAGCCCGGTACCCCCCTCTGCCGCGCAGCACTTAGTTGTCATGCGTGACGGCATCCGGCTGGCGACCGACGTCTACCTGCCCGAGGCCGACCGCAGCCCGGCGGTCCTGGTACGGCTGCCGTACGACAAGAACAGCCGCTACGTGTTCATGGAAACAGTGGCCAAGCGGCTCACCGCCCGTGGCTACACCCTCGTCGTGCAGGACGTCCGCGGCAAGTACCGGTCCGAGGGCGAACCGCTGGGACCGCTCAACGAGGTCCGCGACGGCTACGACACCATCGACTGGGTCAGCAAACAGCCATGGTGCGACGGCCGGGTCGGCATGTTCGGCGACTCCTACTACGGCTTCACCCAATGGGCCGCCGTCAGCGCGAACCACCCGGCGCTGCGCGCCATCGTCCCCAGGGTCACCAGCATGCGCATCCCGCTGTTCGACCACCTCGAACACGGCACCGTCACGGACCTGCCCTGGTTGCAGTTCGTCACCTACATCGCACAGTGCTGGACCGGAAAACACATCCATGACGCGGCGTTCGATTGGGATCGCCTGCCGCTCACCGACGTGTACGAGCAGTTCTTCCGCGAGGTCGGCGAACGTTCCAGCTGGTACGACCTGATGGTGCCGCGAGTCCTGCCGGTGCCGGTCTACCCCGAGGGCCATCCGAGCGACGCCCGGCCGGTTCCCGCCCTGCATTGCGTCGGCTGGTTCGACAACGTCGCCACGTACTCGATGCGCGACTATCTGGCCCTGACCGCGAAACCGGGCTGGGCGCCCCTGCAGTACCTGTACGCCGACTCCACCGATCACGAGAACTTCCACCTCGACAACGTGCCGATCCGGCCCGAGGACAACCACGACAGCAACGACGACGCCCTCGACCGGATGATGGTCAAGTATCTCGGGCCGGCCATCGACTTCTTCGACGTCTTCCTCGCCGAGAAGTCGGAGCCGTCCACCTTGCCGCGCGTGCGCTGGCACCTCGGCCATGTCGGCTACCGCGATGCCGCGTCGTGGCCGCCACCTCAGGCGAAACCCCAAACCCTTCATTTGGGTACGGACGAGCTGCTCACCGAAGCTCCGGATGCGGCCGAGATCGTGACGTGGAACTACGATCCGCAGAACCTTCCGAAGTCGACGATCGGTGACTCGTTCGCGTTCATCCTCGAATACCCGGACGAGGCCGTCGCCGCCGAGCACCCCGACGTCGTGTGTTTCGACGGTCCCGTTGCCGACGCGCCGATCGACCTGGCCGGGTCGGTCGACCTCTACGTACGGGTTTCCTCGACCGCCCCCACCACCGACGTGTTCGCGAAACTCTGCGACCGCACGCCGTCCGGTGAGATCCGCCAGATCGTCCGCGGCCAGGGGCTGCTCACCACGCCCGGTCCTGACGGGCTCGCTCGCATCGAGCTGGGTCACACCGGTTATCGGCTGCGGCCTGGACACCGCCTGCACCTGCAGATCTCCAGCAGCGACTATCCGGAGTTCCCGCCCAACTCCGGTTCCGACGCCGACCGCTGGACGGCCATCGATCGGCGCCCCAGCGTGCAGACCCTGCACGCCGGACACCTGGTTGTGCACACGCTCTGACCGTGACGAGTCGGTCCGGTTCACGAGGCGTTCCGCCCGGCGGCACGAGCGATGGCATCCCGGCACCGTTACGCCGACGATGCCTGACACGACCGTTTCGAGGAGGCAGCAGTGAACTGGATCGACCACCATGCCGCCCGAGATCCCGGACGGGTCGCCCTCATCGATCTGCACCGTGGCCATCACACCAGCTACGGCGAGCTGGCCGCTCGAATCCGGTCATTGGCCTGGTCGCTGAAGCACGAGTACGGCGTGCAGGCCGGCGATCGGGTGGCGATCCTGTCCCACAACGACACCCGGGTGTTCGAATCGATCTACGCCTGCGGAGTGGTCGGGGCCATCGCCGTGCCGCTGAACTGGCGGCTGACCCCGGCCGAACTGGCTGGTATCCGCGCCGACGCACGACCCGCGGTGCTGCTGCACGAGGGTGACCCCATGGGCCTGGACGTTCCGGTCACCATCGGGTGGGACGACTCCTACGAGTCCGCGGCCACCGCAGCGGTGCCCGCGGACTGGGAACCGGAGCCGGTGGACCCGGACGCGGTGTGGACGATCATCTACACCTCGGGCACCACCGGCCAGCCCAAGGGCGTGCAGGCCACTCACCGTGGGGTGCTTGCGAGCATGCTCGGCATCCTGGTCGCCCACGGTGTCACCGCCGAGTCCCGCTGTCTGACCGTGCTGCCGACCTTCCACGTGGCCGGCCTCAACCTTTTCGCCAACCCGGTGCTGTATGCGGGCGGCACCGTCCTGGTCGCCCGCATGTTCGACCCGGCGCAGACCCTAAGGCTGCTGGCCGAGATCACGCATTTCTGCGGCGTTCCGGCCAATTATCAGTTCGTCCAGCAGCTGCCCGGGTTCGCCGACACGCCGCTGCGGCCGTTCACCGCCGCGGTCGGCGGGTCACCGGTGCCGTCCGCACTGGTGGAGAACTGGGCACAACGCGGGATCCGGCTGACCACCGTCTACGGCATCACCGAGGCCGGTGCCTGCGTGACCACCATGCCGCCCGGCCGGGAATTGAGCCACAACGGCACCATCGGCCTGCCGACCCTGTACGCGCGCTGCCGCATCCGGACCGCCGACGACGAGCCGGCGACGGTGGGGGAGACCGGCGAACTACAGATCTCCGGTCCGCTGGTCACCTCCGGGTACTGGGGCAAGCACGACGCCACCGCGGCGGCGTTCACCGCCGACGGCTGGTTGCGGACCGGGGACGCCGCCATGATCGGCGAGGACGGCCACCTCGTCCTGGTCGACCGTTGGAAGGACATGTACATCTCCGGTGGCGAGAATGTGTACCCCGCCGAAGTGGAGAACGTCTTGTACACCCATGCCGCCGTCGCGCAGACCGCGGTCGTCGGGGTGCCCGATGATCGTTGGGGTGAGACTGGTGTCGCGTTCGTTGTTCGCGCTGTCGGCGCTGCCGTCACCGCCGACGAGCTGACCGCCTGGTGCCGGGGCCGGCTTGCCGGCTTCAAGGTGCCGTCCCGGATCCGGTTCGTAGATGAACTGCCCCGCAACGCCACCGGCAAGGTGCTCAAAGCTCCGTTGCGTGCCGATGCCTGCTGACCTCAACAGTCTCCGGGTGGATCTGGCCGCCGAGTCCGACGAGCTGTTCCGGTTGCTCAATGGTGCCGATCTGTCGCTGGCGACGCCCGCCGAGGGCTGGACGATCCACGACCAGGTGACGCACCTCGCTTACTACGACCACGCCACCCGGCTTGCGATCACCGATCCCGACCGGTTCCGCCGTGATGCTCTCGGCGAACCGGAGACGGTCGCCGTCCGGTACCGGGCATTGATGGTGCCGGAAGTGGTGCCCTGGTTGCGCCGCGAACGTGACGAGCTGCTGCGGATCTACACCACGCTGCCGGCCGACCGACGGTTGCCGTGGTTCGGCCCGGCGATGAGCGTGGCCTCGTCGATCACCGCGAGGCTGATGGAGACGTGGGCCCACGGCCAGGACATCGCCGACGCTCTCGGGGTTCCTCGGCGGCCTTCCGGCCGCTTGCGGCACATCGCCCATCTGGGGGTACGGACGTTCGGCTGGAGCTTCCAGGTCCATGGCCGCCCGGATCCCGGCATACCGGTGCGGGTCGAGCTGGACGCCCCGGACGGCTCCCGCTGGGAGTGGGGCCCGCAGGAGGCCGTCGATCGAGTCACCGGTCCCGCCGAGGACTTCTGCCTGGTCGTCACCCAACGCCGGCACGTCGCCGCCACCGCGCTGGAAGCCACCGGGCCGGCCGCCATCGAGTGGTTGTCACTCGCCCAGGCCTACGCGGGCCCTCCAGGATCGGGCCGGCCGCGCAACTGAGGTGGCCGGCCGTGGTTGTCCACGGCCGGCCACCCGACCTATCGGGCTCCCAGGCGCAGCGCGCGGTCGAGCCGGATCGTCTTGCCATTGAGCATGGGATTGTCGACGACGTGCCCCAGCAGCTCAGCCAGGCAGGGCGGTGGTGATCGCGAAGCCGGCGATCCACTCCGGGATCGCCCGGTAGAAGCGCGAGGTCACGGTGTACGGCCCGGTCGCCGCGAGGGAGGCGTAAGCGGCGATCCAGGTACGGACCTCGTGCCCCGAGCCACCCCCCTCGGCGCCCATCCACTCGACCGTCCACGCGTCGACCTGCTCCAGCGAGCCGCCGGCGAGCGTGTCGAGGACAAGGTTGTCCCAGGCGGGGTTGATCGGGATCATCGCGGTGGAGCCGGCCGCGTAGTCGCGCCCGGCCTTCACCACCCGCTCCTCCCCGCGAGCGCGCTGCTCGGGAGTCGGCGAATGCCCCTCGATCAGCGCGTCGGCGACCCGCGGCGGCGCACCCTCGAGGACTGGGACCGGCGGGTCGTGCGACAGCCCACCAGAGCCGAGGAACAGCACGCGCTTGTCCAGATCGGCGGCGGCCCGGCCGATCGCGTCACCGAGGGCGCGGATCCGGGCGATCGGCCCCAGGGGGGTGGCTACGCCGTTGACGAAGATCGGCACCACCGGTACCCGGTTGATGCCACCGAACAGCACCTCCAGAGGCTGCACGAAGCCGTGGTCGACGGTCATCCGGGCGGAGATGGTCAGGTCGACGCCGCGGGCGAGAACGCCTTCGGCGATGGCCTGCGCGGCGGCGGTGTCCACCGACAGCGGGCCGGCGGCCGAGCCGAAGTCGCCGACCGCGGTCGCTGCGGTGGCGAGACAGAACGGTGGCATCTCCTTGTAGAAGAAGCCGTTGTAGTGGTCAGGCGCATAGAGCACGACCAGCTCGGGATCGAACTTGCGGACGAAGGCGCGCGCCTGATCGACGGCGTCCTCGACCGCGGCCAGCACGGATGGATCCGGGTCGTTCTTGCCGATCAGTGGGGAGTGGGACAGGCCCACGAGGGCGGCGGGCATCACTTACCTCCGGACGGGTGGATGACGAGCTTGCCGGTCAGCTCGCCGTCGATCATGAGCTGGAAGCCCTGGTAAATCTCGGTCAGTGGCAGCGTGCGGTCGATGATCGGGCGCACCCCGGTGGCCTGCATCATCCGCAGCATGGCGACGAGCTCGCTGCGGGTGCAGCCGGTCGAGCCGAGGATGCGCTGTTGCAGGTAGAAGATGCGGCCGAGATCGGCGGGCGGGTTCATGCCGCTGGTCGCGCCGGCGATCACGACCGTACCGCCGGGTCGTAGCGCCTTGAGCGAGTGTGACCAGGTGGCTTCGCCGACGGTCTCGATGACCACGTCGACCTTTTCCGGCAACCTGTCACCAGTGGCGACGGCCTCCGAGGCGCCCCATTTGACCGCCTCGGCGCGCTTGGCCTCGGAGCGGCTGGTCGCATAGACCACCGCGCCGGCTGCCGCGGCGAGGCTGATCGCCGCGGAGGCCACGCCGCCACCGGCGCCCTGCACCAGGACCCGGTCACCGGCGGTGATCTTGGCTTGGGTGAACAGCATCCGGTAGGCGGTGGTCCAGGCCACCGGAAGGCAGGCGGCCTGGTCGAAGGAGAGCCAAGCCGGCTTTGGTACGAGATTTCGCGTGGGCACGGTCAGATATTCGGCGAACGCGCCGTTGTGGCGTTCGGACAGCAGCGCCCGGTTCGGGTCGAGGGTCTCGTCGCCGCGGCCGGCGTCCGGGTCGGCGATCACCGGGTGCACGATGACTTCGTTGCCGTCCTGGTCGATGCCGGCGGCGTCGCATCCGAGCACGATCGGCAGCCGATCGGCGGGGTGTCCGACGCCGCGCAGCGTCCACAGGTCGTGCATGTTCAACGACGAGGCGACGACGCGGACCACCGACCAGCCGGGTTGGGGTTCGGGATCGGGGACGTCGCCGACCACCAGACCGGACAACGGGTCGGTGGCGCTCTGGGAGATAGCGCTGGCTGCGAGCATGGCACCACCGTGCCGCAGCACCGGCTACCTGCGACAACGCGTGTGCCGTCAGGTGGCACAACGGTTCGCCACCGCGTTTGTCGATCATGTCTTCTTGGTCCGTGACCGACATCCGGGCCGAACTGGCCGATCAACTTCGCCGCGCCGAGCGCGACCGCGTCGCCGTTCCTCCGCTGACCGCCCAGGCGCAGCTGAGCCCGAACGATGCGTATGCGGTGCAGGCGATCAACACCGAGCGCCGGCTCGCCGAGGGGGAGCTGATCGCCGGCCGCAAGGTCGGCCTGACCTCGCTGGCGATGCAACGGCAACTCGGCGTCGACGAGCCGGACTTCGGTGTCGTCTTCGACCGCATGGTCATCCCGAACGGCGGCACGCTGCTGCTCGACGAACTGATCGCCCCGCGGGTCGAGGCGGAGATCGGCTTCCGGCTCGGAACCGACCTTGGCGGACCGGATGTCACCGAGGAACAGGCCGGTGCGGCGGTGGACGAGGTGTTCCTGGCCCTGGAGGTGATCGACAGCCGGATCGCCGAGTGGAAGATCACCCTGGCGGACACCATTGCCGACAACGCGTCCTCGGCGCGCATGGTGACCGGGCCGGGCCAGAAGTACCCGGCCGACCTGCCAGGCGTGCACATCTCCCTCGCCGTCGACGGCGAGGAGATCGCCACCGGCGCCGGTGCCGCTGTGCTCGGCGACCCGATCAAAGCCCTGGTCTGGCTTGCGCGTCGCCTGAGCGCGTTGGGCGAGACCCTGCGCGCCGGTGAGCTGATCCTGGCCGGTGCCGTGCACGCCTCCGTGCCATTGACCGCCGGCACCCGGGTGACCGCCGCCGCCTTCGGCTTCGCCCCGGTACACCTGACCATCCGATGAGAGAGGAGAGCACGATGCACCGACCTGCCGCATTGGCGCCGATCCTGGACGTCTCGGGCCTGGTCGACGCCGAGGGTGGACTGCTGGATCGGGCGATCTTCACCGATCAGCAGATCTACCGGCAGGAGCTGCGCCGGGTGTTCGCTCCGAGCTGGTTGTTCCTGGCGCACACCGACCAGTTCAAAAAGCCCGGCGACTTCTTCACCACGTACATGGGTGAGGACCCGGTCATCGTCACGATGGACAAGACCCGCACGATTCGGGCCTACCTGAACTCGTGCCGGCACCGCGGTGCCCGGGTCTGCCGCGCCGACATGGGCACCACCCGCAACTTCACCTGCACCTACCACGGCTGGGCTTACGACCTGGGTGGTGACCTGGTCAGCGTCCCGAACGAGGCCGGCTACCCGTCGACCTTCGAACGCAAGGACTGGGGTCTGGTCGAGGTCGCGAAGGTCGACAGCTACCGCGGCCTGATCTTCGGGACCTGGAACCCCGCCGCCCCGGCTCTGCGCGAGGCACTCGGGCCGATGACCTGGTACATGGACGCGATGCTCGATCACGATGAGCAAGGCACGGAAGTGGTCGGCGGCGTACACAAATGGGTTCTTGAAGGCAATTGGAAGCTGGCCGCGGAGCAGTTCGCTACCGACTGGTACCACGTCAACATGAGCCACGCGTCGGCGCTCATGGTGATGTCGCCGACCGGCAAAGGGCCCAGGGACGAGATCGTGCACCGGACCGGGCGGCAGTACACCGACACGAACGGGCACGGCGCCGGCTTCCCGGTGCATCCGAAGAATCGTTTCGACGCCAAACCGGTTCACCAGCACGTCGACTATGCGGCGCTGCGGGAACGACTCGGTGACGCGCGCGTCGAAGGGCCGCTGACCAACGGGCACGCCACAGTCTTCCCGAACTTCTCCTATCTGCCGGTCAACGGCAGCGTCCGGATCTGGCACCCGAAGGGCCCGGACCGGATGGAGGTGTGGGCTTGGACGCTGGTCGACAAGTCCTGGCCCGACGAGATCAAAGAGGCGCAGCGGCTCTACAACCTGCGCACCTTCGGGCCGAGCGGGATCTTCGAGCAGGACGACGGGGAGAACTGGAGCGAGGTGCAGGCCATTTCGCACGGCTTCGTCACCAACAGGGTCCCGCTGAACTATCAGATGGGTTTGGGGTCGGAGAAGGACGACGGCCGTTACCCGGGGCAGACCAGCGAGCTGTACAGCGACGCGGCCGGCCGGGCCTTCTACGCCCGCTGGAAAGACCTGATGACGACCCCCGCCTGGCACGAGAAGGACCCATCATGAGTGACGGTATCCGGGTCGCGGCCCTTGACGACATCCCCGAGGGCGAGGGCATCGCCGTCGACCGGGAGGTCACCGGCACCGACGACGACATCGCGCTGCTGCGCGACGAGGACGGCTCGGTGTGGGCACTGAACAACACCTGCACGCACGAAGTCGCTTCGCTTGCCGAAGGCTGGGTGGAAAGCGGCAAGGTCGAGTGTCCCCTGCACTCCAGCAAGTTCTGCCTGCGCACCGGTGAGGTGTCCGGCCTGCCCGCGACCCGTGGCGTCGTGCCGCACCGAGTCGAGGTCCGCGACGGCGAGGTCTACCTGTATCCCGGCGAGGTCCCGTCATGAGGATCGTGATCGCCGGCGCCGGGGTCGCGGGAGTCAGCACGGCCGCCGCGCTGCGTGCCGGCGGCTTCGGCGACACGATCACCCTGATCGACGCCGGTGACTTCCCGCACGACCGCCCGCCGCTGACCAAGGACTACCTGGCCGGCCACAGCGACGCCAAGCAGCTCGCCCTTCAGCCGCCGGAGTGGTACGACCAGCAGGACATCGACCTGCGGGTCAACACGTCGGTGGTGGCCCTGCGCCCCTCTGCCGGTGGTGTCGAGCTCTCCGATTCCACGACGCTGCCGGCCGACTTCGTGGTGCTGGCCACCGGCGGCCGCGCGGCCCGTCCACCGATCCCCGGGATCGGGGCGGCCCACACGATTCGCACGATCGAGGACGCCGACCGTCTGCGCACCCACCTGGTCCCTGGCACGCGGGTGCTGGTCATCGGTGCCGGCCTGATCGGCGCCGAGCTGGCCTCGACCGCGGCGGCGCTGGGCTGTGCGGTCGTGCTGGTGGACCCGGTCGCGGTGCCGCTGGCCGGCGCGGTCGGTACCGACTTCGCGACCTGGTTGCACGAACAGCACGCGACGCGCGGCATCACGACGCTGCACGCTGGAGTCGCCGAACTGCGTGAGCATGAGGCGATCTTGACCGATGGCCGGACCGTGCCGTTCGACGTGGTGGTCGCGGGCGTCGGGATGACGCCCGCGACAAGGCTGGCCGAGAGCGCGGGACTCGCCGTCGATCGGGGCATCCTCGTCGACCAGCGCCAGGTGACGTCGCATCCACACGTGCTTGCGGTCGGCGACCCCTCCAGGCGTACGGGTGAGAACCGCGCCGAGCACTGGGAAGCCGCCCAGCGGGGCGGCGAGCGAGCAGCAGCGACCCTGCTCGGGATCGCCGCGCCGCCGGCGCAGGCGTCCTGGTTCTGGACCGATCGGCACGGCTACCACGTGGAGGCGGTGGGCCGGATGGCCGACGCCGACCTGACGGTGCTGCGCGGATCCTTCGACGACACCACGTTCGCGGTGTTCGGGTTGCGCGGCGACAGCGTGGTCGCCGCCGCTTCCGTCAACGACAGTATCGCGGTGCGCACCGCCCGCCGGCTGATCGATCGCGGACTGGTGGTTTCCGCAGCGCAGCTCGCCGACCCGTCGGTGAACCTGCGCCGCCTGGTGAAGGGATGACGCCGTGACTCTGACGACTCCCGAGCACCTCGCCCTTCAACACGAGGTCGAGCAGCTCTACTACCGCGAGGCGGAACTGCTCGATGACGGCCGGTACACCGACTGGCTGGAGCTTTTCGCCGACGACCTCGTCTACTGGATGCCGACCCGCACCAACCGGCTGCGTCGCCAGCAAGCCTTGTCGATCGCGGCCCGCGGCGAAGCGGCGTTCTACGACGAGACCAAGGAAAGCCTCGCCTGGCGGATCCGGCGGTTCGACTCCGGGATGGCCTGGGCGGAAGATCCGCCGTCACGGACCCGGCACCTGATCACCAACGTGCGGATCACACCGGAAGGTGACGACTTCCGGGTGCGCTCCAACTTCCTGGTCTACCGCAACCGCCTGGAACGCGAGGAGAACGTCTTCGCCGGCCAGCGGACCGACCTGATCCGGCGCGACCTGCTGATCTGCGAGCGCGTGATCCTGCTCGATCAGAACGTCCTGCTGGCCAAGAACATCTCGACCTTCTTCTAAGGACGCCGCGTGAAGACCTACACCGTGCCGACGAAACTCGGCGACATCTCGATCAGTGAGGCCGGCGAGGGTCCGGCCCTGGTCATGCTGCACGGCGGCGGCCCCGGTGCCTCCGGCGTCAGCAATTACCACCAGAACCTCGCCGCGTTGACAAAATCCTTCCGGGTGATCCTGCCGGACCAGCCGGGCTTCGGCGCAAGCTTCCGTCCCTCGGCCGAGGACCTTACCGCGCGCTCGATCACGGACATCACCGTCGACGCGCTCGCCGAAGCTCTCGGCGACGAAAAGTTTCATCTGCTCGGCAACAGCCTCGGCGGCGCCGCGGCGATTTCCTTCGCCCAGCGGCACCCCGAGCGGGTCGAGAAGCTGGTGCTGATGGCGCCCGGTGGCGGCTGGCTGCCGTTCGGCCCGACCCCGACCGAGGGCCAGAAGGAGATGTTCCGCTACTACAACGGCACTGGCCCCAGCGAGAAGAAGATGGCCGCGTTCATCCGGACGATGGTCTTCGACCACAAGCAGTTCGGCGAGGACGTGGTCAAGGCGCGTTACGAGGCGTCGCTCGACCCGTCGCACATCGCCTTCTACCACCTCTACAACGCGGCGTTCGCCAAGCGTGGCGGCATGGACTCGCTCTGGCGCGACCTGCACCTGATCAAGGCGCCGACCCTGCTGCTCTGGGGCCGCGACGACCGCACCATCACCCTCGACGGGGCGCAGCTGATGCTCAAACAGATCCGCGACGTGCAACTGCACGTCTTCGGCCGCTGCGGCCACTGGGTCCAGCTCGAACGCCAGGCGGAGTTCGAACGTCAGGTCCTGGGGTTCCTGTCGTGACGGGCTGGCTCGCCGGCGACGTCGCCCTCATCACCGGCGGCGGTTCCGGGATCGGGGCGGCGGTCGCGCACCGCTTCGTCGAGGAGGGTGCTTCCGTTGTCATCCTCGGAAGAGAGGATCAGAAGCTTTCCGCCGTACGGGATGAGTCGCCCGCCCCGGCCCGCGTCCACACCGTCGTCGGTGATGTCCGTTCGATGGCGGACCTGAACCGTGCCGTCGGCGAGACCGTCGAGCGGTTCGGCAAGCTCGACACGCTCGTCGCCAACGCCGGCGTGTGGGACTACCAGCGCCAGCTCACCCGGTTGACGGGCGAGCAGCTGGACACCGCCTTCGACGAGGTTTTCTCGATCAACGTGAAGGGCTACCTGCTGGCGGCGTCCGCGGCGTGGCCCGAGCTGGTCAAGTCGCGCGGAAGCATCGTGATGACACTGTCCAACGCGTCCTTCTACGTCAACGGCGGCGGCCCGCTCTACACCGCCAGCAAACACGCTTGTCTGGGGTTGATGCGCGAGCTCGCGTACGAGCTGGCCCCGAAGGTCCGGGTCAACGGCGTGGCCTGCGGCGGCATGCGCACCGACCTGCGCGGCCCGGAGTCCTTGTCGCTCAGGGGCCGATCAATCGCGGCCTCATTCGACAAGCAGACCGGACCGCCGCCGATCCCGCTGCACGATTCCAGCGTCGACCCGTACGACTTCACCGCCCCGTACGTGCTGCTCGCCGCTCGTGCGCAGAGCGGCACCATCACCGGCCAGGCCATTCAGGCCGACGGCGGCATCGGTGTGCGCGGCTTCGCGTCCGCTGCCGGCGGCGATCACCTCTGACCCCCGGTCGGTTCCCGCCGCTGTCCCCGGCCCCTCGGGACAGCGGCGGGAGCTGGGCGGCACTGCCGATCGGAGTGCTCGATGAACATCAACCCGGCCGCCGGCCTCGCCCGGCGCGCCCGATACTTCCCCGACGAGATTGCGATCCGTTACGAGGGCGGTGACCTGACCGCTCGTGAGCTCGACGACCGTGCCGCCCGGCTGGCCACCGTGCTGGCCGCGCGCGGCGCCGCTGTCGGCGAACGGGTCGCGTACGCCGGCCTGAACAGCCCATCCTTTTTGATCACATTGCTGGCCGCGGCCCGCCTAGGTGCCATCTTTGTCCCGTTGAACTTTCGTCTCGCCGGTCCGGAGTTGCGGCAGATCCTCGACGGCAGCGAAGCGCGCATCATCGTCGCCGAACCCGGTCACCGGCCGGTCGTCGACGAGATCGCCGGCCAGACCGGACTCAAGCAGTTCCTGCTCGTCGACGACGACCCGGCCGTTCCCGCCGGTGACGCCCCGGGGCCGTGGCAGCCATGGTCATCCCTGCTGGGCGCCGTGACCGAACACCCGGAGATCGCCGAGCGTGACTTCGGCGACCCGGCCATCCTGATGTACACCAGCGGCACGACCGGCCTGCCCAAGGGCGTGATCCTCACGCACGGGAACGTGTGGTGGAACGCGGTCAACGTCGACACCATCGTGGACACCCGCCGTGGCGACGTGACCCACGCGGCCGCGCCGCTGTTCCACATCGGCGCCCTGAACTCGTTCACCCTGCGCAACCTGGTGCGCGGCGGCACGGTCGTGGTCCGCCGCGGCTTCGACCCGGCGCAGATGCTCGACGACATCGTCCGGCACCGGGTGAACTCGACGTTCGGCGTTCCGGCGATGTTCGCCGCGCTGGCCAGAGTGCCGGGATTCTTCGACGCCGACCTGAGCAGCCTGCGCTCGATCATCGTGGCCGGCGCGCCGGTCCCACCGTCGCTGATCGCCGACTACGCCAAGCACGGCGTCACTCTGCAACAGGCGTGGGGGCTGACCGAGACTGCGCCGTTCGCCACCCATCTGCCCGTCGAGCGCACCACCGACAAACTCGGCTCGGCCGGCATCCCGATGAGCTACACCGAGGTACGCGTCGTCGAGCCGGGCACCAGCGCCCCGGTGAGGGCGGGGAAGCACGGCGAGGTGATCGTTCGCGGCCCCAACGTCACTCCCGGCTACTGGCAGAACAACGAGGCCACCGACGCCGCGTTCGACGCCGATGGCTGGTTCCACTCCGGCGACATCGGCTACCTCGACGACGACGGCTATCTGTTCATCGTCGACCGGCTCAAAGACATGATCATCACCGGTGGGGAGAACGTCTACCCGGCCGAGGTCGAGTCCGCGTTGGCTGATCTGCCGGGCGCGGTGGACGTGGCGGTGGTCGGTGTCCCGGACGAGAAGTGGGGCGAGACGGTCGTCGCGCTGGTCAGCGTGACCGGCGCCGTGCCGACCCTGGAGGACGTTCGTGAGCACGCCGCCCGCAAAGTCGCCCGCTACAAATTGCCCACCCGGCTGAAGGTTGTCGACATGGTGCCCCGCAACGCCTCCGGCAAGCTGAACAAGCAGGTCATCCGCCGATTGGCGGCCGAGCAATGATCACCTTCGAGCGCTGCGCGACCGGCCGGCTCCGCAACGCGTACCCGGTCAGCGAGAACGACCTCGAAGTGGACGTCTCGGATCCAGCGCTGCTGTGGACGGCCACCACGCAGGCTCTGGTCGCCGAACCCGCCTGCCGCCGGATCATCTACGCGGTCCCCGAAGGCGACCTGGCCGGCATCGAGGCCGCCGAAGCGGCCGGCTTCCGGTACGTCGTGGACGTCGACCTGCCCGACGGCTCCGCCCTCAGCCTGCTCGTCGTGGAACCGGACTGGGTCACCCGCATCGACCACGACACCGACGCCATCACCGCTACCGCCCCACCAAGGAGTTGACCATGGGCTTGCGCTGCGCGGTCGTCGGATCCGGCAACATCGGATCCGACCTGCTCATCAAGATGACCCGATCCACCACTCTCGAGCCCGCCCTGCTGGTCGGCATCGACCCCGCCTCCGACGGTCTGCGCCGTGCCCGCGAGATGGGCATCGAGGCCACCGCCGGCGGTGTCGACGAGCTCATCGCCCGAGCCGGTGAGTTCGACCTGGTCTTCGAGGCGACCTCGGCGGCGGCCCACGCGGCCAATGCGCCCCGCTACCGGGAAGCCGGGCTGACCGCGCTCGACCTCACCCCGGCAGCGGTCGGCCCGTACGTCGTCCCGGCCGTGAACCTCGACCAGGTCAAGGCCGAGCCGAACCTGAACCTGGTCACCTGCGGCGGGCAGGCGACCGTCCCGATCGTCGCCGCGATCTCAGCGATCGCCCCGGTCAGCTACGCCGAGATCGTCGCAACGATCTCGTCCCGCGCGGCTGGGCCGGGCACCCGGGCCAACATCGACGAGTTCACCGAGACCACCGCGAACGCCCTGGAACAGGTCGGCGGCGCGGGCCGCGGCAAAGCGATCATCATCCTGAACCCGGCCAAGCCGCCGGTCATCATGCGCAACACGGTGTTCGCCGCTGTGGACCCGAACGCGGAGCCTGCGGCGATCATCGCGTCGATCGAGGCTATGGCCGAGACCGTCCGCGAATACGTGCCCGGCTATCGGCTCAGCGCGCCGGTCCAGGTCGACCCGGGTGCCGGCCCCGGCGGCAGCACCAAGGTCAGTGTCTTCATCCAGGTGGTCGGCGCCGGAGACTACCTGCCGGAATACGCCGGCAACCTGGACATCATCACGGCCGCCGCGATCGCCACCGCCGACCGGCTCGCACCGCAACTCGTCAAGGAGAACGCATGAGCCTCGAAACACCGGTGATCAGCGACCCCTCCTCCGCCGATCCGCTCCGCGGCCGGCCGATCGAGATCTGCGACACCACGCTGCGCGACGGATCCCACTCGATGGCCCACCAGTTCAGCATCGGCAACGTCGAGGAGATCACCGCCGGGCTCGACGCCGCTGGGGTCGACGTCATCGAGGTGACCCACGGCGACGGTCTTGGCGGTTCGTCGTTCAACTACGGCTTCGGCCGCTGCGACGACCTTGACCTGATCACCGCGGCACGCAAGCAGATCAACCGGGCCAAACTAGCCGCGCTTCTGCTGCCCGGCATCGGCACGATCCACCACCTCAAACAGGCCGCTGACGCCGGCATCGACATCGTGCGAGTGGCGACGCACTGCACTGAGGCCGACATCGCGATCCAGCACCTGCGGGCGGCCAAGCAACTGGGGCTGGAGACCGTCGGCTTCCTGATGATGTCGCACATGACCAGCCCCACCGCACTCGGCGAACAGGCCGTGATCATGCGCGACGCCGGGGCGGACACCGTCTACGTCGTCGACTCGGCCGGAGCGATGCTCCCGCACCAGGTCGCCGAACGGGTCGTCGCCATGCGCGCCGCCGTCGGACCGCAGACGCGGATCGGCATGCACGCGCACAACAACCTCGGCTGCGGGATCGCGAACGCGCTCGCGGCGGCCACGGCCGGGGCAGTCATCCTCGACGGCTCCTGCCACGGACTCGGCGCTGGCGCGGGCAACGCCTCCACCGAGGTGCTGGCCGCCGCACTGGACCGTTCGGGGGCGTCCACCGAAATTGACACCCTCGCTCTGGTGGACGTGGCCGAGGATATTGTGGCCCGGATCTGCGAGGGGCATCTGCCCAGCCTGGATCGGGGAAGCCTGCTGCTCGGCTACGCCGGGATCTACAGCTCCTTCCTGCTGCACACCCGCCGGGCGGCGTCGAAGTACAACGTCGCCGAGGCGGACGTCCTGCTGGAGCTGGGCCGGCGCCGAGTGGTCGGCGGTCAGGAGGACATGATCATCGACGTGGCGATCGAGCTGGCGAGCAGCGGGACCTGACGAGCGGAACGGCCCGGCACTACTGCGAGTGCCGGGCCGCGCTTCACGACGTACCGAATCAATCGGTTGATCTTGCTTTGGCTCTTGATTCTCGTCCTTACCCGCGACGCTGAAAGGGGGTCTGAGCGGCGGCGAGCGCCCGACCCGCCGCGAAGCACGCCCGGCGCAGTGCCGGCGCGTGGGCCTGCGGCGCGAAGCGGCCGGTAGGGCCGGAGACCGAGATCGCCGCGACCGGACGCCCGTCGGGCCCGAAGATCGGCGCGGCGACACAGGTCAGGCCATCAAGAACCTCGCCGTTGTCGAACGCGACGCCGTCGCGGCGGACCTGGCTCAAATGCGTACGCAGCTCGGCCGAGTCGACGATGGTATGGGCAGTGACCGGTCGCAGGCCCTGGCGCAGCGTCGCCTCGGTCGCTTCGGCGTCGTAGGCCAGCAGTACCTTGCCCACGCCGGTGCAGTAGGCCGGCACCTGTCCGCCGAGCCGTGACGGCGAGCGGACGCCACGGTGACCGAAGAGCTTGTTCACGTACAGCACGTTCGTGCCCTGCAATACGGCCAGGTGCACCGTCTCGTGAGTCATCTCGTAGATCTCGGCCAGGTATGGCGTGAGTAGCGCGCCAAGCCGCTCGTTGGCGGGGGAGTAGACGTGTCCACCGAGCTCGTGCAGTACCCGGCCGAGCCGGTAGTCGCTGCCCGCCCGTTCCACCATGCCGTTGCGTTGTAGCACGCCGAGCAGCCGGAACGTGGTCGACTTGGTCAGCCCGCTGCGCCGTGACAGTTCGGAGACGCCAATGCCGGTGTGCGACTGCGGCCCGAACGAGGTCAACAGGATGAGGGCCTTGTCGACCGCGGTCGGCTCACTCGCCACGGCGGTATCCGCGCTGGCCATGGTGCCTCCAGGGGAATTGTTGCGGGGGTATTGCCATCGTCGGTGAGACGACTACGATCGGTCAAGATTGACGATCGGGCAATTAAAAGTGACGGCGGAAAGCGGATGAACGACACCAACAAGCTGGTCGCACGCAACATCCGGCGCTTCCGGCAGGAACGCCAACTGTCCCTGGGTGAGTTGGCCAAACGGGCCGGACTGTCGAAGCAGACCCTGTCGAAGATCGAACAGGGCACCGGCAACCCGACGATCGAATCCGTCGGCGCCATCGCCGAGGCCCTGCAGATCACCGTCCGCCGGCTGGTCACCGAATGGGGCACCCCGCTGTTCGTCCAGCGTGGCGCCGCCGCGCCCTGGGACGAAGCGGACGCGGCGTGGTCGATGCGGCAGATGGACCAGGTGTACGGGTCGGGATACGTCCGCACCGCGATCCTGCACCTGACTCGCGCCGAGCGTGATCACCGCCGGTCGTTCGGTGCGGGTGCGCCGGGAACCTTGCTTCATCTGTACGTCATCGAAGGCGAAGTCCGCACCGGGCCGCTGAAGGACCAAGCGGTGCTTACTGCCGGAGACTTCGCCCGGTTTCCCGGCGACACCGGTCACGAGGTCAACTGTCTCAGCGATCATGCGACGATCCATGTCGTGACGACGATCCCGCTGGTGCCCCAATTCGACACCGGCACAGCAGCTGATCGCGGTGACTCCTGAAACCGGGGCGCCCATTGCCGACCCGTGGCCACCTGGATCGCCTCGTCACGACCTTGCAGGGCGTCATCGCTCTGCTGAGCGATTCGACGAATGACACCGGCCGACCCGCGAACTGGCTCGGCCGGGCCGCTACCTCCGCTGACCGCATGGCGGTTTCGAGCAGCCCTCGCCGCGCCGTCCGTCGACGTTCGGTCGGTTCATAGCGCGCGTTGCATCGCGCAACTGTTCGTGTTCCTTCCGAACGGGGCGCAGCCGCATGCGGACTATCCAGCTGCACGACCAGGCCGCCCGCCACTGCGGCGCAGTCGGCGGACAGGTCGAATCCTCGCCGCGGGCACAATCCTCCTGAGGGGCGGGCCGAATGACGGGTGTGCAGGTGGCCGGACATCAACGGCGTACGAGCGGATTGGATAGGCCGCAGCTGCCGGTCGAGTCCCATGAGCCCTGAATGGTCGCCGTGGGGCAGCAGATGCCCGTACACGTCGAAGGTGGTCCTGACCGAGGCGTGGCCGAGCCGCAGCTGGATGGCGAGGAAGTCCCAGCCGGCCGCGACGAGGTAGGCGACGTGGGTGTGCCGCAGGTCCTGCAATCTCGGCCGGACCCGAAGCCGTCCTGGGCAGTGGCAGGCGGAGACGGCTCGCGGACTCACCCACCCGGACAGTGCCGCCGCCGGTGGATGCTGCGGGCAACGCTGCGCGGCGACGACCGCCCGCTGCCAGTACCGGCGCCGCAGCGTTCCCGCGTTCCACGGCCCACCACGGGGCGCCGTGAACACCAACTCCTCGGGCCGCCGGCCCACGATCAGCCGGCCGAACACCGCCGCCGTGCTCGGCGTCAACGCGACCGTCCGCCGCGATCGCGCTGTCTTCGGCTCGGCAAACGTGCCGTCACGGCGCAACGTTCGCTCGACGCGCGCCACCGGATCCGAGCCGAGACCAACGTCGGCGATGCGCAGCCCGAGCACCTCGCCCAGACGCAGCCCGGTGCCAAGCACGACCACGACGAGGTCGCGGATCGCCGCCGGACAATGCTCGAGCAGGATGTCGACCTGATCGGCGTCGAGCACGCAGGCGTGGTGCGGAGTGACACGGGGCAGACCGTTGCCACGCCGGCCGACCGGCCGGCGCATCGGATTATCGGAGCGCAGATGCGGCACCGCGTCGCGCATCACCTGGTTCAGCACCGTCCAGTGCTTGCGGACCCCGGCCGGCATCAGTTCTCGCGACAACGCGGCCTTCCACGGATCGAGATGCTCGTACCGGCTGATCTCCGCCACCTGCAGATCTCCGAATTCGGCGGCGACTCGCCCACGCAGGATTCGCGCGTATTCGGCGTGGGTGGTCGGGGCGATGTCGACCTTGAGGGCCAGCCACCGCTCGATCCACTGACGCAACGGCGTGGTGGGCGGCCGCGGTAACGCCCGAGACGAGCTTGGGTCGATGGCCGCGTACACCTGCGCACGGGTAACCAACGCACCCTGCGCCTCAACGTACTGCTTGGCCGCGAGGGCCTTGATGTTGGACGGGCCACTGAACGTGCAGCACTGCTGCCGCCCACAGGCAGCCCGCCACCGGACACAGAACGACTTTCCTCGTGCATAGATCGAAGCCATAAGTCGACCTTGACGCGCACCATGCGCGAACCGTGTAAACCGAACGGGGAGGGCTCCCTCTCCCAGGTGGCATGACGTTGCTGTCCAATGTTCCTAGGACGCTTTAGGCGAGGTGTCTTCCGCCCACGGCGTGCCCGCTGCGATTCCCCGGCGGCGAGGCCGCCTGCGTCGTGGACCAGATTGGTGACGGCGTAGCCGGGGTCCGCCTCGGCGACGAGGTGTTCGGGCTGACGTCCACCGGGTCGTACGTCGAGTTTGCCCTCAGCGGTGTCGTCGCGATCAAGCTGCAGCGTTGAGCTGCGTTCATGCAGCCGCCCTCGGAGTCGCCGATGTTGCCCGTGACTTGGAGGCCGGGCGATGAGCAGCAGTCATCAGACGGCTTGCAAGAATGCCTTTGTCATCCCTTCGGGTGACCCCCTTCAGGTGTCACCCGAAGGGATGATCTCGGTGGTTGGCTTGCCCGGGTGCCACTCGTGATCTGAGCCGCGCTCACCTGCATCTGCTCAAAGCCAGCAGCACCCTCGCCAGGCGAGCTCACGGTTTCACCGATGAGCAACGACGCCTCCTGCTAGATGCCCACCACGTGTTGGGCAACGCGCTACGCGGCGAGCATGAACATTTCGACCGCCTCCGAGCAGCACCCCGCGACGTCAGCGGCGAGGTGACTGCGGACATGACCGTGGAACAACTCGGCGACGCCTGGATCGACGAGATCATCATCGAAAACCGGGTCAAGAGACAGACCGTCGACCACTACACCGGCAACCTGCGCTACTTGATCCTGCCCGCCATCGGGGACATGGCCATCCGGGAAGCCACCGTCGGGGCGATCGACCGCTACCTCAAGACCCTCGCCCGAACCCATCCTGCCGGGGCGCAGCGGAGTAAGAGCACCCTGTTACAGATGTTCAGCCTGGCCGTCCGTCACGGCGCACTTCCCGCCAACCCGGTCCGTGACGTCGGCCGGCTACCGAGACCACACAGAACAGTCCAGGCCATGACCTCCGACGAGATCACCAGAGTCCGGCACGCTCCGCACCTGTGGCGCACCACCAAAGCCGTCGGGCCGAGGAAAAGCCGCGCCTGCACTGATCTGTTCGACCTGCTCCTAGCGACCGGCTGCCGGATCGGCGAGGCTTGTGCTCTTCGCTGGCAGGACATCGACCTGCACGCCGGAACACTCACGGTCGCTGGCACCATGATCTTCCTGAGAAACACCGGCTGGCAGCGCCAGGAGTTCCCCAAGACCGCCACTGGGCAACGCACGATCCACTTGCCGCCGTTCGCCCTGACCATGCTCCGGCGCCGCCAGGCGGAGGAACCCCATTGCCCGGACGACCCCCTCTTCGCCAGCCGCACCGGCACGTTCGTACAGCCGGACAACATGCGCCGCTCGCTGCGCTGCGCCCTGCAACGACAGACCGACCTGAAATGGGTCAGTCCCCACGTGTTCCGCAAGACCGTCGCTACCATCCTGAGCGGACACGGCCTGGCCACCGAAGCCGCCGCCCAACTCGGGCACGTCGATGAGAGCATCACGAAGAAGTTCTACGTCCAGAAACCCTCGACCGCCCCCGACGTCAGCCACGTCCTGCAGATCCTGATCGACCCGAATTTCGGCGTCCCGATCGCCGCCGAGTCGATGCCGACGAGTTGAGGGAAACTCAATGCGTTAGAGGTGACCCTGCTTCTTCAGCAGCCAAGCAGGCAGGGAGCCGCCCTGTCGAGCGACATGCACGCACAGCTCGCGCTCGCTGTACCCGCCCTCAACGCCGCTACCTACGGAGGCCCAGAACGCCTTCGACGATCCCGAATGCCCGCTGCCGGTGTGCCACACCACGCCGGGATGCTCGGCGCGCAGCGCTCGAAGAGCGGCAGCGGCCAGACCGCTGCGCTGGTATCGCTTGATGGTGTGCGGCTTGTCGACCCAGCCGATCCGGCAATGCGGGCAGACGACGTACTCCACGACGAAGGCCATGCCGCCGTTGAGGTTGGCCTGGCGGCACCGCCAGCCGAAGTAGCGGCCGGAGTCGGTGTCCTGCCACGGGCTGTTCAGCATGGGCAGCTGCGCGGTGGTGTAGCGCGGCCGCCGGTCGATACGTCCCCGGGACAGGTGGTATACGGCGGTCCAGATCGGCTTGCGGTTTGGCCAACGAACGACGTGAGTCGCCGCCTGCTCGCGCAGCCGCCGCAGATCGCGCTCGAGATCCACGTTCATATTGCCCGGCCGTTCTCGAGGCCCAGGCGTTTGAGCGCCCAACCCGGCAACACCCCGCCATGGTGAGAGACATGCACGCACAGCTCTTCTGAGCGGTAGCCGCCGGGCACGCCCTCACCCACCGCGGCCCAGAACGCTTTCGAGTCGGGCATGTGCCCGCTTGCGGCGTACCAGGCCGTCACCTCGGGATGCTCGGCGCGAAGAGCCCCAAGGCCAGCGGCGGCCAGCCCGCGGCGCTGGTACCGCTCATCGGTGTAGGGCCGGTCGACCCAGCCGATCGCGCAGTGCGGGCACACGATGTACTCCACGACGAAGGCCTCGCCGCCGTGCAGGTTCGCCTGCCTGCACCGCCACCCGGGGTATCGGCCGGAGTCGGTGTCCTGCCACGAACTGTTCAGCCTGGGCAGATCGCTGAGTGTGGGCTGGGGTCGTTTGTCGATCCGGCCGCGTGTCAGGTGATAGAGCGCTGTGACGATTGGTGTTCGGATCGACAACCGGGCGACATCGGTCATCGCTTGCTCGCGTAGTAGCCGCAGCTTCCTTTCGAGATCGGCGTCCACGGGTGCCTCGTCTTCCTGCGCTCGATGGGCATCGTTTCGGGACGTGGGCTTCAGTGCTGCGTTTCCTCGTTCGGCCTGCCGGATGGCCGGTAGGGGATCATGGCTTGTTCAGGCGGTCGGTCTCGGCGTCGATGATGCGTTCCTGGTCGAGCGCACCGACTTCGTAGTCGAGCAGCCGGGGGTCGGTCGCGGCGCCGGAGGCTCGCTTGGCGACGCTGTCGTGCGCGTACGCCCGGAACAGTTTGCGTTTGTCGTGCAGTAGCTCCTCGAGACGTTCGTCGACCGAGTCTTTCGCGAGCAGCCGGTGAACGCGCACCATGCGCGGCTGTCCCATGCGGTAGGCGCGGCGGATCGCTTGTTCCTCGGTTGAGGGTTTGAGCTGTGGTTCGGCGAGCACGACCACGGAGGCGGCCTGGATGTTGAGGCCCTGGCCGATCGCCTCGATCTGGCCGATCAACACGTGGTGCCCCTCGTAGGCGGTGAATCGTTCGATGTGTTCGTGCCGGCGCGCCGCCGGGATGTCGCCGTGCAGCACAATCTGCGGTGTGCCGGCCAGGGTGACAGAGATCGTGTCGATCACGTTCCGGAACTGGGAGAAGATGATGACCTTCCAGCCGTCGTCAGCGGACTCGGCGATGATCTCCCGCAACCGGACGATCTTCGCCGGCGTGTTTTGGCCAGGTGTGGCGTACGCGGCCCGGCGCATGTCGGGGAAGTGGCGGCGGGCGACCGCGTCGGCGTACACCTGGGCTTCAGTGGGCTCCATCTCGACCCAGTCGTCCATTTCGACGAGCTCGGGCAGTTCCTGCAGTACGTCTTCCTGGTTCCGGCGCAGATACACGGCCGCGACCCGTTCCCGAAACCGGACCGGGTCGACGAACGCCTTCTCGTTCGGAATCAACCGGTCCGCCAGGCGAGGGTCGAGGTAGCGCACCAAGTTCCGGAACTCGGATACCCGGTTCTCCATCGGCGTGCCGGTCAGCAGCAGGACCCGGTCGGCGTGCCGGGTGAGCGCGGCGACGTTTTGTGACTGGGCCGCCGCCGGGTTCTTGATTTTGTGGGCTTCGTCCACGACGAGCAGGTCGATGCGGAACCCGGGCGGCAGGTTCAGCGTGCCGAGCATCCGATAGGTCGTTACGGCGACACCGCCACCGGCGATCCACGCCTGTAGGGCCTGCTGCCGATCCGGTCCGTGCAGGCGCAGGCCCTGCAGCCGGCTGTGCGCGTCGATCTCCATCAACCAGTTGACGAGCACGCTCGCCGGCACCACCACCAACGTCGCCATCCTGCCGCGGCGAGCCAGGTGCGCCATCACCGCGATCGCCTCGATGGTCTTACCCAGCCCCATCTCGTCGCCCAGGATCGCCGCATTGCGCGACAACACATACTGGGCGCCGAACGCCTGGTAAGCGCGAAGCCGGACCGTCAACAGGGCGCCGTCCAGCGTGATCCGTTCGGCGGCCTGCGCGACAGCGTGCGGCACGTGACCGGTCTCGGCTGCGCCCGTCGCGGTCTCACCACGGACGGCCGCCAACAGCGTCTGGTAGACGGCGGCGGCCTGGCTGAAGTCGCGCCACACGATCGCCTCCGGCACCCGCCGGGCCTCGTCCCTTGCCGCGTTCAGGTCAGCGAACGCGGCATCCACCGCCGCAGTGTCCGGGCCGGTGAGCAACGCGGCGAGCTCGTGGAGCGCCTTCTGATCGTCGGCTTTCGCCGTCTGACCGGCGAAGATGCGCCGAAGCAGACGCCCGCCTTTGCTTGCCGTTGTGATAGCCGGCGGCAGCGCGGCGACCAAACGTTGCCGGAACTCTTCGACGCCGGTGATGATCCGAGTTGCTGTCACGAGCTCCCGTAGACCCCGCAGGAGCACGGTATGGCCCGGTGTCGGACGGCTGGCGTCCAGCCGGACCACGGTTTCCTGTGCGATCGACATCCGCGCCAGTTCCGCAGCGCGGATGATCGCCGCAACGGACGGCGGACCCAGCTGAGGCAGCGCTTGAAGACGCTGCGGGCTGGCCGTCAGAACGGCCCAGACCGTCGTGTATCCGTGATCGGTCAGCGCCTTCTGCCCGTGAAGGCGTTTGGGAGCGAAGGTCCGTAACTCTGTTACCGGCATGCTCTCGAGCCGCTGCCGTACGACGGCGCTATGCAGCTGATCATGCTCCCGTCGCAGCTGAGCGACCAAGTCTGCGGGGATGTCGCCGAGCCGCTGCGCGTCGCGGTACAGCCCTTCACCGGCGGCGACCAGCTTCCGGGCCTCACCGCGGTTGACGAAACCGCCGGATGTTCCGGCTTCCTCGCCGACAGTCATCGACCGCTCCATACAAGAACATGCGACATAGGGAGGGCTGGCATGGTCAGTCGTTCTCGATCCTGATCACCAGAGCGCTGCCGTCGTCGCCCACCGAGAAGGCGTCCCCGGGCGGGCGACGGCGCCGTTGCGTCCACCACCGGCGAAGCCATCCAGCATTACGCAGATAACGAGGAAGGTCGCCGTCGGCGAGCTGCCGATACAGGTGACTCTCCAAACCCCGAAACACTGCCAGGGTGCGGCCGTCACCCAACCGCATCCGCTGGGTGTGACCCAACAGGGTCGGGCCGCCTTGCGGAAAACGAATGCGATCGTGGGTGGAGTTGGACCATGACTCGAAGTCGTCCAGCGGCTCCTGCTGCCAGCCCAGCTGCCGCGGGGTCGCATAGCCAGACGCGGACGCGTTGTTCCCCGCGAACGCCAGCATCGCCGCCGCCGTCGTCGAACTCAGTACCTGAGTGAACCAGGGCCGATGATCCGCAGGGATCTGATACGGCGGGGGAGTACCGAGCACCTGCTCGCCATCGGAGGCCTCGTCGGAGGCTTCGGTGTGGTCGCTCGACGGCGGGGCGAGCGGAGGGAGCCAACGTCCAGGCCGCCAGTCCTTCTCCGCCGGCGGCTCTGACAAGAGATGCCGCAGATCCTCCGGATCGCCGGACCAAAGCTCGTCGTCACCGGGCGGGTCGAACACGTACGAGCAGATGCCAGTGTCCCTCAGCCGCGAGGCGACCATCAGCCCGTACAGCGGCTCGTTGCCCACCGCAACAGTGCGGACCTGCAAACTCGCATCGGCCAGCTGCTTCTTGACGTCTCGCATCTCCTGGTGCGTGCCCTTACATTCCAGCACCGTCACATGCACCGCCGTGCCCGGGTCGCCGCGCTTGAAGCCGATCAGAAAGTAGTCCGGCCGCTTCTTCGTCGCCGGCCGGTTCCTGACCTCACCCGGCAGACCCCGGATGTACCCCGCTTTCAACGCGACGTCAGCGTCAACCACGTGGTAAGTCAATGTCGGATGCAGCTCCCGCAGCACAGCCCGGGCCACCACCAGCGCCAACCCGATGCCCAGCTGCTCCGACTGGGCCACCTTGTGGTGGTGCACGACCGACTGCGCCGCATCCGGCGCCAGCGCCAGCATCTCGCGGCGGGACCGCATCGTCGCGCAGTACCGGACATGCGCCCACAACTGAGCCACCGGAAGAAACCGCGACCGGCTGACGAACGTAGTCGCCACACCGAGCTCACGCAGGACATCAGCCGGACTGGTCGTCAGCGGGGACGGCACCGACACCGGACTCGGCGCCTTCAGATAGCTGATGTTGCCCTTGACCCGCGGCTTCTTCTCCGCAAGGACATGCACCTCATCAGCGAGCTCCGGCGGCGAGAACACCGGCAACTGCGCGGACGTACGCAACCGCTGCAACACCCGCTCGATGTCCACGCTCGGCGTCGAGCGGCTGATTCTTGAACGTCGATACGGCACACTCCACAACGTAGTCACCAGGTCGCCCACAGTGAAAGTGAGTGAATGCTTGTATCCCGGCCACACGCCACGAGCTCAGGGCCGAGCCCGGCTGGTCGGCACAGACGATGACCTTTAGTGGGTGGGTGGGCGTCGACGACCTTGATCAGGGGAGTGGGCTGCCCGGCTCCATCCAGCCCCCGGACGTTCCACGTAAGCCCGTGACGAAAGTGCCGCCCCAGCGACGGCCGGACACGGTGAACTCTCTGAACCCGCACGCGCCGGCGAACTCGTTGACGTCGAAGTTCGGGTCGTTGTAGGCGAGCACCTGAGCGGCCACCCACATCGCGTTGACCTTCACGCATTCGGTCTGTACGGGGTCGAGCTGCGCGGTCCCGTAGGCGTTGCTGTCGCGCTCGCGGCGATGTCCGGCCCGGTCGGCCCGGAACGGAGCGTCCGACCAGTCGTGCATAGCGATTTCGGCCGCGAACTGGGTGGCCAGGCGGCTCAAGGCCATGATTCCCTCCGACAGGGATGAAGCGGTGCCGAACCCCCGACGGGCCGACCGTGGCATCACCGTAGGCTGCGGTCGGCGAGCAGAATCGCACAAACTGTCAGGCACCTCGGTCTGATCCTCAAAGCCGGTAAACGAAGGGTCGCCAGGCGCTTCCGTCAATCCAAGCCCTCTGCTCAGCTGGGGATCGGCCGTGTCCTCACTCGTCCGGACGAACTCGCTCTCCAAGACGCCGAGACCGCCGACAGAACTCCGAACTTAAGCCGTATCGTTGCCCCGGAGCCGCTTCATGAGGACGACAAGGGTTGGAGCCCGATCTTCCGCCAAGCCCTACCACTGAATGTGTACGAGGTTCGTCGCGTCCCCACCCTGGCTGCCGCGGTCCGGGACGCGGCTGAGCTAGAGATGCACCATGCCCCACACCTCGGATAGGCACCGCCGCGCGGCGCGGCGCCGCCTCACCTACGAGCCGGCCGCTTGGCCGCTGCCGGCCTGCCGCCACGCGATCAGACGATCGCCATGCCCATGTGCCCTCGCCGATCGTCACCGTTCGGAGAGAGTCGCGGTCGAACTCTCGTCACCCACTACCGAAACCGCTGTCGATCGCTACTATTCTGCCCAACGTGACCCGGCAGAGCGACTGACATGAGAAACGCGAATGGCCGCGAGGTAGGGCCGATCAAGGCCGCGGCTATGAGCTTTCGCGTAGCCCTTGACTCGGGCTGCCTCCGGCTCGCCCGACTCGCCGCCTTTCCGCACGGCTCGTGCGGCGACACCTGTGAGCTGCTGGGCCAGTTCTTGATCGACTCCGGGCTGGGGGAGTGGCGTTTCAGTGCAGGAGTACGGAATCACTCCCTCGCTACACACGCCTGGCTTGAGCAGGATGGTCTGATCCTCGACATCACTGCCGACCAGTTCCCGGAGATCGACGAACCAGTGCTGCTTACCCGCGATCGGGTATGGCACGACCAGTTCTCCCTGATCGAGCGACACCGCACAGCAAACCTCGAGTACCTCCTCCTCCTGGACTCCCCGGCCGACGCTGAGTGGACCTACCACGAGCTGTGCCGCCGTGCCGGTCAATAATCCGCGATGCCGCGACATACGGCGCGGCGCGACAGCGGCCACGCCATCCCAAACAGCACCGGAAAGGGGCAGCACCAATGCCGGTCCGCTTAGCAGACCTCCCTCCCGCAGACTGCGACCAGGACCTCTCCGTCTTCCTCGCGTTGCCGGCAATCACACGCCTGGCGTGGCCCGACGAGGTTGTCCAACAGTGGCTCTACGATCACGGCCGACACCTCGAATTCCTCGATGACTACGGCAACCTCGACCTCAGCCCGATCCAGTGGACGCTCAAGGACGTAGCAATCGATGACTTGAAGAACGCTCCCACCGGACCGAGCGACCAAGCCTGGCTCGACCGCGTCGCCGCAGAACATCGATACTGGCTGAGCCTGCGCCCGCAGCGCTACCGCGACGCCTGGGAAAACCAGGGGAGCTGGCTAGTCCGCCCATACTCATCACCCGGGACCTGCTGCGCCCGGGAACCCCCGGCCTTCAACTCATCGAGGGCCGTATGCGCATGGGAATCCTCCAAGGCAGGTCCGCCGACGGCCTGCGCGTCGCTGACACCCACCAAGCGTGGGTCGGCTCAGCCTCGACCTCTGCCCACCCGAAAACGCAACCGAAGACGGCCGAATAGGAGACATCATTGCTGGTACTCGACTGCGAGACGCCTGACACCGCCGTCTCGTCACTGAGCCGCGCCACCGTAGTGCCGCCGCAGGACCTGCTCAAAGCCATCCAACACGCCGATCAATCCCTAGCCCGGCCGTGGCAAGATCCCTCGAGCGCCCTCCCGGAGAACGCACTCTCAGCTGTCGGCGTCGACATCGAGAAAGTGGCCTTCGACGCCGCCTATTACTTCCACGGCACGCGAACCGTCGACCCCAGGCTCTTCCTCGCCGACGGCATCAAGCCACTCGGCCTGGTCCTCGACCAACTGTGGAACGCGCTGCATCTGCTGTGCGCCGACGACATGCCGGCCGACCGGTGGAAGGCCATTCGTCACGAGCTCGAACACGGAATCCCTCGCAGCCGGTCCGATGGCCACCGCGCATGGCTGTACCGGCTGAAACAACCCAATCCTGCGCACCACGGCCCCTACGCGTCCCTCATCCGCGAGCACACCCTGAACCCCATCGACGGCCAACACGATTACCTGACGACCCCAGAGATCGTCCAAGACATCGCCGGGCACATCGGAGGCGACCTCCAGGCAAGATTCGAGGCCGCAGCGACAAGCTGCATTGTCAAGTTCCGGCACCCCGAAGTCGGCCTGCACCAGATCGAAGCCACCATCTGGTATCTCCACCGCCACCTGAACGGCGAGCCACTCGACTGGAATACGCTCCACTTTATCGACTGTCGTAACGTCGCGGTGCCGGCCGTCGCCGTCGAGTACGTCGATGAGATCGAGCCGAAGAGCCGACCCGACCATCCACGGGCAAGCCGACACCGCCATCTGCGAAGTGGCGACGCCGTTGGCTAACGGTTCGCAGATCCCAGCGGCTCCTTGACGGATGGCAGCGCGGATGTTGCCAAGCGCGAAACCGTGGGGGCGCTAGCCTGTGCCGGCGGTCATACCTCCGAAAGAGAGCTGCTGGCATGAGCTGGGATGATATCGAGATCCTTCGGCGAATCGACCGCCACCAAAGTCAGCACGGTGGCGGAGAACTGTGGAGCGTCAACGGCAAGGACCTGATGGAGGAGGTCGCAGGAGCGCTGGTGCCTGAAGATCACCGACACCGCGGATTCGTGCGGGAACTGCACAACCTGCGCGATGCGGGGTATCTGCGGCTCACCGTCGACTCGATGGTGAGCGGCGCCCTCCCGGACCCGGATACCAACCCGTACTTCTACCTGCAGCAGGTCCGCAGATTCGCGCTCACGACCGCAGGCCAGGACCGAGCTCGCGGCCGTGTCGTGTTCACCACCACCCCGGATCCCGCCGAAGACGACGGCCGCCCCATCAGCAAGCTGGTGTGCAAGCAGGTCGCCGAAAGTATCGCCAGCCAGTATCGACCTGATCAGATCCGCCTCTTCTTGGAAGATGCGGGTATCCCACTTGACCGCCTGCCCCTGCCAGAAGGGGAGCGAGAAGTCGATGTCGATGTCGTGCTGGTGGCCCTGGATCGATGGGGCTCCGACGGCCGCCGCACCCTGCGCTCCTTCCTTGGACAGTGGCTGGACGGACGCCTACACACCGGACCGGACGACGAACTGCGGACCACAATCATCGATCAGCTCGCCCGTCAAGGCTGGTATCTCGCCGATGACCGGCTTGTAGTCGGGGAGCCCGCAGCCGGCAAACGAGTCAGCTCACCGGTGCTACGGGAAGCGCGCCTCGCAGCACTGCATCCCCAAGTGGTAGCCGCCGCAAAACCATATCTCCGCAGCGGACACCACGCCGCAGCGGTATTCGAATCCATGAAAGCTGTGGTCAACCGGGTCAAGTCCGCCACCGGGCTCGACCGCGACGGTGTGGACCTGATGAACCGAGCCTTCTCTCCACACGCACCGATGCTTGTCCTCGGAGGATCAGAAACAACCACACAGCGAAACGTCCAAGCTGGCTACCGTGAACTCTTCGTCGGCGCCGTACAGGCAATCCGCAACCCGCCAGCCCACGAAGCCATGGGCACCATGGACGTCAACGAAGCGTTCGAACTCCTCAACCTCGCGAGCCTGCTCATGCGCCTGCTCGACAATGCGATGCCTTCGCCTGAGCGCTGACGGCACCAGCCAAGAACTCGACCGGGCGATACCCGGATCCGTATGGCCAGCCGCTTGAATGCTGCGACCGTGGAGTACGGAGCATGCATCACGCTGATCTTGCAGCTGGCCTCACCCCCACCTCGACCTCTGCAAGTCGAATGGGTCGACTCGATCCTGGATCGCCGCCTTGACCAACTCGACGGCACACGCAGTACGGACGGCGTGGCCGAATCACTTTCGCTCACTTGGATCGGCGCGCACCCGACGGCGCGATCGTGTTTCTGCCCTCGCCGCCGACTCGCTTGCCATCGCTGAAGCCGCGACCCGCGACATCATGCGGCAGGCCCCGGACCGAAGCGAGCTACTCACCGACTGGGTGATCACTAGCCGCGAGGTCGGCTCGAACGAACAGGTTGTCGAGGTGGACCGTAAGCCGCCGACGCCCCGCCGTTCCTCCCGATGGCCCGGCGAGGGCGCCGTCGCCAACACCGAGACGTCCTCGTGTGCTCGAGGGCCTGCCCGAACGATTCGCGCACCGCCACAACGGCTGCCTCTCCTGCCGGTTCTTCGTCGCCACCATCATGATCACGACGCGGCTCGCCGCCGCCCAATGGACTCCGCCTGGCAAGCGGACGCGGCGACACAGCTGACAAGGTGGCGCGCTACGAAGATTGAGCGCCGGGTGGTTTGGTCGATCTTGGAGTCGTCATAATGTAGTGCTGGACATGCTTTATCAGGTACAGGTGAGGGCAATTGGAAAGCGTCAGCGCGAGCGGCGAGCAGGAGGCCATCCGCGGGTATGGATACCAATACGATCATGTAGCGGCCATCGCCTACGACCTGTACCGCGAGAAGGGCGAGTTTGAGCTGCGGCTTGTCGACCCTGAGGCCGGAGCGGTCGACGACTGTGTCTTGGTCCGGCCTGGCCCCGCGCCGGAAGTGCATGGATATCAGTACAAATCCGCCAGTGGGAATCTGACTCTGGCCGCTCTACTGACAGAGCGTAAGACCCGAGGTGGGAAACCGAAGGCATCGCTGTTTGCCGAACTTGTCGAGGGCTGGCGAAAGCTGCGTACCCGGTACGGCGGGCACAAGGTGATCGTGCACCTCGTGTCGCCTGAACCGTTGTCTCGCTGGGACCGCCCATTCGCGGCCGCGTTGAAATCGATCGGGCCAACTGGGACAACCGGGCCAAGCCCGCAGCACTCGGCGGCGTTCGCTGCAGCGATCCTGCAGCCATTACGTGAGGGCAAGACTCTTCCCGAGACAGATCAACTGTGGAAGCCGGTACTGGCCTGGGTTCAACAGCAGGCTAGTTTGCAGCCGGACGAAGTCGAACCCTTCCTCGCATCACTGGATATCGATACGGAGACCGCTGCTGCGATGCCTGCGCGTCCGGATCGGCTACCACCTGATCAACGCCTGGACGATGTTGGACGCCTTGCAGCCGTGCTCTACCGGCGCGTGCAGGACAGCGAACCTGGCGAGGCCGTTGTCCTTCACCCCGATGATGTCGCCGCATTGGCCGGATTCGGCAGCCGAGGCAGGCGCCGGCACCTCCACCGATTCCCTGTCGAGTTCGATCGATATACGCCGTTGGTTGCCGCAGAAGAAGCGCTTACCGTCGCGCTCGACACGACCCGAAGCGGCTATCTGTGCGTGCTAGGGCCACCAGGAAGCGGGAAATCGACGCTGATCGCTCACGCGACACCGGCGCTTGCCGATCGCGTGATCACCTACTTGGCCTTCCTTCCCGGCGATGCAGCTGCGGCCGGGCGCGCATCGGCCACTGACTTCCTCCACGACGTGGTAGTCCAGCTTGAAGAATCGGCGTTGCGCGTCAAGGACAGTTTGCCCGAGCGCGACGTCCACGAACTGCGTCTCAGGTTCCAGAAACAGCTGGCTGCGGCCAGCAAAGAATTCATCAAGACGGGACGCCGCACGTTTGTGATCGTCGACGGACTGGATCACGTCGTCCGCGCGGAGGTGAGTGAGCCCCTGCTCTCCGAACTGCCGTCACCCGCGGCAGTCCCTGACGGCGTGATCATCCTGCTCGGTTCGCAGAACCTCACCTTGGTCAATCCCCGGATCGTGCATCACGTAAGCGAGCCGCTCGCGGACGGCAGCAGCCGAACGATTGACCTCACCGCGCACCGATTGGCAACGGTCGCAGTGCAACGAGCATGCCGCCAGATCGCCGCAGAGACCCCCGGGCTTGTGCTGACCAACCGCCAGATCGACCGGGTCGCGCAGTTGGTGAATGGGCACCCGCTGGCCCTGGGATACGTGACTAACGCGCTCGTCGACCTCGCCGGTCCGCTTGAGCATCCGGGCGACGGCCCGATACCTACGGCCGATGTGGACGAGGCGTTGATCCGGTGCGTTCGCTATTCCGGCAGCGTGGCCGACGACTACGCAGCCTATCTGGCCGACTTGCCCGAACGAGACGCGGTGCGTCAGCTCCTCGGCGACATGGCCCGCCTCCGGTCGCCCATCGACATAGGATGGGTTAAGAGCTGGGCGAACGAGACCGCGCTGCAGGGCCTGCGCGGCATCAGGCACCTCTTCCGGATCCTGGACCGCAAGTCGTGGATGTTCTTCCACGATTCGTTCCGCCAGTTCGTTCTTGAGTCAACTCGCGTCAACGTGCTCGGCGACCCCGACCCCGATGCCGACATCACCCGACACGCAGTCCTGGCAGACAGGTGCGCGTCAGCAGACGAAAACACACGTGAGCGCGGCGAAGAATTCTTCCACGCGTCCCAGGCCGGCCAGCCCCAACGCGCCCTCGCTCTGGCAACACCACACCACCTACGGGCCCGGTTCCTGGCAGGCACCTCACCAGTCGTCCTTACCGAGGACATCCACATCGCTCTGCGCCTGGCCGCGCAGGAAGACGACGCTGCATCACTCGTTGGACTCATGTTGATTCACGCCGAACTCCGCTCCCGCGAGCAGGCGCTCCAAGAAGTCGACCTGACCGGAATGTGGATCAGCGCCGGCGACCCGGCCGCCGCCATCGCACACGCCCTGCCCGACGGCACGCCGCGCATCTCCT
The DNA here is from genome assembly GCF_042899005.1 of Actinoplanes sp. NPDC000266. Lineage (NCBI taxonomy): Bacteria > Bacillati > Actinomycetota > Actinomycetes > Micromonosporales > Micromonosporaceae > Actinoplanes > Actinoplanes sp. NPDC000266. The sequence goes on from NZ_JBIAZI010000020.1 coordinate 96,429, forward strand.
CCCGCTTCGCGCTGCAGGCGGCAATCCGACTCGACGAGATCGCCCATCCCGCCGCCCGACTTTTGTTCGACGCCGCGGACATCCGCGAAATCGACGCCGTCGGAAGCAGCGAATACTGGGACACACTGCAGGCTTGGGCGGCTGGCACGGCACGTTTTCGTCCTCTCTCGGTGATCCACACCATCCTGCGTCGAATGTCCGAGCGTGCCGCGGGCCGCCGATCCACGCGAAGGGATCTCGACGCGTACGCACTCGGTGGCCGCGCTGCACATTTCGCTGGCTACGCCATCGCGGAACTCCTGCGGATCGGACGAACCGGCGACGCCGAAGAACTCGCGGCCGCCCTGCGTAGTGCGCTGCTCGGCACGCTCGCGGCCAGCCCACACGAAAACAGCCGCGACTCCAACCGCAGCCCCGGCGAATCGGCGTATCAGACTATTGCGGAGGCAAGTCTGCAAATCGCGGCCGAGCAGCTCAAGGCCGGCCACCTTTCCCAGGCGTTCGACACACTCCGTAGCCTGGCGTTACCAGCCGGCGATGACAACGCAGGGCAAAGCATCCTTGCTGTTACCGATCGGGCTTCCCGTGGCGACGCCGCCCGGCTCGCGCTGCAGATCGCGGTCGCTAGCACAAACCCTGACTCCGAAGAAACACCAACTACTGCGGACAGCGAGCAAGCCGAGTCCGATTCGACTGCAAGGACACTCGCCGCATCTGCCTTTGCTTTCGGCAACGACCTGCTGGCCGGCATCGGGAATCCCGCAGCGATAGTCATCAGAGACCTGTCGGCCGTCGAGGACGTGTATGACGTGCTGTCCGCAGCAGTGATCGAACGCGTCAACCCGATAGTTGCCGCCGGTCACCAGGCTCGTCTAACCGGTCTCGCGCTCACGGCGGACCTCCTGATCACGGCAGCTCCTCAGCTGCTCCGCCCACTGACTGACCAGCCGACGGACGCTCGAATCGACCCCAATCATGTCAGTCGCAACCAGCGCGTGCCCGCGCACGACGAACAGCTGAACAAGACGATCACGGACCTTGCCGTGTTTAACGCGGCCACGATCCTCGATGCTCTGCCTACTCTGACGATGCGGGGCCTGGCACTACGCGTGCTTGCTGCCATGCCGAAAGTTGCCGAAGGGCTTTCGCTCAGGGACCGCACCTCTCGGATCAACAGCGCGCTGCTTCGCATCCTCGTCGATGTTGCCGCCCGCCATTCTCAGGAACTGCTTCGCTTCGTCGCGACGGGGATGAACGAATGGGACGACGGCTCCCTACTATGGGGCGAAATATCAGGGGGAAGCCGAGATGACGACTACGGCGCCCACCAACGGCAAATACTGGGCCTCTACATCCTGCAGCACGGCGTGCAGCCCGACTGGCTCGCCGGGGCCGTCGCAGAGGTCGACCGCGAGATTGAGTATGCGGCCGGCGCGTACGAGCGTACCGACCTGCTTGTCACCCAGGCCGCCGCGCATCTGCACATGGGCGACACTCAGATGGGCCGGACGCTGCTCGACCGCGTCATGCCCGAATCCTTCAGCCCCTACTGGCGGAAAGACCCGCAACTCGACGTCTGGATCCAATGGCTGATCCGCGCGACACAGGGCAACCCGGGAGCGCTGCTGAGCGAAGCTGAAGAACTCGCGCCGTTGATTGCCGCCCTTGCCGAAGCCACCGAAGGCAGCGCCGAAGCTGCCGCCGAGCGCCTTCTATGCTCAGTTGCCGAAGCCGCCCCACGTCACGCGGTGCGCTTGGCCGCCTGGCAGTTGGCACAAGGCTCACTGTCGTTCGCCGCGGCTCACAACGCCCTGGTAGCAGGGATGGGCCGGAAGCTACTGGAAGCCCACGACGGCGATCCGCGCGATCCCAACGCCGAACAGACTGCCCAACTCCTCTGCGCTGTGGTAGCAGCTCTGCTCGGACCGATGTGCCCGACTGTCCCCACGGAGGCGCTCACGTCCCTGCGAAGCCTCATCGAACAGATGCCGTCCCCAGCAGCGGCGATCATGACCGAGCAGTTGTCCCGAGCGGTCGACGTCCATGTTCCCGGCGGAGCCCGCCGGCACTGGCGCGATGTGCTCGAACTCCCAGCCACTCCCACGAGCCGACGAGACGAATCGGACGACGAAGCCAGCCTGAAATCGCAGCAGTCGGTCCGTTCATCCAGAGACTGGGGCACAAGCGACTACGGGCACTTCAAACACATCGACGGATCAACTCGAACCCCAGAGGCCATGAGGGACGAAATCTCGGATCTCGACTCCGCCCTGACTTGGCGATCACTACAAGCAGACCCCGGAACCTTCTCCTGGACGCCCATCCTTCGTCGCCTGATCCGCAAGGCAGACGACCAACAGCTTGAGAAACTCGTCCAAGCATTCAGCGGTGTCCACGACGAGGCGACCCTACTCGTGGCCGTGGCACACCAACGGCTGGCAAACGGAAACCCGGACGCAGCAGCGGCCACCGCGCGAGCTGCTCTCGGCAGAGCCGAACCGGTCTCGTGGGACCGCCACCACAGCGCCGGCATCCGCAGAAAGGCCTGGAGCATCCTCGCCGCCTGTGAGGGGCAGCAGACCCGCAGCGAGGCGATGCAGGACCTAGTCGAACTCCTCGTTGCAGCCGACTACTGGCCAGGTGAGCTGATGCTGCAGCTGGACGACATCCTCCCTGTCATCGCCCCAAGCCTGCCCGCGAAGACAGTGTGGGTCCAGGTCCGCCAACATCTGCTCGCCATGAGCACCGGAATCCCGACACACGGCCCCGCCCCGCTCGAAGGACCGATCCACGGTGGTTGGTGGGCTCAGCAACGCCCCATGCTGGAAGCTGACAGGCAGCCCTACAGCAAACCATCGCGCCCGGACACAAACGCAAGCCAAACTCCGCCCGCCGAACTCATTCAACAGGCACTACTAGAGCTGACCTTTACCGACCTGGACCACCCGGCGTGGACCGTTCGTGAAGGAGCAAGCGCAGTCCTATCCTGGGCCCTCACCCAAACGGGATCCTTGGCTAAAGACTCCGGAACCCGCGCCGCGTCGTTGCTGTTGAGCCGAACTCCGCGACTGGAACTCGCTGCCCCTCTCGCACCCGCTGCCCTCACTGTCGGCACAGTGCTATCGCCTAGCACAGGGGGCGCGGAAGCGGACCAACCGGAAGATGCCGCGCTGGCCGGCGACCTGATACGCGAAACGGCGGCACGCGCCGTTGCCGCAGCCGGCCGCAAAGACCTCGCATCTTCCTCCGTCCTAGGCGCAGGAAGCGGGTCGTGGCTTGTCGATGGTTGCCTGCGACAAGCAGCCGTCATCGACGATCGCATCAGAGCCCCGCTGACCCCACTGCCAGCGATCTATCACCTCGCCGTTCCCCGAACGCGACGACGCCTGCCCGACGCCGTTGACCAGTTCGGCCCATACGCGCGCAGAATTCACGAGCTTGCTGAACAAGCCGACATGGATCCCGCGATCCTGCTGCGCCGGCTCAACACTCTCGCCAGCCGCGCGATGCAACACCTGCCCGACGACCACGCAATCCAACAGGCCGCGACCGGGATGTCGCTCCACGGGATGCTGGTGCCGCCGCCCTGGGCACAAGCAGTCCGCGCAGCCTTCGGTCGAATGGTGGCCGAGTTGATCGCGGCACAACTGATACAGCCCAACGACCGTCAGCACGCGGCCCATCTCCGCCTGACGGACATCGGTCTGGTAACCCAACCGTACGTCGCTACTCCACCCTGGGTGCCCACACCTCGTGTTGACGATTGGCTAAGCGAAGAGCTATGGCTCGGCGACACAGAACCGCAGCTTGAAAGATATGCCGCACGCCTGGTCGCCGACGAGACAAACGGCGAGAACGCCAATCTCAACAGCCGCCTCACCCTCACCTCCAACCTTCTCGACGTCGCCGCGACCGTGGACATCGAGTCGAGCATCACGCTCATCGGCGCTGACCACGAGTTCGTCACAGGTCAGCGCAGCGACCGCGGCGAGCGATACATGCTGTCCGCCACGTTCGATCAATCCAACAGGCCAACCCCGAGTCCGCGCTCCAATCTCGTTCTGTTGCCCGAACCGGCACCGGCGATAGCCATGCAGAAAGTCAAAGACTGGCGCCTGGAAGACGGCACCTTTAATCCCGCGGTTCATGCTCAGCCCACTCGTTTGTCCGACCTTGCCGAACTGCCCCTAGTCGTCTGGACGACCTCCGCCGCATTGCACAACAACGCCACCACGTGGGTCTGCCTCAGCCCTGTCGTAGCCATCGCACATGGTTGGAAGCCCCACCCAAAGCAGCCTCTCTGTTGGCAAGACTCAAGTGGAAACATAACCGCGGCAACCGTGCTCTGGCGGCGATCGACGCTCAACACCAAGAACGGCAGCGATAAAACAGTCGGCGAAGGCAGTGCTGTGATCCTGACGAATGACGGCAAGAATTCCCTCGAACGCACAGCCCCGCTCAAAAGGGTCCACCAACTGACCCGCTATGCTATCGAAGACGGATATCAGCGGCCAGAATCGCAGCGCGTCGTCACGTCTCTGCTCCGTGCCGAGTAATGCAACATGTGCTGCAATGGCTTATCGCCGTATCCGCTCAAGATAAGAATGGACGAGTCAAGGTGCCGCGCCGTCGGATCAGGAGCACGGCGCTCGTCCGTCAGCTCGCATGTACCTGAACTCCGAAACAAGAGCTCAAACCCGTCACGCGGCCCCCGCTGAGTGAAGGAAAACGACGAAACCCCAGCTAGAGTGGCTAACGCGGGGTTTGTCGGGACGCACCGCTAGCGACCCCTTTACTCGGCCGAGTATACTTTTCAGCGACCTGGTAAAACGTTTGTTAGCACGTCGCTGCCCCCAATAAATGCTGGGGGTCAAGGGGTCGCAGGTTCAATCCTGTCAGCCCGACATTTTGAAGCGTTTCCGCAGTTCAGAGACTTGCGGGAACGCTTTTTCATGGATGCATTTCGATGGTGGCAGGCGATAGACCTCTTGACCCGGTACGAGTTCGCCGTCTCCACAATGAACCTCCGGCCGAGTCTCCGCAGCTCAAGCCCCATTTTCGATGGTCTGGCGGGTGAGGCGCGGCTTAGATGGTGCCCTTGACTCGGCCATTTCCGCCCCATGCAAACCCAAGTTTTCGCAGGTCACAGCGTTTTAGCTTGATGGCGAGGCGGGTCTCGTAGCTTGCACGCCGCTCAGCGCTACTGGAGAAAGCAAGCGCCGTCCGAGGGACCCCTTAACGCCGCTCCAGAAGCGGTATGCCTGCAGCAGTTCTTCCGCTGGTTGCTCGAAGAAGGCGAGATCGAGCGGTCTCCGATGTCCGGGATGCCGCAACCGATGGCCGAGCAGAGCCGGCCTGATCGCCGGCGCCGGCAAGCCCAGCACCCGCGCCGCAGACTGACGCCCGCCTGACGGCTTCACCATCAGCGGGGGAGTGGCCGCCACTGGCCGCTCCGGCCTGGCCGTTGGGTTCCGGCGTTCTTCGCACAGGGCTGGCTGCCGGTCACGTGGCACTTGAGCTGATCATCCCTCTTGCGATTCATAGGTGATGCATAGGTACGAAACGAACCTCTATGGCCGATTCCGGCATTACGCTCCGGATCATGTGGCTCTCTTCTCAACAGCAGTGTGCCGCCCGTGTCGGGCGGATCGCTCTGACCGGTCTGCTCCTCGCGGGCTTGGCGGCGTGCGGCGATGATGACTCTTCTTCGTCTTCGAGTAGTTCGTCGAGTTCGGCGGCGTCGTACGGGTCGGACACAGCGGGGATCGTGGCGGCGGCGAACGCTTTTCTGGGCACGTTGAGCAGCACGGAGAAAGACAGCGTGCTGTTCGATCGGGGTGACAAGGAGCAGCAGCAGCGCTGGTCGAATTTCCCGGAGGGGTTGTTCACCCGGGCCGGTCTCATGGTCGGCAATCTGGATCAGAGCAAGGTGGACGCTTTCCTGACGCTCATGAGGACGACGATGAGCACCGAGGGCTACAACCGGGTCATGGCGGAGTGGGCGGCCGACGACGCCCTGGCCGCCACCGACAGCAGCAGCGGGACGGGCACGGCCAGCGGGGCGCCGGGCGGCGGGATGTCGGGTGGCCCGCCCAGCGGCGCGATGCCGGGAGGTTCGGGTGGCCCTTCGGGTGGTGCGATGCCGAGCGGTATGGGCTCGAGCGGCGGCACGGGTATGGGCAGCATGCAGTACGGCAAGAAGTACTACTGGATGGCGATCATCGGGGAGCCGTCGGCGACCGAGGCGTGGCAGTGGCAGTTCGGCGGTCACCACGTGACGGTCAACGCCACGGTCAAAGGCGACGACCTGTCGATGACGCCGAGCTTCATCGGCGCGCAGCCGGGCACATACACCTCCGACGGCGCCGAGGTGCGGCCGCTGGGCGACATCATCGACGAGGCGTACGCCCTGGTGAGTTCCTTCGACGCCGCGGACAAGAAGAAGGCCGTGCTCGGCTCGTCCTACATCGATCTGGTGCTCGGCCCCGGCGAGGACTGCAAGACCATCCAGTCCGAGGGCCTGGCCGGCGCCGACATGTCGGCCGAGCAGCAGACCGCGTTCCTGAAGCTGATCGACGAGTACGGTTCGCTGGCCAACGACACGAAGGCCGCGACCCGGCTGGCCCAGTTGAAGACCGATCTGGCCAAGACCTATTTCGCCTGGTACGGGCCGACGACCTCCGGCAGCGCCTCCTACTTCCGGGTGACCGGCCCGCACCTGGTCATCGAATATTCGCCGCAGTCCATGGGCGGCGACGCCGCCGACCACATCCACGGCATCTACCGTGACCCGACGAACGACTACGGCGGCACGGTCTGCTCGTGAAGCGTCTTCTCCTGCTGGCCGCCCCGCTGTTCTGTGTGCTGCTGCCGTCCCAGCCGGCGGCGGCACACCCCCTCGACGTCTACTTGCAGGCCGCGTACGTGACCCCGGCCCCGTCGGCCATCGCGGTCGAGCTCGCCCTCACTCCCGGTGTGCTGGTCGCGCCGAGTGCACTGACCGACCTCGACGCCGACCGGGACCGTCAGATCATCCAGGCCGAGGCCGAGGCGTACGCCCGGAGGGTCTTCCAGCACGTCTCCGTGAGCACCGACGACCGTGCACTGCCGCTGACGATCACGAAGGTGGAGGTGCCGTCGTATCTGGCGATTCAGGCCGGGTACGGAACCGTGCGTATCCAGGCGCAGGCGTCCGGCGCACCCGCCACCGTGGGAAGTCACACCGTGGTCTTCCGCAACGACTTCGCCCCGCAAGGCGCCGCCTACCAGGTGAACGCGCTCATCGACCAGAAGCAGCCGGTGACCGTGGGCACGCAGCGCCGCGACAAGACCCAACGGCAGAGCCGCATCGACTACAGCATCGACGCCGCGACTAGCGACGTCGTCACGCCGGCCGAAGCGGAGAGTCCGCCGGACGGCCGTCTGGCGGGTTATCTCGGCTCGTCGTCGCTGTCGGTCACCCTGGTGCTGTTCGCGCTGGCCATGGCCGCGCTGCTGGGCGCTCTGCACGCGCTCACCCCGGGGCATGCGAAGACGTTGATGGCGGCATATCTGATCGGCAGCGGCGGCACCACCCGCAACGCCCTGACCCTCGGCGCGGTCGTCACTTTCACCCACACCGCATCAGTCATCGTTATCGGCCTGGTCGCCCTGTTCGCCAGCCAATTCCTCGTACCCGGCGTACTCGTACCCGCGCTGGAAATCATTGCGGGCGTTTTGGTGCTGGCCATCGGCGTACGGCTGATCCGGCGCCGCTGGCACGCCCGAGCCGCCCGGCCCGCGCACGTGCATGACCGCGAGCCGGTTCTCGTCGGAGCCGGGCACACCCACCACCATGACCACGTGCATGAGCACGGCGGCCAGCCCCACTCACACGCCCTGCCCGCCGGCGGGATCACCCCGCGCGGCCTCATCGCCATGGGCGTCTCCGGCGGCCTCGTGCCCTGCCCCGAAGCCCTCGGCGTCATGGTCGTGGCCGTCGGCGTCAACCGCACCGTGTTCGGCCTCGGGCTGATCCTGTCCTTCAGCCTCGGCCTCGCCGCCGTCCTGATGGGCTTGGGTATCCTGTTGGTCCGCTCGCGCAGCCTGATCAGCCGCTTCGAGGGTGTTTCGCGCCGCTGGACAACGATTCTCCCCGCGATCAGCGCCATGGTCGTCACCGTTCTCGGCGCCGGCCTGCTGGCGAAGGGCCTGCTCGCCGGGCTGCCACTGCTCCCGTTGACATAGGTCGCCTCCGGCCAGTGCCGAGGAGGCTGCGATTCTGGCGGGCCCCGCTAAACCTGCTCGGCCTTCTTGTGCTGCGGTTCAGCGGCCGAGCAGCCGCCATGTCTGGTTCAGCGGGTCGTTCTGGTTGACCGGGTTACACGTCCACTGGTGGATGCGGGCCCGGGCCGCGGTGGAGATGCCACTGACGTCGACGCATTTGCCGGTCTGCTGGTTGGCCACGGTGTAGGTGTTGGCGAGTCCGGCCACCGGCGCCAACGTGCCCAGCCTGGTCAGCACATACTCCGGACCGCAAGCCGACATCGTCATGTAGTGACTCCTGGTAATGGCGCGGGTGCCGGGTGTTTGCTCCAAGGAAGGGGCCTGACCAGGAAGAATTCACAGGCGAAAAACTGATACGGCATCGGCGGTGCGCGGGCGCAGTACGGGGTGCTCACCCAGCGTTGACACGCTGGAGATCGGAAACCTAGGGTCGCTTCGACCCCCAGAGAGTGGATTTCCTTCACCATGAGCACGGCGCCGCGCAGTGATCGCAAGCTCGTCCTGGCCGCGCAGGCCGGGGACGAACGGGCGCGGGACGCCCTCGTGCGCCGCTATCTGCCGCTGGTCTACAACATCGTCGGGCGGGCCCTCAGTGGCCGGCCCGACGTGGACGACGTCGTGCAGGACTGCATGCTGCGCATCGTCCGTGACCTGCCGCAGCTGCGGGAGCCGTCACGGCTGCGGGCATGGGCCGGCTCGATCGCCGTCGCCCGGATCAGCTCGTATCGCGCCGAGCTCGAGGCCCACGCCTTCGTGCCGCTGGAGTCGGCACCCGAGGACGGCGTCGACTTCGAGGGCGAAACGATCCTGCGGCTCGAATTGTCCGGGCAACGGCGTGAGGTCGTCGAGGCGACCCGCTGGCTCGACCCCGGCGAACGGCTGGTGCTGTCGTTGTGGTGGCTGGAGGCGGCCGGTCAGATCAGCCGGGCCGAACTGGCGCAGATGCTGGACACCACGGTGGCGTACGCCGGCGTACGGGTTCAGCGCATGCGCGCTCAACTCGACACCTGCCGCTCGGTCGTGGCCGCGCTCGACCAGCGCGGCTGCCCCGGCATGTGGACCGTCCTCGACGGCTGGGACGGCAGGCCCGGCCCGCTGTGGCGCAAACGGATCGCCCGGCACGTTCGCGACTGCCCGATGTGCGACCGGGACGCGACCGCCCGGATCGCACCGGAACGGCTGCTGCTCGGTTGTGCCCTGGTCCCGGCGCCGGCGGCGCTGGGAGGAAAGCTGACGATCGCGGCAGGCGGCGGAAGCGGCCCCGCGACGCCGGGCCGGGTGGCCCGCAGATTGCGGTCCAACCCCGTCGCCGCGGCGGTCACCGCAGTCGCCTTGGTCGCGGCCGCCGCCGTTGCCTACGCGCGCGTGCCGGAGTCGCAGGAGCAGCCGGTCGGCCAGATCGTGGCCGCGACGCCGAGCAGTGAAGCGCCGGCGCCGGTGCCGTCGCGGACGACAGCGACCAGGGCGGCGCCGAAACCGTCGCCGACGTCATCCCCGACACCGTCGCCCAGCCCGTCCGTGAAGGCCCTGTCCCGGCGCTGGGCCAACTGGCCGATGCCGGCCAAAGCCTCGTACAAGGTCAAGGGTGAGACCGTCCACGACACCGTGACCGGTCTGGTCTGGCAGCGAGGATTCTCCAAGGACGCGCTGCCCTGGGCGCAGGCCAAGCAGTACTGCGCCGACCTCGACCTCGCCGGGGGCGGCTGGCACCTGCCCACCCGGATCGAGCTGACCTCGATCGTCGATCACGGCCGCTACCAGCCGGCGATTGACGTCGACGCCTTTCCCGGTACGCCGCCGAAGTTCTTCTGGTCGTCTACGCCGTGGGTGGTCAGCCCGGGCTGGGCTGCCTGGACGTTCAACTTCTTCGAGGGGCTGACCAGCAACGCCGGCCGGCTCGAGGGGCTGGGTTTCGCCCGCTGCGTCCGGTCCGGCAACGGCAGCGGCGACCCGGACTACCGGATCAGCAAGGGTCAGGTCACCGACCCGACGACCGGCCTGGTCTGGCAACGGACGGGCCCGACCGGAGTGATGAGCCCGCAGGCCGCCACCGCCTACTGCGCCGGCCTGTCCCTGGCCGGGCACGGCGACTGGCGGCTACCGAGCGTCAAGGAGATCGCCACCACCGTCGACGACAAGCGAGTTCGCCCGGCCATCGACATCAGTGCTTTTCCGAACACTGTGGGTAACGGCTGGTATTGGACGTCGACACCGTCCGGCCCAGAACCGGGAAAGCGGTGGGCGCTCAATTACGACGACGGTTACACCAACTATCGCAAGGCGACCGAAGCTTTCGTGCGCTGCGTCCGCTGAAAAAGTGATATGCCGTCCGATGAATCGGAGCGCACGATTCTTCATGGATATCCACCGAACGACGAAATAGCCTTCGGGGGATCCCCCATTCCCCTAGGAGTCGAACCTTATGAGATCTCGTTTGTGGATCGGTGCGGCCGCTGTCGCGGCCGGAGCCGTGCTGATCGGAACGGGAACGGCGCTCGCCTGGACGCACGGCCCCGGCGAGCGCGCCGACCGTCACGCCGAGGCGGGAGCCCAGCGTTCCCGGCCGTCGCACTCGGCGAGCGCCGGCCGTCCGGCGTCGCGCCCGGCCACGCCCGCTTCCCCGGCCACCGCCAGCCCGTCGGCGACCAGCGTGGCCCCGGCCGCCACCAGCGCTTCCCCGGCTACCACGGTCCAGCCCGCCGCTACAGTGACCAGCGGCGCCCCGGCGGCGGCTCCGGCCTGTGGCGCCGGCGCGTTCAACGCCGAGGTGGTCAAGAGCGGCGACACCTGGACCTCGCGTAACGGCGACCGGGTCGTCTACACCGGCACCGACATGCTCGCCGCCGTCCAGACCTCGGTGAACAACCTGACCCCGGGGCGCACCAGCAAGGAACGGGTGGTGGTCCGCGGGTCAGGCACGGTCAAGGCAAACCAATGGATCCGACTGGGGGATTACACCGTCCTCGACGTGTGCGGCACCATCACCGCGACCGGTGACGGAGCCTACGACTACGGGCTGATCTACGCCCGGGCCGTGCACGACATCGAGGTGCAGCACCTCACGATCAAGAGCAGCTCCTATTACGGCGTCTTCCTGCGGGACGTGACGAACGCCAAGCTCGGTCAGATCACCATTGACGGCACCTATATCGGCGTACGGGTCGACGTCGCCAAGGGCTCGACCAACTGGAGCCGGAACATCGCCGTCGACAATCTGACCGTCAGTAACACTCTGTCGCAGGGCATGGAAACCCTGCGTGTCGACGGACTGAAGGTCGGCACGGTGACCGCGCACGACACCGGCGAGTCGGGGCTGCTGCTCAACACCACGGTCAACGCCGAGATCGGCACGGTCGACGGGGACAACGCGGGGGCCGGCACCGGGTATGCGGCGTTCCGGATGGCCAACCGCAACGGCCGGATCGGCGACTCGTACGCCACCAATGTGCACGTCGGCCTGGTCAAGGCCCGCCAAGGCGGCCGGGGCATCTTCTGTGTGTCGGAGAGCGGCGGCGTGCTGATCGACCGGGTCGACATCGCCGGCACCGGCAATCATCCGGTCCTGATCGAGAACTGCTACAACGTCACCATCGCGAGCGGCTCGATCACCGGCCCCGGCGACATCCGCATCGCCGCCCGCGCCGAGTTCCCGGTCACCAGCGACGTGACGCTGAAGAACCTCACCGTCACCAACGCCCAGATCGTCGAGACGCCCTGCTCAACGCGGCTCACCGTCGCCGACGTCAAGCTGGCCGGCGGCGCCACCATCAAGCGCTGCTGAGATCACCACCAGCAAAAGGCCGGCGAGGCTCAGCCTCGCCGGCCTTTTCGTGCGCCCCGGAAGAGCCGGCCCGGATATCACTTTTTCCCAGGAAGTTCTTTGTGGAGCGTGGCATCGGTCGATGCGTTGACAGGCTCGTTTCCGCGATGTTTCAATCTGGCGACCATCATTTGTGAACGATCACACCGACGCGGCTCTCTCCCGGCGGCCTCGGGTTCGGTTCTGCGTGCCTGGCGTTTCTTCCTGTCTCATTTTCCGTGCGACGAGAGTGGGTCCTGTGTTGTTAACGTTAACTAGCTGCCGGTGGATGGCGGCGGCCGCCGTGCTGGCCCTGTGCGGCGCCCTGCTCTCGGCGACGGCCGCCGAGGCGGCCACCGACGGCCCGGTGCTGTGGTATCCGATGGACGAGACCACGGGCAGCACACTGCACAACGCCGCAGCCGGGGGAGCGGCCGCGACCCTGGTCAACGGCGCGGCCGCCGGCGGCGCCCAGGGTGTCGCCTTGGACGGCGTCGACGACCACATCGACCTGCCGGACAACGTCCTGGCCGGGCTCACCTCGGTCAGCGTCTCGATGGACGTCTGGATCGACCCGGCCCAGGCCACTCCCTACTTCCTGTACGGGCTCGGCGTCTCCTCGGCCGGCGGCTACCTGTTCACCACCGGCGACGCCTACCGCACCGGGATCACCGCCAGCGACTACCGCGGCGAGCAGAACACCACCAAGGGCTCGGCCCTGCCCCGCGGGACGTGGAAGACGATCACCTACACGCTCGACGACGCCACCGACACCGCGACCCTGTACGAGGACGGCCGGCAGGTGGCCCGCAACACCGCGGTCACCCTCACCCCGGCCTCGATCGGCGGCGGTGTCACCACGGCCAACTACATCGGCCGCTCGCTGTACGCGGCCGACCGGTACCTCAAGGGCCGGGTCCGCGACTTCCGTCTCTACGACCGGGTGCTCACCACCGCCGAGCTCACCGCCGTCGAACTACGGGGCGCCCGCGACCAGCTCGCGCTGCCGGAGGCCGTGGCTACCGATCTGACCCTGCCCGGCACCGTCGGCGACGGCATCGCGGTCACCTGGCTGTCGGACAACCCGCAGGTCATCGACGCCACCGGCAAGGTCACCCTCGGCGAGCAGGCCGGCCGGGCCGTCCTCACCGCCACGCTCACCAAGAACGGGCAGACGCTCACCCGGTCGTTCACCGTCGCCACGGTCGCCCGCCCCGACGTGGTCGCCGCGCTCGCCCACACGTACGTGATCGCGCCCGTCGTCGCCTCCGGCACCTCGGCGCCCGCGGTGCCGGCCGGCTTGAGCCTGGAGCTGGCCAGCGACGACCCGGCCGTACGAACCAGCGGCGCGACCATCACCGCGAGCGGCGACCGGGTCGTGACCGCGACCATCACCGCGACCGTCCGCGACGGCAGTGCCACCGTGCTGACCAAGGTGTTCACCGTCTCCGTGCTGCCCGAGGCGCAGGCCCGCTATGTGCTGAGCTACCACCGCGCCCCGCTGCCGGAGGCCCGCGCGTACAGCACGAACATGTCCTACAGCGGCCACCTCGCGCTCGGCGCCATACCGACCGCGTTCACCCCGCTGAACGAGAACTACGGCATCGTCTTCCCGAAGGCCGTGCCGACCGCGAACGTCGACATCAACGAGATCCGCACTCTGCGCGACCCGTACGTCTTCCGGCAGGCCGACGGGACGTTCGGCGTGGTCGCCAGCCGCACCCTCTCCAGCGGTGCCGACGACAGCTCGGGTACGAGCTCCATGCTCTACTTCACCTCGGCCGACCTGCGCCTGTTCACCGAGGCCGGGCTGGTCGATCTGGGCACCACCGGCGGCGTCAACCGGCCGCAGGTGACCTGGGACTCGGCCGCGAAGAAGTACCAGGTCCGCTGGGCCGACGACACCGGCATCGCCCGCTGGACCACCTTCGGATCCCTGACCGACGCCACGAGCCGGGGCACGGCCGGGCTGTGGTTCGGCGCCCTCGACCAGGCGCCCGCGACCACGATCACCGGCGCCTACCCGACGAACGTCGTACCGGTCGACAAGGCGACCGCGTCCGGCCTCGAGACCCGGTTCGGGCGGATCACCAACACCGGCGTCACCGTGCCGGACCTGACGGTCCCGCAGGGCACCCCCGCGAACCTCGGCCCGGCGAACCTGAGCTACAGCGACGGCTCGACGGCGCGGCGCGCGGTCGACTGGGACGCCGTCGACACCAGCAAACCCGGCGCCTACACGGTCCAGGGCACGGTGAAGCAGACCGACTACCCGTTCCCGTTCATCGACGACCGCGCCGACCCGACGATCTTCCGCTACCAGGGCAAGTACCTGTTCATCGCCACGAACGAGCTCAGCGGCGCCCAACTGCTGATCCGGCAGGCCGACACCATCGCCGGCCTGCGCACCGCGGCCGACCACGTGCTGGTCGGCACCGACGTGGCCGACATCAAGGGCTGCATGTGGGCGCCGGAGCTGCACGAGTTCAACGGCACCCTGCACGTCTTCTTCGCCCCGTGCGTCGGCGCCAACGCCTGGTCCAGCGTCCAGGCCCACGTGCTGCGCCTTGAACCGGGCGGTGACCCGACGAAGGCCTCCGACTGGGAGACTCCACAGCGGGTGCTCAAGGCGGACGGCAGCCCGCTCCAACTGGACGCCGCGCACCCCGGCATCTCACTCGACATGACCTACATCTCCGACGGCGGGAAGTCGTACGTCGCCTGGTCACAGCGCTACATCGTCGGCAGCCTGATCGGCGACGCCGAGATCTGGATCGCCCGGATCGACCCGGCCAACCCCTACCGCCTGACCAGCGAGCCCCGGAAGATCATCACCGCCGAGTACGGGTGGGACAAGAACGGCGCCGCCGTCGCCGAGGGCCCGTTCGTCATCGAGCACGACGGCAAGCTCTGGATGACCTACTCCGGCTCGTCGGTCGGCCCGACCTACGTCACCGGCCTGGTCTCCGCGACCGCCGGAGCCGATCTGACCGACCCGAAGGCGTGGACGAAGTACAACTATCCGGTCCTCAAGACCGACACCGCGCTCAACATGTGGGGTCCCGGCCACAACAGCTTCTCGGCCGACGAGGACGGCGTCCCGCTGGTCGTCTTCCACGCCAAGCTCGGCATCGGCGGCTCCCGCGACGTCGCCGTCCGCCGCGTCCACTTCGCCGCCGACGGCCTGCCGGTCCTCGACATGGCCAAGGACGAGGAGGTCGCGCCGGCCAACCGGAGCGTCACCGCCACGGTCACCGTCGAGCCGTCGCCGCTCACCATCACGGCTGCCGCCCGGTGCGTCGGCCCGAACGCCTACGTGGCCGTTACTGCCGTCAACAACGGCACGGCGGCGGTCGACGTCGCGCTGTCCACCCCGTACGGATCGAAGGCTTTCTCCGGGATCGCCCCCGGCAAACAGGCCTACCAGTCCTTCAACGCCCGCACCACGCGGATCCCTGCCGGGACCGCGTCGGCGGGCGGGCAGCAAGCTCCCTACTCCGCGATCAGCTGCGGCTGAGATTGGAACCCGGAATGCGACTCGCCACGGCCATCTTGCTGGCCGCTGCCGTCCTCGTCGTGCCGGCCGCGCCCGCGGCCGCCGCCGTCACCGACCACGCGCTGACCATCGACGCCGACGCCGCCCGCACCGAGATCAGCGACGACCTGTACGGCATCTTCTACGAGGACATCAACTACGCGGCCGACGGCGGCCTCTACGCCGAGCTGGTCCGCAACCGCTCGTTCGAGTTCAACACCAGCGACAACGCCTCGTTCACCGGGCTCACCGGCTGGGAGACGGTCAACCGCGGCGGCGCCACCGCCACCCCGCAGGTGGTCACCGGCGACGGGCGCCTCAACGACAGCAACCGGTACTGGCTGACGCTGACCAGCACCGGGCCGGGCGCCGGCGTGCGCAACCTCAGCTACAACGCCGGGGTGGCGCTGAAACAGGGCGCCCGATACGACCTGTCGGTGTGGGCAAGGTCGGAGACCGCACAGACCTTGACCGTACGGGCCGAGGACGCCACCGGCGCCACCGAGCTCGCCGCCGCGACCGTGCCCGTCGACGGCTCGAACCAGTGGCGGAAGTACACGGCCACGCTGACCGCCTCGACCACGACCGACGCGGCGCGGCTGGCTGTGCTGGCCGGCGCGGCCGGCACGGTCCACCTCGATCAGGTGTCGCTGATGTCGCAGGACACCTGGACCGGGCCGGTCAACGGCCGCTCGGTGCTGCGTAGGGACCTGGCCGACAAGATCGCCGCGCTGAAGCCGAAGTTCCTGCGCTTCCCGGGCGGCTGCGTCACCAACGTCGGCACCTTCGACACCTACCTGGACTCCGGCGGCGCCGACCGACGGCGCACCTACCAGTGGAAGGAGACGCTCGGTCCGGTTGAGCAGCGGCCCACCAACTACAACTTCTGGGGCTACAACCAGTCGTACGGCATCGGCTATCTCGAGTACTTCAAGTTCGCCGAGGACCTCGGGGCCACCCCGCTGCCGGTGCTCAGCGTCGGCGCGAACGGCTGCAACAGCAGCGTTCCCGAGCTGACCGACGCCGCCGGGATCAACCGGTGGGTGCAGGACACGCTCGACCTGATCGAGTTCGCCAACGGCGACGTCTCCACCCCGTGGGGCGCCAAGCGGGCCGCGCTCGGGCATCCCGAGCCGTTCCGCCTGCGGTACATCGGCCTCGGCAACGAGGAGATCCACACGACGTTCGAGGCCAACTTCCCGAAGTTCCGCGACGCGATCAAGGCGAAGCACCCGGAGATCGTGGTCATCTCCAACACCGGCCCGGACGCCGAAGGGTCGCGCTTCAACGCCCTGTGGAACTTCAACCGGGCGCAGAACGTGGAGATGGTCGACGAGCACTACTACCGCGATCCGGCGTGGATGTACAACAACATCAAGCGCTACGACTCGTACGACCGCAATGGTCCCAAGGTCTTCCTCGGTGAGTACGCCTCGCGCGGCAACACGCAGGCCAACGCGTTGGCCGAGGCGTCGTACATGACGATGCTGGAACGCAACAGCGACGTGGTGAAGCTGGCCTCGTACGCGCCGCTGCTGTCGAACGAGTCGTACGTGCAGTGGCGGCCGGACGCGATCTGGTTCGACAACGACGAGTCGTGGAACTCCGCCAACTACTACGTGCAGCAGATGTTCTCGGTCAACCAGGGCGACCAGGTCGTGCCGAGCACGAGCGCCACCACCGGGACCGCCCCCGCGGTCAAGGGCGGCGTGTTCCTGTCCACCTGGGCCACCAGCGCCGCCTACGACAACGTCAAGGTGACCGGCGGCGAGGGCACGCTGTTCGCCGACGACTTCTCCGCTCCCACGACGTTCCAGCCGCAGGCCGGCTCGTGGGCGGTCACCAACGGCGAGTACGTGCAGTCGTCGACCATGGTCACCGACGCCCGCACGATCGTCCCGGACGCCTACGCCAAGGACTGGTCGAACTACACCCTCGAGGTCGACGCCCGGAAGATCGCCGGCGCCGAGGGCTTCCTGATCGGCTTCGCGGCCGGCGGCGCCGGCGACTACTACTGGTGGAACCTGGGCGGCTGGAACAACACCCGGCAGGGCCTGGAACGGGCCGTCGGCGGCACGAAGTCCGAGGTCGCGTCGAAGGCGAACTCGGCGATCGTGACCGGGCAGACGTACCGGGCGAAGGTCGTCGTGGCTGGCGCGAAGGTCAGCCTCTACCTCGACGGTGTGCTCCAGATGGAGTACACCCAGCCCGCCCCGCAGCTGCACCAGGTCGTCACCCACGACGACGAGACCGGCGACATCGTGGTGAAGGCGGTCAACCCGACCGGCGACACCGCGCGCACCCGGGTCAAGGTGGACGGCGGCGCCACCATCGCCGGCCGGGCCGAGGTCACCGAGCTGGCCGGCCCGCCCGGCACCACCAACACCAAGGCGGCGCCGACCGCCGTGGCCCCGGTGGAGAAGACGTTCGACGCCGCGTCCAACGACTTCACGTACGAGTTCGCGCCGTACTCGGTCACGTTCCTGCGCCTGCACGACCTCGGATTGCGGACGACCGCCGTGGGCCGCTGCGTCAACGGCTCCGCCCACCTGGCCGTGTCCGCCCTCAACACCGGGGACGCCCCGGCCGCCATCGAGTTCGCCACGGCCTACGGCGGCAAGACGTTCGCCGTCGCGCCGGGACGTCAGGCGTACCAGTCGTTCAACACCCGCGCCTCGGCCCTGCCCGCCGGCACCGCCGCCGTCACGGTCACCGGCCGTGGCACCAGCCGCGTCAGCTACCCGTCCACGAGCTGCTGAGAGAGATGACGATGAGATCCTTGACCGCCGCGGCGCTGAGCGTGGGCCTGGTGCTCGCCGCCGCGTCACCGGCCCTGGCCGCCGACGACACCGGCCTGCTGGCCTGGTATCCCCTCACCGAGACCAGCGGCACCACCGCCGCGAACGGCGCCACCGGCTCACCGTTCGGCGCCGCCACCGTCCTCGGCGGCGCCGGCCGCGGCACGACCGGGGTGACGCTCGACGGCGCCGACGACTACGTGGAGCTGCCCGACAACCTGCTGACCGGGCTCACCGACGTCACCATCAGCATCGACGTCCTGGTCGATGCGGCCCAGGCCACCCCGTACTTCGTCTACGGCCTCGGCAACGCCACCACGGCCGACCCCAACGGCTATCTGTTCACCACCGGCAACGTCTACCGGACCGGCATCACCACCGGGAACTACCGCACCGAGCAGAACACCACCAAGGGCGCCAACCTCACCCGCGGCTCGTGGAAGACGCTCACCTGGACCCTGTCCGGCAGCACCGGCACCCTCTACGAGGACGGCGTCCAGGTCGCCCAGAACACCGGCATCACCGTCGAGCCGAGCGCGATCGGCGGGGGCGTCACCGCCGACAACTGGATCGGCCGCTCGCAATATCCCAACGACAAGAGGCTCAAGGGCCAGGTCAAAGACTTCCGGTTGTACGGCCGGGCGCTCACTCCGGCCGCCGTGGCCGACCTCGCGGCGCCCACCTCCACCGCGGCCGTCGAGGCCGATCACGCCGCGCTGACCCTGGGCGACACCAGCGGAGTCCTCACCGACCTGACCCTGCCCGCGCTCGGCGTCAACGGCTCGGCGATCACCTGGTCGTCCAGCGACCCGGCGACCGTCGCGAACAACGGCCGGGTCACCCGCCCGCCGGTCGGCGCGCCGCCGGCCACCGCCACCCTCACCGCCACCCTGACCAGAGGCTTGCAGATCCGGACCAAGGCTTTCACGGTCACCGTGCTGCCACAGTTCGACGACGCCACCTCCGTGCGGCGGGCGGTCGACGCCGTGGTCATCCGAGACCTGAACGCCGTACGCGGGAATCTGACCCTGCCCACCACCGGCGAAGGCGCCGCGCTCACCTGGACCACCTCGAACGCCGCGGTCATCACCCCCACCGGCGAGGTGCACCGGCCGAAGGCCGGAAGCCAGCCCGTGACGGTCACGCTCACCGTGACCGCCCGCAAGGGTGAGGCCACCGCCGGCCGCGACCTGGTCGCCACCGTGCCCGCCCTGCCCGCCGCCCAGGACGACTACGGCTATCTGCTGGCCCACTTCGTCGAGGACGCCAACGGCTACAAGGAGAAGGTCTACCTCTCGCTGAGTAAGGGCGAGGACCCCACCAAGTGGAAGCGCCTCAACGGCGGTGAGGCCGTCCTCACCTCGGACAAGGGCACCACCGGCGTGCGCGACCCCTATCTGCTGCGCTCCCCGGAGGGCGACAAGTTCTACATCATTGCCACCGACCTGCGCCTGTTCGGCGGCGACAACGCCGGCTGGGACGTGTGGACCCGCCAGGGCAGCCGCTCGCTGCTCGTCTGGGAGTCCACCGACCTGGTCCACTGGTCGGACAGCCGCCTCGTCAAGGTCGCACCGGACACCGCCGGCATGGCGTGGGCGCCCGAGGTCATCTACGACGACACGACGGGGGAGTACGTCGTGTTCTGGGCGTCCAAGCTGTACGCCCCGACTGACCCGAACCACACCGGCGCCAGCTACGCCCGGATCCTCTACGCCAAGACCCGCGACTTCCACACCTTCACCCCGGCCGAGGTGCTGATCGACTCCGGCGGCGAGCTGATCGACACGTCGATGATGAAGCACGCCGGGAAGATCTACCGGTTCAGCAAGGACAACGGGCTCGGCAAGGGCGTCTACGCCGAAGCCGGCTCCGGCATCTTCGCCAAGGACTTCCAGATCCTTCAGACCAACATCGGCCAGGCCGCCTGGGGCGGCGTCGAAGGGCCACTGGTCTTCAAGGACAGCTACGCCGAGAAGTGGTACCTCTGGGTCGACCGGTACGGCAGCGTCCAGGGCTACCGCCCGCTGAGCAGCACCGACCCCGCCGCCGGGAACTGGGCGCCGGTCACCGGGGCGTTCGAGCTGCCCTCGGAGACCAAGCACGGCGCGGTCATCGCCTTGCGCGGCGACGAATGGGACCGCCTGGCCGGAGCCCAGACCGCGGTCAGCGTCCAGCCCCGGTGCATCGGATCGACGGCCTACCTGAGCGTGTCGGGCACGAACACCACCACCGACACGATCGCGATCCGGCTCAACACGTCGTACGGCTCCAAGACCGTCACCGGCGTGGCCCCCGGCCAGCAGGCCTACCAGTCGTACAGCAGCCGCGCCTCGCGGATCCCCGCCGGAACCGCCACGGTCGCCGGCCACCAGGTGTCCTACTCCGCCATCACCTGTAACTAGAAGGAGCAGCCCCATGTACCGCTTTCTGGAGGCCGGAGCCGTCGCGGCCGTCATCCTGGTCGCCGCGGCCACCCCGGCGCTGGCCGACCCGGGCGACGTCGACCTCAGCGTCACCATCGAGAAGAACACCACGCCCGGCGAACTGACCATGACGGTGGCCGCCAACAACGGCGTCACCCTGGCCGAGAACGGCTCGGACGCCTCGGCCCGCCAGTTCACCGGCACCCTGCCGACGGTCACCGTCACCGACACCCGCGACCCGGCCGACATCCCGGCCGGCTCGTTTTGGGCCGTGGTCGGCCAGGCCGGGCAGTTCACCCCGACCGGCAGCACCGGCACCGCGTTCGGCCCGCAATATCTGGGCTGGGCCCCGCACCTGCTCACCGGCAGCCAGACCGGCGCGGTCGCGGCCGGCGAGCCGGTCTCCAGCGTCGTCGGTGACGGCACCGGAGCGCCCACGGTCGGCCTGCAGGGCCAGGAACTGCTCGTCTCCACCGCGAACGCGGCCGACGAGACCGGTTCCTGGCAGGTCAACGCCGACCTGGCTCTGCGGACGCCGACGACCGTGGCCGCCGGGCAGTACAAGTCGACACTGACGCTGTCGCTGTTCGACCAATCATGATCCGTACCTCTCTCGTGGTCGCCGCCGTGCTGAGCCTGGTGCTCGGCGCGGCGGCGCCCGCCGCCGCCCTTGCCTCCTCCGACGTCACCTGGTCGGTGGTGCCCGCGACCGCGGCCGGCCCGGACGGCCGGCGGGTCGTCGATCTCGAGATCGGGGCGGGGGAGAAGGCCACCGAGCACATCGCGGTCACCAACCACACCGCGAAACCGGTTGCGTTCCTCGTCGACGCCAACGACGGCTATCTGACCGCGAGCGGGCTGTTCGACATGCGGGCGGCCGATGTGAGACCCGTCGACGGCGGCTCCTGGATCACCACGGCCGGCACGGTCACGGTCGCCGGCGGCGCCACCGTCGTCGTGCCGGTCACCGTCCAGGCGCCGGCCCACGCCACCCCGGGCGACCACCCGGCCGGGGTCACCGCCTCCCTCACCACCGGCGCCGGCCAGGTGCGGGTGCAGAACCGGGTCGGCGTCCGCTTCAACATCCGGGTCACCGGCGCGCTCGTGGAGAAGCTCGCCGTCACTGGCGCCACCGCCACCTACCGCCCGAACTGGAACCCCTTCCGGCCCGGAGCCGTTGACGTCAGCTACACCGTCGCCAACCAGGGCAACGTGCGCGCCTCCGCAGGCTTCCCCATCCGCGCCGGCGGCCGCACGGCAGCCCAGCCCGGCACCGCGCGTGCCCGGGAGGTGCTGCCCGGCGGCAGCCGCGACTTCACCACATCCCTCAGTGTGTGGCCGCTCGGCCGGATCACCACCGAGGTCGGCGGCACGACCGTCACCACGTGGGCCCTGCCCCTGCCGCAAGGACTGCTCGTCCTCGCCCTTCTCCTCGGCGCGTACGCCCTGCGCGCGGCCCGCCGGCGCCGCCAGGCCCACCTGCAGCGGCTGATCGCCCAGGTCCGCGCCGAAATGCTCGCCCCCTGAGACCGGAGGTCCGCCATGTTCCCGCTCCTCGTCACCCGCCGCGGCGGCCTCGGCGCCGCCGCCGGCCGCCCGCCTTCCCGTTCCGCTCCCACGTGCAGGGCCACTTCCTGACCGCGTGGGCCCAGGCGTGGGCGACTCTCGGTGACACCGTCTGCCGGGACAAGGCCAACTACATGGTGTGAGCTTCCCCCGGTTTGATGGAGCGGTTGGTGTTCCACGAGCTCCGCCAAGGCGGCGCTGGACGCACACGGTCGATGAGCCTGGCCAGGTTGGGCTGGCTTCGACCGGCGCCCCGGCCGCGACGATAGCCATTACAGTCGCATTCGTGAGCGCAGATCAGGGTCTTGTCCGAGTGTCCGATTCGTTCGGCGTACGCCGTGCCCGAGCTGGATCGATCCTCGGGGATGACGGGACGAACTATCAGGTCAAGTGGGATGACACCGGTGAGGAAGAGCTTGTCCCGCGGGGCGCCGGCGTTCACGTCGCGACGAGGGGTTCGCTGCGTTTCCTGGCTCTGTCCGACTCCCGGCTGTTCCACGCCGTCTTCGCCCAAGAGCCCCTCGCGGTGGTTCTCCGCCTGCTGGCCGAGTCGTCGGTCCCGCTGAAGGTGCGAGAGATCCGGGAGCGTCTGGCCGAGCTCGGTCTCCGGAACGACACCTGGGCCCGGCACGGGCCCCGCGCGCTGGCGGTTCTGCCCAAGTGGCCCAATGTCGTCCGGCGGCAGAAGGGCGACACTCTGGCCTACACCTGGGTGGGGGACGATCTTCCCGAACTCCCGTCAGAGGCAGAACCGGAGCCGGAGCCGGCGCCTACGCCCGTGCCTGCGTCGAAGCCCGCTTCCCCTACCAAGCCGATCGCGGCGGCTGCGACACCGGCCGAACCGGCGGTGCCGTCCGCCGAGCGCCTTCGGCGTCAGATGAGCGCCGCGCGGAGCCTCGGCGAGGTTGCTCGCCTGCTCACGCTTCCGAGAGAGTTCGTGGCTGAGTTGTCACCGGAGGTAGTCGCCTCCGCGCTTCGCCGGGTCGCCGCTGAGGATCGGCTGGTCGCGGGCTGGCTCGACGCCCTGGCCGCCTCCGGGCCGATCGGTGCGCTGACCGAGGAACTGGCGACGGCCCGGGCGGCGAACGCCGCACTCCAGAGCCGGGTCGACGAGCTGGAGGAGTGGTGGACGGCCCTTGAGGAGAGCACCGATCCGGGCGCCGCGACCCGTCAGCCGGGTAGCTGACGAGCTTCTGGTGCGCCGGCTCGGAAGTGCGCAGCCTGGGCCACTGCGGTCACGATGAGGCCGCTCGCGACCATGAAACGGCCGTGCAGGCTGGTCAGCGGGGGTCCTCCGTCGATGCGTGTGCCGTCGGCGGACAGTGTGGCGTGGAATGTTCCCGCGTCCGGGTCGATGGTCAGCTGGGCCTGTTCGAAGCCCAACCACCGCCGCGTCACCGGGAACCACGCCTTGTAGACCGACTCCTTGGCGCTGAACAACAACCGTCCCCAATGTGTGCCCGGATGGCTTCGGCCCAGGCTCTCCAGCATTTCCGGCTCGCCGGGTGCCGTTATCGCCTCGCCGACGCCCTCGGGCAGCTTGTCGTGAGGCTCGGCGTCGATGCCCAGCAGGTCGATATCGTTGGCGCGGGCCACGGCGGCGGCACGGTAACCGGCGCAGTGCGTGATGCTGCCCGTCATGCCCGCCGGCCACAGCGGCTCGTTTCTGGGGCCTGGCCTGATCGGTGAGTCGGCGTGGCCCAACGCGCGCAACGCCTGCCGGGCGCATCGGCGCGCGGTGATGAACTCGCGCCGGCGGCTCTCGACCGCGTTCGCGATGATGTTCTGTTCGCCGGGGAACGGCGCCTCGCCGGGCACGTCCTCGAACGCCTCGACGGCCACCACCGCCTCGGGCAGCAGCACTTCGATCACGGGTGGCCCGCCAGCACGCGCCGCACGGGCTCTGGTGTGCCGCCACGCCGGACCCATTCGCGTGGGTAGCCCAGCGACACCTCCTCGAACGGCACTCCGTCGTACCAGGTCGTGCGCGGTATGTGCAGATGGCCGTATACCGCGGCCCTGGCCCGGAAACGCAGATGCCAGTCCGCCGTGCCGTCGGTGCCGCACCACTGGGCGAACTCCGGGTACCACATGATGTCGGTGGGCTCGCGCCGCAGCGGCCAATGACTGACCAGCACCGTCGGCAGGGCCGCGTCGATCGACTGCAGCCGCTTCTCGGTCTCGGCCAGCCGCGCGGCGCACCACTCCGCCCGGCTGGGATACGGATCGGGGAAGAGCAACGTCTCGTCGGTGCACACCACACCGGCCTCGTACGCCCGCTGCAGCGATTCCTCCTTCGTCGTCGTTCCGGGCGTCAGCCATGAGTAGTCGTAGAGCTGGAACAACGGCGCCACGACCACCGGGCCGTCCGGGCCCGCCCAGACCGGATAGGCGTCCTCGGGGGTGACCACGCCCAGCTTGCGGCACTGCTCCACCAAAGCCCGGTAACGCTCGTCGCCGCGCAGGCCGACCGGGTCCGCCGGATGCGTCCACAGCTCGTGGTTGCCCGGTGCCCAGATCACCTTGGCGAACCGGTCGCGGAGCAGGCCGAGCGATCGGACGACATCGTCGAACAGCTCACCCACGTCACCGGCGACGATCAGCCAGTCGTCCTCGGAGCCGGGCCGGATGCGATCGACGACCTCGCGATTCTCCCGGTAGGAGATGTGCAGGTCGCTGACCGCCAGCAGAGACGCCCCCGTGCTCATCGATCTTCGAAGGTGTGGACCAGGGGTCGTAGTGGGGTGAAGTCGTGCCAGGGGTCCTGGAGGATTTCGCGCCAGGTTGCTTCGTGTCCGCGGCGGCGGAGGCGGAAGTAGACGGTGCGGCGGGTTTGGTTGGAGGTGTTGTTTCCGACGTTGTGGCCGACCATGTAGTGCTTGAGGAGCATGTCGCCGGCTTTGGCGCGGACTTGTTCGCGTTCGGGGAGTTTGATGTCGGGGTAGGAGGTGAAGGCGTCGGGTCCGTGTTCGCGGAAGTATTGGGCGTGTTGGCGGTGTGTTCCGGGCCAGACGAACAGGTTGCCGGTGTCGTGGGTGTCTTGGTCGGTGAGGAAGAAGCCGGCGAGGACGGTGAAGGTGCGGGGTGGGTCGTCGGCTTTGCGGGTCATGCCGCCGTCGATGTGGGGCATGCCGCGGTCGTCGGTGTAGGGCGGATAGGTGAGGGCGACTTGGGTTTGCCAGGGGTATTCCATGGCGCCGTCGCCGGTGAGTTCTTCGGCGAGGGCGAAGGCGGGGGTGTCGCGGAGCAGGGCGGCGAGGGCTGGTTCTTCGTCCCATTTGCCGAACATGAAGTGGGGTCCGGTGTGTCCGTCGGCGGGTGGCTGCTCGCGGAGCCGTTCGTCGATGGCGGCGTTGGCGGCGGCCAGGATGTCGGGGGGTATGACGTTGGGGATGACGATGTATCCGCGTTCGGCGAATTCGAGGAGTTGGTCGCGGGTGAGTTTGCGTTGGACGCTCAGGGTTTGTGAGTCGATGGTTGTGGGTGCGGTGGGGGTGGCGCGCCGGGCTGTTTCCAGGATGGCTTGCTCGATGGCGGTGGTGGGTGAGATGCCGCCGCGGGTCAGGGCGGTGAGGGCTTGTTCGATCCGGTCATCGACGTGAATGGTGATCGTGTTGTTTTCAGCCACGTGCCGAGGTTAAGGCGGATGTGGCGGGGTCTATATCCCCAGTGTTGACAGCAACGTGGTGTGCCGGTCTGTCAGCCCAGGGGATGCCGGTGACGACCAGGCAATCGTTAATTTCGATGTCTTGTCGCCCAACCGGAGGATTCCGATGGCTACGCTGACCAGCGCGCCCGTACAGTCCCTGCTCGCCACGCTCTACGCCGACGCTGAGCGAACAGGCGAACGCTTCGGCCGGGAACGCGCGGAGCTTCTCGCCCAGGGGCACCGGCCCGGCTCGCCCGAGCTCGCCGCGGCCGCCCGCCTGGCGCACCTGGCCGTCGCGCCTGAGGCCGGGCGACTGCTCTACATGCTCGCCCGCACGTCCAAGGCCCGGACCGTGGTGGAGTTCGGCACCTCCTTCGGCGTGTCGACCCTGCACCTGGCGGCCGCCCTCCGCGACAACGGTGGCGGGTCGCTGATCACCACCGAGATGGAACCCACCAAGGCCGCCGCCACCCGCGCCACGCTGGGCGAAGCCGGGCTCGCCGACCTCGTCGAGATCCTCGAGGGCAACGCCCTCGAGACCCTCCCGCGGCGCCGGCCCTCCGCGATCGACCTGGTCTTCCTCGACGGCCGCGCCGACTTGTACGTCGACGTGCTGCGGCTGCTCGAGCCCGATCTCGCGCCGGGCGCCGTCGTCGTGGCCGACAACGCCGAGGCGCCCGGCTACCGCGAATACATCGCGGCCCACGACCAGTACGTCACCGTCTCCTTCGGCGATCGCGTCGAGGTCAGCCTGCTGGCCGGCTGACCACAGAGGACAGTGGCGTGCGCCGCCAACCGTCAGGCCGAGGGATATTGGCGCCTCCCCGCGCGTCCTAGCTTGGGGAGCATGCCATTGAAGATCGGTTACAAGGCGTCGGCCGAGCAGTTCGGCCCCCGTGAGCTTGTCGAGTACGCGGTCCGGGCCGAGGCGTACGGCCTGGACAGCGTCTGGATCAGCGATCATCTGCAGCCGTGGCGCCACGACGGCGGCCACGCACCCTTCGCCCTGACCTGGCTCAGCGCCGTCGGCGAGCGCACCGAGCGGGTGCAGCTCGGCACCAGCGTGCTGGCTCCGACGTTCCGCTACAACCCGGCCGTGATGGCGCACGCGTTCGCCACCCTCGGGGTGATGTACCCGGGACGGATCGCGTTCGGCATCGGCAGCGGCGAGGCCCTCAACGAGGTCGCGGTCGCGCGTATCGCCTGGCCCGATTTCAAGGAGCGGTTCGCCCGCCTGCGCGAGGCCGTGGACCTGATCCGCCGGCTCTGGACGGAAGACCGCGTCACGTACGAGGGGCAGTACTACCAGACCACGAGCGTCTCCATCTACGACCGGCCCGAGGTGCCGGTACCCATCTACATCGCCGCCGGCGGTCCGCTGATGGCCAAGTACGTCGGCCGCAAGGGCGACGGCTTCATCTGCACCAGCGGCAAGGGCATGGAGCTGTACACCGAGAAGCTCCTGCCCGCCGTGGCGGCCGGAGCCGAGCAGGAGAGCCGCGACCCGCACGCGATCGACAAGATGATTGAGATCAAGCTTTCGTACGACTCGGAGCCGGCCCGGGCGCTGGAGAACTGCCGGTTCTGGGCGCCGCTGTCGCTCAGCGCCGAACAGAAGGCCGGATTCGACGACCCGGTCGAGATGGAGAAGGCCGCCGACCAGCTGCCGATCGAGGAGGTCGCCAAGCGCTGGATCGTCGCTTCCCGTCCCGACGACGCCATCGCCCAGATCAAGCAGTACGTCGACGCCGGGTTCGATCACCTGGTCTTCCACGGCCCCGGCCACGACCAGGAGCGGTTCCTCGAGGCCTTCGCCGGCGAGGTCCTGCCCGGCCTGCGCGCTCTCGGCTGAACCGACGCGACCGCACCCGCCGGGGATTCACCTCGGCGGGTGCGTCGTTTTCAGGTGGCGCTGGAAGAACCGGACCGCGCTGTCGGTCTCGAACCGGGGCACTTCGTGGTGCCGGCCCGCGTTGGCGTGCAGCGTCTTCTCCTTCGAGGCGAACGCGTCGAACAGCCCGAACGAGTCCTCGCGCGTCATGTCCTCGTCGTCCCACTGCATGGCGAACTCGATCGGGACGGTGATCTGTTTCGCCGTTATCACCAAGGTGTCCGCCCAGAACAGGCCGAACATCGCGGCCGAGATGCGAGGCTCGGCCGCGACCAGCGGCACACCGATCGCGGTGCCCAGGCTGAAACCGCAATAGCCCACCGGGCCGTCGGCGCCGATCTCCGGGAGGTCCTGCAGGGCGTCCAGGGTCGCCCGCCACTCGGGCACGGCCAGCTCCGCGAGATGCCGGCTGTAGCGGCGGGCGATGGGCCCTTCCGGCTCGCCCGCCTGCCTCGCCTCACGCAGCGTTCTGACCTCCAGATCGTCGTACGCCGTACGCGGCCGGTCGCCGTGACCGGGCGCGTCGATCACGGCGACGTGGAAGCCGGCGTCGGTCACCAGACGCCGGGCGCCGCCGATCATCGCCGGGTGTCTCTTGTGGTTGCCGCCGGCGTGGCCCATCAGAACCAGCGGTGCCCGGCCCGCAACGGGAGCCGGCGACCAGAGAACGCCGGGGACCTCGCCCACGACGAAGTCCCGCTCGATCATGCCGTTCGACGTCGACTCGGCGGTGAACCGGGGTGATGGCATGGCTGTGCCGCCTTCCGGGAGGCCGGGACCGGACCGCCGGGGCGCCCGGCGTCGGCGCCCCGGCGGTCCGGCGTGGTCAGGAGAGGAGTTCGACGACCGGGGCGAACTGCTCGATGAAGAGCGCGTTCACCGTGAAGCCGGAGACGCCGAGGGTCTCGCGCCGGTGCAGCAGCTCGTCGGCCATCTGCCGCGGGGTTCCGCGCAGGATGCCCAGCGAGTCGGCGGCGGCGAGCTTCGCCGCGTCGGTGTGCAACAGACGGCTGACCCACTCCGGCGTCTCGTCGCCGATGACGAAGATCGGGGCGATGAACTCGATGTCGTCGGCCCGGTCCCCGGCCCGTGCCTTGATGTCGGTGATCAGCGAAGTGATGTCCTCCCGGGTGGCGAACGGGCTCGCGGCGACCGTGACCATGTCGGCCCTGGCACCGGCCAGGGCACGGGCCTTGGGACCGCCGGCCGCGACCAGGATCGGGGTGTGGTACCCCTCCCCGTCGAGGGCGCGCAGTTCGTCGATCGTCTTCTCCACCGACGCGAGGCGTTCCTTGGCCGAGGGCGTCGGGACACCGAGCAGCTTCTCGGCCTCCTCGAGGACGAATGGGCGGCCCGAGCCGATTCCCAGGTCGAAACGCCCACCGCTCAGCACCGACAGCGTGTGCGACTCCCACGCCGCCATGCGCGGCGCACGCAGCGGGGCGGCGAGCACCCACGTTCCCATCCGCAGCGTCGTGGTCGCCCCGGCGGCGAGGCCGAGGGCGGGGAACGGCGACGGTGACGTCATGACGTCGGCCATGAGCAAGCGCTGGAAGCCGAGGCTCTCGGCCTGCCTGGCCAGGTTCAGCCAGCTTTTCCCGTCCTGAGGTTCCGAGATCACGGAGAACTTGAACGCCTTGTCGGTCATAGGTGAGACCCTGTCCTTTCCTAGAGCGGACCCCATCGGGCGCAGGGTGCCGTCAACCCGCACTGAGGACGCTAAGAGGGACGGTGCCGCTCCGGCATCCCTCAGCTTGATAGACGCCCCAAACAAAAGCGCCGCCGCCCGGATCGGGCGGCGGCGCTCTCGTACGGCTGGGTCAGCTGAAGTCTTTGACGTGGTCCTCGGCCCACTGGCGGAACGTGCGGGCCGGCACCCCGGTGGCTTCCTCGACGTCGTTGGTCACCGTGGTCGGGCTCGCCATCAGGGTCTGCGTCAGCTTGACGAAGAACTCGTGCATCGGTGGCACGGCGTCCTCCGGGGCCACCTCGACGGTCTCGATCTTCCGGCCGATGGCCTCCCCGATCGTGTCGATCTGCTCCTGGGACGACAGGGCCTCCGGCCCGGTCAGCCAGTACGCCTTCCCCTCGTGCCCGGGCCTGGTCAGCGCCGCGACTCCCACGTCGGCGATGTCACGCTCGTGGATCACCGCGGACTGGGCCTGGAGGAAGGGCAGGCGCAACACCTCGCCCGACTTGATCCGCGGCGCCAGGCCGAGCTGCTTGCTGGCGAAAGTGGTCGGGCGCAGGAAGGTCCACGCCATGCCGGATTTCTCCAGCGCCTCCTCGACCACGGCGTGCATGTGCGCGTTCCGGGAGTTGCGGGTGGCCTCCTCGACGACCGAGGCCGAGGACAGCAGCACGACGTGTTCCACCCCGGCCGCTTGCGCCGCGGTGACGAACTCGGCGATGCCACTCGGCTTGGCGTACAGGAAGACCTTCTTGATGCCCTCGAGCGCCGGCGGAAGGGTCGCCGGGTCCTCGAGGTCGAGGCGGACCATCTCGACGCCGCTCGGCGGCTCGGTGCCCTCCACTGTGCGGCTGGTGCCGCGGACCGGGGTGCCGGCGGACCTGAGCCCGGCCACCACATTGCTACCGACATTGCCGTACGCACCGATGACAAGTACCGACATTGACCATCCAAAGGGTGATGAGGCATGGATTGGACGAAACGCTCGCAACGTACAGTATCCGCGTCATCCCAGCAACGTGAGGAAGTCGCACGGCGGGACCTGGCGGGACGTCGCCCGGCGGGTGGCCGCAGCCAAGATCAAAATGCCGCCGTCCGTCCTATTAGAACACGGCGGGGACCCGGATCTGGTGTGACCACTCACTTACCGAAAGCGAGAAAGTCGCCCCGAGGGGTTTGCGCGAGGCGGCGCCGCGCCGCTAATGTCGTGTCCGGACGTGACGTCGTTGCAAGGAGGTGAGACCCGTGACCGCAGCCACCCATGGGTGCTCCCCCCTCTCGTCACCGTCCGGCGACTGACCTTTGGTGTCGCCGGGAGCGCCTGAGATCGAGGCACTCCCGAGGAGACTCCGATGGATGCAACGCCTTCCCCATCACGACCCTCCCCTTCCAACCTGATCGATCGTCCGGTGACGATCACGCGGGTGTCGGACAACCACTGGCACGCGCTGGATGACGACGTCGTGGTCGGCCGCGGGCACGCCCGCCGCCGGCCCGACGGGCGCCTGTTCGTCAGCATCGACGCCTGGTACGACGCCACTTTCGACCGTATCGCCGAGGCGATGGTGGCGGACCTGCCGGCGCCGCTCCACACCGTGGTGGACGACGCGGACGTCGACCTGACAGCCTCCTGGCTGCGGGCCGGCTTCCGGGTCCGGCGCCGCGAATGGGAATTCTCCGTGCCGACCGACCCGCTGATCACCGGGCTCGGGCAGGCCCGTCCTCCTTCGGACGTGACCATCGTGCCCGCCGGCCAGGCGGACGAGGAACTGTTGCGAGCCGTGGACCGCGCGATCCGGGACGAGGTCGAGGCCGATGTCGGGTGGCATGCGATGCCCGCCGAGGTGATCGCCGTACCCGACGGCGACACGATCGGCGACGGATCGAAGTACGCCGTGGCCGCCGGGCCGCACGGCTACCTGGGACTGATCCGGGTGGTGACGGTGATCCGGCCACGCATCGGACTGGTCGCGGTCCGGGCCGGTGAGCGTCGCCGGGGCGTGGCGCGGGCGCTGCTGGCCCACGCGCTGGAGACGTTGCACGACGCGGGGCACGGCGCGGCCTGGGCCGAGGTTCAGGAGTCCAACCGGGCGGCCTCGGCTTTGTTCAGGGGCGCCGGAGCCCGACCGATGAGCAGCAACCTGGAGTTGGTGAGATGAGGGTCAGAAAAGGCGTCGAAGTCGAGGGCCGGGTCGTCGAGTGCCTGCGCAGCGCCATGTTCACCGTGGAGCTGGAGAACGGGCACCGGGTGCTCACCCACGTCAGTGGCAAGATCCGGCAGAACTTCATCAAGATCTACCTGGAGGACCGGGTGCTGGTCGAGCTCACGCCGTACGACCTGACGCGGGGGCGAATCGTGTTCCGGTACCGCAACTAGGGTCGCGACACAGAGATCTGCCCGGTCCCGCCAGAAGTCCGGCGGGACCGGGCAGATCTGCGTTGGTCAGGGGCGCGGTGGCCGGGGTGGCATGGCCGCGAAGAACGCGCGCAGTGGCGCCACCGCGTGGTCCCCGGCGCCCGACTCGACCGCGGTGGCCAAGGACTCCAGCTGGACCTTGGCGATCCGCTGGGTGAGCGGGTCGGAGATGGTCGGGACGAACTGGCCCTGCTCGTCCTCGACGTCGGCCAGTTTGTTCTGTGCCTCGGTGAGGACCACCCACGGTCCGCTGATCACGTGCGCGTGACAGTCGTGCAGCACCCGCCCGAGGTCGGCCAGCACGTTGCGGCCCAGGCCGCCCCCCGTGGTGGCCACCATGGTCACCACGCTCTTGCCGTGCAGGGCGGCGTCGCGTACCGGGCGGGACGCCCAGTCGACCGCGTTCTTCAGCACGCCGGGGATCGAGCTGTTGTATTCCGGCGTGACGATGAGCAGGCCATCGGCCTGGCGTACGGCGTCGCGCCACACCTCGGCCTCGGCCGGGCCGCCGTCGCGGGAATCGAGGTCCTCGTTGTACAGCGGCAGATCACCGAGCCGGTCGAAGACGTCGATCGTCATCCCGTCCGGGGCCAGCGGCCGGACGGCCGCCAGGAGCCGGGCATTGAAAGACCCCTTACGAAGCGACCCGCAAACGCCGAGAATCCGCAACTCAACACCCTCGCATTCATTTCGCAACACTGTGCTGTGGTCATCGTAGTGCGCCCGATCCGGTGTCATTACCGGCCGGGCTCGTCCCGGTGCCCCGTGGGGCCGTCCAGAAGCCAG
Organism: Actinoplanes sp. NPDC000266; assembly: GCF_042899005.1. NCBI lineage: Bacteria > Bacillati > Actinomycetota > Actinomycetes > Micromonosporales > Micromonosporaceae > Actinoplanes > Actinoplanes sp. NPDC000266. Next base: position 129,247 of record NZ_JBIAZI010000020.1, read on the forward strand.
ATCCCGTCGATGTCCACCTCGATATGCGAGGAGAAGGCGACTCGGCGGTGTGCATCGTCGACAGGCGCGAAGGCCGGCTCGACAAACAAATAGAAGGCCGGCGTGGCGAAGCAGGCGAATTGAGCCACCTCGTACGCGGCAATCGAGTGTGCCCGCGCGGCGGCCCGGGCCCACCGACGCAAGAATGCGTTCATCCGGATGCCCATAGTCGTCCTTCACCATCCGAAATGGGAGGCGGGGACGTTCCGGCCTCGTGCGCCATCGTCGCAACCGCGCGTGAACGGCGGCAACTACCCAGCCTGACAGTCTGCCCGGCGCCGGATCGCTCGGAACGTGAGGATGGCGGAGCTCACCGAGCGTCACCGGCAAGGGGGTCTCCGCCCGGCGCCGGCGGCGACAGTCCATCCTGGACGATCTACACCGATCCAGGCCAAGGCGGCCGGGGGAGTGCCGTCGCCATTCTCGGCCACGCCAATCCGATCGAGGGCGCCGTCGGCGAACCGTGTCGATCAATTACACAACTGCTCGAAATGCGCCACCGGACACCGTCAGACTTGACAGAAATGCCTGTCAGGGCTGTTAGGAATCTGTCAATACGGTCCGGAGTTGACCTTTGACAGACCGGAGTCATGGGGTATCGTCGTCCATGGTTACGGGGGCGATCACCGTTTTTCGGCGCCATTTGCTCCCCTCGGAAACAAAGCTTCGCGAATAGCGGAGCAGCTCAGGAATCGAGTCGCACACCAATCCTGGAAATGCACTCGAAGACTTCGGGGAGTTCCATTGGGCGTTTTCGATGTTCCCGCGCCATTTCTATCCTCGCACCACTGCGTCAACCTCGAGATCCTGCATACGGCCGGCTCGGTCTGGCTGGAGGGCGACGTCGCCTCCGCCGTATCGCTGGCCGAAGCGGCGGCGACGGCCCGATGCCGGCGGGGCACCGAGCAGTGCTCGGCTCTCGCCGGCCTGCAGCTGGCCCTGCTGCTGACCAGCCTCCGGCGCCTCGACGAGGCCCGCGACGCCGTGCGCCAGGCCGCCGGGATCGGTGGCGCCTCGGCCATCCACGCGTTGACCGCGCTGGTCCGCGCCAAGATCGCACTCTGCGAGGGCCGCATCGACGAGGCCGCCGACCTGTGCGACACCGGGATGGTGGTGGCCAACGACCCGCGGTACGCCTCCTGGGCCTCGGTCGGCAACATGGTCCGGGCGATCATCGCGATGCGCCGGGGCGAGCTCGCCTCCATGAGCCACCATGCCAACCAGCTCATGGAGGACGTCCTCCTCGGGCGGGACGTGCTGTTCGGCCGGGACACCTTCCCGTGGGATTCTCCCGCGTGGCTCGTCGTCCAGATCACCGAGGCCGAGAAGGGCTGGGAGGTCGCCGTGCCGCTCGCCCGCGGGCTGCTGGAGTTCGAATCGTCGACCCGGTGCGTTCTGCTGTCCGATCCGACGGCGGCGTCCTTCCTCGTGCGCATCCTGCTGAGGGCCGAGGACCGGGAGACCGCCCAGCGGGTCCGGGGTGCCGCGGCGGCGCTCGCGGCCGAGAACCCGGGGGTCGACGCCATCACGGCCACCGCCCTGCACCTGGAGGCCCTCCTGGACAAGGAAGTGGGCCTGCTTCAGCAGGCGGCCGCCACGGTCCGCGACAAATGGACGCGGGCATCGGCCAATGAGGACATCGGCGACCTGCTGTCCGAGGACCGCGGAGACTTCCGCGACGCGTGCTCGCACTACGAGACCGCGATGCACTGCTATGCGAACGCCGGGTCCCCCCGGGACTCGTCCCGGGTCCGCAGCAAACTGCGGCGGTACGACACCTCCATGGCCTCGGCCCGGTACTGGCCCAGCAGCCGGATCCCCGTGCTCACCGACACCGAGTACGCGGTGGCCGAACTGGTGGCCGGCGGACTCACGAATGCCGAGGTCGCCGGAAAGATGTTCCTGTCGCGGCACACCGTCGCCTTCCACCTCCGCAAGATCTTTCAAAAGGTGGGGGCCAAGTCGCGCATCGAGCTGGCGGTCAGGTGGAAGCAGCTGGTCGGCCGGGAGGACCTCGACGTGGCCCGCAACTACTAGGGCCGGGGATAGTGGGCGTCTCGGCGGCCGACCTAATGTCCTCAAAGGGTGGCAGACAGAGCTCCGTAACCAGCTTGGAGTTTTCGCATGAGTGACAGTGACCCGAACCTGTTGGAGGCGTACCAGCGATTCCATGAGACGGGACCGGAGTGGGGCGGCCATGGTCTGAGCAACCACGGTCCGATGGCCGTCGAGGCCATGGTCCGGCGCGGATACGGCGAGTCCGTGCGGCGCTGGGTCGACAATTACGCGCGACGCCTGGTGGAACCTCCGCGTGGCCTGGCCGCGGTGACCGAACAGGACTGGCGGGAGGCGCTGGGCGACATCCAGCGGGTGGCCGACTGGACGGCGTTCTTCCACCGTGAGCTCGCCGAGCACCCCTGGCGGGAAGTGGTCACGCGATGGTGGATGCGGCTGCTGCCCGGAATCGCCGGCGGCGCGACCCACGGCGTGATCCGTGTCGGGCACGTCGTTCACGCGCTGGCCCTGGCCGAGGCGGGGACCGGTCCGGCGGTGGAGCCCGCGGGCGACATCGGCGACGATCCGCTCCTGGTCGAACTGATCGACTCGCTCGGGTACTGGGCCGCGTGCTGGAAACCCGTGCACGGCGATCCCTCGCATCGGCCCGGATCGCTGTCGGCGGCCGAGGCCCTGGCCGCCGTGCCGCCGGTCGCCGATCAGGTCCGGGGCGTGCCGTACCGGATCGCCCAGCTCCCGGCCACGGAGCTCTGGCAGCCGGCGCTCGGCGGGCTGCGGGCGGTCGACGATCCGGAGGACGTCCCCACGCTGCTGACCCAGGTGATCGACGCGACGGTGGTCGACTATCTGCCCCACGGCCACGGCCAGCCGGTCATGCGGGTGCACGCCTCGACGGCGCCCGCCGCGGTTTCCCGGGTGCTGCCCGTCCTGCCGCGCGAGCTGTGGGTGCCGAGCATGGACCTGGCCTGGCAGGCGGCGGCCGCCCTGCGCGCCGCGTGCCTGCCGCCGACCGCCGACCCGGCCGATCTCGCCCCGCACGTCAAGGGCGTCACCACGCCCGAGGACGCCATGGACCGGGCCATCGAGAACGGCGACGAGCACGTCATCAAGTTCGTCGACATCGCCATGGACACCTTCGCGCGTACGGGCGATCCGGACGCGCTGGCGGCGTCGAGCCGCTGCGTGGAGCTGGTGACTCACGTGGAGACCGCGGGACGTTCGAAGTTCGACGGGCGCGGCTCCGCCAAGTAACGACATCCATCGAGAAAAACTCCGCCCGGTGCGTCCGCTTGTTCCACGGACGCACCGGGCGGAGCTCATTCGCCCGGCTGCAGCGGGATCCGCGGGTGGAAGCCCGTACCGAGCACGGGCTCACCGGTGAACAGCCGCGCGTCGAATCCGTCGGCGCCCGAGGCGACCGGCAGATGACGGGACGAGCCGAGCAGGAAGCCGATCCAGGACTCCGCCGTCCTGGTCCACGGCGCCGGGAGGGTGCCCGACGCGGCCCGCAGCGCCACGACGCCGTCCCGGACCACGGCGGCCGCCTCATCACCGCTGAGCAGTCCTGGAGGATTGCTGACGGCAACCGGAACCGGGACGGACGCATGCGGGTTCGGCCCGGCCGAGAGCGCCGCGGTGGCCGGCGACAGGTAGACACCGGTCACCGGGTCGTAGTACCGGTGGTTGTGGTACTGCAGCCCCGACTCGCCGTCCTGGTACCGGCCGGGCCCGCGCCACGGCGTGGTCGCGTCGCCGTCGATGGACCCGTCGGGAGAGACCAGTTCGCTCGGCACGCCGCCCTGACCGGTCACCACGGAGTGGAACTCCTCGCCCGACGCCTGGGTGAGCGGGATGTCGGAGCCGCTCCGGTAGGTCCAGGTGGTGACCCGCTCCGTGTCGCCGCCGAGGTCCCGCTGCTCGACGAGCCGCGGCCCGTCCCACGAGAACCGCGTCTCCGTCACCACGCGGCCGTCGGCCGCGAGATGACGCTTGCCGACGCGGCGGCTGAGGGGGTCGTACTGGTACATCCACTTGCTCCCGTCGGGGACGGTGACCGAGTGGAGGTGGCTGTTGGCATCCCAGGAGTAGCGCCAGGCCTCCGGCTCGCCGGCCGTACCGGTCAGCGTCCGGGATATCACGCGGCCGGCGGCGTCGTAGCGGTAGTGGACGTTCCCGGCCCGTGCCGTGAAGGTTCCGTTGATCTCCCGGACACCGTGCGACGGCATGTCCGGCACTCCGGCGGCGGGACCGGCGACGTTCACCAGATTGCCCACCGGGTCGTACTGGTAGCGCGCGGGATGGCCGCCGCCGTCGCCGGTGACGATGGTGAGGCGCCCGGCGGCGTCACGCTGAAAATTCCGGTCGCCGGCGGTCGCTTCCGCCGCCTTGGAGACGAACCCGTCCGGGCCGAACTTGTACGTACGCCGCCGGAGCGGCTCCTCGGCGGCCGGGCCGGTGAGATCCTGTGCCACGAGGCGGCCGAGTTGATCCCACCGCTGGGTGACGACGGCGCCGCCGGGCAGCTCCCGACTGATCTCACGACCGGCGGGGTCGTGGCCGAACCGCAGCTCCCGGCCGTCGGCGGTGAGCGCCGACGGCGTGCCGGCGGCGTCGTAGGCCCAGGTGGCGCCGGCGCCGGACGGAGTCACCAGGCTGGTGAGGTTGCCGGCCGCGTCGTAGGCCCGGGTGACCGTGCTGCCGTTGTGGCTCTCGGACACCACCCGTCCGAGCTCGTCGCGGACGAGGACGAGATCGTCGTCGTCGTTCCACGCCCGCAGCAGCCGGCCGGCCGGGTCCCAGTCGAACTTCGTCACCGTGCCGTCCGCGACGTGGTGCCACGCCAGCTTTCCGATGGGGTTGTAGGCGAACGACGCCTCGTGGCCGCTGGCGTTCACCCGGTGGACGAGCTGCCCGGCCGGGTCGTACCAGTACTGCGTGGTGGCGCCGTTGTAGTCGGTCTGCGCGCTCAGCCGGCCGACCGAGTCGTGCTCGTAGCGCCATTTCAGCCCGCCGTGGATGACTACCCGGGGGGACCGGCTGTCGTCGTGCTCGAACTCGCTCAGCGTTCCGTCCGGCCAGGCGATCGAGACGAGTTGACCGCCCGGAGCGTACGTGAAGGACGTGACCGCTCCCGTGGCCGAGGTCCGCCGGAGCAGGTTCCCCTCACCGTCCCAGTCCCAGGACTCGGTTGTGCCGTCCGGCCGGGTCCGCGAGAGCGGGAGGCCCTCGGCCGTCCAGGCGCAGGACGTGGTGCCGCCGTCGAAGCCGGACAACCGCACGACCCGGCCCATCTGGTCCCGCTCGTACCGGATCGTCGCGCCGCCGGGTCCGGTGACGGCCACCGGCAGCCCGGCCGGATCGCATTTCACCCTGGTGACCGCGCCGTTCGCATCGACCGCCTCGCTGAGGTGGCCGCGGGCGTCGTATCCGTTCCGGAGCACCGTGCCGTCGGGCGCCGTCAGCTCGGTGAGGTTCCCGTTCTTGTCGAAGGCCTGGAGCCAGACGCCGCCGTCCGGGCACGTCACCCGGATCGGAAGGCCGGCGTCGTCGATCTCGGCGCGGGTCTCGTGGCCGTCGGGGTTGGTCACCGAGACCACGTTGCCGCGCTCGTCGTAGGCGAACCGGACGGCCCGGCCCACGGCGTCGATCTCGGCGGCGACGCGACCACGGTCGTCGTACTCGGTCCGCGAGGTCTTCCCGGTCGCGTCGGTGATCGCGGTTGTCCGGGCCGCATCGGCGATCTCGTACGTCGTGACGGCGCCGCCGGCGTTGGTCCAGCGGGCGGCGCCGGGCTCGAAGGCGAGGGCGCCGAGCAGAACGCCGTCGGCGCCGTCCACCCGGGCGCACCGGCCCTCGTCGTCGAAGATGTAGCGGTAGGAGTGGCCGTTGCGGTCGGTCCAGCCGCTCACCCGGCCCGCGTCGTCGTAGGTGAAGCGCCGTGCCCGGCCGGTGGAGTCGACGACGGCGGACAGGTTGCCGGCGCCGTCGTACTGGAACTGGCGCAGGGGCAGGTCGCCCTGACCGTCGCGGCCGGCGAGGGTCAGCGCGATGACGTGCCCGCCGGCGACCGACACCCGGACGCGGTAACCGCCCGAGTGGGTGATGCCGAGTGGCCGGCCGGCGCCGTCGTAGCCGAAGGTGATCTCGTGGCCCGCGCGGTCGGTCACCGAGATCAGCGGGAGGGTGCCGTCCTCATGGCCCGCCCGCTGTTCGAAGTGCCAGGTGAGGCCGCGCTGCGGGTCGTTGACGGCGTAGGAGCCGTCCGGGTTCCGGCGCAACGGCCACGCGGGCCCGCTCACCGGCACGGCGGAGGATCCGGCGTCGCCCGGCGGCAGCCAGGTCAGGACCTGGCCATCGGCGAAGCTCGCCTCGACGCGCTCGCCGGTCACCCGCAGGCGCTGGTCGAGGCTCGACATCCAGGACCGCCCGAACCACCGGCCCGCGCGCGACGACGATCGGTGGCGGCGCTCGATCACGAGCGGCAGGACGCCGGGCAGCGTGACATCGGTCTCGGCCATGATGACGTCGCCGGTCGCCACGTCCACGAGATCATTGACGTCAGGCATAGCAATTCTCTCCTGTCATCGGGGCGAGCTCGGACTCACTTCGAGGGACGGCGCCGTCAACTCCCGCAATGGCGGGAAATCGTGCCAGGGGTCCTGCAGGATCGCGCGCCACGTCGGGCCGTGACCTTTGCGCCGCAGCCGGAAATAGGCCGTACGCCGGACGATGTCGCTGGTGTTGTTGCCGCCATTGTGGCCGAGAAGGTAATGCTTGAAGAACATGTCGCCCGGGCGGCCGCGAACCGTATCCCGCTCCGGCAGCTCGACGGTGGGATAGGTGGTGAAGGCGTCGGTACCGCGCTCCCGGAACAATTGCGCGTGCGCCTCGTGGGTGCCCGGCCAGACGAACAGGTTGCCGGCGTCGTCGGCCGACTGATCGGTCAGGAAGAAGCCGGCCAGCATGGTGAAGGTCCACGGCGGGTCGTCGGGTTTGCGTCCCTTGCCGCCGTCGATGTGCGGCTGTTCCCGGGCGTCCACGAACGGCGGATAGGTCAACGCGGTCTGCACCGATTCCGGGAAATCCAGCGCGTCCGGTCCGATGAGCTGCTCGGCGAGCTGGACGGCCGCGGTGTCCCGCAGCAACGCCGCCAGCGCCGGGGCGTCCTCCAGCTCCTGGAACAGGTAGCGCGTGCCGACATGCCCGGCCGGTGTCGGGCGGGCGCTGATCAGCGCGTCGACCAGGCCGTTGGCGGCGGCTATCAGATCCGGCGGCACCACGTCCGGGATCACGATGTAACCGCGCTCGACGAATTCTTTCAGCTGTTCACGAGAAAGCAGCCGATCACCATTGTCCGGCACTGCCACCACCCTTCTTCAACATCCTTTTCATCGGGATGTACGGCTGATGCTAGGTCTCACGAAGAGGTGCCCGTATCCCTCGGCCTGACAGTCGGCCGGCGGGCGTTCAGTGCTTTTCCACCTCGAGCGGAAGCTTGTTGACGACGCCCGGGATCATCATGTCGCCGATGCCCCACTCGCCGGGCCTTTCCCCGGCCGTCGCCCAGGGATTGCGGAGGTCGGCCGGGGCGTCCTCACGTACGCGGATCTTCCGGTAGCGCTCGAGCAGGAGAGTGAACGCTGCCTTCGCTTCCAGCCGCGCCACCGGCGCCCCGATGCAGTGATGGATCCCTTTGCCGAACGACAGGTGCGGGTTCGGTTTGCGGGTGAGGTCGAACCGGTTCGGGTCGGCGAAGACGCGGTCGTCACGGTTCGCGGTCATCGCCCACACCACCACGGTCGCGCCGGCCGGGATCCGCCGGCCGTCGAGCACGGTGTCCTTCGTGGTCTGCCGGGGCGACCGCGGGAACGGCGGCCGCAGGCGCACCGACTCCTCGAACGCGGCCGGGATCAGTGACCGGTCGTCCAGCAGCCGCTGCCACACGTGCGGGTTCTCGTCCAGCGAGAGCACCGTGTTGCCCAGGGCGGCGGTCGTGGTGTGGTGGCCGGCGACCAGCACGTTGAGCATGCCGAGAGTCTCCTGCTCGTCCAGCCGGTCCCCGTCGGCCTCGATGGTCAGCAGCCGGCTGATCAGGTCGTCACCGGGGTTCTTGCGCCGGGCGCGGATGAGCTCCAGCAGGTACCGATCCAGCTCGTGGCGCGGCTTCAGCTCGCGCAGCGCCGGCCCGTCACCGTTCTCCGGCGCCTCGCCGGACCCACCCGGGTCCATCCGGCGGACCTCGATGATGGCGTCGGACAACTTGCGGATGAACGCGTGATCGTCGGCGGGGACGCCGAGCATCTCCGCCATGACCATGAACGGCAACGGGTGGCCCACGCTGTCGATGAAGTCCCACCGGTCGCCGGCGGCGTCCGCCGCGTCGAGCAGCCGGGTACTCAGTTCGACGATGCGCGGCTCCAGGTCCGCGACCATCTTCGGGGTGAACGCCTTGTTGGCGACGCCGCGCAGCCGGCGGTGCCGCGGATCGTCGGCCCGCAGGAAGTTGCCCTCGAAGTCCTCGCGCCCGGTGATCTCCGAGGAGAAGGTCACCGGGTCGGTCTGCACCTGCTGGGCCTGCTGGTAGCCCAGCACGTGCCACACCCGCATCCTCTCGTCGAAATGCACGTCCCCCTGCTCCCGAAGCTTGTCGAGGTAGGCGACAAGACCAGCGAGGGTGACTTCGGACTGCGTCGCGGCCATGGCAGCTCATCTCTGTGGTCGGCCCGGTATGGCGATGCTCCTCGGAAACGCTAGGTCCGGACCCCGGCGCCCTGGCATCCCGCACGCTGCTAGTCGTACGGCGGTCACGAGCCAAGTCGGTTGCGTCAGCTGGGTGGCGTCTGAAAGAGTGGAAATCGCATCTGTCCGAGGCTTCTTGTCGAGATGAGGAGGTTTCAAACCCATGGACGTTCAAGTCCTTCGTCGTGTCCGGGTTCAAGAACCCTTCTTCTCCGAGGAGACGCTCGAGTGGAGCGCAAATCGCACCGTCAGCGGGCCGTACGCCGTGGCCCTCACGAAGCCGTCGACGACGCTTCCAACTACGTAAAGTGGGAACGGCCCCGGCGGGCCCTGAGCGAGGAACCTGACCTTCCCGAGACCGGTGATCGCTGGTCGACCTGGGACGGCGCCGTCCACGGTCCCCTGCCGCGACCCGACTGGGTCCGCACCGAATACCGCGCGGTCGACACCGAGCTGGGCATCCTCAAGACCGGTAAGGAAGCGGACGTCTTCCTGGTCCGGCGCGAGGTGCCGGGAACCGATCAGATCAGCATGCTGGCGGCCAAGCGTTACCGCGACGGCGACCATCGGCTGTTCCACCGCGACGCCGGCTATCTCGACGGGCGCCGGGTGCGCCGGTCCCGTGAGATGCGGGCGATGGCGAACCGTTCGAACTACGGCAAGGAGCTCATCGCCGGCGAATGGGCGGCGGCCGAGTTCGGCGCGCTGTCCCGGCTCTGGCAGGTGGGGCAGGAGAGCGGCACGATCTCGGTGCCGTACCCGGTGCAGCTGATCGGCACCGAGCTGATGCTGGAGTTCATCGGCGACTGGGAGACCGGCGAGGCCGCGCCGCGGCTGGCGCAGGTCCGCCCGGATGACGACTTCCTCGCGGACCTGTGGCGGCAGATGACCGACGCGCTCAGCGTGATGGCCCGGGCCCAGGTGGCACACGGCGACCTGTCGGCGTACAACACGCTGGTGCAGGGCGACCGGCTGGTGGTCATCGACATGCCGCAGATCGTCGACCTGATCGCCAATCCCCGGGGCGTGGAGTTCCTCGCCCGCGACGTGCGCAACGTGGCGTCCTGGTTCACCTCGCGCGGCCTGCCGGTGGAGGTGGACGGGCTGATCGAGCGCCTGTCGTACGAGGCGGGCCTGCTGTGAGCTGAGACGGGCCGGGGGGGGGGGGGGGCCCCCCCCCCCCCCCCGGGGGGGCCCCCGGCGGGGGGGGGGGGCGCCCAACCCAAAGCGGTGGTAAAACCCCCTGCGACCCCCCACCCCCGGGGGGGGTACTGGGGTATTG
>NZ_JBIAZI010000021.1:0-114453 GCF_042899005.1 Actinoplanes sp. NPDC000266
TGTGTCTCTGTTTTGTTTTGTTTCCTTTTCGTTATATTATCTTCTTTTTTTTTTTTTTGTGTTTGGGTTTTGGTGGGGGGGGGGGGGGGGGCCGCGGCCCGCCCCCCCCCCCCCCCCACCGCTGTGTTCCACCCCTTCGGCCCAAGAGGCTTCACCCACATGTTCCGCTACATCGTGCGGCGCCTGCTCCAGATGGTGCTCACCTTCTTCGGGGCCACGTTCCTCGTGTACGCGCTGATGTTCGCCAACCAGGACGACCCCTATCAGGCGCTGGTCGGCGAGCGCCCGCTCAGCGAGAGCCAGCGGGCCGCCCTGAACGCGCAGTACCACCTCGACGACCCCTTCTTCGTGCAGTACTGGCACTACGTGCGGGGCCTGCTCACCGGCGACCTCGGCACCTCGCTGACCCAGCGCCGCCCGATCAGCGAGATGCTGGCCGAGGCCTGGCCCATCACGATCAAGCTGGCGCTGCTCGCGGTCCTGATCGCGGCCGTCATCGCCGTCTCGGCCGGCGTGCTCTCCGGCATCCGCCGCGGTGGCGTGTTCGACAACGTCACGCTGGTGATCACTCTGATCGTGCTGGCCATGCCGGTCGTGGTGCTGGCCCCGGTGGCCCAGGTGGTCTTCGGTGTCCAGCTCGGCTGGTTCCCGGTCACCGTCACCCGTGACGCCGGACTGTGGGACCTGCTGCTGCCCGCCCTGGTGCTGGGCACTCTGGTGATCGCGACCGAGCTGCGGGTCACCCGCTCCTCGGTGGCCGAGAACATGCGGGCCGACTACGTGCGTACGGCCCGGGCCAAGGGTCTGACGAACAAGCGGGTGATCGGCGCCCACGTGCTGCGCAACTCCCTGATCCCGGTGATCACGCTGATCGGCGTGGACATCGGCGCCCTCATGTCGGGCGCGATCGTCACCGAGGGTGTCTTCAACATCCCCGGCGTCGGCTTCAACCTGTTCCGCGGCATCCGCGCCGAGGACGGCCCGCTGGTGGTCGGCTTCGTGAGCGTTCTGGTGATCGTCTTCTTGGTGATCAACCTGATCGTCGACCTGCTGTACGCCGCTCTCGACCCCAGGATCCGCTATGAGTGACCTCAACGCCGTCAGCGCGGCCGAGGCGCCCGGCCCGGCGCCGACCCGCCCCCGCCACGGCAGCTCGCCGGCCAAGCCGCGCAGCCTGGCCGGCGACGCCTGGATCGACCTGCGCTCCAGCAAGATCTTCTGGGTGGCGGCGGTGCTGGTCGTGGTCATCCTGCTGATGGCGGCCTGGCCGTCGCTGTTCACCTCGGCCGACCCGCGCGACTGCGTGCTGGCCAACAAGAACGCCGGCTCGGCCGGCGGCGCGCCCTTCGGTTACGACTTCCAGGGCTGCAACGTCTACGCCAAGACCATCTACGGCGCGCGCGACTCGCTGATCGTCGGCCTGTTCGCCACCCTGATCGCCGGCGTCATCGGTCTGCTGTTCGGCCTGGCCGCCGGTTACTACGGCGGCTGGCTCGACGCGGTGCTGTCCCGCTTCATCGACGTCATGCTCGGCGTCCCGTTCCTGCTGGCGGCGATCGTGCTGGCCAAACGGTTCTCGGCGAACCCGGACGACAACGGCCTGCTGGCGGTGACGCTGACCCTCGGGCTGCTCGGCTGGACGACGTCGGCCCGGGTGATGCGCTCGGCCGTCATCTCGGCCAAGGGCCAGGACTACGTGGCGGCGGCCCGCATGCTCGGTGCGAGCCCCGGGCGCCAGATGTTCCGGCACATCCTGCCCAACTCGATCGGCCCGTTCCTGGTGGTGCTGACGATCCTGCTCGGCGTCAACATCGCCAGCGAGTCGACACTGTCGTTCCTCGGCGTGGGGCTCAAGGGCGACGCCATCAGCTGGGGCATCGCGATTGCCGAGGCCGGGCCGTACGTCCGTACGACCGCGGCGCCTTTGATCTGGCCCTCGGTCTTCCTCGCGATGACGGTGCTGGCCTTCATCATGCTCGGCGACGCCATCCGCGACGCCTTCGACCCGAAGCTGCGGTGACCGAGATGGACTTCGACCCGAACGCCCCGTTGCTCCAGGTCAACGACATGCACGTGGAGTTCCGCACCCGCGACGGCGTGGCCCGCGCGGTGAACGGCGTCAACCTCATCCTGCGCCCCGGCGAGACGCTCGCCGTGCTGGGCGAGTCGGGCTGCGGCAAGTCGGTCACCGCGCAGGCGATCATGGGCATCCTCGACACGCCACCGGCCCACGTGACCAGGGGCGAGGTGCTCTACCGCGGCGTCGACCTGCTGAAACTGCCCGAGACCGAGCGCCGCAAGGTCCGCGCCAACCGGATCGCGATGATCTTCCAGGACGCGCTGAGCGCCCTGAACCCGGTCTACAGCGTCGGATTTCAGATCGGCGAGCTCTTCCGTACGCATCGTGGCCTGTCCCGCCAGGAGGCCAAGCGCCGCGCCGTCGAGCTCCTCGACCAGGTGCGCATCCCCGACGCGAAGAACCGGGCCGACGACTATCCGCACCAGTTCTCCGGCGGCATGCGCCAGCGCGTCATGATCGCGATGGCGCTCGCCCTCGACCCGGACGTGCTGATCGCCGACGAGCCGACCACGGCCCTCGACGTCACCGTCCAGGCCCAGATCATGGGCCTGCTGGCCGAGGTGCAGCGCGAGCGCAACATGGGCCTGGTGCTGATCACCCACGACATGGGCGTGGTGGCGGACGTCGCCGACACCATCGCGGTGATGTACGCGGGCAAAGTCGTCGAGTACGCGCCGGTCTACGACATCTACGCGCACCCGGCCCACCCGTACACGAAGGCGCTGCTCGAGTCGATCCCGCGCCTCGACTTCAAGGGCCGCGGGCTCAACGTGATCCGCGGGCTGCCGCCGGCCCTGACCGACGTGCCGCGGGGCTGCCCGTTCCACCCGCGGTGCGCCTACGCCCGGGACATCTGCCGGCAGGATCCGCCGCCGCCCGCCTATCAGATCGCGTCGCGGCGCATCGCCAGCTGCCACTTCATCCGGGAGGTCCTCGGTGTCTGACGTCGTTCTCGAGGCGCGGGGCCTGGTCAAGCACTTCCCGATCACCCAGGGCATCGTCGTGCGGAAGAAGACCGGCGCGGTCCGGGCGGTCGACGGCGTCGACCTGCACCTGCGCCGGGGCGAGACCCTCGGCATCGTCGGCGAGTCCGGCTGCGGCAAGTCGACGCTGGCGAAGATGCTGGTCGGCCTGGAGAAACCCACGAGCGGTGAGATCCGGGTACGCGGCGACGACATGATCCGCCTGCGCGGCCCGGCGCTGCGCCAGGCCCGCCGCAACATCCAGATGGTCATGCAGGACCCGTACACGTCGCTGAACCCGCGCATGACCGTCGGCGACATCGTCGGCGAGCCGTTCGAGATCCACCCGGAGGCGGTGCCAGGGCAGGGCCGCGAGCGCGCGGTGCGCGACCTGATCGACACGGTCGGCCTCAACCCCGACCACCTCAACCGCTATCCGCACCAGTTCTCGGGCGGTCAGCGCCAGCGCATCGGCATCGCCCGCGCGCTGGCCCTCCGCCCCGAGATCATCGTCTGCGACGAGCCGGTGTCCGCCCTCGACGTGTCGATCCAGGCCCAGGTGATCAACCTGCTCGAGCGCCTCCAGCGCGACTTCGGCCTTTCGTACGTCTTCATCGCCCACGACCTGTCGGTGGTCCGGCACATCTCCGACCGCATCGCCGTGATGTACCTCGGCAAGGTGGTCGAGACGGGCAGCCACGTGGCGATCTACGACCAGCCGACCCACCCGTACACCCAGGCCCTGCTGTCGGCGGTCCCGGTGCCGGACCCGCGCCTGCGCGGTCACCGGCGGCACATCGTCCTGGAGGGCGACGTGCCCTCACCGGCCGATCCGCCGTCCGGCTGCCGTTTCCGCACGCGCTGCTGGAAGGCCCAGCCCGGCTGCGCCGTCCACGAGCCGACCCTCGAGGTCCGCGAGCGTTCCCCGCATCCGAGCGCCTGCCACTTCGCGGAGACGCTCGACCTGGCCCGGCGGTAGGGGTCAGAGAGGGCCGCGCCCGGCGCGCAGGATCATCAGGGCGACCTGGGCGCCGTCGGCGCCCAGGGCCTCGCGGAAGCGCTCGACGATCTCGCGCTCGCGGGAGAGGACGAGGCGGGTGCCGCCGCTGGCCATGCGGGTGCGGCCGACCTCCTGGGAGAGGCGGGCCCGTTCCAGCCAGAGGTCGATGATCGCCTGGTCGATCTCGTCGATCCGCTCACGCATCGCGCTGATCTCGTGCGCGGCCAGCGGCTCGGCGGCGCCGGTCTTGAGGTCCATCCCGGCCGCGCTCGTCTGGGCAGCGCTGTCGCCGGTCTTGTTGTCCACCACGTCGGCGGTCATGTCGTGCTCCTCGGGTGCTGGCGCCCCGGTCGACCCGGCCCGGGCAGCATCAAGCCCCGGGCGGTGAGGCCCGGGGCTTGATGGAGGTCTGTCGTTCAGACGCGTCCTATGGCCGCGGGGCTTCCGCTGCCATAGAAAAATCGCGCCTGCTGGATCACGTGCCGAGTATGCCCCCGGCGGGAACCAGTCCGCAAGAAAAGCGCCCGATCCGTGGGACGGCTCCCACTCCCGGTGCCCGCCTGCACAAACGTGGCTATTCGGTACAAGCGGTTCTCCAACGTTGCCTAACTTGAACATGTGGACGTGCCGACAGTGCTGCGGGCGCCGGGCCGGCTGCGGATCATCGCTCTGCTCGCGGTGGTGCTCGTGGTCCTCATGGTGCCCGTCTGGGTGATCACGCTGCGCGCCTTCAACGGGGTCGAGCAGAGGATGATGGTCAAGGAGGCGGAGGAGCTGCGGGTCGCGCTCAGCGAGCGGGCGCGGAGCCTCGTCGACTTCGGGATCACCAATTCGATGCGGACCAGCGTCCACACCCATGTGGCCGAGGGTGACCAGGCCGGTTTCGAGGGCGACTTCCCGCCCGCGACGGTGCGGGACCTGTACGGGCTTTCCGGCGTCGTGGGCGTGAGCCGGGACGGGAGAAGAACGGTCGGCGGGCTGCTCGGCTCGGAGGGCTACGACGATCTGCCGGACGAGTTGCGCGACTCGTCGGTGCTGGAGACCCTGGTCGACACCGGCGCGGCGGCCGGGGAGGCCCGCTGCGGGGTCACCTCCGCGACCGGCACCCCCACGATCTTCTGCAGTCTCCCGGTCTTCGAGCGGAGCGGTGGCGGAACGTCGTCCGGCTCGCTGATCCTGCTCCGCGCGCTCGACGCCACCGGCCTGGGAATGCTCCAGGAGAGTACCGAGGACACGACGACGCTGCGGGACGGCCCGGTCAAGGGCCGGGTGCAGCACGAGGATCTGAACAGCCTGATCGGCACGCTGCGGGTGGACACCGCAGTGGTCGGCGACGAGGTGGCTGTGCAGACCACGGTCACCGGCGTCGACGGGGCCGGGGTCACGTTCCAGATTCTTGAGGAGCGCCCGGTGCACACCGCGGCGGTGCGCACCCTGATCGCGATCGCGGTCGTCATCGTCCTGACGATGATCATCCTCAAGGCGGCGCTGGGCCGGGTGGTCCGCGGCACCGTCCGCGACGAGGTGCGGCCGCTGCGGCGGGCGGCCGAGGAGATCATGGAGTCCCGTGACCTGCGCGGCCGGCTGCCCGGCTCGTCGCATCCGGACCTGAACGCGCTCGGGGCCGCGGTCAACGGCATGCTCGCTTCCTTCGAGGCGCAGGACGCCGAGATCACCGAGGAGCGGGCGCGCGCCGAGGCGCTGCGGGAGGAGCAGCTGACGGCCGAGGAGCACGCGCGGGACGAGACGCTGCGCCGGGTGCAGGCCGAGTCGGAGCAGATCATCGGCGGCATCGCCTATCAGCTCGGCGACGCCGTCCACGAGGTCGACACGGTCCGCGAGTCGGTGGAGAACATCAACGCCGGCGCCGCCGCGGCCCACTCGGCGACCGAGCAGATGGCCGACCACGCGGCCCAGGCCGACCGGGCGGCCGAGGCGCTCGGCGTCAGCCTGCCCGCCGCCGCCGAGATGGTCGCGGTGATCGCGCAGATCGCCGGCCAGACCCGCATGCTGGCCCTGAACGCCACGATCGAGGCCGCCCGCGCCGGTAAGTCCGGAGAGGGCTTCGCGGTCGTGGCCGACGAGGTCCGCAAGCTGGCTGACGACACGTCCACCTCGGCCGACCGCATCACGACCACGCTGGGCGCCCTGACCGCGAGCGCCACCGACGTGTCGAGCGCCGTGGCCACCATGACCGACGGCATCGCGAGCGTCCGCGCCGCCATCGACCAGGTCCGCTCGGTCGCCGACGACCAGCAGCACAGCATCAGCGGCCTGATCTCCCAGGTCCAGGCGGCCATCGCCCAGATCGACCAGTTGGCCCCCGAGCAGACCGGCCAGCCCCAGCCCGAGACCACCGCCCCCGGCGGCGGCCTCGAACTCTTCTGACCGGCCCGGTGGGTCAGGCCGTAGTGCTGATGCGGTTGGCCGGGCCCGGGGCGACCGGGGCCGCTCCCAGATAGGCGACCAAGGCGTCGATGTCGAAGCCCGGTGCGGTCGTGCGGCCGGTGCCGGCGGTCAGGGCGCTGAAGCCGTCACCGCCGTTGGCCAGGAAGTCGTTCGTGGTCACCTGGTAGGAGGCGGCGGGGTCGATCGGCGTGCCGTTGAGGGCCAGGTTCGAGATCTTCGAGCCGAGCGCGGCCGAGGCGCTCCACGTGTACGTGAAGCCGGCCGACACCTGAAGGATCTTGGTCGTCGTCTGGCCCTGGTGCCCGGCGAACTGCTGCTCCAGCACGGCCTTGATCTGCGCCCCGGTGAAGGTCTGCGTCACCACCAGGTTGTTGAACGGCTGAACGGTGAACGCCTCGCCGTACGTCACCTGGCCGTTGGCCTCGCCACCGGCCGACGCCTCGGCGTCGAAGTCGGCCCGGATGCCACCCGGGTTCATCAACGCGATCTGCGCCCCGCCGGCCTTCGTATAGGCCAGCTGGGCATCCGCGATCACGTCGCCGAGCGGGGTCTCACCGGCCGGCGTCGCCGTGCGGGTGATGTCGGCCGTGATCGAGCCGACGACGCGGTTGGCGATCGGCGCGACCGCGGTGCGGTATTTGTCGGCGATCTTCTTGGCGCCCGCGTCGACCGTGTCGGGGTTCTTCAGATAGACGCCGTTCGCGTCCCGCTTCCAGCCGCCCTGCCCGTCGGCCACGCCGTTCTCGACGATCACGTTCTTCGCGGTGATCTCGGCGAACCGGCCGCTGCGCCGGTCGATCGTGTAGTCGATGTCGGTGATCAGCTGCCCGTTGGTGCCGGCGCTGGTCACCACCGACGTGCCCTTCTTGTTGGGCAGCGTGCACGAGTAGAACCGGTGGGTGTGCCCGGAGACGACCAGACCGAACTCGGGGTTGAGCCCGGCCACGATCGGGACGATCGGCCCGGAGAAGTTGGTGCAGTCGGAGACGCCCGGCGTCGGGGTGGCCGTGCCCTGCGAACCGCCCTCGTGCACGAGCAGCACCTGAGCTTTCACGCCGAACAGCTTGAGCACGTTGCTCCACTTGTTGGCGGTCTGGATCTCGTCGGTGAAGTGCACGTTCTTGATGCCGGCCGGATTGACGATGCCGGGCGTGCCCTCGAGGGTCATGCCGACGAAGCCGACCGGAACGCCGTCGACCAGCTTGATGTCGATCGGCGGCAGGATCGGCAGGCCGGTCTTGTTGTCGATCGTGTTGGCCGCGAGATAGGTGAATTTCGCTCCGCCGAAGCCGTCGCCGTCCTGGCAGCCGTCGACCGGGTGGCAGCCGCCGCGCTGCATGCGGATCAGCTCGCCGACGCCCTCGTCGAACTCGTGGTTGCCGACCGAGCTGACCTGCAGGCCGACCTGGTTCATCAGCTCGATCGTCGGCTCGTCGTGGAAGGCCGCGCTCACCAGCGGGGTGGCGCCGATCAGGTCGCCGGCGCCGACGGTCAGGGTCTTACGGCCCTCGGCCTTGGCCTCGGCCCGCAGCTTCTTCAGATAGGTCGCCAGATATTCGACGCCGCCCGCGGGCGTGCTCGTGCCGGACGCGTTGACCACGGCGCCGCTCCCGCTCGGCGGGTCGATCGCGCCGTGGAAGTCGTTGTAGCTGAGGAACTGCCCTTTGACGGTCGCGCCCTTGGGCAGGCCGGCCGAGACACTGACCGGGGCGAACTCCGGCGGCGCGGCGGCGCTGGGTGTGGGCCGCGCGAGCGGCAGGCCGGCGACGACGGCCAGCGCCAGGGCCGGGACGGCGAGATGGCGGAGACGGTCCATAGTGCTCAACTCCCGATCACGGTGAGGGTCGGCCGACCTCGACAGCCTGGTGCATTGATGGGTGTGCGCGCTACCGGTTGGCCGAAACCTGTGGATAACTCAGGCCCCGGTGGACGACGGCGATTCTTGTCGGTGGGTCGGCATAGACTTGCCCCCGCGATGCGACCTTCCTCTGAAACCTCCGACGGTGCCCTGTTCGCGATGCCCGCTGTGCGGGAGCCCGAGGCGCCGAGACCCCCGCGCCCGAAACCGCGCGGGCTCGACCCCGAGTCGCTGCTGACCGGCCTGAACGGCCCTCAGCGCGACGCCGTGACCCACGCCGGCTCGCCGCTGCTCATCGTGGCCGGCGCCGGTTCGGGCAAGACCCGGGTGCTGACCCATCGCATCGCCTATCTGCTGGCCGCGCGCGACGTGCACCCCGGCGAGATCATCGCGATCACCTTCACCAACAAGGCCGCCGGCGAGATGAAGGAGCGGGTCGCCCACCTCGTCGGCCCCCGTGCCCGGTTGATGTGGGTCTCGACCTTCCACTCGGCGTGCGTCCGCATCCTGCGCGCCGAGCACGAGCACGCCGGCCTCAAGAGCACCTTCTCCATCTACGACGCCGACGACTCGCGCCGGCTCATGCAGCTCGTGGTCCGTGAGCTCGACCTCGATCCGAAGAGATATACGGCGCGCGGTCTCGCGGCCCAGGTCTCCAACCTCAAGAACGAGCTGATCGAGCCCGAGGAGTTCAAGGAGAAGGCCAAGGGGCCCAACGAGAGGGCCATCGCCGAGGCGTACGAGCTCTATCAGCGCCGCCTCCGCGAGGCGCACGCGCTCGACTTCGACGACATCATCATGGCCACGGTCCACCTGTTCCAGTCGCATCCGCATGTCGTGGAGACTTATCGTCGCCGCTTCCGTCACGTGCTCGTCGACGAATACCAGGACACCAACCACGCGCAGTACATGCTGGTGAAGGCTCTGGTCGGTGAGAAGGACGGCGACCTTCCGCCCGGTGAGCTGTGCGTGGTCGGTGACGCCGACCAGTCGATCTACGCGTTCCGCGGCGCCACCATCCGCAACATCCTCGAGTTCGAGCGTGACTACCCCGACGCCCGCACGATCCTGCTGGAGCAGAACTACCGCTCCACCCAGACGATCCTGTCGGCGGCCAACGCGGTGATCGACCGCAACACGTCCCGCAAGCCCAAGCGGCTCTGGAGCGACCAGGGCGCGGGCGAGCAGATCGTCGGCTACGTCGCCGACACCGAGCACGCCGAGGCCGACTGGGTGGCCCGCGAGATCGACCGCCTCACCGACCGCGGCGACGCCCGCCCCGGCGACGTCGCCGTCTTCTACCGCACCAACGCGCAGTCCCGTGTGTTCGAGGAGGTGTTCATCCGGGTCGGCCTGCCCTACAAGGTGGTCGGCGGGGTGCGCTTCTACGAGCGCAAGGAGGTCCGCGACGCGCTGGGCTACCTGCGCGCGGTGGTGAACGACGACGACACGGTGAGCATCCGCCGCGTCCTGAACACCCCCAAGCGCGGCATCGGCGACCGGGCCGAGGCCTGCATCGAGGCGCTGTCGTCCCGCGACCGCATCTCCTTCGGTCAGGCGCTGCGCCACGCCAAGGACGCCCCGGGCATCTCGACCCGCGCCGTCAACAGCATCGGCGACTTCGTCCAGCTCCTCGACGACCTGCGGGAGCTCTCGCGCACGGCCCCGCCCGAGGAGGTGCTCGAGTCGGTGCTCCAGCGCTCGGGCCTGCTCTCCGAGCTCGAGGAGAGCCTCGACCCGCAGGACCAGGGCCGGGTGGAGAACCTCCAGGAGCTCGTCAGCGTCGCCCGGGAGTACACCGAGCGCGTCGAGGCCCAGGCCGAGGACGCCGAGGAGGGTGAGGCCCCGGCCGCCACGCTGGCCGGTTTCCTCGAGCAGGTCGCGCTGGTGGCCGACGCCGACCAGATCCCGAGCGACGACCCCGACCACCAGGGCGTGGTCACGCTCATGACGCTGCACACGGCCAAGGGCCTCGAGTTCCCGGTGGTCTTCCTGACCGGCCTCGAGGACGGCGTCTTCCCGCACACCCGCGCGCTCGGTGACAACAACGAGCTCGAGGAGGAGCGCCGCCTGGCCTACGTGGGGATCACCCGCGCCCGCCAGCGGCTCTATCTTTCCCGCGCGGTCACCCGCGGGGCGTGGGGCCAGCCGCAGTACAACCCTCCGTCGCGGTTCACGGCGGAGCTTCCGCCCGAGCTGATCCGCTGGGAGCGTACGGCCGGCAACTACACCTCATGGTCCGGTACGGGTGGCGGCGTCGGTGGCCGCGCCGGTGGCGACCGGTCCCGCGGTGGCGGCTTCTCCGGCGGCACGCCGAAGGCGCAGCAGCTCGCGAGCCGCCTCGGCATCGACGGCAGCAAGCTCTCGACCGCCAGCGAGCTGCCCCAGGCGCCCAAGGTGTCGGCCGGCGACCGGGTCAATCATCAGCGTTACGGCCTCGGCCGGGTCGTCACCGTCGAGGGGCAGGGCCCGGGCGCCCGCGCTCAGATCGACTTCGGCGACCAGGTGATGTGGCTGGTCCTCCGGCACGCCCCCATCGAGAAGATCTAACAGCCGGGCAGTCGTACGCCGTGCTCGTGCAGCCAGCGGGTGGGCTCGATCGGGTTCTTGTACGTGCCCACGTGCACCTCGAAGTGCAGGTGCGGCCCGGTGGAGTGGCCGGTCGAGCCCTCGTCGCCGATCCGCTCGCCGGGCGTGACGTGCTGGCCGGCCGACACGGCGATCACCGACATGTGCCCGTAGTGGGTGAGATAGCCGTTGCCGTGGTCGATGAGCACCGCGTTGCCGTAACCGGCGGCCGCGCCCGCGCGCACCACCACGCCGGCGCCCGCCGCGAGGATGGGTGAGCCGTGCGGGCCGGCGATGTCGACGCCCGCGTGCAGCCGGCCCCAGCGCTGGCCGAAGCAGGAGGTCACCCGGCCCGCCGGGTTCGGGTTGACCCAGGCCGCGCCGGTCTCGGCGGCCGCGTTCGGTGCCGCGGCCACGACGACCGGCTTGGGGCGCTTCTTCTGACCGGCCGACTGCCCGGCGATGTCACCCACGGGGGGCGCGGCCGCGTCGACCGCCGGAAGAGAGTCACCCGGCACGAACTCGTCGCCACTGCCGAAGTCGCCACTGCCGAAGTCGCCACTGCCGAAGTCGGCGGACGAGACGGTGACGTCGGCCGGCTTCTGCCACGACTCGGCCGCGGCTGCCACCCCACCGGTGATGCCGGTAGCAAGGGCGGCGCCGAGGGCCACAGTCAGGGCCACGTTGCGCGCGCGGCGGCCGGCGAGGGCGAAGGGCAGGGCGACGTGCCGGCGTACCGTCTCCCGGCGGTGACGTCCGCCGAGGGACTCGACTCGATTCGGCACGCGGCAAGACCTCCCCAGTTGGTGACCGACATCTGCCTGTCGGCCCCCTGGGGCGGGCACTGAGCTGACTGGACGACTGGGAACGCAACGCCTACCGAGGGGCAACCATCCGGCACCCCGGGAGGAAAATCAGGAGGCCGCGGCCATCCCGGCGTACACCGACTCGACCTGGAGCTTGATGTCGACGCCGCGCTCGCGCAGGAACGGGATCGGGTCGGTCGGAGCGCCGTTCACGTGGATCTCGAGGTGCAGGTGTACGCCGTACGAGGCTCCGGTGTTGCCGACCTCGCCGAGCACCTGACCGGCCTTGACCTTGTCGCCGACGTTGACCAGCACCCGGCGCGAGTGGGCGTAGATGACCTCGGTGCCGTCTTCGTTCTTCACGGTGACCGAGTAGCCGTAGCCGCCGTTGTAGCCGGCCTGGGTGACCTCACCGGCGTGCACCGACTTGTAGGGCATGCCCTCGGGGGCGGTCAGGTCGATGCCGGCGTGCAGCTTGCCCCACCGGACGCCGTAGGGCGAGGTGAAGACGTAGTCGTCGAGGGGGAGCAGCCACACGTCCTCGGCGGCCTGCTCGGCGCTGACGTTCTGCTTGGCGGCCGAGTCGCGGCTGTCGCTCCGCGAGGCGGCGGTGTCGTCGGCGGCGCGGTCGGCGACGGCGTCGGCGACCTGAGCGCTCTGGAGGCTCTTCAGAACCTCGGTGTCGACCTGCTTGGTGTCGGGCATGTTGGCCGCGGCGCCCAGCGCCACGACTCCGGCTCCGACGAAGGCCGAGGTGACGGCGACGGCGTAGCGGCTGCGGGGAGGGGTTGGTACGCGGCGTCGGCCGCGATAGCGATCGGGCTCAGACGACAAGCGCTGGCGCACGAACAACCCTCCGTCGGTGGCAAAACGTCGGCGTCACGGGCTCACCTAATTGCCGGTGAACCAGGTCTTCCGTGCTGTCGGATCGGCGTTAACCGGTTGACAGCCGGGAGCCACGGTAACGAAACGGCAGCCGCGTCACAAGTCGCAGCGCCAATTCGCTGACAGTTCCTGGTCCGCATTGCGCAGCGAATGTCCGAATTCGTGGTCTTTCCCTGGTGAACTGTTCGCACACGCGGTGTGATTGTCTGAGAAGCACAAAGTAAGGTGACGCAGAATACATTTCCCATCACGCCGGGTGATCACTGTTATGTGACCGCCGCTACCCCGCGGCCCCGGCGCGGGTTACCGTTCGTTCAGGTGACATCGCGGTCAGCGGCACGGAGGGTCAGGATGCAGGCACGGATCAGGGTCGTCGTAGCGAAGCCCGGGCTGGACGGGCACGACCGCGGGGCCAAGGTGGTGGCCCGCGCGCTGCGCGACGCGGGTATGGAAGTGGTCTACACCGGCCTGCACCAGACGCCGGAGCAGATCGTCGAGACCGCCATTCAGGAGGACGCCGACGCGATCGGTTTGTCCGTTCTGTCCGGCGCGCACATGACATTGTTCCGCCGCGTAATCGAACTGCTGGCGGAGCGTGACGCAAGCGATGTCGTCGTATTCGGTGGGGGCATCATTCCGGCCGACGACATCACCGAATTGGAAAAGCTGGGAGTGGCGCACATCTTCACTCCGGGCGCCACTACCGCGTCCATCGTCGAATGGGTACGCGCCAATGTCTCATCACCGGTGGCTTGACCAGCGGAGATCCTAGCAGAGCCTTCAGTCCGCTTAAGGGCGGCGGTGGGGTGGTTGGACGGGGGCAAGGGGAGAGGCCGGACGCACCCCTCACACGTCCGGCCTCTCATGCACGATGCCCCGCCGCCACCCCTCGACCGACAGGGCATCGGCCGCCTTCGCGCCGGTGCGCCGTAGCGCTCCGACACCACAATCAACGACGCCCCCAAAAGGGGGTTACGGGGGAAATCGCGCCGGGGTCACCCGGGTGGTCTAGCCTGTCGCGGCGTGACCGCCCCGTACCCCGTCGTCAAGCGCATCCCCGACGATCAGCCCTTCGTCGTACGCCCCCATCTCGCCAAGCGCCTCGGCTTCGTCGGCGCCTCCAGCGCGTTCATCTGGTTGTTCACGCTCTGCCTGTTCGGCCTGGCGAGTCTCGGCGAGGACGACGTGCAGTGGGCGGCGCTGATCGCCGTACCGGCGGTGATCGGTGTCGTCTTCTTCCTCTGGGTCGGCGGCATCGTCTGGCTCGTCGCCAGCGGCGGCCCGGTGCTCGCGGCCGGCCCGGCCGGCCTCTGGATCAAGACCCGGCCGACCCGGGGCCCGGCCGTCTGGCTGCCCTGGGAGCACATCGGGCTGATCAGCCGGCGGCGCTGGTTCGTCGAGAAGATGCTGGTCGTGCACCCGCGTGATCCGCGCGTGAACGACAACCTCGGCGCCTTCACGGCGGTGGACGCGAGCAGCCTCAATCTGATCTACGGCAGCGGGCTCACCGCCACGCTGACCTTCGCGGACAAGAAAGAGGCCGAGATTCTCCAGGCGGTCGCCTATTTCGCGAACCATCGGGTACCTCTGGCATGACCGCGTACCACGGGCCACTCCTGCCCCGGGTGTGTGGTCTTGCACACCGCGCACCCGCGCCTTCGGAGCACCCGTTCAGGTCGCTAGTCTGCGAATGAAGGCCTCGCAGGGCCGGACATTCTTCACGCCGGCGACTCTCGTTCGCCGCGCGCACACAGGTCGGGACGCAACGGTGCGGCTTGCCGGCGCTTGGCGTCGCGAGCGAAAGGAGACACGTGGACCTGTTCGAGTATCAGGGGCGTGACCTGTTCGAACGGCACGGGTTGCCCGTGCTGGGCGGCGGCGTCGCCGAGACCCCGCAGGAGGCCCGGGCGATCGCCGAGCGGCTCGGCGGCAAGGTCGTCGTCAAGGCGCAGGTCAAGGTCGGCGGCCGCGGCAAGGCGGGCGGCGTCAAGCTGGCCGACGGCGCCGACGAGGCCGAGGCCCGGGCGACCGACATCCTGGGCATGGACATCAAGGGCCACACGGTCGGAAAGGTGATGCTGGCCGAGACGGCCGACATCAAGGAGGAGTACTACTTCTCCTACCTGCTCGACCGTGCGAACCGCACCTTCCTCTGCATCGCCAGCGTGGCCGGCGGCATGGAGATCGAGACGGTCGCCGAGGAGCAGCCCGAGCGGGTCGCCAAGATCGCGATCGACGCCAGCAAGGGCGTCGACGAGGCCAAGGCCCGTGAGATCGTCGCCGCGGCTCAGTACCCGGCCGAGGTGGCCGACCAGATCGTCGACATCGCGGTGAAGCTCTGGCAGGCCTTCGTGGCCGAGGACGCCACCCTGGTCGAGGTCAACCCGCTGGCCAAGGTCGGCGACGGCCGGGTGCTCCTGCTGGACGCCAAGATCACGCTGGACGAGAACGCGGCGTTCCGGCACCCCGACCACGAGGCGCTGGTCGACCAGTCCGCGGTCGACCCGCTGGAGCAGGCGGCCAAGGCCAAGAACCTCAACTACGTCAAGCTGGACGGCGAGGTCGGCATCATCGGCAACGGCGCCGGCCTGGTCATGTCCACCCTCGACGTGGTGGCCTACGCGGGTGAGAAGCACGGCAACGTCAAGCCGGCCAACTTCCTCGACATCGGCGGCGGCGCGAGCGCCCAGGTGATGGCGAACGGCCTCGAGGTCGTCCTCGGCGACCCGGCCGTGAAGTCGGTCTTCGTGAACGTCTTCGGCGGCATCACCGCCTGCGACGCGGTCGCGAACGGCATCATCCAGGCCCTCGCCCTGCTCGCCGAGCGCGGCGAGACCGTCACCAAGCCGCTCGTGGTCCGCCTCGACGGCAACAACGCCGAGGAAGGCCGGGCCATCCTCGACGGCGCCAACAACCCGCTGGTCGAGCGGGTGGACACGATGGACGGAGCGGCCGAGCGCGCCGCCGAGCTCGCGGCTGCGGGGAAGTGACGTAATGGCGATCTGGCTTACCAAGGACTCGAAGGTCATCGTCCAGGGCATCACCGGCTCGGAGGGCTCCAAGCACACCAAGCGGATGCTCGCCGCGGGCACCCAGGTAGTCGGCGGGGTGAACCCCCGCAAGGCCGGCACCAAGGTGGACTTCGACGGCACCGAGCTGCCCGTCTTCGCGACCGTGGCCGAGGCGATCAAGGAGACCGGCGCCGACGTGTCGGTCATCTTCGTCCCGCCGGCGTTCACCAAGTCGGCCGTGATCGAGGCGATCGACGCCGAGATCCCGCTCGCCGTGGTGATCACCGAGGGTGTGCCGGTGCAGGACTCGGCCGCCTTCTGGGCGTACAACATCGACCGTGGCCAGAAGACCCGGATCATCGGGCCGAACTGCCCCGGCATCGCGTCGCCCGGCGCCTCGAACGCCGGCATCATCCCGGCCGACATCACCCCGGGCGGCCGCATCGGCCTGGTCAGCAAGAGCGGCACGCTGACCTACCAGCTCATGTACGAGCTGCGGGACTTCGGCTTCTCGACCGCCGTCGGCATCGGTGGCGACCCGATCATCGGTACCACGCACATCGACGCGCTCAAGGCGTTCCAGGACGACCCCGAGACCGACGCCATCGTCATGATCGGTGAGATCGGTGGCGACGCCGAGGAGCGGGCCGCCGAGTTCATCAAGGCGAACGTCACCAAGCCGGTCGTCGGCTACATCGCCGGCTTCACCGCGCCTCCCGGCAAGACCATGGGTCACGCCGGCGCGATCATCTCGGGCTCGGCCGGCACCGCCGACGCCAAGAAGGCGGCGCTCGAGGCCGCGGGTGTCAAGGTCGGCAAGACGCCGAGCGAGACCGCCCGTCTCATGCGCGAAGTCATGAGCTGATTTCTGTACGCCACGCCGGCGCGCCGTCAATTGATTGACGGCGCGCCGTCGTATCTGCAGCGCCGGGCCGCCCCCGGCGTGGAAAAGTAGTTCGCGATGTCGACGCCACCCCGCCCGGACGACTCGGACGACCCGAAGGTCGCCGAGGCGGTCCAGGACGCCCCGATCGTGCGGACCACCGAGCCGATCGAGCGGCACACGGAAGCGTTCGATCCGCGTGACGACGACGAGGAAGCCACCGAGCAGAAGACCGTCCTGGTCGACGAGAAGGCGCTCGGCAACCGCGAGACCGTCAAGCTGCCCACCCAGCGCCGCCCACCGCCCGAGCGGGTCCGCCGGGCCCCGCTGCCGGTGGCGGCCGGCTTCGCCACGATCTGGGCCGCGCTGATCTCGTATCTGCCCGTGGCCGCCGTGATCGGCCTGGCCCGCACCCTCGAGGGCGCCGGTGGACTGGCCGGCGCCGCGCACGCCGGGCTGGCCGGCTGGATGCTCGGGCACGGCGTGCCGATCGGCACCTCGATCGGATCGCTCGGCCTGGCCCCGCTGCTGCTCACCGCGCTCATCCTCTGGCGCCTGGAGCGGGCCGGGCTGCATGTCACCCGTGCCGTCGGCGCCCGCCGCTCGGGTTCCACGGCCGGGGCGCTCTCAGTCGCGTTCGCCATCGCCCTGACCTATTCGCTGCTGGGCTCGCTGGCCGCGCTCGCGGTCGACGGGCGCGGCACCGAGGTCACGCCGGGCCGGGCCGCGGTCAACTTCTTCGTCCTCGGTGGCCTGGCCGCCTTCGCCGGCTCGGTGCGCGGGACGGGGGCGCTGGCCCGCTGGGCGCAGCGGATGCCCGCGGTGCTGCGGCACGGGCTGCGTACGGGCGTACTCGCGGCGTTGTTGATCCTCGCGGCCGGCGCCGCGGTCACCGGCCTCGCCGTCGCGGTCGGCGGCGGGCAGGCGGCCGACATGATCTCGGCCTACAACACCGGCGTGGCCGGGCAGGCCGGCATCACCCTGCTGAGCCTGGCGTACGGGCTGAACGGCGTCATCTGGGCCGCCGCCTATCTGCTCGGTCCTGGTTTCGCCCTCGGCACCGGATCGGTGGTGCGGCTGACCGAGGTGACCGTCGGGCCGCTGCCCACCCTGCCGCTGCTGGCCGGCCTGCCGAACGGGCCGATGGGCGCGGTCGGCGCGCTCCTGCTCTCGATCCCGGTGCTGGCCGGCCTGGCCGCCGGCTGGATGCTCACCCTGCGCGCCCACCGCGAGGCCGAGCAGGCGCCGCCGCCGGAGGTCCGCCGCCGCCCCGGATCGACCCGCCCGCGGGCGTTGCCGAAGGCCCCCGACACCCCGTGGTCGCTGCTGCTCGGGGCCGGCCTGATCGCCGGCCCGGCCGCCGGCATCGTGCTGGGCGTGCTGGCCGACATGTCCGGCGGCCCGCTGGGCGACGGCCGGATGGCCACCATCGGGCCCGACGCCGGTCAGGTCGGCCTGGTCGCCACCGCGGTGGTCGGCGTCTCGGCGGCCGTCGGCGCGGCCGCGGCCCGGCGCTTCAAGAAATCCAGCGCATGAGAAAGGGGGCGCCCGGCCGGGCGCCCCCTTTCTTCGAAGGTCAGTTGTTGCTGTTCTGGAGGTCTTCCCAGTTGATGTTCTGACCGGCGGTGAGCGCCCAGATCAGCAGGCCGATGCCGAGCACCGTGGCCACGGCGCCGCAGATCAGGCCGGTCAGGGCCTGGCTGCGGTTGGTGGCGCGGCCCGCGTTCGCCTTCTGCAGACCGAGCCAGCTCACGATGGCGGCGGCGATGCCGAGCGGGATACCGAGATAAACGCAGCAGACCAGCGGGATCGCGACGATCCCGAGGATCATGCCGACGAGACCCTGGGTGTTCTGGTTGCCGGCGGGCGGTCCGACCGGGTCGCCGCCAGGGGGGCCGTAATAGGGGGGTGGGGTTGTCACGCGTCCTCCAGTGTCAAACATGGCGCTGGCACAGCGACAAATGTGCATTCCTGAGAATCGGCAGCGTAACCGATGATCAGGGGTTTTGCGTTACCCGTTGTCAGCCGTCGCGAACCACGGAGATAGGCTCCTCGGGTGACCGACCCCGCGCCCGCCCGCCTGGTCGTCCTCGTCTCCGGTTCGGGCAGCAACCTTCAGGCTCTGCTCGAGGCCACCGCCGATCCCGCCTACGGCGCGCAGGTCGTCGCGGTGGGCGCCGACCGTGACGGCATCGCCGGCCTCGACCGCGCGGCCGCCGCCGGTGTGCCGACGTTCGTCGACTCGGTGAAGGCGTACGAGACGCGCGACGACTGGGACGCGGCCCTCGCCCGCCACGTCGCCGAGTTCAAGCCCGACCTGGTCGTCTCCGCCGGCTTCCTCAAGCTGGTCGGCCCGGCGTTCCTGGCCGCGTTCGGCGACCGCTACATCAACACGCACAACGCGCTGCTGCCGTCGTTCCCCGGCATCCACGGCCCGCGCGACGCCCTCGCCTACGGCGTGAAGATCGCCGGGGCGACCCTCTTCTTCGTCGACGCCGGCGTCGACACCGGCCCGATCATCGCCCAGGTCGCGGTGCCCGTGCTCGACGGCGACACCGAGGAGGCGCTGACCGAGCGCATCAAGGTGGCCGAGCGGGCCCAGCTCGTCGAGTGGGTCGGCCGACTGGTCCGTGAGGGCTGGACCATCCAGGACAGGAAGGTACGCATTCCATGAGTTCGACTGCCGAGGGGCGCCGCCCGATCCGTCGCGCGCTGCTGAGCGTGTACGACAAGACCGGGCTGGTCGAGCTCGCCCAGGCGCTGCACGCGGCCGGGGTGCAGATCGTCTCCACCGGCTCGACCGCCTCGACCGTCGAGGGCGCCGGCGTGCCGGTCACCCGGGTCGAGGAGCTGACCGGCTTCCCCGAGTGCCTGGACGGCCGGGTCAAGACGCTGCACCCGCGGGTGCACGCGGGTCTGCTGGCCGACCTGCGCCTGCCGGCGCACGAGCAGCAGCTGGCCGAGTTCGAGATCGAGCCGTTCGACCTGCTCGTCAGCAACCTCTACCCGTTCACGGCGACGGTGGCCTCGGGCGCGAGCGTCGACGAGTGCGTGGAACAGATCGACATCGGCGGGCCGGCCATGGTCCGCTCCGCCGCCAAGAACCACCCGTCGGTTGCGGTCGTGACGGCCGTCGAGGCGTACCCCCTGGTCTTGAAGGCCCTGGAAGCCGGCGGCTTCACCCTGACGCAGCGCAAGGCGCTGGCGGCGCGTGCCTTCGCCGACATCGCGGAGTACGACGTCGCGGTGGCCAACTGGACCGCGACCACGCTGGTCGAGGAGACCGGCTGGCCGGAGTTCACCGGGATCGGGCTGAAGAAGCAGAACACCCTGCGGTACGGCGAGAACCCGCACCAGCAGGCCGCGCTGTACACCGACGCGGGCGCGCCGGTGGGCCTGGCCCAGGCCGAGCTCGTGCACGGCGGCGAGCTGTCGTTCAACAACTACGTCGACGCGGACGCCGCGTGGCGCAGCGCCAACGACTTCACCGAGCCCTGCGTGGCCATCATCAAGCACGCCAACCCGTGCGGCATCGCGGTCGGCGCCGACGTGGCCGAGGCGCACCGCAAGGCCAACGACTGCGACCCGGTCTCGGCGTTCGGCGGCGTCATCGCGGTCAACCGCGAGGTCACCGAGGCGATGGCCAAGCAGCTCGACGGCATCTTCACCGAGGTGATCGTCGCGCCGTCGTACGAGGCGGGCGCTCTCGAGATCTTCAAGGGCAAGAAGAAGCTGCGCGTGCTGGTCGCCCCGGCCTGGAACCCGGCGCCGGCCGAGGTCAAGCTGATCGGCGGTGGCGCGCTCGTGCAGCAGCCCGACCGCATCGACGCCGAGGGCGACGACCCGGCCAACTGGGAGCTCGCCACCGGCGCCGCGCTGTCCGCCGCCGACCTGGCCGACCTGGCGTTCGCCTGGCGGGCGATCCGCAGCGTCAAGAGCAACGCGATCCTGCTGGCCAAGGACGGCGCCACCGTCGGCGTCGGCATGGGCCAGGTCAACCGGGTCGACTCGGCCCACCTCGCGGTCAACCGGGCCGGCGCCGACCGGGCCAAGGGCAGTGTCGCCGCCTCCGACGCCTTCTTCCCGTTCCCGGACGGGCTCGAGGTGCTGATCGCGGCCGGCGTGAAGGCGGTCGTGCAGCCGGGCGGCTCCATCCGCGACAACCTGGTCATCGAGGCCGCCGAGAAGGCCGGGATGACGGTCTACCTGACCGGGACGCGGCACTTCTACCACGGCTGATGGACCTCCTCGTACAGGACCGGACCTTCTCGGGCGCCGACTGGGCGCTCGAGGAGGTCACCGGCGTCCGGTACGAGGACTGCGCCTTCCACGACGTCGACTGGTCGGAGGCGCGGCTGACCGGCTGCGTCTTCACCAACTGCACCTTCGGCAACGTCCGCTTCAACGCGGCCGTCCTGTCCAGCGTGGCCATCATGCAGTCGACGCTGCAACGCTGCTCCTTCTTCGACGCGACCCTGACCGGCTGCAAGCTGACCGGCTCCCAGTTCATCGACTGCGGCCTGCGGCCCATCACGGTCGAGGGCGGCGACTGGGGTTTCGTCAACCTGCGCGGCCAGAACCTCACCGGAGCCGGGCTGTCCGGCCTACGGTTGCGGGAGGCCGACCTGATGGGCGCCGATCTGACCCGGGCCGACCTGCGCGACTGCGACCTGTCGAACGCCCGGCTCACCGACGCCGTGTTCAAGGGCGCCGACCTGCGCGGCGCTGACCTCGACGGCGTGCGGCTGCGCGATGTCGACCTCACTGGAGCCAAGATCGACATTGCCCAGGCGATCCAGTTCGCCACCGCGTACGGCGCCGTCGTCGGGGAATAGCGGGAGTGGCTTATTTCGCGTTAAGCCGACCAGGGCGAAACGTGCCGTTAACCGACTGATACGTTCGCAAAAAAGTATCCCGGAGACTGGGAGTGGATAGAGCTATGGGCAAGAAGGTAACCGTCGTAGGTGCCGGCTTCTACGGGTCCACGACTGCACAGCGCCTGGCCGAGTACGACATCTTCGACACCGTGGTGCTCACCGACATCATCGACGGCAAGCCGGCCGGCCTGGCCCTCGACATGAACCAGTCCCGGCCGATCGAGGGCTTCGAGACCAAGGTCGTCGGCGCCACCACCGGCCCCAACGGCGAGGGCTACGAGGCCATCGAGGGCTCCGACGTCGTCGTGGTCACCGCCGGCCTTCCCCGCAAGCCCGGCATGAGCCGCATGGACCTCCTCGAGGTCAACGCCAAGATCGTGCGGCAGGTGGCCGAGAACATCGCCAAGTACGCCCCGAACGCCGTCGTCATCGTGGTCTCGAACCCGGTCGACGAGATGACCGCGCTGGCCCAGATCGCCACCCAGTTCCCCAAGAACCGGGTCTTCGGCCAGGCCGGCGTGCTCGACACCGCCCGCTTCACCAACTCGATCGCCGAGACGCTGGCCGTGCCGGTGAAGAGCGTCAAGGCGCTCACCCTCGGCTCGCACGGCGACACCATGGTCCCGGTCCCGTCGCGCTGCACGATCGACGGCAAGCCGCTGTCCGACCTGCTCCCGGCCGACAAGATCGAGGAGCTCGTCGTCCGCACCCGCAACGGCGGCGCCGAGGTGGTCGCCCTGCTCAAGACCGGCTCGGCCTACTACGCCCCGTCGGCCGCCGCCGCCCGCATGGCCAAGGCCGTCGTCGAGGACTCCGGCGAGGTCCTCCCGGTCTGCGCCTGGGTCGACGGCGAATACGGCATCAACGGCGTCTACCTGGGCGTCGAGGCCCAGATCGGCCGCGAGGGCATCAAGAAGGTCGTCGAGGAGAAGCTCACCGACGCCGAGATCGCCGGCCTCAAGGAGGCCGCCGAGGCGGTCCGCGCCAAGCAGGCGGATGTCGCCAACCTCTGATCGTGCTTTCTGGGAAAGGCCGGGCCGCTCTGGTCCGGCCTTCCTGCTTTTGTACGCGCTCCGGCCCACCCGACCGCAACGTCGCCGCCCCCGGCGCTCGAGCGACGGTGGTCCGACCCGAGCGGTCCACTCACGCTCGCTGCCACGCGGGCTTCGAGCGCCGGTCCGCGCCTCAAGCCGTGCGGAACGCCGCCCCAAGATGCGACACCGCCAGCGTCGATCCGCGCGCCATCACCTCCTCCAGCACCCGCACGCGGGTGGCGCGCGCCAGCTCCGGGTCGGCGTCGCTGGCGTAGGCCAGCTCCGGATGGGGCAGCTGGATGGCGTGCACGAGCATGTCGCCGGCGACGAGCAGGCTGTCGTCGCCGTCCTCGACCAGGACGGACTGGTGGCCGGGCGTGTGGCCCGGGGTCGACACGACGCGAAGGCCGGGTCTCAGGGTCAGGTCGCCGTCGAGCTCCTGGAGGCGGCCCTCGGCGCGCAGCGGCTCGATCAGCAGGTCGAACTGGCCGGCCTGGTCGCGGTGGGCCTCGTAGTGAGCGACGTCGGCCCGCTGCACCACCACTCGCGCCGCCGTGAAGGGTGAGTCGCGCGGGACGGCCCAGCCCATGTGGTCGTTGTGCAGGTGGGTCAGCACAATCGTCTCGACGTCGGCCGGCTCGATGCCGGCCGCGGCCAGCTCGTCGGGCAGCCGCCCGGGCACCGGCGCCCAGTCGGCCGCCAGCGACCCGGCCGGCCCGATGCCCGCGTCGACCAGCGTGACCGGTCCATCCCCGAGCCGCACCGCATAACTCCGGAAGCGCAGCCACCACTCGCCCTCGGCCGTCACCGCGGCCGGATCGGCCGCGTCGGCCTCGGCCCACTGCTCGGCCGTGGCGTCGGGGAACGCCTCGGCCCGGGGCAGGAAGAAGGGCCCTTCCGCGTCCTGAAGGGCGATGACCGTGAGCCGTCCGACTTTGTGGGTGAGTGGCATGCCCGCGATTCTGCCGAGGGCGCGGGTCGCCCCGCACCCCCGATTCCCGAACCTGTGGACAGCCGAACGGCCTGTGGACAACTAGCGATCAAGGCCCTGGTCGTCGGTAACGTCGAAGGCGCGCGGTTTCCCACCCTGGGTGGGGGTGGAGGCGGTCGACGGTGGGGAGGTCGCAGAATCGATCACCTCGGCGATGCCGGGCCGGCCCGACTCGACGACGAACTCGGCCGCTGTTCGGACCGCGGCTGTGGGCGCCCATACCGTGTCCACCAGGCGGAGGCTGCTCACCATCCGCTCACGGGTGACGTCGCAGACCACGTATCCGCGCTGGTTGTCGATGTACCGCCAGTGCGGGCTCTCCGCCATGATCGGGTCGTAGGTGGCATGGAACGACGTCGTGTTCGCGTTGCCGCCCGAGGTGATCGAGGTGCCGGTGATCTCCGCGCCGACTGCCGGTGTCGAGGGGTCGTCGAAGTTCGGCCGCAGGTCGCTCACCCACGTGCAGTGCCGGTCGCCGGTCAGCACGACCGGGTTGTCGACCTTGCGGAAGAGCTTGAGCAGCCGGGTGCGCTGGGCGCGGTAACCGTCCCAGTTGTCGAAGTCGAAGACCTGCTCGGGGCCGGCCTTGCGGTCGTTCTGGGCCCACATCACCTGGTTGGCCAGCAGGTTCCACCGGGCGCCGGAATGGCGCAGCCCGTTGACCAGCCAGCTCTCCTGCTCGGCGCCGGTCATGCTCAGCGCCGGGTCCTGCGCCGCCTCGAGCGTCGCCGGCTGGTCGCTGCGGTACTGCCGTGTGTCGACCACGTGCAGGCTGGCCAGCGATCCGAAGCGGAACCGGCGGTAGAGCTGCATGTCGAGCCCGCGCGGCAGCGACGAGCGGCGCAGCGGCATGTGCTCGTAGTAGGCCTGGAAGGCCGCGATCCGCCGGGCTCGAAACGACGAAGGGGTCTGGAGGTCGGGGTCCTGCGGGATCTCGTCGGCCCAGTTGTTGTCGACCTCGTGGTCGTCGAAGGTGACGATCCACGGGAAGGCGGCGTGCGCCGCCCGCAGGTCCGGGTCGGCCTTGTAGGTCGCGTGCCGTTCGCGGTACTGCTCCAATGTGTACGGCTCGTCGGTGCCCTCGTGCTGGCGTACCGCGGCGGCGTTGCGCGGTCCCTCGTAGATGTAGTCGCCGAGGAACGCGACGAAGGCGAGGTCTTCCTGAGCGAGGTGCTGATAGGCGGTGTAGAAGCCGGCCTGATAGTCCTGGCAGCTCGCGAAGGCGAAGCGGAGGTGCCGCAGTTTCGACAGCGCGGCGGGCGCGGTGCGTGTGCGCCCGACCGGCGAGATCCGGCCGGCGGCCCGGAAGCGGTAGTAGTACTCCGCGTCCGGTCGCAAGCCGCGCACGTCCACGTGCACCGAGTGGCCCAGCGAGGGCAGGGCGGCGGTGACCCCGGCGCGGCGCGACTTGCGGAAGAGCGGATCGGCCGCGATCTCCCACTCGACCGGCACGACACGGTCGGGGATGGCGCCGTGCAGGCGGGTCCACAGCACCACCGCGTCGGGCAGCGGGTCGCCCGAGGCCACGCCGAGCCCAAAGACGTCCGCCGGCAGCGTGGTGCTGGTGTGTGCGTAGCCGGCGGTGGGGTAGAGCAGCAATGGGCCGGTGGCGACGGCCCCGGCGCCCGCGGAGAGGAGCAGTCGACGGCCGATCGGCTGGTTGAGCTTCTCTTGCAGTGACATTGTTCGATGCCACCGGGTTTGCGATACAGGCCGCCGACAAGCGGGCAAACTGGTTGGGGCGATCGGGGTAAATCCCGGTCCGGGGGCGACAGATGATCTTCGACGG
This sequence comes from Actinoplanes sp. NPDC000266, assembly GCF_042899005.1. Lineage (NCBI taxonomy): Bacteria > Bacillati > Actinomycetota > Actinomycetes > Micromonosporales > Micromonosporaceae > Actinoplanes > Actinoplanes sp. NPDC000266. The sequence continues at coordinate 25,154 of NZ_JBIAZI010000021.1, forward strand.
CCCTGCAGTACGCTCGTACTGCTAAAAACATGGGAGAGGAGCGCCGGCCGAATGGCGAAAATCAAGGTCACTAACCCGGTGGTGGAGCTCGACGGCGACGAGATGACCCGGATCATCTGGAAGCAGATCCGGGAGCAGCTGATCCTGCCCTACCTCGATGTCCCCCTCGAGTACTACGACCTGTCGATCCAGTACCGCGACGAGACCGACGACCAGGTGACCATCGACGCGGCCAACGCCATCAAGCGTCACGGCGTCGGCGTCAAGTGCGCGACGATCACCCCGGACGAGGCCCGCGTCGAGGAGTTCGGCCTCAAGAAGATGTGGCGGTCGCCCAACGGCACCATCCGCAACATCCTCGGTGGCGTCGTCTTCCGTGAGCCCATCATCATGAAGAACGTGCCGCGGCTGGTGCCGGGCTGGACCAAGCCGATCATCATCGGCCGTCACGCCCACGGCGACCAGTACAAGGCCACCGACTTCGTGGTGCCCAGCGCCGGCAAGCTGACCGTCACGTTCACCCCCGAGGACGGCTCGGCGCCGATGGAGTTCCACGTCGCCGACTACCCGGGCGGCGGCGTCGCCATGGCGATGTACAACTACGACGAGTCGATCCGCGACTTCGCGCGCGCCTCGTTCCGGTACGGCCTGGCCCGCAACTACCCGGTCTACCTGTCGACCAAGAACACGATCCTCAAGGCGTACGACGGCCGTTTCAAGGACCTGTTCGCCGAGATCTTCGAGTCGGAGTTCGCCGACCAGTTCAAGGCGGCCGGCCTCACCTACGAGCACCGGCTGATCGACGACATGGTCGCGGCCGCGCTCAAGTGGGAGGGCGGCTACGTCTGGGCCTGCAAGAACTACGACGGTGACGTGCAGTCCGACACCGTGGCCCAGGGCTTCGGCTCGCTCGGCCTGATGACCTCCGTGCTGATGACCCCGGACGGCAACACCGTCGAGGCCGAGGCGGCGCACGGCACGGTCACCCGGCACTACCGGCAGTGGCAGAAGGGCGAGAAGACGTCGACGAACCCGATCGCGTCGATCTTCGCCTGGACCGGCGGCCTCAAGCACCGCGGCAAGCTGGACGGCACCCCCGAGGTGACCCAGTTCGCCGAGACGCTGGAGAAGGTCTGCGTCGAGACCGTCGAGGGCGGTCAGATGACGAAGGACCTGGCGCTGCTCATCTCGCGGGACGCCCCGTGGCTCTCGACCGACGAGTTCATGAACGCGCTCGACGAGAACCTGGCGCGCAAGCTCGCCTGATTTCGCAGTAACAGGGCCGCCGGCACGAAAGTGCCGGCGGCCCTGTGGCATATATAGACGATGCGCAACGTACGGGTGCTGCTCTTCGACGGCGTGCAGAGCCTCGACGTCACCGGGCCGGTCGAGGTCTTCACCAACGCCGGCGACTACCGGATCACCACCGCGAGCCCCGGTGGCCGTCCCGTGAGTACGTCAAGCGGTCTGACCCTGGTCCCGGACGGGCCGCTGGACGAGACGGTGCCGGACACGCTGGTCGTCCCCGGCGGGGCCGGAACGCGTCAGCCGCCGCGGGATGTCGTCGCATGGCTGCGCCGGCACGGGGGCCGGCCGCCGCGGGTGATGTCGGTCTGCACGGGCGCCTTCCTGCTCGCCGCGGCCGGGCTGCTCGACGGCCGCCGCGCCACCACCCACTGGCAATATTGCGCGACCCTGGCCAAGCGCTATCCGGGCGTCGAGGTCGAACCGGACCCGATCTTCGTACGGGACGGCGGCGTGTTCACCTCGGCCGGTGTCACCGCCGGCATCGACCTGGCGCTCGCCCTCGTCGAGGAGGACCTGGGCCGCGACGCCGCGCTGGCGGTGGCCCGGGCGCTGGTCATGTTCCTGCGCCGGCCGGGCAACCAGGCCCAGTTCAGCGCGCAGCTCTCGGCGCAGACGGCCCGGCGGGAGCCGCTCCGGGACGTACAGCGGCTGATCATCGAGCATCCGGACGCGGATCTGTCGGTGACGGCGCTGGCCTCGCACGCCAACCTGTCGCCGCGGCAGTTCGCCCGCGCGTTCGTGGCGGAGACCGGCACCTCGCCGGGCCGGTACGTCGACCGCGTACGGCTCGAGACCGCTCGCCGCCTTCTGGCCGACACCTCGGACGGGGTGGCCGAGGTGGCCAAGGCGGCCGGATACGGCACGCCGGAGGCGATGCGCCGGGCTTTCCTGGGCGCTCTCGGCGTCTCGCCGGCCGAATATCGGCGCCGTTTCTGATGGCGCAAATTGCATGTTTAGATCCGTAACCCGTGGTTACGGACCTCGTTTCTCATGGCAGAACGGATGGGCCGCGCGACGCCGAGGGGTCGCCCACCGATCCGGCTGCCTTGTCCCGGGCGCCGATCGGTTCTCTCGGCGGTTGTACGGCCATGTAGGCGCCGCCTGCCGTCCCTTCCCAGCGGGGGTCCCTGTCCCGGGACCCCCGCCCCTCTTCTCCCGCCCCGAAGGCCTCGCGTCAACGAGAAGGCGGAAGTGAGGAAGGGAAGCTCAGGCGGCCTCGCGCAGCAGCTGCGCGGCCTTCTCGGGGACGATGTCGTTGACGAAGTAGCCCATGGCCGACTCGGATCCGGCCAGATACTTCAGCTTGTCGGCGGCGCGCCGGATGCTGAACAGCTGCAGGTGCAGATATCCCAGGTCGCGGCCCTCGCCCACGACCGCCTGGTGCCAGGCCGAGATGTACGGCATCGGCTTGCCGAACAGTCCGTCGAAGCGCTTCAGCATGTCCAGGTAGAGCGGGCCGAACGCGTCGCGTTCGGCGTCGGACAGCGCCGGGATGTCGGCCACCTTGCGATTCGGCGCGATCTGCACCTCGAACGGCCAGCGGGCCGCGGCCGGCACGAACGCCGTCCAGTGCTCGTTGCCGCCGACGATCCGGGTGCCCTGCTCCCGCTCGGCCGCCAGGACGTCGGTGTAGAGGTCGCCGCCGGTCCGTTCCTTGTATTTGGCGGCCGCGGCCAGCATCAGCTTCGTGCGCGGCGGCACGGTCGGATAGGCGTAGATCTGCCCGTGCGGGTGGTGCAACGTCACGCCGATCTCGACGCCCCGATTTTCGAACGGGAAGACCTGGGCCACGCCGGGCAACTGCGAGATCTCGGCCGTACGGTCGGCGAGCACGTCCACGACCGTGCGGACGCGGGCCGGTGTGAGCGCACCGAAGAAGCTGTTGTGGTCGCTGGTGAAGCACACGACCTCGCAGCGGCCGACGCCCGGGCGTACGGGAACCATGGGGTTGATCTCGTCGACCTCGTCCGGGGAGACCCGGTCGCTGAACGACGGGAACTGGTTCTCGAAGACCACGACGTCGTAGTCGGGGGCCGGGATCTCACTGGCGAACGTGGCCGTGGTCGGGCAGAGCGGGCAGGCGTCGCTCGGCGGCAGGAAGGTACGCGTCTGCCGGTGGGCGGCGATGGCGATCCACTCGTCGACCAGCGGGTCGTAGCGCAACTGCGAGGTGTGCGGCGGCGTCGGAAGGTGGCGGGTGTCCGGGTGTTCGGCCCGGTGCGAGCCCTCCTCCTCGTTGAAGTAGATCAGCTCACGGCCGTCGGAGAGACGGATCGCCGTGCGGCTCTTGAAGGTCACTGGCCACTCACCATCACAAGTTCTGGAACTGTTTCGATCAGCAATGCACGGGCCTGCTCGTCCAGCCCGTCGTCGGTGATCAGCACGTCGGCCCGCTCCAGCGGGACGATCGAGCTGATGCCGACGGTGCCCCACTTGGTGTGGTCGGCGAGCACGACGAGACGCTCGGCCGCCTCGACGAGGGCCCGGTTGACGTCGGCCTCCATGAGGTTTGGCGTCGTATATCCGGCGCGCTCGCTCATCCCGTGCACGCCCAGGAAGAGCATGTCGAGGTGGAGGGTGCCGATCGCGGCGACCGCGACCGGGCCGACGAGGGCGTCCGAGGGGGTGCGGGTGCCGCCGGTCAGCACGACCGTCTGGTCGGGGCGGCCGGCCCGGTAGAAGACGTCGGCGACCGGGATCGAGTTCGTCACGACGGTCAGCGACGGCACGTCGACGAGGCGCTGCGCGAGCTCGGCGGTCGTGGTGCCGGCGGACAGCGCGATGGCGTCGCCGGGGGAGACCATGGCGGCGGCGCGCATGGCCATGGCGGATTTCTCGAGGCGCTGGCGCACGCTCTTGGCGGCGAAGCCGGGCTCATGTGCTGAGCCTGGGCTGACGGTGGTCGCTCCGCCGTGTACCTTCGCCAGCAGGCCACGATCGGCCAGCGACTCCAGGTCGCGGCGGATCGTCATGTCGGAGACGCCGTACTCGGAGGCGAGCTCGCTGACCCGTACGCCGCCGGCGGCCCGGACCCGGTCGAGGATCGCGGCCTGGCGCTGTTGCGCCAGCATCAGAGGATCCGCACTAATTCGAACACGCCCGAACACTACCTTGTGATCGGGCGTGACCGAAAGAGTGTTGTCAGATACCTCGGCCTCGCTTATGCAAAGCCGAGAGCACGTTTTCGACCTTGACCGCACCGGTCATGGCGGCCAGGGCGATCGCGGTACGGGGTTCCTTCCAGTTCGCCCGGACGGCCTCCTTGCTGAACTGCCACGCCTGGCTGCGGTTGCCGGTGGCGGCCGACCAGCAGGCGAGCTGACCGTAGACGCGGGCCGCGCCCGGACGGCAGCCGCTGATCTCCGGGTGCCGCTGCATCATCCAGCGCAGCGAGCTGATCTTCGTCGCGTACTCGTAGGCGTAGTGCGAGGTCCGGCCCCACAGCACCCGCACCAGCGGCTCGTCCAGATGCACGATGGGCGCCCGGCGGGCGGCCCGCAGCAGCAGGTCCCAGTCCTCGTTCTGGCTGCCCGGCGCGTCCTCGGCGACCAGGCCGATCGCGTCCTCGGCCAGCGCCGTGCGGCGGATCAGGAACGACGACGAATGCAGCATGGCCATCCGCGAGCGGGCCAGCTCGTCCACGGTGACCCGGCTGCGCCCGGCCAGCCGGGCGGTGGTCTTCCCCTCGTACTCGACCTCGATCGCACACGTCGCGAACTCGGCGTCCGAGTCGGCCAGCAGGGCGGCCACCTGACGCCGCAGCTTGTCCGGTCGCCATTGGTCATCGTCGTCGCAGAAGGCCACGTACTCGGTGTCCAGGGCCAGGATGCCGGTGTTGCGGGCGCCGGCCAGACCGGACGTACGCCAGTTGGTCAGCACCAAGACCTGCACGCCCTCAGTGGCGGCGAGCAGATAGTCCGGCTCGGTCTGGTCGTACACCACCAAGATCTTGATTTCGCCCGGATAGCGCTGGTCACGCACCGAGGCGATGGCCTTGCGGACCAGCTCGGGCCGGTTCCGGGTGGGGATGACGACACCGACGGACGGCCAGTTCATCGACTCTCCTCTTTCAGAAGCGGATATCCGTACGCCCGCAGCATCGGCGCACACACCGCTCCGACCAGGCGACGCTGTTTGGCGGGCAGGGAGCTCACCCAGGCGTCGTCGCGGCGCAGCTCCAGACGCCCGACGGTGAAGCGCATCGGGTTGCCGGCGGCGGAATGCCCGACGCCGAGATCGGCGTGGCCGTTGCCGAGGAAGGCCAGATCGCCGGGGAGGAGCCGCAGCCCCGCGAAGTCACCGATCTTCAACAACTCCGAACGCGGATGGGCGAGAAACTCCTCGTAGCGCAGCCGGTGCACGGCCACGCCGCGCTTGGCGAGCAGCCCGAAGGCGGCATTGTGGGCGTTCCAGAGCATCGCCGAGCGGCCGGGGGAGTAGCGGGTCATCTCCTCGGCGCCGTCGGTCTCCGGACGGGAGACCCGCTTGGTCCAGGAGTACGCCACCCCGCGCGCATCACGGACGACATGCACCACCCGCAGGTCGATGTCGTCGGCCCAGCGCAGCACGTGGGCGAGTGCCGAGTGCTTGGACGAGTCGACGACGACCTCGGCCCCCGAGACCTCGGCCGCGGCCGAGTAGACGCGGGCGTAGAAGCCGGCGTACTCGCGCACCTCGTCCGGCGCCTCGGCCGCGGTGGCGAGCCGGGGGATGTGCCGGGTGCGTTCGACGGCGTCGCGCAGGGCGTGCACCCGGTCGACGTCGACGTTGTGCCAGCCGCCGAAGGCCCGCTCACCGACCCGGCGCCAGAATCCGCACCCGGAGAAGCGGGCGCCGCAGCCGCACCGCTCGTCGTCGCGGATGTCCCGCTGCCAGAGGTGGACGACCTCGCCGAGCGCGCACACCCCGGGCAGCTGGCCGAGCAGACGTTCGACGAGCGTTGTCCCACTTCGTCCTAATCCACCCAGAAATACCACGCGTGCCACTCTTGCCCACCTTCGCTCGTTTCGCTCCTATAACGAGCGAACAAGCGCGAAGGAGGCGTTGCGTGACAATCGAGGCGTTCGACCGCGTCCACCTGGACGGGACGGGCATCGACCGGATCACCGAGGCGGAGGTCGTGGCCGTCGTGCGCGACTCTTTGGCCCGCGGCCGAGGCGGCCGGATCATCACGCCGAACATCGACATCCTGCGCCGGGCCCAGGCCGACGCCGAATGCCGCCGCCACCTCAACGACGCCGACTTGATCGTGGCCGACGGCATGCCGTTGGTCTGGGCAAGCCGCCTGGGCGGCCAGCCGTTGCCGGAGCGGGTGGCGGGAAGCAGCCTGATCTGGTCACTGTCACAGGGTCTGGGCCGAGACCACCGCTCCATCTTCGTGATCGGCGGGGCCCCCGCCGACCGCGACGAAGCCGAGAAGGACGGCGCCACCCGAGCCGCCGACCGCTTGGCGGCGCAATGCCCCGGCCTGCGCATAGCCGGAACGCTGTGCCCCCCGTTCGGCTTCGACAGAGACCCGCTGTTGTACGAGGACTTCTGCCGCAAGGTGGCAGGAGCCGCCCCCGACCTGGTCTTCGTAGGCCTCGGCTACCCCAAACAGGAACGCATGATCACCCGCCTGCGAGCCCTGCTCCCGCAGTCCTGGTTCATCGGTTGCGGCGCGGCGGTGAACTTCGTGGCCGGCGACATCGAGCGGGCTCCCCGCTGGATGCAGCGCACCGGTTTGGAGTGGGCCCACCGCTTGGGAACAGAGCCTCGCCGCTTGGCGAGCCGCTACTTACGCCATGACGCCCCCTACGCTTTGCGCTTGCTGGCCCAGGCCCCCGGACAGCGAGCCCGAGCCCGCTGACAGACAATTTTTTCGAGCGGCCGCAATCACCTTCCTGACCGAATGCGAGCCTCGAATTAATTGCCGCAGCGGACCCGGCGGGGCTATTGTTTGGTAGCCGGATCCGCTCAACGCGCACAATTAATGGACTGAATCGTCGTGATCGGGTTGCACCGGCCGGTGTTGAACCGGTTGCTCCGATCGCCTTCTGGCCGGCCGCGCCTCCGGTTGCAGGGCGAGCTGTGCCGGTGAACGGCGTCGCATACCGGCAGCAGCGCCTGAAACTGCCGGCGGCTGCGGTGCGACGGCGATGCGCGCGGCCCCGGGCGACTGCGGCGCGGCGGCGACGTTCCGGCGACTACGTTGCGGCGCCAGTGCTTGGGGCGCCAGTGCTTGGGGCGCCAGTGCTTGGGGCGGCCGGCGACTGCGGTGCGGCGGTGATCCGCGGGGCTCGGGGCGGTTGCGTTGCGGCGGTGGTGTTCGCGGGTTCCGGCGACTGCGGTGCGGCGGTGATGCGTGAGGCTCGCGGCGGCTGCGTTGCGGCGCCAGTGTTTGCGGGTTCCGGCGGCTGCGTTGCGGCGCCAGTGTTTGCGGGTTCCGGCGGCTGCGTTGCGGCGCCAGTGTTTGCGGGTTCTGCGGCTACGTTGCGGAGCCAGTATTTGCGGGACCTGGCGGCTGCGTTGCGGCGCCAGTGCTTGGGGCGTCTGGTGAGCGCGTTGCGACGGCAGCGCCTGTGGTTCCCGATGACTGAGGTGCGGCCACCTCGGCGGTGTCTTCTGATGGCTGAGTTGCTGCGGTAAGCGGCTGGGCGGGCGATGGAGTCGCTGCGGTGACTGGCGGTCGGGGCGGTGTCGGGGCGAGAGGCCGCAGTTGCTCCGAAGTGGACGGTCGCGCGGTGGTCGGCGATCTAGTGTCGATCGGTGGCCGGGGCGCGTAGCCGCGCTCGAGCCGTAGCCGCATGAGCTTGAGCCCGTGGCGCTGGATGAGGCCCCACGCGCGGCGGCGCTCGTGTTCGCGGCGAAACGCATCCATCTCGGGTGACCAATTGCGTGCGCGGGTTCGGTCGCGCATGCTGTCCATTTGCTCGCGAGTGAAGAGTCCAAGTTGTTGGTAGCGCATATCCAATTATCCCGCCACCGCGCCGCCAAAGCCATCGATAATTGATGCCGATCATGCCGAATTCGGCGCAACGGAAAAAGAAATCTGGCACGGAGAAATCGCCCATGCGCAAGCCGGGCGACTGGCGCAAGGTCGCACCCCGCCTCCGTGGCGCGCCCAGCTCGACGAAGGCGCTCCACGAAGCAAGACGTACGTACGGTTTGCAAGGTACTCTGCGGGCATGACCTTCGACTTCGATCGGCTCCACCACGTCCAAGTCCTCTGCCCGCCCGGCGGCGAAGACCTCGCTCGCGGCTTCTACGCCGGTGTCCTTGGCATGGTGGAACTGACCAAGCCGCCCGCGCTCGCCGCCCGTGGTGGGTGCTGGTTCCGTGGGGGCGGCTGGGAGATCCACGTCAGCCCCGTGCCGGATTTTGTGGCCGCCCAGCGGGCTCACCCCGGCGTACTCGTCAATGGTCTTGATGGTCTCGCGGCCAAACTGGAAACCGCCGGTCGCCCGGTTCAGTGGGATTCCCACTTTCCGGGCCACCGGCGGTTCTACTCATCTGACGATCACGGCAACCGGCTCGAGTTCCTCGAAGCCGTCACGGATTGAAGTACGGGTCCCGGACCAGTCTGTGGAAGGCCTTGAACGCCGCCTTGTCGCCCGTGAGCTGGAACTGCTTGTTCGGGCCGTTGCCCTCCGGGTCCGATTCGAAGTACGCGATCGCCTTGATCTGCGGGTTGGCCTTGAATGTTCTGCCCGCGTCCTTCAACCAGTCCGCTCGGCCGGCTGAACCCCATGCCTTGGCCACGCCGAACTCGCCGATCACGATCGGTTTCGGGCGCTGGGCCGCCCACGTCAGGAACGGGCCCATCAGCTGGCCGATCGGCTGGAACTTCTCGCCGGCGTACACGTCGACGCACGTCCAGTCGACCTGGTCGTCGCCCGGGTAGAAGCCCGGCGCGTCGCCCCTGATGAACCCCTCGGCGGTCGGGCACCACACCCACGAGACGTTCTTCGCCCGCTCCTCGTCGAAGATCTTCCGGACGTACTTCCAGGCCGCGATGTAATCCGCACCCGACCACATCGTCGCGCGCAGGTTCGGACGGTCCATCTCCCAGCGCATTCTCAGCAGCACCGGGACCTTCAGCTTGCGTACGGCCTTGGCCTGCTTGCGGATCAGGTCGTCGTGCTCACCGTCCAGGATGGACCGGTTGTCGCCGGTCGCCCAGCTCACCATCAACGTCGCGCCCCGGGCCAGGAACTCCTTGTCGGACGGGGTTCCCACCATCTGCTCGAAGCGCCGGTACGTGTTCACGATGCTCAGCCGCCGGCCCAGGTCGGCCTGGAGGCTGTCCACCGCGGCGAGCCGGCCCACGTGGGTCAGCGCGTCCGGCTTGATCCACGCCCCGACGAGCGCCCCGCGCCGCGGCGCGCGCACCGGCCCCGAGGTGAAGGGCCCTTGCTGGACGGCGACCGCGGCCGGCGCCGCGGACAGATCGGGCGGCGCCGGAGGTTGATCGATGTCCTTTTTGTCCCGACCAAATGAGCAAGCACCGACAAAAAGGACCACCACTAAGATCAGCGCAAATCTACGCATGGTGGTCGCTGGGAAGGTCGGCGTGGTGGACACGGCGCGCGGTGTAGAGGACGTTCACGGCATACGAGTCACTGCCCGGCATTCGCCGCGCGGCCGCGTCGACGGCCCGGGCCACCGGGTTCCCGTGCAGCGACGGGGTGATCATCGAGAAGCCCCGCCGCTCGACGATCTCGAAGCCGTGCCGTTCGAACAGCGCCGCCACCTCCTCGTGCGACAACTCCGCGAACCACCGCTGCCCCTGATGCTTGCGGGCCCGCAGATGCCGCACCGATGCCGCGTTTCCGTGGTTCTCCACCACCAGCACGCCCGAGTCCCGCGAGGGCAGCGCCTTGGCCGCAAAAGCGAGCGCGCGGTCTCTGATAGAAGAGTCCACATTGAGCAGCAGCCGGAACATCGTCACGATGGCCGGGAAGCCGGCCGGCACCGGATGCGGCACCGGGCCGTCCACCGCCACCTGGTGCCAGTTCGCCCGCGAGCCGACCTCGGCCGCCTTCGCCATCATCTCGGCCGACGTGTCGTAGCCGTGCGCCTCGCGGACCAGCCCGTGCAGGATCCGGATGGCCCGCCCGGTGCCGCAGGCGAAGTCGTGCTGCACCGGCGCCAGCGGGCCGAACTCGCGCCGTACCAGCGTGCGCAGATAGTCCTGCTGCCGCTCGTTGATCTGCGAGGCGTAGCTGTCCGGCGCGTAGGTGATGTTCTCGTACTTCTCGACCGCGTCGGTGTCCTGGAACACCTTGGTGTAGTCGGTGGTCAACTCGTCCTCCTCGAAGGTTTGAAGGCGTCCAGAGCAAGGCGTGTGCGCAGCAGCCAGGCGCCGCCGCAATAGGCGGGAACGGCGGCCAGCGCCGCGAGGGTCAGTCCGGTGCCGCCGGTTCCGGCGATCGCGGTGACGGCCCAGGGGAGTACGCCGAAACAGGCGACCGCCAGCAGTCCAGCCGCCCGCGTCCCGCGCCCGAACGGGTGCAGCCCCACCGCCCGCCCGACCTGGATCAGCGGCAGCAGGTTGTTGGCGACCATCGCGCAGGCCAGCCCGATCGCCGCGCCCAGCGCGCCGTGCCGGGGGATGAGCAGCACGTCGAGCCCGATCGTGACGACCAGCGCGATCAGCACGTTGGCCAGGTTCCACGAGGTGCGCCCGGCCATGGCCAGCACCATGTCGACCATGCCGCAGCCGGTGGCGACCAGCATCGCGCCGGCCAGCACGATTACCACGACCCGTCCCTCGCTCGCGTAGTGCTCACCGAACAGCCGCAGCCACAGCGGCGCGAACAGGATCACCAGCAGGATGATCGGCCAGGTCACGAACACGAGCCAGCCGGTCGCCGTCTGGTACAGGTGGTTGGCGCCGCGCCGGTCGCCGGTGGCCAGCGCCTCGGCCAGCCGCGGCTGCACCGATTGCGAGATCCCCTGATTGGCGAACTGGATCAGCACGACGAACCGCCCGGCCACGGCGTAGACGGCGGCCGGGGCCAGACCGGCCAGGGCCGCCACCAGCAGCACGTCCACCCGCTGCAGGGCCAGCTGGGCCACGCTGGCCAGCGCACGCGGCCCGGTGAACCGCCAGAAGTCCCGGCGGACGCTGACGCGCTCGGCCCGGTGGGTGGTCACCCCGGGCGGCTTTCCCGCGCGATAGACCTTTCTGAGGCTGTACGCCGCCAGCACCGCGACCGGCAGATAAGCAGCGGCCCAGGCGAGCGCGAAACCGGGCAGCGACCCGGCCGTCCACAATGCCGCCAGCCCGATCAGTGCGACCTGCAGAAGGTTACGCAGCACCCGGTCGAGCAGCACGGTCGGCCGCATCGCCCGATAGCCGCGGGTCGCCGTGAGCAGCGCGTCGGTCAGCGCCTGCAACGGCAGGAACGCGGCCAGCACCCGCAACCCGGCCGTGTGCGCGTCGACGACGTGCCCGGCGTCGTGTGCCGTGATCCGCGCGATCACCGGCGCGGTCAGCCACATCGCCGCCGCGAGCAGGACCGAGACCACCACGACCGGCGTCAGCCCGGCCCGCAGGCACGCGCCGAGCAGGTGGGCCCGCCCGGTGGCCCGCAGCCGGGCCGGCCAGTAGACCAGCCCGGTCTGGGTGCCGAGCTTGGCCAGCCCGCCGGTCAGCACGAAGGCGGCCGTGGCGGCGAAGAACGCCCCGGCCTGCTCGGCGCCGAGCGACCGGGCCACCACCCACGTGACCACCACGCCGGTGCCGCCGGCCAGCGCCGAGCCCACCATGTTGGCCAGCCCGCCGCGAGCCGCGGCTTTGGTGGAGCCCGAACGATCCAGAACCGCGGTCATGTCGTACGGCGCCAGATCGGCATACGCCCCAGCCACCGCGCGAGGGCCTCGTCGTGGGGCAGGTAGTAGTCGGTGAGCTCGCGCCGCAGCGCCGGATCCATGTCGGCCTGGCGCGGGCGGGCGTTGTGCCGCTCGAACGGCGGCCGCTCGAGATAGTTCGGCAGCCCCAGGAAGTCGCAGACCTCGTCGTACACGTCCTCCGGCTCGGCGAAGAACCGCTCGCTCTCCACCACGTGGATCCGCTCCCGGCCCACATGCTGGGCCATCACGCTCAGATAGCGGGCGTACTCGCCGCGGGCCCGATAGGCGTGGTGCTGGTGGCTGAAGCTGTAGTACTCCGGATCCTCGGCCAGCTTCTCCTCCTGCTTGTGCAGGCGGGCCGCCTCCAGGGCGAGCGCCGCGCCGAAGTCGCGCTCCGGCTCGAAGTCGCGGGCCACCTCGTGGTGGTGCTGCGAATAGGCCCGCTCGACCGGGTCGCGGACCAGCACGATCAGCTTCGCGTGGGGCAGGTCGCGCGCGATCCGGGCCGCCGCCTGCGGGTGGTACATGTAGTACGGGCTCGACTCGAAGGTCTGCGCCGCGACCCCGTACCGCTCGGCGATCTTGTCGGCGCCGCGGGTGAGCGGGAAGTGGGCCTTGTACCAGCCCATGCCGCGCCCGTACGAGGTGTCGAAGTAGTGCACGCCCTTGTGCAGCACGGCCTTGAGCACGACCGGATGCTCGGCCATGGCCCGGTAGAGCGACGTCGTGCCGCAGCGCTGGCCACCGCAGATCAGGAACGACGGCGTCATCCGGCCCGGCGCGGTGAGCCGGCCGTAGGAGCGCGAGCCCAGGTGCACCACGCGCTTCATCGGCGCCGGCATCTTGCGTACGTCCATGGTCACAGCTCCTCGACCCGGCGGATCAGCACCGGGAGCAGCCAGGTGCCGAGCACGCCCAAGCGGGCGCCGGCCTCGGCCTGGCGGTCGGTCAGATATCGGGTGGCGAGATCGACGAGGTAGAGCAGCGCGGTCACCTCGCGGCCCTCGGGCACCACACCGAACGGCGCCAGCAGCTCGCCCGCGCGCTTCACGGTCGCCTCGACGGCGTCCCGGGCGTCCTCAGTGGACTGGATGCGCTTCTGGAGCTCGTGGTGGATGGCGTCGAAGCCCAGCGGCACCCCGGTCGCGAACCGCTCCCAGTCCCAGACCAGCAGCGCGTCGGCCAGGTTGGCCATGTTCCAGGGCGCCCAGTCGCCGTGCCACGCGCCGTAGCGGAAGGTCAGCTCGCCGCCGCGGCGCACCAGCAGCTCGGCCGCCGAGGCCAGGCTGACCCCCTCGGGCCGGTCGCTCACCGCGGCCAGGCGGCCGCGCAGCTCGTGCCAGTAGGCGCCGCCGGCCAGGGTCCCGGTCGTATATCCGCAGCATCCGGCGATGTCGAGCATCGCCGCGACCAGGCGCCGCTGGCTCAGCGGCGCGCGCGGCAGCCACACCGGCAGCGCCGACTGGACCAGCACCTGCAACCCGCGCCACTCGCCGGCGTGCAGCACCCGCGGCACGGTCAGCTTGGTCAGTCCGCTGTTGCCGAGCGCGGTCAGCGCCGCCGACTCCGCGCGGACCAGCCGCTGGGTGAGCGGCCCGGTGCCGAGCTTGCCGAAACCGAACGTGTCACCGTCCGGGCTGAGCAGCTGGAGCACCGGCTTGCGGTTGGCCCGGGCCGGGCCGATGTGGACGCTGACCGCCAGCTCGCGGCCCAGCGCCTCGCTCAGATAGCCGTCGATGCATTGGGAGTACGGGCCGGTGACCCGGACCCGGTCGCGCAGCAGCACGCCGGAGGCCCCCGTGCGGACCGCGGCCACCACCGCCTCCCGCTTGAGCCGGGCCGCCCGTGACTGCGGTTCCGCGTACCGGCGTACGGCCGCGGCCGCCACCCGGCGCGACATCGAGGGCACCAGCAGGCGGGGCCGCCGCGCGTCGGGAACCACCAGATATTCGGCGATGGGGGTGCCCGGCGAACCGTCCGTACGGCAAGGCCGCGGGTAGAGAAGGTCGAGCACCTCGGTCAGGTACCGCGTACGCAGCTCCGCGTCGCCCGCGGTCAGCTCGGCCGGCGCCGTCTTGACCGGACTCATGTCGTCGTGTCCCCCTCGGATGAATTGCGCCAGAGCAGCGCGAACGCCAGAACGGTGAAGGCCAGGGGGGTGACAAGCGAGTTGTACCAGAGCATCGCCGAGAACGAGGTGACGATGGCGGCGCTGCCGGCCACCCCGATCGCGCTGCGGTCGCGGCGGAACCGCCACAGGCCGTACGCGAAGAAACCGAGATAACCCACCGTGCCCACCGCACCGTGTGCGTAGAGCAACTGCCACAGCTGCCCGTTGCCGCCGACGGTGAAGTTGCCGCAGCGCTCGCAGCCGGCGCTCTCGCCCACGGTGATGGAGTTGCGGCCGCCGAGGGTGTTGCGCGTGCCGCCGTAGCCGACGACGGGGGAGCCGGTGAAGCCGTCCAGGGCCCGGTCGATGAGGAACGAGCGGACGCCGTTGGACTTGCCGTTGTCCATCCGGGCCCCGACCACGTCGCCGAGGGGGGTGGCGACGAGCGTGACGGCGAGCATGACCCCGGCGACCAGGACCGCTCCGATGATCCAGAGCTTGCCGGCCAGCACGTAGCGGGCGGCCACGTAGACGACCAGCACGCCGATGCCGATCCACAGCCCGCGGTTGAGCGAGACGACCGCGGGCACGATCGAGACGGCCAGGCAGACGGTCGTCCAGAATTTCGCCCGCGAGGTACGGGCGGCCACGATCAGCCAGCCGACCAGAAGGCAGAAGTTGTTGCCCCAGGTGTTGGTGTAGCCCCACGGCGCGGCCGGGCGCGGCTGCCCCTCGCCGACGATGTCCATGATCTGGGCCGCGTAGGGATGGACCAGGGACTGCACAAAACCCTTGTTCCGTACGCCCGAGGGCAGCAGCCACTCCACCGGCGAGGTGAACTCGAACGTGCCCGCCACCATGCCGAGCAGCCCGCCCAGCACGGTCACCACGAACAGCCAGCCGAGCAGCTTCACCAGCCGGCGCTTGGGCAGTTCGGCCTCGGTCAGGTTGCCCGCGTAGACCAGCAGGACGGTCAGCGAGGCGTACATCAAAGCCTTGTAAGCCACGGCGGGCAGACGGCCCGTCGCATGCTCGGCCACCGTGCCGGCCGGGTCGGCGCCGAGCGCGCCGATGCTGACCACCACGGCCGCCAGGAAGATCACCCAGAAGGCGAAGCCGGGCGGCAGCCGCAGCGGGCGGCCGGCGGCGCGGCGCCGGATCAGCAGGAACAGCATCGGCACGGCCATCACCGCGAAGATCAGCACGCCGAGGCCGAGCGCCCACCAGATCGGGTAGAACGCCAGGATGCTCGCCACCGGCCAGGCCGGCAGATCCCTCCGCTTCGGCGCACCGTGAGCCGCCCCGCCCGCTACACGCGCCGGGGTGGGGGCCGTCTGGGTCACTTCTTGTCGCCGTCCTTGGCGATGTCCTTGACCGCGCCCGACATGTCGATCACGGCGGTGATCTCGTCCGCGTGGTTCACGTCGCGCTGGCGCAGCGCGGCCTTCTCGGCCGATGACACCGTGTTGGTCGGGAAGCGCTGGGGCGCGGTCAGCACGGCCGTCTCGTCGGGCCGGGGGCCCGACGACGCCGGCGCGGGCGTCAGGGTCACGACGGGTGCGGCGGCTTCGGCCGTACGCAGGTTGGTCAGATGCGGCAGCACAACGGCGCCCAGCAGCGGAGTACCGACGCGCTGGAGCTGCTCGGCCGCGTCGAGCAGAGCGGGGCGGCGGGCCCGGCGCAGCTCGACCGCGAGGATCGCGGCGTCGGCCAGGCTGGCCAGGCTTTGCGCGTCGGCGCTGCTCGCGGTCGACGGGGCCTCGATGACCACGTAGCCGCCCTGGCTCCGCAGCGTCTCCAGGGTGTCGCGGAGCCGCTGCGACTGCATCAGCCCGGCCGCGGTGGCGGCGCCGCCGGTGGTGATCACCCGCAGCGACGGGATGCGCGGGCAGCGCTGGAGCGCGCGGGACAGGCCGACCCGGCCGGCCAGCAGGTCGGACAGGCCGGGCACGGCCGAGACGCCGAGCATCCGGGCCAGCGGGGCCGCGTCGACGACGCTGTCCGGCAGGTGGGCGCCGATCAGCACGACGTCGCTGCCGGTGCGGGCCAGGGCGGCGGCCAGGTTCGCGGCCACCAGGGTGCTGGCCGAGCCGCGGCTGGCCCCGGTCACCACGATGGTCCGGGCCTCGGGCGGCAGGGTGGCCAGCACCTCGTTGCGCAGCCGGTTGAAGACCCGGCCGCCGGCGCCGTACGGCTGCAGGACGTCGTCGAAGTGCGGGGTGGTCCGCTCGTCGAGCGCGGCCAGCACGTTCATCCGCCCGCGGTCACGCACGTCGGCCGCCGAGCGCAGCCGCCGGTCGTACCGCTCCCGGACGAAGGCCAGAGCGAGGCCCAGCAGCAGGCCGAGCATGCCGCCGGTGGAAATGTTGATCATGGGTTTGGGGCTGACCGGGTCCTCGGGCAGGCGGGCGTCGCTGATGATGCTGCCCGCGCCGACGGTGGTCGTGGTCAGCTCGTTCAGCTTGCCGGTCATGCCGTTGAGCTGGTTCTGCGAGTTCTGCCGCAGGCTCTGCAGGTTGCTCTCGTCCGAGCTGCCCCGGGTTGCCCGGGCCAGCCGGGCGTTGATGCCGGTCAGCGTCGTGGTGAGCTGCTTGATCTTCGCCGAGAGCGTCTTGATCTGCTGGTCGAGGCCGTTCTGCGCGGTCTCCTCGCGGTTGCGCAGATAGGCCTCGGCGAACGCGTGCGAGCCGGCCTGCGCGCCCTCCGGCGAGTCGGACTTGAAAGTGACCATGAGGACCGTGGTGTTGGCCGGCACCTCGACCGAGACGTCCTTGGCCAGCTCGATCGGCGACCGGTCGCTGCGCAGCAGCGCCGCCGCCTTGGTGGCAACCGCGCCCGAGCCGACCAGCTGGGCCTCGGTGTCCAGGTTGACCGAGCCCTTGGTGCGGCCGCCCTGCGCGTTGGTGTCCTGGTCGACGGCCTGCACGAGCACGGCCGTGGACGACTGGTAGACCTTGGGCATCGCCGAGGTCAGGCCCGCACCCGCACCGAGTCCGGCGCCCGTCGCGATCAGTGCGATCCACCAGTGCCGGCGGAAGACACCGAGATAGTGCGAGACATCCGCGGGGCGTGACGCTTCCATCGGTTGGCGGCCCTTTCGGGGGTGGAGTGAGGTTCTTTTGGGCGTTTCGCCCCCAAGGGCTCAACGCCTCACTCCCGCCGACGTGATGGGTCCCTTACATTTTCGGCTCCACCCAGCCGCTTTCCACCAGATAAGCGATCACCATCTCGATGGCCTCGGCCACCGACATGGTCGTCGTGTCGATGGTCAGCTCGGCGTCGGCCGGCTCCTCGTACGGGTCGTCGATGCCGGTCATGCCGCGCAGCTGGCCGGCCCGGGCCCGGGCGTACAGGCCCTTGCGGTCGCGCTGCTCGCAGACCTCGAGCGGCGTGTTCACGTGCACCAGCACGAAGCCGGCGCCGGCCTCGACGGCCATCGCCCGCACGGCCGCACGGGCGCTCTCGTACGGCGCGATCGGGCAGGCCACGGCCATGCCGCGATGGCGGCCGACCTCGGCCGCGACCCAGCCGATGCGGCGCACGTTGCGGTCGCGGTCGGCCTTGCTGAAGCCCAGCCCGGCCGAGAGCTCGCGGCGCACCACGTCGCCGTCGAGCAGGGTGATCGTGCGGTCGCCGCTCTCGCGCAGCGTGTCGGCCAGGCCGCGCGCGATCGTCGACTTGCCGGAGCCGGAGAAGCCGGTGAAGAAGACCACGAGTCCGCGGTGCCGGCGCGGCGGCCGGACCCGCACCAGCTCCTTGGCCACGGCCGGGGGAGTGTGCCACTCGGGCAGCGGGAAGCCGCGGTCGAGCAGGTCGTCGATCTCGGCCGGGGTCATCGCCAGGCGGCGGTTGCGCGGCGGGATGTCGTCGCGCCAGCGCCACTGGCCGTCCCGGTTGTCGTACGCCAGCTCGCGCGGCACCAGCACCCGCAGGTTGCCGCCGGAGAGCATGTCGCCGGTGGAGAGCACATGGGTCACGCCGTACGACTTGGCGACGCGGGCCCGCAGCAGGGCGTCGCGCAGCTCGTCGCCGCGCGGCAGCAGCGGCACGGCGACGATCGTGGCCGGGGGCATCCGGTCGCGGGCGGCGAAGATCGTGCGGACCAGCGCCTCGGGCGGCAGCCCGTCCGGGCCGGGGCCGATCACCGGGATCAGGATCAGCAGATGGGCGCCGAGCGTGCGGGCGGCGTGCGAGATCTGGGCGAGCTGCGGGCGGTGCAGCGGCCGGTCGGCGATCACGCCCAGGACCCGGCCCGGTGGGAGCAGGGCGCGGACCTCCTCGGGCGTCCGGCGCAGGCGCTGGAACGGGCCGTGGCCGCCGTCGCCCATCCGGGTCACCCGGCCGCCGACGCCCCACTCGCGCTCGCGCGACGGCCAGACGTCGGAGACCTCGAGCGCGGCCACCGGCGCGCCCTCGGGGTCGGTGAGGATGACCATGCGGCGCAGGGGGTCCTCGAGGTTCAGCCGCCCGGCGATCTCCTCGGGAACCTCCAATGTGACCGGCACCGGCCACGGCGTGCCGTCGGCCAGCCGGCCGCGGCGGCGCAGCGCGTGCAGATCGGCGCGGCCCAGGAAGCCGATGAGCGGCGCATAGGCGCCGGAGAGCAGAAGTTCGAGGTCCGCCAGCTCGTGCGGGTGCGGCGTGTACGACGGGGCGTCGCGCAGCACGTCCTCGGGCAGCATCGAACCATTCACTTCCGTATCCCCCTGCGGGCCGACTAAGGGGACAGTTTGGCAGCCCGCGTGATCGTGGTCGAGATGGGTCTCCCCTCCACCTTTTCCCGTCAGGTATTAGACAAAACGGACTAAAGCCCTAATACTGGCTGATCGTGAGTCGACGAAGGCTTGTTCAGTTCGCCGCGATACCTACGGCATTCGCACTTTCGGTCGCGGCCACGCTCGCTTGGGCGTGGACCGGCGGTACCGACCAGATCGGACTCGGGCTCAGCGACCCGACCGTCTCCGTGCCGGCCATGTCGCCGCCCGAAGCTCCGGAAACGGCGGAACCGGGCGTCGCGCCGCCGGTCTTCCGCGCGCCGTCGTCGGCCGCTCCTTCGACCGCGGCCTCGGCTTCGGCCGCGGCCACCTCGGCCGCCGGCGCCGCCGCGTCCGTGCTCGCGCCCGCGCCGGCGCCGCGGATCGCCAACATCGCCGCGCCCGGCTTCGCCGCCGCCGTCACCCAGCCACAGCAGCAGCAACCGCAGCAGCAGCGTCGCGGGGGACGCTGCTACACCGGCCACAACCTGGTGCCGACCTGCGGCGTCCTGTGGGGCGTGGCCCCGGGCGCGCACACCGAGAGCCGCGGCGCCTCCGCCCTCTCCCGGTTCGAGCGCAAGACCGGCCGCCACCAGGCGATCTACCACGCCTATCACGGCGGGACGCGGCAGTTGTTCCCGACCGAGCAGGAGATCGCGATCGCGCACCAGCCCGGCCGCAAGCGCATCCTGTTCCTCAACTGGAAGCCGGAGTCCGCGTCCTGGGCCAAGATCGCCAAGGGTGACCGCCGCACCGACGCGTTCATCGACCGGCTCGCCGTACACATCAAGAAGAATTTCCCCGAGCAGTTCTTCTTCGCCGTGCACCACGAGGGCGAGAACGACGTCCGCGAGAAGGCCGGCTCCGGCTACACGGCCCGCGACTACGCCGCCATGTACCGCCACGTGGTGAAGCGCCTGCGGGCCAAGGGCGCCGACAACATCGTCTCCGTGCTCGTGCACATGGCGTACGTGCCGCACGCGCAGAAGAGCTGGTTCAACCACATGTACCCCGGCGACGACGTGGTCGACTGGATCGGCTTCGACACGTACGCCTACAGCGACCCCGGATACGGCCACGGGAACTTCGCCGAGATCCTCAACCGCCGCCTCGAGGGCAAGCGCGCGTGGCCCGGCTTCTACAGCTGGGCGGTGGCCCGCCACCCGAACAAGCCGCTCATGCTGGCCGAGTGGGGCGTCTGGTCGTCGAAGCGGAACACGAAGTACAAGGCCGACTTCTACCGCCGGATGGGCGACGACATCCGCAAGTTCCCGCGGATCAAGGCGATGGTGCAGTTCGAGACCCCGAGCAATCAAAAAGGCCAGGACTCCTCGGTGGACAGCACCCGGGCCGCGCTCGACGCGTACCGCAAGCTCGGCCGTTTGCCCATTTTTCAGGTTGCCGTCACCCCGCGCCGCTAGCTTCCGTCCGTGCTCATCGTCCGGCACCGCCGCGCCACCCTCGTGGGAGGCGCGGCGGTTCTCGTCATCCTGGCCCTGGCCCACCGGGGCGCCCTGCTGCTCGGCGCGGCGGTGGCCCTGGCCCTGCTGGCCTGGTTCGTGGCCGAACGCCCCCGAACGCCGTCGATGCCCGGCTTCACGACGCCACGGGGCCCCGCGCTGATCCTGGCCGGCCTGGCCCATTTCGCGCTGATCGCCGCCTGCCTGTCGCTGGGCCTCGCCGAGCCCGACAGAACCGCGTGGGTGGTCCTGCTGATCGCCACACTCGCGCCTCTGCCTTTTTACGCGTACGGCCTCTGGCACGGCACCGGGGTCACCTTCACCCCCACGGGTGTACGGGCTGACAAGCTGGCCGGCACGCTCTTCCACCCCTGGCCGGCGCTGTCCGAGACCCAGCCCCGCAACGACCTGGACGGCGAGATCACCATCGCCGCCCACGGTGAGCCCGAGACAACCGGCCGCCCGGCCAACCGCGACACCCTGATCTTCGACGGGACGTCCGGCGCTTTTGTGGCGGCCGCGCTCCGCTTCTACGTGGCCCACCCATCGGAACGCGAGCAGATCGGCACGCCCGAGGCTTACCGCCGCTTGATCGCCGGCATCGCGCTGGAACCCGACCGCCCTTTGCCGCCACCCGCACCCCGCCCCGCGACCAGGGACACGTCGATCGGCCTGACCATCGTCACCGTCGCCGCCGCGATCGGCCTGTGGACCGACTGGCGCCTGACCGGCCACGGCCTGATCGCCCTGCTCCCTCAGGTGATGCTGCTGCCCGCCCTGTTCGGCATCGCCCTGGTGATCCGAGCCCGGGCCACTCCCTGACGGCCTCACCGCAGCTGTGGCGGTTGCGGGCCGGACCGCTTGGGACACGGCTACAGGCCGAGGGCGGGCTTGCACTCCTCGACGCCGGTGAGGGTGATGTCGGGGCGGCGGCGTGGGGTCCACGCGGCCCGGGTCAGGCGCCAGCGCTGCAGTTCGGCCGGCTCTCCCCGGCGGGTGGCCCAGTCGGAGCCGTTCCGGGTGTAGCCGAGGGACTCGGAGACGCGGTTCGAGGCGTGGTCGTCGGTGAAGGCGTCGCTTCCCGCCTCCCTCGCGCCGAAACCCTCGAAGGCCAGGTGCAGGATCGCCGCCCGGGACTCCTTGCCCAGGCCCCGGCCCCGGGCGGCGGCGGCCAGGGTCAGCCGCGGTGTGTGTACGGCCAGGTTCAAGGGTGGATACGTGGACGGCACCGGCGCACCGTACCTCAACCTGAGAGTGAGCTGAGAGACCCTGTAGGCGCTCTCAGGGTTCCACCGGATCCGCCGGGTGCACCGGCTTCCTAGGCTGAGCCCGTGACCATCATCGCGACACAGTCATTGACGAAGACGTACGGGGGCGGGGTGACCGCTCTCGGCGATCTCACCGTCGACGTCGAGGCGGGCGTGATCGGGCTGGTCGGCGCCAACGGCGCCGGGAAGAGCACGTTCATCAAGATCATGCTGGGGCTCATCGCGCCCACGAGTGGGAGCGTGCGGGTGTTCGGCCTCGATCCGGTCGTGCAGACCGATCAGGTGCGGGCGCGGGTCGGATATATGCCGGAGAACGACAGCCTGCCGCCGGACGTGTCCGCGGCCGAGTTCGTCACCCACCTCGGCCGGCTCAGCGGGCTGCCCAAGACGGCGGCGCGGGAGCGGGCCTCCGAGGCGCTGCGCCACGTCGGGCTCTACGAGGAGCGCTACCGGCAGATCGGCGGCTATTCCACCGGCATGAAGCAGCGGGTCAAGCTGGCCCAGGCGCTCGTGCACGACCCCGATCTCCTGCTGCTCGACGAGCCCACCAACGGCCTCGACCCGGCCGGCCGGGACGCCATGCTGGCGCTGGTGCACCGCATCGGCACCGAGTTCGGCATCTCGGTCGTCGTCTGCTCCCACCTGCTCGGCGAGGTGGAGCGGATCTGTGACTCGCTCATCGCGATCGAGGCCGGCCGGCTGCTGCGGGCCGACCGCATCTCCGCGATGACGGCCGCCTCGGACGTGCTCGCGGTCGAGGTCTCCGAGGGCATGGACGAGCTCTTCGACGCCCTGACCCACCTGCGGCTCGACGTCACCCGGGAGGGCCGGCAGCTGCTCGTCCCGCTCGATTCGGAGAGCTCGTACGACGAGATCCTGCGCGCCGTGGCCGAGCTCGACCTGCCGCTGCACCGCCTCGACCAGCGACGCCACCGGGTGGCCGAGCTCTTCACCACGAAGGAGACGGCCGATGTCTGACGCCGGCGTCATCCACGACATCGGATATCAGCGGTACGAGGGCCCCCGCCTGGGCCGCGCCTCGGTGTTCGCCGCTCTCTACCAGCACGGTCTGCGGGCCGCGTTCGGGCTGGGCCGCTCGTTCAAGTCGAAGATCTTCCCGTGGCTGGTGGTGGGCATCGTCCTGCTGGTCGCGGTGATCAACGCCGCGGTGCGGGCCCAGGTCGACGTGATCCTGTTCGACTACTTCACCTTCGACGACACGATGACCTGGCTGATCATCTTCTTCGTGGCGATCGTCGCCCCGGAGCTGATGTCGCGGGACATCCGCTCGAACGTGCTGCCGCTGTACTTCAGCCGGCCGCTGCGCGCCGCCGACTACGTCGCGGCCAAGTTCGCGGCCCTGGTCACCGCGGTGTTCCTGCTGCTCGGCGTGCCGCAGCTGATCATGTTCCTGACCGCCGCGTTCACCATCGACGGCGGGATCGGCAAGGTGTGGGAGGAGTTCTACGGCGAGTTGCTGCCGGGCTGGGCGTACAGCCTGCTCTGGGCCGTGCTCTTCGCCTCGATCAGCCTGCTGGTCGCCTCGCTGACCGGCAAGCGCGCGTTCGCGGCCGGCGGCATCGTCGCCTTCTTCCTGATGACCGCCCCGGTGGTCGCCGTGCTCAGCATCCTGCCGTCGGAGACCGCGCAGAACCTGGCCGGCCTGGCCAGCCCCATGTCGCTGATCAACGGCGTGCAGATCTGGCTGCGCGACGGCGTCGATCTGGGCCTGGACGTGGGCCGCTTCGGCCCGATCTACGGCATCGAGGCCGTCTGCCTGGTCGCCGCCGCCCTTCTGCTTCTGCTGGCCCGGTACCGGAAGGTGGCTGCGCTGTGAGTGTCGTCGAGCTTCAGAACGTCTCCCGCTGGTACGGCAACGTGGTCGCGGTCAACGACGTCAGCATGACCCTGCAGCCGGGCGTGACCGGCCTGCTCGGCCCGAACGGCGCCGGCAAGACCACGGTGCTGCACATGATGGCCGGCTTCCTCGCCCCGTCGAAGGGCGCCGTCAGCATCGACGGGGCGCCGACCTGGCGCAACCCGTCCATCTACGGCACGCTCGGGCTGGTCGCCGAGCGGGAGGCCGTGCACGGCTTCCTCACCGCCCGCGAGTTCGTGGTGGCCTGCGCCAAGATGCAGAAGCTGCCCGACCCGGCCGGCGCCGCCAAGCGCGCGCTGGAGCTGGTCGAGATGACCGGCGCCCAGGACAGGCGGATCGACACGTTCTCCAAGGGCATGCGCCAGCGCACCCGGGTGGCCGCCGCCCTCGTCCACGAGCCGCAGGTGCTGCTGCTCGACGAGCCGTTCAACGGCATGGACCCGCGGCAGCGCATGCACATGATGGAGCTGCTGCACACGCTGGGCGACCAGGGCCACACGATCCTGTTCAGCTCGCACATCCTGGAGGAGGTCGAGCAGCTCTCCGGCCTGGTCCAGGTGATCGTCGCGGGCCGGCTGGCCGCCTCCGGCGACTACCGGCGGATCCGCCGGCTGATGACGAACCGCCCGCACGTGTTCGCTGTGCAGAGCTCCGACGACCGCAAGCTGGCGGTCGCGCTCATCGGGGAGAAATCGGTGAGCGGCGTGGAGATCGAGGCGACCGGGCTGACCGTGCGCGCCTCCGACTACGGCAGCTTCACCCGCGCGCTGCCGCGCATCGCCCTCGGCGAGGGCATCCGGCTGCGCAAGCTGCTGCCGTCCGACGAGTCGCTGGAGAGCGTCTTCTCCTACCTGCTGGAGGCATGATGTCCACGGTCGCCTACATCACCTTCCGGGGCCTGTTCGGCCGCCGCCGGGCGTTGCTCCTGCTGCCGCTTCCGCTACTGCTCATCGGCCTGGCGCTGATCTGCAAGGCGTACGACGTCAGCCCGGCCGACTGGGGCGAGCCGGTCGTGGTCGGTCTCGGCCTGGCCGTCGTGCTCCCGGTGACGGCCCTGATCGTCGGCACCGGCGTGCTCGGCTCCGAGGTCGACGACGGCACGATCATCCACATCCTGACCAAGCCGCTGCCGCGCCGCGACATCATCCTGGCCAAACTGCTGGTGGCGTCCGGGGTGACCGCCCTGACGGCCGCGATCCCGCTGTTCGTGGTGGGAGCGCTGGTCGAGTCGGTGAAGCTCGGTTTCGCCCTCGTGATCGGCGCGGTGGCCGGCGCGCTCGCCTACTCGGCGCTGTTCCTGCTGCTGAGCCTGCTGACCCGCCGGCCCGTGCTGGTCGGTCTGGCGTACATCCTGGTCTGGGAAGGTCTTCTCGGCCGTTTCGTCAGCGGGACGCGGGTGCTCTCGATCGAGCAGTACGTCATCGGCATCGCCGACAAGATCGCGCCGAGCGCCGTGCTCGACGGCGAGGTGTCGCTGCCGGTGTCCGTGATCATGAGCGTGATCTTCCTGGTCGGCGGCACGCTCTACGCGATCAACCGGCTCGGGTCGTTCAGCATGGCGGGCGAGACGAGCTGAAGCTGAAGTATGGCTGAACGGGCCACTGCGGACGGTGACGGTCATCGTTTGGATGTGTTGCGTGATCGCTCCCGCGCAAGCACCCGCAAAGTCGCGATGGCCGCGCGTCCTCGGTGGCTTCGTCGTCCTCGCCGTCCTGGCCGCCGCCGCCCTGCTGGCGTACGCCAAGTGGCGTGAACGCGACGACGGCGAGGTCCTCACCACCGAGGGCGCCCAGCTCAACGTCGCGGTCGTCGACGGCAAGTTCATCTTCCGGGTGATGGCCGTGCGCTGCCGGGTCGGCTCGATCGGCGACGGCTCGGTCGACCTCGAGCCCAAGGGCTCGTACTGCCTGGTCGACATCGTCGCCCGCAACGGCTCCTCCAAGCCGGTCACCTTCGACACCACGGCCCAGAAGGGCTATGACGCCGAGGGCGCCGAATACTCCACCGACATGCAGGCCGAGGTCATCGCGAACCCCGACCGGAACTTCGTCAACCCGATCGCCCCGAGTTCGGAGGCGAAGGGGACGCTCGTCTTCGACCTGCCCAAGGGCGGGACCCTGGCGACGGTGGTGCTGCACGAGTCGTTCCACACCACCGGCGCCAAGGTCGCTCTCACCTAGCGGCGCCCACCAGTTCAGGGTCCTCCCGGACGGCCGAGGTGAGCTTCTCGCCCTCGATGTCGACGTTGGGCAGGGCCCGGTCGAGCCAGCGCGGCAGCCACCACGCCGACCGGCCCAGCAGCGACAGCACGGCGGGCACGATCGTCATCCGTACGAGGAAGGCATCCACCGCGACGCCGAAGGCGAGCGCGAAACCGAGCGACTTGATGATCGCGTCGTCGGCCAGGATGAAGCCGGCGAAGACGCTGATCATGATGAGGGCCGCGGCCGTCACCACCCGGGCCCCGTGCTTCACGCCGGAGATCACCGCCTCGTCCGGTGAGGCGCCGTGCACGAACTCCTCGCGGGCCCGGGTGACCAGGAAGACCTCGTAGTCCATGGCCAGGCCGAACAGCACGCCGATCAGGAAGATCGGCATGAGGCTCACGATCGGCCCGGTGGTGTCCAGGCCGAGCAGCCCGGAGAGCCATCCCCACTGGAAGACCGCGACCACCGCGCCGAACGTGGCCGCCACCGAGAGCAGGAAGCCGAGCGTGGCCTTGATCGGCACCGCGATGCTGCGGAACACCAGCATCAGCAGCAGGATGGCCAGGCCGACGACCACGGCCAGATACGGGATGAGCGCGTCGTTCAGCTTCTCCGACACGTCGATGTTGATGGCCGTGGTGCCGGTGACGGCCAGCGTCGCCCCGGCCACCTGGTGGGCCCGGATCGCGGTGACCAGGTCCTGGGTGGCGGCGCTGCTCGGCCCGCTCCCCGGAATGACGGTCAGCAGGGCGGTGTCGCCGGCCTTGTTGACGGTCGCCGGGGTCACCGCGACCACGTCGTCCAGCCCGCCGATGACCTTCGAGGCCCGCTCGGCGGCGCCGGCGGCCTGACCGGCCGGCGCCTCGACGACGATGATCAGCGGCCCGTTGAAGCCGGCCCCGAAGCCCTCGGCGAGCTGGTCGTACGCCTTGCGCTGGGTCGAGTCGACGGCCGCGGTGCTGTCGTCGGGCAGGGCCAGCCGCAGGCTGGTGGCCGGGATGGCGATCACGGCCAGCACGCCGGCCGCCATCAGCAGGGCGGGGACGCGGCGGCGCACCACGAGCCGGGCCCAGCGCTCGCCGAACGTCATGCCGGTGGTGGCCCGCCGGCGCTTCTTGGCCATGATCTTGTCGCCGGCGAAGCCGAGCAGGGCCGGCAGCAGGGTGAGCGTGATCAGCACGGCGACCGCGACGGTGCCCGCGGCGGCCAGGCCCATGCTGGTGAGGAAGCCGATGCCGACCACCGAGAGCGCGGCCAGCGCGATGATCACGGTGAGGCCGGCGAAGACGACCGCGGATCCGGCGGTGCCGATCGCGCGGCCGGCCGCCTCCTCCTTGTCGCGGCCCTCGGCCAGCTCGTGCCGATAGCGGGAGACGACGAACAGCGCGTAGTCGATGCCGACGGCCAGGCCCAGCATCGTGGCCAGGGCCGAGGTCGAGCCGCTGAGGTCGAAGAAGCCGGTGGCGATCTGGATGCCGAGCATGCCGACGCCCACGCTGAGCAGGGCGGTGAGCAGCGGCAGCCCGGCCGCGACGAGCGCGCCGAACGTGATGACCAGGACCACCGCGGCCACCACGACGCCGATGGCCTCGGTCGCGCCGCCGGCCTCGGAGGCCTGGGTGGCGGTGCCGCCGTACTCCACCTCGACACCGGCCGACTCGGCGGTGCGCCCGGCCTCGTACAGGGACTCCCGGTCGTGCTCGGTCACCTCCTCGGCGGTGACCTTGTAGGTGACGGTGGCGTACGCGGTCTGCTTGTCGGCCGACACCGTCGGCTCCGAGACCGCGCCGACGTCGGGCGCGCCGCGCAGCGCGGTCACCGCCCGCTTCAGCGCCGCCTGCTGATCGGTGTCGGTCAGCTTCGTGGCCCCGTCGACCGTGAAGACCACCTGGGCCGACGCGCTGTCAGCGCCGCCGCCGCCCATCTTCTCGCCGATCACCTCCATGGCCCGGAACGACTCGGTGCCCGGGATGGAGAAGGAGCCGCTGGTCGGGCCGGACAGGGTGGCCGCGCCGACGCCCATCAGGGCGAACAGCAGCAGCCACATCACGGTCACCCGGCGGCGCCGCCGGAACGAGAACCGGCCGAGCCGGTAGAGGAGAGTCGCCACCTGAGAGCCCTTCGAGAGGTCGAGAAGAGTGACCCCTCAACGGTCCCGAAACGCGCGCGGAAAGGCGTCGTCCGAGCGCGGACGGCCACTACTGCGCCCGCGGTATATCCGCCGCGGGGCTGCTACTACTGGGAGACGACGCCGGGGCGCGACGGCTGCGCCTACCGTCGTGGGTGATGAAGACGAAGGCCGAGTCCCTGCTGCGGGATCTGCTCATCGCCGTTCTGCTCGGCTGGGCCACCATCAAGCTCGAAGAGGCTCAGGGCGAACGGCGATATGTGCTGCTCACGACGATCGCCGTCCTGGCCGTCTTCGCCCGCCGGCGATGGCCTCTGCCCACTCTCGCCGTGGTCACGGTGGCCACACTGGTGACCATTGCCGTCAAGGCGCCGTCGGGGGGCCTGCTGCTGGCGCTCGGCGTGGTCATGTACGCGGTGCCGTTCCGCCCCCGGGAGTACGCGTGTGCGGTGTCGGCCGCGATCTTCGTGACCGGCCTGATCGCGGACACGAGCAGTTGGTGGAACATCCAGTCGCTGGCCGCGTTCTCGTGGATCTTCGGCGGCGCCGGCCTCGGCCTGGGCGTGCGCTCGCGCCGGGCGTACATCGCCGAAGTGACCGAGAGGGCCCGCCAAGCGGAACAGACCCGCGAGGAAGAAGCCCGGCGGCGGGTGATGGACGAGCGGCTGCGCATCGCGCGCGAGCTGCACGACGTGGTGGCCCACCACATCGCGGTGATCAGCGTGCAGGCCGGCGCGGCCGGGCACGTGCTGCAGAAGCATCCCGAGCAGGTCTGGCCGGTGCTCGGTCACATCCGCGACGCGGCCGACACCGTGCTCCGCGAGATCCAGTCGGTGATCGGCGTGCTGCGGGATCCCGACGAGGCCGACACGACGGAGCCGACCTCCGGTCTCGACCGTCTGCCGGAGCTGCTGAGCGGTCTGGGTGCGGCCGGTTTCCGGGTACGCCTCGACCAGCGCGGCTCTCCACGAACGCTGCCCGCGATGACCGACCTGGCCGCATACCGGATCGTGCAGGAGGCGCTGACGAACGCTCACCGGTACGGCGACGGAACCGCGAATCTCGACATCTCGTACGACACCGACGCGATCACCGTCGGCGTCACCAACACGATCGTCCCGTACCGGGTGAACACGCGTTCCGGATCCGGTTTCGGGCTCATCGGCATGCGGGAGCGGGCCGCCGCCGCGCACGGAACCTTGACCACCGGCCCCGACGACGCGGGCCGATATCGGGTGCACGCCGTGCTGCCCCTGAGAGGAACCACCGTTGACCATTCGCGTGCTGCTTGCTGACGATCAGGCGCTGATCCGGGCCGGCTTCAAGATGATCCTCGACGCCGAGGAGGGCCTGGAGGTCGCCGGCGAGGCCTCCGACGGCAAGGCGGCGGTCGAGCTGGCCCGCTCGGCCCGCGTCGACGTCGTGCTGATGGACATCCGGATGCCGCACATGGACGGGCTCGAGGCGACACGGCGCATCTGCGCCGACGACCATTTGGCGGGGGTACGGGTTCTGGTGCTCACCACGTTCGAGAACGACGACAACGTGGTCCTCGCCCTGCAGGCCGGCGCCAGCGGCTTCCTCGGCAAGAACGTCGACCCGGCCGACCTGGTGAACGCGATCCGCGTGGTGGCCGGCGGCGAGGCCCTGCTGTCCCCGCGCGCCACCCAGGGCCTGGTCGGCCGCTTCCTCGACCAGCTGCGCCCGCCACCGGCGGAGGCGCTGGCCGCCCTCGACGTCCTCACCGACCGCGAGCGCGAGATCCTGGTGCTGGTCGCGCACGGCCTGTCGAACGAGGACATCGCCACCCGCCTCTACGTCTCCCCGCTGACCGCCAAGACCCACGTCAACCGCGCGATGGCCAAGCTCAACGCCCGCGACCGCGCCCAGCTGGTCGTCCTGGCCTACCAGAGCGGCCTGGTCAGACCGGGCGACCCGCTGCCTTGACGATCCGCTCGGTGAGAAACGCCCGTTCGGCCTCATTCGCGGTCAGCTCCAGCGCCCGCTGATAGGCGAGCACGGCCTCGCCGTCCCGTCCCAGCCGCCGCAGAAGGTCGGCCTTGACCGCCGGCAGATAGCGGTAGCCGGCGAGCCGGCCGTCGCGTTCCAGCCGCTCCACCTCGGGCAGGGCCCGCCCGGGCTTGCAGCACATACCGCCCCGGGCGGCCGTCCCGGAGGGCGTTCACGGTGAGGTCGGCCCGGACCAGCGCCGGGCCGGACGGCGCGGTGTGCCCGGTCGTGAACAGCAGGTGGATGACGCCCAGGACGGCCGGCAGGCGACCGGGAAGCTCGGCCGGTCCCGGCATCCGGAACGGGATCCGGGCCGCCGAGATCTTCTTCTTGGCCCTGGTCAGCCGGGCCGCCATCGTCGGCTCGGACACCAGGAACGCCTGGGCGATCTCCGCGGTGGTCAGCCCGCAGACCAGCCGCAGCGTGAGCGCGGGCCGCACCTGAGGGGCCAGTGCCGGATGGCAGCAGAGGAAGATCAGACCGAGCGGGTCCTCGGGCGCCGGTTCCGCGGCCACCTCACGCGGTTCGCCCGGCCGTTCGAGGAGCATGAGCTTGGCCCGGTACGCCTGTTCGCGCCGGACGGCGTCGATGGCGCGCCGCCTCGCCGTGGTGGTGAGCCACGCGGCCGGGTTGGCCGGCACGCCGCCGGACGCCCAGGCGGTGAGGCGTTGCGGCCGGCCACGCGCAGCGCGGCGTCCAGGTCGGGCGCCTCGATCACGTAGAAGCCGGCGATGACCTCCTTGGCCTCCACGAACGGGCCGTCGGTCAGCACCTCGTCGCGGATCGCCGTGGCGGTCGCGCCCGGCTCCAGCGCGAACGCCGCCACCAGACCGCCGGACTCGGCCAGATCGGCGGCGTGCCGGTCGTGCGCGGCCAGGTCCTCCTCGGGTCCCTCGGCCGCGTAGATCAGAACGGCGTACTGCGCCATGATGTCCTCCCTCGTGTCTCCGTCGCTCTTCCGTCGAATGGGGTGGGCCAGATTCGACAGCGCGTCAAAGATCGAGGACGACGTCACCGCGGGGCTGGGACGAGCAGATCAGCACGTTGCCCTCGGCCGGCGGGTCGACCGGCTCGGTGGTGTACGTGACCTCGCCGGAGAGCAGGCCCGACTCGCAGTTGTGGCAGACGCCGACGCGGCAGGACCAGCGCACGGGCACGTCGCAGGCCTCGGCCAGGTCGAGCAGGCTGGTCTCGCCGTCGGGCCAGGGGACGGTCAGGTCGCTGCGGACGAACGACACCGACGGCCCGGTGCCCTTCTCGCCCTCCGGCGGATGCGGCGGCCGGGCCGGTTTGGCGCTGATGCCGGGGGTCAGGGCGGCGTGCGCCCCGAAGACCTCGGTGTGCACGAGCCCGGCCGGGAAGGCCGTGGTGACACTCTCTTCCATAGCGGCGGGACCGCAGAGGTAGACGTCGGCGCCGGCCGGCAGGTTCAGCGTCCGCAGCACGTCGGCGGAGAGGCGGCCGGTGTAGTCGTAGTCGCGGTCCTGCGGGCGGGGACGGCTGAAACAGACGTACGTGTGGGCGTTGGGCAGGCGCGCCAGCAGGGCGGCCGCCTCGGCCGCGAAGGGCCGCTCGTCGCCGTCGCGGGCCGCCTGCACCCACCACACCTCGCGATCGGGCTGATGCTCGGCGAGTTCGTGCAGCATGGCCAGTACGGGCGTGGCGCCGACGCCGCCGCTGATCAGCACCACCGGCGTCGTGCCGGGCCGCAGGACGAACGAACCGCGCGGCGCGGCGACGTCGAGCAGGTCGCCGGCGCGGACGTGGGTGTGCAGATATTCGCTGCCGGCACCGTGCGGCTCGCGCTTGACGCTGATCCGGTACGCGGCGTCGCCCGGCCTTCCGGACAGCGAATAGCTGCGGACGAGGCCCGCGCGCAGACGTACCGTCAAGAACTGGCCTGGAAGTGCCGCGGGCAGAGGGTTCCCGTCCGGATCGGCCAGCCGCACCGACGTGATCGTGCTGCTCTCCCGCTCGACGGCGGCCACCCGCAACGCCCGGAAACCACCCCAGGCCGGCGGCGGCACGGCGTCGACCAGCCCGGCGTTGCCGCTCGCCGTCTCCGGCTGGTCGAGCATCGCCCGGAACGACCCCTGCCAGCCCGGGCTGAGCGCCGGGATCCGCAGCGCCCGCTCGATCTTCTCGCGCGGATGGCCCGGCAGATAGAGCAGGCCGTCCACTTCGGACACGGTGAGGCCCTCCGGCCCGTCGGCCACCTTGACGATCTCGTCGCCGGCCCGGACCTCGCCCTCCTCGAGGACCCGGAAGTAGAAACCGGGCCGCCGATGCTGGACGAGAAGCGACGGCATCCGCGGGTCGTCCATCCGGATGCCGACCCGGTAGCAGGTGACCCGGGGCTGCGTCACCTCGAACAGCGCCGCCCCGATCCGGTAGCGGTCGCCGACGCAGACCTCGTCGTCGGCCAGCCCGTCGACCGTGAAGTTCTCCCCGAACTGCCCGAACTCGAAATCGTCGCGGCCGAGGAACTTCCGCCAATAGTCGTACGACTCCAGCTGGTAGACGAACACGGCCCGCTGCTCACCGCCGTGCCCGCCCAGATCCCCCTGCCCGTCCCCGTCGATGTTGAGGCGCCGCACCATGGCCGCCCCGTCGACGGGCGCTTTCCAGATGCCGGTGAAGACGGTCCGCCCGCGCCACGACACATCCTTGGGCAGGCCGACGTTGACCGATCGCAACATCGCCATCCCCACATCTTGCGACTTCAGAGCCCCGACCGTGGCGGTGACGACCGTCACCCTCTCCCACGCGCCTCGTAGGCCCTGATCACCCGGCCCGTGGGATCGTCGCCGCCGGGTGTCCGCAGGCGGTCGGTCAGCAGGAAACCGGGCAAGGCGAAACACCCCGAGTGCTCGGCCTCCGACAGCACGAACGTGCCACCGCGAAGCTCCGGCTCCCAGCCGTGCTTGAGGGCGTAGTCGATGGTCGCCCGGACATCGGCCGAAGCCGGATAGGCCCCGTCGGTGGCGCAGGCGCCCCAGGGCGCGGGCCAGGCCGTCGACAGCAGATCGACCTGCAGAGCCCGGCCCGTCTTGCCGGCGCCCCAGGCCCGGACCCGGACACACCGGTGACAGTCGCCGCTGCCCTGCACGTGATCGACGACCGCACGCCAGGCGAAGCTCCGCGCCCCGATGTGCAGCCGCCGCAGCCGAGTCCTCATGTCGATCCCCCCGAGCCGAAATCCTGCCCGTTCCCCGGCCCACCGCCAACGCATTTAGCCGGCGTTGACCGTTCGCCCATCCGAGGGATGGCGATCCGAGAAGCGGCCGAGTCATGGTTGCTTGTGGCTGAGCTGAGTTCATGTGTCTGGTGTGGAAGGTCGGGCGAGAACACCAAGGAACACGTGCTACCGGATTGGATCAGAGGAGAGCTCGAGCGACGGTTTCTCACCGGGGACGGCGACCAGATCGTAGGCCGCTATCGGCTCAACGGCGTCGGCGGCACGGTTCGGACATGGGAGGCGAAACCGTTCACGATGACCGTTCGAGACGTGTGCCGACCGTGTAACAACGGGTGGATGTCACAGCTCGAATCGACGACCCGGGCCCTTTTGTCGAAACTCCTGGCCGGCGACGACTTCGAACTCGACCCCGAAGATCAGGCGACGCTGAGTGCGTGGTCCTTCAAAACGGCAGTCGTGTCGGACCTCCTCGGTCCGGACAGAACCGTGCCCGCCGTTCATGTCCAGGAGTTCTATCGGAGCCGCCGACCGCCCGGCGGAGTCTACGTGCACCTGTCCGCACGCCGTCTGTTGTCGCCGGAGGCTCCGATAGCTCAGCTCAGGCAGCGCGACTTCGTGGTCAGCCCGTTCCAGCTCCGCGCCTACAAGGCGGTGATCGCAATAGGTCACGGGGTCATCCAGGTGATCGGTTTCCCGCAAACGACGAACGTGCGGGGGACCGAGCTCATGGCATTGGGCGCCGCGCGCATCTGGCCCGTTGCCGACGGCGGCGTGGCGTGGCCGGGAGACTCTTCCTGGATCACCACTGAGGAAGCGGCCGCCTCCGGCAGGGCGTTTCGGCTGTCCTAGGAGGAGGTTCGGCGTTCCGCGGCGGGCAGGTCGCGGTGCGTGCGGATCGGGCTGGTGAGCAGGATGGTGGTCGCAAGGACCAGGGACGCCGCCATGAGCCACAGGGTCGGGCGCAGGCCCAGCGTGACGCCCAGGGAGCCGCCGAGCAGCGCGCCCAGGGGAATGGCGCCGTAGTTGACCAGCTGCATCGCGGTGATGACCCGGCCCAGGAGCGGGCGCGGGGTGTAGAGCTGGCGGAAACTGTCCTTGATGATGTTCCCGGCGACGATGCCGGCGCCGGCCACCACGCCGCCGACGACGGCGAAGGCCAGGCGAGGGCCGGGGCCGGCGAGGGGGATGAGCAGGGCGAACGGCGCCGCGCCGGCCTGACAGGCCACCATGCCGTACGCCGTGCCGAAGCGCCGGGCCATCGCGCCGGCGGCCAGCGCGCCCAGAAGCCCGCCACAACTCATGGCGGCGACCACGAGGCCGGCCGTGCCGGGATCGGCCCCGATCTCGCGCACCAGGAAGACGACGAGGATCGACTGGTAGCCGGTCAGCGCCAGGTTGCCCGCGGCCCCGAATGCCGCCATGGTCCGCAGGTACGGGTCGTGCGCCAGGAAACGCAGCCCCTCGGCGGCCTCGGACCGCACCGCGCGCCGGGGCGCCGCCGGGCGCGGTGGTTCGCGGTGGCGCAGAGCCAGCAGGCAGGCGATGGAGACCAGAAAGCTGACCGCGTCCACCAGCAGCCCGGTCACGGCGCCGAAGGCCTGCGCGACGAGGCCGCCCACGCCCGGCCCGGCGACCTGTGCGGCGGCCTCGCTGCCCTGAAGTCTGGCGTTGCCGTCGGCCAGCCGGTCCGGGCTGAGCAGCGAGGCCAGGTAGACCGGGGAGGCGGTCTCGGCGAACACGGAAGCCGTGCCGGCCAGCAGGGCCACACCGAGCAGATGCGCCATGGTCAGCGCGTGCAGCGAGGCGGCGATCGGCACGCTGACGAACAGCACCAGGGAAACGGCGTCACAGGCGATCAGCACGGGACGGCGCGGAAGCCGGTCGACCCAGACGCCGGCCGGCAAACCGACCAGCAGCCACGGCAGCCAGACCGCGGCCGGCAACAGCGCCACCTGAAACGTCGAGGCGCCGAGAACGCCGACTGCCACCAGCGGCATCGCGATCGCGGTGACAGCACTGCCGAACCGGCTCGTGCTCTGCCCCAGCCACAGCAGGCGGAAGTCTCTCAACGGGCGGCGCGCCGCGATTGCATCTCAGCCTCGACGGCCTCGCGGCGGCGGCGCCAGTCGCGGCGGGCCTTGGGGTTCCGGCCGGGGGATCGGCCGGACGACTCCTCGCGCTCCCGGGCCAACTCGAGCCGGTCCAGCAGCTGCGCGTCGGTGAGGCCGGGGAGATCGCGGTCCCATGTCTCCAGCATCTTCCATCGGGACACACAGGCCTCTTTTCGCGCGGGTTCGACACCATCTCAGCGCGCCGGCGCCGCGGCGGCAGCCGAATTTCGACACGGACGGGTCAGGCGCATGGTGCCGGTGATAGCCGTATGGCACTCCGCCCCTGTGCAGCGCTGCACGGCCCTTGTGGCGCGCTGCACAGGAGCCCTGTGGTGTTGATCCGCAGCGGAGGGAAGTCGATGAACTGCTCCGGGCGGGGAACCGCCGTCAAAGTCCGGGCTGGCGAACCGACAGCTGGCCGGCTCCCGCGCGGAGCATGTGTTTCGCGAGGTAGATGGGGCGGCCGTCGAGCTTTGCGGTCTGCGTGACGATCAGGACGGGCTCGCCCGGGTCGGCGTCCAGCGGCGCCGCCCGGGACTCGCCGAGCAGGCCGGCCGTGAAGCGGACCACGCCGGAGCCCAGGCGGTCGAGCAGGGCGGACAGAGCCGTTTCGTTGGCGGACAGAGAGTCGAGCGGGGCGTCCGCGGGTAGGTGTTCCTGGCTGAGGGCGATCGGCTGGCCGTCACGCCGTACGACCGTCTCGAAGAACCACGCCGCCGAGTCGGCCGGAATCGACAGCTCCTCGGCTATGTAGGTCGAGGTTGTCTCCTGCAGTGCGGCCTGCGTGCGGCGCAGTTCCAGGACGCTGCCGGGCATGCTCAGCAGGTCTTCCAGGGGGCGCAGGCGTTCCAGGCCGGCCTCGGGGACGGCGTCGGCCACGAAGCGGCCGATGCCCCGGCGGGAGACGATGAAGCCGTCCTCGTCGAGCAGCATCAGGGCCTCGCGGACGACCGTGCGGCTCACGCCGAGCAGGCGGCCGATCTCGATCTCGGTGGGGATCATCGAGCCGGGGGTGAGGGCGCCGGTGCGGATGCCGTCGAGGATGCGGCTGTGCACCTGGACGCGCAGCGGCACCCCGGCGTCGCGGGCCAGCGGCGCCGACAGGAAGGAGAGACGGTCGGTCACGCGGTGATGGTACGGAAACCGGCCCGCAGGGCGCCGAACGCCGCGATCGCCGACGCGCCGAGCACGGCGGCCGTGGTTCCGCCGGGTCCCCAATGGTCGGTCAGCAGGCCGGCCAGGTACGTCCCGGCGCCGATGCCCACGCTGAAGGCACTCACGATCCACGCGTTGGCCTCCGTGGCCAGCGCGGCCGGGGCGCTCGACTCCGTCGCCCGGAAGACCAGGGTGAGGTACGGCGCCAGGCAGATCCCGCTGACGAAAGCGGCGGTCAGCCAGTACGCGGGCGGCGTCTGCACAAATGCGGTGGGCGCGTAGAAGAGCGCCACCAGCAGCAGCCCGGGCCGGACGAGACGTTCGGGAGCGGTCCGGAAGGGATGACGGCTGATGTAGATCGCCCCGGCGAACGCCCCGACGCCGTTCACGGCCAGGCCCCAGCCGGACAGGGCGGGGTTGCCGGCGCTGGTGGCGTGGGCGGTGGCCGTGATGGCCAGCACGCCGACCGGCACGCCGGCCGCGACCTGGGCCAGGACCAGGGTGCGGATGGCCGCGTAGCGCAGCGGCGATCCCCGCTTGCCGGTGTGCGCGGCCGGGGCGGCGCGTTCGAGGATGCCGTGCGAGCAGAACAGCGCGGTGCCGGCCAGCCCGATGACGCCCATGACGGCGACCGCGCCCGGCGCGCCCAGCACGGCGATGCTGATCGCGCTGAAGAGAGGACCCAGGACGAAGATCAGTTCCTGTACGGCCGCGTCGGCGCTGAACGCCTTGGTGAGCTGCGTGCCGGGGCGCATGAAGCGGGGCCACAGGCTGCGCAGGACCGGCTCCAGCGGCGGCGCCGCGATACCGGCGATCAGGGTGAGGACGACGGCCGCGGTCTGATGATCCGGGGCGGTCACCGCGATGCCGAGGAAGGCCAGTCCGGACGCGACGGCCGCGCCGAGCAGCGTCGGGCGCGCCCGCCCGGTGCGGTCGATCGTGCGGCTGATCAGCGGCGCTCCGACCGTGCCGGCGAGAATGTAGATCGAGGTCAGGGCGCCGGCGAAGGCGTACGAGCCGCCGGCGTCGAGCACGACGCGCAGCAGCGCCAGCGAGGACATGGCCTGCGGCAGCCGGCCGATCAGCGATGACGTCAGAAGCGTCGAGGAAAGCCTGATCTGGGCCGGGCTCATCGCCTCGCGCTCGATCACCGTCATGCCGTACCTGCCAAGATCATTAGTTGTTATACAAGCTAATGTTACACGCAGGTAAGACAGAAGGGCTCCGGCGTGATCCGCCGGAGCCCTTCGAAGGTGTCAGGAGTTACGGATGCGGTTGCGGAGATACGTGCCCGACTCGGTCAGGACGCCGGTGCCCGCGTAGGTCGGCCCGCCGCAGGTGCCGGGCCTGAAGGCGGCGCTGCTCTCGTCGGCGTCCGAGTACGTCCAGTTGGCGTAGCTGATCTGGAGCCGGTCGAGCAGGTCGAGCCAGGTCGCCGTGCTGGCCAGGTCGACCGCGCCGCCGCCGGTGGCGGTGACCGTGCCGAACTCGGTGACGAACAGCGGAAGCGAGGCGGCCGCCCGCTGCACCTCGGCGCGGTAGTTGTCCTTGTGCGAGGCCGCGTAGAAGTGGAACGCGTACATGATGTTGGAGGCGTTCACCGGGTTCGCGGTGATCTCGCTGGAGCTCGAGCCCTCCGAGACGCCGAGCGACGACCAGGCGCGGGTGCCCACGATGATCACGGCGTCCGGGTCGTTGGCCCGGATGACCGGGATGACCTGTTCGGCGTACGACTTGATGCCGCTCCAGCTGACGCCGTTGGGCTCATTGGTGATCTCGTAGATGACGTTCGGCTTCGCGGCGTTGCGGGCCGAGACGTTCGCGAAGAAGGTCTTGGCGTTGGCCAGGTTGTAGTTGGGGTCGCCGGGCGTCAGCGTGTGGAAGTCGATGATGGCGTAGAGGCCGCGCTCGGACGCCTCGTCGACCAGGCTGTTGACCCGCGAGGTGAAGCCGGACGGGTTGGTCTCGTAGCCCTGCTCCTGCACGTACATCGAGACCCGCAGCAGGTCGGCCTGCCAGTCGGTGGCCAGCGCGTCGAGCGAGGCGTCGTTGTAGCAGTCGGCGAACCACTGGATGCCGTGCGTGCTCATGCCCTTGAGCTGGATGGCCTGCCCGGACGAGTTGCACAGGTGCACGCCGCAGACCCGCAGCTGCCCGTTGATCGCCACGGGAGTGGAACCAGTTGGGGGAGGAGTGGTGACCGGGGGAGTGGTCGGCGGGGGCGTCGAGCCGTCGCACGAGACGCCGTTGATCCGGCAGGCGGTGGGTCGCCCGCTGCCGTTGGCGATGAAACCGAAGCTGGTCGACGCGCCCGGCGACAAGGTTCCGTTCCAGCCCGCGGGCGTGAACACGGTGCCGGACTGGGTGGCGTTCCACGACTGGGCGACGGTCGTACCGGCGGGGAAGGTCAGCTCGACCCGCCAGGTGGTGATCGTCGACGACGTGTTGTTGGTGACCGCCACCTGTCCCTGATAACCGTTGCTCCACGAGCTGACCACGGTGAACGCGGCGGTCTCGGCGCTGGCCGGCAGGGCCACGGCGATGGCGGCCGCGGCGGCGGTGAGAACCGCCGCGCCGGCCAGAAGGAGTCTTCGCATGGGGGATTCCGCTTCCAGTGAGGGGGTTTGGGAGCGCTCCCACAAACCATCGCACGGAAAGTTACCCATGTAAATATGGCCGGGCGCCCCGCGAGGAGTGCCCGGCCATCGATCAGATCAGGCTCAGCCCGTGTTGCGCATGCCCGCCGCGATGCCGTTGACCGAGGTCAGCAGCGCCCGCTCGAGCGCCGTCGAGTCGGACGGCGCCCGCCGCGCCCCCACGCCCACCTGAAGCTGGCGGTCCGCCTCGTTGAGCTCGCGGTACTGTCTCAGCAGCGCCACCTGGAGGTGGTGCAGCGGCTCCAGGTACGTGTCCCGGACGCCCAGCGTGCGCTTGAGCTCCGGCTGCCCCTCCAGCAGGTCGGACGTGCCGGTGATGGCCAGCACCTCGCGCACCGTCAGCTCGTACTCGGCCTGGATCGTCGCGAAGATCGGGTGCAGATGCTCCGGTACCAGCGTCTCGACGTAGCGCTTGGCGATCGACAGGTCGGTCTTGGTCAGCATCATCTCGACGTTCGACAGGAACGTCTTGAAGAACTGCCAGTCGCCGTACATCTCCGCCAGAACCTCGGTCTTGCCCGCCTCGCGGGCCGCCTTGAGGCCGGAGCCCACGCCGAACCAGCCCGGCACGATCTGCCGCGTCTGGGTCCAGCCGAACACCCACGGGATGGCCCGCAGGCCGCCCAGCCCGGCGTCCGCGTTCGGCCGCTTCGACGGGCGGGAGCCGATGTTCAGCGCGCCCAGCAGCTCCGTCGGCGTAGCCGCCCAGAAGTAGGCCGGAAGATCGGGATTTTCGACCAGGCTGCGGTACGTGCCGAAGGCCGCCTCCGAGGCGCAGTCCATGGTCGCGTCCCAGCGGGCGAGCCGCTCCTGGTCGACCGACGGCTCGGTGTGCAGCAGCGTCGCCTGCAGGACCGCGGCCACGGTCAGTTCCAGGTTTTCCCGGGCCAGGGCCGGGATCGTGTATTTGTCGCTGATGACCTCGCCCTGCTCGGTCACCTTGATCGCGCCGTCGAGCGTGCCGTACGGCTGGGCCAGGATCGCCTCGTGGGTGGGGCCGCCACCACGGCCCACCGTGCCGCCCCGGCCGTGGAACAGGCGCAGCCGCACACCGTGCCGGGCCGCCACGTCACGCAGCTTGCGCTGCGCCTTGTGGATGCCCCACTGGCTGGTGGTGATGCCGCCTTCCTTGTTCGAGTCGGAGTAGCCGAGCATGACCTCCTGCACGTCGCCGCGGGCCCGCACGATCTCGCGGTAGGCCGGCAGCGACAGCATCTCGTCGAGCAGGTCACCGCCCGCGTCGAGCTCGGCCGGCGTCTCCAGCAGCGGCACGATGTTGACCCGGGCCCGTCCGGTGTGGATGTCGACCAGGCCGGCCTCCCGGGCCAGCACGGCCGCCGCCAGCACGTCGTCGACACCCAGGGTCATCGAGATGATGTACGTCTCGATGACGTCGGCGCCGAACCGGTCCTGCACCTCGCGGATCGTGTTGAACACGTCGAACGTCTTGCGGGCCGAGTCGGTGAGCGGGGTGTCGGCGCTGGCCAGCGGACGACGGCCGGTCAGCTCGGTGGCGAGCAGCTTCGTGCGGTCGGCCCGGTCGAGCGCGGCGTAGTCGTCGACCTCGCCGACCTGCGCGTACATCTGCTGGAGCACCTCGTGGTGCTTCTCCGCGTGCTCACGCACGTCGAGCGTGGCCAGCTGGAGGCCGAAGGCCGACACCGTGCGGATGGTCGTGGCGACCACGCCGACCGCGGTGAGCTGGCCCGAGTTGCGGGCCAGCGAGGCCCGCATCAGCTCGAGGTCGCTGATCAGCTCGTCGCTGCCCAGGTAGTCGCGGCCGGGCACGTGGGCCGTGCCGTTGCGCAGGCGCTCGCGGGTGTTGGCCAGCTTCGCCTTGATCGCGCGGACCTTGAGACGGTACGGCTCCTCGGCGTTCGTCCGGCGGAAGCGGGGCGCCACCTCGGGCAGGTTGTCGAGATCCTTGGCCAGCGACGCCGACAGGTCGAGGGAGACCCCGCGCAGCCGGCGCGACACCGACAGCACGTCGATCAGCTGGTCCATGGCCGCCTCGGTGGCCTGGATGCCGTGCTCGTGCTGGATCAGCAGCACGTCGCGGGTGACGGCGGGCGTGACGAACGGGTTGCCGTCGCGGTCGCCGCCGATCCACGAGCCGAAGGTGAGCGGCCGGGCCGTAGGCGCGGTCTCCACGCCGAGCTGGCGCAGCGTCTCGGCCAGGTCGGAGAGCACCTGCGGGGCGGCCTCGGCGTAGAGGTCACGCAGGTAGTAGACCGCGTTGCGGGCCTCGTCGGTCGGCTCGGGCCGGTCGAGGCGCAGCTCGTCGGTCTGCCACAGCAGGTCGATGAGCTCGGCGAACTTGCGCGTCGAGGCGGTGGTGTCGGCCTGGCCGTAGAGGATCGCGTCGGACGCCTCGGCGTCCAGGGTGTCGGCCAGCTGGCGCAGCTTCGACAGGATCGAGCGCCGGGACGCCTCGGTCGGGTGCGCGGTGAAGACCGGCCGCACCGCGAGCCGGCGGGCGGCCGCGGCCACCTCGTCCGACGGCACGCCCTTCTCGGCGATCAGCTTGGCCGCCTGGTCGAGCCAGCCGCCGTCGCGGGCGCGGCGCCGGCGCAGGTCGCGGGCCCGGTGCACCTGCTCGGTGATGTTGGCCAGGTGGAAGTACGTGGAGAACGCGCGGGCCAGCTTGGTGCCGGTGGTGATGTCCATGGCGGCGAGGCGGTCGGCCGCGGCCTGCGCGTCCTGGCGGACCAGGGCGCGTACCTCCTCGACCAGATCGAGGAGGGGACGGCCCTCCTGGCGGGCCAGGGTCTGGCCCAGCAGCGTGCCGATCCGGCGGATGTCCGCGCGCAGGGCGGCGTCGGGGCCGTCAGGATCTAGGTGGCCGTGCAGGTCTGCCATCGGGGGCGCTCCTTCGCCTCAAGGTGCTCCAGGAC
Organism: Actinoplanes sp. NPDC000266; assembly: GCF_042899005.1. Taxonomy (NCBI): domain Bacteria; kingdom Bacillati; phylum Actinomycetota; class Actinomycetes; order Micromonosporales; family Micromonosporaceae; genus Actinoplanes; species Actinoplanes sp. NPDC000266. The sequence continues at coordinate 67,130 of NZ_JBIAZI010000021.1, forward strand.
AGCGCTGTCCCGACTTCGCCGATCGTATCGGCGTGGCCCCACCGCCGGGCAAACTGAGGGAAGTCTCACCTCGCCCGGGCGGAATCAGGCCGAGACCGGGATCGCGGGACGCAGGAGGCGGCGAGGAACGCTGACCGTCTCGAAGAGCAGACGCGCGGGCGTGCCGGAAGGGCGCGTCTTGTGCACGAAGGCGTGCCGGGCGGCCGCGAAGCCGGAGCGGTCGGCGTACATGTCGCGGCTCATCTCGGCCAGCTCACGGGCCTCGTAGACCTCCAGCGGCACGCGCTCGGCGGCCAGGCGCCGCGCCTTCGCCTGGCGGCGACGGCGGGCGGCGCGCGGGTCACTCTCGCGGTCGGCCAGGTCGGTCAGCCATTCCCCGTACGCCTCGGGATGGCGGGGGCCGACTTCGTCGGCCAGTCCGAGCGTGACCGCCCGGGCGGCGCTGATCGGCAGCTTGCCGTCGGTCAGTTGCTGGGCCTGATCGCCGCCGACCCGGCGCGGGAGCGTGAAGGTGTGCAGCTCCGAGCCGTACAACCCGATGTCGTAATAGGGGTTGAGAATGATCCCGTCGCGGGCCGCCACGATGTCGGCCCCGAGCCCGAGCATCACGCCGCCGGCGCCGGCGCTCCCGGCGTAGGCGGCGATGACGACCTGCCGGGTGCAGGTGACGATCTCGCGGCAGACCTCGTTGATGGCCCGGATGTTGGCCCAGGCGGTGCCGGCCGGGTCGGGCGCGGCCTCGGCGAGGTTGAGGTGGATGCCGTTGCTGAACGCGTCGGTCCCGCTGCGCAGCACCAGCACGTTGGTGTCCTGATCGGCGGCGTGCCGCAGGCCGGCCAGCAGCCGCCGGCAGTGCCCGGGGGCCATGGCGCCGTTGTAGAAGTCGAAGCTGAGCCAGCCGACCCGCCCGGATCGCCGGTAGCGGACCTGGCGATAGGCGGCCGGCGACTCGGGCTCGGCGCCGACCGGCGAGGGGGAGTGGGGCACGCCGCGCAGGCGGGACCCGAGCAGCGTCGTCGAGGGCAGCTTGATCCGGGCCCGCGGATGCCCCGGGTCGGCCGCGCGCAGGTGGCCGAGCCAGAGGCTCCCGTCGCCGGTGCCGACCAGCACGGCGCCCTGCCGGCGGCTGAGGATCTGGCCGGGTCGCACCTTGCGGGCCAGGCCGGGCGTGGCGTCGTACGCGAAGACCGGAAGACCGCCGATCTCCGTACGCACCCCGGGGGCCCCGTCGGCGGCCCGGATCGCCCGGAGGATCCGCTCGGTGGGATCGCTCCAGTCGAAGGCGCGGTCGGCCTGGGTCATGAGCGGCCGCGGCCGCGATTCCTTCTGCGCGGCCGGCTGGAAGGAGGGGTCGGCCGCCTTGGTCACGACCTCGAGGACGCACTCCATGGCGGCGTCGGCCACCGGCCCGTTGTAGAGCGACGACTTGCGGGGCGGGGCGGACGGCATGGCGAAGGTGCGGGTGGCCCAGATCGGCCCGGCGTCCATCTCCTCGACGGCCTGGAGCGCGGTGACGCCCCAGCTGCGCGCGCCCTCGGCGATGGCCCAGTCCAGCGAGGACGGCCCCCGGTCGCCGGCCGGGCCGGGATGGATGATCACCGTGCGCCAGTGCCGCCAGACCTCGGCGGGCACTCTGTCCTTGAGGAAGGGGCAGATGATGAGCTCGGGCTCGGCCCGCCGGACGCCGTCGATGATGTCGGCCGCGCCGGTCGCGAGCTGCACACCGACGTCGTGTCCGTCCTCGCGCAGCGCACACCAGGCACGCTGGGTGAGGCCGTTGAACGCCGTAACGAGCAGCAGGATTCGCACGTTGGCCTCCCAGAGAGATGAGCTTCCCCAGGCTTCACCCGATATAGACACTTATGTCGGACATATTGTGCGGCGGCTAAATGTCGGAGGGCCGGACTAGACTTGCCGTCGTACCCCCGCCCCCTCCGGGCGTTTGGGGTTTTTCGACGTGGGGTTTTCGTCATGCAGCTTTCCGGTCTGATCCCGGCCGCCCTCCGCGATCGCGGCCTCGCGCGCGCCCGCGACCTGGCGCGCAAGGGCTTCGTCGACTCCGATTCACTAGATCTGACCGCGCCCGCCTCGCTGCGGCCGTTCCTGGTCGCCACCGTCGCCGACAGCGCTTCGCGCCCGGTCCTGGCGGTCACGGCCACCAGCCGCGAGGCCGACGACCTGGCCGACGCGCTCGGCTGCCTGCTCCCGGCCGACCGGGTCGTGGTCTACCCCTCCTGGGAGACGCTGCCGCACGAGCGGCTCTCCCCTCGCTCCGACACGGTCGGCCGCCGTCTGGCCGTGCTGCGCCGGCTGGCCCACCCCGCCCCCGGCGAGGAGATCCAGGTCGTCGTGGCGCCCGTGCGCTCCGTCCTCCAGCCGCAGCTCAAGGGCCTGGGTGACCTCGAGCCGGTCGAGCTGACCACCGGGGGCGAGGCCGAGCTCGAGGGCGTCGCGCGCCGGCTCACCGACATGGCGTACGCCCGGGTCGACCTGGTGACCAAGCGCGGCGAGTTCGCCGTCCGGGGCGGCATCCTCGACGTCTTCCCGCCCACCGACGAGCACCCGTCGCGGGTCGAGTTCTGGGGTGACGAGGTCGAGGAGATCCGCACCTTCGCCGTGGCCGACCAGCGCACCATCGACCCGGTCTCTTCTTTGTGGGCGCCGCCCTGTCGTGAGCTGCTGTTGACGCCCGCTGTCCGCGCCAAGGCGGCCTCTATCGCGGCCGACCACCCGGAATTGTCGGAAATTCTGGACAAATTGGCAGAAGGTATCCCGGTCGAGGGCATGGAATCGCTGGCGCCGGCCCTGCTCGACGGCACCGACAGCATGGAGCTCCTGCTCGACTGCATGCCGGCCGACACCCACGTTCTGCTCTGCGATCCGGAGCGCATCCGCACGAGGGCCCACGACCTCACCCGTACCTCCGCGGAATTTCTCGAAGCCTCCTGGGCCGCGGCCGCCGTGGGCGGTCAGGCGCCGATCGATGTCGGCGCCGCCGCTTTCAAAACCCTTGCTGATGTACGGGCCCACGCCGCGACCCTGCGCCAACCGTGGTGGACGGTGTCGCCGTTCGGCCTGGTCGAGTCCGAGTCCCCGGCTGAAGATCAACCCTGGCTGGAGACCCCCGCGGTCGAGGTCTCGCCCGACACCGGCGACGCGATCGCGCTGGCCGCCCAGCCCGTCCCGCTCTATCACGGCGACACCGCCAAGCTCGCGGCCGACCTGCACGACTGGGCCGCCGCCGGCTGGGCCATCGCGCTGGTCTTCGAGGGGCACGGCACCGCGCAGCGGGCCACCGAGGTGCTGCGCGACGCCGGCCTGGGCGTCACCCCGGTCGAGTCGCTCGAAGAGCCGATCGAGCCCGGCCAGCTGATCGTCACCTGCGGCGGGCTCAACCACGGCTTCATCGACGAGGCCTCGCAGCTCGCGGTCATCACCGGCAACGACATCACCGGCGGCCGCGGCGCGTCCACCAAGGACATGCGCAAGATGCCGTCGCGGCGGCGCAACACGATCGACCCGCTCGAGCTCAAGCCGGGCGACCACGTGGTGCACGAGCAGCACGGCATCGGGCGCTACGTCGAGCTGGTGCAGCGCACGGTCAACGGCGCCGACCGCGAATACATCGTGCTCGAATACGCGGCGTCCAAGCGGGGCCAGCCCGGCGACCGGCTCTACGTGCCGACCGACCAGCTCGACCAGCTCTCCCGCTACGTCGGCGGCGAGTCGCCGGCGCTGCACAAGATGGGCGGCGCCGACTGGCAGAAGAGCAAGGCCCGCGCCCGCAAGGCGGTCAAGGAGATCGCGGCCCAGCTCATCCAGCTCTACGCGGCCCGGCAGGCCTCCAAGGGCCACTCGTTCGGCCCGGACACGCCATGGCAGCGCGAGCTGGAGGACGCCTTCCCCTATCAGGAGACGCCCGACCAGCTGGCCGCCATCTCCGAGGTCAAGCACGACATGGAGCTGTCGGTCCCGATGGACCGCCTGATCTGCGGCGACGTCGGATACGGCAAGACCGAGATCGCTGTGCGGGCCGCCTTCAAGGCCGTCCAGGACGGCAAGCAGGTGGCCGTGCTGGTGCCGACCACGCTGCTGGCCCAGCAACACTTCAACACGTTCACCGAGCGCATGTCCCAGTTCCCGCTCGCCATCAAGCAGTTGTCCCGCTTCCAGACGCCGGCCGAGGCCCGCCTGACCCTCGAGGAGGCGGCGAACGGCACCGCCGACATCGTGATCGGCACCCACCGGCTGCTGGCCAACTCGACCAAGTTCAAAAACCTCGGCCTGATCATCGTGGACGAGGAGCAGCGCTTCGGCGTCGAGCACAAGGAGCAGCTCAAGGCCCTGCGCGCCTCGGTCGACGTGCTGACCATGTCGGCCACGCCGATCCCGCGCACCCTGGAGATGGCGATCACCGGCATCCGCGAGATGTCGACCATCGCCACCCCGCCCGAGGAGCGCCACCCGGTGCTCACCTTCGTCGGCGCCCACGACGAGAAGCAGGTGGCGGCGGCCGTCCACCGCGAGCTGCTCCGCGACGGCCAGGTCTTCTACCTGCACAACCGGGTCGAGTCGATCGACAAGGCGGCCCGCAAGCTGCGCGAGCTGGTCCCCGAGGCCCGGGTCGCGGTGGCGCACGGGCAGATGAGCGAGGAGCAGCTGGAAAAGGTCATGGTCGGCTTCTGGGAGAAGGAGTTCGACGTCCTGGTCTGCACCACGATCGTCGAGTCCGGCATCGACATCCCGAACGCCAACACGCTGATCGTCGAGCGGGCCGACCTGCTCGGCCTGGCCCAGCTCCACCAGATCCGGGGCCGGGTCGGCCGGGGCCGCGAGAGGGCGTACGCCTACTTCCTCTACCCGCCGGAGAAGCCGCTCACCGAGCAGGCCCACGAGCGCCTGGCCACCATCGCCCAGCACACGGAGCTCGGCGCCGGCATGTACGTGGCGATGAAGGACCTGGAGATCCGCGGCGCCGGAAACCTGCTGGGCGGCGAGCAGTCCGGCCACATCGAGGGCGTCGGCTTCGACCTGTACGTCCGGATGGTCGGCGAGGCGGTGCAGGCCTTCAAGGGCGAACGCCCCGAGGAGGAGCCCGAGGTGAAGATCGACCTGCCGGTCGACGCCCACCTGCCGGTCGAATACATCGCGGTCGAGCGCCTGCGCCTGGAGATGTACCGCAAGCTGGCCGAGGCCCGCGACGAGGAGAAGCTGCGCGAGGTCGTGGCCGAGATGACCGACCGCTACGGCGAGCCGCCGGCCCAGGTGGCCAACCTGATCGCGGTGGCACGCTTCCGGCAGCGGGCCCGGGCGTACGGCCTCACGGACGTCTCGATGCAGGGCAAGCACATCCGCTTCTCCCCGCTGCCCCTGCCCGACTCGAAGCAGATGCGCCTGAAGCGCTACCACCCCGACTCGGTCTACAAGCCGGCCAACGACCAGGTCAGCGTCCCCCGCCCGAGCACCCGCCGCCTGGGCGGCGAGCCGCTGCGCGACCAGGCCCTGCTGGAGTGGTGCGCCCAGCTCCTGACCGACGTCCTGGGCGAGGTGGTGAAGGCCTCAGTTTGACGGGTCGCGGCGGGGCGGGTGACGTGGGTCATAACCCTCGTGAGAGAGTCATGGCCATGCAGCGTGCCCGCCGACTCGCATCCATGGTTGTCGTCGCGTCCCTGAGCGTGGCCGGACTGTCCGCCTGCCGCAGCGAGCCCTCGGTGGCCGCTTACGTGGGCGACTCCGGCCGCGTCACCGAGAAGCGCGTCCAGCAGATCTACGACGACGCCCGTACGGCCCTGACCGACGCCGGGGCCAGGGGCGCCGTGCCGATCTCGCGCGGCGACATCGTGCGGACGCTGGTCAGCGTCGACGTGATGAGCCGGGTGGCGAAGAACGAGAACGTCACCCTGCCGACGAACCTGCCGCTGGGCGACTACGCGACCCAGCTGAAGCTGCCGGAGAAGGCGGAGTACGTGCGGCTCTACGCCGAGTCGGACGCCCTGATCCGCCTGCTCCGCGAGCGGGCGGGCTCGTCGTCGGCCCAGCCCGGCGATGAAGACCTCCAGGGGGTCTACGACACGCTGCGCAGCGCCGGCGAGGTCGACCCGGCAATGACGTTCGAGCAGTTCAAGACCCAGCTGCCGGCCGAGAACCAGCAGCTGGTCTCCACATCGGCCGCGGTCCGCGACGAGGTGGCCACGGCCGCGGACGACCTGAAGATCAAGGTCAACCCCCGCTACCAGCCGCTCCAGATCTCGGTCCTGGACTTCCAGACCCAGAACGGCGAGCTGCGCCCGCTGGTCACGGTCCCGCTGGGCGCCGCCGACGCCGGCGCCCCGGTGATCGAGGTCCCCTGACCCCTGGCAGAGTTGGCGGCATGACCGCGCGGATCATCCTGCTCGTAACCTCACCCCGCCTGCCGGCAGGCTTGCTGACGGCCGCCGCGTGGGACACGGTCCGCGCCCACCCGGTCTTCACCGCCACCGAGTCCGCCCAATCCGCGGCCTTGCAAGCGAGCGGCGTCCCGGTGACGGTCATCGACCCGAACCCGGAGACGCTGCTCGCCGCCCTCGGCATCCCCTCCTCACCGACCAGCAACCCCACTCTGCTCGATGGCGCCCTCACCGGCCCCGCCGGCATCCCCACCTTCTTGGGCATCCCTGCCGCCCCCGCCTCCGCGAGCGCCGCCCCCGCCTCCGCGAGCGCCGCCCCCGCCTCCGCGAGCGCCGCCCCCGCCTCCGCGAGCGCCGCCCCCGCGCCCTCCTCTTCGGACATTTCCGGAATGTCAGGCGAGCGGGCCGTTGTTTGGCTTGCCGGGCCTGATGGGGACGAGAGCTTCGCCCGTTCTCTGGGTCTTCGCCTCGCGCGGGAGCCCGGTCTCGCCGAGCTCGAGCTCATGTACGGCTCCTGGGATCCGCCCGGCGCCCGCCTTCTGGACGCCGTGGCGGTGATGGACCAGCTCGTCTCGCCCGGCGGCGATCCCTGGAAGCGCCAGCAGAACCACCAGTCCCTCGCGACCTACCTTCTCGAGGAGGCCTACGAGGCGTACGACACGATCGAGGCCGGTGACACCGACGCGCTTCGGGAGGAGCTTGGCGACGTACTGCTGCAAATTCTCCTGCATGCGCGCCTGGCCGAAGAGCATCCCGAGGACGAGCGCTGGAGCATCGACGACGTCGCGGGCGGCTTCGTCGAGAAGATGATCCGCCGGAATCCGCATGTCTTCGCCGGTGAGGCCGTCGCCGACATCGAGGAGATCACCGCGAACTGGGAACGCATCAAAAAAGCCGAAAAATCCCGCCAATCGGTGCTGGACGGCGTTGCTCTCTCTCAGCCGGCGCTTGCATTAACAGCCAAGATCCTTTCCCGTACGCAACGTGCGGGCCTCGATGTGCCGCTGCCCACCGGCGACGACGTCGGATCGCGGCTGCTCCGCCTCGTCGCCGAGTCGCCCGACGCCGAACACCTTCTGCGTCAGGCCGCCCTCGCCTATGCCGACGCGGTGCGGGCGCAAGAAATTGTCCGACCCCCCGAGTAAGTTTCACCGCATGCCGGAGTTCGTACCGCTAGCCGAGCGCATCGTCGACGCCATCCTCGAGTCCGAGCCGGGGCTCGCCACTGAGACGGGCGACCACCGTTTCGACGACCGCATGCCCGACCTCTCGCCGGGCGCCGTCACCGCCAAGGTCGCCATGCTGCGTGACGCCGCCGACGCCCTGTCCGGCGTCGACGCCGATGGTCTCGAGCCCGAGGAGCAGGTCGACCACGCGATCCTCGCCGCCATCGTCGAGCGGGGGCTGTTCGAGGCCACCGACGTCCGCGAGCACGAGTGGAATCCGCTGCACCACAACCCCGGCCCCCTGCTGCATGCCCTTCTGTCGCGCCAGTTCGCCCCGGCCGAGGAGCGCCTCACCAGCCTGGCCGGCCGCCTGGCCGCCATCCCCGACGCTCTGGCCACCGCCCGCGCCGTCCTGCGCGATGTGCCGCGTGTCCACGCCGAGACCGCGGTCGGCCAGTTCGCCGGCACCGCCGGCCTGATCCGCGACGAGCTTCCGCTGCTGCTGGAGCAGGAGCCCGGCATGGCCGCCACCGTCGAGCCGGCCGCGGCCACCGCTCTGGCCGCCCTGTCCGAGTTCGACGGCTGGCTCCGCGCCCAGCTCGACGGCAACGAGCCCGGCCGCGATCCCCGCCTGGGCCGGCGCCTGTGGGAGGCCCGGCTCTGGCACACGCTCGACACCGAGCTTCCCGCCGCCGAGGTCCTGTCCCGCGCCCGCGAAAACCTGGCCCGCGTCGGCGAGCAGCTCCGCCAGGCCTCGGCCGAGCTGGTCGGCGGCCCGGCCACCGACGAGACGGTCCGCCGCGCCCTCGGCAGCCTGGCCGCGCAGCATCCGGCCGACGACACGATCGTCGGCCTGGCCCGCGTGACCATGGACGAGGCCACCGAGTTCGTCCGCAAACACGACGTGCTCACCCTGCTCGACGACCCTCTGGTCATCGAGGAGATGCCCGAGTTCGCCCGCGGTGTGGCCGTCGCGTACTGCGATCCGCCCGGCCCGCTGGAGACCGCCGAGGTGCCCACGTTCTACTGCATCTCGCCGACCCCCGCCGACTGGCCGGCCGAGCGCGTCGAGTCGTTCTACCGCGAATACAACGACCACATGATCAGAGACCTCACGGTCCACGAGGCCATGCCCGGCCACTTCCTCCAGCTGGCACACGCCCGCCGCTTCCGCGCCGCCACCCGGGTCCGCTCGATGGGCTGGTCGGGCCCGTTCGTCGAGGGCTGGGCCGTCTACGCCGAGGAGCTCATGGCCGACCTGGGCTTCGGCGGCCTGCCGGTCCGCTTGCAGCAGCTCAAGATGCAGCTCCGCATGAGCCTGAACGCCATCATCGACCAGTTGGTCCACTGCGAAGACCTCCCACAGTCCGAGGCCATGGCCCTGATGACCGGCCCCGGCTTCCAGGAGGAGGGCGAGGCCGCCGGCAAGTGGCGCCGAGCCCTGCTGACGTCCACCCAGCTCTCCACGTACTTCGTCGGCTACACGGAGGTGGCCGCAGTGGCCGCCGCCCGCCCGTTCGGCGCGACCCCCAAGGCGTGGCACGACGCCATGCTGGCCCACGGCTCTCCGCCCCCACGCCACTTGCGCACCCTCCTCGGCGTCTGACCGCCGCCGGTGCCGCCCAGGCTCGCCGAGCTTCCACCGCCCGGCGAGCCGCGCCCGCCCCTGCCCTTCGCGGCGCCTTTGCCCGCGCCGTGCCCGCGTCGCGCCCGTGCCCGCGTCGCGCCCGTGCCCGCGTCGCGCCTCTGCCCCCGCGGCTCTGTCCGTGCCCGCGCGGTGCCCACGCCGCGCTTCTGCCCGCGCCTGCCCCTCCGCCCGCGCTGAGCCCAACCCCGTGCCCGCGCGGTGCCCACGCCGCGCTTCTGCCCGCGCCCGCCCCTCCGCCCGCGCTGAGCCCCACCCCGTGCCCGCGCCGTGCCCTCGGCCAGGCGGGAAGTCGCGCCGTGCCTCGGGCTGGGCGGGGAAGTTGCGCCTCGCCTCGGATCGGGCAGGGAAATCGCGCGTGAGCTGGGCGAGGGAGCCGCGCCCGAATCGCACCTTCGATCGTATGACCCTTGTGGACGATTGGCGTCGAGATGCACCCCCACCGCTACCGGGGCCGGACGCCAAGGGTGGCCTTGCGCCGCCTCCGGCAACGTCTCCGCCACCCAGCGCCTCGCCGCCAAGGCCTGCATGATCCGGCAGCCCGCAAACTCGATCGGACCGTGCAGGGTGACCGACTTCGCCGCCGAAACCGATGACCAGGGCAGCGTCACCTCGATCGGCCTGGTCATCGACACGAACGCCCTGACCTACAAGTCCGCCATGACCTTCAGCGGTCACGAGCCCTTCGCCACCCGCGGACGTCAAAGAATAGAAAATTACATTAACTATTCCTTGAATCAACCTCTGTCGATGCTTCAGGATGAGTGCCAGCGGCGCCGCTTCCCCGACCGTCCTCATCCCCCGAGGTACCTGACATGAGTCTGCTCAGACGTGTCCTCATCGCACTCCTGGCGGCCGCCGCCGTGCTCGTCGTGCCCACCCCCGCCCGTGCCGCCGCGCCGTTCAAGGTGCTCGCGTTCTACAACGGGACCTGGGATGCCGCGCACATCGACTTCGACAAGGAAGCGCGGGAATGGTTCCCGCAGGCCGGCGCCCAGAACGGCTTCACCTGGGAGGCCACCACCGACTGGAGCCGGCTCAGCGCGACCGGCCTGGCCGGCTACAAGGTCATCATGTTCCTGGACGACGCGCCGCCGGCCGATCGGCGGGCCGCCTTCCAGCAGTACATGCAGAACGGCGGCGCCTGGCTCGGCTTCCACGTCAGCGCCTTCACCACCGACGCCAACAGCTGGAGCTGGTACTACAACACGTTCCTCGGCTCCGGCAACTTCGCCACCAACACCTGGGGCCCCACCGCCGAGACGCTGCGGCTCGGCGCCCACCCGACCACCTCGGCCCTGCCCGCCACGATCCCGTCGTCGGTCAGCGAGTGGTACTCGTGGAGCCGCGACCTGCGCCAGAACCCCGACATCGACATCCTGGCCTCGATCGACGCCGCCAGCTTCCCGGTCGGCACCGACCCGAATCAGCAGTGGCGCTCCGGTTATTACCCGTTGATCTGGTCCAACCGGAACTACAAGATGATCTACACGAACTTCGGGCACAACGGCATGAATTACGAGACCAACACGCGTACGTCCTCGACCTTTGCCAGTCCTCAGCAGAACCGATGGCTCATCGACAGCATCCTGTGGCTGGCCGGCGAGAGCGGCGGCGGCGAACCTCCGGCCGAGCAGCCCATCGACCCCGCCGCCTGGTACCCGGTCGTCAGCAAGAACAGCGCCAAATGCGTCGACGCCCGATCCGCCGGCACGGTCAACGGCACACCGATTCAGCAGTACGCCTGCAATTCGAGCACCGCGCAGCAGTACCAGTTCACCCCCACCGACAGCGGCTATGTCCGCATCGCCAACCGCGGCAACGCCGCCCAGGTTCTCGACGTGACCAATGTGTCCACAGCCGACAACGCCAAGATTCAGACTTGGTCGTACGGCGGGGGAGCGAACCAGCAGTGGCAGCCGGTCAGCGAGGGTGGCGGCTACTACCACTTCGTGAACCGCAACAGCGGCAAGTGCCTGGACGTCCCCGCCGCTTCTCAGGCCGACAGCGTCCAACTGGTCCAGTACGCCTGCAACGGCACGGCAGCACAAAGTTTCCGCCTCACGCGATAGTCCTAACTCCCCCATCGCTCGGGGGGACTGCCGGATCGGCTCGCATCGAGATTCTTCATACCGTCGGGATGTCCATGTGATTCCCGACGGGGGGAGTGAACCATGCGAGGCAGAGGAGCCGTGGCCGTCGCGCTGGCCGCCACATTGATCGCCGGGGCGGCGTCCCCGGCATTCGCGGCCGGCGGGCACGACAGGCTTCAGGCCGCCGCCGACGATCTGCACGGGCTCGGCATCACGGGGGTGCAGGGCCTGAGCCGTGCCGGCGGCGACACCGACCGGGCCCGGGCCGGCGCCGGCGACCTGACCACGGGTGCGCCGGTGCCGGCCGAGGGCCATTTCCGGATGGGCAGCAACACCAAGACCTTCACCGCCGTGGTCGTCCTCCAGCTGGCCGCCGAGCGCCGCCTCTCGCTGGACGACCGGGTCGACCGCTGGCTGCCGGGCGTCGTCTCCGGCAACGGCAACGACGGGCGCCGTATCACGATCCGCCAGCTCCTTCAGCACACCAGCGGCCTCTACAACTACACCAACGACCTTCCGGGCCTGGAGTCGTACGAGGGATATCTGGCCCATCGCTTCGACCACTACGACATGGCCGATCTGGTCGCTCTCGCGATGAAGCACGAACCCCTCTTCACGCCGGGCACGAGCTGGGACTACTCCAACACCAACTACATCCTGGCCGGCATGATCATCGAAAAGGCCACCGGCCGTACATGGTCGTCGGAGGTCCACGACCGCATCATCCGCCCGCTCGGCCTGCGGCACACTTCGTACCCCGGCGACCGCCCCACCCTGCCGGCCCCGCACGCGAAGGCCTACCAGCAGTGGACTCCGGACGGCCCGCTGTATGACACGACCCTTTTCAACCCGACCGCCGCCTCCGCCGCCGGCGGCCTGATCACCACTCCCGCCGACCTGGCCCGTTTCTGGCAGGCCCTCCAGCGGGGCCGCCTGCTGCCCCCGCGCCAGATGGCCGAGATGCACCGCACGGTCCCGGCCGAGACATGGCAGGACGGCACCCGCTACGGCCTGGGCATCGAGTTCATCCCGAACCGCTGCGGCGGCTACTGGGCACACGGCGGCGACGTCCCCGGCTCCCACACCGCCAACGGCGTCAGTCCCACCGGCCACCGCGTGGTCGTCCTGTCGATGACCACCCAGCCCGCCTCCGACGAGACCGCTCAGGCCGTCCAGCAGCGAACCACCCAGCTCATGGACGACATGATCTGCGGCCCACGCTAGGCCGGCGCGAGCAGCAGGATCCTGTGGGCGTCGGCGACGGCGAGGACGCGCCCGTCCGGGCTGAACTCGACATCGCCGCCGCCCACCCAGGCCGAGGCGACCACCGCGCGCTCGGCCACGTTCCACACCTTGACGGCGCCGGAGCTCTCCGAGGCGGCGACGAGTTGCCCGTCCGGCGAGAAGCTCAGTTCCACTTTCATCGCGCCCGACCGCTGAAGCGTCGCCGGCGGATCGCTGAGACGCCGCAGGTTCCAGACCAGGAGCCGGCCGTCGCTGAGACCCGCCGCCAGCGACGATCCGTCGCGGCTGACGGCCAGGCTGAGGACCCGGGCGTCGCCGTCGCCGGCCGGGAACCGCATCAGATGATCGGGTTGTGGATAGCGGACCACCTCCACTGCCTCGCCCTCCGACCCGGCGACGGCCATCGCGAGCAGGCCGTCGGGGCCGAACCGGGCCTGGCGGGCGGCCGTCGTCACGATGTCCCGGCCGGCGAAGGCGGCATCACCGGCCGACCAGATCCGTACCCCGCCGACGCCGGCGGTCGCCAGCGTCCGGTTGTCGTCGCGCCAGGCGACGGTGAAGTAGCCGGTGCCCTCACTGAGGTTGTCGCTCATCACCCGCCAGTCGGACACGGTCCAGATCCGGATGCTCTGTTCCCCCGAGAATCCGGTGGCGGCCAGCATCCGCCCGTCCGGGCTGTAGGACACGTCGTAGATGTCGGACTCGATGTCGATCCGTCTGAGGCTCGCGCGGCTCTCGAGATCCCAGACCTCCACGTGATCGGCCGCCGTCGCCATCGACTTCCCGTCGGGGTTGAAGGCGATTCCGCGTACGACCCCGGTGGCACCCAGCTCAGCGACCGCTCTCAGGTCTCCCCGCCACACGACGCTCTTCGGCTCGTCGTCCCGGACGGTGTTGCGTATCCAGACCGCCAGGGTTCCGACGATCACGACGATCACCACGGCGATCGCCTCGCCGACCCACTCGCGTCGGCGTGACGGCCTCGCCCGCACCACCACCGGCTCGGCGGCGGTCCGCCGATCACGGGGCCGCGACGGTGCCGTCCGTGGCTCACTGATCGTCTCGCGGGGACGTGACGGCGCCGGGTGTTCCTCGCCTCGCGCGGGCCGGCGGACCTGACCGACGGTGACCAGCAGGGCCGCGAGGCCGATGAAGAAGCTGAGCACGCTGGCGAGCTTGTCGGCGCGGTCGAGCCCGACCCCGAAGACCACCGCCGACCCCAGCACCACCGCCAAGGCGAAGACAACGCGGCTGGTCCGGCTCACTCACTCACGGTAGGGATCGGCATGGCGGATCCGCGTCGTCCGTCCGGTCAGTCCGGAACGGACCGTCGTCGCAGCATGAGCCGGGCCCGCCGGGCGGCGTACAGATTGGTGGCCCCGATCGCGCCGAGCACCACCACGAAAATGGCCACCCGCCCCGACCGCTCGATCGCCACGGCGCCGGCCGCGAACAACGACCACGCCGCCATTCCCAGCCAGGCGGCCACCACGCGGTCCCGGGCGAACAACGGCACGCGCCGGGTGACCGCCCATCCGGCGAAGGCGGCCCAGGCCAGTCCGATGGCGATCAACACCGCAAAGGCGATTTGTGTACGGCCGGGGAGCGCCGCCTCGGTGGCCCACAGCAACCCGATCAACGCGCTGCCCGTCAGGCCCGCCAGCCCCACGGCCACATAGGAGAGACGACGGCGCAGCGACAGCGGTCCTTCGAGTCCTTTCAGGACTTCCTCGGGTGTCATGCCTCGTAGCCCTTTCGGAGAAGTTCCGCGCGCAGCAACCGCCGCGCCCGATCGAGCCTCGACTTGACCGTCCCCACCGGCACCGCGCAGATCTGGGCGCACGCGTCGAGCGGCTGATCCGCGAGGTAGAACAGGATCAGCACCTCGCGCTCGCGGTGCGGCAACGCCGCCAGCGCCCCGTCGATCAGCTCGCGGTCGAGCAGGTCGGGGACCGGGTCACCGGCCGGGTCGACGGGCAGGGAGTCGAGCGGGTCGGTACCGGGCGAGGCGTACGACTGGCGCAGCCGGTTCATCACCGCCCGCCGGGCGATCGCGAAGAGCCAGGGCGCGAAACGATCCGGCTGCCGCAGCCGGGGGAGCCCCCGCACGACCGCCAGCCAGATCTCCTGCACCACGTCGTCGTCGGCCCGTGACAGCATCTTGACCACGTAGCGTTCCACCGCTCCGTGCCAGGCTCGCACCAGCTCGGCGAAGGCTTCCCGCTCGCCCAGCTGGCAGCGCACCACCAGGTCGTCGCTCATGCCCTACTCAGTCGCGGAGCGGGCCGCTCAGGTTCATTCCGACGGTACGGAGAAGGCGGTGGCGTCGGTGTCCTCCGTGAGGGAGGTCAGCGTGATGTCGGCTTTCTTGCCGGCGATGGTGGCCGTGAAGCTGGCCAGGGCGCCCTGGTTCGTCACGCACATGTCGAAGGCGCTGGCCGGCGTGCCGGAGACCTCTTTCAGCGACAGGCAGGTGGCGTGGCGGCCCGCGATCGTCGTGTCGCGCTGGGTGGAGACGACCTCGGGGTCGAGCGCGGCCGTGGTCAGCATCGATTCGGCGGCCTCGGGCGTCACCAGCGCCCCGGTGAGGGTGGCGGCCGCGGTCGGGTCGGGCGCCGACCTCGTACAGGAAGCGCCCTGGCATCTGATCGTGGCCGTCGGGGTGACGATGAGGCGGCCGCCCGGATAGACGTACGACGAGCGGGACGGCTCCTGGGTGAT
Source organism: Actinoplanes sp. NPDC000266 (assembly GCF_042899005.1). Lineage (NCBI taxonomy): Bacteria > Bacillati > Actinomycetota > Actinomycetes > Micromonosporales > Micromonosporaceae > Actinoplanes > Actinoplanes sp. NPDC000266. The sequence continues at coordinate 82,386 of NZ_JBIAZI010000021.1, forward strand.
GGTGGCCGTGTCGCCGCCGGTCAGGTGGTAGGTCGCCGTGTAGGTCAGCTGGCCGCCGGCGGCCAGCTGGGCGGCCGTCTCGGAGATCAGGTCGTCGCGCGTGGGCCCGGCCGCGCTCGCCTCGTCGAGGCCGGCGCAGGCGGTCGTGCCGAGCAGCAGCGCGCCGGCGGCTAGCGCGGCGGCGACGGCGGTAAGGCGCGGAACAACAGGCACGACTGACACCTTGGCCTACGCGCGCAACCCGCCGCAAATCAGTATTGGCGGCGGGCCCGCAGCTGCGCCTGGAGGATGTAGCGGCGGAGGATTTTCGCCTGATGCTCGTCTATTTCGGGGAAAACAGCCACCATTTCGACGTGGAGCGGGCCCCGGGCCGGCACCTGCTGGCGCAGTGAGCTGACCTTGGTGGCCTCGGCCGGGAACTCCACGACCTCGTCGTCCAGCTGGATGCGGAGCGTGACCGCGTCGCCGGGGCGGACCGTGACGTCGGTGAAGCGGGCCCGCACGGAGTGCTCGCTCAGGTCGTGCACCTGGCCCGGCGCCGTCTCCTGGCCGTCCAGCAGCAGCACGATCGGCTCCCCGCCGCCGCCCCGCACGTAATCGCGGCTCTGCTCGATCGCCGGTTCGCCCGAGAAGCGTACTTCCACCCGGTTTCCGTCGATCGCCGACACGTGCGCCACCAGCGCGTAGCGACCGCGCGGAGCCGCCGCCCAGCGCAGCGTGACCGTCGAGTTGGCCGGTGGGAGGTCGGCCGCCGCCAGGGACAGCGTGATCGCCGTCCCCGAGGCCTGCACGACACGGACTTCGGGCATGGTCTCGCCGAAGGAGGTCATCTCCACGTACGACCCGTCGGCGGGAAGCAGGGGTGCGCTCATAGTGCCGGTGTCATCGGCAGGCCGGGCGGTGACCTTAGAGTTTTCACCGACCGCGCGTACGCCCGCTACCCGGGCTCGATACGCTCATTGTCGTGGTCGGCCGCAGGGTCGCGGTCGGTGAACGGCAGCGTTACACAAAGGGAGCGACACGACACATGGCCACCATTGAAGCGATCGTCGCCCGCGAGATCCTGGACTCCCGGGGCAACCCGACCGTCGAGGTCGAGGTCGGGCTCGACGACGGCACGGTCGGCCGCGCCGCGGTCCCCTCGGGCGCCTCCACGGGCGCGTTCGAGGCGATCGAGCTGCGCGACGGCGACAAGGGCCGCTACCTCGGCAAGGGTGTCGAGAAGGCCGTCGCCAACGTCGAAGACAAGATCGCCGACGAGCTCCTCGGGTACGAGGCGAGCGAGCAGCGGCTGATCGACCAGAAGATGCTCGACCTGGACGGCACGGCCGACAAGTCGGAGCTGGGCGCGAACGCGATCCTCGGCGTGTCGCTGGCGGTGGCCAAGGCGGCCGCGCTGAGCGCCGAGCTTCCGCTGTTCCGCTACGTCGGCGGGCCCAACGCGGCCGTCCTGCCGGTGCCGATGATGAACATCCTCAACGGCGGCGCCCACGCCGACTCGAACGTCGACGTGCAGGAGTTCATGATCGCGCCGATCGGGGCGCCCACGTTCCGCGAGGCGCTGCGCACCGGCGCCGAGGTCTACCACGCGCTGAAGTCGGTGCTGAAGAAGAAGGGCCTCTCGACCGGCCTGGGCGACGAGGGCGGCTTCGCGCCGAGCCTGCCGTCCAACGCGTCCGCGCTCGACCTGATCGCCGAGGCCGTGCAGGCCGCCGGCTTCGCGCTGGGCACCGACATCGTGCTGGCCATGGACGTCGCGGCGACCGAGTTCTACAAGGACGGGTCGTACGTCTTCGAGGGCAACCCGAAGTCGACCGACGAGATGATCGCGTACTACTCCAAGCTGGCCGCCGACTACCCGATCGTCTCGATCGAGGACCCGCTGTCCGAGGAGGACTGGGCCGGCTGGAGCGCGATGACCTCGGAGCTCGGCAGCAAGATCCAGATCGTCGGCGACGACCTGTTCGTCACCAACCCGACCCGCATCGGCCGGGGCATCGCCGAGGGCGCGGCCAACTCGGTCCTCGTCAAGGTCAACCAGATCGGCTCGCTCACCGAGACGCTCGACGCGGTCGACCTGGCCCACCGGGCCGGTTTCACCACCATGATGAGCCACCGCTCGGGCGAGACCGAGGACACCACGATCGCCGACCTGGCCGTCGCGGTGGGCAGCGGCCAGATCAAGACCGGCGCGCCGGCCCGTTCCGACCGCGTCGCGAAGTACAACCAGCTCCTGCGCATCGAGGAGCAGCTGGAGGGCGCGGCCCGGTACGCCGGTGCGGGGGCGTTCCCGCGTTACCGCACGGCGTGACGAGCGCCCGCTAGATCATGGAGTTGTGGCGCCCGCTTTCCGGGGCATAAGTTTCCGGGAAGCGGCGCCACAAAGCCACAGCCGAGCGGGGGAGCAGGGTGACGACACAGCGACGAGCACCGAGCGGTCAGGGCCCGGCCCGCCGCCCCGGTTCGGCGCGCGTGCGGACCACCGGCTCCACCCGCATCCAGCGCAACCGGCCCTCGGCGTCCCGCCGCACGGTCACGGTCAGCCGGGGCACCACGAAACGGACGGCGGCGCCGCGCCCGCGCGCGCTCACCGGCCGGGCCACGGTGCTGATCATCGTGTTGATCGCGCTGGCCCTGGCGTACACCTATCCCTTGCGGGTCTATCTCGCGCAGCGGTCGCAGATCGAGCAGCTCGAAGCCGACCAGGCCACCCAGCGCGAAAAGATCGCACAGACGTCGCAAGAGCTCCAGAAATGGAACGACCCGGAGTACGTGCGGGCCCAGGCCCGGGAGAAACTCTTCTATGTACGCCCGGGGGAGACACCCCTGCTCGTGCTGAACGACCCGGCCGGCGCCGCCGCCGAGGCCGGGCAGAAAGATCCGGCGGCCGCTTCCGGCCCCTGGTACGACACCATGTGGAACAGCGTTCGAGCCGCTGACGCGGAGTCTTCTGAATAACATGACTGAGCTTCCCCGCAGCGGAAAACAGAATGAAAAACCGTTGGAAGACGATCTGGACATTGTTGAGGCCCAGCTGGGCCGCCGTCCAAGGGGCACCCGTGCCATCGCGCACCGCTGCCCGTGCGGAAATCCCGACGTCGTGGAGACGTCACCCCGCCTGGAGGACGGCACCCCCTTCCCCACGCTCTACTACCTGACCTGCCCGCACGCCACCGCCGCGTGCAGCCGGCTCGAGTCGGCCGGCGTCATGCGCGACATGCAGGAGCGCCTGTCGACCGACCCGGAGCTCGCCGAGCAGTACAAGAAGGCGACCGAGGACTACCTGACCCGCCGCACGGCGATCGAGGACGTGCCCGAGATCGCCCACGTGGCCGCCGGCGGCATGCCCGATCGGGTGAAATGCCTGCATGTGCACCTCGGGCACGCGCTGGCCGTGGGCCGGGGCATCAACCCGTTCGGTGACGAGGTGCGCGACGCGGTGGAGCCGTGGTGGGCCGACGGGCCCTGTGTGCGCAAGGATTCCTAGCGTGGAGATCCGTCGCGCCAGGACCAAGGACGTGCGGGCCATCCGCGATCTCGTCGACACCTACACGACCGACCGCCGCCTGCTCAGCAAGGCGACCGTCACCCTGTACGAGTCGGTCCAGGAGTTCTGGGTCGCCGTCGACGACCGCGACCGGGTGTACGGCTGCGGCGCGCTCCACGTGATGTGGGAGGACCTGGCCGAGATCCGCACGGTCGCGGTCGACCCGGCCACCCGGGGCCAGAAGATCGGCCGCCGGATCGTGGAGCACCTGCTCGAGGTGGCCCGCGAGGTCGGTGTGGCCCGCGTCTTCTGCCTCACGTTCGAGACCCGCTTCTTCGGCTCGTTCGGGTTCACCGAGATCGACGGCGCGCCCGTGCCGCACGCCGTCTACGAGCAACTGCTGCGGTCGTACGACGAAGGTGTCGCCGAATTCCTCGACCTGGAACGGGTCAAGCCCAACACGTTGGGAAACACGAGAATGCTTCTGCACCTATGAGAGTCGCGGCGATCGACTGCGGCACCAACAGCATCCGGCTGCTCGTCGCGGACGTGACCGGCGGCGGCCTGACCGACGTCACGCGCCAGATGGAGATCGTCCGGCTCGGCGAGGGCGTCGACCGGACGGGACGGCTCTCGGACGCGGCCATCGCCCGTACACGGAAAGCTCTTGTGGGTTATGCCGCCGAGATCGAGGCGCACGATGTGGCGCGGGTGCGCATGTGCGCGACCTCGGCCTCGCGGGACGCCGACAACGCGCAGGACTTCCGCGACATGGTCCGCGGCGTGCTCGGCGTCGACCCCGAGGTGATCAGCGGCGACGAGGAGGCGCGGCTGTCGTTCGCCGGCGCCGTGGCCGGGCTTTCGGCGCCATCGCCCTACCTGATCGTGGATATCGGCGGCGGCTCGACCGAGTTCGTCACGGGCAGTGCCGACGTCGACCATGCCATCTCGATGGACATCGGCTGTGTCCGGATGACGGAGCGTCACCTGCACGGCGATCCGCCGACCGCCGCCGAGATCGTCGCGGCCGAGCGGGACATCCGGGCCGCGGTCGACGTCGCGCTCGCCGCGGTGCCCGGAAAAGAGGCCAGGACGCTGGTCGGGCTGGCCGGGACGGTCACGACCGTCGTTGCTCTCGCTGAGGGCCTTCCCTCGTACGACCCCACGCGCATCCACCACGCGAAGGTGACCTACGAGCAGGTCGCCGCGGTCACCGCCGAGGTCCTGGCCATGTCCGTGGCCGAGCGCCGGTCACTGCCCGTGATGCATCCGGGCCGGGCCGACGTGATCGGCGGGGGCGCGCTCATCCTGCGGATCATCATGGAACGCGCCGGGCAGAGCTCGGTGATCGCCTCCGAACACGACATTCTCGACGGGATCGCCTACAAACTGGTGGGATGACCAACCTTCGACAGCAGATCGTCGCCGAGCTCGGCGTCAAGCCGTCCATCGACGCGGCCGCCGAGATCCGGCAGCGGATCGACTTCCTCAAGGACTACCTGCGGTCGACCCCGGCCAAGGGCTTCGTGCTCGGCATCAGCGGCGGCCAGGACAGCACCCTGGCCGGCAAGCTGTGCCAGACGGCCGCGGCCGAGCTGCGGGCCGAGGGTCACGACGCGACGTTCGTGGCCGTCCGGCTTCCGTACGGGGTGCAGGCCGACGAGGACGACGCGCAGATCGCGCTGCGCTTCATCGAGCCCGACCGGTCCATCGCGGTGAACGTCAAGCCCAGCTCGGACGCGGTGGGCGCGGAGACGGCGCTCGGACTGGGCGAGCCGGTGCGCGACTTCGTCCGCGGCAACATCAAGGCCCGCGAGCGCATGGTCATCCAATATTCGGTCGCCGGCCAGCTGAACATGCTGGTCGTCGGCACCGACCACGCGGCCGAAGCGGTCACCGGCTTCTTCACCAAGTTCGGCGACGGGGGAGTGGACATCACGCCGCTGACCGGCCTGACCAAGCGCCAGGGCGCGCTGCTGTTGGAGCACCTGGGTGCCCCGGCCTCGTGCTGGCAGAAGGTTCCGACGGCCGACCTCGAGGACGACCGCCCGGCGCTGCCCGACGAGGAGGCGCTCGGCGTCAAATACTCCGAGATCGACAACTACCTCGAAGGTCTGGACGTCTCGTCCGAGGCGGCCGCGCGGGTCGAGTCCCTCTTCCTCGCCACCCGCCACAAGCGGACGGTTCCGGTGACGCCACTCGATACGTGGTGGCGTTCTTGACGCTATTTCGCAGTGCACAGTACTGTGCACCGCGTGGATACAACCCAGCTCCTCAAGGGCGTGCTGGATCTGGCCGTCCTCGCCGCGCTGCGCGACGAGGACGGCTACGGCTACGACATCCTGCGCAGGCTCCGGGCGGCCGGCCTCGACGACGTCGGTGACGCCTCGGTCTACGGCACGCTGCGCCGGCTGTTCGCGGCCGGCTTCCTGACCACGTATGTCGTGCCCAGCGACGAGGGCCCCCACCGCAAGTACTACGGCCTGAACCCGGCCGGCCGGGCCGAGCTGGAGCGGTCGGCCAAGACCTGGAACGGTTTCGCATCCACCATGGACGATCTGCTTCGCGAGCGGGGGACGGCGTGAACATCACAGCGCAGGACGAGATTGCCGACTACGTGGCCGCGGTCCGGGAGGCGTTGGCCGACCTGCCCGACGCCACTCGCGACGAGCTGCTGGAAGACCTGCCGGAACACCTGGCCGAGGTCCGGGCCGAGGGTTCGGGCACGCTGATCGAGCGGCTGGGCACCCCGGCGGCGTACGCGGCGGAGCTGCGCGCCACGGCCGGCTTCGTCGGCGGATTCCCCGACCCGCCGCGCGGCACGTGGGTGACCCCGGCCGAGATCAGGGCCAAGGTGCAGCCGGTCCTCGACAGGGCCGACGTGAAGGTCGGCCCGCTGATCGGATATCCGAAGGCCAGCGACTTCCTGAAGCTGCTGCGCCCGGCCTGGTGGGTGCTCCGCGGCTACCTGGTCGCGATGGCCCTGGCGATGATCCTCGACGACAGCACGGGCAACCCCGGCCTGCTGCCCCGGGTCGGCGGCAGCGACGTGATCGCGCTCGTCCTGCTGGCGGTCTGCGTCGCCGGCTCGATCCTGCTGGGAAAAAGAGGCGTCCAGCTGTCGCAGTGGCCGCGGTGGGCCCTCTATTCGGGGACGACCGTCCTGGTGATTTTCGGCCTGGCCGGCTTCACCACAGCCGACAACAACGTCCGCGCCCCCGGCTTCAGCGACGTGGGCAGCTATCAGGAGAGCAATATCGACGACACGGTCAACGACCTTTTCGTGTACGACGAGGACGGCAACCTGGTCCAGAACGCGCGGGTCTTCGACCAGAACGGCAACCCCCTCCAGTTCGGCGGCGGCTACTGCACCGACCCGAACACCGGCGAGACCTGGCACACGCGCAACCTGGGCTATCCGTACTGCCCGCAGGACGCCCCGTTCGGCCCGACCCCGTCCGCCGACGCCAGGCCGACCCCGTCGGCCTCGTTCCTGGACAACGGCGAGCCGACCGCGCCTCCGTCGCCCTCGAACGGCGCCTCCTCGGCGCCGCCCGCGCCTTCCGCGTCGGCCGGTGCCCCTTCCCCGAGCAGCGCAGGGGGCCGATAAAAGCTGGGTAACGGGGTCGCGTCCGGGTCCGGCCGATCGTTAGGGTCCCTCTGCGATCGGTCGACCCCCTCGACCGGCCCCTCGAAAGGAACCACCCAGTGAGCAACCCCGTCCCGCCGTACGGCGGCGAATATCCGCCGCCCGGCCAGGGTCAGCCCGGCTACCCGCCCGCAGGCGGCGCCCAGCCCGGCTACCCGCCCGCGGGTCAGGGCCAGCCCGGCCACCAGCCGCCGGCCCAGAACCACCCCGGCTACGCCGCCACGGGCCAGCCCGCCTACACCCCGGACGGCACCCAGCCCGGCTACCCACCCGCCGGCACCCAGCCCGGTTTCCCGCCCGCAGGCGCTCAGCCCGGCTCCGCTCAGCCTGGTTACCCGCCGGCCGGTGCTCAGCCCGGCTACCCGCCCGCAGGCGCCCAGCCCGGCGGCGCGCCCCAGCCCGGTTTCCCGCCGCCCGGCGCGCAGCCCGGTGGTTTCCCGCCGCCCAACGCCGGTGGCTTCCCGCCCCCGAACAGCGGCGAGGCCCCGCCGAACTACGTGGCCTTCCCGGCCGAGAAGAAGAGCGGCGGCGCCGGCAAGGTGATCCTCCGCATCGTCGGCGCGATCGTCGTAGGCCTCGTCATCGTCGGCCTCAAGGTCGGCGTCCTCTCGGCCCTCTTCGGCGGCGACGACGCCAAGGAGGCCAAGGCCGGCGACTGCATCTCGGCCGACACCGACATCCCCGAGGACAAGACCGAGCGCACCCAGGCCAACGTGGTCGACTGCGCCGACTCGGATGCCGCGTACACGGTCGTGGCCAGGGTCGAGGGCGAAAGCGACCCCAAGTCGACCTCCTGCGACAAGTTCTTCAAGGAGGGCGAGCGCTTCCTCGTCCTGGGCAGCACCAGCGACGGCGGCTACCTCCTCTGCCTGCGCCCCACCAAGGCCTGAGGCTCCACGGGGCGAGGGCCCGGAAAGGCCCTCGCCCCGCCCCGGCCGAGGTGATCGGCTGCGGTGCGCCCACCCCGGGTGCGGTGGTTTCCCGGCGGGTGCTGTGCTGGGTGGGTGAGTAACGCGCGTACTAGGGAAGACGTTGTCCGGCTGGCGGCGGGGGCCGCTTCTCTCGGCGTGCTCGACGAGGAGATCTCGGACTGTTTCGCCTGTCCTCGGCTGGTGGCCTGGCGTGAAGAAGTCGCCGCTACCAAGCGGGCGTCCTTCCGGAACTGGGACTACTGGGGGCGGCCCGTTCCCGGGTTCGGCAACGCCGACGCCGAGATCGCCATCCTCGGGCTGGCCCCGGCCGCGCACGGTGGCAACCGGACCGGGCGGATCTTCACGGGGGACCGGTCCGGTGATGTTCTGTTCGCGGCTCTGCATCGGGCCGGGCTGGCCAACCAGCCGACCAGCGTGTCCATCGACGATGGGCTGGACTTACGGCATCTACGGATCTTCTCGGCCGTGCGTTGTGCACCTCCGGACAACAAGCCGCTACCCGACGAAAGGGACACCTGCGCGCCCTGGGTTCATCGGGAGCTCAGCCTGATTCGCCCGACTCTGCGGGTGGTGGTGGCGCTGGGTGCTTTCGCCTGGCAGGCCTGGTGGCCTGCGATGAGGGCGGTCTACGGCGTGCCGGCGCCGGTGCCGCGGCCCAAGTTCGGGCACGGGGCCCATGTCAGCCTGCCGGGAGTGCCCGAATTGCTGGGGTGCTTCCACGTGTCTCAGCAGAACACGTTCACCGGTAAGCTCACCCCGGCCATGCTGGACGACGTCTTCGCGCGCGCCAAAGAGCTGGCCGGTTTGTGATGGAGACAACGTGGACCTCGCTGCGGTGCGTCGCTGGTGGCCCCTGGCCGCCGTCCTTGTGCTGCTCTTCGTGACGTCGCTCGCCGCTACCCGCAGTGAGGCCCAGCTCGACGAGATCGTCCGTGACGAGCCGGTCGGCGACCAGCCGATCCTGCCCACCACGGTGCCGTCGGCGCAGCAGACCACCCCGCCCGAGCCCGAGCCGGCACGCGGCCTGCCCGACTGGGTCGGCACGGTCGCCCTGGTCGTCTTCGGGATCATCGCCGCAGTGCTCGTCGCACTGGTCGTCTACGCGCTCATCCGCGACCGCCGGGCGAAAAAAGGGAAAAATCCGAAAAGCCGAAAGCGCAAGAACGACCAACCGCGTACGGCCGAGGAACTTGTGGCCGCCCTCGACGCCGGCCTGGAAGAGCTGTCCGACACCGACCGCGACCCGCGCCGCGCCGTGATCGCCTGCTGGGTGCGCCTGGAACAGGCCGCCGCGGCCGCCGGCACCCCGCGCCATCCCGGCGACAGCCCCACCGACCTGGTCGGCCGCCTCCTCAACGAGCAGCAGGTCGACGCGGCCGTCCTGGCCGCCCTGCTCGAGGTCTACCGCCAGGCCCGCTACGCGACCCACACCGTCGACGACCAGATGCGCCACCAGGCCCGCGAGGCCTTGCAGCGCCTCCGCGCCGACCTGGGCGCCCCAGCCGAGGCGGCGGCCCGATGATGCCCGACGGCAATCTGGACGATCTCTTCGGCTATCGCGAGGAGCCGGTGGCGGCGGCCGAGGAGCAGAGCCCGGTCGAGAAGCGGCGGTCGCTGCTCTCCTGGATTCTGATCAATCTTCTCGTCGTCACCCTGCTCACCGTCGTCATCGTGGCCGCGCTGCGGTCGTCCGACGTCGACATCTCGGTCGTCTTCGTGGTGACCGCCCTCGTCGCTCTGCGCCTCGTCGTCCTCGCCGTGCAGTGGGTGCGGGCCCCGTCGCTTCCCAAGCGCTCGGCCCGTGGCCGGCGAGAAAGCGACCGCGCCGGACGCGACGCCCTGCGGGCCGCCGTCCGGCGGTGGGAGCAGACCCTCGAAAGGGCGCACGACGACCCCGATCTCTATTCGCGTAACGTTCTGCCGGTGCTGGCCGAGCTCACCGACGAGCGGCTGCGGCTGCGACACGGGATCACCCGTCAATCGGACCCGCGGCGCGCCCGTGAGCTGCTCGGCGATCCGCTCTGGGCGGCGCTGCACGACCGCGGCCGGCGCGCGCCCAAGACGCGCGATCTGGAGAGCTACGTCGATGCTCTGGAGAAACTGTGACGAAGGGTGCCCCGGTGACCGAGACAGGCGTGCAGGCTCTTCCCCCGTACGAGGTGGGCAGACTCGCCAATGCCGTCCTCGACTCGGTCGGCAGCGTCGTGGTCGGCAAGCGTGACTCGCTCGAGCTGGTCCTGGCCGGCATCCTGGCCGGCGGCCACGTCCTCCTGGAGGATCTGCCCGGTCTGGGCAAGACGCTGACCGCCCGCTGTTTCGCCCAGTCGCTGGGCCTCGATTTCCGCCGGCTCCAGTTCACCCCCGACCTGCTCCCGGCCGACGTCACCGGTTCTTTCCTCTACGACCAGCGCAAGGGCGACTTCGCCTTCCGGGCCGGGCCCGTCTTCACCAACATGCTGCTGGCCGACGAGATCAACCGGACGCCGCCGAAGACGCAGGCCGCCCTGCTCGAGGCCATGCAGGAGAAGCAGGTGTCGGTCGAGGGCGTCACCTATCGTCTCGACCCGCCCTTCCACGTGCTCGCCACGGCCAACCCGATCGAATACGAGGGCACCTACCCGCTCCCCGAGGCGCAGCTCGACCGCTTCCTGCTGCGGGTCTCGTTCGGCTATCCGACCGCCGAGGAGGAGTGGGACGTTCTCCAGCGGCGCATGTCCCGCCGGCAGGAGGAGGCCTTCCTGGCCCCGGTCGTCAACTCGGCCACCCTCCAGTCGATGCAGGCCGCGCTGGAGTCGATCACCGTCGAGGACTCGATCGGCCGGTACATCGTCTCCCTGACCGCCGCCACCCGTGAGCACGCCTCCGTGCTGGTCGGTTCGTCGCCGCGTGGCTCGCTCGCCCTTCTCCTGCTGGCCCGGGCCCGGGCCGCGATGGCCGGCCGTGACTTCGTCGTCCCCGAGGACGTCAAGGACGTCGCCGTTCCGGCTCTGGCCCACCGCATCACGCTGCGGCCGGAGATGTGGCTGCGCCGCGTCGACCCGTCGTTCGTGGTCGACGAGGTCCTCCAGGCCACGCCCGCGCCGGCCAGCGGCGCTCTGCCCACATACACCGCCGGCTGATGGGCCCGCGGCTGCGCAGCGCCGTTCCGCCGCCGTCGACGGGCGACGCGACGGCCGGACCGGCCTGGGTGCCGACCCGGGCGCTGGGCCGGGCCGTGCTGCTGACCGGCCTGCTGCTGGTGCTCGGGGTCGCGCTGGGCCGCGTCGATCTGGTGCTGCTGGCCGCCCCGTTCGCGATCGGCGTCGCCGTGGGCCTGCGGCGCACGCCCAAATCCTTCCCCGAGCTCACCGTGCGGGCCGATCAGGAATATCTGGTCGAGGGCGGCCAGGTCGAGGCCTCGGTGACCGTCAGCAACCCCGACGAGATCTCGTACGACCTGGTCGTGGTCCGTGTCCGCACGTCGCGCTGGCTGAAGCTGGAGCAGTCCGACCGGCCGTTCGCGATCACCGTGGGCGCCGACGGCTGGGCCGCCGTCGAGCTGAGCGGCGAGGCCCGGCGCTGGGGCCGGCAGGATGTCGGCCCGGCCGCCGCGCGCGTCGCCACCTGCGGCGGCCTGCTGGCCTGCCGTCCGGTCATCACCAACGGCAGCGACGTGCGGGTCTATCCGGTCACCGAGCCGTTCAACGCCATCGAGGCCATGCCGGCCGCCGCCGGCCTGGTCGGCAACCACCGGTCTCGACGGCCGGGCGAGGGTGGCGAGCTGGCCGGGGTGCGGCCGTTCGCGCCCGGGGACCGGTTGCGCCGCATCGACTGGCGCGTCTCCCTGCGTACCCGTGATCTGCATGTCGCCTCGACCCTCTCCGACCGTGACGCCGAGGTCGTTCTCCTGCTCGACGTGCTGGGCGAGGTGGGCCTCTCCGGTGGCGTCGGCGGCAGCGCCTCGGTGCTGGACACGACCGTCCGCGCGTCGGCCGCCATCGCCGAGCACTACCTGCAGCGCGGCGACCGCGTCTCCCTGCTGGAGTACGGCGCCGCCGCCCGCCGTCTGCGCCCGGCCACCGGCCGCCGCCAATATCTGACCGTGCTGGAGTGGCTGCTCGACGTGCGCCCCGATCCGATGGAGGCGCACGAGCACGACTTCGGCGCCCATCACGTCTCCTCGGACGCGCTGGTCATGGTGCTGACCCCGCTGATCGACCCGCGGGCGGCCGACATGCTGGCCTCGCTCACCCAGTCCGGCCGCTATGTCGTGGCCGTCGACACCCTGCCCGCCGGCGCCGCCCCCGAGGTCCGCGACCAGTGGACCCCGCTGGCCACCCGGTTGTGGCGGATCGAGCGGGAGAACGTGCTCGGCCGGCTGCGCGAGCACGGCGTGCCGGTCGTCTCCTGGGCCGGCGCCGGCAGCCTCGACCTGGTCCTGCGGGACGTCTCCCGCCTCGCCTCGGCGCCCCGGGGGCGATGACGTGTTCACCCTGTTCGCCCGCAAACTGGCCGGCGCCAAGACGGTGCTCACCCGGGCCACCGTCATGCCGTTCCTGGTCCGCTGCGGCATCGCGCTGTGCGGCCTGGTCGCCATGGCCGTCGCCTGGCCCCAGGCGTTGCTGGGCTCGCAGTTCTTCCTGCCGCTGGCGCTGGTCGCGATCTATCCGGCGGTCGCGCCGCGTGGGCGGGGCGCCACCTTCGCCGCGCTGGCCGTCGTGGCGGGCTGGCTGGTCGACACCGTCTGGGAGGACGCGGCCGTCTCGCTCGGGCGGGTGCTGGCCATCGCCACGGCCCTCTATCTTGGACATTCGCTGACGGCTCTGGCCGCCGTTCTCCCGTACGACGCCGTCGTCAATGCCGACGTGGTCGGTGTCTGGCTGGCCCGCGCGCTCGTTGTGGTGCTCATCTCTTCCGTACTGACGGTAGCCATTCTGGGACTCACCGCTGATTTGGCGGGAAGTGCTTTCCTGGTCGCCACCCTTGTCGGATTGACCGGTGCCGCGTGCGCCACGCTCCTCATAGCACGCCTCGTTCGGCGAGTGTAAATGTGCTCGAAATATGTGCGTCATAGCACTTGACAGATGGACTTGGGATAGATCACACCGAGAGGCGTCACGGACCGCGAAGAGCGACAATGTAAGGCGTGAATCCGCAGCGCATTGTCGTCGTAGGGGCAGGTCACGTCGGGCTCTATGCCGCCCTGCGTCTGTCGAAGAAGCTCAGCCGCCGTAAGGCTGAGATCGTCGTCATCGACCCCCAGCCCCACATGACGTATCAGCCGTTCCTGCCCGAGGCAGCGGCCGGCAACATCGAGCCGCGGCACAGTGTTGTGCCGCTCCGCCGCGAGCTCAAGAAGTGCCGCGTCATCGTCGGCGAGGTCACCAAGGTCGAGCACGCGCGCAAGACGGTCACCGTCCAGCCCATCGAGGGCCCGGCCACCGAGATGGAGTACGACCACATCATCGTGGCGCCCGGCTCGGTCTCGCGGACGCTCCCGATCCCCGGTCTCTCCGAGCGCGGTATCGGCTTCAAGACCATCGGCGAGGCCATCTACCTGCGCAACCACGTGATGGATCAGCTCGATGTCGCGGCCGTGACGCCCGACCCCGAGATCCGCAAGGCGGCCCTGAGCTTCGTCTTCGTCGGCGGCGGCTTCGCCGGCGTCGAGGCGATGGCCGAGATGGAGGACGTCGTCCGCGACGCCCTCAAGTACTACCCCGAGCTCGACCAGAAAGAGGTCAAGTTCGTCCTGGTCGAGGCCAGCAACCGGATCCTGCCCGAGGTCGGCGCCAAGATGGGCGCGTACGCGGCCCGTCAGCTGGCCAAGCGCGACATCTCGATCCGCCTCGAGACGTTCCTCAAGTCCTGCGTCGACGGCAACATCGAGCTGTCCGACGGCGACAAGTTCCGCGCCGAGACCGTGGTCTGGACCGCGGGCGTGAAGCCGTCGCCGATGCTCGACGTCACCGACCTGCCCCGCGGACCCAAGGGCCACGTCAACTGCCTGCCCACCCTCCAGGTGGCCGACGACGAGGGCAACGTCCTTGACGGCGCCTGGTCGGCCGGCGACTGCGCGCAGGTGCCCGACCTGACCAACCCCGGTGGCTGGTGCTCGCCGAGCGCCCAGCACGCGGTCCGCCAGGCCAAGGTGCTCGCCGACAACATCAAGTCCGTGGTCCTGGGCGGCCTGCCCAAGGAGTACCGCCACAAGTATGTCGGCTCGGTGGCCGGCCTCGGCCTCTACAAGGGCGTGGCCCACGTCTACGGCATCAAGGTGCGCGGCCTTCCCGCGTGGTTCATGCACCGCTCGTACCACATGAGCCGGATCCCCTCGTTCAACCGCAAGGTCCGGGTCGTCGCCGACTGGACGCTGGCCTTCGTGCTCCGCCGCGAGACCATCGCCCTCGGCCAGCTGCATCACCCGCGCGAGGAGTTCCTCGAGGTGACCCCGCCGCTGCGTAAGCCGGAGGACAAGCCCGAGGACCGCACGACCGTGGGTGCCGGCACCCGCTGAGGTAATCTCCGTTTCCACCACCCGGCCGGCAACCTATACGGTGTCTCCAGTGCCGCCCGGGTGGTGGAATGGCAGACACGGCCGCCTTAAAAGCGGCTGCCTCGCGCAGGCGTGCGGGTTCGAGACCCGCCCCGGGCACAACTTCACCAACACGACGCCACAGGCTCTGGTCTGTGGCGTCGCGCTTTTTCGGGGGTACGACGCCTCACCCCACCCAGGAGCACAGCGGCCGTACCCGGAAGCTCAGCGCGGCGTTTCCGCGGCTCAGGGCCGCAGCGCGCCTTTCGCGCCACTGCATGGTGCCACGCGTGCCACCGTGATGTGCCACATTGGCACATTGGTGGTGCCATAGGTCTTGCCGGTGGTGCCACGCGTGTGCCACGATGGTGCCATGGACTTGACCTCGTATGTCAACAACCTCGGACGCGAGTTCGCCACGCTGGCCGAGGCCGGTGGCGAGGAGTCGCGTGCGCTGGTCGAGCGCCTGACCGGCTCCCTCGAGTCGGCGATCCGCATGACCCTTCTCGAGGCGCTGTCCGGCGCCGCCGACGAGATCACCGGTGACCTGGCGCCGGGCTCGGTCGAGCTGCGCCTCCGCGGCCGCGACCCCGAGTTCGTGGTGAAGGCGGCGCCCGCCGCCGTCGAGGCCGCCGCCGACAGCTCCACCGGCAACGCCACCGAGAGCGACCTCCAGTTCGCCGAGGACGGCCCGGCCGCCCGCATCAACGTCCGCATGCCCGAGCAGCTCAAGACCGCCATCGAAGAGGCCGCGAACCGTGAGGGCCGTTCGGTGAACGCCTGGCTCGTCCGGGCCGCCACCTCCGCCCTCCAGCAGCCCGACCGCGCCCCGCGCCCCGAGCCCCGCGACAGCGGCAAGCGGGCGGCGCAGCGCTTCACCGGCTGGGTCCGCTGACCATCCGCACCAAACGTCTCTGACCTGCGGAGACGGCTCACCGACTCATGAAGCGGGGACAACCATGCCTTCTTTCGACACTCCCGGATCGATCAACGTCGTTCTCGACTACTACGTCGGCGACGTGCGGATCGTCGCGAGCGACCGCGCCGACACCGTCGTCGAGGTCCGCCCGAACGACGAGAACGACGAGTCCGACATCCAGGCGGCCCAGCAGATCAAGGTCGACTACGCGCAGGGCGAGCTGCGGGTGACCGGTCCCAAGCGCACCTTCGACTTCTCCAAGAAGTCCAAGGCGGTCAACGTCGACATCGAACTGCCCAGCGGTTCGCGGCTCGACGCCCACCTCGTGATGGGCGGCTTCCGGGTCACCGGCCGGCTCGGCGACACCCGGATCAAGAGCACCGGCGACATGTGGCTCGAGCAGACCGGCGCCCTGCGCCTGCACACCGGCTTCGGCAACGTCACCGTCGACCGGATCGCCGGCGACGCCGAGGTCTCCACCGGCTCCGGCAAGATCCAGCTCGGCGACGTCGAGGGCGCCGTCGTCGTCAAGAACGCCAACGGCGACACCGCGATCGACGTCGTGACCGGCGACGTGCGGGTCAAGAACGCCAACGGCGACATCGACATCGAGCGGGCCGGCTCCGGGGCCGAGGTCAAGACGGCGAACGGCAAGATCCGCCTGGGCGAGGTGGTCCGCGGCTCGATCACGCTCGGCACGGCCGCCGGCGCCCTGGACATCGGCATCGCCGAGGGCACCGCCGCCTGGCTCGAGGTCACCACCGGCTTCGGCAAGGTCCACAACAGCATGGAACAGACCACGAGCCCGGGCGAGGCCACCGAGACCGTCGAGGTCCGCGGCCGCACCGGTTTCGGCGACATCCTCATCCACCGCTCCTGACCACGGGAAAGGACCCAAGATCATGGACGATCGGACCCCGGCCATCCGGGTGCACGGATTGCGCAAGTCCTACAAAGAGGTCGAGGTGCTCAAGGGCGTCGACCTCGAGGTGGCCCGCGGCAGCATCTACGCGCTGCTCGGCTCGAACGGCGCCGGCAAGACGACGACCGTACGGATCCTGGCCACGCTCCTGAAGGCGGACGACGGCACCGCCGTCGTCAACGGCTTCGACGTCGCCGCCGAACCGCAGCGGGTGCGCGAGTCGATCAGCCTGACCGGCCAGTTCGCCGCGGTCGACGAGATCCTCACCGGCCGCGAGAACATCGTGATGATCGCCCGGCTGCGGCGGGTCGACGACCCCGGCAAGATCGCCGACGACCTGCTCGACCGCTTCGGGCTGACCGACGCGGCCGGGCGCCGGGTCGGCACGTACTCCGGCGGCATGCGCCGGCGGCTCGACATCGCGATGAGCCTGATCGGCGACCCGCCGATCATCTTCCTCGACGAGCCGACCACCGGCCTCGACCCGGAGGGCCGCATCGAGGTGTGGAAGGTGATCGAGCAACTGGCCGGCGGCGGCACCACGGTCCTGCTGACCACGCAATATCTGGACGAGGCCGAGAAGCTGGCCGACCGGATCGCGATCCTGCACCAGGGCGTGATCATCGTCGACGGCACCCTGGCCGAGCTCCGCAAGATGCTCCCGCCGGCCAAGGTCGAGTACGTCGAGCGGCAACCCACCCTCGAAGAGATCTTCCTGGCCATCATCGGAGACAAGAAGGGGCAACGATGACCACGCACGTGCTGTCCGACACCAATGTGATGCTCGGCCGCTCGATGCGGCACATCACCCGCAGCCTCGACACGATCATCACCGTCACGATCATGCCGATCGCGTTCCTGCTGCTGTTCCGCTACGTCTTCGGCGGCGCCATCCAGGCCAACACCGACAACTACACCAACTACCTGATGCCGGGCGTGCTGCTGATCGCGATCGCCAGTGGCATCTCGTACACGGGTTTCCGCCTCTACAACGACCTCCAGGGCGGCATCTTCGAGCGGTTCAACTCGATGCCGATCGCCCGCTCCTCGGTGCTGTGGGGCCATGTTCTGACCTCGATCGTCTCCAACGCTCTTTCGTGCGTCGTTATTGTCCTTATTGGACTGTTGATCGGCTTCCGGTCGTCGGCCGGCGTGCTGGCCTGGCTGGCCGTGGTGGGCGTCCTGCTGCTGTTCACCCTGGCCCTGACCTGGATCGCCGTGCTGGCCGGCCTGGCCGCGTCCTCGCCGGACGGCGCCACCGCCTTCTCCTACCCGATCATCTTCCTGCCCTTCATCAGTTCGGCCTTCGTGCCGACCGACACCATGCCGGCCCCGGTCAAGGCCTTCGCCGAGAACCAGCCGGTCACCTCGATCGTCAACTCGATCCGGGCCCTGCTCGACCAGCAGCCGGTCGGCAACGACATCTGGATCGCCCTGGCCTGGTGCGTCGGCATCACCGTGGTCGCCTACGCGTTCGCCATGCGGGCCTACAAGCGCAAGATCTCCTGACCCCTCAGGACCGTTCCGCCGCGATCACCTCGGTGAGCGCGGCGGTTCTGGCGTCCGTCCACCCCGGCGGCGGCGCGATCCGCGCCCAGGCCGCGACCGGCATCGCCCCGAAGTTGTGCCCGTGCCCGTCGGGAACGCCGTTGGAGACCGCCATGTCGGCCGTCACCTGCCAGAACGTCACGAACGGATACCAGCGGACGGTGGACAGCACGTCCGGGCCGCGCCGCTCGCGCAACCAGTCCGGCCGGCTGATCATGAGCCGCGGCGACCACCACGTGATCGGGTCGGACGCGTACTGCAGATAGACGACGCGGGGCCCGCTCCAGGCCGGGCCGGGATCGTCGAGATCGCTGGGAACGGCCGCGAAACGGACGGTCGCGCCCCGCTCGTACGTCGGAAGGATCTCCCGGGTGCCCTCGTCCCGATCGTCGAGGTACTCGTTCCACAGCTCGTTCATGTTGGGCGGCCCGACCAGCAGCATCCCGTCGACCCGGTTGCGGATGTCGGCCGGCCCGCTGAACGCCGCCTCGGCGCCGAACGATCCGAGGCTCTCGCCGAAGACCAGCAGCCGGGGCCGCTGGTCCCGGGGCAGCGCCGACCAGGACGCGTAGACCGCGTCGAACAGGTCGCGCCCGGCCTCGCGGGCCCGTTCCTTGTCGACCAGGAACGAGATCGGGCTGGGCAGGTACGAATATTGCAGTGCCACCAGAGCGGTGTCGCCGCCGTACATGTACTCCAGTGGGTCGACGCCCCGCGCGTTCACCCATCCCGTGCCGGTCGTCGTGATCAGGCACAGCACCGCGCGTTCGAAGGCCCCGGTGCGCCGCAGTTCGGCCACGGCCAGATCGGCCCGCTCCCGCGACTCCCCGGCCGCGTCCAGTCCGACGTACACCCGAACCGGGTCTTTGATCTTTGTGCCGTTGAACATCTCCAGCTCGGCCCGGCTCGGCCCGCCCGCCACGAACCGCCGTCCCTGGTTGCCGAGCGAGTCCCACGACACCAGCGAGCCGGGACCGCCCGAGCGAAAGGCGTCGGCGGTGGGCGCGCTCTCCGGATCGGTTTCGCCGTTGAGCGTACGGAAGGAGGCGTCGGCCGCCGCGAAGGCGCCTCTCAGGACGACGCCGTTGAGCACACCGATCAGGAGCGCGACCACCGCGACGCCGGCGATCACCCGGGCCGCCGCGGCCGGGACCCGGCGGCCGAGCCGGGCCGCGACCCACCGGGTGCCGTCGCGGACCAGGCGGCACAGACCGACGAGCAGGGCCGCCGTCACCGCCGCGACCGGCAGCACCAGGACGTACCAGAAAGGCGGCGACGGTTCCATGTCGAGGAGCCGATGGATGCGGGCCTGCCAGATGGACCCGAGCACCAGGAACACGGCACACAGCACGCCGGCGGCGACCGCGAGGGAAAGCCACGCGCTTCGCCCCGGCCGCCGGAAGGCGCGCCCGGACAGTTGCTCGCCCAGCCAGACCAGCAGCACCCCCAGGCCGTAGCCGATCGCGGTCAGGACGCCGCTGATCACGCCCTGGAACAACCATTCGCGCGGCAGCAGGGACGGCGTCAGCGACAGGCAGAAGAACAGGACGGCCGCCGTCAGGCCGCCGAAGCCGTACCGCGGGCGCGTCATGCGCTCGATCATCGCGTGCCGGATGAGGCGGCAACTCATCCGTTTTGGGTGACGCCCATCGGATCGACAAGTACCTACGTTGGCCGCATGCGACTCACGCCGGGACGTCTGGTCGCCGGGGCAGTGGCCTTGGCGCTGCTGTCGGGGATCACCGGTGGCCTGCTCGGCGCGGCCGCGTCCGGTTCGGACGGCGACGGCCGTCCGGCCGCGGCCGCCGCCACCAGCGGGACCGCCTGCGACGTGACCCAGGTGGCGGCGACCGTCTTCCCGTCGCTGGTCACGATCAACGTGCGGCGCGGGGCCACCGGCGGGCTCGGGTCGGGCTCGGTGCTCGACCGCGATGGCAACATCCTCACCAACGACCATGTGATCGCCCCGGCGTTCGCCGCCGGTACCACCCCCGCCACCATCACCGTCGATTTCGCCCGCGGCGCGTCCGAGGTGCCGGCGACCGTGGTCGGCCGTGACCCGGCCACCGACCTCGCGGTGCTGCGAGTGGACCCGGCCGCGGCCACCCTCACCCCGATCGCGATCGGCGACTCCTCAGCCTTGGTCGTCGGTCAGCCGGTGGTCGCGGCCGGCTCCCCGCTCGGCCTCAACAGCACCATCACGGCCGGCGTGGTCAGCGCCCTCAACCGCTGGATCGACGTGGGCCAGGGCGCCGAGCCGGCCGCCCTGGTCAACGCCGTGCAGACCGACGCCGCGGTCAACCAGGGCAACAGCGGCGGCCCGCTCACCGACTGCGCGGGCCGGCAGGTCGGCGTCAACTCGGCCGGCGCCCAGCCGCCCGAGGGCGGTGGCGGCAGCATCGGGCTCAACTTCGCCATCCCGATCGACTTCGCCGTCTCGGTCGCCGAGCAGCTCATCACCGACAAGCGCGCCACCCACCCGGTCATCGGCGTCATGTCGGTGAGCGTGACCGACGAGATCGCCCGGGCCACCGGCCTGCCCCGCGGCGCCCTGGTCGAGCAGGTCGTACCCGGGTTCGGCGCCGCCCGCGGCGGCCTGCGCGCGGGCGACGTCATCACCCAGGTCGGCGGGACCGCGGTCAACGGCACCGACCAGATGCTCGTCGCGATACGCACCCACAAGCCCGGCGACACCGTCGACGTCCGCTTCAGCCGCGCCGGCGCTGCCCAGAACGCTCAGGTACCGGTGACCGAACCCTGATCCCGGGGAGGAAGGCGACGACGTGACCGGAACCGACACCACCACGACCACCGCGTCCACGGCCCAGAAGCTCACCCTGCTCACGATGACCACCATGGTCATCGGCGGGATGGTCGGCGCCGGCGTCTTCTCGCTGCCCCGGCGCTTCGCCCAGGAGACCGGGGTCTACGGCGCGATCATCGCGTGGGCCATCGCCGGCACGGGCATGCTCATGCTCGCCTTCGTCTTCCAGACCCTCGCGCTGCGCAAGCCCGAGCTGGACGCCGGCGTCTACGCGTACGCGAAGGCCGGCTTCGGCGAATATCTGGGGTTCTTCTCGGCCTTCGGATATTGGGCCAGCGCCTGCGTGGGCAACGTGACCTACTGGGTGCTGATCGGGTCGACGGTCGGGACGATCTGGCCGGCCATGGGCGACGGCGACACCCTGCTCGCGGTCGCCCTCTCCTCGGTGGGGATCTGGCTCTTCTTCTATCTGATCCAGCGCGGGGTCAAGGACGCGGCCGCGCTCAACCGGGTCGTCACGGTGGCCAAGGTCGTGCCGATCATCGTCTTCGTCCTCATCACGCTCTTCCTGCTCGACCCCAAGGTCTTCGCCGACAACCTCAGCGGGCCGGCCGACTACGGATCCCTCTTCGAGCAGGTCAAGGGCACGATGCTGGTCACCGTGTTCGTCTTCCTGGGCGTCGAGGGCGCGAGTGTCTACTCCCGGCACGCGAAGCGCCGGCAGGACGTCGGCCGGGCCACCATCCTCGGCTTCCTGGCCGTCTTCGCCGTCTTCGCGTCGGTCACCATCGTCTCGTACGGCATCCTGCCCAGCTCCGAGATCGCCGAGTTGCGGCAGCCGTCGATGGGCGGGGTGCTGGAAGCGGCCGTCGGCACCTGGGGCAAGGTCTTCGTCAGCGTCGGCCTGATCGTCTCGGTCCTCGGCGCCTATCTGGCCTGGACCCTGATGGCGGCCGAGGTGCTGTTCGTGGCCGCCGCCGACGACGACATGCCGCGCTTCCTGCGGCGCACCAAGCGCGGCGACGTGCCGTTCAACGCCCTGCTGTTGACCTCGATCCTGGTCCAGGCCGTCCTGATCGTCACCTACTTCTCCGAGGACGCGTTCAACTTCGCCCTCGACCTGACGAGCGCGCTCACCCTGATCCCGTTCCTGCTCGCCGCGGCGTACGCCCTGAAACTGGCCCTGACCCGTGAGACCTACGTGGAGGAACCGCGCGGGCGGGGCCGTGAGCTCACCGTCGGGGTGCTCGCCGTGGCGTACACCCTCTTCCTGCTCTTCGCCGCCGGACCGAAGTTCGTGCTGGTCTCGCTGATCATCTACGCCCCGGCCACCCTGCTCTTCATCAAGGCGCGCCGGGAGCAGGGCCGGCAGCTGTTCTCCGGCCGCGAACTCGTCATCCTCGCCGTCTCGGTCCTCGGCGCCGTCATCGGCGTCGTGGCGCTCGCGGCGGGCTGGATCTCCATCTAGAAACAGGGAGTCTTCATGGAACACGGCGTCCACTCCGAGGTCGGCCGGCTGCGCAAGGTGCTCGTCTGCGCGCCCGGCCTGGCCCACCGCCGGCTCACCCCCGGCAACGCCGACGACCTGCTCTTCGACGACGTCATGTGGGTGGAGAACGCGCAGCGCGACCACGCCGACTTCGTCAACAAGCTGCGCAACCGCGGTGTCGAGGTGGTCGAGCTGCACGAGCTCCTGGCCGCGACGATGGCGATCCCCGAGGCCCGCGCGTGGCTCCTCGACCGCAAGATCATCGCGAACGAGGTGGGCCTGGGCCTGCTCGACGACACCCGCGCCTTCCTCGAGGAGCTCGCGCCGCGCGACCTGGCCGAGTTCCTGATCGGCGGACTGTCCACGTCGGATCTCCCGGCCGAGTTCCGCAAGTCGGCATACGTCTCGCTGGCCCGCGAGGCGACCGGCGTCCGCGAATATCTGATGCCGCCGCTGCCGAACACCCTCTACACCCGCGACACCACGTGCTGGCTCTACGGCGGGCTGACGCTGAACCCGCTCTACTGGCCGGCCCGGCACGACGAGACCCTGCTGATGAAGGCGATCTACCAGTTCCACCCGGACTACGTGGGCTCGAAGGTGTGGTGGGGCGATCCGGAGAAGGACTGGGGCCTGGCCACCTTCGAGGGCGGTGACGTGATGCCGGTCGGCAACGGCGTGGTGCTGGTCGGCATGAGCGAGCGCACCTCCCGGCAGGCCATCACGCAGGTGGCGCAGTCGCTGTTCGCCAACGGCGCGGCCTCGAAGGTGATCGTGGCCGGCATGCCGAAGCTGCGGGCCGCGATGCACCTGGACACGGTGTTCACCTTCGCCGACCGCGACGTGGTCACCCTCTATCCGACCATCGTCGACGGGATCCACCCGTTCACGCTGGTGCCGGGCTCGTGGGGAGTGGACGTGATCGACGAGGAGGGCCGCCGCTTCGTCGACGTGGTGGCCGAGTCGCTGGGCTTCAAGCAGCTGAGGGTCATCGAGACCGGCGGCGACGTGTACGCCTCGGAACGCCAGCAGTGGGACAGCGGCAACAACGCGGTGGCGGTCGAGCCGGGCGTGGTCTTCACGTACGACCGGAACACGCAGACCAACACCCTCCTGCGCCAAGCCGGCATCGAGGTCATCACGATCGTCGGGGCCGAGCTGGGCCGCGGCCGTGGTGGTGGGCACTGCATGACGTGTCCGCTGATCCGCGACGCTGTCGACTTCTGAGATGTCGTTCAAGTACGACGCCCTGGTCCTCTTCCTGGCGTTGTTCGCGCTGTACAGCCCGGTGGCGGCGCTGTCGTCGTACCTGCCGATCGTCCGGCCCTACACACACGCCGAGCAGTTGCGGCTCTCCCTGGGCCTGGTCGTCAACGTGGTCGTCTTCGTCCTGCTGGCGATCTGGGTGGGCGAGCCGCTGCTGGAACTGCTCGGCATCAGCACAGCGGCCCTGACCGCGACCGGCGGCATCGCCTTGATCCTCGCCGCGGTCCCTTTGATGACCGGCAAATCGACCCCTCCGGCCCCGCGCGCCTCCACCTCGACCGCCTCCACCCCGGCCGCTTCCACCCCGGCCGCCTCCACCGCCCCGGCCGCGCCCGCCGCCCCGCCCGCCGCCACCGCCCCGCCCGCCGCCGATCCGCCTCTTCCCAAGACGGACAAATCGTTTAAGTCGATCTTGTTCACCCCGATCACCTTCCCGCTGACCGTCGGCGGCACGACCTTCGCCTTCGGGGTGGCGGCCTCGGCCGACGTCGGCAGCGTCACGGGGCGCCTGCTCCTGTCCGTCGCCGCCCTGGCGTACGCCATAGTCACGGGTCTGACTCTTTATGCGGCCGGCCATGTCGAACGACGGATCTCCGGAGCCGCCGCCGGCATCCTCGACCGGATCGCCGGGATCCTGCTGACCGCCATCGCCGTCGTGCTCCTGACCAACGGTTTCACCGAACTCGCCCTGTCCGCGATCGACCGCTTTCAGTAACTTCACAGTTTCACGTTCAGCTGGTTCACAGCCTCGCGCGGCGCCAGGAAGTGACTCTTGCCCGTACCCTGGAAGAGCACGTCAAGGTGCCATTACCTCGTGCCTCAACCTCAAGGGAGGCTGGACACAGTGAAGACTTCAAACCCGGTGCTCTCACGCCTCGGCCAGGCGGCCGAGCGCGAGCGTACGGCCGGGTACGGGGCCTACGGCCCCGCCGGCGCCCCGGGTTACGGTCAGCCGTACCCGACGACGCCGGATTACCCCGCCGCTCCGCCCGCCGTGCGCCCCATGACCGTCGACGACGTCGTCGTCAAGACGGTGACGCTGCTCGGCATCACGGGCATCGCCGCCGTCGTGGCGTGGAACGTGGTGCCCGACTCGGCCACCGGGGCCGCCTGGATCGGCGCCGCCATCGTCGGTCTGATCCTGGGCTTCGTCATCTCGTTCTCGCGCATGGCCAACCCGGCGCTCGTGGTGACCTACGCGGTCGTCGAGGGCGTCTTCGTCGGCATGGTCTCGAAGACGTACCAGGAGTTCTTCGGCTACGACGGCATCATCCTCCAGGCGGTGACGGCCACGTTCGGCGTCTTCTTCCTGATGGCGGTGCTGTACAAGACTCGCGTGATCCGGGCGACGCCCAAGTTCACCCGCGGTCTCATCGCCGTGATGGGCGGCCTGTTCGCCGTCATCCTGATCAACCTGGTGCTGTCGCTGTTCGGGTTCAACACCGGCCTGCGTGACAACGGCCCGCTCGGCTACATCTTCAGCATCGTCTGCATCGTGGTGGCCGCGCTCAGCTTCATCCTGAGCTTCAACGAGGTCGAGGAGGGCGTGCGGATGGGTCTTCCGCAGCGCTACTCCTGGGTCGCCGCCTTCGGCATCCTGGTCAGCCTCGTCTGGCTCTACCTCGAGATCCTGCGTCTCCTGAGTTTCCTACAGGGCGACGACTGATCTCCCAGCTTGACCAGACAGCGCCCGGCCCGACTCCCCTCGGTCCGGGCGCTGTCTTATGTTCTTCCGGTGACTGACTTCGCGACCTCCGTCGACCGGCTCCTCAACCAGGTGCGCCACTGGGAGGCGCCACGCTGGCGGGCCGAGGGCCGCGGCGACCGGGTGTACGCCCTGGTCCAGCGCCTGGCCGACCTGGCCGCCGACGCCGAGAGCCGCCCGCGCCGCGAGGTCCCACGCGAGTCCGACCTGGTCCTGCCCGACCAGTTGCGCGTCATGGCCGACGACATCCCGCCCGGCGCCCTCGACGAAGCGCTGGCCGCCGTTGACGCCGTACGGAAAAGTCTTTAATCCTTCAAGCTTTCCAGTACGTCCCGGAGCGCGTCCCGCTGCGCGGCGGTGAGCCGCCCGGTCAGATGCCGCTTTACCGCGTCCGCCAGCAGCGGCTCGGTCCGCGCCATGACATCGGCGCCGCTCTTCTCCAGCGTCAGGTCGACGCCGTTGCGCAGCCGCGCCCGCGACAGGTAGCCGCGCTGCTCCATGCGTGTGAGCAGGTGCGAGAGCCGCGTCCGGTCCCAGCCCGTCGACGCGGCGAGCGCGTTCTGCCGCACGGTCCCGCCGGCCCCGTTCAGGTGCACGAGCACCGTCATCTCGGCCTCGGAGAGCTCGCTGCCCTCGATCACGTCGGCGATGACCGACGCCCGGACCAGCTCGCTGACCTGCTTCCAGAGCAGCCAGAGGCCCACTGTTGACATTTCAACACCACTGCTCATACTGTTGATATTACAACAGTGTGCGGAGGTTTTCATGACTGACGGCATCCCCGGCGGCGCCGGGCGGTTCGCGGGCCGCGCGGTCGCCCGCATCGGCTACGGAGCGGCGCAGCTCGGGCGCCTGCGCGGCGATCAGGAAGCGGCCGTGGCCCTGCTGCGGCGTGCCTTCGACCTCGGCGTCGATCACGTCGACACCGCTGATTTCTACGGCGACGGCTTCGCCAATGACGTCATCCGGCGGGCCCTGCGCCCCGGCGACGACGTACTGATCGCCACCAAGGTCGGCGCGACGCCCGTCCCCGGTGCCAAGATCCCGCTGCGGCTCGCCCAGCGGCCGGAGGAACTGCGTGCGAGCGTCGAGGACAACCTGCGCGGTCTGGGCACCGACCGGATCGACGTGGTCTATCTGCGGCGCACCGACGGCGGGCCGGGCATGCGGGCCTCGGGCGACCAGGTGGTCGACCTCGACGATCAGCTGGCCGTTCTGACCGAGATGCGCGATGCGGGCAAGATCGGCGCCATCGGGCTCAGCGCGGTCACCCTCGACGTGCTCCGGCGGGCGTTGCCGGCCGGCATCATGGGCGTGCAGAACGCGTACAGCCTGGTCGCCCGCGACGACGAGGAGGTGCTGAGCCTGTGCACCGCCGAGGGCATCGCCTGGGTGCCGTTCTACCCGCTCGGCGGCGCCTTCCCCGGCATGCCGAAGGTGACCGATGAGCCGGCCGTGCACGCGACCGCCGAGGCGCTCGGCGTGACGGTCTCGCAGGCCGGCCTCGCCTGGCTTCTTCACCACGCCCCGAATGTGCTGCTCATCCCGGGCACCGTGAGCGCCGCCCACCTGGAGGCGAACCTCGCTACCGGCGCGATCGTGCTCGACGGGCCGACGATGGCCGCGCTCGACGCCGTGCCCTCCCGGTCGTCCCAGGTCCTTTTCGGCTAGGGACAAAGCCGCCGAGCCCGGCCGCTCGTGGCAGGCCGGGCCCGGCGGGAATCCGTGGGGGATCTAGCTGAGGCGCTCCAGGATCATGGCCATGCCCTGGCCGCCGCCGACGCACATCGTCTCGAGGCCGATCGACTTGTCGTGCCAGTCGAGCGAATTGAGCAGGGTGCCGGTGAGGCGGGCGCCGGTCATGCCGAACGGGTGGCCGACCGCGATGGCGCCGCCGTTCACGTTCAGCTTGTCGATCGGGATGCCCAGGTCCTGGTACGACGGGATCACCTGGGCCGCGAAGGCCTCGTTGATCTCGACCAGGTCGACGTCGCCGATGGTCATGCCGGCCCGCTTCAGGGCCTGCTTCGACGCCTCGACCGGGCCCAGGCCCATGATCTCGGGGCTGAGCGCGGTGACGCCGGTCGAGACGATCCGCGCCAGCGGGGTGATGCCCAGCTCGCGGGCCTTGGTGTCGCTCATGACGACCACGGCGGCGGCGCCGTCGTTCAGCGGGCAGCAGTTGCCGGCCGTCACCCGGCCGTCGGGGCGGAACACCGGCTTGAGCTGCGAGACGCCCTCGATGGTGACGCCCGGGCGGGGGCCGTCGTCGGCCGAGACGACCGTGCCGTCGGGCAGCGTCACCGGGGTGATCTCCCGCTGCCAGAAGCCGTCGGCGATCGCCTTCTCGGCGAGGTTCTGGCTGCGTACGCCGAACTCGTCCATCTCTTCGCGGCTGACGCCCTTGACCTGGGCGAGGTTCTCGGCGGTCTGTCCCATCGCGATGTAGACGTCGGGGAGCAGGTCGTCCTCGCGGGGGTCGTGCCAGGTCTGGCCGCCCTCGGCGAACTTCTTGGTACGGGACCGGGCGTCACCGAATTTCGGGTTCTCCCAGCCACCGCCGACCTGCGCCCGCAGCTCGGGCGGGAGGCCGTCGGAGCTGCCCCGCGCGAAGCGGGACACGGTCTCGACGCCGGCCGAGAGGAAGATGTCGCCCTCGCCGGCCTTGATGGCGTGGAACGCCATGCGGGTGGTCTGCAGCGACGACGAGCAGTACCGCGTCACGGTGGCGCCGGGCAGGCCGTCGAGGCCGAGCTGGGTGGCGACCACGCGGGCCATGTTGAAGCCCTGCTCACCGCCGGGGAGCCCGCAGCCGAGGTAGAGGTCCTCGATCAGCGTCCGGTCGAGCTGCGGCACCTTGGTCAGGACCGCGTCGATGATGGTGGCGGCGAGGTCGTCGGGGCGGAGGTCCTTCAGCGATCCCTTGACGGCGCGGCCGATGGGAGATCGGGCGGTGGCGACGATGACAGCTTCCGGCATGGAGCCAATTTAACTCGTCGGTAACTTTCACCGGAAGTGCAAGTTCGTCACAGACCGTTTACTGCACCGAAGACATCGCGGCCTTGACGACGGCCGGGTAGAGCGCGTGCGCCCAGACCCGGTATCCGTCGGCCGAGGGGTGGAAGCCGTCGTAGCAGAGCGTGCCGGCGTCGGCCCGGAACACCGCGCCCGTCTCGTCGGCCAGATCGACCACCGCGCCGCCGGCCGCCGTGACCGCCTTGGCCTGCGCCTTCGCCATGCGGCGGCCCATCAGGCCGGCCACCTGCCGCAGCGGGGGAGCGATGGCCCGCAGCGCGCCCAGGTCGGGGCACGTGCCGACGACGACCCGGACGCCGGCGTCGCGCAGGCGGCGCACCGCCGTGCCGAGCTGGGCGGCCGACTCCTCGGGGCTGCGCAGGCTCGTCGCGTCGTGCGCGCCGATCAGCACCACGGCCACGTCGGGACGGTCGCCGAGCAGGGCCCGGGCCACCTGGGTGCCCAGGTCGGAGGAGCGGGAACCGGCCACACCGACGCTGGAGAGCAGCACGTGACGCTCGCCGGTCTCGGCCGTGCCCTCGGCCAGCAGCCGGGCCAGCTGGCCGCCGACCGTCTCGGAGAGCCACTCCACGCCCACACCGATCGCCGCCGAGTCGCCCAGCAGCACCAGGCGCAGCGGCGGGGCCGACACGCGGCCCATCGACGTGCGCAGGGCCAGGCCCATGGTCGGCTTCGCGTATCGCCGCGCCTTGGCCGCGAGAACCTCGCCGACCAGCAGGGCGGCACCGCCCACGGCGCCGGCGAGCAGACTGGTGGCCGCGGCCCGCCCGATCCGTGCGTTGAGCCCCGCCATGTCTCGCCTCCCTGCGTCGGTTGACAATGTCATTGATCCTCTGGGGTCCACCCTACGGCGCTCGGCGCCGAGCGGCCGCTGGGAACGGTGGTACCGCGGTGGCCGAACCAGTGCCGGGTCTCGCCGAACCAGGGGTGACGTCGCAGGACGGCCCAGCGGCCCTGCGCGCTCACCTCGGTGCCGGCGGCCCGCACCGCCTCGTGCGCGGCCTCCTCCAAACCGTCGACAGCGGTGTCGGTCGGCCGGGGGGAGTCCTCACCGAGCGAGGCCATCAGTGTCGGCATCACGACGGCCGCGGCCCGTGCGTACCCCTCGGCCGAGGGGTGGAAACGGTCGGAGCTGAACATCCGTACGGGGTCGGCGACGAACATCGGCCCGAGCAGGTTGCCCAGCGACACCGTGCGCCCGCCGGCCTCGACCACGGCCACGGTCTGTGCGGCGGCCAGGTCGCGGCTCCACTTGCGGGCCAGCCAGCGCAGCGGCGGCTTGATCGGCTGGATCGCCCCGATGTCGGGGCACGTGCCGACCACGACCTTGCAGCCGGTGGCGCGCAGCCTCCGCACGGCCTCACCCAGGTGACGTACCGCGCCCGCCCGGTCCGAATAATGTGTGACGTCGTTGGCGCCGATGAGGATCACCGCGACCTCGGGCTCGTGCTCCAGGGCGGCGTCCACCTGGTACGGCAGGCCGGACGACATCGAGCCGACCACGGCCAGCCGGTGCAGCCGCACGGGACGGCGCAGCCGCCGCGACACGCCGGTGGCCAGCAGCGCGCCGGGTGTCTCGCGGGGACGGTGCACGCCGTATCCGGCCGCCGACGAGTCACCCAGGATGACCATGGTGAGCGGCCGGCCGCCGAATTTCGCGCCGTAGACGCCGTCGCCCCGCGGCGGGGGCGCCTCGGCCATGGGAATGATGCGCCGCGCGTCCGCGGCCTGGCGGAGCAGCAGGCCGGCCGACACCGCGGTCAGCCCGGCCAGCGCGCCCGTCACGCCGCCGAGGACCCGCCCGGCCAGCTTGATCCTGCGCCAGTCGTCAGCGGTGATCTGGATGGTGCTCACGAGCTCCCTCGCCGTCGGGTCAAAACAACGTCAGTAGGGAATTACGAGGCTAACGCGCGACCGCGAGAGGTAATCATGGCGCGCCCAAGTCATGCTGGAGTAGCGGAGAGGGGAACATCATGGCGAAAACACTGAAACGTGCGGCGGCCTTCAGCGCCCTGACCAAGGCACTCGTGTCCGGGGCCCGGGGCGGCCCGTCGATCGGCAAGCGGGTCGCGGCCATTCCGCGCATGCTCAAGGCCACGGCCGGCGGCAAGTACGACGGCGGCATGCGCCTGGCCCTGATGACCGCGGCCACCGTCTATGTCGTCTCGCCGATCGACGTCGTCCCGGAGGCCTTCCTCCTGGTCCTCGGCCTGGCCGACGACGCCGTCATGATCGCCTGGCTGGCCGGGGCGGTGCTCGCCGAGACCGAGCGCTTCCTGGAGTGGGAGAGGCAGCAGGACCGGATCGTCGTAGTCTAGGGCGTGCGCTACTACGACAACGTCGTCGACATCATCGGGGACACCCCCCTGGTCAAGCTGAATCAGGTCACCGAGGGCATCTCCGCCACGGTGCTGGCCAAGGTCGAATACTTCAACCCGGGCGGTTCGGTCAAAGACCGGATCGCCCTGCGGATGGTGCTCGACGCCGAGGAGGCCGGCCTCCTGAAGCCCGGAGGCACCATCGTCGAGCCGACCAGCGGTAACACCGGGGTCGGCTTGGCCCTCGTCGCGCAGCGGCGCGGCTACAAATGCGTCTTCGTCTGCCCCGACAAGGTCAGCGAGGACAAGCGGAACGTCCTGAAGGCGTACGGCGCCGACGTCGTCGTCTGCCCCACGGCGGTGGCCCCCGAGGACCCGCGTTCCTACTACAACGTCTCCGACCGGCTGGCCCGCGAGATCCCGGGCGCCTGGAAGCCCGATCAGTACAGCAACCAGGCCAACCCGCGCTCGCACTACGAGCAGACCGGTCCCGAGCTCTGGAAGCAGACCGACGGCCGGATCACCCACTTCGTCGCGGGTGTCGGCACCGGCGGCACGATCACCGGCGTCGGGAAATACCTCAAGGAGCAGGGCCCGGTCCGGGTCATCGGGGCCGACCCCGAGGGCTCGGTCTACTCCGGCGGCACCGGCCGGCCCTACCTGGTCGAGGGCGTCGGCGAGGACTTCTGGCCGACCACGTACGACCGTTCGCTGGCCGACGACATCATCGAGGTCTCCGACTCGGACTCGTTCGAGATGACCCGGCGCCTGGCCCGCGAGGAGGGCCTGCTGGTCGGCGGCTCGTGCGGCATGGCCGTGGTGGCCGCGCTCGAGGTGGCCCGCAAGGCCGGCCCCGACGACGTCATCGTGGTCCTGCTGCCCGACGGTGGCCGCGGCTACCTGTCGAAGATCTTCAACGACGACTGGATGGCCCGGTACGGCTTCCTACGCACCGTGGAGGGCCAGCCCACCGTGGCCGACGCTCTCGAGGGCAAGGGCGGCGCCATGCCGCCCCTGATCCACGTCCACCCGACGGAGACGGTCCGCGACGCCATCGACTACATGCGGGAGTACGGCGTCTCGCAGCTCCCGGTGCTGAAGGCCGAGCCTCCGGTGGTCACCGGCGAGGTGGCCGGCTCGATAGCGGAGAAGGCGCTGCTGGACGCCCTGTTCACCGGCCAGGCTCACCTGCACGACACGATCGAGCGCCACATGGGAGACCCGCTGCCGATGATCGGCGGCGGCCAGCCCGTCAGCGAGGCCGTGTCCCTGCTGGAAAAGGCGGACGCCGCCATGGTCCTGGTCGACGGCAAGCCGGCCGGCGTGCTGACCCGCCAGGACCTTCTGGCCCACCTGTCCTGAGAGCCTGTCGTGGGGGGGGGGGGGGGGGGGGGGCCCCCCCCCCCCGCCCCCCCCCCCCCGGCGCCCCCCCCCCCCGCCCCCCCCCCCCCCCCCCCCCCCCCCCCCCGGGCGCGCGCGGCCCCCCCGCCCCCCCCCCCCCCCCCCCCCCCCCCGCCCC
>NZ_JBIAZI010000022.1:0-108720 GCF_042899005.1 Actinoplanes sp. NPDC000266
ACCGCCCGCACGGCGCCCTGGACGGCCAAACCCCTTTCGAGAGACTCAAGCAGAAGACTCAGACCCAGATGTAAACCGACTCTGGCAGATGCACATCTAGGCGTCGCGGCGCTTGAGCACGCGCCACCCCACTCCGACGGCGGCCAGAGTCCATCCCATGAGGATCACAAGACCCACGGCTTGGGGGTACGGGCTGGAGTCGCCGGACAGGAAGTGATTGCCCGCGACGCCGGGGAAGGCATCCGCGATGCCGTTCAAAACGGAGATGTCCGGGATCTGCAACAGGGGCGGGACCACCACGATCACCATGAGGAGCACGACCAACGTGACCACCGGCCCGCGCAGCGCCGCCGCCAGCCCGGTCGCGAGCACGCCCAGCAGCGCGAGGTAGATCCCGATTTTCGTGGCGTCACCCGCGATATCGGACGAGTTGCCCAAGATGCCGGCGGCGACCACCCCACCGAGCAGGCCGGCGATCAGGCCCCCGACGAGCGTGACCATCGCGACGACCACGACCTTCGCCGACAACAGGCGGCCCCGCGACGGAATCCAGCTCAGCGTGGCCCGGATCGTCTGCGCCGAATACTCGCTGGTCATGACCAGCATGGCCAGCGACACGAACGCCAACTGCGCGATCGCGACGGAGAGCACCGCCACATCACCGGCCGACGACGCCGGCACGTCGCCGTTCTCGACGTAGAGGGCGTTCTGTCCCGCGGCCGCCGCCATCAGCACGAACGCCGCCAGCAGGGCCCACCAGATCGTCCGCGTCGTCCACAGCTTCGTCCACTCCGAGCTGATCGCCGCCCTCATGCCGCACTCTCCGTCAGCTCGTAGTAGGCGTCCTCGAGCGAGCCATGCCCGCCCAGCAACTCGTCCATCGGCGCGTCGGCCAGCAACCGCCCCTTGCCGATCACCACGAGATGCGACGCCGTCATCTGCATCTCGGTCAGCAGGTGGCTGGAGACGAAGACGGTCCGCCCCTCGGCCGCCAGGTCGCGCAGGAGCCCGCGGATCCACCGCACCCCGTCCGGGTCGAGCCCGTTCACCGGCTCGTCCAGGATCAGCACCGCCGGGTCACCGAGCAGCGCCCCCGCGATCCCGAGCCGCTGGCCCATGCCGAGCGAGTACGTCCCGGTCCGCCGCCCCGCCACGTCGGACAGCCCCACCATCTCGAGGACCTCGCCGACCCGGCGGTCCGGGATCGCGTTGCTGCGCGCCATCGCCCGCAGGTGGTTACGGCCCGTACGCCCCGGATGCGCGGCTTTCGCCTCCAGCACCGCGCCCACCTCGCGCAGCGGCCACCGGTGCTCGGCATAGGGCCGGCCGCTGACCAGCGCGCTCCCCGACGTCGGCCGGTCCAGGCCGAGCACCATCCGCATCGTGGTCGACTTGCCGGCCCCGTTCGGCCCGAGGAACCCCGTGACCCGCCCCGGCCGCACCTCCAGGTCGAGACCGTCGACCGCGAGCGTCCGCCCGTACCTCTTAGTCAGTTTTTCCAGCGTTATCGCCATGCGCCGAACGCTATGAGCGGGTGCACCCCCGGCACCCGACACCAACGGCAGCGATCGACCTTACGAAAGTAATTTTCCCGTACTTCACTAGATCGACAGCGGGCGTTGGCGTGATCCGGACAACGTGTGCCGGGAAGAGCATGTGTCTATCTCTCAGCTGGGAGAAACATCGTCATGGGTCACGGCCACGACCACGATCACGACCACACGCACGAGAGCGCCGGAGGCGACATCGCCCCCGCTCTCGACCTGAGCATCCCGGACAGCGAGCTCTCGCCGTCCGACGTCTCCCGGCGCGGCTTCCTGCGCGGCGCGGGCCTGCTCGGGGCCGGCGCCGCCGCCTCCGTGCTCGCCGTGCCCACGGCCGCGCAGGCCGCGGGCCTGCCGCATTCGCACGGCCCGGTGGGCGGTGGTTCGGACAAGGGCGGGTTCAAGTGGCTCGCCGGCGACCACCACATCCACACGCAGTACAGCTCGGACGCCCAGTACCGGGTGATCGACCAGGCCGGGCACGGCCGCGCGTTCGGCCTGGACTGGGTCGTCATCACCGACCACGGCAGCGTCGCGCACGCCAAGATCGGCGTGGAGAAGGTCAACCCGGACATCGTCAAGACCCGCGAGGAGTACAAGGACCTCCTCACCTTCCAGGGTCTGGAGTGGAACATCCCGGCCGCCGAGCACGCGACCGTCTTCGTGACCCCGAGCAAGAACGAGGTCTCGGTTCTCAAGCAGTTCGAGAACGCGTACGACGGCAACCTGCTCCCGGCCACCAACACGACCGAGCAGAACGAGGCGGCCGCGATCGCCGGCATCAAGTTCCTCGGCTCGCAGGTCCGCGCCCGCAAGATCGACGGCGCGCTGTTCCTGGCCAACCACCCGGCCCGGCGCGGCATCGACTCGCCGCACGAGATCCGCAACTGGCGTGACGCCGACCCGTCGGTCGCCGTCGGCTTCGAGGGCGCGCCCGGCCACCAGGCCGCCGGCATCCCGGCCCCGTACGGCCGCGGCGGCGCGCGTGGCTACTACGACAACAACCCGTCGGCCGCGTCGTACGCCGGCTACCCGCTGGAGAGCTACCGCACCTGGGGTGGCTTCGACTGGATGACGGCCACCGTCGGCGGCCTCTGGGACAGCCTGCTCGCCGAGGGCAAGGCGTGGTGGATCACCGTCAACTCGGACTCGCACGTCAACTACCTGGACCAGTCGGACCGGGGACCGGACAGCAACTTCGACGCCAACGGCAAGTACAACGACCCGGTCTACACCGGCAAGACGCTGACCACCGCCGGTGACTTCTGGCCGGGCTTCTACGGTCGTACGAACGTCGGCGCGACCTCGTTCGGCTACAAGGCGGTCATGGACGGCCTGCGCGCCGGCCGCGTCTGGGTCGACCACGGCCGTCTGATCAAGGGCCTGGACGCGCGGGTCCGTACGGCCGGCGACCGCCGCTCCTCGACCGGCACCCCGCTCGGCGGCGTGCACCAGGTCAAGCGGGGCACCAGCACCGAGCTGACCCTCGAGATCGACCTGCAGGACGTGCCCAACTGGGCGCAGTTCGTGCCGGTCCTCAAGCGGGTCGACGTGATCGTCGGCACCATCACCGGACCGGTGAAGGACAAGGACTCGTTCCAGGCCCCCGACACCAAGGTGGTCAAGTCCTTCGAGATCAGCGCCGGCGCCAAGAAGGTGTCGCTGAGCTTCGCTCTGGGCCGCCTGGACAAGCCGTTCTACGTGCGCGTCCGCGGCACCGACGGCAAGCGCACGCAGCCCGGCCTGCTCGGCCCGTCGGTCGACGCCAACGGTCCCAAGCTCGACGTCGTGGGCGACGCCGACCCGTGGGGCGACCTGTGGTTCTACACCAACCCGATCTTCGTCCTCCCGTCGGGCCGGTGACGTTGTACCGCTCAGTGGCGTCCACGCCGCCGTCGGTGGCCGGGGTCAGCCTCGGTCACCGCACGACGGCGGAAGCCGACCACTGGATCCTGTCGCTGGACCCGCCGCCGTCGCTGGCCTGCACGCACATGGTGCAGAGCCCGTTCCCGCACGTCGCGATCAGCGTGACAGGCGAGTTCGAGACCGCTGCCGAGCTTCAGGGAGCGGCCGACGCGGCGTCGTCCGGAAAATTCGGGCGAGCAGTGATTTTTCCGGGCAGTGACCGACTGGTCGGCCGGCTCACGGTCAGCGAGGTCCTGAAGATCAGCGCGATCGACCGGGTCGAGGTGCTGGGCTCCGGCGTCGCGGCCGAGACAGACATTTTGGACACGCGCGACTTCGTACGACCGCAATACCGGAACGGTGATCTGGTGCTGACCACGACCCCGGCCGTAGGCGGAGTGCTCGTGCCGTTCGAAACGCGGGATCCGACCCCCTGCTGCGCCGACCACTGACCAGCGCTTTCTACGCTGGTCGGATGTCTCTGCAGTCCAAGCTCGAGCAGGCCACGGGCGGGGTGATGCTTTTCGGCATCACCCCGCCCCGCCGCAGCGCCACACCGGAGAAGGTCAAGGAGATCGCCGAGGTCACCGTGAAGCGGCTGGCCGGCCTCGATCTCGACGGCCTCATCCTGTACGACATCGACGACGAGTCGGACCGGAACCCGGACGAGCGCCCGTTCCCCTACCTGCCGACCATGGACCCCGCGGTCTTCCACAGCTCGTTCCTGGGCGCCTGGGACAGGCCGGCGGTCATCTACCGCTGTGTCGGCAAATACGCCCCCGACGACCTGAGCGCGTGGATGGCCTCGGCCGGCGCCAACGTGCTGAGCGTCTTCGTGGGCCCCTCCTCGGGCGACAAGGACGTACGGACGACGCTGCGCCAGGCCCAGGAGCTGCGTGCCGCCGTACGGCCGAACCTGCCGTTGGGTTCCGTGGTGATCGGCGAACGGCACGCCCGTAACGGCGACGAGCACCACCGCATGATCGCCAAGCAGCGCCGCGGCAGCACGTTCTTCGTCACCCAGGTCATCTACGACCTGAACGAGACGAAGAACCTGCTGACGGACTACTTCTACGAGTGCGCGGCCCAGGACCTGATGCCCCGCCCGGTCATCTTCACCCTGTCCCTGTGCGGCTCGGAGAAGACGCTGGAGTTCCTCAAGTGGCTCGGCGTGGACGTTCCGCGCTGGCTCGCCACGACGTTGAG
Source organism: Actinoplanes sp. NPDC000266 (assembly GCF_042899005.1). NCBI lineage: Bacteria > Bacillati > Actinomycetota > Actinomycetes > Micromonosporales > Micromonosporaceae > Actinoplanes > Actinoplanes sp. NPDC000266. Next base: position 4,656 of record NZ_JBIAZI010000022.1, read on the forward strand.
CCACTCGGCCGACCCCCTGGCCGACTCGTACCGCGAGACCATGGCCATCGCCCGCGACCTGCACGGCTTCTGCACCCGCCTGGGCCTGCCGTTCGGCTTCCACGTCGAGAGCGTCTCCATCCGCCGGGCCGAGATCGAGGCCGCCACCGACCTGGCGGCCGAGGTGGCCACCCTCCTACGAGGCTGACCCCGCCAGCTCGGCGCGGCGCCGCTCCACGGCCGCGCCGAGCTCCACCGGGTCACAGGCGGCCAGGTGGTCCCGGATCAGCAGGTGGACGAAGCGGTACTCCGACTCCGTTCGCACGAGCAGCATCCGATCCACCGCGAACCGCAGGAAGGACCGCCGCCACGGATTCGGTTCGCCGGCGATCCGGAACGCGAACCGCAGCGGGACCGACCGGGCGAGAACGAAGAAGAGCAAGGCGATCATGAGGCCGATGACCGCGCCGATGACCACGCCCAGAAGGAACGACCAGAACGGCCCGTTCCATGTTCCGGCCAGAGGGACGGCGAACAGCAACGGCATGCTGACCGCGATCCGTACCCGCCGGATCCGGCGGAGGACCGGATCGTCCTTCTCCTCGTCCGCGGGTTCGTAGACGGTCTCGTTCAGCACCAGCCAGAACACGGTGAGCACGGTCAGGATGCCGATGACGCCGCCCTGCACGGTCGCCCGATCGCTGACCAGCGGCGCGACGAGCAGCGCGCCGAAGAAGCCGATCACCCCGTAGCGGAGGGTGTTGCCGGTCGAAACGCCGAGGAGCACCGTCCCGCCCAGAATGAGCAGGAAGGTCACCCACCAGGGCGGAACCGGTACGCGCTCGGCGAGCAGCATGAGGCCGGTGGCGCACACGGCGGTGGTCACGGTCACCAGGGCCAGATAGCCGGCGAAAGCGGCCTTGCCGGCGAGTTCGCGGCGCGCGGACGGCCGATACCCCCACGACACGACCAGCAGGAACGGGCAGTGGACGACCGCGACGGCCCAGCCCGCCCACGCGCTGACGAACACGGTCGCCGCGGAGACGCTGACCAGGGCGGCGATGGTGCATCCGAGCGGAGTCAGCCACAACCGGATGACGTCGACCGCGGGCTCCGGGAACACTCGTCCGCGGCCCTCGCCGTCGACCTCGAACCGGGGGACCCCGACGCCTTCGCGTCGCCCGGCGGAGGCCCTGGCCAGGGTGCGGACGGCCTGGACGGCGCGCCGGGGAATCTCCACTTCACGGTTGCGGCGCCGCGCCAGCACCTCGACCACGTAGGCGTCGAACAGGAGCCGCCGTCGCTCCGCCGGGTCGTCCTGCCGGACGACTGCCTGCCAGTTCTCCTGCCCTTGAGCCAGCATCACCACGTTGAGCATCAACGGCGTCGTCAGCAGCTCCCACAGGTCGGCGTCCTCGTCGAGAACGGCGGCCGCCTCGGCCGGCGAACGGCTCGACGCCGCCAGGAACTCGACCACCTCTTCCTTCGCCAGTGGACGGATGACCACGGCGCCCTGCAACCGCAGGCGCGCGGCCAGCCGGTCGTAGTCGGCCTCCCGGCTGCACACCACGACCTGCGTCAGCCGGGTTCCCGTCTGCACCGCGTTGATCTCGGCGACACACCGCTCCTGAAACTCCTCACGGACCTCGTCCAAGCCGTCGAGCAACAGAGCGAGCCGGCCCTCGTCGAGCCAGGCCCGGCCGATCGGGACCGGGATCCGATAGTGGCGCTGGAGTTCGGAGATCAGCCATTCGGTGAAGCCGACGGGACCGCGGTCAGGCCGGCGCGGCCACGGCAGCCACCGTCGCCGTGGCCGGGCCCAGCTCGCGAGGTCGAGGACGACCGGCACCTTCCCGCCGTTCCGTTCGGCGCGGACGATCAGATCGGCCGCGAGGTCGAGCAGCTGGGTCGTCTTGCCCGAGCCGGGAGCACCCAGGATCAGCATCGACTCGTCCATCTGATCGAAGACGTCGATCATTCCGGTCTCCGGCGAGAGACGGAACTCCGTGCCGCTTACCCGCTGCACCATGTGCAGCGGCTGGCGAACCGCGGACGGGCGCTCGTCGAAGTGCAGCCATATCCGTCCCGCCAGCAGCCCACCGCGCCGCGCCCCGACGTAGGCCGACACCTGTTTGAGCGCTCGCCCGATGTTCTTCGGATCATCCGGCCGGTGCGGCGAGATCTCCGATCCGCCCGGGCGGAGCTTGTCCCACAGCTCCAGTCCGACGACCAGGACCAGGCAGGTGACGGCGGCCGGCCACAGCCAGCCCGCGAACGGCCGCAGGCGCTCCGGCAACTCGCCGCCGGTCGTCACATTGATCGCCGTCGGGACCACGATCAGGCCACCCACCACGCCGAACAGGACTTGGAGCACCCGCAACACCGCTCGGCCCATCCGCACCCTTCCGCCGCGACGAGGGACATCGATTGTCTCCGTAATGGGCAACCGGACCGCAATACACCGAAAGGGCCACTCTCACCGCTCGGCTCGGCGCCGCTCCACGGCCGCGCCGAGCTCGGCCGGGTCACAGGCGGCCAGGTGGTTCCGGATCAGCAGGTGCACGAAGCGGTGGCCCTCGTCGGTGTCGACGAGCAGGCTCCGGTCGGCGGCGAAGCGCAGCAGACCTGGTCGCCACGGATAGGGCTCGCCGACGGCGCGCAGGGCGACCCAGGCCAGTACGCCCGGGGCGGGAACCACCGCGAAGAAGGCGCCGAAGGACAGCCCGGCGAAGAGGCCGGCCGCGAAGCCGCCGAGTGCCGGGCCGGAAGCGGCCGTCCACCAGGTCGACGTGGCCAGCAGCGGGGCGGCGGTGATGGCCAGGACCGCCAGCCGGGTCGGCAGGTGCCGGCGCTGCGGCGGGCCGGACGGGAAGCACACGGTGAGCGAGAAGAGGGCCAGGTTCGTCGCCGTCAGCACGCCGACCACCAGGCCGGTCTGCGCTCCCGGACCGAGGCCGCGCCACGCCACGAGGACGGCCGCCACCACGCCGTAGGCCAGGAGGAGGACGAAGGCGCGCCTCCCCAGAAATCCGGCCCGGGCCACCATGGCCACCGCGACCAGCGCGATCAGGATGTCGATGACGGTCGCGGCCTGCCAGGATCCCGTGCTGTGCCGGGACCACCACACCAGCGCGGCCGACACCGCCGAGCCGGTCACGGCCACCGCGAGCGCGTAGACGATCACGACCGGCCATCGGAAGCGCCATCGCGCCGACGGCGGCTCGGGACGCCACATCACCAACGGCGCCGCGGAGACGGCGGCGACGACCATGCCCGGAACCCATCCGGCGAACAGGGCCATCGTCACCGAGCAGATGATCGCGCCGATCGTGCCGCCCAGCGGCAGCAGCCGGCGGCGGGCGACCTGGGCGGCCGGCTCGTCGAGCGCCTCGCCCAGGGTGACGAAGTTGAGCCGGGCCACCCGGGCGCCGGCGTCGAGACGTACGGAAGCTTGGGCGAGCGCCCGCACGGCCCGCAACGCCCGCTCCGGGGACTCGGTCTCCTGTCCCCGGCGCCGGGCCAGCATCTCCACGATGTACGCGTCGAAGAGCGCCCCCGTGTCCCGGCCGCCGCCGGCCATGCGCACCACGTCGAACATCAGCGGCGTGGTCAGCAGCTCGCCGGCCAGCGGGCGGATCACCACCGCGCCCTGCAGTCTCAGCCGCTCGGTGAGCCGCTCGTAGTCGGCCTCCCGGCTGCAGACGACGACGCTCGCCGCCTCCAGCTTGTTGATCTCCGAGACGCAACGGTCGCGATAGGACTCCCGCACCTCGTCCAGCCCGTCGAAGAGCAGCACGAACCGGTCGTCGTCGAGCCAGGCCCGCGCGACCGCGGCCGGAATCCGGTAACGGTCGTCCAGTTGCGATTCGAGCCATCTGCGGAAGTCGTCCGGCGCCCGGTCCGGCCGCCGCCACGACCACCGCGGCTGCGACCAGTCGGCCAGGTCCAGCACGACCGGGATCCGCTCACCTTCCCGGTCGAGGAGCGCGGCCGCGAGGTCGAGCAGCTGCGTGGTCTTCCCCGCCCCCGGCGCACCGAGAATCAGCATCGACCCGCTCATCTGATCAAAGACATCGATCACGCCGACCCCGCCGGCCTCGCCGGAGATCTGGAACTCCGTGCCGCCGATCCGCTGCACCAGATGCACCGGCCGCCGCACCGCCCCGGGCCGCTCGTCCAACGTCAGCGGGATCCGCGCCGAGAGCAGCCCGCTCCGCCGCTGCTCGACGTAGTGCGCCACCCGCGCCAGCGCGAGCCCGGCATTGCGCGGATCGTCCCGCCGCGGCGGTGGCCGCCGCCTGTCCCCCAGCCCCAGAACGATGATGAGCAGCAGGCAGAGCGCGGCCGCCGGCCAGAGCAGGAACCCGAAAGGCCGCAGCGCGCCGGGCAGTTCCCCGCCGGTGGCCACGTTGACCGCGACCGGCACGATGATCATCCCGCCCACCACGCCGAGCACCACCTGCGCGGTCGCTCGGCCCATCCGCGAATTCTTTCAGAGCATCGCCAGTTCCTCCGGGCTCAGCCGGATCGCACCGGCCGCGATGTTCTCCCGCAGATGCCGCTCGTCGCCCGTGCCGGGAATCGCCAGCACGTTCGGTCCTTGATGGAGCGTCCACGCGAGCCGCACCTGGTGAGGCGTCACCCCATGCGTGCGCGCGACCCGGCGTACGGCCTCGTCATGGTCTTGACTCGCCCCGTCCTCGCGCCGGGGCCCGGCGATCGCGAAGAACGGCACGAAGGCGATGCCCCTCTCGGCCAGCGCCGGCACCATCTCGTCATCCCGCCGAAGATCAAGGGCATAGCTGTTCTGTACGCACACCACGGGCGCGATCGCGGAAGCCTCATCCACCTGTTCGAGCGTGGCGTTCGAGATCCCGAGGTCACGGATGAGCCCTTCGCGGCGCAGGTCGGCCAGCACCCCGAACCGTTCCGCGACCGAGCCGCCCCGCCGGGTCAGCCGCAGGTTGACCAGGTCGAGCCGCTCGACTCCGAGCCGCCGCAGGTTCTCCTCGACGTGGGCCCGCAGGCCGGCCCCCGTTTCGGCCCACGGACCGACCTTGGTCGCGATGACCAATCCTTGGGGGTACGGCTTGAGCGCCTCCCGGATCAACTCGGTGGCATAGCGCGGGTCACCGTCACCGACGTCGAGGACGCCACCCGGCGACACGTAGAAGGCCGCCGTGTCGATGTGGTCGACCCCGAGCTCGACCGCTGTCCGCAACACCTTGATCGCGACCGAGGTGTCCCGGCGCGGGGTGAGCCGCATCGACCCGAACCCCATCCGCCTGACAACGGTGTCCCCGAGTTTCCACGTGCCCGCCGCGTCCGCATTCGTCACCGTGGCACGCTAGCGCCTCACACCCGTTCTTGGTCGGAATCAATGACGATCGCCGAGGGTTGTCGCCGAGTATGACGACAATCGGTTTCATCGGCAGCGGCTACATCGGCGGCACCGTGGCACGGCTGGCCGTCGCCGCCGGCTACGACGTCGTGGTGAGCAACTCCCGCGGCCCCGAGACGCTCAAGGACCTCGTCGACGAGCTGGGCCCGAAGGCCCGAGCCGCCACCGCCACCGAGGCCGCCACCGCCGGCGACATCGTCGTGGTGAGCGTCCCGTTCAAGGCGTTCACCCAGCTCCCCGCCGCCGAACTGGCCGGCAAGGTGGTGCTGGACACGAACAACTACTACCCCCAGCGCGACGGCAACGTCGAGGCCCTGGACACCAAGCAGACCACCAGCGCCTCCTTGGAGCAGGACCACCTGGCCGGCGCCAAGCTGGTGAAGGTCTTCAACAACATCAACTTCAACCACCTGGCCTCCCTCGCCCGCCCCGCCGACTCCCCGGAGCGCTCAGCCCTCCCCATCGCCGGCGACGACGAGGCCGCCAAGAAGACCACCACCGACTTCCTCAACGCCATCGGATACGACACGGTCGACACAGGCTCCCTGGCCGACTCGTGGCGCCAGGAGCCCGGCCAGCCCGTCTACGGCCCGCCGTACGGCACCTACGAGAACCCGATCGGCACCCCGGCCAACGCCACCACCATCCGCGAGGCGCTGGCCGCCGCCCAACGCTGACGGCGGCACCGTCCATCAGTCGATCGAGCCGCGCTCCGCGACCCAGAGCACGTCTTGGCCGGTGACTGCGGCAATCTGGTGACGTGCTCCTCTGCTGCCGCCGCGGCGAGCAAGTCGACCGGGCCAGCCGATTTGTGACTGCCGCCGTGCGTGAGTAGCCGCTGCACCACCTTTGCCCGCGGCCAGACGCGGTCCGGCATGACGATCCACTGATAGGACTTCTTGAGGACCTCCTCCAGCCGATCCCGATGCGCTCGGGAATGAGCGCCATGAAGGATCTCCAGCTCGGTGATCTCGCAAACCCCGAAAAGCCCGTGCCTCATCTCGGTATACCAAATGGCACTGAGCTCGGGGTTGCGGAGCAGCCGGAAGAAGGCGCTGGTGTCGACGAGATATGTCGGCGCCTTCATCGTCGATAGGTCTTCTTGTCACGCAAGTGATCGAAGTCGCCGGCCTCCGCCATCTCAGTCAGCCGATCGAATGCCTCGAGGCGGCGTTTGCCTTCGACGACGTCGAGCACCGCCGCTTTGACGGTGTCTTCCGGGCTTGACGTTCCTAGAAATGCGGCGGCCTCGGCCAGCGTTTCGTCGTCAAGTTCGATCTCGATCTTGCCCATCAACGCTCCCATGGTGCCGCTCACCTCCTCGAATATAGCGGCTCGGACTCATGTCAAGCTGACGCATGACTAGAATAGTCATGCATCATCGGCGCGGCAACGCCTCAGCTGGCCCGAATTCGAACAGGGGTTCGGTGTGATCAAGGCGGGTGGAGCTGAGACGATGGTGGGGTGCTTGTTGCCTTTTCTGTGACGCCGATCGGCGTGGGTGAGTCCGTGGGTGACCTGGTCGCCGAAGCTGTTCGGGTGGTGCGGGCCTCGGGGCTGCCCAACCGGACCGATGCCATGTTCACCACCATCGAGGGTGAATGGGACGAGTGCATGGCCGTGGTCAAGCAGGCCGTTGAGGCCGTCGGGGCCAAGGGCGGGCGGGTCAGCCTGTCCCTCAAGGCCGACATCCGGCCCGGTGTGACCGACGGGCTGACGTCCAAGGTCGCCTACATCGAGAAGGTGCTCTCCGAGTGAAGCGCCTCGTCATGTGGGACATCGACTACACGCTGCTGCGCGGCGGCGGGGTGGCCGCCACCGCCTGGAAGGCGGCGTTCACCGAGCTCACCGGGGTGCCGTGGCGGGAGACGCCGATCTTCGGTGGGCGGACCGACATGGACATCTGCGCCGAGGTCTTCGCGACTCATGGGGTCACCGACTGCACCCCTGAGCGGTTCTTCCTCCGGTACGTCGAGAACGTCCAGAGCACCCAGCATCTCTTCGCCGTGCAGGGTGCGCTCATGCCAGGCGTACGGGAAGTCCTTGCTCGTCTCGAATCGCAGCCCGGTGTCGTGCAGACGCTGGTCACCGGCAACGTGCCGGAGGTCGCGCGGGCCAAGGTGGCCGCATTCGAGCTGAGCGCGGCCTTCGACGACGAGGTGGGCGGTTACGGCACCGACGACGCCGTGCGGGCCACGCTGGTGCGGCGCAGCCTGGAGCGGGCCGAGGCCAAGTACGGCGAGCGCTTCCGGCCCGTCGTCATCGGCGACACCGTCAACGACGTCACCGCCGCCCTGGCCAACGGGGCTCTCGCCGTGGCCGTCGCCACCGGGTCCACCGCCGCCGAGGAGCTGGCCGCGGCCGGCGCCCACGCCGTGCTGCCTGATCTGTCCGACGTGGACGCGACCGTGGCGCTTCTTACGTCGGGCTGACCGGGTTGGGCAGCGCGCCGCCGAAGCGGCGGTCGCGGCTGGCGTACAACTCGCAGGCATACCAGAGGTGGCGGCGGTCGAAGTCGGGCCAGAGGGTGTCGAGATAGACCATTTCCGCGTACGCCGACTGCCAGAGCAGGAAGTTCGAGGTGCGCTGCTCACCGGAGGGGCGCAGGAAGAGATCGACCTCGGGCACCTCGGGGTGGTAGAGGTGTTTCGCGATCGTCTTCTCGCTCACCTTCTCGGGGTCGAGCCGGCCCGCGGCCACCTCGCGGGCGATCGCCGCCGCCGCGTCGGCGATCTCGGCCTGCCCACCGTAGTTCACGCAGAACTGCAGGGTGAGCGTCTTGTTCTTCTTCGACATCTCCTGCGCCGTCTCCAGCTCGGAGATCACGCTTTTCCAGAGCCGGCCCCGGCGGCCCGACCAGACGACCCGGACGCCGAGGTCGACCAGCTGGTCGCGGCGGCGGCGGATCACGTCGCGGTTGAACCCCATGAGGAAGCGCACCTCCTCGGGCGAACGCTTCCAGTTCTCGGTCGAGAAGGCGTACGCCGAAAGATAGGGAATGCCCAGCTCGATGGCGCCCTCGATGGTGTCGAACAGCGAGTGTTCGCCCTGCTCGTGACCCTTGGTGCGGGACAGGCCGCGCTCCTTGGCCCAGCGGCCGTTGCCGTCCATGACGATCGCGACGTGCTTGGGCAGCGCCGCCTTGGGCAGCGCGGGCGGCGTCACGCCGGAGATGTGCGGAGTGGGTGGACGCGGCGTCATGCGGTGGGACTCTCCCGTCGATCGACCAGCGGGAGCGAGCGCAGCGCCCGCTCCATGTGCCATTGCAGATGGGCGGCGACCAGGCCGCTGCACTCGCGGCGGACGCCCGCCTCGGCCGCGTCGGCGATCGACCAGTCGCCGACCGTCAGAGCGGACATCAGGCCCAGTGTGGCCGGACTCGGATGGGCCGCGCCCGGCGGACGGCAATCGGGGCAGACAGATCCGCCCGCGGGGACGGAGAACGCCCCGTGCGGCCCGGGCGTGCCGCAGACGGCGCACTCGGCGATGGCCGGCGCCCAGCCGGCCACGGCCATGCCGCGCAGCAGATAGGCGTCGAGGACCAGGCTGCCCGCGTGCTCACCGACGGCCAGGGCCTTGAGCGCGCCCAGCGTGAGCTGGAACAGCCGCAGCGACGGCTCGCGCTCGACCGGGGTGAGCCGCTCGGCCGTCTCGGCGATCGCGCTGGCCGCCGTGTATCGCGGGTAGTCGCCCAGGAACTGCTTGCCGTAGAGCGCGACCGCCTCGACCTGGCTCACCGAATGCAGCGCGCTGCCCACCCCCTCGGGCGACCCGGCCAGCTGAAGGTCGATGTGACCGAACGGCTCGAGCCGGGCCCCGAAGCGCGACGTGGTGCGCCGCACGCCGCGGGCGACCGCGCGCAGGCGGCCGTGGCGGCGGGTCAGCAGCGTGATGATCCGGTCGCTCTCGCCCAGCTTTTGCACGCGCAGGACCACCGCGTCGTCGCGGTAGAGATGGCGTCGGTATCCGGCGGGCACGACAGTCATTCTGCCCCGTGGGTACGACAGACCCTGACCCGGATCTCAGGGTCATCTCGGGGAGGGCTCCGATGGTGCCACCGGGTGGCGGGGCCATAGCGTCACAACCATGACCACCACCTGGGCCCGGCGCACCGGGATCCTCGTCCTCATCGGCGCCGCCACGGCCGGCCTGACCGCGTGCGGCGGGGTCGTCGGGGCCACCCTGACCTACAACGACGTCGAGAAGACGAAGATCACCGAGATCCGCCTGACCGGTGGCGCCGGTGACGTGGCCATCACCACGGGCGCCGTGTCCGAGACCACGATCAAGCGCGTGATCCGCAACAGCTCCGACCCCGGCGACTCCTACCGGCTCGACGGCTCGGTCCTGCTGCTGGACACCTCGTGCGGCGTCGACTGCTCGGTGTCGTACGAGGTCGAGGCCCCCGCCGGGGTGGCCGTGCGCGGTGATCTGCGCTCCGGTGACGTCCTCCTGACCGGCGTCGGCGCCACCGACATCAAGCTCACGTCGGGCGACATCACCCTGCAGGAGCCGGCGGGTCCGGTGCTTCTGAGAGCGACTTCGGGTGACGTACGGGTTCTGAACGCCAAGGACAAGGTGACCGTCCAGTCGACGTCGGGCGACGTGAACGTGCTGGACGCGGCGGGCGCGCTCGACCTCAAGCTCACCTCGGGCGACATCAACGCCTCACTGACCGTCCCGGCCTCGGTGAAGGCGACGACCACCAGCGGCGACGTCAACGTGCGGGTCCCGCAGGGCGCCTACAAGATCACCACACAGACCGGCTCCGGCGACGACGGCGTGCAGGGCCTCACCAGCGACCCGGCGGCCAAGAACACGATCGATCTGCGCACGGCCAGTGGTGACGCGATGCTGGTCGCAACGCCATGATCGGAGCATGAGCTTCTATCTCCCGCTCGGCGACGACCGGTTCCGCCCGACCAAGTCGACCGAGAGCCCGTGGGACACCGAGATGCAGCACGGCGGCCCACCGGCCGCCCTGCTGGGCCGGCTGCTGACCGTCGAGGGCCAGCGCCTGGCCCGCATCTCGGTGGACTTCCTGGGCCCGATCCCCCGCAAGGATCTCCGGATCGAGGTGTCCCCGCTCAAGCCGGGCCGGCTCACCACCCTCAACGAAGCCCACATGATCATTGACGGCCGTACGGCGGTGATCGCCCGCGCCTGGCACATCGCCCCCGGCCCGCAGCCACCCGTGATCACGGAGACCACGACGGCCGATCCGCTGCCGGCAACGGCCGACGTCTTCTTCCCGGAGAAGCCGGACTGGGGCTACGGTCAGGCCATCGAGTGGCGGGCCACGGACAAGACAAGCCTCTGGACCAGGGTGAAGCACGAGTTGGTGGACGGCACCGACCTCACAGGCCAGGACCGGGCCCTGATCATCGCCGACTCGGCCAACGGCATATCGGCGGTCCTCCCTTTGGACAAGTGGCTGTCGATCCCGCCAACCATGAGCACAGCCTTGCTGCGAGCCCCGTCCGGCGACTGGGTCCACCTGTCCTGCCGAACAGCCCTGAGCGACGACGGCTTGGGTTTGTGCACCGGCGAGCTGTACGACGCCGAGGGCGCGCTGGGCCAGGTAACCCAGCCTTTGGTCGTGCGCTCCCGCTGAAGGCGCCGCAGGGCGTCGTCTTTCCAGCGCCATTCCGGCAGAACAGTCGTTGTCGGGCGGAAGTGGCTTACTCAGTCGCTCGGGCTCGGGGTGCGGGCACGGTGACGGCCATGTCGGTGAAGGCGGGCGCCGGGGAGACCGGGACCGCGCGGGGGCGGCGGCCCGGCAGCAGGGACGGGCGGCGGCCCGCTGACAGGTCCTCGATCCAGCCCACGGCCATCACGGCCACGGCCAGCATGGCCGTCACCAGGATCAGGCGCCAGGAGATGCCTACCCAGCCGAAGATGGGCAGGCCGGTCGCGTTGGCCAGGCGTACCACCAGCAGGATGAACGGCACGTGCCACAGGTAGATGGTCAGCGCTCGGGCGTTCAGCACCGTCAGCACCCGCCACGACGGGATGCGCGGGTTCACGCTGAGCGCGATCAGGATGAACGCGGTCGACCACAGCGCGTTGGCCAGCGGGATGTCGTTGAGGTCGAGCCCTCGCGGGCCCGGATGGGTCAGCGCCCAGGCCGCGCCCGCGGCGCCCAGCGTGCCGGCCAGCCACCAGCGGTACCGGTAGAGGAAGCGGATCCGCGACAAGCCGTGACGGGTCAGCATGCCGTCGTTGTGGGCGAAGCCCAGGAGCCACGCGCTGCCGTACAGGCAAAGGTCTCTCAAGATCGCCGGCGGCGTCAGGCCGGCGAAGGTGATCACCGCCAGGCCGGCGTAGGGGGCAAGGAGCGTCGGGATCGGGAAACGGCGGAACAGGGGCAGTACGAGCGGGGACAGCAACACGAACCACAGGAAGTCCCGCAGGTACCACATCGCGGCCAGGCCCTCGAGCCAGAACCCGGCGGCCGGCGGGTCCTCGACCGGAAAGGCCCAGAGCAGCACCTTCCAGTCCCAGGCCATCCCGCCGATCAGCATGAACGGGACGGCGACGCCCACCAGCACCCATAGCGCCGGCAGCAGCCGGTGCAGGCGCCGCTCGACCGCCCACGGGCCGTAACGGTCGAGGGAGGCCGCCATCATGCTCCCGGCCAGGGCGAACATGACCGACATGGCCGGGAAGACGATCGTCAGGGCCGCCCAGCCGCTGGAGTGGTAGATCACCACCCGGGCGGTTGCCACGGCACGCAAGAGGTCCAGGTACCGGTTCCGCATAGGGTTCGTTGTTACCCAATTCCGGACCAGACCCGCAAATCAGCGTGAGTTATCCCATAATTGAAAGATTGTCCTATTTAGATCAAAAACCTAGCTTACGCAGCTGCCGTGGGTCCCGCTGCCACTCTTTCGCTACCCGAACATGAAGATCGAGATACACGCGGGTGCCGAGCAGGTTCTCGATCTCCGTGCGGGCCTGGCTGCCGACGTCCTTGAGACGCGCTCCCCGGGCGCCGATCACGATCGACTTCTGGCTGTCCCGCTCCACGTAGATGTCCGCGAAGATCTTCGTGACGCCGTTCTCGACCATCATTTCCTCGACGAGTACGGCGATGGAGTGCGGCAGCTCGTCGCGAACGCCCTCGAGCGCGGCCTCGCGGATCAGCTCGGCGATCAGCACCTGCTCGGGCTCGTCGGTCAGCACGTCGTCCGGATAGAGCTGCGGCGACTCCGGCAGGTGCTTGACGAGAACGTCCACCAGCGTCTGCACCTGATGCCCGGACACCGCGCTTACCGGGACGATCTCGGCGAAATCGTACAGCTCACTCACCGCAAGCAAATGCTTGGCCAGCGTCGCCGGATCGACCAGGTCGACCTTGGTCACGACCGCGATGATCGTCGCTTTCAGCTCGGCCATCTCGGCCGAGATGAACCGGTCGCCACGCCCCACCGGCTCGTCGGCCGGGAAGCAGACGCCGATCACGTCGACCTCGCTCCACACCTCGCGCACAAGATCGTTCAGCCGCTCGCCGAGCAGCGTCCGCGGACGGTGCAGACCAGGCGTGTCGACCAGTACGAGCTGCGCGTTCTCTTGATGCAGAATCCCCCGGATCACGTGCCGCGTGGTCTGCGGCTTGTTCGACGTGATGGCGATCTTCTGCCCGATGATCGCGTTCGTCAGCGTGCTCTTGCCGGCGTTCGGCCGCCCGACGAAACACGCGAACCCGGCGCGGTAAACGTCGTCGACAACCTCGGCCCGCGACGCTTCCTGGTGACGATGCCGCTTCTTACGGGGCCCACGCTCGGTGACGTCCACACTGCGGGAGTCACTCTGAGCAACAATTTCCGGTTTACGCCTCGTGTCCGTCACGCCAGACTCAGGCCGCGCCGCCTTCTCACCTCCGGCGGACCGCCCACGGCCGAAGCCGGCACCAGCCCGAGGCTTCCGAACCTTCGCGTCCCCGGCAAGCGTCACATCCCGCGGCCGCGTGTCAGGCGCCTTACCGGCACCCGCCCCACCCCGGGCCGACACACCGCGGCGCCCAGCCACACCTTGACCCGACCCGCCACGCGCAGGCGCGCTCTGACCGGCCACACCGCCGCGCACACCCGACTCGATGGCACCGCCGCGCTCCGTCGCCTCGACGGCACCGCCACGCTGACCTTCGCGCAGCTCTCCCGCACTGCCGCGCGCACCCGAACCAGGCCCTGCGGCACGACCACGCGCAGCGGACCCAGCGGCACCACCACGTTGACTCGCACCCGACCCGGACGCATCGCCACGCTGACTCGCACCCGACCCGGAGGCACCGCCACGCTGACCCGCACCCGGCCCAGCCGCCCCGCCACGCTGACCCGCGCCGCCACGCTGACCCGCGCCGCCACGCTGACCCGCGCCGCCGCGCTGACCCGCGCCGCGGCCCGATCCCGAGCCGCCCGCGCTCTCCGCCCGGCGGGCAACGCGCCGCTCCTGCCGGCGAAGCTCGTTCCGCTCCCCCGCCGTCAGCCGCCGTTCCCCGTCAGCCACCGGCCGCTTGCCATCAGCGCCGGCCCGCTTACCCTCGGCCCCAGGCCTCTTGCCCTCGGCCCCAGGCCTCTTGCCCTCGGCCCCAGGCCTCTTGCCCTCGGCCCCAGGCCTCTTGCCCTCGGCGCCGGCCCGCTTTCCTCCGGCGCTGGAACGCTTGCCGTCCGTGGTCCGCTGACCGCGGCCCTTGTCGTCGCTCCGGCGCACCGCGCCCGGGCGCTCGTCGCTCTGGCGTGCCGTGCCCGGGCGGTCCTCGCGTGCGTCGCTCATGCCGTCACCGTTCCGCGGAGCGTTCCGGACGGGCCCGCCACGTGCACCGGGGCCGCCGGCGCCAGGTCGCGCACCGCCGCGTGGCCCGCGCCTTCCAGGTCGTCCGCCTCGGTCACCACCGCCGCTGCCTCGATCTTCGTCGCGCCCGAGGCCACCGCCGACGCCACCGCCAGCTGAAGGGCGCTGATCTGCAGGGACGGCAGCGCGACCGTGGCCGCCGCGTACGTGCGCCCGTCCTGGTCCCTCACCGCCGCGCCCTCGGCCGCGCCCACCCGGGCCCGGGCCGATCGCGCCAGGGTGACCAGCTTGTTGTCCTCGGCGCTCAAGGCGCCGCCGTCGCTCGCCGGAACGGCGGCAGCGGCGAAAGTGTCAGGCATCCGCGGTTTGTCTTTCCTCGTCCTCGGAGTCGGCAGGCGACTCGGCTTTCTCTTCGTCCGGCTGCGGCTCGACCCGGCGCACCAGCACCGAGTCGATCCGGTTGCGCCGGCCGGTGGTTCCCTCGGCGACCAGGTGCAGGCCGCCCACGTCGACGGTCGCGCCCGGGATCGGCACCCGGCCCAGCGCCTGGGCCAGCAGGCCACCCACCGTCTCGACCTCGTCGGCCGGCAGCTCCACCCCGAAGATCTCGCCGAGATCCTCGATCGGCAGCCGGGCCGTCACCCGCACCGCGCCGTCGGGCAGGTGCTCCACCGGCGGGCGCTCGACGTCGTACTCGTCGGTGATTTCGCCGACGATCTCCTCGAGGATGTCCTCGATCGTGACCAGACCGGCCGTGCCACCGTACTCGTCCACCACGATGACCAGGTGGGTGCGGGCCGCCTGCATCTCCGACAGCAGGTCGTCGACCGGTTTCGACTCGGGCACGAAGGTCGCCGGCCGCATCAGGTCGGCCACCGCCTCGGCCGTCGACGCCGGGTCGCCCGACTGGGTGCGCCGGATCACGTCTTTCAGGTAGAGCAGGCCCAGCACGTCGTCGACGCTCTCGCCGATCACCGGGATGCGCGAGAAGCCCGAGCGCAGGAACAGGTAGAGCGCCTGCTGGAGCGTCTTCGAGCCCTCGATCCACACCATCTCGGTGCGCGGCACCATCACCTCGCGGGCGATCGTGTCGCCCAGCGTGAAGACCGAGTGGATCATCTCGCGTTCGCCGTGCTCGACGACGCCGCGCTGCTCGGCCAGGTCGACCAGCTCCCGCAGCTCCACCTGGCTGCCGAACGGTCCCTCGGGGAAGCCCTTGCCGGGCGTCACCGCGTTACCGATGAGGATCAGCAGCGAGGCCAGCGGGTTGAGGACCTTGCCCAGCCACCGCACGAGCGGCGCCGCCGCGCGGCCCACCGCGTACGCGTGCTGGCGCCCCACCGTGCGCGGGGCCACCCCCACCACCACGAAGCTCACCACGGTCATCGTTCCCGCGGTGACCAGGGCGGCGGTCCAGCCGATGCCCCAGCTGTCCACCGCGACCAGAGCGACCAGCGTGGTCGCGGTCAGCTCACAGAGCAGCCGCAGCAGGAGCAGGAGATTCAGGTGACGTACGACATCGGAGGCGACCGCGGCCAGCGCACCGGCCCCACGCTCACCCTCCCGGGCCATCTCGGCCGCGCGGGCCGGCGACACCGAGCCGAGGGCCGCGTCGGCCATCGAGGCGAGGCCGGCCAGCAGCACCAGCAGCACCGCGAAGATGATCAGTTGCAGGTCCGGCAGGCCGGCCGAGACGCCGGCCGAGCCTGCCGCGATTAGATTGGCGGGGTCCACGGCGCGTCAGCCGGTCTTCCGGCCGGCCCGCCAGCTTTGGAGCAGGCGGTTCTGCAGCCCGAACATCTCGCGCTCCTCCTCCGGCTCGGCGTGGTCGTAACCGAGCAGGTGCAGCGCGCCGTGCACGGTCAGCAGGTGCAGCTCGTCGGCGGCGGAGTGCCCGGCCGCGGCGGCCTGTTTCGCGGCCACCTCGGGGGCGAGCACGATGTCGCCCAGCAGCGCCGGCTCACCGGCGCCGGCCTCGCCGGGACCGTGGTCGACGCTGCCCTCGTCCATCGGGAACGCGAGAACGTCGGTGGGCCCGTCACCACCCATCCAGCGATGGTTCAGCTCGGCCATGTATTCGATGTCGACGAGCAGGATCGACAGCTCCGCGAGCGGGTTGACCCCCATCTCGTCGAGCGCGTACCGGGCCACCGCGAGGATCGCGTCGGTGTCGACCTCGACTCCCGACTCGTTGGCGATCTCGATGGACATAGTGGTGCGTTTACCCCTTGGATCAGCGCCGTCGCCCGGACCGGCCGCCGCTGGCGGCCCGCCCCGGCACGGCGTGGACGGATTGAGTTGAGCTCTGCTCCTGCTCGGCGTCGTACCTCGCGTACGCGTCGACGATCTCCGCCACCAGCCGGTGCCGGACCACGTCGGAGCTGGACAGCTCGGCGAAGTGGACGTCCTCGACATTTTGCAGGATCTCGCGCACGACCTTGAGACCACTGGTGGTCCCACCCGGCAGGTCCACCTGCGTGACGTCACCGGTAACAACGATCTTCGCCCCGAAACCCAGACGCGTCAGGAACATCTTCATCTGTTCCGGCGTGGTGTTCTGAGCCTCATCAAGAATGATGAACGCGTCGTTAAGGGTCCGTCCACGCATGTACGCCAGCGGGGCGACCTCGATCGTGCCCGCGGCCATCAGGCGCGGGATCGACTCGGGGTCGAGCATGTCGTGCAGGGCGTCGTAGAGCGGCCGCAGGTACGGGTCGATCTTCTCGTTCAGCGTGCCGGGCAGGAAGCCCAGGCGCTCGCCCGCCTCGACCGCCGGGCGGGTCAGGATGAGGCGGCTGACCTGCTTGGCCAGCAGCGCCTGCACGGCCTTGGCCATCGCGAGATACGTCTTACCGGTACCGGCCGGGCCGATACCGAAGACGATCGTGTTCTCGTCGATGGCGTCGACGTACCTTTTCTGGCCCAGCGTCTTGGGACGGATGGTCTTGCCGCGACGGGACAGGATGTTGAGGGTGAGCACCTCGGCCGGGCGCTCGGCGGTCTCGTCCTCGAGCATCGCGACGGTGCGGCGCACCGAGTCGACCGAGAGCGTCTCGCCCTTCTCGATGAGCTCGATGAGCTCGGAGAACAGGCGTTCGGCGGTGGCGTTCTCGGCGGGATCGCCGGTGATGGTGATCTCGTTGCCGCGGACGTGGACGTCGCTGGCGAGAGTTCGCTCGATGAGCCGCAGGATTTCGTCCTTGGCACCCAGGAGGTTCACCATGATCTTCGGGTCGGCGACCGAGATCTTGGTTTGCACCCGCGCCGAGCTGCTGGAGCCTGCGCTGGAAGGGTTCGGCGTACCGGTCATAGGGCGGCCTGGAAGGCCTCCGCACCTGCTCTCGTTCTCTGCGTCACCCTGGCCTCGTCTGGTGGGCAACGGCGGCGTGCTTCGAAGGATCGTGCCATCGTATCCGCTCGGCCGCCCGGACGCCGATGCCATTATCGCCGGGCAGCACCTCAAAACGGCCCGTCGGAGGCCCGGCCCCCGTCGAAGCCCTCCTGCACGCGGGCGAACCGATAGGTGGCCCAGTGCATCCGGACGACTTCGCCGCCCGGGGAGCGGGTCAGTCGCAGCAGCTCCCCGGCCTCACGGCCGGAGGCGGTCCGGAGCACGTCGGGCTGACCCGGCAGCGGCTCGAAGACCGCCGGCGGTGTGTCGGCCGGCACCTCGGCCGACCGGGCCTGGAGCGCGCCGTCGTGCCAGGAGAACACGAACTGGGAGCCCTCGCCCCACCACGGCCCGAGGATCGAGCGGTACTCCGGCGGGGCCGGCGGCGCCGCACGCCACGGCCGGATGTCGGCCGGGTCGAGCTCGGCCGAGAGCTTCAGCAGCTCCGGCACCAGGTCGTTGATCTCGCCGGCCGTGCCCGACGAGCCGAGCACGGCGGCGGCCAGCCCGGCCGGCACGCCGTTGCCGCGGCGGCCGTAGGCGCCGGCCAGGAAGCCGGGCATCGCGCCGTCGTGGCCGACGTCGACCACCCGCTTGGGATGCGGGATCAGGATGAGGCCGAGGCCCCAGCCCATGCTCCAGAGCGTCTCGTTCGTGGTGGTGGCCGGGAAGCGCATCTCCTCGAGAGTCGACGCGGCCAGCACCTTGCCGTCGGGGTCGGCGAGCTCGGGGTGGGCCAGGAACGACGCCCAGGTGGCCATGTCGCTCGCCGTGCTCCACAGCTGGGCGGCCGGGCCGACCCCGCCGAGGTCGGTCTGCGGTTCGGGCCGGGCAGCGTCGGAGTACGCGTCGACCATGAAGCCGACCGCGGCCTGCGCCGGCGGCTCGAGCGTGGTGGCGCTCAGGCGCAGCGGGTCGAGGATCCGCTCCTGGAGCACGGTCGCCCAGGTGCCGCCGCGCAGCTTGGCCACGAGCTGGCCGAGGACGGCGAAGCCGAGGTTGGAGTAGTGGAAGCGGCGGGCGTTGGGCAGCACCCGCTCGGCCCGGTCGAGCTCGGCGATCAGGCCGGCGTCGTCGGGGGCGATCAGGGTGTCCCAGACGTCGCCGTACGGCTCCCGCTGGAACCCGGAGGTGTGCGAGAGCAGCCGCCGGACGGTGGCGTCGCCGTGCGCGGGCACGTCGAGGTGCTTCGCGATCGGGTCGTCGAGGTCGAGCAGCCCCTCGTCGCGGCACTGCAGGACCAGCACGGCGGTGAAGGTCTTGGTGATCGACCCGATCCGGAAGCGGGTGTCGGGGGTCAGCGGGCGGCCCGGGTTTCCGGAGTCGCCGACGGTGAAGACCCACGGCTCGCGGTCGGCCCGGTGCAGGGCGACCGAGAGGGCGGGCACGCGGCCGTCGGCCTGTGCCTTGCGGGTGGCGCGCTCGTAGCGGTCCTCGGCGCTCATCGGGGCGCCAGCATGGGCCCGAGCGGCTCGCCGCCGAGAACGTGACCGTGCACGTGGAACACTTCCTGCCCGGCGTACACCCCGGTGTTGAAGAGCAACCGGAAACCGTCCGCGAGCAGCCCCTCGGCCTCGGCCACGGCCGAGGCCGCGCTCAGCAGATCGGCCGAGGCGGCCGGATCCCGCCGCGCGAGGGTGACCACGTCCGGGTGATGGCTCTTCGGGATGACCAGCACGTGCACCGGCGCCTTGGGGTCGATGTCCCGGAAAGCGAGGGTGGTGTCGGTCTCGTGCACGACCGTCGCAGGGATCTCCCCCGCGACGATGCGGCAGAACAGGCAGTCGGTGTCCACCTGAGGGATCTTAAGCTCACTCGCGTGAACCACAGGGATGGGAGCGCTTCCATGGACGATGTCGAGCAGCTGCTCGGGCAGTTGACCCTTGAGGAGAAGGTGTCGCTGCTGGCCGGGCAGGACTTCTGGTCGCTGCCGGCGATCGAGCGGATCGGGTTGCGCTCGCTGGTGATGTCGGACGGGCCGATCGGCGTACGCGGCGTGGGCTGGGCACCGGACGACCCGTCGATCGCGCTGCCGAGCCCGACGGCGCTGGCCGCGGCCTGGGACGTCGAGCTGGCCGAGCGGGCGGGCCGGCTGCTGGGGCTGGAGTCGCGGCGCAAGGGTGTGCACGTGCTGCTGGGCCCGACGGTCAACATGCAGCGCACGCCGCTGAACGGGCGGCACTTCGAGTGCTATTCGGAGGATCCGCTGCTCAGCGGCGAGATCGCGGCCGGCTTCGTGCGCGGCGTGCAGGGCGAGGGCGTCGGCACGACGGTCAAGCACCTGGTCGGCAACGACTTCGAGACCGACCGGATGGAGGTCGACGTCCGGATCCCCGAGCGGGCGCTGCGCGAGATCTACCTGGCGCCGTTCGAGCGTGTCGTCGAAGAAGGCGGCTGGGGCGTGATGAGCGCCTACAACGCCGTGAACGGCCTCCCGATGGCCTCGAACGGCCCGCTCCAGCAGGGCGTCCTCAAGGACGAGTGGGGCTTCGACGGCATCGTCGTCTCCGACTGGCGGGCGGCCCGCGAGACGGTCGGCGCGGCCCTGGGCGGCCTGGACATCGCCATGCCGGCGCTGGAGAACCCGTGGGGCGGCAAATTGGTCGCGGCGGTGCAGAACGGCGAAGTGCCCGAGGAACTCGTCGACGACAAGGTGCGGCGGGTCCTGAGGCTGGCGCAACGGGTCGGCGCACTGGGACCAATTCCGGTAAATCCAGAAAAGTACGATGGTGACGAAGTCGCCCGCGAGGTCGCGGCGCGCTCGTTCGTGCTGGTCAGGAACGAGAACTACACCCTTCCCCTGGAAGCGGCCGCCCTCACGAAGGTCGCCGTGATCGGCGCTCTCGCGACCGACGCCCGGGTGCTCGGCGGCGGCAGCGCGCAGGTCTCGCCACCCCACACGATCTCCCCGCTCGACGGCCTCTCGAGGGCTCTGTCCGGAGTGGACGTCGAATACGCGATCGGCGCCGACCCCCGCCCGTTCCTCCCGGCCGCCCACGGTCCGCAGTGGTCGGACACCCGGGTCACGGTCGGCACCCACGCGTTCACGGTCAACCCGGCCGCCGTCCGCTGGATCGGCTCGCTGCCCGGCGGCCTCGATCCCCAGGACGTCGAGTCCATCGTGCTGGAGGCCACCTTCGTCCCGGACGTCGCGGGCGAGCACACCTTCGCCGTGTCCGGCTTCGGCACGTTCGAGCTGACGGTCAACACCCAGGTGTTGTACGAGGGTTCGCTGCACCCGCCGGGCACGGGCCGCGCCGACCTCCTCCTGTCACCGCGCGAGCAGCGGGTCACCGTCGAGCTCGACGCCGGTGTGCCGGTGCCGGTCGTACTCCGCCAGACGCTCGAACGCGGCCTGGCCCACTCGGTCGCCACCACGCTGGGTCACCGCCCGCCGTCGCCCGACGCGGACGGGATGATCGAGGAGGCGGTGCGCCTGGCCGCCGGCGCCGACGTGGCGGTGGTCGTGGTCGGCACGACCGAGCAGGTCGAGTCGGAGGGCTTCGACCGGGCGTCGCTGGCGCTGCCGGGCCGGCAGGACGAGCTGGTGTCGCGGGTCGCCGCGGCCAATCCCCGCACGGTCGTGGTGGTGAACGCCGGCTCCCCGGTGCTGATGCCGTGGGCCGAGGAGGTGGCGGCGGTCCTGCTCACCTGGTTCCCGGGTCAGGAGGCGGGCGCCGCCCTGGCCGACGTGCTGCTCGGGGTGGCCGAGCCGGGCGGGCGCCTGCCCACCACCTGGCCGCGCGAGGAGCAGGACTGCCCGGTGCTGGCCGTCGAGCCGCGCGACGGCGTGGTGTCGTACGACGAAGGCGTCTTTGTGGGTTATCGGGGTTGGTTGCGCTCGGGCGTGGCGCCTCTCTACGCCTTCGGTCACGGTCTGGGTTACACCTCTTGGCGGTACGAGGAGATGGCCGTCAACGAGAGCGAGGCGGTCGTGACCCTGACCAACACGGGCGCGCGGACCGGCCGGGAGGTCGTGCAGATCTACGTGGGGCCGTCGCCGGTCGACCCGAACCGGCCGGAGCGCTGGCTGGCCGGTTTCGCCAACGTGGAGGCTCACCCGGAGGAGACGGTGACCGTACGGATCCCGTTGCGCCCGCGCGTCTTCGAGATCTGGGACGGCGGCTGGAAGCGGATGCCTGGCGAGTACCGGATCATCGCCGGCCGCGCGGTGGACGCCCCACAGGTGACCGCCACCCTGTCGATCGAAGGGTAGCCTAACCTCACTTTTCAGTGAGGAGCACTTTCGATGAGACTTCGCGCCCTCGCCTCGCTGGCGGCCGCGGCACTGCTGAGTGCCGGCCTGGCCGCCTGCGGGGGCGACACTTCCGCCCCGGCCGCCGTCACGCCGGCCGGGGCGGCGGCGTTCCCGGTGACGATCGAGCACAAGTTCGGCAGCACCACGATCAAGGCCGAGCCGCGGCGCGTCGTCACGGTCGGCTGGAACGACCAGGACTTCGCGTTGTCGCTCGGCACGACTCCGGTGAGCACCCGGGAATGGTTCACCGAGTACCCGTCGTACCCCTGGGTCTCGGCGAAGTTGAACGGCGCCAAGCTGCCGACGTTCTCGGCCGAGATCAACTACGAGGCGATCATCAAGGAGCGGCCCGATCTCATCCTGGCCATCTACGAGACGGTGACCAAGGAGACGTACGAGAAGCTGTCCCAGATCGCGCCCACGGTGATCCAGTCGTCGAAGTACCCCGACGAGGAGACGCCCTGGGACGTGCAGACGCTGACCACCGGCAAGGCGCTCGGTAAAGAGGCCGAGGCGCGGGCCCTGGTCGACAAGGTGAACGCCAAGGTGGCCGAGGCCAAGAAGGCCAATCCGCAGTTCGCCGGCAAGACCCTGGTCGTCGACTACGGCCCCGAGAAGGGCCAGCACTGGCTGCTGCCCCAGGGCGACCCGCGGCGCAGCCTGTTCGACGCGCTCGGCTTCGCCACCCAGGAACAGGGCGAGGAGGTCAGCGAGGAACGCCTCGACCTGCTCGACCGCGACGTGCTGCTGGTCGAGGGCGCCACCAAGGAGGCCATGCTGGCCTCGCCGGTCTTCAGCCGGCTGAAGGTCGTGACCGAGGACCGCACGATCTACACGCCGTTCGAGTCGCCGCTGGCCGGTGCGCTGTCCTACAGCGGGCCGGACGCGCTGCTCTACGCCATCGACGAGCTGGTGCCCCAGCTGTCACGAGCCGCCCAGTAGCAGCAGGCGCAGGCGGCGCAGCAGGTCGTCCGGCTTGAACGGCTTCACCACGTAGTCACCGGCACCGACGTGGAACCCGAAGTCCACGTCGAGGTCGCGGGCCCGGCCACTGACCATGAGCACCGGGATGCCGGTCGTCGCGGCCGAGGCGCGCAACTGGTGGCAGACGGTGAGGCCGTCCAGGCCGGGCATGTCGATGTCGAGGATGACCGCGTCCGGGCGGTTCGCGCGGACCATGTCCAGGGCCGTCGCGCCGTTGTCGGCGGCGATCACGCGGAAGCCGGCCCGCTCGAGCTTGAACGTCATCAGGTCGCGGACGTCCTCGTCGTCGTCGGCCACCAGCACGACCGGATCGTCGGCCGGGCGCCAGCTCGCCATGCCCGAGTCATCCAGCTTGAAGGACAGCTTCATGGCCCCACCATCGGCTCCCGCCCGGCGCGCTTGAGCGAAGTCAGCCGCGACTCTGCCAGGCGGACCAGAGCGTGGCGTAACGCCCGCCCGCCGCGACCAGGTCGTCGTGGGTGCCCTCCTCCAGCACCGAGCCGTGTTCGAGCACGATGATCCGGTCGGCCCCGGCGGCCTGGGTGAGCCGGTGGGCGACCAGCAGGGTCGTCCGGCCCTTGGTGGCGCACAGCGCGGACTCCTCCAGCTCCCGGGCGCCGGCGCTGCCGGCCTCGGCGGTGGCCTCGTCGAGCACGGCCACGGCCGGGTCGAGCAGGACGAGCCGGGCCAGGGCGAGCTGCTGGCCCTGGGCGGCGGTCAGCGGGTGACCGCCCTCGCCGACCATGGTGTCCAGGCCGTCGGGCAGGGCGCGGGCCCAGTCGAGGGCGCCGACCCGCTCCAGGGCGGCCTCGGCCTCCTCCCGGTCGGCCGAGGGCGCGGCCAGCCGCAGGTCCTCGATCAGCGGCCCGGCGAAGACGTGCGTCTCCTGGCTGATGATCGCCACGATGCCGGGCGCGAGCTGGTCGACCGGCACGCCACCGACGGCGGCCGTGCCCTCCGAGGGCCGCAGGATGCCGGCGGCGATGGAGGCGACGGTCGTCTTGCCGGCGCCGGTGGAGCCGACCAGCGCGACCCGCTCACCGGGCGCGACCCGCAGGCTGATCCCGTCGAGCACCTTGACCCGATCGTCATAGCCGAAGGTCACATTCCGCAAGGTCAGTTCGGCCGTACGCAACGGCGCCGTCCCCGCCGGCGCGACCGGCAGCGTGCCCACACCGACCAGCCGGGCCAGCCCCGCCCCCGCGGCCTGGATCTCGTCGAAGGTGAACAGGATCATCGAGATCGGGTTGAAGAGCCGGTGGAAGAGCACGGCCGCGGCCGCGGTCTCACCGACGGTGACCCAGCCCTCCCGCACGAACCAGAAACCGGCCACCAGGATCGTGGCCAGGCCGAGCAGCTCGGCCCGGTTGATCCGCCCGACGAACCGGGTGAAGAGCGTGAAAACGCCGACCGACAGATCACGGGCCCGGGCCGAGGCGTCGTCGATCGAGTTCAGGTGGCGGCGCTCCAGGCGATAGGCGTGCACGGTCCGCACACCCTGAAGGCTCTCCATGAGCAACTGCGAGCGGGCGCCGATGGCCGAGCGCTCGGCGGCGTAGATCGGCGCCGACCGCGGCAGATACCAGCGAAGAGCCAGAAGATAGGAGGGTACGGCGGCGAGCCCGGCCACGCCGAGCCGCCAGTCCAGCCCGAACATGGCGGCCAGGCTGAGCACGCCGAGCAACAGCGCCGAGATGACGGTCGGCAGCACCTCGCCGGCGGCGTTGCCGACGGCGGCGACATCGGCGCCGACCCGGGAGAGAAGGTCACCGCGCCCGGCCCGGTCGAGGGTCTGCCCCGGCAGGCGCAGCGCGACCCCGACGGTCTCCTCCCGCAGCCGGGCCAGGATGCGCTCCCCGAGCCGGCTCACGAGGGTGGTGGTGGTGCCGGCCGCGATACCGCCGATGAGGGCGGCCACGACGACGATCACGGCGATGGGCACGAGGCTCGTATGCGAGGCGTCGTCCCGTACGAGATCGACCAGCCGGCCGAGCGCCGTGACCGGAACCACCGAGGCCCCGGCCGCGACCAGCCCGACGGCGAAGGTGAGGGCCAGCTCCCCCTTGCGCTGCCGCAGCTGCCGGCAGAGCCAGGCCCACGTCTCCCCGGTCGACGCGATGGGCAGAGAAGGATCGCTCACCGGAGCACCGCCGCGCGGTAGGTCTCGTCCGTGGCGGCCAGCGACGCGTGCGTGCCCGTGGCCACCACCTCGCCGTCGCGCAGGACGATCACGCGGTCGGTGACCGCCAGCAGCGCCGGGCTCGTCGTGACCAGCAGCGTGCCCAGCGTCGAGCCCGGCCGGTGCCGCAGATCCCGGATCCCCCGTGCGATCGCGTGCTCGGTCACCGCGTCCACCGCCGTCGTCGGCTCGTGCAACACCAGCAACTTCGGCTCGGCCAGCAGCGCGCGGGCCAGCGCCAGCCGCTGCCTCTGCCCTCCGCTCAGCGCCGCGCCCCGATCCGCGATCGCGTGGTCGAGTCCGTCGGGATGCGCCGCCACGACGTCGTCCGCCGCCGACGCCCCGAGCACGTCGGCCAGGCCAGATTTCTCCGGGTTGATCAGGTTCTGCCGGATCGTGCCGGAGAAGAGCTCGGGATGATGCGGCGCGACCAGCACGTCCGGTGAACCGTCGTCGAAGAGCTCGACGAGAGCGGCCGCGTCCGACTCGGCCACCACGCCGACGCACTCCCCACCCCGTACGGAAGGAATGGGAATTTGACCTGGGGGTGGGTTTTCCGGCGAAACGGAGAGAACCGACGCGATCCGCTCGGCCGAGGCCCGCGACGACGCGATCCACCCGGGCGCCGCCGAGAGCGTCCCGAACGGCTCGCCGAGGAACGCCGCCAGCCCGATCACGGTCACCAGCTCGCCCGGAGTGATCCGCCCGCTCAGCGCGAACCATCCCGCCAGGATCGCGATCCCGCAGGCCAGCAGCGTGCTCACGGTGGACGAGGCCGCCTGGAAGCGCCCCATCGTCCGCGCCGCCCGCAGCGTCGCCTCCAGCGACTCCCCGCTCACCTCGCGATAGCGATGGGCCGCCGCCTCCTGCGCCCCGATTCCCCGCAAAGGACGCAACCCGGTCACCAGATCGGTCGCCAGCGACGCCGCCCGCCCGGCCACCTCCTGCCGGGCCGCGACCCGCTTCGTGATTCTGGGAGCCGCCCTTTGCAACGCCAGGAGCACCAGAGGTGTCCCTATAAGTACGACCAGTCCCAGCCGTACGGAGATGAGGCAGAGCCCGACCGCCGAAATGGCCGTGGCGACCAGCGCGCCGAAAAGGCGCGGCAGATAGTCCAGCAGATAGGAGGTGGTGTCGGCGTCGGTCGTCGAGATCGTCAGCACGTCGCCCGTGCGCACCTCGGTCCGCGGGTCGAGGACCTTCGCCGCGACCTCCAGCCGCAGCAGGTGGGCCTCGTCGGCGATCGCCCGCATCAGCAGGCGCGCGCCCATGCGATAGGCCGTGGTCAGGGCCAGGAAGAGCACCGCCAGCACGCCTACCCAGAGCACCAGCTGGCCCAGGTCACGGGTGGCCACCGCCCGGTCGACGATCACCCCGATGAGGATCGGCACCAGCGCCTCGCAGGCCTGGTGCACGCCGATGAGGAAGGTGCCGAGTGAGACCTTGCCCCGGTTGCGGGCGAGCGCCCGCCAGAGGATGTTCACGGCCGCTGCCGGGGGATGCTGCGTCTCGGAATGACGAGCGGGCTGCCCGCCTCCGGATCGGTGATGATCCGGCACGGCAGTCCGAAGACGTCGCCCACGAGCTCGGCCGTGATCACGTCGGTGGGCTCGCCCTGTGACACGATCCGCCCGTCCTTCATGACCACCACGTGGTCGGCGTAGCGGGCGGCCTGGTTCAGGTCGTGCAGCACCGCGACCATCGTCGTGCCCTGCTCACGGTTGAGCCGTACGCACAGCTCGAGCAGTTCGATCTGGTGGGCGATGTCGAGGAAGGTGGTCGGCTCGTCGAGCAGCACGATAGGTGTCCGCTGGGCGAGCACCATGGCCACCCAGACCCGCTGGCGCTGCCCGCCGGAGAGGGTGTCGACCAGTTCGCCGGAGAGCTCGCTGACCCCGGTCGCGGCCATCGCCTCGACCACGGCCTCCTCGTCGGCCGCGGTCCACTGCCTGATCAGCGTCTGGTGCGGGAACCGGCCGCGGGCGACCAGGTCGGCGACCGTGATGCCGTCCGGGGCGATCGAGGTCTGCGGCAGCAGCCCGAGCCGGCGCGCGACCTGCTTGGCCGGTTTGGCGTGGATGTCGGCCCCGTCCAGCAGGACGGTGCCCGACCGCGGCTTGAGCAGCCGGGAGAGCGCCCGCAGGAGCGTCGACTTCCCGCACGCGTTCGGTCCGATGATCGCCGTGAACCTGCCCTCGGGCACCTCCAGGCTCAAATGCTCGCTGATCGTCTTCCGGTCGTAGCCGACCGTGACGTCATGCGCCGCGAGACTCACTGCTTCCTCCCCTGCCGCAGCAGCATCCACACGAAATAGGTCCCGCCCACCGCGACGGTGACCACGCCGACCGGCAACTGGGTCGGCGCGAAGGCGTGCTGCGCCAGCCAGTCGCTGACGACCAGCACCAGCGCGCCCATCGCCGCGGCGGGCATCATGGCGATCCCGGACGTGCGGGTGAGCCGTTGTGCCAGCTGCGGCGCGGCCAGCGCCACGAACGAGATCGGCCCGGCCACGGCGGTGGTGGCCGCGGTGAGGCCGACGCCGATGATCAGATAGGCCAGGCGGGACGCCTCGACCCGCACGCCGAGGGCGGCGGCCGCGTCCTCACCCATCTCCAGCAGGGACAGCCGCCCGCCGAGCGCGATCAACGCCACGACCAGCACGGCGAGCACCACGACGACCGGGCCGACGCTGCGCCAGCCGAGCCCGTTGAGTGTCCCCTGCCCCCAGATCGCCGCCGACACGGCCACCTGGAGTTTCACCTTCATGATGAACCACTGGTTGACCGACACGAGAACCGCGCTGACCGCGATCCCCACGATGATCAGCCGAAACCCTTGGACCCCGCGGCGGTACGCCAACAGGTAGACCCCGGCCGCGGTGGCGAGCCCGCCGACGAGCGCGCCGGTCACGGTGGCGGCGTAGCCGGCCCCGACGGTGACGGTGGCGACCAGCACCCCCGTGTAGGCCCCGGTGTTGAAGCCGATCACGTCCGGACTGCCGAGCGGATTCCGGGTGAGCGCCTGGAAGATCGCCCCGGCCACGCCGAGCGCCGCTCCGACGATCAGCGCCAGCAGAACCCGGGGCAACCGCCAATCGACGACGACCAGCCGGTACGCCCCCTCGCCCTGCCCGGTCAGAGCCTTGACCACTTCACCGGGCGGAACCGTGAACTCCCCAGTGGACAGTGCCAGCACGGCAACGGCCAGAGCCACACCGGCCAGAACGACACAGACGACCAGTGGCCGCACCGGCACGCGGGCCACCGGCCGCAGCACAATCGTGCGGCGCCCGAAATCAACGCTCATGAACGCCCGGCCCCACCCGGCGAATCCAAGCTCGCCACACTCGAACCGGCTGCACCCACATCCACGCACCGACCGGCCGCACCCACGCCTGTCGCGCTTCCACCGCGACCGCCACGCGCCACCCTCACCACGCGCCGCCCGCGGCCGGCTCCGTCCACGCCCACCGCGCGCCGACCCGCCTCATCCGCGCCCACCGCGCGCCGACCCGCCTCATCCGCGCCCACCGCGCGCCGCACTGCTCCATCCATGTCCACCGCGCGCCGACGGCCGCCGCCACGGGCCGCGTTCATCGGGTGCCGGCGCCGGCCGGCTTGATCCACGTTCATCGGGTACCGACCTTGGCCCGGCGGATCCACCAGATCAAGACCGGAGCGCCCACGAAAGCGGTCACCAGCCCGACCGGCAACTCGCCGGGCCGGATGACGAGCCGGCCCGCGATGTCGGCCAGCAGCATCAAGATCGGCCCGCAGACGATCGTGTAGGCGAAGATCCAGCGCTGATCGGGCCCGGCGAATCCGCGCACCAGGTGCGGAATCATCAGGCCCACGAAGCCGATCGGCCCGGCCGCCGCCGTCGCCGCCCCGGCCAGCAGCATCACCGAGAGCACGGCCAGGATCCGGGTACGGGTGATGTTCGCACCGAGCGTGCGGGCCAGGTCGTCGCCGAGCGCGACCGCGTTCAGCTCCTTCGCCACCAGCACCGCCAGGAGCGTGCCGGCCAGGATGAACGGCAGGATCGTGACGACCACGTCGAGTGGCCGCCCGGCGATCGAGCCCGCGTCCCAGAACCGTAGGTAGTCGAACGCGCGCGGCCGCACCAGCCGGATTCCGGCCGAGACGCCGTCGAGCACCGCCCCGAGCGCGACGCCGGCCAGGGTCAGCCGGATCGGGGTCGCACCGCCACGCCCGGCCGAGCCGAGCAGGTAGACCAGGATGAGCGCGACCGCCACCCCGCCGAAGCCGAACCACAGGTACCGGCTCACCTCGGTCAGCCCCAGAAAGCCGACCGCGAAGACCATCAGCAGCGAGGCCCCGGAGTTGACGCCGAGGATCTGGGTGTCGGCCAGCGGATTGCGGGTGACCGCCTGGATGACCGCGCCCGACAACCCGAACGCGATGCCGGTGAGCAGTCCGAGCAGGGTCCGGGGCACGCGCAGCTCGCGAACGATCGTCTGGTCGTCAGTGCCGGCGTAGTGGGCGAAGGCGTCCCAGACCGTTCCCGGGGGGATCGTCCGGGTGCCGACGGCGACGCTCAGGGCGCAGACCGCGGCGAGCACGGCGATCGCGACCACCAGTCCCGGGCCGCGCCGGGTGTCCGGGCGCGCGGATGTTGCAGCGCGCGTCAGAACCATGACGGAAGGCTAGCCTAACCAACTCTCCGTTCCGTGATCACCTTCATGTTCGGCGATCTTGTGACTCTGTGTGATGAGAGCCGCTTTCACTCTCCGTAATTTCAGCCTATAGTGGGAGACGCCTGGTTGGTCCGATTCACCCGTAAGGAACGCTCCCATGACGCTCCCCGTCCTGCACGCCGACGCCACGTACCGTGACCTCGCGCCGATGATCCACCGTCAGCGTCTTGTCGTGGAGGGTTACCCCACGTATGTGATCACCGCCGAGCACATCAAGGACTACCTGTCGAAGCTCTCGGTCGTGACCGACATGATCACGCTGATCGAGCCGGTGACCCACTGCAGCGACCTGTACGGCTGGGCCGGCTGGATCCACTGGGAGACCTCGGGCGCCCACTTCTACTCGTGGGAGCGCCCGGTCTCGTTCTTCAGCGTCGACATCTACACCTGCAAGGCCTTCGACCCGGAGAAGGTCGTGGCGTTCACGGCCGAGTACTTCCGCACCACCGAGATCGTCGCGAAGGGCTTCTGATGTCCTACTCGCTCTCGTTCTCCGAGGTCAGCCTGCTCTCCGCCGCCGCGCTGGACGCGCACCCGTCGGCCGGCCGCTTCGTCGCCCTGGCCGTCGGCCCGTCCGACCCGATGGCCGGGGTGGCCCGCACGGTCGAGCGCCAGGTGTTCGAGCAGACGTTCGGCAACGACGCCGACGAGATGGCCGCCGAGTACGGCCCGTACGAGGAAAGCAGCCTTTTCTTTCTGGTCCTCGACCGCCGCACCGGCATGCCGGCGGGCGCCGGGCGCGTGATCGACGGCGGCGGAAAGACGCTCGACGAGGCGCCCGACCTGATCGGCCAGGACCTGTCCGAGATCGTCGCCGCGCACCAGATGCACGACGGCCGGATCTGGGACTTCGCCACCGTCGGCGTGCTGCCCGCCTATCGGGGCGGGAAGTCGGGCCTGATGGTGAGCTCGCTGCTCTATCGCACGTTCCTCAAGGCGGGACACCGCGCCGGCGTACGGCATCTCGTCGCCCTGCTGGACCACCGGGCCCACCGCAACCTGGCCCTCCTGGGCGTTCCGTTCGTCCCGATGGCCGGTTCGGTCCCGTTCGCCTACCTCGGTTCGCCGTCGACGATGGCCCTGCACGTGCCATTCGCCGAGATCGAGCCGTCCCTGGCTCGGCAGAGCCGCCTGCTCCGCCGCCTGGGCGCCCCGTTCAGCGGCGAGATCCGCGCCAAGGGCCTCCGCCGCCTGGTGATCCGCCGCCTGGGCGCCAAGATCTCGCACCAGGTCTCCACCGGCTCGGGCCTGGACGCGCACATCGCCCTTCCGGGTCTGGAGCGCCGCCGCCCCTTGACGGCGCCCTACCAGCGCTGAAGCCGGGCCGAGAGGACCGAGAGGGCCGCGACGCCCGCCGTCGAGGTGCGCAGCACTTCACGGCCGAGACGAACGGCAACGGCACCGGCTTGTACGAAGGTGTCGCGCTCGGCGTCGCTGATGCCACCCTCGGGACCGACCACCAGAACGATCTCCCCCTGTCCCGGCAGGTCCGCTGTGGTGAGACGTTCGGTGGCCTCCTCGTGCAGGACGAAGGCCGCGGCGGCCTCGGAGAGCCGGCTGGTGACCTGCTTGGTCGAGCAGTCCGGATCGCCGCCGACCTCGGGCAGCCAGGCGCGGCGGGCCTGCTTGGCCGCCTCGCGGGCGGTCGACGCCCAGCGGTCGCGCGACTTGAAGCCCCGATCGCCACGCCACTGGGCCACCGACCGGGACGCCGCCCACGGCAGGATCTCGTCGACGCCGATCTCGGTCATCGCCTGCACGGCCAGCTCACCACGGTCACCTTTGGCGATGCCCTGCACGACGACCAGACGCGGATCGGGCGCCGGCACCAGCTCGCGCTCGACGACCTCGACGTCGACGCTGCCCTTGCCCACCGCGGTCACACGCGCGGTCACGCTGCCGCCACGCCCGTCGGCGAGGATCAGCGGCTCACCGGCCCGGAGCCGCTGAACGGTGGCGGCGTGGTGCCCCTCGGGCCCGTCAAGCGTGCAGGTGGCCCCGACGGGCAGGGCATCAACCAGGAAGAGCGGCGCAGACACTCCCGCACGCTACCGAACCGCGCTGCCACTCCGCCGCTCAGTCACCCTTCCCCGTCTCGGGCCCGGCGTTCCCGTTCTTCCTGGGCGGCCGCCGGTAGAGCCGGTCGATGTCGTCGTCGTACCCGACCGCACCGCCTCCGCTGACCGCGCCGCGTCCGTTGATCGAGCCGCCGGCGTCACGGCTGCCGTTCATCCCGGCCGTGGCGCCCGCGACCGCCCCGCCGCCGCCGCGTTCTGTCGGCGAGCCGCTGCGTTCCGTCGGCGAGCCGCTGCGGCCTGTCGCCGGGCCGCCGCGCCTCTCGTCGTCCCGGACCGCGTCGATGCCGCCGCTGTTGCGGATGCGGGTCAGCGCGGCGTCCCACTCGTCCGGTTTGCCGTCGGTGGTGGCCGCGCCGGTACGGAACCCCACGAAGTGGTCGGCGTGTGCCACCGCCGCCCACGACAGTCCGACCACGACGGCCAGGGCGGCCAGCGCGCCCAGCCCTTGAGCGAAGTCTTCGAACCACTGGTACCAGGCCGGATAGAGCACCGCTTTGATCTCGGCGATCCGCTCCGTCTGCGTGGTCCAGGTCAGCGTCTCGTAGTAGTCCCGCAGATAGCTCGGCTGGCTCGCGTCGGCCCCGATGCCCATGATCGCGATCAGGAAGAACGCGAACCCCACCCCGAGCGCCCAACTCCGCGCCCATCTCCGGCCGCGACGGATCATCGGGGCCAACATTCCGTACGCCATGGCGGCGATCCCCAGAACGATCAAGGTGACCGCTCCGTCGCCGTTCCGCAGGAGCGCGGGCTCGTTGACCCCGTACTCATCCTTGATCTCGGTCATGATCGCGGTCAGCCGCGCGGCGTCGCCGGAAGCCCACCACGTCAGGTCGAGCACCCCGGCGGACACCAGCAGCACTCCGGCCGGCACCATCAGCCAGGCCAGCAACGTGATCACCCGAACGCCGCGGGGGACATCGCTCCCCGTCATGACGGAATGCTAGTCCCGTAACCACGTGCGGCTCCATGGCCGAACGGCCGATGCCTCACCAATTCTGCGGCGCCTGCTGCCGGGTCGTCACATTGATCCGGTTGAACAGGTTCGTGGTGGCGATCCACAACACGATCGCCGCCAGTCCACTGTCGTCGAAATGCTTGGCCGCCTCGTCCCAGACGTCGTCCGGCACAGCATCGGACCGGTCGGCAAGCCGCGTCGCCGACTCGGCCAGGGCGAGCGCCGCCCGTTCGGCATCGGTGAAGTACGGCGTCTCGCGCCACACGGCGATCGCGAAGAGCCGCTCGTCCGTCTCACCGTTCTTGCGGGCGGCCCGCGCTCCCGAGTCGACGCAGGGCCCACAGCCGTTGATCTGGCTGGCCCGCAGATGCACCAGTTCCAGAGTGCTGCTGGGCACTCCCGCCGAGTGCGCCGCCTTGTAGAGCAGGTTGATCGCCTTGACCGCGTCCGGAAGCAGTTCCGCCGGGTTCTCGAGCCGTGCCTGCATGATGTCTCCTCCGACTGGGCGCGTCACATCCGCGCGTTCTCATCCGTCGGCAGGTCGACGGACCGGAGAGCCACTCTGTGACCGATGTGGCGCCCGCCACATGAATCGGTCACGATCGTCGTCAGAAAGGCACCAGAGGATGGACGTGCATGACCGCTTCGAGGCGAACCGCCCACGCTTGCGAGCCGTGGCCCACCGCATGCTCGGCTCAACAACCGAGGCGGAGGACGCCGTCCAGGAGGCTTGGCTGCGCCTGAACCGCACCGCCCCCGACACGATCGACAATTTGGACGCCTGGCTGACCACGGTGGTAGGCCGGGTCTGCCTGGACATGCTGCGCTCCCGAACCACGCGCCGCGAGGATTCCTACGAGACCGAACCTCCCACACACCCCACGGCTCCCACCCCCGAACAGGAGACGTTGCTGGCCGACTCGGTGGGCCTGGCCCTGATGGTCGTCCTGGAAACACTGTCCCCCGTGGAGCGCCTGGCTTTCGTCCTGCACGACCTCTTCGCCGTACCGTTCGACGAGATCGCCCCCATAGTCGCCCGCTCCCCCGAAGCCACCCGCCAGTTGGCCAGCCGAGCCCGCCGCCGCATCCAGTCCCCCTCACCACAGCCCGCACCCGCGGATCAGCCGGCCAGACGTGACCTCGTAGACGCCTTCCTGGCCGCTTCCCGGGCCGGCGATTTCGTCAAACTGCTGAGCCTGCTGGACCCCGACGTCCGCCTCCGGGTGGACGAGGCCGGCCGCCGCTTGGGCGCCCCCGCCGAGGTAGAGGGCTCAACCCTCGTGGCCCAGTTCTTCTCGGGCCGAGCCGCAGCCGCAGTCACCGCCCTCATCAACGGCACCGTGGGCATCGCCGTAGCCCCAGGCGGCAAGACCCGAATCGCCGTCCTGCTCACCTTCGAGTCCGGCCACATCACCGCCATGCAAGCCATAGCCGACCCCTCCCACCTGTCCACGCTGACGATCAACCCGCTGTAGCCGCAACACCGGACCAGGCCCGCCCAAACCACGCCGGAGCCCGCGCGGCGTTCGGCCGGCGGCCGGGCCGCCTCCCGGATCGGGTCGGGTGAGGTGTGGCGGCACCTCACCCTTCGCTCGATCCGGGAGACGGGGATCGAGGGCGCCTCGGAACAACCGGCTCCGCATGGCCGCGCAACGGGAGGAGGTGGCGCGCCGCCCGGGCCGGGACACCGGAGGGAAGCGGACAGCGACGGCCGCGAGAGGTGAAGTTCCCCCAACCGATGATCGACATGCGGAGATCTCAGAACGCCAGCACTATGCGGCCACGAGCCTCCCCCTTCGCCTGCCGCTGCCACGCCTCGGCGACGGACTCGAACGGCACCACCTCGTGATCGACGACGAGCCGACCCGCCACCGCGTGGCCGGCGATCGCACGCAGTGACTCGGCCCGCTCGGCGGGCGAAAGCGCGTTGTTGGTGTAGCCGATGATCCGCAGGGAGCCGCCGCGCAGGACCGCCGACTCGAACGGTGCCTCCGCGCCGGCCGCGCTACCGAGGTTGATCAGGCGCCCGCCCGGACGCAACACCCGCAGCGCCGCCGCAGCCGGCACCCCGAAGACCGGATCGAGCACGAGATCGACCGGCCCGTCCACGGCTTCCCGCAGGGCGTCGGCCACAGTGGACACATTATCGCCCGGCGTGAACGGCACGGCCGCCGCCGCACCTAGCTCGACGGCTCGATCTCGCGCGGTTCCCGACCGGGCCACCGCGACGACCCGGCGGGCACCGGCCAGCAATGCCAGCTGAATCGCGGCCTGGCCCACCACTCCCCCGCCTCCGAGCACGACGACCTGCTCACCGGCGGCCAGCCCGCCCGAGCGGATCAGTGCCGAGTGCGCCGCCACCGCCGACAACCCCAGGGCCGCGATCAACGGCAGGGGCACGTCCGGCGGAAGCTCCACGACGTCGTCCGCCGGCACCACGACCTGCGCGGCCATGCTGCCGTCACCGGGGCGCATGCCGG
Source organism: Actinoplanes sp. NPDC000266 (assembly GCF_042899005.1). Classification (NCBI taxonomy): domain Bacteria; kingdom Bacillati; phylum Actinomycetota; class Actinomycetes; order Micromonosporales; family Micromonosporaceae; genus Actinoplanes; species Actinoplanes sp. NPDC000266. The sequence goes on from NZ_JBIAZI010000022.1 coordinate 39,874, forward strand.
CCGTGGTGGCGAACCAGACCGGCGTCCCGTCCTCGCGATGCCCGACACCCTGCACGCCCGGCACGTACGGCGTCGCCGGCGTACCGAAATAGCTGGTGCCCGAGGCGCAGAGCAGGTCGAGCGGGGTGATCGGCACGGCCGCCACCGTGATCGGCAGGAGGCCGTCGCCGGGTGACGGCGCGGGCCGCTCGGTCGCCGCCGGCGGCGACCCGCACACGGTCAGCACGGCCGCGCGGATCATGTCGCGATGTCCGGGTACGGCAGCGCGAAGTGGGCCAGGCGCACCCCGAACGCCTTCTGATATTCCAGCGGCTCCGTGTTGTCCCGCTCGAACATCGCGATGAACAGCGTCAGCGTGAGGAACGGGTGCGCGCCCAGCTCGAAGAGGCGCACGTGATCGTGCGCGATGAGCGCTTCCCGCTCGGCGTCGGAGAAGCGCAGCCACGTGCTCGCCTCGCCGGTGTGACAGTTGAGCACCGAGTTGGCCCGCTCGGCCTCCCACCAGGTCACCATCTCACGCGGCTCGTCCCGGTACCGCTCCACCAGCTCCGGATCGCGATCCACTGTGTACAGGAACTTGTTCAGCAGGTATTTGCTCACGCCGGAACTCCGTTCGGATACCAGGTGAAGTAGGCCTCCATGGTGTGGAACAGGTCGAGCGTGTCGACGTGATGGGCCTTGGCGCCCGCTCCGGCCACGCCCATCATCAGCATGAAGTCCATGAACCCGTGAGTGGCGTTGCCCGGCGAGTGGAGGCTTTCCAGCGTCACCTCGCGCAGGCAGTTGTCGAGGTCGCCACTGGCGATCCACTCGACCGCCCGCCGGTCGAATTCCGGGTCGGGACCGTGGGGACCGAACTGGCGCGGCCCGCCCAGTTCCAGCGACAGATGGCCGGTTCCGATGATCGCGACCCGCAGGTCGGACGGCCACTGCTCGACGATCTGCCGGATGGTCTCGCCGAGCTTGACGAAGCGCGAGGGCTGCGGCAGCGGCGGCGCGAAGATGTTGGTGTAGATCGGCACGATCGGCAGATCGGCCTCGGGCCGCAGTGTGATGATCGGGCACGTGATGCTGTGGTCGATCCGCAGCTCGTTGCTGAACGCCAGGTCGAACCCGGCGTCGAGGCCGGCCCGCAACACGTGCGACGAAAGGTCTTCCTGGCCCTTGAGCAGCATGCGAGGCAGGCCGAACTCGCGCTCCTCGTTGTACCAGTTCGCGTCGTAGAAGGGCGCCTTGCCAACGAGGAACTGCGGCATGTTGTCGAGCCAGAGCTGATGGAAGTGGTCGGAGCCGACCATGACCAGCACGTCCGGGTTGGCGCGGGTGAGGGTCTCGCGGAACGCCAGGATCTTGCGGGTCCACTCGTCGGCGAAGGGCGGCCTGTCCTCCCCCGTCGCCGTGCTGGCCTTGTAGTAGAACGGGTGATGGGTGGAGGCGATGACCGCGACGATGCTGGCCATAGTCAGTCCTCTCGGGGTTCGTAGACGGCGTTACGGTCGACGGTTTTGTAGATCTCCATGCCGAGCGGCCGGCGGCGCTCCTCGGCGAGGTGCCCGAGCAGACCCGCCGCCCGGGCCAGCAGGGCGAAGCCCCGCAGCAGGTCGGTGGGCAGTCCCAGGTCGGCGAGAGCGGCGCCGCACACCCCGGCGCCGTTGAGCGGCAGCTTGCGCCCGAGCACCTGGGGATGGACCCGCCCGATGGCCTCGAACAGGCGCAGGTGCGGGCCACGCAGTCCTTCCGCCTCGGCGATCGCGATCAGCACGGGCGTGCGCGGATCCTCGTCCTTGTGCACCGGATGGCCGAGACCTGGGACGAACCGGCCCTCCTGTTTGGCGCGGCGCACGGCTTCCAGCGCGATGACGTCGTAGTCGCGCTCGGTCCCGGCCTCGATCAGCGTGTCGGCGAGGAAGCGGCCGCAGTCCTCGGTCACCCCGAGGAACCGGGAGCCGCCGCCGAGGAGACCGGCGGCGAGGGCGCCCTGCAACGCTTCCGGGGCCGAGAGGTACGTGAGGCGCGCGGCGATCGCGGTCGGCGTGAAGCCGTGGTCGGCGAGCGCCACGAGCACCGCCTCGAAGACGCGCACCTCACCCGGGGTGGGTCGCCGGCCGGCGACCAGCCAGTAGGCCAGCTCGCCGAAGCCGACCTTGCCCATCAGGTCGGCGGCGAGGTCCTGGCCCAGCAGCGAGATGCTCGTCGGCGTCGACGTGCCGATGCCGGTCGGAAAGGTCAGCTCCTCAGCCACTTGCGGATCTCCTCGCCGTGCTCGTCCAGGCCGGGCGGCGGCAGCTCGTACCGCGCCGGGGTCCCGGAGAAGGTGATGGGGTTACGGACGCCGGGCACGTCGCCCACGGTGACGACCGGGTCGAGCCCGAGCTCCTCGGCCATCGCCACCCCGCCGTCGATCGTGTTGATCGGCGCACACGGCACGCCGGCCGCGATCAGGTCGCGGAACCACTCGTCCTTGGTCCGGGTCATCAGCCGCTCGACGAGCAACGGGCGCAGGTCGGCGCGGTTGGCCGTACGGTCCTGGTTGCGGCCGAAGCGCGGGTCGGACGGCAGGTCGGGCAGGCCGAGCACCTGGCACAGCTTGCGGAACTGCCCGTCGTTGCCGGCGATGACGATCAGTTCGCCGTCGGCGGTGGGCAGCGGCTCGTACGGGAACAGGCTGGGGTGCGCGTTGCCCATCCGATAGGGCACGGTGCCGCCGGCGACGTACCCGCTGGAATGGTTGACCAGGCCCGAGAGAGCCGAGCTGAGCAGGTTGACCTCGATGTGCTGGCCACGCCCGCTCTCGGCGCGAGAGTGCAGGGCGGCCAGAATGCCGATGTTGGCGTGCATGCCGGCCATCACGTCGAAGACCGAGATGCCGGCGCGGTAGGCCGGGCCCTCGGGGTCGCCCGTGAGGCTCATCAGACCGGAGATGGCCTGGATCATCAGGTCGTACCCGGGAAGGTCGGCGCCGGCGCCGGACCCGAAGCCACTGATGCTCGCGTAGACGATCGCGGGGTTGGCCGCGGCGACGGACTCGTAGTCGAGACCGAAGCGGGCCAGGCCGCCGGGCCGGAAATTCTGGATCATGACGTCGGCGCGACGGGCGAGCTCACGCGCGGCGGCCAGGTCGTCGGGATCCTTGAGGTCAAGGGCGATCGAGCGTTTGTTGCGGTTGATGCCCAGGTAGTACGTCGAGACGCCGTCGCGGGTGGGCGGCATCCACGTGCGTGTGTCGTCGCCGCCCGGGCCCTCCACCTTGATCACCTGCGCGCCGAGGTCGGCCAGCAGCATCGTCGCGTAAGGCCCGGCGAGGATCCTCGAGAAATCCGCCACCAGCAAGCCGTTCAATGGTCCCATCGATCCCAACCGCCGTTCTGCGGACATCTGTCCGCCGGACCAGCCTCGACCAAGATCTGCACGCTGTCAACGCCTTGTTGATCTGCACGAAACAAACCATTGACACCGCGAAGAGGCCGGGAGAAGACTGGCGCGAACTCGTTGTCCGCGTGGCGGACGAGCGTCCGAGAGGAGCTGCGATGAGCACTGACAGCCGGCCGACCATCCTGCGTAACGGCCTGGTACTGACCATGGACGACTCACATACCGTTCTCCCCGGCGCCGACGTGCTCGTTGTCGACGGCCGCATAGCCGAGGTCGGCACCGGCCTCACCGCGCCCGAGGGCGCCCTCGAGATCGACGCCACCGGCGGCGTGATCATGCCCGGCATGATCGACACCCATCGGCACATGTGGCAGACCGCCATGCGGGGCTACGGCGCCGACTGGACCCTCACGCAGTACTTCGTCTGGTACTACCTGGAGTCGGGCAAGCTGTTCCGCCCCGAGGACATCCACGCCGGCAACCTGCTCGCCGCCATCGAGGCGATCGACGCCGGCGTGACCACCACCGTCGACTGGTCACACGGCCTGCAGACCGCCGATCACGCCGACGCCGCGGTCGACGCGCTCGAGGCCGTGCCCGGCCGGTTCGTCCTGGCGTACGGAAACATCCAGCAGGGGCCGTGGGAGTGGGCCACCTCCGACACGTTCCGCGACTTCTACCGCCGGCGCGTCGACGGCGGCAAGCTGGCCGGCTTCCAGATGGCCTTCGACGTCACCGGCGACCCCTCCTTCCCCGAGAAGGCCGCGTTCGAGGTCGCCCGCGAGCTCGGCGCCGCCGTGACCACGCACGCCGGCGTCTGGGGCGCCACGAACGACGACGGCATCCGGCTCATGCACGAGAACGGCTTCATGGGCCCCACCAATGTGTACGTCCACGCCGCCACCCTCACGCACGACTCGTACAACCGGATCGCCGCCACCGGCGGCTCCGTCTCGGTCTCCACCGAGAGCGAGCAGAGCGCCGGCCAGGGCTACCCGCCCACCTACCAGCTGCGCCACCACGACATCCCGGTCTCGCTGTCGATGGACACCAGCGTCTGGTGGAGCGGCGACCTGTTCTCGGCGATGCGCACCACGCTCGGCGCCGACCGCTCGCGCGAACATCTCGAGGCCCACTCCAAGCAGGAGACGGTGACCCACGCTCACCTGCGGGCCGAGCACGTCGTCGAGTGGGCGACCCGCGGCGGCGCTCGCGCGCTCGGCATGGACTCGCAGGTCGGCGCGCTCACTCCGGGCCGGCAGGCCGACATCGTGTTGATCACGAACGAGGCCTCGCCCGTGATGTTCCCGGTGCTCCACCCGTACGGGCACGTCGCCTTCCAGGCGCAGCGCGGCGACGTGCACACCGTGCTGGTCGGCGGCCGGGTCGTGAAACAGGACGGCCGGCTCGTCGGCGTCGACCTGGCGGCGGCCCGGGCCAAGGTCGAGGCGACCGTCGACTACCTGCGCGAGACGATGGGCGAGGAGGCCTGGCGGCGCGGGATGAACCCCGATGTGCCTGAGACGGCGATCCGCGAGAACCCGTACCAGTACACCGAGTGGGACGCCGGTTCGGCGCAGTGGAAGCATTAGGAGATGACCGATACCGGAAGGGGCGCTGGGCCTGACTTCATCGAGGCGCTCGCGCGCGGCCTCGACGTCCTGCGCTCCTTCCGCCCGGGTCAGCCGTCGATGACGCTGAGCGACATCGCGGCCGAGACCGGCCTGGCCCGGCCCACGGTCCGCCGCATCCTGCTCACGCTGGAGGCGCTCGGCTACGCGCGAAGCGAGGGCCGCGGCTTCGCGCTGACGCCGCGCGTGCTGGAACTCGGTATGGCGTACGTGAACTCGCTGAACCTCTGGGAGGTGGCCCGCCCGCACATGGAGGAGCTGGTCGCGACCACCGGCGAGTCCACCTCGATGGCGCAGCTCGACGGCTGCGACATCGTCTACGTCGCCCGGGTCGCGGTGCCGAAGATCGTGACGCTGGCGGTCTCGATCGGTACCCGGTTCCCGGCCCCCGCGACGTCGATGGGCAAGGTGCTGCTCGCCGCGAAGGAGCCCCGGTTCGTGCCGGACATCCTGGCCGAGCACTCACGGTCCGGGATCGTCGCGCGGTACCGGCCTACCCTCGACGCCTTCATGACGGCGTTGCTGGAGGTGCGGGCCCGGGGCTGGGCGCTCGCCGACCAGGACCTGGCGCCCGGGATACGGTCGGTCGCCACGGGGGTCCGGGACGGCAACGGCCAGGTGATCGCGGCGATCAACGTGACCGTGCACGCGGCCGAGACGTCGGTGGAGACCCTGGTCGAGAAACACCTGCCCCACCTGCTGCGCACGGCCGCCGAGATCAGCGCCGACTACGCCCGGCTCGCCGCGGTCCCCACGACCACGGTCGCCGTCCCCGCCACGACGACCACAGCCTGAGCCTGCAACCCCAACCCGACCCGGCAGCCACAGCTGAGCCGGCAACCCCAACCCGACCCGGCAGCCACAGCTGAGCTGGCAACCACAACCGGGTTGGCAACCACCCGCTGGCCCAGCGACCACGGCTGAGCCGGCAACCACAACCTAGCCAATCACCACCAGCCGTGCCGGCGGCCACGGCCGGGCTGGGCACGCTTGCAGACTGTGCACACCGCCGCTTGATCCGGGTCATCGGCGGGTATGAGTGAATTTCATGAAGGTGGTGTCAGAACTCTTCGATCCCGAGCCGCCGCGCTGGGGTCTCCGGGGCGACCCGTGGGTGTGGCGGGCCATGGCCGAGCGCCTGGCCACCACTTACTTGCCGCCTTCCCTCGGTGAGATCGAGCGGCTGCTCTACGCCGAGTTCGATCGGCTGGTCAGCGTCAACCTGGCGTCCGAGACCACCGAGTGGGTGGTCCGTGAGGAGTTCGCGCATGGCGGCATCTCCAGCGGCGCCGTGCACCTGGACACCTGGCGAGCCGAGCTCATCCCGCTGCTCCTCGACCGGGCGAGCAGCCGCGTCGCCGGCTGAAACCAGCCAAGCAGCCGCCGCGGGCTGAAACCAGCCAAGCCGCCGCGGCGAGCTGAAACCAGCCAAGCGGCCGCCGCGGGCTGAGACCGGGCAGCGGTCGCGGGCTGAGGTCGGGTTTTTGAGCGTCACCGCTCACGCACGTCGCCGTGGCGGGGTGAGCGGTTTGGGCGCGCCAGCGCCCAGCTCACCCCGTCGCGGCCCTCGGCGGGAGCAGCGGACCGTACGCCCCACCCCGCTACGACATGACCTTGACCTTGAATTAATGGCCGTTGAAGGCGTCTCGCATGCGGCTGAAGAAGCCGCCCTGCTTGCTCAGCTCGGCCACGTCCTCGCCTCGGGTCTTGGCGAAGTCGCGCAGCATGCGCTCCTGGTCGGCGGTCAGCTTCGTCGGGGTCTTGACGTCCAAGTGCACGAACAGGTCGCCTCGGCCCTGGCCCCTCAAGTGGGGCACGCCCTTGCCCCGGATGCGGAGCGTGCTTGCCGGCTGCGTGCCCGATTTGACCTCGATGCCCTCTTCGCTGTCGAGGGTCTTGATCGTCAGGCGGGTGCCCAGGGCGGCCGCGGTCATCGGCAGCGTCACGCGGCAGTGCAGGTCGTCGCCCTTGCGGGAGTAGACGTCGTGCGGGCGTTCGTGGATCTCCACGTACAGGTCGCCGGGGGTGCCGCCACCGGGACCCACCTCGCCCTGCTGGGCCAGGCGGATGCGCATGCCGTCCTCGACGCCGGCCGGGATCTTCACCGTCAGCGAGCGGCGGGTGCGCACGCGGCCGTCGCCGGCGCACGTGGGGCAGGGGTGCGGGATGACCGTGCCGTGGCCCTGGCAGGTGGCGCAGGGGCGCGACGACACGACCTGGCCCAGGAATGTCCTCTGCACGCTCTGCACCTCGCCCCGGCCGGCGCAGGTCTCACACGTCGCCAGGTGGGTGCCCGGCGCCGTGCCCGCTCCCGAACACTGCGTGCACAGCACCGCCGTGTCGACCGTGATCGGCGCCTCCACTCCGAAGGCCGTCTCGTTCAGGTCGAGCTCGAGCCGCAGGATCGCGTCGGCCCCTGGGCGGGTGCGCGGGCGCGGTCCACGGCCGCCGCCACCGGCCGCCGTGCCGAAGAAGGCGTCCATGATGTCCTGGAAACCGACGAACGGGCCGCCGGCTCCGCCCGGGCCGCCGGGGCCCATGCCGCCGCCGGGCGCGAGCGGGTCGCCGCCCAGGTCGACGATCTGGCGCTTCTGGTCGTCGGACAGGACCTCGTACGCCGCGTTGATGTCCTTGAACTTCTCGTGCGCTTCCGGGTCCGGGTTGACGTCCGGATGGTACTGCCGAGCCAGTTTGCGGTAGGCGCGCTTGATCTCGTCGTCGGTGGCTTCCCGGCTCACGCCGAGAATGCCGTAGTAGTCCTTGGCCACGGGCTCCGCAATCCTCGTCAATTTTGTGCTAGAAGGTCGCCCACGTAGCGTGCCACCGCGCGCACGGTCGCGATGGTGCCGGGGTAGTCCATCCGGGTGGGGCCGAGCACACCGAGCCCACCGACGATCGTCGCACCGGGGCCGTACCCCGTGCTGACCACGGACGCCGACCGCAGGTTGTCGATCTCGTTCTCGTCGCCGATCCGGACCCTGGTGGTGCTCGGTTCCAGATCGCCGATCAGCTTCAGCAGGATGACCTCTTCCTCGAGGGCTTCGAGGACCGGCCGGAGGGTGCCCTGGAAGTCCAGCACGCCCCCTCTTGTCAGGTTAGCCGTACCCGCCAACGCGAGGCGTTCCTCACTGCGCTCCACCAATGTCTCGAGGAGCACCGAGGCGAGGCACGCCATCGTGGCCCGGCTCTCCGGCGCGCAGTCGTCGACCAGGCCCTGCACCAGCGGCGGGGTCTCGGCGAGCTTCCTACCGGCGAGTTTCTCGTTCACACGGCGGCGCAGGTCGGTGACGTCGTCGGCCGGCACCGGGCCGGGCAGCTCGACCAGGCGCTGCTCGACGCGGCCGGTGTCGGCGATCATCACCAGCATGAGGCGCGTGGTGGAGATCGGCACCAGCTCGAGGTGACGCACCGAGGAGCGAGCCAGCGACGGGTATTGCACGACGGCGACCTGACGGGTGAGCTGCGCGAGCAGGCGCACCGTGCGGTGCACCACGTCGTCGAGGTCGACCGCGCCGATCAGGAACCGCTCGATGGCCCGCCGCTCGGCCGGGCTCAGCGCCTTGACCTTGGAGAGGCGGTCGACGAACAGCCGGTAGCCGGCGTCGGTGGGCACCCGGCCGGCGCTGGTGTGCGGCTGCCGGATGTAGCCCTCCTCCTCGAGCACCGCCATGTCGTTGCGCACGGTGGCCGGGGAGACGCCCAGCTGGTGGCGCTCGACCAGCGCCTTGCTGCCGACGGGCTCCTGGGTCTCGACGTAGTCCTCGACGATCGCGCGAAGCACTTCGAGCTTGCGGTCATCGAGACTCATATGACCCCTCCCCCACTGGCTTGGCACTCCGGATGACAGAGTGCCAGTCTACGTCGCCGTGGACGGCAGCGCGATGATCGAGTGCACTGTCTATTCATCCACCTGATCAGCATGTCGCCCTCGACCGCATTGAAGTGCGGCCCTACCGTGTCAGCCATGACTGAACCGCCTCGCCCGCCTGGTGAGCCGAACCCGAATGACCCCACCAGGCCGTTCAACCCTTATGCGGCTAACGACCCGACTTCCGGATCGACACCGCCGCCCTACACGCCGCCTCCGGGATACAGCCCCCCGCCCGGTTATCAGCAGCAGCCTCCGCCGGGCTACCAGCCGGGATACGGCGGCTACGGCGGCCCCACGCAGGACGACCGCACGTGGATCCTGGTCGCCCACTTCGGCGGCGCCGCCGGCGCCTTCCTGGGCGGTGGCCTCTCCGGCTGGATCGCCCCGCTGATCTCGCTGCTGGCCAAGGGCAACCAGTCGCCGTCGGTGCGCGCCGAGTCGGTCAAGGCGCTCAACTTCCAGATCACCTGGGCGATCGCCACCCTGATCGGCTGGGTGACCTCGTGCATCGGCATCGGCTTCATCATCATCGCGGCGGCCGCGCTGATCGCCATCATCTTCGGCATCATCGCCGGCGTGAAGGCCATCAACAACGAGCCGTACGACTATCCGATGTCCTTGAAGCTCATCAAGTAGTTCGGCCGGGCACGGGGGCCCGGCGCTTCAATTTCCTATACGACGTCGCGGATCACGGCGTCGGCCAGCAGACGGCCACGCAGGGTCAGTTCCAGACGGCCCTTCTCGTACGCCTTGGCGTCGAGCAGCCCGTTGGCCAGCGCCTGCTTCGCGCCCACCTGGTCGAGCCGGTCGAGGGCGATCCCCTCGCGCAGGCGTACCCGCAGCATGACGTCCTCGACGTGCCGGTCCTCGCCGGTCAGCAGCTCACGCGCCTGGCCGGGAGAAACACCTTCGTCAAGCCTTTGCGTGTACGTCGACGGGTGCTTGACGTTCCACCAGCGAACCCCGCCGACGTGGCTGTGCGCGCCCGGCCCGAGGCCCCACCAGTCGGCGCCGGTCCAGTAGAGCAGGTTGTGCCGGCAGCGGGCCTCGTCCGAGGTGGCCCAGTTCGACACCTCGTACCACTCGAAGCCGGCGCCGCTCAGGGCCCGCTCGGCCGCCAGGTAGCGGTCGGCGGCGACGTCGTCCGAGGGGTACGGGATCTCGCCGCGCCGCATGCGGGCGGCCATCCGGGTGCCGTCCTCGACGATCAGCGAGTACGCGCTGACGTGGTCGACGCCCGCGTCGATCACCGCCCGCAGCGACGCCTCGAAGTCGTCGGCTGTCTCACCCGGTGTTCCGTAGATCAGGTCGAGGTTGACGTGCTCGAAGCCGGCCTCGCGGGCCTCACGAGCGGCCTGTGGCGCGCGTCCCGCCGTGTGCTTGCGATCCAGGATGCGCAGCACTCCCGGCGCCGCCGATTGCATGCCCAGCGAGATCCGGTTGAAGCCGTGCTTCCGCAGCGTGCGCAGATACGACAAGTCCACAGATTCCGGATTTGCCTCGGTGGTGATCTCGGCCCCGGGTGCCAGGCCCCACGTCTCGTCGATCCCGTTCAGGATCCGCCCGAGATCGTCGGCGCTCAGCAACGTCGGCGTCCCTCCCCCGAAGAACACCGTGTCCACTTTTTCCGGATTTATGACGCTAGAGGCCAGCTTCAACTCACGCAAAACCGTCGAGGCGTACGAATCCCGGCTCGCCCCTCCCCCAAGCTCGGCGGCGGTATACGTGTTGAAGTCGCAGTATCCGCATCGAGACGCGCAGAACGGCACGTGGACATAGACGGCGAACCCGTTCCGGCCGACCTCCGCCGTCGCGGTAGCGGGAAGCGACCCGTCGGAAGGGACAGGTGAACCATCGGGAAGTGCGCCGGCCATCCGTCAAGTGTGCACGCCGCCCGTTAGGGTGCCGCCATGGCTCTGGTCCGTACCGTCACCGACGCCGGGGTGACCACCATGACCCTGGACAGCCCGGCGAACCGCAACGCTCTCTCCACCCCTCTCATGCGCGAGCTTCTGGACGCGCTGGCCGAGGCCCTGACCGACGTCTCGGTCCGGGCCGTCGTCCTCTCGCACACCGGCCCCGTCTTCTGCTCGGGCGCCGATCTCAAGGAGACCGCCGAGGCCCGCGAGACCGGCCGGGTCCCGGCCGAGCTCCTGGCCGACGTCCTGGCCGCGCTCTGGGAGTTCCCCAAGCCCGTGGTCGCGCGCGTCGGCGGACCGGCCCGGGCCGGCGGGCTCGGCCTGATCGCCGCCGCCGACATCGCGGTCTGCACCGACGAGGCGACATTCGCTTTCTCCGAGGTACGTCTCGGCGTCATCCCGGCCGTGATCAGCGCGACCGTGCTTCCCCGCCTGGCCCCTCGGGCCGCCGCCGAGCTCTATCTCACCGGTGACGTCTTCGACGGGTTCCGGGCCAGGGAGATCGGCCTCGTCACCGCCGTCACCACGGCCGACGATCTCGACAAGACCATTTCGCGGTACTGCGCCAGCCTGGTGCGAGGCGGGCCACTCGCGCTTGCGGGCGCCAAACAACTTCTCCGCCGTACGCCTCATGAAAGCGTCCGTGAGGAGCTCGCAGAACTTTCCCAGCGTTCGGCGGGATACTTCCGCTCGGCCGAGGGCCGCGAGGGCGTCGCCGCCTTCCGGGAGAAGCGCGACGCCGCCTGGGTCCCAGTGACCAGGCAGGGGTGATCTCGTTGACTACTCTTGTTGCCTGAACAACCTTGGGGGTGTGGGTGCGCAGGACACCGGTCGTGGCGGCGCTGGCGGTGGTCACGCTCGTCGGTGCGCTCGGCGTGTTCGCCGTCGTCCGCTCGTTCTCCGGCGGCCTCAAGCTGCCCACCATCGGCCCCGAGTGCGTCGTGCGGGCCGACGGCGAGGTCACGCTCGACTACGTGCAGATGGCCAACGCCGCGACGATCACCGCCGTGGGCGTGCGCAAGGGCATGCCCGAGCGGGCCGTGGTGATCGCGCTGGCCACCGCGCTCCAGGAGTCGAAGCTGGAGAACCTCGACACCGGCGACCGCGACTCGGTCGGGCTCTTCCAGCAGCGTCCCAGCCAGGGCTGGGGCACGGTCGAGAAGATCAAGGACCCGAGGTACGCGGCCGACAAGTTCTACACCGCGCTCAAGAAGGTCAAGGGCTACCAGAAGATGCGGGTCACCGACGCCGCGCAGAAGGTGCAGCGTTCGGCCTATCCCAACGCGTACGAGAAATGGGCCGACGAGTCGGCCGTGCTGGCCAGGGCGCTGACCGGGCGGGCGACCGGCGCCGTGGAGTGCTCGGTGAGCGGCTCGCCGGTGCTGCGCGGCGCCGCCGCGTCGGCCGCTCTGCTCGAGGGCCTGCGGCTCGACTGGGGCAAGGGCCTGACCGAGTCGGCGACCACCGGGCCGGCGGCCGGCCTGACCGTCGCGGTGGCCGACGTGAACGCCGGCTGGCGCTATGCCCACTGGCTCGTCGCTCATGCCTCGGCGACCGGCCTCGAACGGGTACGTTTCGCTGATCTCGAGTGGCACGCGCCGGACGGCAAGTGGCAGGCGGCGACCGCGCAGGGTGGCGCCGACAGCCGCCGCGTGATCGCCGAAGTGTTCGATTGACGTCCGATTTTCGGTGTGTGGCCGGAAATTTCGGACGGCGTTTCCCTCACTCTGAGTGGTGTTGGCCGTTTTCGGTACGCAGTTGCGTAGCGTATACATCGACGTGGACAGACAGCTACCGTCCTGGTACTAAGTAGGACGTGTCGAGGGCGATCGAGTGGATCCTTCTGGGTTCTGGCAGCTGTCTGGCGATCCTGGCGGGAGTCCGCCGTTACCGTCCGGCCCGGCTGGGGCCCTGGCTGCTGCTGGCCGCCGCGGTCGCGGCGCTGGCCACGGGCGACGTCTTTTTCGCTCTGCGTGATCACGGCTTGGCCGACGCGTTCTATCTGGCGATGTACGCGCTGGTCGCCGGCGCGCTGCTGCGGTTCACCAGCGGCGGCTCGGCGATCGACGACCGGGCCCGGCTGATCGACCTGCTCGCGTTCGCCTGCGCCAGCCTGCTGGTCCTGTGGGTCTTCGTGTTCGGCGGCATGTCCGAGCTGGGCGGCATCTCGGCCGCCGACGTCATCGGCTCCGTCCTGCTGGTCGGGGTGGCCGTGCGCCTCAACCTGGCCACCGGCCGCAACATCGCCGCCATGCTGCTGCTCCTGGGCGCGCTGGGCATGCTGGCCGGCGACATCATCTATCCGCTGAGCCCGGGCACGGCCGCCGAGACCGGCTATCGCGTGCTCTACGTGGCCTGGGGCCTGGCCGCCCTGCACCCGTCGATGGCCCGTCTCACCATGCCGGAGACCCCGCGCCCGCCCGCGTGGCGCGGCCACTGGGCGGCGCTGCTGGTCCTGTCGGTGGCCACCCCGCCACTGGTCCTGATGATCGAGGCGCTCACCGGCACTGTGGACGACGGCGTGCCGATCGCGGTGGCGGCGGCGATCACCCTCACCCTGACGATCACCCGCCTGGCCGACGCGGTGACCCTGAACAGCCGGGCCCTGGCCCGCGAGCGCGGTCTGCGCGGCGCGAGCGCCGATCTGGTGGCCGCGGCCGACCTGCCGGCCGTCGACGAGGCGCTCCGCTCCGCCGTCGCGATCCTGCTGCCGGAGCAGACCGTGCGGCGTGTGGTCTTCGCCACCGACGATCGCCAGATGGCGCTGGAGGCCCTGCCGCCCGCCCCCGCCGGCCGTCGCACGCGCAGCTGGTGGGCCGACGAGTCGCCCTCGGCCGAGGGCATCCTGATCTGCCCGCTGTGGCTGGAGCCGCTGGCCGTGGCCCGGCCCAGCGGCGGCGCCCTGGTGCTGACCGGCCGCCGCGACGCCCTGGCCGCCGCCCGCGACGCGCTCGAGGTGCTGGCCGGCCAGGCCGCCCTGGCTCTCGACCGGATCAGCCTGGTCGAGGCGGTCGGCCGCCGCGACAGCGACCTCTACCTGCGAGCTGTGATCCGGAACACAGCCGACCTCATGCTGGTGCTCGATGAGGACCAGCGGGTCCGCTACGCCAGCCCCGGCCTGCACGACCTGCTGGGCGACGATGATCTCTCCCCGCTGTCCACCTTCGCCGACCTGGTCGACGGGGATGACCAGGGGCAGATCCGCCGCGCGTTCGCGGCCGGCGGCGACGGGACGATCTTCTGCGCGCTGCGCCGTCCCGACCACGGCCGGGTGCTGGTCGAGGCCACGTACCGCGATCTGCGCGAGGATCGCCTGGTCCAGGGTTTCGTGGTGACGATGCGCAACGTCACCGAGGGCAACGCCGCGGCCGAGCACCTTCCGCACCGCGAGCAGGTGGAGGACCTGCCGGCCTGGGTGAACCGCCGCAGCGCCCAGCACAAGTTCCGGTATTAGAAAACACAAAAGCGCCGGACCTTTCGGTCCGGCGCTTTTGTTGGTGCCTTATCGGGTGAGGCGGCGACGACCGCCGACACCCGCCACCAGGGCAACACCGATCGCGGCCAGGACGACCTGGAAGAACAGCTCGATCCAGTCGAAGCCCTTGGTGTCCGCGACGCCGGTAGCGCGAGCGATCACCGTGCCCAGCAGGGCGGCCACGACGCCGATGACCAGGGTCAGCCACAGCGGGATGTTCTGCTTGCCCGGAACAACCAGGCGGCCCAGGGCGCCGATGATGAGACCGACGATGAGGGCGGTGATGATGCCGGTGACAGTCATTGGGGGATCCTCTCGGGGGTGAAGCAATTCGTTGCGTCCGTCGAGACCCAGAGTTCCCGACCCCCTCGAAAGCCAAACCGCCTATTTTTTGTTTGCTCCCTTGGAGTCCGGAGAGTCGGATGTCGACAGTGCGGCGATGAAGGCCTCCTGCGGGACCTCCACGCGGCCGACCATCTTCATCCGCTTCTTGCCCTCCTTCTGCTTCTCGAGCAGCTTGCGCTTACGGCTGATGTCACCGCCGTAGCACTTCGCGAGGACGTCCTTGCGGATGGCCCGGATGGTCTCGCGGGCGATGATCCGGCTGCCGATGGCAGCCTGGATGGGGACCTCGAACTGCTGCCGCGGAATGAGTTTCTGCAGCTTGGCCGCGATGGTCACGCCATAGTTGTACGCCTTGTCCTTGTGCACGATCGCACTGAACGCGTCGACCGGCTCGCCGTGCAGCAGGATGTCCACCTTGACCAGATCGGCCACCTGCTCGCCGGAGGGCTCGTAGTCGAGCGAGGCGTACCCCTTGGTCTTGCTCTTGAGCTGGTCGAAGAAGTCGAAGATGATCTCCGCGAGCGGCAGCGTGTACCGCAGCTCGACCCGCTCGGGCGACAGGTATTCCATGCCGAGCAGCGATCCGCGCCGGCTCTGGCACAGCTCCATGACGGCGCCCACGTAGTCGTTGGGCACCAGCACGGTGGCCCGTACGACCGGCTCGTGAATCTCGGCGATCTTCCCGTTGGGGAACTCGCTCGGGTTGGTGACGACCTTCTCCTCGGCGTCCTCGGTGTAGACGCGGTAGACCACGTTGGGCGCGGTCGAGATCAGGTCGAGGTTGAACTCGCGCTCCAGCCGCTCCCCGATGATCTCCAGGTGGAGCAGGCCGAGATATCCGACGCGGAAGCCGAAGCCGAGAGCGGCCGAGGTCTCCGGCTCGTAGACCAGCGCGGCGTCGTTGAGCTTGAGCTTGTCGAGCGCGTCGCGCAACGCCGGGTAGTCGGAGCCGTCGATCGGATAGAGACCCGAGTAGACCATCGGCTTCGGGTCCTTGTAGCCGCCGAGGGGCTCGGTGGCGGGCCGGACGTTGCCGGTGACGGTGTCACCGACCCGGGACTGGCGGACGTCCTTCACGCCGGTGATCAGATATCCGACCTCGCCCACACCGAGCGCGCCGGCCTTCTCCATCTCGGGCGACACGACGCCGATCTCGAGCAGCTCGTGCACGGCCCCGGTGGACATCATCTTGATCCGGTCGCGGGCCTCGATGCGCCCGTCGATGACCCGGACGTAGGTGACCACGCCCCGGTAGACGTCGTACACCGAGTCGAAGATCATCGCGCGGGCCGGAGCCTGGGCGTCACCGACCGGCGGCTGGAACTGCCGGACGATCTCGTCGAGCAGGTGGTCGACGCCGACGCCGGTCTTGCCGGAGACCCGCAGCACGTCGGTGGGCTCGCAGCCGATCAGCTTGGCCAGCTCCTCGGCGTACTTCTCGGGCTGAGCGGCCGGCAGGTCGATCTTGTTGAGCACCGGGATGATGTGCAGGTCGTTCTCCATCGCCAGGTAGAGGTTGGCGAGGGTCTGCGCCTCGATGCCCTGCGCGGCGTCGACGAGCAGGACGGCGCCTTCACAGGCGGCGAGACTGCGGGAGACCTCGTACGTGAAGTCGACGTGCCCCGGCGTGTCGATCATGTTGAGAACGGCGCTCTCGCCCGTACGCTCGCCATCGCGAACGGTCCAGGGCATGCGCACGGCCTGCGACTTGATCGTGATGCCGCGTTCGCGCTCGATGTCCATGCGGTCGAGATACTGAGCACGCATCTGACGCGGGTCGACCACCCCGGTGATCTGCAGCATGCGGTCAGCCAGCGTCGACTTGCCGTGGTCGATGTGGGCGATGATGCAGAAGTTGCGGATCCGAGCGGGATCGGTGTTGCCGATCACGTTCACGCCGGGGTCGAGCGGTCCAGGCACGATCTTCCGTTCTTCTCAAACTTCACGACGCCGGCGAGCCACCGACGCGCTCTATCGTCCCACGCCCGCGCGTGGCCCCCGCTCACACCCGTTCAACCGCACTTCCCCCACCGACGGAACTCTTGTGACCCGCACGCGCCCCGGCCCGCCCCGCAGCGCCGTTCTGCCTGCTCAGATCCCCGAAACCTAAATCTTGGCCAACGGAACGAACGGCGAGGGCGGCAACTCCACGCTGATCTGATCACCGGCCCGAACCACCCCGCCCCGCAACACCACGCCCATCACGCCACCCTTGCGCACCACGTTGCCATCACCGTCCTGCCCGACGACTTCTTTGAGCAGCCCACGCCGGAACCGGTCGATCTGCACACACGGATTCCGCAGCCCCGCCACAATCACCGCCGCCCGCGGGTCTCCTCCCCCCGAAGCCACGGCCGCGTCATCACGCGCCGCCGCCGAAGCCACCGCATCAGCAGCCGCCGCCGTAGCCTCATCGAGCACCGCCGCCGCAGCTGCTCCCAACACCGCAGCCAGCACAGCCGAGCCAGCCTCAGCACCGCCCGCCCCCACAGCCGAGCCAGCCTCAGCGCCGCCCGCCCCCACAGCGCCGCCCAGCCCAGCGGCGCCGTCCGAGCCCTCCGGCCCCGAGCGGTCCGCCGCCGGCGGGCCGAAGCGCAGGATCGTGCCCAGCGGCAGCCCTAGCAGGTCGACGCCGCTGGTCGTCACGTTCTCGCCCAGATTGCCGGGCTCGACCGAATAGCCCTTCTCGCCAACCTCGTCGAACAGCTCCTGGTGGATCAGGTGCACCTGCCGCAGGTTCGGCTGGGTCGGATCGGCCTTCACCCGGCTCCGGTGCCGCACGTTCACCCCGGCGTGCACATCACCCTCGACCCCGATCCCGGCCACGAGCACGATCTCGTCCCGCACCGGCTTGGTGAACGAGTAGACATCGTTGCAACTGACCGAAGCGACCGTTCCCCGCAGAAGACTCATGCGCCGAGTCTCGCCGACCCCCTCCGGCCCGCTCGACCCATTTCCCGCACCCCGGAACACCCCACCGTGGCGCCACGCCCGAACGAGGCGCCGGCGGAGGTAGCCGAAAGAGCACATCCGAGTACAGGCGGGCGAAGGCAGGCGGGTGGGTGAGTGGGCGAAGGCGGACGGGCGGACGGGCGGACGGGCGGGCGGAGGCGGGCGGCCAAGGCAGGCGGGTGGGTGAGTGGGCGAAGGCGGACGGGTGGGCGAAGGCGGGCGAGCTAGGGCGGCGGGGCAGTGGCACGGGTAGGCGAGAGCTGTCCGGGTACGGACAGCCGGGCAAGGCGAGGGCGGCCCGGCTCAGGACGGGGCAGCCGACGAAGGGGCGGGTGGCTGTCAGTCCGGTGGGGCCAGGAACAAGGCGGACAATTTGGGCAGGCGTCGCTGCATTTCCTCCTCGTTGTCGAAATCCCACAGGTCGCCGGCGTCGGGTCTGGTCGCTGGTCTCTCCTCGGCCGGGAGCTCCTGGCCGGTGGCCTGCGCGTACGCGTCGGCGGCGATGTGCAGCACCTCCTCGGCCTCGAAGACGGCGCCGGAGTCGGCCGCGTTTTTGATCACCTGGACCATGGCCAGCGAGTCGGGGGTCTTCACGGAGCGCGCCACCGCGTCGCGGCCGTGGGCGATCAGCCAGCCGCGGAAGCTGTCGAAGCCCTCGTCGTCGCAGCCGCCGTTGATCAGGTAGGCCGCCGCCCACAGGTCGGCCGTGCCCGAGGCGACCATGACCTTGTCGAGATGTCGGCTCCAGGCCACGATCTCCTCCGGATCGCGGGTCGCCAGGTCGGCGGCGGCCCGCTTGGCCACCTCGGCGGGCGAGGCGGGCCGGTCGGCGGTCGCTCGGCCGATGACCGCCCAGAAGTCGTCGGTTCTCATGACGAGGATCCTGCCAGCGGGGTACGACAAAAACGCGCGCGGCAGGATGGTGCCGTGCGGCCGATTTCACTTCCCGACGTGCCGTACGGCGCCACAGCCGTACGGCCGAACTGGTCTGACCTGCCGAAAAGCGTCCGTAAGGCGATCACCGCGAGACTCGGCTCGCCGGTCGTCGCCGCGCGCAGCGCCGGCGGCGGCTTCACCCGGGCCTTCGCCGCCGTCCTCACCACCGCCGGCGGACCGGCCTTCTTCGTCAAGGCCGCGCCCCTGAAGGACCCCACTTCCGAGTGGTACGCCCGCGAGGGCTGGATCACGTCGTTGCTGCCACCCGGGGTCGCGGCGCCACGACCGCTATGGTCGATCGCCGAGGCCGGCTACTTCACGCTGTGCCTGGAGGCCGTCGACGGGCACGTGCCCGCGTTGCCCTGGTCGCCGGCCGAGCTGGACGCCTCGCTGTCGGCCTGGTCCGCCGCCGCGCGCGCCCTGGCCACCCCCTCGGACGAGCTGCTGGCCAGCGGCGTCCCGCCCCTGCCGGAGATCCTCCGGGCCGAGATGTCCTGGTGGTCGGAGATCGCCGCCGGCCGGGAGCCGATGCCGCACACCGCCCGGGACACCGTTGCCCCCAACCGCCTGGCCGAGCTGGCCGAGCTCGAACGGGCCGCCCCCGACCTCGTCGCCGGCTCCGGCCTCATGCATGGTGACCTGCGGATCGACAACATCATGATCGACGGTACGGGTGCCGCCCGCCTCTGCGACTGGACGTGGCCCTGCCTCGGAGCGCCCTGGTTCGACACCGTGACGCTGCTGGTGACCGCCTTCGCGAGTGGGCTCGACGTGGAGACGTACCTCCGGGAATGGAACGCCCCACCGGAAGGGGTCGACGGCGCCCTCGCCGCGCTGGCCGGCTATTGGCTCGTACGAGCCGGCGGCGGGCCGAGCAGCGCCTCCCCGCACAGCCGTCAGCATCAGCGTTTCAGCGGCGAGCAGGCGCTGTCCTGGCTCGCCGAACGACGCGGCTGGCGGTCCTGAGCTGGGCACCGTTTTGGCGGCGCGCCCGAGGGCTGGTAATCTGGTCCTTCGCGTGTGGTGACGCGCCGTTGATCGCTGTTTCGACAGAGACTTGGGGCCACCCCGCTGAGACCGTTTCCGAACAACTAGTCAGGACAAGGCTGTCGCGTGGCGAACATCAAGTCCCAGATCAAGCGCAACCGGCAGAACGAGAAGGCCCGGCTGCGCAACAAGTCGGTCAAGTCGTCGCTGAAGACCGTGATCCGCAAGCTCAATGAGGCGAGCGAGGCCGGCGACACGCAGACCGCTACGACGCTGCTGCGTGACGCTTCCCGTCAGCTGGACAAGGCCGTCAGCAAGGGTGTCATCCACAAGAACCAGGCGGCGAACCGCAAGTCGGCCATCGCCAAGCGCGTCGCGGCGCTCTCGGCCTGATCATCGCTGATCCGCTCGGCGGCCTGACCCAGTCAGGTGCCGAGCGTTTGGCTGTACGCCGCAAGACCGCACCCGGGCATCGCCGGACCACAAGGTCCACGGCGGTGCCCGGTGTCGTTTACTCGTATCGGCGGGTGGCCGACTGACGGATCCACTGCTGCTGCGCCTCGGCCTTCTCGACCCAGGGCCGTTTGACGGGCGCACCCCGGCCGCTGTCGATCAGACCGGGGAGTCGCCGCGTGGCGTCCTCGGGCAGCCGCACCGCCGGCGTGTGCTCGACGGGCCCGTACGCGGTGGCCGGCCGCAGTGACGGCCCCTCACCCACGCCGGCCCTTTCACGAGCGGCAGACGATCGGGCAGCCGCCGGATGGGCAACGGCGGAGCGCGATTGGATCAGCGAGCCCGCGATGACGTCGTTCAGCTTGACCATCACCGCGACCGTGGCCGGCAACGCCAGCACGCCCCACCAGCTGACCAGCTCGGCCAGGGCGAGCAGAATGCCCAGGGCGACCGCGCCCTCGAGGTAGACGAAACACAGGAACCCGCTCGGCGCGACGTGGCGCAGCCGGAGCAGGCGAGCATAGAGCGGCTGATGCACGACGGTCATCGGCCACCACCCCGGCGCGCCGCGGCGACGGCGAAGACGGCCCGCTCGAGCGCGTATCCACGGTCCTCGGCCCCGCCCTTGACCGCGGCGTTGCAGTCGGCGGCCGCCCGCATCGCGTCGACCAGGCCCTCGGGCGTCCAGCCGCGGGCCCGCTCCTGCGCCCGCTGGATCTTCCAGGCGGGCATGCCGAGAGAGCTGGCCATCTGGTACGGGTTGCCGCGCCCGGCCGAGGCGACCTTGGCCACGGTCCGCACCCCGTCGGCGATGGCGTCGGCGATCGGCACCGGGTCGACGCCGACGTGCAGGGCCCACCGGAGCGCCTCGAGCGCCCCTGGAACGTCGCCGACCATCGCGGCGTCGGCCACCGTGAAGCCGCTCACCTCGGCCCGGCCCTTGTAGTACCGCGCGACCACGGCCTCCGTGATCTTGCCGTCGGTGTCGGCCATCAACTGCGAGCAGGCCGCCGCGATCTCCCGCAGGTCGTTGCCGACCGAGGCCAGCAGCGCGGCCGCGGACGCCTCGTCGCACCGCCCGCCGTTGCGCCGGAACTCGTCGCGCACGAACGCGACACGCTCCCGGTCGCCCTTGAGTTTCGCCGCGGCCACCACCGTCGCCCCGGCCGACTTGAGCCCGTCGGCCAGCGCCTTGCCCTTGGCCCCGCCGAGGTGCGAGACGATCAGCGAAACCTCGGGGTCGGGATTCTTGGCGTACGCCACCAGGGCCGCCGTCAAGTCTTTCCGTGCGTCCTGTCCACTGCGGACGACCAGCACGCGCCGCCCGCCGAACAGGGACGGGCTGAGCATCTCGGCCACCTCGCCGGCCGACAGCGCGCCCGCCTCGTACTCCCGGACGTCGGAGTCGGGATCGGCCGCACGCGCCCCCTCGACCGCCGCGGTGATCGCACGGGAGGCGAGTAGTTCCTCATCGCCTTGGACGAGCAGGAGCGGGGGAGGCGCGGTGTTCACGTCCAATATCGTCGCACGAGGGGCTGACGTTTCCGTGTGGCTCACTCCTTAGCGCACCCGCACCCGCCAGGGAATGCGAAAGCCGACATATCGGTGTTGTGCCATATCCCCGGCCACAACACCGTGACGCAATCAGGCCGCATACCCCGCCCGGCCGCCCACCTCGACCCGAATGTCCATCGACCCCCGTCCCCCGCCACAAGCAGTGCCCGAATGGACGACCCCGGGCGTGTCGTCACCACGCCGGCGTCAGAGCAGATCGGACGGCAGCATCGACCCGATCCAGGCGTCGACCCGGACGCCCCGGTGCACGAGCCGCTGCCGCAGGATCGCCTCGTAGCGGAAGCCCGCCTTCTCGGCGACCCGCCGCGACGCGACATTGCCCACCTCGGCCCGCCACTCGATCAGCCCCAGCCCGAGCGGGCCGAACCCCCACCCGCACAATGCCCGGACCGCCGCCGTGGCCAGCCCACGCCCGCGCGCCTTCGGATCCATCCAATAGCCGATCTGCGCCGCCCCGCTCCCGTCCAGCCCGAACCCGACCCGGCCCAAGGGCACGTCCTCGGTCACACGCTCGACGACGAACTCGGCCCGCTGCCCCCGATCCCAGGCCGCGATCGCCATCTCCCGTACGAAGTAGTCCGCATCCGACATCCGATAGGGAACCGGAATCTGGAGGTACTTCTGCACGGCCGGGTCCAGCGACACCTCGTACACCCACGGAATGTCGGCCACCCTGAACGGCCGCAGCCGGATCTCCCCCGCCTCGATCACTTCAAGCTCCACCCCTCGATCATGCGTCCGGCGGACTGCCCCGGGCCACCACGGCCAGGCCACGGCCGGTGTCCACCGCCGCGATGTCGCCCGACAGGTCCGTACGCAGCACGCGCGCACCGCCGCGGGTCAGGCGCGCCAGCAGGGACGCGTTCGGATGGCCGTAGTCGTTGTCGCGCCCCACCGACACCAGTGCCACGTCCGGATCGATCTCGTCGACGAACTCGGGCGACTGGAAACTCGACCCGTGGTGAGCCACCTTGAGCACGTCGGCCCGCACCGCCTCCGGCCCCAGTTGACGCAGCAGATCCTCCTGTTCCTCGGTCTCGGCGTCCCCGGCCAGCAGGACCGTCTGCCCGTTCACCCGCGCCCGCAGCACCAGCGAGTTGTTGTTCGGGTCGGAGTTCGTGCCCCGCATCGGCGCGACCGGCCCCAGAACCGTCAGTTCCAGGCCCGCCACCTCGTACGTCCAGCCGTGCCGGACCACCCGCAACGGCACCCGCCCGGCAGCCGCCGCGACCGCGGACCGCCCGGCCGGTGGTTCCGGCCAGTCCGGCCCCGCGACCGCGAGCACCTCGCGCCCGCGGAAGACCCCGGTCACGCCGCCGATGTGATCGACATGGAAGTGGCTCGCCACGAACAGCACGATTCGCCGTACGCCCAGCCGCCGCAGGCAGTGATCGACGGCGTTCGGCTCCGGCCCGGCGTCGACGACCACCGCGCCGCCCTTCCCGGCCGGCAGGACGATGGCGTCCCCCTGCCCGACCGCGCACGCGACCACCACCCAGCCCGACGGCGGCCACCCCGACGCCAGCAGCCGCACGGGCAGCGCCCCCAGGATGCCGCCCAGCGCCACCACCGTGACCAGCCGCCGGATCAGCGGCCGCCGGGCCGCCACCAGCAGCCCGGCCGTGACCACGGCCAGCAGCACCGCCCCGGCCACCCCACCCGGCCAGGGCAGCGCACCCGCCGGCACCCGGGCGCCGTACGTGGCCACCAGCACCAGCCACCGCGCCGGCCAATGCCCCACCCAGGCCGTGAACTCGGCGCCCGCCGGCCACCACGGCGACAACACCGCCGAGCCGACCCCGAAGAGCGTGGCCGGCGCGATCGCCGGCACCGCGAGAAGATTCGCCGGCACCGCCACCAGGCTCACCGTGCCGGACAGTCCCGCGACCACCGGCCCGCACGCCACCTGGGCCGCCGCCGGCACCGCCAGCGCCTCGGCCAGCCCGGCCGGGCACCCGCGCCGCCGCAGCCCGTCCCGCCAGACCGGCGCGATGAGCAGAAGACCGCTCGTGGCCAGCACCGACAGGGCGAACCCCGGATCCGCCGCCAGCTCCGGGTCGAGGAGGACCAGCACGGCCACCCCCGCCGCCAGCGCCGGCAACGCGGCCCGCGGCCGCCCCGAAGCCAGCCCCAGCAGCCCGATCGCCCCCATCGCGGCCGCGCGCACCACGCTGGGCGACGGCCGCGCCAAAATGACGAACCCCACCAGCGCCAGGCCACACACCAGCGCTGTGACCACCGGCCCGGCCCGCGTCCGCCGCACAGCGAACAGCACCACCCCCAGCACGATCGCCACGTTGGCCCCCGAAACGGCATTGAGGTGCGTCATCCCGGTCGTCCGGAAGTCCTCCTCGAGCGCCGGATCCAACCGGCTCGTATCCCCCACCACCAGCCCCGGCAGCAGCCCACCGGGCAGATCGGGCAGCGGCTCGCAGGCCCGCTGCAACCCCGCCCGCAGCGCACCCGCCGCCCGCTGCGCCCACGACGACTCGCCCCGCAACACCGGCGGCTCCCGCACCGACGCCACCGCCGCCCGCAGATCACCCCCACGCGGCGGCAGGAGCTTCCCCCGGGCCTCCACCCGCTGCCCCGGCAACAGTCCTCGCCACCCCGGGTCACTCCCCAGGACAAGCCCGCGAGCCGACAACCGCACGGCCGCCGCGTCGTCCGCCCGCACTCTCACCAGGTCGACCGCGACGAGATAGGTCGGCGGCATCCCCGGCGTCCCCCGCAGAGCCCGAGGGTCATCCTTGACAACCATTTCCAGGTGTACGGGCTCACCCGCCCGCACAAGCGCAACCAACACCTCCGATTCCCGCGCGCTGACCCGCGCCCCGGTAGCCACGCCCCCACAGGCCACCCCGAGCAACGAGGCCACGACGACCCACCGAGCGGCCCTCAACCACCCCATGGATCGCGCGCCGACCAACCCGGCCAGCAGGGCGGCGGCCGCACCGAGAAGCACCCCCGAGAGCGCCGAGAGGTGGAGAGCGGCCAGCGACGACAGCCACGTCCCCAGCGCGAACCCGGCCAGCCGAAGATCGGCCACATCCGTCATACCGTCACCAGATCCTTGAGCTGCTCGTAGCGCGCGTCCCCGATGCCGTCGACCTTGCGGAGATCGCTGACGGACTTGAAGCCGCCCTGAGCGTCCCGGGCGTCGAGGATGCGCTGGGCCAGGACCGGTCCCACGCCGGGCAGGGTGTCCAGGTCGGACAGGGTGGCGGTGTTGAGGTTGACCGGGGCGCCGGGAGCTGGCGTCCCGCCCGCGGCGGGAGCCGCCGGCCCGGTCGGCACCACGACGCCGGGCGGCGGGGTGACACCCACGAGGATCAGTTCGCCGTCGACGACCTTGCGGGCCAGGTTCAGCATGGCCACGTCGACGCCCGGGTCGGTGCCGCCGGCGGCGTTGAGGGCGTCGGCCACCCGGGCACCGGCGGCAAGGCGCACCAGGCCCGGATGGCGCACTCTGCCACCCACCGCGACAACCACTTCAGCCGACTTGGAGGCCGTCCCCGACGCCACCGTGTTCTCGCCGGCAGTGTCGTCGGTGGACGGCGCCGACTCGAAGACAGGCGGTTCCACCGAGTCCACCTGAGGGCGGGCCCGCCAGGCCAGGAAGGCGGCGACCACGATCACCAGGACGGCGACCACGGCGAGCGCCTTGACCCCGCGCCGCCCCGGGTCGAAGGCCCCCAGCCCGAAACGCCGCCCTTCTCCACCGAATGCGCCGGCCGCGCTGAGCCCTTCCGGCTCCGCCGGCCACGCGTAGGAGGACGAGGCCGCCGGGCCCGAAAAGGAGGTGGAGGGGGACGAGGGTATCGGCGGGTCGGGCTCGTCCCCCTCCTGCAGAACCCAGGCCGGCGGCGGCAAGGGCCGCCCCTCAGACCTGGCCGAACTCGAGCCCGCCGCCGCACCAGCGCCACCAGGCGGCGTCGCCCACGCCGACCCCGCCGGAACCGGCCCGGGCGGAACCGACGTCGGCGCCGACGACTTGGCCGCCGGCGGCGCCGGGTCGAGGTCGACATCATCCGGCCACGCCGGGATGATGTCCGACCAGTTCAGTGGCTCGCCCACCGCCGCGAGGTCGGCCAGCCCCCGGTCCGGGCCGGGCGCCAAAGCCGACCGCAGCCTCTCGGCGACGACCTCGTCCGCGTTCTTCCGCTCTCGCACGGCCTGGACGTTAGGGATTTCGGCGACCCCGCGCTTCGCGCCCTGTGGACAGCGGTGCATTGTGGATAACCCACCGACCCCACTCCGACCGTGCTATGGGAAAACCGTGACAATCACCGAATCCGCGCTGGCCACGGCCGTGGAGCGGCTCCGCGCCGCCGGATGTGTCTTCGCCGAGGACGAGGCCGACATTTTGGGCGCGGCCGCCGCCGACGACGACGCACTCGCCTCATTGGTCGCCCGCCGCGCCCAGGGCGAGCCCCTCGAACAGGTCGTCGGCTACGCCGATTTCGCCGGCATCCGGGTCACCCTCCGCAAGGGTGTCTTCGTCCCCCGCGTCCGCAGCGAACTCCTGGTCCGCGTCGCGCTCGCCGAGAACCCCCGCCTGGTCCTCGACCTCTGCTGCGGCTCCGGCGCCCTGGGTCTGGCCGTCGCACACCACAAGGACATCGAGCTGTACGCCTCGGACATAGATCCCGTAGCCGTGTCCTGCGCCCGCGACAACGGCCTGACCAACGTCTATCAGGGCGACCTCTTCGACCCGCTTCCCCCGGCCCTACGATTCGACGTGATCCTGGCCAACGTCCCGTACGTGGCCACCGCCCACATCCCCCTGCTCCCCGCCGAGGCCCGCGACCACGAGCCCGGAACCGCTCTCGACGGTGGCCCCGACGGTCTCGACATCTTCCGCCGCGTCGCCGGGCAGGCCACGATGTGGCTCGCCCCCCGAGGCGTACTCCTCTCCGAAATCACCGAAGCGCAAGAGGAAGCCGCTGTCCGGACCGTGACCCTCCAGGGTCTGGACGCCGACGTGATCTACGACGAAGATCTCGAAGCGCGAGTGGTCCGAGCACGAAAGAGGGAGTAGCGCGGTGGGCTTGCTGCGAAGGCTTGCCCGGGCGCGCTTGGCCGCCCGGGTCATGCGGCGTCTCCGTCACGCCGGCGTCACCGGCGTGCGCTACGACGCGCACACCTTCCAGCTGCGCTGGACCCCGCCCGGCGACGACGCTCCCACGATCGTCGAGCTGGCCCACTTCACCAGCCGCAAGAAAAAGGACATAGACCATCATCTGGCCGGTCTTCTCCCGGCCGTCCTTCCTCCGGCCTGGTCAGATGTACGTCCATTGCTCCGCCCGGTCCTGCGCGGCGTCACCCCCGGCGACCCGCTGCGCCGCCCCGTGCTCCCGTTCCTCTACGAGCACGTCGTCGTCGACCACCCGGAGACGATGATCTACGTGACGGCCGACCAGCCCGAGAAGTGGGGCGTACGCCCAGCCGACGTCTTCGCCGCCGCCCGGGCCAACCTGTCCGGCGCCGTCCTCCAGGGCGAGGCCACCGAGCCGGTAGTGGTCCACTTCGTCGACGACGGCGACTCCTACTGGGTCTCCCACCTGCTGCTGGAACACTGGCTGGAACGCCTGGCCCCCCAGGTGGGCGGCTCCCCCGTGGCCTTCGCCCCCGAACGGGGCACCCTCCTGGTGACCGCCGACGGCAGCCGTCATCTCCCGGCCCTCTTCGCCCAGGCCGAGGAGATCTACGCAAAATCCTTGAGACCGATCACCCCCATGGCGTACGTCAGTGACGCCCACGGCTGCACGATCCCCTACGCCGCCCCTCACCCTCATCCCTTGCACCAGACCGTCGCCCGAGCAAAGTGCATCCTCGCCATCCAGCAGTACGCACTACAAAAAGCCGAAATATCGGATAAGCCGGCGCGAAAGGAAAGCGGCGCGAACGCGGGCGGGGCGGGCGCGGGCGGGGCGGGCGCGGGCGGGGCGGGCGTTGTGGGCGCTGGTGTGGTCGTCGCGGATGTTGAGCTTGCCGGGGATGAAGCGAGTGGGTGGCGTACGCGGGCTGTCTGGGCTCGTGATGAACCGGCTCTTCTGCCGAAGGCGGATCAAGTTCAGGTCGGCGACCGCACTGTTGCCTGGGAAGAGCTGGCCGGGTGCCTTCGCAAAGCGGCCGGGTTCGAACCGCAGCGCTGGGCCGCCGACGGGTGGCCCGAAAGCTCCTAGCGGCGGTGCACCACCACGCCGGCCAGGCCGGGGCCCACGTGGGCGGCGACCGCGGCGCCTATCTCGGTGATGTAGCAGTCGCGCATTCTGTCGCCCAGGCGCATCGCCACCGCGTCGGCCAAGGCCGTTGCCCTGTCCTCCGCCTCCAAATGGTGCACCGCTATGTCGACGTCGCCCTCGCCCGCCGCCTCGACCGCGAAGTCGACCAGCTTGGCCAAGGCCCGGCCCGCCGTTCGCACCTTGTCCCGCACCACGATCGAGCCGTCCACCACGTGCAGGATCGGCTTCACCGACAAGGCCGTGCCGAGCAGCGCCTGCGCCG
Source organism: Actinoplanes sp. NPDC000266 (assembly GCF_042899005.1). NCBI lineage: Bacteria > Bacillati > Actinomycetota > Actinomycetes > Micromonosporales > Micromonosporaceae > Actinoplanes > Actinoplanes sp. NPDC000266. Next base: position 67,900 of record NZ_JBIAZI010000022.1, read on the forward strand.
CCCCGATGCGGCCCCCTCGGCGCAGGAACTCCAGGGTGTCGACGTAGAAGAGCGTGCTCACCCTCGACGAATGGGCCACCGCTTCCCGGCGTACACCCTCAAGGTCTTGACCCTCCGAAGCGGCCTTGGCCGCCGCCAGCGCCGCGAAACCGAGACCCATCCCCGTCGTGCCGCTGTCCACCACCCGCACCGACGGGCCGATCTCGGCCGCCGCCAGGGCCGCCGCCTCGTAGGTGCCGGACAGCTTCGCCGACAGGTGGACCGAGACGATCCCGTCCGCGCCGGCCTCGAGCAGCTCCTTGTACGCCGTCGCGAACTGCTCCGGCGCCGGCCGTGACGTGCTCACCTGCGCGCGCCGCCCGCCCAGCGCCTTCGCCACCTCCGACGGCTGGATCTCGAGGCCCTCGAGCCCGTCCACGCCGTTGATGACCACGGTCAGCGGCACGACCGTCAGGTCATAGGTGCCGTCGAGCTCGGCAGGGAGGTACGCGGTGGAGTCGGTGACGACCGCGACGGGCATGCGGGCACGTTAACAGCACCCGCTGAGCTCAGGCCGCGCGGATCGACGTCACCAGGAAGGGTGTGCCCTGCTGGCAGGTCGACATCATGCCCTCCTTCGTCTGCCCGGCCACCGTGACCTTGCGGCCGACCGTGGCGTCGGAGCGCATCGCCGCGTCGTCGAAGATCAGCAGATAGGACCCGGAGGAGTCGCTCAGGATCAGGCAGTTGGGCTCGACGCCGGCCGTCACCGTGCCCGTGAGCGTCTTGGCCCCGGCGGCCGGCTGGCTGGGCTCGCCGGTGGGACCGGACGGCTTGGTCGGCACGGGCAGGTCGATCACATCCGAGGCCGACGCGGAAGGCGGGGAGGCGGGCGCCGGCGCGGCGGCCGGGTCACTGCTGGCGCAGCCCGCGGCCAGCACGAGGAGCAATACGGCAGGAACGGCACGAGTCGTCAGCATGATGCTTGGACGCTACCGGATCTTCGGGGGTTCCCTACACCGGCGGCGGAGACGGACGCTCGGCGAAAGGACCGACGTTGTACGTCGCCAGCTGCCAGCCGCGGTCGTCGTCGTGCGTCAGCTCGACCCAGTGGCAGTTCTGCAGCGCGCGCAACGTCCGGACCTGCTCCATCGACCAGCCCAGCACCCGGGCCACGCCCTGGCGCGCGGCGGCGCCGTGGGTGGCGACCACGACCGTACCGTTCGACGGCACCGAGGCGGCCGCCTCGCGCAGCGCGTCGGCGACCCGGGCGCCCAGCGCCTCGAGCGTCTCGACCTCACCGCCGACCTCCTGGCCGGCCTTCCACGCCGCGTGCTGCGCCGGGAATCGCTCGGCGACCTCGGTCATGGTGAGACCCTGCCAGGCGCCGAAATAGCGCTCGCGGAGCCGCTTGTCGAACGTGATCGACAGCCCGCTGAGCGCGGCCAGCGCGGCCGCGGTGTCGGAGGCGCGCAGCAGGTCGCTGGCCACGATCGCGTCGGGCCTGAACTTGATCAGGAGCTCGGCGGCGTCGACGGCCTGCTGGCGGCCGAGATCGTTGAGCGGCACGTCGGTCTGCCCCTGGACGCGGGAGCCCGCGTTCCAGTCGGTGTTGCCGTGCCGCCAGACGATCAGGCGGGTCACTGCGCTTCCGCGTCGGCCAGGTCGCGGTCGACGAACGGCATGGTCGGGCAGTCCTTCCACAGCTTGTCGAGGGCGTAGAACTCGCGCTCCTCGGCATGCTGGATGTGCACGACGATGTCGACGTAGTCGAGCAGGACCCAGCGGCCCTGGCGCTCACCCTCACGGCGGACCGGCTTCGCCTTCTCCGGCAGGTTGAGCAGCGCTTCCTCGATGGCGTCGACGATGGCGATCACCTGACGCTCGTTGGACGCGGAGGCGATCACGAAGGCGTCGGTGATGTAGAGCTGGTCGGCGACGTCGATGATGACGATGTCCTGCGCCTTCTTGTCGGCGGCGGCCTGGGCGGCCGTCATCGCCAGTTCAAGAGCGCGTTCGGTAACGGACAAGAAAGTCCCCTCGGGTAGGTGTCCAGGTGACTTCAAGCCTCTCACACGGGTATGACATTCCCTTAGCCCCGATAGAGCCCACGCTTGTTGATGTACTGAACGACGCCGTCCGGCACCAGGTACCAGACCGGCTTGCCGGCGGTCGCCCGCGCGCGGCAGTCGGTCGACGAGATGGCCATGGCCGGCACCTCCACGAGCGTGACGCTGTCGCGCGGCAGGTGCTCGTCGGTGAGTTCGAAGCCGGGCCGGGTGACACCGACGAAGTGGGCCAGGGAGAACATCTCCATGGCGCTCTTCCAGCCCAGGATGCGCGAGAGGGCGTCGGCGCCCGTGATGAAGAACAACTTCGAGTCGGCGCCGTAGATCGCCCGCATGTCACGCAGGGTGTCGATGGTGTAGGTGGGACCGTCCCGGTCGATGTCGGCCCGGCTGACGTGGAAGCGCGGGTTCGAGGCGGTCGCGATCACCGTCATCAGGTAGCGGTCCTCGGCCGGCGAGACCTTGCCCTTCTCGTACGGCTGACCGGTCGGCACGAACACGACCTCGTCCAGATCGAAGCGCGCCTGCACCTCACTGGCGGCGACAAGGTGCCCATGATGGATGGGATCGAAGGTCCCACCCATGATGCCTATCCGGCGTCCGCGGTGCATCGGGAAAATATAGATCAACCATCCAGGCGCTTTCGTACGGCGGTGAGCAGGTCATCCGCCGTGAAGGGCTTCTCTAGGAGAGCGACACCGGGATCGAGCGTTCCCTGCGAGTGAAGTACGGGCTGGGCGTATCCGGACGTATAGAGCACCCGGGTATCGGGGCGCTCCCGTACCAACCGCTCGGCAAGCTCCTTGCCCAGCATTCCGGGCATCACCACATCGCTCAGCAGAAGGTCGATCTGTCCGGAATGCTGAGAAGCCACATCCAGCGCCTGTGTGCCACATTCCGCTTTGAGCACCTGATAGCCGGCGCCGGACAGGATTCGTCCGGCGACATCTCGCAGCGCCGCCTCGTCCTCGACCACCAGCAGCGTTTCTCCGTGACCTTGGGTGTCCGCGGCCGGCTCCACGACGGCCGGCGACGCCTCGACGGTGGAGGAAGCGGGCAGAAGGACCGTCACCGTCGTGCCCAGCCCGGGCTCGGACGTGATGCTGACCTCGCCGTCCGCCTGGGTGACGATGCCGTAGACGGTGGCCAGCCCCAGCCCGGTCGCCTCCCCGCTCGCCTTCGTGGTGAAGAACGGCTCGAAGGCCCGCTCCACCACGTCCGGCGTCATCCCCTTGCCCGAGTCGCTCACCCTCAGCCGCACCTGATCGCCGTACCGTCCGGTGTCGACCACCAGATTCCCGCCCGACGGCATCGCGTCGCGCGCGTTCAGCGCCAGGTTGACCAGCAACTGCTCGATCTGCCCGGGATCGCACGTGACCGGCGGCAGGTCCGGTTCGGGCCGGAAGATCAGCGTGATGTGCTCGCCGATCGACCGCCGCAGCATCGCCTCCACGGCGGCGATCACCTTGTTCAGGTCGAGCACCTGAGGCCGTACGACCTCGCGCCGGGCGAAAGCCAGCAGTTGATGGGTCAGATCGGTGCCGCGCTCCCCCGCCTTGATGACCTGCTTGGCGTCGGCCGCGATCATCTTCACGTCCGGCTCGGCCGACTCCGCCTCCTCGACCACGAAACTCGCGTAGTTGACGATCACGCCGAGCATGTTGTTGAAGTCGTGCGCGATGCCGCCCGCGAGCTGGCCCAGGCTCTCCAGCCGCTGGCTGCGGTGGGTCTGCGCCTCGGCCCGGAGCCGGGCCTTCTCGCGCTCGGCCCGGTTCCGCTCGGACAGGTCGCGGACCACGGCCAGGGCGAGCCGCCCCTGCGGCGTGTCGACGATCGACACCGACGACTCGACCGGCACCTCGGAGCCGTCGCGCCGGCGGACGGTGGTGGTGACCGCCCCGATCGGGCCCGGATGTCCCTGTTCGATGCGCTTGCGGCGCTCGGGGAGCATCATCCGGGCGTCATCGGTGATCAGCGCGTCGACGTCGAGGCCGACCAGTTCGTCCCGCGTGTAGCCGTACAGCTCCACCGCCCGGTCGTTGGCCAGCACGATCCTGTTGCCGGACATGACCAGGATGGCGTCCGGGGCGGCTTGCAGCAGGCCACCGGCCAGTTCCTCGGACCACTCCACGCCTTCACCCCCGATGATCTCCGAGGGTATCGGCTGAAAGCGTGGCGAAAGGTCAAAAGCGCGCAGCGAGCGCCCGGCGGAGATCGTCGTCGGCGTCCTGGACCACGCGCCGCAGGATCGGGTCGAGATCGCCCGCGGCCAGCAGCTCGGCGGCGCGCCGCCGGGTCTCCGCCTCCACCATGATGTTGGGGAACGCGTAGGCGGCCGTCTTCTCGGCGCTCATGCCGCTGCGCACCCGCATCATCTCGGGCATCTCGGCGAAGTAGCGGGCCACGTACGGGCGGATCAGGTCGAGCTGCTCGGCCTGCCAGAAGCCCGAGGCGGTCATCTCGACGAGCCGGTTGGACAGCTTGGTGTCGCCGATGATCGACTCCCAGGCGGCCGCCTTGGCCCCGGCGTCGGGCCGGGCCGCCCGCGACCGGGCCGCCCACTGCTCGCCGGTGGCGCTGCGGTCGCGCTCGAACTCCGCGTCGATCATCGCGGTGTCGGCCGCGCCGAGCACGGCCAGCCGATAGACGATCAGCCAGCGCAGGTCGGCGTCGATCGCCAGCCCCTCCGGCACCTCGCGCCCTTCCAGCCAGCCGGCCAGGCGCTTCACGTCGACGGTGGCGCCGATCAGGCCGCGGGCCGCCGCGAGCTGGCGCGATCCGCCCGCCTCGGAGACCGCCAGCAGCCGGTCGGCCGCCTGCGCGACCAGTTCGAGGGCGGCCGGGCGCGTCTCCGGCGTCGAATAGCGGTCGACCAGGCTGCGGGTGGCCCGCAGCACGTCCTCGACCACCACGACCTCGGACTCGACCGGCAGCGCGGCCAGCACGAGCGTGACCAGCTCGGCCACCGGGCGCTCGCCGTCGACCACCGCGTCCAGCGTCGAGGCCCAGAGCACGGCCCGGGCCAGCGAGTCGTCGATCAGGGGCAGCAGGGCCGGCACGGCCGCGGTCGACTCCTCGTCGAGCCGGATCTTGGCGTACGTCAGGTCGCCGTCGTTCAGCAGCAGGAGGTCGGCGACCGGCTCGCCGGCCAGCTCGGGCACCTCGGTCCGCCCGGTCGCCTGCACCTCGACCTCGACCCGCCGGCGCAGCACCACGGCGCCGTCGGCCGACCGGTCGTACAGCCCGAGGCCGACCTTGTGGGGCCGCAGCGTCGGATATTGCTCCGGCGCGGTCTGGAGAACGGCCACCGAGGCGTACGCCCCGGCCTCCCGGACCACCTCGGTCCGCAACGTGTTCACCTGGGCCCGGCGCAGCCAGAGGGCGGCCCACGTGGTCAGGTCACGCCCGCTCGCCGCCGACAGCGCCGTGAGCAGGTCGGCCAGGGTGGCGTTGCCGTAGGCGTGCGCCTCGAAGTGCGCGTTCACCCCGGCCAGGAACGCCTCGTCGCCCACCCAGGCGACGAGCTGCTTGAGCACGGCCGCGCCCTTGGCGTACGAGATGCCGTCGAAGTTCAGCAGCGCCTGGTCGGTGTCGGCGACCTCGGCCGGCGCCACCGGGTGGGTGGACGGGTGCTGGTCGGCGCGCAGGCCCCAGGCCTTGCGCTGCATCGCGAACGTGGTCCACGTGTCGGGGAAGCGGGTCGCCTCGGACGCGATCCGGGTGCCCAGATATTCCGCGAACGACTCGTTGAGCCACAGGTCGTCCCACCAGGCCATGGTGACCAGGTCGCCGAACCACATGTGTGCCATCTCGTGCGCGATCACGTTGGCCCGGTGCTCGCGCTCGCTCTCGGTGACCGCCGAGCGGTAGATGAACTCGTCGCGGAAGACCACGAGGCCGGGATATTCCATCGCGCCGAAGTTGAACTCGGGGGCGAACGCCTGCTGGTAGTGCCCGAACGGGTAGCGGATGTGGAAGATCTCGTGGAACCGGTCGAGACACTGCCGGGTGACCTCGAAGATCTCGGGCGCCTCGGCCTCGAGCGGCTCGGCCAGCGCCTTGCGGGCGTACAGGGCCAGCGGAATGCCGTCGTGCTCGGCGGTGACCGAGTGGTACGGGCCGGCGATCAGCGAGCACAGATAGGTCGAGATCGGCTTGGTCGGCGCGAACTCCCAGCGCCCGTCCTTGCCGGCCACCAGCGGCCCGTTCGCGGCCACCAGCCAGCCGGCCGGCGCGGTCACGCTGACCCGGAACGACGCCTTCATGTCGGGCTGGTCGAAGCTGGGCAGGATCCGGCCGGCGTTGTTGATGAACATGTGCTGATAGAGGTACGTCGAGCCGTCCGCCGGGTCGACGTATTTGTGCAGGCCCTCACCGGTGTTCGAGTAGCGCATCACCGCGTCGACCGCGAGCTCGTTGTGCTCGGCGAGGTCGCTCAGGTGCAGCCGCTCGCCGTCCATGGCCGCGGGCGGCACGGGCACGCCGTTCAGCGTGATCGAGGCGACCGAGACCGGCTCGAACTCGAGGAAGGTCGAGGCGCCGGGCCGCGACGAGAAACGCACCACCGTGCGGGCGCCGAAGGTGTCGCCCTCGGCGGTCAGGTCGAGGTCGATCTCGTACTCGTGGACGTCGACGGTGGCGGCGCGGGCGGTGGCCTCGGCGCGGGTCAGGCTCGGCATGACGACCATCATGCCGGTATTCACACTGGCTTCACACCACCACCCCGTTGCTATGGTGGGTTCATGCGTCGCGCGAACCTCAACTGGTGGCTGCCCTAGAGGGCGGCTACCCCATCGCGCAGAAACGGCCGCCCCCTTCGGGCGGCCGTTCCTCGTTGCACGGCTCTCCGGAGGGTGTCGCCCCGATCCGGAAGGACCCGTCATGACCCGCCGACTCACCGGCTTCCAGCCCACCGGCAACCTGCACCTCGGCAACCTGCTCGGCGCCATGCGCCCGCTCGTGGCCGCTCAGGACGACCCGGCCACCACCGACTCGATCGCCATGATCGCCGACCTGCACGCGCTCACGGTCGAACATGATCCACAACGGCTGCGGGCCAACACCGTCGACGTCGCCACGCTGCTGCTGGCGGCCGGCGTCGACCCCCAGCGCACCGCCCTGATCGCCAACTCGCAGGTGCCCGAGCACTCCGAGCTGCACTACCTGCTCGAATGCGTCACCGGATACGGCGAGGCGGCCCGGATGATCCAGTTCAAGGAGAAATCGGCCGGCGGCGGCCCGGTGCGGCTCAGCCTGCTCACCTATCCGGTGCTGATGGCGGCCGACATCCTGCTGCACGACATCGACCACGTGCCGGTCGGCGACGACCAGAGCCAGCACCTCGAACTGGCCCGCGACATCGCCGTCCGCTTCAACAACCGCTACGGCCCCACGTTCACCGTGCCCGAGGCCATCCGCCCCGGCGCCGCCGAGCGGCTCATGGACCTCACCGACCCCACCCGCAAGATGAGCAAGAGCTCCACCAACCCGGCCGGCCGCATCGGGCTGCTCGACCCACCCGACGTGATCCGCCGCAAGGTCTCGCGCGCCATCACCGACACCGTCGGCGTCGTCCGCCACGACCCGGCGAACCAGCCCGGTGTCACCAACCTGCTGGAGATCCTCCGGGCCTGCACGGGCGGGAAGCCGGGCTCGTTCACCTCGTACGGCCAGTTGAAGCGCGAGGTGACCGACGCGATCGAGGCGGTCCTCGCGCCCGTCAGGGCGCGTCACGCCGAGCTTTCCGACGACCCCGGCCACGTCCGGAAGATCTTGGCGGAGGGCCGGGCCCGGGTGCGCCCAAGGGCGGAGGAGACCGTACGCCGGGTGCGCGCGGCCCTGGGCCTATTGGACTAACTGCGCCACGCGCTTCACGAAGGCGCCGTCGACCTGGTCGTAACCCGACGACTGGAAGAGGGCGGTGGCCGCGGGTGAGCACGGCCCGGCCTCGAGCCGGATGATCGAGCGGCCCGCGGCCAGGGTCTCCTCCTCGATCCAGACGATCAGCTGGCGGGCGATGCCACGCCCCCGGAACGCCGGGCGCACGTAGACGCGCTGGAGCTCGGCGATCCCGGGGTCGAGGGTCGGCCGCCAGGCCGCGCAGGCCACCGCGCGGCCGTCCACGACCGCCACCAGGTACGTAGCGTCATCGTCGGGGGTGAAGTCCACCGAGCGCAGCTCGTGTTGCTGGGCCGCGACCAGCGCGGCGAGCTCGGGGTCAAGGGCGGGCCGCGCTTCGATCATCACGGCCGTGACTCTAAGCGACGTCCGTTTCCGGATGGTTGACGCAATCTGGACGACGGCCTATTCGGTGGTGTCGTCCTCATCCACGTCGTCCTCGACCAGGACGGGCCGCTTGGCGTTGGAGACGCTCGTGACCGTGCCGTCGGCCGCCATGTGCAGCAGCTCGTCGTCGCCGCGGACCCGGCGGGCCTTGCGGGCCGCGAGGCGCTGGGCCGCCGAGGCGCGGCCGTTCTCCTCCTCGAGGCGGGCGTCGGTGCCGCGCGGGCCGGCCACGTATTCGCCGGCGTTGGGGTGCCAGTCGAACTCGCGCTCGCCGATCCGCACCGGGTCGCCCGCCTGGGCGCCCTTCTTGACCAGCGTGTCCTCGACGCCGACGCGCTCCAGCCGGTCGGCCAGATAGCCGACGGCCTCCTCGTTGTCGAAGTTCGTCTGCCGGACCCAGCGCTCGATCTTGGCGCCGCGCACCACGAAGACGCCCTCGTCGTCGCGCTCCACGGTGAAGCCGGAGTCGTCGATCGCCTGCGGGCGCACCACGACGCGGGTCGGCTCGGGCTCGGGCCGGGACAGCCGGTGCTCCTCGACGACCTTGGCCAGGGCGTACGTCAGCTCCTTGAGCCCTTCGCGGGTGATCGCGCTGACCTCGAACACGCGGTAGCCGCGGGCCTCGAGGTCGGGGCGGACCATCTCGGCCAGGTCGCGGCCGTCCGGGATGTCGATCTTGTTGAGCACGACGAGCCGCGGCCGGTCCTCGAGACCGCCGTACGCCGACAGCTCGGCCTCGATCGCGTCGAGGTCGGCCAGCGGGTCGCGCTCGATCTCGGGCGCCGCCGCGTCGAGCACGTGCACCAGCACCGAGGTGCGCTCGATGTGCCGCAGGAACTGCATGCCCAGGCCCTTGCCGGTGGCCGCGCCCGGGATGAGGCCGGGCACGTCGGCCACGGTGAAGGTCTGGTCGCCCGCCTGCACCACGCCCAGGTTGGGCACCAGGGTGGTGAACGGGTAGTCGGCGATCTTCGGCTTGGCCGCCGAGATGACCGAGATGAGCGAGGACTTGCCGGCCGACGGGAAGCCGACCAGGCCGACGTCGGCCACGCTCTTGAGCTCGAGCACGACGTCGAGCTGGTCGCCCGGCTCACCGAGCTCGGCGAAGCCCGGCACCTTGCGGCGGGTGTTGGCCAGCGAGGCGTTGCCCCGGCCACCGCGGCCACCACGAGCCACCTCGAAGGTGGTGCCGGCGCCGATCAGGTCGGCCAGCACCTCGCCGTCGGCGGTATGCACGACCGTGCCGTCGGGCACCTTGAGCACCAGGTCCTTGCCGTTGGCGCCGTCGCGGTTGGCGCCGGCCCCGCCGACGCCGTTGGACGCCTTGACGTGCGGGTGGAAGTGGAAATCGAGCAGCGTGTGGATCTGCGGGTCGACGACCAGCGTGACGCCGCCGCCGTGCCCGCCGTTGCCGCCGTCGGGGCCGCCGAGCGGCTTGAACTTCTCGCGGCGCACCGAGACACAGCCATGCCCGCCGTCACCAGCCTGCAGGTGCAGCACGACGCGGTCGACGAACGTGGTCACTGCTCGAACTCCTTCGATGAAACAAAAAAGAAAGCGGGCCACGGACCCCGAGGGTCCGCGGCCCGCTTCTTGAAAACTTACTCCGCAGCCGGAACGATGCTGACGGTCTTGCGACCACGCTTCGTGCCGAACAGGACGTTGCCGCTCGCCAGGGCGAACAGCGTGTCGTCGCCACCACGGCCGACGAGCTCGCCCGGGTGGAACTTCGTGCCACGCTGGCGGATCAGGATCTCGCCCGCGCTGACCAGCTGGCCACCGAACCGCTTGACACCGAGCCGCTGGGCGGCGGAGTCACGGCCGTTGCGCGAGCTGGAAGCACCCTTTTTGTGAGCCATGAGTGATCCGCCCCTACTTCCCGCTCTTGATGCCGGTCACCTTGACGCGGGTCAGCGGCTGGCGGTGACCCTGGCGCTTGTGGTAGCCGGTCTTGTTCTTGAACTTGTGGATCCGGATCTTCGGACCCTTGGTGTGCTCGGCGATCTCGCCGGACACCGTCACGCTGGCAAGCTTGGCCGCATCGGTCACCAGGTTGTCACCGTCGACGAGGAGGACCGCGGCGAGCGTCAAGGCATCGCCGGGCGCACCCACGAGCTTCTCGACCTCGATCACGTCGCCCTCGGCAACCTTGTACTGCTTGCCGCCGGTCTTGACGATCGCGTACATCGACGCGGACTCCCTGAGACTTACGCAGCGAAAGAACACTGCTTGGCGGATGTTGCTGTCCCGGCCGCGCTCTGAGATGAAGGGCAGACACGGGAACACGACGCTGGAAAAGCGCCGTCCGAAAGCGTACTTCATCAGCGGCCCCTTCCCCAAACCGGGGAGGAGCGTCAGCCCTTTCCGCACGCTTTGTCGAGTGTACCCGTGATCTGGGACATCTTCTCGGCGTTGATCTTGATGAGATCGCCCTTGAGCGCGGTGACCTGCTTGCTCATGTCGGTCAGCGCCTTCTTCAGGGCCGGGTCGGAGGTCAGCTTGGCCATGTCGGCCAGGGCGTACGAGTAGCTCGTGACGTCCCGCTCGATCTTCTGGTCGGCCTGCTGCTTGGCCGCCGCACCCTGACCGGCGGCGTCGATCTGGAGCTTCAGGTCGGCGATGAAGGTCTCGCCGAAGGTCGTGCTGACCCGGCCCGCCTGCGCGCAGATGGCCTCGGTGTCGCCGCCCAGCGCCGCGTCGGCCGAGGCCGCGGCGGACGGGTCGACCGGAGCCGGTGGAACCGGGGCCACGGAGGCGCCCGGAGTGGCCGCCGGAGCCTGCCCCGCCGGACCTTGACCAGCGGAGCTGTCGTCCGCGGGGCCCGAGCAGGCGGCGAGGGAAAGAAGGGTCACGGCCGCGAGGGCCGGGAGGGTGAGACGCATGGGGACTCGGCTCCTCGGGGGGAACGGGGATCGATCCCGCGAGGGTAACCGACGTCGATGGAAAAGGGCGGCTCGGTAGTAAACTTTCTTTACCGAACCGCCCTTTCCTCCTACTGATCAGGGACGGGTACGCCTGCGCGTGCCCCCGCGGCGCGACCTGCGCCGCCCGGCGCCGGCGCCCACCGGCTCGTCGTCGTCCTCGTCATCGTCGTCGGCCGCGTCCGGGTCGTCCGCGCCGGTCAGGCGCAGCGGCTCGGCCTCGGGCCCCGGCTCCGCCGCGTCGTAGCGGGACAGGTCGTAGCCACTGATGTCGTAGTCGTCGTCCGGCTCGGCCGCGGTCAGCTTGGCCCCCGGCGTGACGATGCCCGACCCGTGCACCGGCGGCAGCTCGGCCACCAGCGCGATCGGGCTCTCACCGGGCTCGCTGAGGACGACCTCGGTCGGCGTCGCCGGCGGGTTCTCCACCGGCGCCTCGACCTCGGCACTCTCCACCACGGCACTCTCCACCACGGCGGGCTCGACCACAGCAGGCTCGACCACGGCCTCGGCCGCCGGCGCGTTGTCGCCGCCGCCCCGGCGCCGCCGGGACTTGCCCTCCTTGGCCGGCTGTTGCTGCTGCTGGGGCGCCGGCGGCGCGGTCGTGGTGGCCGCGGCGACCGCCTTGACCTGGTTCGCCGCGCCGTTCGCGCGCTTCTCCGGCACCGGCTCGGTGTGGATCAGCACGCCGCGGCCCTTGCAGTGGTCGCAGGTCTCGCTGAACGCCTCGAGCAGGCCCGCGCCGATCCGCTTGCGGGTCATCTGCACCAGGCCGAGCGAGGTGATCTCGGTGACCTGATGCTTGGTGCGGTCACGGCCCAGGCACTCGGTGAGCCGCCGCAGCACCAGCTCGCGGTTGCTCTCCAGCACCATGTCGATGAAGTCGATGACCACGATGCCGCCGAGGTCGCGCAGCCGCAGCTGCCGGACGATCTCCTCCGCCGCCTCGAGGTTGTTGCGGGTCACCGTCTCCTCGAGGTTGCCGCCCGCGCCGGTGTACTTACCGGTGTTGACGTCGACCACGGTCATCGCCTCGGTGCGGTCGAAGACCAGGTGCCCGCCCGAGGGCAGGAACACCTTGCGGTCGAGACCCTTGAGGATCTGCTCGTCGATCCGCTTGTCGGCGAAGACGTCGCCCGTGCCGGTGTAGCGGTGCATGCGGTCGAGCAGGTCGGGCGAGACCGACTCGAGGTAGCCCTCGAGCTCGTTGTACGCCTGCTCGCCCTGCACGATCAGCTCGCGGAAGTCCTCGTTGAAGAGGTCCCGGACGACCCGGATGACCAGGTCGGGCTCCTCGGAGAGGGCGGCCGGCGCGTGGCCCTCGGCCGACTTGCGCTGGATGTCCTCCCACTGGGCCTGCAGCCGCTTGACGTCGCGGGCCAGCTCGTCCTCGCTCGCACCCTCGGCGGCGGTCCGGACGATGACGCCGGCGCCGTCCGGCACGAGCTTCTTCAGTACGTCCCGGAGACGCTTCCGCTCGTTGTCGGGCAGCTTGCGGCTGATGCCGGAGGCGTTGCCGTTCGGCACGTAGACCAGGTGCCGGCCGGAGAGCGCGATGTGGCTGCTCAGCCGGGCGCCCTTGTGCCCGATCGGGTCCTTGGTCACCTGCACCAGCACCGAGTCGCCGGAGCGCAGCGCCTGCTCGATCGAGCGGGCCCGGCCCTCCAGGCCGGTGGCGTCCCAGTTGACCTCGCCGGCGTAGAGGACCGCGTTGCGGCCCCGGCCGATGTCGACGAACGCCGCCTCCATGCTCGGCAGCACGTTCTGCACCTTGCCGAGGTAGACGTTGCCGACCATGGTGCCGGAGGTGCTGCGGGAGACGTAGTGCTCGACGAGCACGCCGTCCTCGAGCACGACGATCTGGATCCGGTCCGGCTTCTGGCGCACGACCATGACCCGGTCGACGGCCTCGCGGCGGGCCAGGAACTCCGACTCGCTCAGGATCGGCGGCCGGGTCCGGCGCTGCTCACGGCCGTCGCGGCGGCGCTGGCGCTTGGCCTCGAGCCGGGTCGAACCGGAGACGCCCTGCACCTCGTCGGTGCGGCGCGGCTCGCGCACCCGCACGACGGTGTGCACACCGTCCTCGATGCCGCCGGTCTCGCCGTCACCACTTGAGCCCTTGCGGCGCCGACGCCGGCGGCGGCGGGTGACACCCTCGCCGTCCCCTTCGTCGTCGTCCTCGTCGGCCGACGCCTCGGCGCCCGATTCGTCCGAGTCTTCGTCGTCCTGGTCGTTCTCGTCCTGGTCGGCCTCGTCGGCCGGGCCCTTGCCGCGGCCACGGCCACGGCGCCCCCGGCGGCGACGGCGGCGGCCGCTCGCGGAGTCGTCGTCATCGTCGGAGTCGTCGTCGACGCCGTCCTCGACGTCGTCGGCGGTCTCGTCGGCCTCGTCCACGACCGGCTCGGTGTCGACGGCCTCGGCCTCGACCGGCTGCTCCTCGGCGGCGCCACGACGGCGGCGGCGGGTGCGGCGGGTGCCCTCGGCCGGCTCCTCGACGACGGGCAGGTCGGCGACCTCGGCCTCGGCCTCACCGATCGGCTCGTCCACGTCCTCGGCGACCGGCGGGACGCTGGTGGCGCCACGACGGCTACGGCGAACGGGCGCGGCCTCGGTCTCGGCAGCCTCGGCGACGGCCGGAACGCTGGTGGCGCCACGACGCGTACGGCGAACGGGCGCGGCCTCGGTCTCGGCGACCTCGGGGGCGATCGCCGGGGGAACGCTCGCCGCGCCACGACGGGTGCGGCGGGCCGGCGCGGGCGCCGCCTCGGCCTCGGTCGGGTCCGGCGGCATGAACAGCACGGCCGGCGGCAAAGCCGCGGCCCGCCGGCGGCTACGAGGCGCCGGCTTCTCCTCGACGAAGTCAGCGTCCAGAGGCAGCACACCGATGACGGTGGCCCCCTCGTCCTCCTCGGCCTCAGGATCCTCGACGACCGGCTCCTCGCCCGCGACAAGGTTCGCGGCCGGGGTCTCAGCAGCGGACGTAGCAGGAGCAGCGGACGCGGCAGGGGCCGGCGTCTCGGCGAGGGGCTCCAGCGGCGCGGCCTCGGCGACGACGGGCTCGACCGGGGCCGGCTCGGCGACGGGCGCCTCGGCCGCCGCCGGAGCGGCCGCCTTCTTACGGCGGGTGCGCTTCACCGGCGCGGCCGGAGCGGCCTCGCCCGCCGGCACCTCGGCCGGAGTGGGGTCCTCAGCGGGGGCCGCGGGCGCGGCGGCGGGCGCCGCGGCCTTGCGGCGGGTCCGCTTCACCGGCTTGACCGGGGCTTCCTCGGCCGCCGGCGGGGTGACGGCCTCGTCACCCGTGGCTATGGGATCGGCGGGCGCCGCAGCGCCGGCGGCTCCACCGGCGGTCGAAGCGGCGCCGGTGGAAGCGGCGCCGGCCGCGCCGGAAGCGGCCGTGGCCTCGGTGGCCGCGCCCGGGTCGGCGCCGGGGGCGTCGGCCGGGGGCTTGGCCGCCGGTGCCGCGACCTTGCGGCGCGGGGCACGCGTGCGGCGCGCGGGAGTGGTGGCTGCGGTGGCGTCGGGCGGAGTGACTGCTCCGTCCCGCTCACCGCCCTGGTCTCCCGAGTTGTCTCGGGGCTCGTTATCGAGCATGGGGCGCTCTCCAGTTCTGGCGGCCCCGGGCGCGTTTGAGCGCTGCCACGCAGGGTCGCCGCAAGTTTTTCGGTCCCGCCGGGTAAGCGGACAGGCTTCCGAAGTCTGTCAAGGGACGCCGGCAACAGCCAGCGCCCTCCGATGGAGGCGTCCTTACCCAGGAAGGGCTGGCTCGCGATCCGCGTCCAACGGATCGACGATCTCCCCCTGCGCGGTGAGCATGCCCTGGGCCAGCCGGGTCACCCGTGGGGGCACCGGCGGCTCCAGGCCCGCTACCGCGCGCAGGCCGGAAAGGACGTCATCGGGTCGCACGGCGGGCGTCACCTGTCGTACGACAAGGTCGATTATCGCACACGGTGTGCCGTCCGCCCCGGAAGGTAGGTCGGACTGCTGCGTCACAGCGATGCGTGTCACTGCCTGACGGGCGTCGAAGGTGCGCTTGCCCTGCTTCGTCATGCGCTCGACCAGCACCTCTTCGGCGTCCTGGAACGCCTTGACGGCCGCCTCGGCCTGGGCCGGGTCGACCGTGGGGAGCTCGAGACGCCAGTGTGAGGCGTCGATCCGGTCGGCCAGGCTGCCGCCGCCCTCCCGCGCGATCACCGACTCGAGGACGTCGAGGCCCGGCGACAGGGCCGCGTCGAGGGCGACCCGCAGCTTCTCCGGGTCGACCTCGGCCTGGAGGCCGATCTCCAGATATTCGGCCTCGCTGCCGACTCCGGTCGGGGCCGCGCTGGCGTACGAGATCTTGGGGTGGGGGGTGAAGCCCTGTGAGAACGCGATGGGTACGCCACCGCGGCGCAGCGCGCGCTCGAAGGCCCGGGCGAAGTCGCGGTGCGAGGTGAACCGCAGCGGGCCGCGCTTGGCGTAGCGCAGCCGGACGCGCTGGACCACCGGGGCCTGGCCGCCGACCGGCTGGTTCTTGGGAGGAGCCATCAGGCCGACACCCCGAGGGCGTTCTTGACCGGGGTCAGCGGGAGCAGCTTCTTGCCGGTCGGGCCGATCTGGATCTCGGTGTCCATCGACGGGCAGACGCCGCAGTCGAAGCACGGGGTCCAGCGGCAGTCGTCCTGCTCGTACTCGGTCAGGGAGTCCTGCCAGTCCTGCCAGAGCCAGTCCTTGTCGAGACCCGAGTCGAGGTGGTCCCAGGGCAGCACCTCGAGCTGCTCGCGCTCGCGGGTGGTGAACCAGTCGAGGTCGACGCCGAAGCCGGGCAGCACCTCGGCCGCGGCCTCGACCCAGCGGGCGTACGAGAAGTGCTCGCTCCAGCCGTCGAATCGGCCGCCCTTTTCCCAGACCCGGCGGATGACCGCGCCGACCCGGCGGTCGCCGCGCGAGAGCAGGCCCTCGATCAGCGAGGGCTCGCCGTCGTGGTAGCGGTAGCCGATGGCCCGGCCCAGCCCGCGGTCGCTGTTGATCTCCTGCTTGAGCATCTTGAGCCGGGCGTCGATCACCTCGGGGCGCTCCATGGCGGCCCACTGGAACGGGGTGTGCGGCTTGGGCACGAACCCGCCGATCGACACCGTGCAGCGGATGTCCTTGGTGCCGGCGGCCTCGCGACCGGCCTTGATGACCTCGTGGGCCATGTGCGCGATCTCGAGGACGTCCTCGTCGGTCTCGGTGGGCAGGCCGCACATGAAGTAGAGCTTCACCTGGCGCCAGCCGTTGCCGTAGGCCGTGACGACCGTACGGATCAGGTCTTCCTTGGTCACCATCTTGTTGATGACCTTGCGGATGCGCTCGGAGCCGCCCTCGGGGGCGAAGGTGAGGCCGGTGCGGCGCCCGTTGCGGGAGAGCTCCTGGGCCAGGTCGATGTTGAAGGCGTCGACCCGGGTCGACGGCAGCGACAGCGAGACGTTGGTGTCCGCGTACTGCTCGGCCAGGCCGGAGCACATGTCGCCGATCTCGGAGTGGTCGGCGCTGGACAGCGAGAGCAGGCCCACCTCGGAGAAGCCGGAGAACTCGAGGCCCTCCTTGACCATCTGGCCGACCGTGGTGATCGAGCGCTCCCGGACCGGGCGGGTGATCATGCCGGCCTGGCAGAAGCGGCAGCCGCGGGTGCAGCCGCGGAAGATCTCCACCGCATAGCGCTCGTGGACCGTCTCGGCCAGCGGGACCAGGGGCTTCTTGGGGTACGGCCAGGCATCGAGATCCATGGTCGTGCGCTTGGCGACCCGGAACGGGACGTCCGGGCGGTTGGGCACGACGCGCTGGATGCGGCCGTCGGGCAGGTAGTCGACGTCGTAGAAGCGCGGGACGTAGATGCTCTCGGTGCGGGCCAGGCGCAGCAGCAGCTCGTCGCGCCCGCCCGGGCGGCCCTCGGCCTTCCACTCCCGGATGATGCCGGTGATCTCGAGGACGGCCTCCTCGCCGTCGCCGAGCACGGCGGCGTCGATGAAGTCGGCGATCGGCTCCGGGTTGAAGCTGGCGTGGCCGCCGGCCAGGACGATCGGGTCGTCCTCGGTGCGGTCGGCGCTGTCCAGCGGGATGCCGGCCAGGTCGAGGGCGGAGAGCATGTTGGTGTAGCCGAGCTCGGTGGCGAAGGAGAGGCCGAGCACGTCGAACGCCCGCACCGGGCGGTGCGCGTCGACGGTGAAGGCGGGTACGCCGTTCTCCTTCATCAGCGCCTCGAGGTCGGGCCAGACCGCGTAGGTGCGCTCGGCCAGGACGTCGGGCTGCTCGTTGAGCACCTCGTACAGGATCTGGACACCCTGGTTGGGCAGGCCCACCTCGTACGCGTCGGGGTACATGAGGGCCCAGCGGACCGTGGTCTCGTCCCAGTCCTTGACGACGGCGCCGAGCTCGCCGCCCACGTACTGGATCGGCTTGCTGACCCGGGGCAGCAGCTGCTCGAGCTGCGGGAAGACGGAACGTACGCTCATGGGGCTCCAGGGTACGCGGTTATGACTGGAGATCCGCCGCCGCCCGGTCGAGGTCGGTGGCCAGCACGTCCTCCCGGAAAGCACACAATTGCAGCGTCATCCGGGCGGCCCCGCGCTCGCCGACGACCAGCCGAGTGGGGGTCCCATGGTCGGACAGGTCGCCGACCAGGGCGTCCAGCAGCCGTACGCCGGCGCTGTCGAGGAAAGAGACAGTGGTGAGGTCGATGAGCACCTTGCCGGCCGACTGCACCCGCTTGACGATCGCCTTGCCGATCTCGGGGGCGTTGGCCAGGTCGATCTCGCCGGTGAGGCTGACCAGCTCGGCATCGCCGAATTTCGAGAACTTGACCCATTGATCGGTCACTCGTCGTCCTCCCCGCGGCGCCGCCTCATCGTGACCGTGGTGCCGTCGCTGCGGTCGAACAGCACCTGGTCCATCGACTCCCTGATCAGCTGGAGGCCCCGGCCCCGGGAGACGTCGCCGAGCGGGCCGCGCCACGTGCCGCGGTCGGTGACGCGCACCTCGACCGCGTCCTCGGTCACCGTCGCGACCACGTCGATCATGCCGAACGGGTCGTCCCGGTAGCCGTGCTCGATGGCGTTGGCCACCGCCTCGGAGCAGGCCAGCAGCACCGCGTCGCGGCCCTCGGGACCGACGCCGTGCGCCACCAGCCAGGTCCGCAGGTCGGCCCGGAGCAGCGCGATCTGCATGCGGTCGGCGCCGATGGTGCGCTCGATGCGCTCCTCGGTGCCGAGCGTCAGGCAGAGCATGCAGACGTCGTCGGCGTGGTCCTTGCCGACCAGGGTGTCGGCCAGCCCGGCGGCCAGGCCCTGGAGCGGTGCGTCGCGCCGCCGCGCGTACTCGCGGGCGAGGATCTCGAAGCCCTTGTCGATGCTGCGGCTGCGCCGCTCGATCAGGCCGTCGGTGTAGAGCAGCATGCGGCTGCCGGCGGGCAGCCGGCGACGGTGTTCGGTCCGGCTCATGTTGCCGGCCCGGCTGCCGATCGGCGCCGAGCGCGCGTCCATCAGGAACTCGGGTGAGCCGGCCGGCTGGAGGAGCAGCGGGGGCAGATGACCGGCGCAGCAGTACGCCATCTCGCCGGTGGCCAGGTCGATCTCGGCGTACGCCACCGTGGCCATCCGGGCCGCCTCGACCCGCTCGCAGAACCGGTCGAGGCCCTCGATCAGCCGGGCCGGCCCGTCCTCGTTCGAGGCGAGGGCGCGGACCGCGCTGCGCAGCTGGCCCATCGTGGTGGCGGCGTCGATGCCCCGGCCCACCACGTCGCCGACCACCACGGCCAGCTTGTCGGCGTTGATCTGGAACACGTCGTACCAGTCGCCGCCGACCTCGAGGTCCTGCGCCGCGGCCTGATAGAAGGTCTCGACCGCGAAGCGGTTGTCGCCGCTGGGCAGGTCGCCGGCGAGCAGGCTGCGCTGGAGCGTGCGGGCGATCTGCCGCTCCTGCTCGTAGAGCCGGGCGTTCTCCAGCGCCAGCCCGGCCCGGTCGGCCAGGTCGGACAGGAAGGCCCGCTCGGCCGCGGCGTCGCGCCGGTCGGGCGCCATCCGCAGCGCCAGTGTGCCCAGCACCAGCCCGCGGGCGGTCAGCGGCAGCACCGAGCAGTCGAGCGCGTCGTCCTCGCCCGGGAAGATCGGCTCGCCGCTCGCGGCCACCTTGCCCAGGCGTTTCTGGAGCAGCTCGGCGTCCGGCGCCGGGCTGCCCTTGGGCTCCTCGAGCGGCACGGCGCCGACCTGGAGGCGCACCTCGGCCCAGTCGGCGATCTCGGGCACGAGCCGGTCGAGCAGCCGCCGGATGCGGGGCTGGAGACGGTAGACCTCGTCGAGCGCGCCGGTCGTCTCGGCCAGGAACTGGCTGCGCTCCTCGCGGCGGCGGACGTCGTCGTAGAGCCGGGCCCGGTCGAGCGCCTGACCGGCCTGCTGGCCGAGCAGCCGGACCACGCGCAGCTCGCCGTCGCTGAGCTTGTGCTCGCCCTTGAAGCTGAACGCGAGCACGCCCAGCGTGACGATGCCGGCCTGCTCGTCGGTCGGACCTGTGGTCAAGGGCAACAATACGACAGTGTTGCGCCCGGACCGCCGCATCGAGTCGACCAGGTCGGGGAAGTGCTCCTTGGCCTCGGTGATCGAGCCCACCACGTGCAGGTCGCCGCGCTCGGCGACCCGGGCCACGGCGCGCGGCGACGAGCGCGGCATGTCGTCCCAGTTGCCGGTGGTCGGGTCGGTCGAGGCCACGGCCACGATCTGGTCGCGCTCGACGTCGACCAGATAGATGCTGCTGCTGGCGGCGCCGAAGGCGGCCTCGGGCGCGCGCACCACCGACTCGGCCACCTCGGCCTCGGTCGGCGCGGCCGACAGGTCGGCCACTATCTGCTGGAGCACCCGGACGCGGCGCTCGGACGCCTCGGCGATGTTGCGGGCGAGCAGCAGCTCCTTCTCGTACTGCCGCCGCTCGGTCGCGTTGAAGATCATCGTGCGGATCGCGCGCGGCTGTTTCGCCTCGTCGCGGCCCAGCGTCGAGTTCACGAGGGTCGGCAGCTGGCGGCCGTCGGCGCAGACCACGTCGAAGGCCAGCTCGTGCACCTCGTCCTGCATGCGCAGCAGCGGGGCGTAATGGGTCTCGTGGTAGATCTGCCCGCCGGAGCTCAGCAGATCACGGAAGCGCCGGTGACCGACCAGCTCGCCGCGCGTATATCCCGTCCAGGTCAGGAAGGTCTGGTTGACCCGGACGATGGTGCCGTCGGGAAGCGTGGTCAGGTACCCGCACGGCGCGTGCTCGTACAGGTCGTCGGGGTCTTCGTCCCAGGGCAGCCGCAACTCCTGCGTCACGTCCGGCCCACCAGAGTCACTCACGGTCCGCTTCTTACAGCCAGGCCTTCATGGCGTCGATCGTCTCGTCCGGGGCGCTCAGATTGGGGCAGTGGCCCGTGGCGTTCAGCCGCACCAGGGTGCTGCCGGCCGTGTGCTTGTGAACGTAGTCGCCGACGATGTCGGGAGCGATCACATCATCCGAGCATTGCAGGATCAAGGCGGGGGTACGCAGTTTGAGCAGATCATCGCGGTTGTCGGACAGGAACGTGACCCGCGCGAACTTCTTGGCGATCTCGGGATCGGTGCGGCAGAAGCTGTTGGTCAGCTCCTCGCCCAGCTCCGGCCGGTCCGGATTGCCCATGATCACCGGCGCCATCGTGCTCGACCAGCCGAGGTAGTTGCTGTCGAGCGAGTCGAGCAGGGACTCGATGTCGGCGCGCTGGAAACCGCCCACGTAGTCCTCGGTGGGCTCGTTGATGTACCGCGGCGACGGGCCGACCAGCACCAGCTTGGCGAACCGCTCGGGCTCCTTGACGGCGGCGAGCACGCCGATCATGGCGCTCACCGAGTGACCGACGAACACCACGTCCCACAGGTCGTTCTCGTGCAGGATCTCGAGGATGTCGTCGGCGTAGCCGCTGAGGGTCGAATAGCGATCGTCGTCGTACGCCGACAGGTCGGACTTGCCGTTGCCGACGTGGTCGAAGAGGACGAGCCGATAGTTGTCCGCGAAGGCCGGAGCGACGAGGCGCCACATGTTCTGGTCGCAGCCATAGCCATGTGCGAACACCATCGGCTGACCGGTGCCGTTGCCGGTCAACGTGACGGCGTTTCTCTGTGTCGTTCTCATGTCCCGGTAACCATACGGCTCCAGAGCGTTCCGCACATCGCCCTGGTTGTCCGGCATTTGCATCCGGATTCGACTTCGTACGGTTCGAGGGAGTGGCGAACCGCATTTAACCTGGGACAAGACCCCTCGCCGGAGATCACGGCCGGCAGCGAAGGAGATCGAGGAGATGGACGGCCAGCAGCCGGGCGACAGCACGCCGGCGGCCGGGATGCCCGACCCGACCACAATCGCGGACGGCGCGGAACCCTCCACGGTGGACGCGCCGGCCCGCTGGAGCGGGTCCGCGGCCGTGGTGCCACCCGAGCCGAGGAAGCGGTGGTGGCAGCGCGACACGGAACCGGAGGACGACCGCCTGTCCACTCCGGCCGTCGACCCGTGGGCCGAGTACGACACTCCGCTCGATCCGTTCCCGGCGGTCCCCGAGTCACCGATGCCGCCAACCCGGGTCGAGGCCCCGCCCCACATCGAGGCCCCGCCCCCGACGCGCGTCGAGCCCCCGTCGCCGACGACGGCCGAGCCGCCGCAGCCGCCCACCTTCACGAGCCGGCCCCCGATCGCGGCCCCGCCCAGCCCGGTCCCGCCACCCTCGGCGACAGGCCCGCACCCGGCCGACCCGCACCCGGCTAACCCGTACCCGGCCAGCCCGCACCCGGTAACCGGCCCGCCGCTGCCGCCCAAGCCCGGCAAGCAGAGCAGGCGGGAGCGCAAGGCAGCCCAGCGCCAGGCAGCCCAGCGCCAGGCCGTGGCACCGAGGCCGCCGACAGGCCCACCGCCGAGGCCACAGTCGCGGCCGCAGCCGGGCCCGCGGGCCGGTGGATCGCTGCCCGCGCCGCCGCCGTGGGCGCCGCGCCCGGTGGCCCGCCCGCTGCCGCCGCCGCGCCGCAAGCGCCGGTGGGGACGCCGTCTGGCGCTGTTCAGCCTGCTCAGCGTGGCCTGCTGCTGCGGCGTGCCGTTCGGCGCCTACCAGCTCTCGTCCGCCCAATATCCGGTCACCGCCGTGCTGCCCGAGTCCTTCGCCGACCTTCAGCTGCGCGACACCCAGGACACCGGGTCCGGCAGCTTCGCCGGCGAGTACAAGGACGACCGCGGCAAGCGGGTCACCGTCTTCGGCATGACCGGCTTCCGCCTCACGCCCGGCAGTGACGTCGGCGCCCACCTGGAGCAGGTCGCCGACGAATACAAGCTCTCCGACGTGCGGGACTTCGACCTCGGCGAGTTCGGCGCGCACGAGAGCTGCGGCGTCGGCCGCGACGACGGCTCGACGGTCGTGGTCTGTGCCTGGGCCGACCACGGCAGCCTGGCCACCGTACTGCTCACCCGCCGCTCGATCCAGGACAGCGCCGACCTCGTCGCCCGCCTCCGTGAAGCCGTACTGACGAAGAGTTAGGCCTTCTTGGGGGCGTAGCGGGGCACGTACTCCTGGCCGGTCAGCTTTTGAATCTCGGCCATCACCTCGTCGGTGAGCTCGCGCAGCGAGGTGCGGTCGTCCGAGCGGCCCGCCGGGTCGATCGGCTTGCCGAACTTGAGGGTGACCGAGCCGCCGCGCAGGCGGGGCGTCGGATAGGGCTGGCCGATCGGCTGCACCTCTTCGGTGCCGAGGCAGCCGACCGGGATGATCGGCACACCGGCCGCGAGCGCGAGCCGGGCCGCGCCCGTACGCCCGCGGTAGAGCTTGCCGTCGGGCGAGCGCGTGCCCTCCGGATAGACGACCACCGCGTCGCCGCCCTTGAGCACCGGGATCGCGCCGTCGAAGGCGGCCAGCGCGGCCCGCCCACCGGCCCGCTCGACCCGCACGGCGCCCAGGCCGTTGAGCAGGTTGCGGGTGAACCAGCCGCTGAGGCCGGTGCCGTCGAAGTAATCGGACTTGGCCCAGAAGCAGAGGTGCCGCGGCACGACCGCGCCGATGAAGAGCTCGTCGGCCACCGACAGGTGGTTGCTGGCGAAGATCACTCCGCCCGTCCTCGGCACGTGCTCGAGGCCCTCGACACGCGGTCGCCAGCCGATCTTCAGCGCATTGCCGACGGTGAATTTGCCGATCGTATAGAGCAGCGGCAACGGGGGTTCCTCCGGAACGGGGTGGTGCGAAAACGGTGGGGGGCGGCTGTGAGGGTAGCGGACGTCACCAGGGAAGTCCCTGTCGAGCTTGCCGACGGACCCGGACATTCACCGTAGAAGGGATGAAATGTCCGGGTCCGGTCGCTAGTTTCACAGCTTAGTGCGCTCGGGTCACCGAGACCGTCACCTGTTCGCCGTCGCCGACCTCACCTGCGAAACCACCCACATCGCCGGCGAACGTGAGCGCGGTGGCCAGTGTCTCCCCGGCCACGAAGTCCCGGTGCGCCTCGACCGCCGCCTGGACCGGCGCCGAGGCCGAGACCACCAGCGCGATGCGGTCCGAGACGTCCAGGCCGGCGTCGCGCCGGGCCTGCTGCACGACCCGGATCACGTCCCGGGCCAGCCCTTCGGCCGCGAGTTCGGGGGTCACCGCCGTGTCGAGCACGACGACTCCCCCGTCCGCCGGCAGCGGCGCCGAGTTCTCGACGTCGGAGGCGACCTGCTTCAGCTCGTACTCGCCCTCCTGGAGGGTCACCCCGGCCGCAACCGGCGCGCCGTCGACCAGCTCCCACTCGCCGGCCTTGACCGCCTTGATCACCTGCTGGACCTGCTTGCCGAGGCGCGGCCCCAGGGCTCGGGGCACGACGGTCAAGACCTTCTGGCTGTACGCCGTCACGTCCTCCGTGAAGACGACCTCCTTCACGTTGACCTCGTCCGCGAGCAGGTCGGCGAAGCCGGACAGGGCCGGCGCCCGCCCGGTGGCCACGGTGAGCCGGGCCAGCGGCAGCCGCACCCGCAGGGCGCGAGCCTTGCGCAGCGACAGCGCGGCCGAGGCCACGTCGCGGATCGCGTCCATCGACGCGACGAGGTCGTGGTCGGCCGGCAGCGCGGCGGCCGAGGGCCAGTCGGTCAGGTGCACCGAGCGGCCACCGGTGAGCCCACGCCAGATCTCCTCCGCGGTCAGCGGCGCCAGCGGCGCCACCACCCGGCACACCGTCTCGAGGACGGTGGCCAGGGTGTCGAACGCGTCCCGATCACCGGCCCAGAAGCGGTCCCGCGAGCGGCGGACGTACCAGTTGGTCAGCGCGTCGAGATAGGACCGGACCGAACCCGCCGCGCCCGAGATGTCGTACTCGTCCATCTGCCGCTGCACGTCGGTGACCAGCTCGCCGGTCTTGGCCAGGATGTAGCGGTCCAGCAGGTGCTGCGAGTCGGTCCGGAAGGTCGCCTCGTGGCCCGACGCGTTCGCGTAGAGGCTGAAGAAGTACCAGACGTTCCAGAGCGGCAGCAGCACCTGGCGGACCGAGTCGCGGATGGCCACCTCGGTGACGGCCATGTCGCCACCGCGGAGCACCGGCGACGACATGAGCATCCAGCGCATGGCGTCCGAGCCGTACGAGTCGAAGACCTTGTAGACGTCCGGGTAGTTCCGCAGCGACTTGGACATCTTGCGCCCGTCCTCGCCGAGCAGGATGCCGTGGCTGAGGCAGTTGCGGAACGCGGGCCGGTCGAACAGGGCCGTGGCCAGCACGTGCATGGTGTAGAACCAGCCGCGGGTCTGGCCGATGTATTCGACGATGAAGTCGCCCGGGTAGTGGTGCTCGAACCAGTCCTTGTTCTCGAACGGGTAGTGCACCTGGGCGAACGGCATCGACCCGGACTCGAACCAGCAGTCGAGCACCTCGGGCACGCGGCGCATGACCGACTTGCCGGTCGGGTCGTCCGGGTTGGGGCGGGTCAGCTCGTCGACGTACGGCCGGTGAAGGTCCTTGACCTTGACCCCGAAGTCACGCTCCAGCTCCTCGTAGGAGCCGTAGACGTCCACCCGCGGATAGTTCGGGTCGTCGGATTTCCAGGCCGGGATCGGCGAGCCCCAGAACCGGTTGCGGGAGATCGACCAGTCGCGGGCGTTGGCCAGCCACTTGCCGAACGAGCCGTCCTTGATGTGCGAGGGCGTCCAGGTGATCTCCTGGTTGAGCTCGACCATGCGGTCGCGGAACTTGGTGACCGCGACGAACCAGGACGACACCGCCTTGTAGACGAGCGGGGTGTCGCAGCGCCAGCAGTGCGGGTACGAGTGCGTGTAGCCCTCGTGCCGCAGGACGACGCCACGCTCCTTCAGAACCGCGATGATCGGCTTGTTGGCGTCGAAGACCTGCACGCCCTGCCACTCGGGCACGAGCGAGGTGAACCGGGTGTGGTCATCGACGGTCACCACGGTCGGGATGCCGGCCGCGTTGCAGACGTTCTGGTCGTCCTCACCGAACGCCGGCGCCTGGTGGACGACGCCGGTGCCGTCCTCGTCGGTCACGTAGTCGGCCGCGAGGACCTGGAACGCGTTGGGCCCGCCCGCCTCGACCAGGAAGTCGAACAGCGGCGTGTACCGACGCCCGGCCAGCTCACTGCCGAGGACCGTGCCGACCTGCTCCCAGCCCTCCAGTTCCTTGGCGTAGGCGGCCACCCGCGACGCGCCGAGGATGAGCTTCTCGCCCTCCTTTTCCAGCACTGCGTACTCGATGCCGGGTCCGACCGCGAGCGCGAGGTTGGAGGGCAGCGTCCACGGCGTGGTGGTCCAGACCGCGATCTTCTCGCCGGTCTCCAGGCGAAACGTCACCGTCAGGGCCGGGTCGGTGCGGTCGCGGTAGACGTCGTCCATGCGCGTCTCGGTGTTCGACAGCGGGGTCTCACACCGGAAGCAGTACGCCAGGACGCGGAAGCCCTCGTACACCAGGCCCTTGTCGTGCAGGGTCTTGAACGCCCACATGACCGATTCCATGTAGGCCGGGTCGAGCGTCTTGTAGTCGTTCTCGAAATCGACCCACCGGGCCTGCCGGGTGACGTAGCGCTCCCAGTCCTTGGTGTACGCCAGCACGGACGTACGGCAGGCCTCGTTGAACTTGTCGATGCCGAGCTCGACGATCTGGGCCTTGGTGGTGATGCCGAGCTGCTTCTCGGCCTCGACCTCGGCCGGCAGCCCGTGGGTGTCCCAGCCGAAGCGCCGCTCGACGTGCCTGCCCCGCATGGCCTGATAGCGCGGCACCAGGTCCTTCACGTAGCCGGTGAACAGGTGCCCGTAGTGCGGCAGGCCGTTGGCGAACGGCGGGCCGTCGTAGAAGACGTACTCGTTGGCGCCGTCCTCCCCGGCCGGGCGCTGGTCGACGGAGGCCTCGAAGGTCTTGTCCGCCTCCCAGTGGTCGAGGACCGCGCGCTCGACCGCGGGCAGATCCGGGCTCGCCGGGACGCCCGTGGCGTCGGTGTGCTGGGGATAGGCCATCGGTGGTCCTCCAACAGTCGTCTGGACTGCGAGGACGAGCTCCACGCCCGCGGTACCACCTCGCTTGACGGTCTTGACGACCGCCCGCTCATTCCTGCCCGGTTCTAATGAGGCTTTGACAAGCCCGTTCTTCCGGAGGCTCCCCGGTGATGGCCGGATCGTCGCCCTTGTGCAAGACAACGATACCGGCCGTCACCGGATCCCAACTACCGCATTACCTCCAGGGTGGTCGACCAGAGCGACTTACCGTCCCGGTCACGCAGGTGGACCGTGAAAGCGCCGGTCCGCCCGTCGATCTCCACCTCGCCGAAGTGCTGGAACCCGGACGCGGGCGACGTATTGGCCACCGGCGGGGCGTTGACGAAGACGGTCTGGGGGCCGAAGGTGCCGTCGAGCGCGTTCGGCCCGAACGCGCCGGCGTGGGCCGGACCCGAGACGAACTCCCAGAACGGCGTGAAGTCCTGCACGGCGGCCCGGGCCGGGTCGTAGTGGTGGGCCGCGGTGTAGTGCACGTCGGCGGTCAGGAAGACGATGCCGGAGACCCGGTGCCGGTGCGCCTCCCGCAGCACCTGGGCGAACTCCAGCTCGCGGCCCAACGGCCGGCCCGGGTCGCCCTGGGCCACGCCCTCCTGCGCGGCCGCGCCGTCCGGCACCACCAGCCCGATCGGCAGGTCGTTGGCGATGATCTTCCAGGTCGCCCGCGACTCGCGCAGGCCGCGGATCAGCCATTCGCGCTGCTTCGCGCCGAGCAGGCCGCGCTTCGGGTCGGCGTACGTGTTGCCGTCGTTGACGTCCTTGTAGGTGCGCATGTCGAGCACGAAGACGTCCAGCAGCGGCCCGTACGAGATCTTGCGGTAGACCGGGCCTTGGCCCGCCGGCGTCGGGACCCATTCGTGGTACGCCTGATGGGCCCGCCCGGCCAGCACGTCGACCCGCTTCTCGGTGTACCGGGCGTCGTCCAGGATCTCCCCCGGATACCAGTTGTTGGTGACCTCGTGGTCGTCCCACTGGTTGAGCTGCGGCACCTCGGCCGCGAACGCCTTGTAGGCCGGGTCGAGCAGGTTGTACGCGTACTGGCCGCGGTACTCGTCCAGGGTCTCGGCGACCTTGAGCTTCTCCTCGGTCACCACGTTGCGCCAGACCCGCCCGTCGGGCAGCGTCACGCTCTCGGCCAGCGGTCCGTCGGCGTACACGGTGTCGCCGCTGTGCAGCAGGAAGTCCGGCCTCCGCCGCCGCATCGATTCGAAGATCTTCAGTCCGCCGTACGCCGGGTCGATGCCCCAGCCCTGTCCGACCACATCACCGGTCCAGACGAACCGGATGTCCTCGCGGCGGACCGGCGCGGTCGTGAACGAGCCGGTCAGCGGCGCGCTGAACAGGCCCGGCCGGTCCAGGCTCTCGGCACGCACGCGGTAGTGCAGCTTGCTGCCGGCGGGCAGGTGGCCCAGCCTCAGCTTGCCGGTCAGGCCGGTGTCCGGGGTGAGGATCGGGCCGCGGACCACCCGGGAGCCGCGGAAGTCGGTACGGCGGCTGACCTGGACCCAGAGCCGCCCGGGCCGGTCGGCCCGGCTCCAGACGACGGCCGAGCTCGCGGTGGCGTCGCCGCTCTGCACGCCGTGGGTGAGGACCGGGCGGGTGCCGGCCGAGGAGAACGCGGGCGCTTCGAACAGAACCCCGGCCACGCCGCCGGCGACGCCGGCGCGCAGGAGGTTCCGTCGGGACAGACTCGTCATAACCACGATGCCTATCGATCGGACATGGCCCACGGGTGGCCGTCTCCTAAAATCGGGTACGTGATCCGCATCGAGATCGATGAACCCACGCTGGCCCGCACCCGGATCGCGATCAGCCCGCTGACCGAGGCCGTGGTCAGCCTCTACCTGCTCCAGCGCCACCCTTCTCCGCCGTGGCCGTACGAGGGGTGGGCCCGCCGCGCCCGCGAGATCCTGCGGACCGATCCGGCCACCGCGCCGGCCACGCTGCACATGCGGCTGCCCTCGGTGTCGCCCGACTTTCTGGCGCCGCTGCCCACGTCACCGCTGCCGACGATCGAGGAGCAGCTCGACGAGCTTCGGGCCACTCCCGATGACGTGATCGACTTCGAGCTGGCCAAGCACTATCCGGACGGCGAGCTGCCTCCGCTCCTCCGGCCGTTCCGCGACGACCGGCGGGCCGCGCTGGCCCGGCTGGCCGACGGCATGCAGGCGTACTGGGACGCCGCGATCGCGCCCTACTGGCCGGCCATGCGGGCCGCGCTCGACGAGGAGGTGCTGCTGCGGGCCCGGGCGCTGGCCGCCGACGGGCCGGACGCGCTGCTGTCCCGGCTGCACGAGCGGATCCGCTGGGAACGGCCCGTGCTCACCCTGATCAAGCCGCTCGACCAGGAGATGGAGGCGGTCAACCAGCGTCTGCTGCTGGTCCCGCTGATCTTCTCGCGGGGCGCGCTGCTCTGCTCGGGCGACCACCCTTCGATCCAGATGGTCACCTACCAGTCGCGGGGCGCGGCGGTGCTGGCCGACAGTCCCGGCCCTCTGGCCGGCGCCGCCGAAGATCGACTGGCGGTGCTGCTGGGCCGAGGTCGAGCGGTCGTTCTGCGTGCTTTGACGACCCCGGCGACGACCACTGGCCTCGCGACCGCGCTCGGCCTGGCTCCGAGCACGGTCTCCGAGCACCTGTCGAACCTGCTGGCGGCCGGGGTCGTCCACCGCCGCCGGGCCGGGCGCCGGGTGCTCTACGAGCTCGAGCCGGCCGGAGTGGCGCTCGTCAATCTCCTTGGCGGGGATTCGGCCGCGACCGAATTCGTTTCCTAGACCGCCCGCGCTTCCCTACCGTCTCGGGACATGGGGAGCGACTACGCCATCGAGGCGGACGATCTACGCCGGACCTACCGGGCGCGGACGGGCTGGCTCAAGCCCAAGCGCACGCAGGTCGAGGCCGTCCGCGGTGTGACCTTCGAGGTCGGCCGCGGCGAGCTGTTCGGCCTGCTCGGGCCGAACGGCGCCGGCAAGACCACCACCATCAAGATGCTCAACACCCTGCTCATCCCGAGCTCGGGCACGGCCCGGGTGGGCGGGTTCGACGTGGTCAAGCAGACCAGGGAGGTACGCCGGCGCATCGGCTACGTCTTCGGCGGCGACCGCGGTCTCTACGACCGGCTGTCCGCCCTGGACAACCTGCGGTACTTCGCCGAGCTGTACGGGGTGGCGCCCCGCGAGCAGAAGCGCCGCATCGCCGAGCTGCTCGACCTGGTCGGCCTGGCCGGGCGCGAGCGCGAGCGGGTCGAGGGATACTCGCGCGGCATGCGCCAGCGGCTGCACATCGCCCGGGGGCTGCTGCACTCGCCCGACGTGCTGTTCCTGGACGAGCCGTCGATCGGCGTCGACCCGGTGGCCGCGCGCGAGCTGCGCCGCACGGTCGGCGACCTCGCCGCGACCGGCACCACGGTGCTGCTGACCACGCACTACATGGCCGAGGCGGACGAGCTCTGCGACCGGATCGCGGTCATCTCGGACGGGCGCATCCAGGCCCTGGGCACCCCGGCCGAGCTGCGGAAACACGCGGACGGTTTCCGGGTGGTGGAGGTCGAGGCGTACGGCGTCCCGGACACCGCGGTCGACACGTTGCGCGGTCTTCCGGGCGTACGGGAAACCGCAGTTGAAGTCAAAGGCTCCTTGCAGTTGCTGACCGTGCACTCGGACGCCCACGTGGACGTGCAGGGCGACGTGCTGCGCGAGCTGGCCGGCATCCGCCTCGGCCGCGTGAACAGCCGCGAACCCACGCTCGAGGACGCGTACGTGGCGATCGTGAGCGCGGCATGAACACTCTCCGTCTGCTCACGGTGGGGACGCTGCTGCACGCCAAGCAGATCAGCCGGTCACCCTTCGAGGTGGCGATCGCCCTGGTCGTGCCGGTCGTGCAGGCCACGCTCGCGGTCTACCTGTTCCGCTCCGGCGGCGAGCAGCACCGCCTGCTCGAGGCCGCGGTCGGCGCCGGCGTGATGGGCGTCTGGTCGTCGGTGCTCTTCGGCTCCGGCGGCGCCATCCAGAACCAGCGCTGGCAGGGCACCCTCGAAATGATCATGTTGGCGCCGCGCCGGCCGGCCCTGGTCGTCCTGCCGATCACCATCGCCACCGGCGTCACCGGGACCTACGCTCTGCTCGCGACGCTCGCCTGGGGCCGGTTGCTGTACGGCATCAGGCTCGACTTCGCCCATCCGGTCGCCTTCGTGGTGGCGGCGGTGGTGTGCGTGATCGGGCTCGGCATGTTCGGCCTGCTCCTGGCCGCGACGTTCGTGCTCATGCGCAACGCCAACGCGCTCGCCAACACGCTCGAATATCCGGTCTGGCTGGTCTCCGGCATGCTCGTGCCGATCACCGTGCTGCCGGCCTGGACCGTGCCGGTCGCGGCGATCCTGCCGACCACGTGGGGCGCCCGGGCGCTGCGCGAGGCCACCAGTGGCGGGCCGGTCTGGCCGTCGGTGGCGCTCTGCCTCGCGATCAGCCTCGCCTGCCTGCTGATCGGCTTTTTCGTCATGGGACACGTCGAACGCCGCGCTCGCGCGGCCGCGACCCTGGCGCTCGCATGAAGACGATCAGACTGATGACCGTGGGCGGGACGATCGCCTATCGCGCGCTGTTCAACTGGACCACGCCGGGCATGTTCGTCGGCACGCTGCTGGTCGGGCCGCTGTTCCAGCTGCTGTTCTTCGCCTATCTGGGCCGCCAGTTGCAGGTGGCCGACGACCGCTTCTACATCGTCGGGAACGCGGTGCTGACGGCGTCGCTGGCCTGCGTGTTCGGCGGGACGATGGCGGTGGCGAACGAGCGGCGCTTCGGCACGCTCGGGCATGTGCTGCTCTCGCCTCGAAGCCGGACCGCGATCTTCTGGGGGCGCGTTCTGCCGTACGCCGGAAACGGTCTTCTGATCGCCGTCGTGACGCTCTCGGTCGGCGCGCTGCTCCTCGGGCTGCGCATCCCCGTGTCGGCGCTGCCGGGGCTGTTCCTGTCCATGGCGGTCGGGTCGCTGGCCTGCGGGTTCTTCGGGTTGACGCTGGGCGCGCTCGGGCTGCGGTTCCGCGACGTGTGGGTGGTGTCGAACGTCGCCGTGGCGCTGTTGCTGCTGCTCACCGGCGTCAACGTGCCCGCCTCGGGCCTGCCCGGCTGGATGGTGGCGGTCGGCCAGTGGCTGCCGATCACGCACGCGGCGTCCGCGGCCCGCTCGTTCGCGGCCGGGGACGGATTCGCGGCGGCCGCGCCCGCGCTGGGCCGGGAACTGCTGGTCGGCGCCGTCTACGCGGCCGCGGCCGTCATCCTGCTGAAGATCTTCGAGACCGAGTCGCGTCGGCGCGCCAGCCTCGACACGCTCTGACCAGCGGCTGGTCTCGCTCAGCGGCTGGTCTCGCTCAGCGGCTGGTCTCGCTCAGCGGCTGGTCTCGCTCAGCGGCTGGGGAACCAGAGGTCGATCTCGCGCTTCGCGCTCTCCGGTGAGTCGGAGGCGTGCACGAGGTTTTCCCGGTTGGAGAGCGAGAAGTCACCACGGACCGTGCCGGCGGCCGCCTTGCGGCCGTCGGTCGCGCCGATCATGGCCCGGACCACGTCGATGACCTCGTCGCCGCTGAGGATCAGCGCGGCCAGCGGGCCCGAGGTCATGAACTCCTTGAGCGGCGGGTAGAACGCCTTGTCCACGTGGTCGGCGTAATGCTGGTCGGCCAGGGCCGCGTCCATGGTGCGCAGCTCCAGCGCCTCGATGACCAAGCCCTTGCGCTCGAAGCGGGAGAGCACCTCGCCGAGCAGTCCGCGACGGACGGCGTCGGGCTTGATGAGCACGAGCGAACGCTCGGTGTTGCTGGACACGGTGTTTCTCCTTTGAAGCAAAGCGCGACACGCGGGAGGTTCAGCCTATCGGTACCGGGAATCCGGCAAGCGACAACGCCGGACCTGCCGCACTTTCCCTCCGGTGGCGCCGGGCAATAACCTGACGGTAACGAGCGGGAGGTCCACATTGGCAAACCAGACCGGCCGTCCGATCGCACCGGCACGGAAGCTGGTGGCGGCGGTAGCGGGAACGATCGCGGTCTTCGTGGTGGCGCTGGGGCTCGGCATGCCGAGCATGGGCGTCGTCATATTCGGCATCGTCCTGCTCGTCCTCGCGGTCGCGCTCGGCTCCGTCAATGTGGTGCGCCGCGGCGCCCGGGCCTGGGTGACGGGCACGGCCGAGGTCCGGTCGATCTCGCCGCCGCCCGCGTCGGCCGCGGTGTACGGCCGGGCCCGCATCATGGCGGTGGTGGTCGCCCCCGGCCTGCCCACCTCCGAGGTGGAGATCAACGAGTCGAAGGTCCCGGTCGTCAAGTGGCCCGCCCCCGGCGACACGCTGCCCATCACGGTCGACGTCGACGACATGCGCCGCGTCCGGATCAACTGGGACGACGCCGTGCCCGGCGCCCGCGGCGAAGATCCGCCCCCGCCGGCCATGCCCGACTACGACGACTACGAGGCCCAGGCCGACGACGACACCGGCCTGCTCGACGACTTCGAGCCCCCGCCGTGGAAGACCCGCGACCGCCAGTGGGGCCGGGGCCCCGACGAGCCACCGCCCCCGCCGCCGCCGTCGGCCTCACCGCCCCCGCCGGCCCTGGACGACACCCAGGTCGTGGTCCGCGACACCCCAGCCGGCCCGGTGGTCGAGGGCGAGTTCGTCGACCACGACGACACCCCGCAGACGTTGCCCCGCCGAGCCCAGAAGGCAGAGTCCGACACCCCCACGGTCGCCGCCACAGCCGGCGCCGCCGCCGCGGGCGCCGCGGCCGGAGCGGCCTCCACGCCGGGCACGCGCCGCCCCAGCCCACACCCCCACCGCAGCAGCACGGCCACGGCCACCGCCGACCCCGAGACCCGCACGACCACCACCCCCACGCAGCGCGAACCACACCCCGACGACGAGCTCCCCACCGACATCCCGCTGGACGAGCCGCCCGCACAGCCCCAGCGCCCCGAGCCGGTGCCGACGTCGGCCCCGGCCACACCGTCACCGGTGGGTTCGTTCCCCACCGCGCCGCCGCCGTCGACCCCACCACCCACGGCGCCCTCACCGTCGACCCCGCGCCCATCCGTCGACGACGAGATCGACCTCCCGCTGGACGCCAACCCCGAACCGGCCCCGGAGACGACCCCGCACGCCGCCGCCGCGCTACAAGACGACTTGATAGCCCCACCGGCCGAGACAATCCCCAATCGCCCCACCACCAGCGCCACCGCCGAGCCCGCCACCACCGGCCCTGCCACCACTGGCCCTGACGCCGCTGGCCCTGACGCCGCTGGCCCTGACGCCGCTGGCCCTGACGCCGCTGGCCCTGACGCCGCTGGCGCCGCCGCCGCTGGCGCTGCCACTGCCGGCGCTGCCACTGCCGGCGCTGCCACTGCCGACCGCGCCGCCGCCTATCCCGTCGCGGCACAGTCTGAAGCGCCGGCCCAGGCCCAGCCGGTGTCCGGCGAGACCGTCCCGGACCCGTCGGCCGAGCCCCGGACCGCCCCGATCCACGCCTCGACCCGCTTCGTCTCGAACGCGGCCCACGACGCCAGCGCACCTTCCCCCACCGAAAAGCCGTCCCCAACCTCGGACACCTCGGCTTTCTCCGGTCCCACGGCGTCCTCCGGCATGACGGACGAGGGCGTCGCCGCGGTCCCCTGGGAGCCGGAGCCCGGCCCCGAGCGGGACCCCGACCAGGACCCCGAGCCAGGCTCCGCTCGAATCGCCGCCGTTCCCGTGGCCGACGAGACCGGGACCGCCGAAGCCCGAACGCCGGAAGCCCCGCCCCAGCCCGAGCCGAAGCACGGCCTACTGGCCACCGCCGTCGGCGCCGTGGCCGCAGCCGCCGTGGCGGCCGTGAAGAAGGCCGGCAAACACGACCAGGACCGCGACGACCAGCCCACCGGCGACCGTCCCACCGACGAACCCGCCACAGCGCACAGCGCCGCAGACCCAACCGGCGAACCCGCCACACCACATACCGCCGCAGGCCCTACCAGCGAACCCGCCACAGCGCACAGCGCCGCAGGCCCAGCCGGCGAACCCGCCACACCACATACCGCCGCAGGCCCAGCCGGGGAACGCGCCACAAGCAGCACCACCGCCGGCGCGCCTGCCGCGGCGACCGCTGCTGTGGGTGCGGCTACCGTTCCCGAGCCGCCGGGCGCCCGCCCGCCCGCTCCCGCCGCGGCGGCCGCGGCCACGATCCCGGACGGCCCAGAAGACCCGGCGGACCGGCCCGCCGCCGTTCCCGTGTCGTTCGGCGGCGCTTCCGAGCAGCACGGCGCTCGGACGAGCGTGGATGTCGAGGAGACTTCGGCGCCCCGGCCCCATGCCCCGAGTCCCGCGGCAGCCGCTCTGGCCGAAGCCGCGGCCGCCGCTGCGGCCGCCGGTGGGGCCGGCAAGAGCCCCTGGGCCGGGCTGGGTGGTACCCGCGAGCCCGACGAGAGCGCGGCCGACCTCATCACCGCCTATCCGAGTGCTCGGCCCGGGCCCGCCGGGGCCATTCACGGCGTGGGGATCACCGTGCTGGTCACCGATCTGGGGCGGTCGATCGGGTTCTACCGGGACACGCTCGGGTTCTACGAGATCGACCATGGGGAGGGCAGCGCCGTGCTGGCCTCCGGTGACACCCGGCTGGTGCTGCGCACCGTGCACGGGCTGTCGGCCGAGGCAGGGCGGCTGATCTACCTGAACCTCGAGGTCGGTGATGTCGAGGCCGTCTACGAGGAGCTACGCGCCAAAGGCGTCGAGTTCGTGCACGCTCCCCGGCCGGTCAACCGGGGTGACCGGCTGGAGCTGTGGTCGGCGTCCTTCCGCGACCCGGACGACCACAACATCGCCATCACCCAGTGGCGGGCCATCCACTGAGTGCCCGGGTCGGCCCGGTCAGAGCAGACCGGGCCGGCCGAGGATCGTGCGGCGGACGGTGAGGGCGTAGATCCAGGCCGCACCGAAGATCAGGCCGAGGATGGCCAGCGAGTAGTGGAAGAAGCCGCTGGCCGCCAGCAGGATCTGCAGGACCAGGCCGGCCGGCCAGGCCCACGAGCGCTTCATCATTCCGGACAGGGCGATGGCCAGCACGGCCAGGCCGATCACCGACGCGATGCCCCAGCCGGTCAGGTTGCCGCCCATGATGCGGATCGGCTGGATGGCCAGCAACAGGATGATGGCCTCCATGACGAGCGTGCCGGCGCCCATGCCCCGTACGGCCGCCTGGGGATTCTTGAGCCCCGACCTAGGGGTCTGCTCAGAGGTCATCGCTTCAGCAGCTTCCGGGCGTCCGCGACCGTGACCACCGAGCCGGTGACCAGCACCCCGACGCCGCTCAGCTCGCCCGACGTGTCCTCCTCGGCCAGCACCACGGCCTCCTCGATCGCGTCCGGCATGTTCTGCGCCACGGTGACCCTGTCCTCGCCGAAGATCTCCGACGCGATCTGCGCCAGCTCGTCGACCGGCATCGACCGGGGCGAGCTGTTCTGCGTCACCACGATCCGCGCCGCCGCCGGCTCCAGCAGGTCGAGCAGGCCCGAGACGTCCTTGTCGGCGAAGACCGCGACCACCGCCACCAGGTGCCGGAAGGCGAACTCCTCCTCCAGCGCGGTCACCGTCGCCGCCATGCCGTGCGGGTTGTGTGCCCCGTCCAGCAGGATCGCCGGCGCGCTCCGGACCCGCTCCAGCCGGCCCGGGGAGTCGACCTGGGCGAAGCCCTCACGGACCAGTTCGAGCTCGAGCTGCTTGCCCTTGCCGGCGCCGAGGAACGCCTCGACCGCGGCCAGGGCCATCGCCGCGTTCTGCGCCTGGTGGGCGCCGAACAGCGGCAGGAAGATCTCGTCGTACACCCCGCCCAGCCCCTGAAGGGTGAGCACCTGGCCGCCGACGGCCTGGGTCCGCTCGACCACGCCGAACTCGCGGCCCTCGCGGGCCAGGGTCGCGCCCATCTCGGCCGTGCGCTCGAGGATGGGCCGCATGGCCTCCTCGGTCTGCACCGCCGTGATCACGGTCGCGCCCTTGTGGATGATGCCGGCCTTGGCCCAGGCGATGTCCTCGATGGTGTCGCCCAGCCACTCGGTGTGGTCGAGCCCGATCGGTGTCATCACGCAGATGCCGGCGTCGATGACGTTGGTCGCGTCCTCCTCACCGCCGAGCCCGACCTCGACGACCGCGATGTCGACCGGCGCGTCCGCGAACGCGGCGTACGCCATGGCGGTGGTCATGTCGAAGTAGGTCAGCGGCTCCGAGTTCCGCGCGTCGATGAGATCAGACAAAGGGCTGATTTCGTCGTACGTCGCGGCCAGTCGCTCCTCGGAGATCGGCTCTCCGTCGAGGCTGATCCGCTCGCGAACCGTCTCCAGATGCGGGCTCGTGTACCGGCCGGTGTGCAGGCCGTGCGCCCGCAGCACCGCGTCGATCATGCGGGCCGTGCTGGTCTTGCCGTTGGTGCCGGTCAGGTGGATCGCCGGAAAGGCGCGCTGAGGGCTGCCCAGCACGTCCATGAGGTCCCGGATCTTCTGCATGTCGAACGCCATGCGGGTGAAGCCGCGCCCGTCGAGCGCGGCCACCACCTCTTCGTACGTGCTCATGATGTAGGCAACGCTGAGAGGGCGGCCGCAATTCGCGTGAGGTCGGCCTCAGCCGTACTCAAGCGGTCTTTGATCTTCGCCACGACCTGTTCCGGCGCCTTGCCGACGAACGACTCGTTGCCGAGCTTGGCCCGGCACTGCGCCGCCTCCTTCTCGGCCGCCGCGCGGTCCTTCTCGAGCCGGGCCCGCTCGGCCGCGACGTCGATCGCGCCCCGCGTGTCCAGGTCGACCGTGATCGCGCCGGACACCGCGAGCGTCGCCGTCGCCGTGAAGTCGGCCGCCGGCCGGTCGAGCCGGGCCAGCGAGCGGATCAGCGGCTCGTGCGTGTCGATGCCGACGTTGCCCAGGCCGGTGAGCGCCGCGCTGACCCGCTGGCTCGGCTTGAGCCCCTGGTCGGAACGGAACCGCCGGACCTCGGTGACCACCTTCTGCAGGGCGGCCAGCTCCTCCTCGGCGGCGTCGTCGATCCGCGCCGGATCGGCCACCGGCCACTCGGCCCGGGTGACCGTCTCGCCGTTGGTGAGCGCGATCCACAGCTCCTCGGTGACGAACGGGATGACCGGGTGCAGCAGGCGCAGCAGCTGGTCGAGCACGTGGCCGAGCACCCGCTTGGTCGTCTCGCCGCCCTCGGCGAGGACCGGCTTCGAGAGCTCCAGGTACCAGTCGCAGACGTCGTCCCAGGCGAAGTGGTAGAGCGTGTCGCAGATCTTCGCGTACTCGTACGTCTCGAAGTACTGGTCGACCTCGCCGATGACGTGCTGCAGGCGCGACAGGATCCACTTGTCGATCGCCGACAGCTCCGACTGCTCAGGCAGCGGCCCCTCGACCGTGGCCCCGTTCATCAGGGCGAAGCGGGTCGCGTTCCACAGCTTGTTGCAGAAGTTGCGCGAACCCTGGCACCACTCCTCGCTGATCGGCACGTCGGAGCCGGGGTTGGCGCCGCGGGCCAGCGTGAAGCGGGTGGCGTCGGCGCCGTACCGCTCGATCCAGTCGAGCGGGTCGACCACGTTGCCGAAGCTCTTCGACATCTTCTTGCCGTGGCCGTCGCGGACCATGCCGTGCAGGTTGACCACGTCGAACGGCTGGACGCCGTCCATGGCGTACAACCCGAACATCATCATCCGGGCGACCCAGAAGAAGAGGATGTCGTAGCCGGTGACCAGGACGCTGGTCGGATAGAACTTCTCGAGTTCGGCCGTACGCTCGGGCCAGCCCATGGTCGAGAAGGGCCACAGCGCCGACGAGAACCACGTGTCGAGCACGTCCTCGTCCTGCTTCCAGCCCTCACCGGTCGGCGCCTCGTCGTCGGGGCCGACGCAGACGACCTCACCGTCGGGCCCGTACCAGACCGGGATGCGGTGACCCCACCACAGCTGACGCGAGATGCACCAGTCGTGCATGTTGTCGACCCACGCGAAGTAGCGCTTGGACAGCTCGGCCGGCTCGATGGTGACCCGGCCGTCGCGCACCGCGTCGCCGGCCGCCTGGGCCAGCGGCGTGGTGTTGACGAACCACTGGAGCGACAGCCGCGGCTCGACGGTGGTCTTGCAGCGCGAGCAGTGGCCGACCGAGTGCAGGTAGGGCCGCTTCTCGGCGACGATCCGGCCCTCTTCGCGCAGCGCGGCGACGATGGCGGGCCGGGCCTCGTAACGGTCGAGCCCCTCGAACGGGCCGTGCACGGTGACGACCGCGCGCTCGTCCATCATGGTGATGCTGGGCAGGTTGTGCCGCTGGCCGATCTCGAAGTCGTTCGGGTCGTGGGCCGGGGTCACCTTGACCGCGCCGGTGCCGAACGAGGGGTCGACGTGCTCGTCGGCCACGATCGGGATGCGCCGCCCGGTGAGCGGCAGCTCGACCTCGGTGCCGATCAGGTGTTTGTACCGCTCGTCGTCCGGGTGGACGGCCACGGCGGTGTCACCGAGCATGGTCTCGGCCCGGGTGGTGGCCACGACGATCGCGTTCTCGCCCTCGCCGTACCGGATCGAGACGAGCTCGCCCTCGTCGTCGGTGTGCTCGACCTCGATGTCGCTGAGCGCGGTGAGACAGCGCGGACACCAGTTGATGATGCGGTTGGCCCGGTAGATGAGCCCGTCGTCGTACAACCGCTTGAAGATCGTCTGCACGGCCCGCGACAGGCCCTCGTCCATGGTGAACCGCTCACGCGACCAGTCGACGGAGTCGCCGAGCCGGCGCATCTGCCCGAGGATCGCGCCACCGGACTGCGCCTTCCACTCCCAGACCTTCTCCACGAACTTCTCGCGCCCGAGGTCGTGCCGGGACAGCTGCTGCGAGGCGAGCTGACGCTCGACGACGTTCTGCGTGGCGATGCCGGCGTGGTCCATGCCGGGCAGCCACAGAACCTCGTAGCCGCGCATGCGCTTGAGGCGGGCCAGCGTGTCCTGGATGGTGTGGTCGAGCGCGTGCCCGACATGCAGCGATCCGGTCACGTTGGGCGGCGGGATGACGATGGAGAACGGCGGCTTGTCGCTCTTGGGGTCCGCGGTGAAGTAGCCCTCCGATACCCACTTCTCGTACCGCCGCTGCTCTACCTCGCCCGGCTGGTACTGGGCTGAGAGGCCACCAGTGGGCCGGCTGTCGGGGGTGCGGGTCTCGGTCGCATCGGTCACCCGACAAGTCTACGGATGTCGCAGAGCAACTCCGAATTCGCACCACCCACTGGCGACCGGGATTGCTAGGCTCGCCGGATGTCCGATTCCGGCTCCGCCGAGTCTCACCCGATCGACATCGGCACTGTCGACCGCCCTCCTGCTTCTCTCGCCGAGGAGGCCGATCCCCCGCGCCGGCGTCTGCCGGTACGCCGCATCGCCATCGGCGCGGTGCTTGCGGTGGGTTTGGCGGGTGCGGTTGCTTTCGGCCGTACGGGCTGGCAGATCTACACGGAGAAGGACGCCACCCTCTCCACGCCCGCCCAGATCGGCGAGCTCCGCCTGGACGACAGCGCCTCGGGCAAGGAGACGGCCGAATACCTGTCGACGGCCCTGTCCGCGGACGTCGAGCTGGACAAGGCGGTGGG
The DNA here is from genome assembly GCF_042899005.1 of Actinoplanes sp. NPDC000266. Lineage (NCBI taxonomy): Bacteria > Bacillati > Actinomycetota > Actinomycetes > Micromonosporales > Micromonosporaceae > Actinoplanes > Actinoplanes sp. NPDC000266. The sequence continues at coordinate 108,264 of NZ_JBIAZI010000022.1, forward strand.
CGCGGTCTACCGCGACACCACCGAGAAGAACGTGCTCTTCCTGGGCGGCACCGGCCTGTTCTGGACCCCGTCGAACGACCTGGAGACGGCCTTCGGCTTGATCTCCGACGCCGAGGGCGCCGTGACCGGCCTGCACGACGTCGACGCCGGCCCGCTGGGCGGCACCATGAAGTGCGGCTCGACGAAGACCGACGAGGGAGAGCTGACCGTCTGCGGCTGGGCCGACCACGGCAGCTTGGCCATGGCGATGTTCCCCAGCCGTACGGAGCCGGAAGCCGCCCCGCTTCTCCGCGAGATCCGCTCCACCGTCCAGAAACGCTGAACTCGGCCGGCCCTTTCTGGGCCGGCTCATTCAAAAAGACCCGGAAACGACAGTAGGCCCACCCCGAAGGGTGGGCCTACTGTTTCACGTTGAGTCCGGCGGCGTCCTACTCTCCCACACCCTCCCGAGTGCAGT
>NZ_JBIAZI010000023.1:0-93139 GCF_042899005.1 Actinoplanes sp. NPDC000266
ACGATCCGCGGCCCTACGTGTGGACCAAAACCGCCGACCAGATCCTCGAATCCATCGCCCGCTACTGCACACGCATTAACGACTCACGACACTAGGCCGGGTTGGTTGGCTGTTCCGAGCGGACGGCCGATGGCCCCGGCACACCGAACCCAGTCGGTGCTGTCGGCCGCCCGCTGCGGAGGCGCGGCCGTGCCCCGCACCGGCTCACACTGCGCCGACCGGGTCGCGCGGGCACGGCCGCCTCATGTCAGCCTCGGCAGGTAGGCCGACCAGACCTTCTTGGGCACCACCATGCGCCAGGCGTCGAGCACCAGCTCGGTCATCCGCTCCTCGCCGAGCTGTTCCATCCACGCCTGGACCCAGTTGAAGCGCATGTCGGACTCGCGGGGCAGGTGGAAGATCTCCGGCTCGGAGGCGACCAGGGCGGCCCTCTCCTCCCTGGGGAAGGCGAAGCCCATCACGGTCTCGTCGCGGGAGAAGGCGACATAGACGATCTGGCCCACGCGGAACTTGACCCGGTCGTTTATCAGGTGTTCTGAGCTGCGGGGCAGGTCGCGCGTAACCTGCCGCACGTCGTCGACGGTGACCATGTGAGGACCCTACGGCGGGGGTACGACACTTCGGGCTCCCGAAGATCAGGAGCGGCGCGGCTTCGGCACCGAGGGGATGGTCGGCTCCTCGGGCAGCGGCTTGCTGTCGGGGACCTTCGCGCGGAAGACCCGGTCCGCCGGCAGACGGTACGTCTTGGCCTGCACGAGCTCGTCCGGAACCGTGTGCCGCCCCGACGGCTTGGGCTGCGGGGCGGGGGAGGCAACTGTGTCCTGCTCGGGCGCGGCCGGCCGAGGGTCCGGGAACGGCTGGTAGGTCACCCCGCCCACCGCGGCCGGCTCGACCCGCACGTTCGGCGGCGGAGGCGGCGGCACGGGAAAGCTGCCCTGCGAAGGCGCGGCCGGCCGGGGCGCCGGGTGAGCCGCGGCCGGGTGAGGCGCGGCCGGGTGAGGCGCGGCCGCGGGAGGAGCCTCGACCGGCGACGGCGCCGCCCGTCGAGGGCCCGGGTCGAACGGACGGTTCGACGCTTTCTCGTAACCCTCCCGGTAGGCCTCTTCCCGGTCGTGGGCCGACTGGCGTTTCTGATGGAGCCGCCCGGCGGCGTATCCGCAGCACGCGAAGAACACGGCCACGAGAATGAAGATCAGAACGGAGTCGCCGGGCGCGGTCATGTACTGATGATGACTAAAAGGATAGACCGGAAGCTATGGCCCGTTTGACGTACCCCAATCGAATTAACTGAAAGGCTCAACTACTCATCAGCGCCGCCGCGCACGCCCGGACCTCCTGTGCGAACAGCTCCGGCTGCTCGAAGGCCGCGAAATGCCCGCCGCGCGGCGGCTCGTTCCAGTACCGGATGTCCGTGAACCGCTGCTCCGCCCACCGCCGCGTGGGCCGCGGGTTCTCCTTCGGGAAGATCGAGCCACCGATCGGCACGGAAACCGTTTCGCCGCCGCCCGAGCGGAACAGATTCTGCACCTCGCCGAAGCTCTCCCAATAGAGCCTCGCCGCCGACGCCCCCGTTCCCGGCAGCCAATACATCATCAGATTGTCGAGCAGTTGATCCGGCGAGAGCGGATCCCCGTCCGTCCACGCCCGGAACTTCTCGACGATCCACGCGCACAACGCCGCCGGCGAGTCCACCAGCCCGTACCCGATGGTCTGTGGCCGTGTCGACTGCACGAACGAGTACCCGTCGCCGGAGGCCGCCGCCGACAGATCGTCCACCGCCGCCTGTTCCCGCTCGCCGACCGGCGGCAGCGGGGCCACCAGCGGCGGCATCAGATGCAACCCGATCACCCGGGAGGGATGCCGCAGGCCGAGGGAGGTGCTGACACTCGTCCCCCAGTCGTGCCCCTGGGCGACAAATCGCGAATATCCGAGTTGGTGCATGAGCGTGGCCCACGCGTCCGCGACCCGCGAGACACCCCATCCGGAAGAAGCGGGCCGATCGCTGAAGCCGTATCCCGGCAGCGACGGGCACACCACATGAAAGGCGGAGGTCAGCAACGGGATCGCCGCCGAGAACTCGACCACCGATCCCGGCCACCCGTGGGTCATCAGCAGCGGCACCGCGTCCGGCGCCGGCGACCGTACGTGCACGAAGTGAATCCCGAGGCCGTCCACGGTCGTACGGAACTGCGGATGGTGATTGAGCCGTTCGAGGGCCGCCGAGAAGTCGTAGCCGTCCGCCCAGTACGCGCAGAGCTCCCGCGCGTAGTCCAGCGGCGTCCCCTGCTCCCACCCTTCGGCCGTCGCCGCTTCCGGCCATCGTGTCCGCCGCAGCCGCCCCCGGAGATCCTCGATGACGCCGGCGTCGAAGGGAATCAGGAACGGGGCGGGCCGGCCGCGATCCGTTCCCGGATCTGCGCCATCCGCTCCGCGCTGTGATGCGGCATCTCCCACCGCGTCTCCATCCACCACGTGCAGCCCGCCTCCGCCCATTCCGCCACGTCGGCGCCCGGGGTCTCTCCCTCCGCGATCACGTCGACCGTGGCCGCGGCGCCATGCGAAGACAGCCACGCGCGCATCTCCCGTACGGACGAAGGCGTCATCTCCCCGCCCGGCACCACCCCGTCGCATTTCAGCACGCGGCGCATCGACTTGGGGCGCGGCCACACGCCGACCACCCAGATCGGGATCCGCTCCTGCACGGGACGGCCGGTGACCGCCAGGTCGTTCCGCTCGACCTCGTACCGGTAGTGCTGCCCGGAGAAGCGGGACTCGCCCGCCCACAGCGCCCGGATCAGGTCGATGCCCTCGTCCATCATCGACGCCCGTACCCGCAGATCGGTCTCCTCGCCCGTCAGGGGGAGGTCCGTCGTCAGCGCGCCCACACCCACCGTGAGGATCGCCCGCCCGCCGGAGATCTGGTCGAGCGTGGCCACCTGGCTCGCCACCTTCCAGGGGCGTCGCCACGGCAAAGGCGTCAACATCGTTCCCAGCCGTACGCCCGAGGTCGCCACCGCCATCGCCGACAGCAGACCCCAGGCGTCGACCCCGTACGCCGCCTCCCACACGAAGACGCCGTCCCAGCCCGCCCGCTCGGCGAGCACCGCCTGCTCCACCTGCTCGGCCGCCGTGCCGCCGGGCAGGATCACTCCGTACCGGATTGCAGCGCCTCCTTCAGCCCCCGGGCCGCCAGGCGGTCGGCCCGCTCGTTCTCCGGGTGGCCGGCGTGGCCCTTCACCCAGTGCCACTGCACGTCGTGCTTGCGGACCGCCTCGTCGAGGCGCTGCCACAGGTCGACGTTCTTGACCGGCTGCTTGGCCGACGTTTGCCAGCCGTTCGCCTTCCAGCGGGGCAGCCATTTCGTGATGCCGTCGCGGACGTAGATGCTGTCGGTGTAGAGCTTGACCGTCATCGGCGCCCGGTTGAGCGTCTCCAGCGCCCGGATCGGCGCCATCAGCTCCATCCGGTTGTTCGTCGTCGATTCGGCGGAGCCGCCGCACAGGTCCTTCTCCTTGGCGCCGTAGCGCAGCACCGCTCCCCACCCGCCCGGCCCGGGGTTGGGCGCGCAGGCCCCGTCGGTGTAGATCTCCACCACGCTCATGGGAGCACCTTAATAAGGGCGCGGCCCCGGGACGTAAGGTAGGGAAGTTGCGCTGAGTGAGGGCAGGCGGGTTTTGACTGACGAGGCGGTCCAGGTACGGGACGTTGTCGTGCGCTACGGCGACACGACCGCGGTCCACGGTGTGTCGCTGACCGTGCCCCGCGGCCGGGTGCTCTCCCTGCTCGGGCACAACGGCGCCGGCAAGACCAGCCTGCTCCAGGTCTGCGAGGGCTTCCGCCGGGCCGACGGCGGCCAGGTGCGGGTGCTCGGGCTCGACCCGATGGACGACCACGACGAGCTCATGCCACGCCTGGGCATCATGCTCCAGTCGGGCGGTGTCTATCCGTGGGCCACGGCCGGCGAGATCCTGCGGCTTTTCGCCTCGTTCGCGGCGAACCCGCTCGACGTCGACATGCTGCTCGACCGTCTGGGCCTGCGGCGTTTCGAGCGTACGAGGTTCCGGCGGCTCTCCGGCGGTGAGCAGCAGCGGCTGTCCCTGGCCATCGCGCTGGTCGGCCGCCCCGAGCTGGTCTTCCTCGACGAGCCGACGGCCGGCATGGACACCGAGGCCCGCCACACCACCTGGGAGCTGATCGAGGAGCTGCGCGCCGACGGCGTGTCGGTGCTGCTCACCACCCATCTGCTCGACGAGGCCGAGCGCCTGGCCGACGAGGTGGTCATCATGCGCAACGGCCTGGTCGCCGCGACCGGCACGCCGGCCGAGCTGACCGCCGCCGCCGGCATCGACCTGCTGGAGGTGCGGGCCGACTCCGGTCTCGTCCCCGGCGGCCGCCTGGCCGACCTCAAGGTCACCGAGACCAGCCCGGGTGAGTACGCCATCACGGGCGCCCTCGACGCGGCCACCATCGCCGAGGTGCTCGGCTGGTTCGCGAGCGTGGGGGCCACGGTCACCTCGCTGAACACGCGCCGGCGCACCCTCGAAGACGTCTACCTCGCCCTGACCAAAGCGGAAGCTTATCGATGAGTACCTTCGCACCGGCTCCCGGCCGGGCTCCCATGCGCACCGTGCTGTCCAGCCAGATCAAGATGGAGCTGGTGCTGACCGCCCGGCGCGGCGAGGCCGTGGTGCTCGCCATGGGCGTGCCGCTGCTGGTGCTGCTCGGCGCCGGCCTCACCAAGGTCACCAACGTGCCGGGGGACGACCGCCTGGCCTTCGTGGTGCCGGGCGTGCTCGCGCTGACCGTGATGTCGACCGCCTTCACCGGCCAGGCCATCACCACCGGATATGAGCGCAGCTACGGCGTACTGAAAAGACTCGGCGCCTCGCCCTTGAGCCGTCCCGGTCTGCTCCTCGCCAAGACCGCCGCCGTGCTCGGCCTCATCGTGGTGCAGCTTCTGGTGCTGGCCCTGGTCGGTGTCGCGGTGGGCTGGCGGCCACACTTCGCCCAGATCCTCCCGGCGCTCGGCATCACCGTGCTCGCCACCGCGGCGTACAGCGGCCTGGCCCTGCTCCTCGCCAGTGTCCTCCGCCCGGAGACCACGACCGCCGCGGCCACGCTGATCTACGTGCTGATGCTGGCCGCCGGCGGCATCATGTTCGCCGCGCCCGACCTGGGCACGTTCGGCTGGTTCGTGCTGCCGCTGGCCGCGCACGCCGAGGCGCTGCGGGCCACGCTCTCGCACGACGCCTCGATCCCGCTCTCCATCTGGCTCAGCCTCGCCCTGTGGGCCGTCGTCTTCGTGACCGCCGCCGCCCGCAAGTTCAAATGGGAGTGAGTGTCCACCGATCGGTTGACAGCCACTGACGGCCACCCGGTCGTTCCGGAGAGGGGACGGCGACAGCCACTATCAATGGCATGAACGCCATTGAAGTACGGGGGCTTCGCAAGTCCTACCGCGGCCAGGAAGTGGTCCGCGGCATAGATCTCGACGTGGCCCGGGGTGAGGTGTTCGCCCTGCTCGGCCCGAACGGCGCCGGCAAGACGACGACCACCGAGATCCTCGAGGGCCACCGCAAGCGGGACGGCGGCGACGCGAGCGTGCTCGGCGCCGACCCGGCCACGGGGGGCCGGGAGTGGCGGGCCCGGATCGGCATCGTGCTGCAGGACGCCGACGACGCGGCGGACCTGTCCGTCGCCGAGATGGTGCGGCACATCGCCGGCTTCTATCCGAGCCCGCGCCCGGTGGCCGAGGTGATCGACCTGGTCGGCCTGACCGCCAAGAGCAAGAGCCGCATCCGGGCGCTCTCCGGCGGTCAGCGCCGCCGGCTCGACGTCGCGCTCGGCATCGTCGGCCGGCCCGAGCTGCTCTTCCTGGACGAGCCGACCACCGGGTTCGACCCGCAGGCGCGGCGGCAGTTCTGGGATCTGATCCGGGAGCTGGCCGCCGAGGGCACGACGATCCTGCTGACCACGCACTATCTGGAGGAGGCGGAGGCGCTGGCCGACCGGCTGGCCGTGCTGGCCGAGGGCCGCATCCTGGCCGAGGGCACGCCGACCACGCTCGGCGGCGGGACGCAGGCCACCAAGGTGACCTGGCGTGACAACGGCGTCCTGAAACAGGAGCAGGTCGCCGACCCGACCGAGCTGATCCGCAAGCTGGTCGCCACCGAGGCCGACCTTCGCACCCTGACCGTCACCCGGCCGACTCTCGAAGACACCTATCTGAGCCTCATCAAGGGGGACAAATGAGCACGGGCACCATGGGGCTCAGCCGCGGCCACGTCGAGCTGCTGATGTTCCTCCGCGACCGCACCGCGGTGATCTTCACCTTCGCCTTCCCGGCCATGCTGCTCCTGCTGTTCGGCACGATCTTCGGCGACCAGTACACCGACGCCGGGGTCAGCGCCAGCAACGTCTTCTCGGCCAGCATGATCGCGTACGGCATCCTGTCCACCGCCTTCGTCACGATGGGCGCCGGCCTGGCCATGGACCGCGAGGACGGCACGCTGAAGCGGCTGCACGGCACACCGATCACGGCTACGTCGTACGTCATCGGGAAATTGGTCCTGGTCTTCGCCCTGAGCGTGGCCGAGGTGATCCTGTTGATCGGCGTGGGCGCGCTGGTCTTCGACATGGCCCTGCCGGACGCGAGTCACTGGATGACCTTCACCTGGCTGTTCCTGCTGTCGGTGATCACGTGCTCACTGCTCGGCATGGCGGTCAGTGGCATCGTCAAGCACGCCCGCACGGCCGGCGCGATCCTGAACGTGCCGGTGGTGGCGTTGCAGTTCATCTCGGGCGTGTTCATCTACCCGGTGACCCAGCTGCCGTCGTGGCTGATCCAGGTCGCCTCGTTCTTCCCGGTGAAGTGGATGGCGCAGGGTTTCCGGTACGTCTTCCTGCCCGACGTCATGAAGGACCAGGAGCCGGCCGGCCAGTGGGAGCTGGGTCGCATCGCCTTGGTGCTGGGCGCCTGGTCTGTGATCGGATTGGTCCTGTGCCTGCTGACGTTCCGCTGGAGCCGCGACAAGTGACCTCCACCGACGAGGTGCACAACAGCTACCCCGGGGCCTGGGAGACCTTCCTCGGGGTCGTCACGGCGGTCGTCTCGCTTGCGGTCTTCCTGTCGTACGGCTTCTCGCTGTGGCAACGCCTCGTCGCGATCGGCGCGGTCGCCGCCATCGTGGTCCTGCACATGGTGTGGGGCCGCGCGGTCATCCGGGACGAACGCGGGAACGTGCACCTGCTGACCGCCGAGCTGGTGCTGTTCGCGATCGCCATCGTGACCGTGCCGGTGATGAACTGGCTGCTCTTCGCCATGATCCCCCTGATCTTCCAGATGGTCCGCCTCCGCGCGGCGGTCATCGCGATCATCGCGATCGTCCTGGTCCCACCGGTGGCCGACCTGTTCCTGCGCCCCCAGCAGGTGATCGGCGACCTGATCATCGCGGTGATCTCGGCCGCTTCCGGCATCTGGCTGGGTGTCTGGATCACCCGGGTGATCGAGCAGAGCCTCGAACGCCGGCAGCTCATCGCCGATCTGGAGGCTTCGCGCTCGGAGGTGGCCCGCCTGTCCCGGGAGGCCGAGCGCACCCACCTGGCGGCCGAGATCCACGACACGCTGGCGCAGGGCTTCACGAGCATCATCACCCTGCTCCAGTCGATCGACCCGGCGCTGCGCGACGAACGCCTGGCGCTCGCGGTCCGTACGGCCAAAGAGAATCTCGCCGAGGCGAGGGCGCTGGTCGGAGCCCTGTCACCCTCGCCGTTGGCTTCGGCGTCACTGCCCGAGGCCGTACGCCGTCAGGCGTCCCGCTTCGCCGAGGAGTCGGGAGTGCCGGCCACGTTCCGAACAAGCGGTGACGAAAGGGCGTTGCCCACGGCGGTCGAGGTGGTGGTGCTGAGGGCGGCTCAGGAGGCGTTGACGAACGTACGGCGCCACGCGGAGGCCAACGAGGCATCAGTGCTCCTGGCGTACACCCCATCGTGCGTACGCCTGGTGGTCCGAGACGACGGCAGAGGCTTCGAGCCGTCGGCGGCCGACGGTTTCGGCCTGTCCGGCATGTTGCAGCGGGCCACCCAGATCAACGGCGACCTGCGCGTACGCAGCGACCCCCAGGCCGGAACGACGATCGAGCTGGAGGTCCCCGCATGATCCGCATCATCCTGGTCGACGATCACCCGGTGGTGAGGCACGGCTTGAGAGGAATGCTGGAGTCGGAGCCGGACCTGACAGTGGTGGGCGAGGCGTCATCGGGCCCCGAGGGCGTGGAGATGGCGGCATCTCTGCAGCCAGACATAGTCCTGATGGACTTGCGCATGCCCGGCGGCGACGGAGTGACAGCGACCGAACAGATAACAGCCCGAGCCGGCAGCGTCCGGGTCCTGGTCCTGACGACATACGAGTCCGACCGGGACATCTTGAGAGCCATCGAGGCGGGCGCGGGCGGCTACTTGCTGAAGGACGCTTCCCCCACAGAACTGGCGAACGCGGTCCGAGCGGCGGCCCGAGGCGAAACGGTGCTGTCCCCGAGCGTGGCTTCGACACTGGTCCGCCAGGTCCGAAAGCCGCCCCCACCAGCACTGTCGGCGAGAGAGGCGGAGGTCTTGCGCCTGGTGGCAAAGGGCCTGACAAACGCCGACATAGGCCGAACCCTGTACATCTCCGAGGCCACGGTGAAGACGCATTTGCTGAGAGCGTTCACCAAGCTGGACGTGACAGACCGAACCGCAGCAGTCACCACAGCCATGGAACACGACTTGATCTGACCGCGAACTGACGTACCTACGTCATCAGGGCGCGCACCAGCTCTGTTCGGGAGGAGACGCCCAGTTTGGGGAAGATCTTATAGAGGTGGGTGCCTATCGTTCTCGGTGACAGGAACAGGCGCTGGCCTATGTCGCGGTTCGTCAGGCCGTCGGCGGCCAGCATCGCTATCTGCAACTCCTGCGGGGTCAGCCGGTCCCGGGCGTCCTCTCGGCGAGGACTGCTTTCGCCCGTGGCGCGAAGTTCGGCCTGGGCTCGGTCGGCCCAGGGGCGACAGCCCAGGGCGGTCAAGGCGGAGATCGCGGCGCGCAGGGGGAGGCGGGATTCGCTGATTCTGCGCTTGCGGCGCAGCCAGGCGCCGTACGCGTGCTGCAGTCTCGCTCTTTCGAACGGCCACTCCGGGTCGATCGCCGCCGTGAAGTCCTCCTCGAGCAGCGCTCGCGTGTAGGTGCGGGCTATTGCCGCCACCGGGATGTCCACATCGGGCAAGGAGTCGAGGACGGCTCGCAGCGCCGCCTCCCGGCCGCTGCCGATCGCCGCGTCCGCCAGCTGGGTCAGCGCCCAGAAGCGCAGCACCGGGTGGTAGGGCACCGCGCCGGGGTCGAAGATCGGGGCCAGGTGCTCGTAGGCCGCCGTGTGGTTCGCCTCGGCCATCGCGTCGGCGCCCCGGACCAGCTGCACCAGCGCCAGCATGGGATGGGCGCCGATCGGCAGCAGGGCGCTCTCCGCGGCGTCGGCCAGGCGCCGGGCCTCCGCACCCTCGCCTCGTAGGGCCAGCGCATGCGCGCGGGCCAGGTCGGCCGTGACCGCCCAGCGGGGCTGGCCGGTCTCCAGCGCCAGCGCCCGCGCCTCGACCGCCGACTGCTCGGCCAGCCGTACGTCGCCCAGTTTGCCGGCCACAGTGGCCTGCGTGGTCAGCGTCTGTGCGAGTACGCCGAGCCGGCCCTGCGCCCGCAGCTCGTCGGCCGCGGCCCGCGCGAAGACCAGGGAGCGGGGGAACGCGCCCAAGCCTGACGCGGCCGTGGCCAGCACGTCCAGTTCCTCGGGGCGGCCGCCGACCAGCTGCCGGGACAGGCGGGTCAGCGGCTCCACGACGTCCGGGCCGCGGTCCAACGGGGCCGCCATGGCCAGCGCCGAGACCCGGTACGGGTCGTCGGCGGGCACGTCGAAACGATCCGCCTGCTCGATCACCAGGCGGATCGTCCCAGCGTTGGGATTGGACCAGTAGCAGCGCAGCGAGATCGACGTCAGCTCGGACAGCGCCAGTTCCATGTCGCCCGCCTGCCGCAACCGTTCGATGATCTCCAGGTACGCCGGCACCCGGTCGGCGCCCGACCAGCCGCTGCCCAGCGCCGCCTCGCGCAGCCAGGCCAGCTGTGCCTCCGCCGCCGGCGGCAGCCGCCGGTCGGCCAGGCCATCCATCAGCCGCCGGACCGTGTCGCCGTCGCCCAGGTCGTACGCGGCGAAGACCGCCCACATGAGCCGGCGGGCCTGCGCCTCCGGGTCCTCGCTGAGCTGGCCGGCCCGCTCCAGCGCGGCCACCGCCGCCGCCGGCGCGCCCCGCAGCCGGTCACGCTGGGCCGCCCGTTCCAGCTCGGCCGCCAGCCGCTCGTCGGGGGCGTCGGCGGCCGCGGCCCGGTGCCGGACCGAGCGTTCGCCGTCGGTGATGGTCGCGCCGAGAGCGGCGTGCACCCGCCGGCGCCGGGCCGCGCTCGCGGTCTGGCGCAGCGCCGAGCGGATCAGCGGATGCCGGAATCTCAGGGCGTCGCCGTCGAGCTGAACCAGACCGGCGGCGACGGCCGGCGTGACGTCGTCGGCGGTCACGGGCGAGGCGGTGGTGACGGGGGAGGCGGTGGTGACGGGGGAGGCGGTGATGATCGGCGGGACGCGGTTCGCCGCCGCGATGGTCTCGTGCAGGCCGGCGCCCTCGTTCAGGGCCGCCACCAACAGCAGGGTGCGGGTGGCGGCCGGCAGCTCGGCCACCGACAGGGCGAAGGACCGCTCCAGGCGTACCGAAAGGGGCAGGTCCTCCGGCAGACGGCCGGGACGGTCGCCGGCCGCGGCCAGCTCGACCAGCCCGAGCGGGTTGCCCGCGGCCTCGGCCAGCACCCGGGCCCGCGCCTCCGGCCGCAGCGACGGCGCCGACCGGTCGAGAAGCTGCTCGGCCGATGCCTCGTCCAGCGGAAGTACGGTCGATTCGGGCAGGCCGGCGCCGGTCAAACGGGCAGTCGTCTCGGCGCCGGTGCGCATCGCCATCAGGATCAGCACCGGGTCGCCGGACAGGCGCCGGGCCACGAAGGTCAGCGCGTCCCAGCTCGGCCCGTCCAGCCAATGCGCGTCGTCGGCCACTATGAGCAGCGGTCGTTCCTCGGTGGCGGCGTCGGTCAGATGGGTCAGCAGGGCCAGCGCGACCCGCACCGGGCTCTGGTCGCCGTCCAGCGCGGCGCGGACCAGCGGCTGGTCGCCCAGCAGCCGGTGCAGGCCCGCGAAGGCCAGGCCGAACTCGGCCTGCACCCCGGTCACCCCGATCGTGGCGAAGCCGCGGTGGCCGGCCTCCTCGGTGGCCCAGCCCAGCAACGTCGACTTGCCGACCCCGGCGTCACCGCGCAGCGCCAGCGAGCCGCCCCGGCCCGAGGCGGCGACGCGGTCGAGCAGCGCGGACAGGACCGCCACCTCGTCCTCACGCCCGATCACCCGCATGGCCGAAACCTATCGCGAGGGTCGCCGACTCTCACAGCAACCACCAAGCAACGGCACAGGTCAGGGCGAGGGGGAACCCGCAAGGTGGTTGAGGTGTCAAGCAATCACACGTGAGGGGGCTCGAGATGAAGCGGGAGACCGGACTGCGGCGCACCGCGCTGCTCACCGGCGTCCTGGTGGCGGCGTCGGCGGTGGGGACCGCGGCCGTGGCCGTGGCTGCTTACGCGTCCGACAACAGCACGACCACCGTCACCACGACCGACAATTCCGACACGGCGACGACTACCGACGATTCGCCATCGCTGTCCACCGACAGCGGAAGCAGCAGCGGAAGCGACAGCGGAAGCAGCAGCGGAAGTGACAGCGGCACGTCGTCAGGCAGCAGCGGCGCCACCTCGGGAGGCTCGTGATGCCTCTCGTCGAAACGCTGCCGATCGGCGCCGACACCGCACAGTGGACCGTCTGGGGCACCGTGGCCCGCGTCGTCGTCACCGATCCCGCCTACACCGATGAAGCGGCCGCGCTGGTCCGTGACGAGCTGGCCGCCATCGACCTCGCCGTCAGCCGCTTCCGGCCCGACTCCGAGCTGCGCCAGATCACGCCAGGCCGTGCCGTCCAGGTCAGTCCGTTGCTGGCCGAGCTCGTCGGCGCCGCCCTCGAGGCCGCCCGCGAGACCGGCGGCGACGTCGACCCGACGGTCGGCGCCGCCCTCTGCGGCCTCGGGTACGACCGGGACTTCGCCGCGATCACCGGCCGGCCGGCCGCTCCGGCCGTACGCGTCTTCGCCGCGCCCGACTGGCGCGCGGTCCGGCTGCACGACGGCTACCTGACCGTACCCACCGGCGTCCTTCTCGATCTGGGCGCGACGGCCAAGGCCGTGGCCGCCGACCGCTGCGCCGCCCTGGTCTTCGAGCGCCTCGGCGCCGGCGTCATGGTCGCGCTCGGCGGCGACATCGCCACGGCCGGGCCCGCGCCGGACGGCGGCTGGAAGGTCCTGGTTCAGGACAGACCCGGAGACCCTTCCCATGCCGTACGCCTGCCGTCCGGCGCCGCGGTCGCGACATCGAGCACGGCCAGTCGCACCTGGGGACATCTGCACCACATCCTCGACCCTCGCACCGGGCTGCCCGCCCCGCGCGTGTGGCGCACGGTGACCGTCGCGGCGTACTCGTGCCTCCGGGCCAACACGCTCACCACCGCCGCCATCGTCCGCGGGCAGCGCGCCTCCCGCCTGCTGCGAAGCGTGCCGAGCCGCCTGGTCACGCCGGAGCTCGACGTCGTCCGGCTGGGCGGGTGGCCGACGTGACCGACGCCCTCTGGTATTTCGCGCGGGGCAGCGGCGTCGTGTCGCTGGTTCTGCTGACCGTCGTGGTCGCGCTGGGCATCGGAGCCAGGTCCGGCCGTACGGCGTTCAATCTGCCCCGCTTCGCCGTGAACCTGTTGCACCGCAACGCCGCGCTGCTCGCCGTGGTGTTCCTGGTGCTTCATGTGGTCAGTCTGCTCTTCGACCCGTACGCCCAATTAAGACTTTTTGATCTGGTCCTGCCGTTCGCCGGCAACTATCGGCCGCTGTGGCAGGGTCTGGGCACGCTCGGTCTCGACCTGATGATCGCGATCGTGGTGACCAGCCTGCTGCGGCACCGCATCGGCGCCCGCGCGTGGCGGGCCGTGCACTGGCTGGCCTATCTGTGCTGGCCGGTCGCGCTGATGCACGGCCTCGGCACCGGATCGGACAACGGCACGGTCTGGCTGTGGGCGATCTCCATGGTCTGCGTGGCGGTGGTCCTGGCCGCCGTGATCTGGCGGCTCACCCCGAACTTCACCCGTTTCCCGCAGCGCGCCGAGCGCAAGGTCGCCGAGCGGCTGCGCCCCCTGGAGGAGGTCCGATGACGAGTGTCGCGGAAGCCCACACGGGCGCCGTGCAACGCCGGCTGCTCGCCGACGGCGACCACGGCCCACTGCCCACCCCGGACGCCGCCCAGCTGGTCGGCATGGCCCGCGACGCCGGCCTGACCGGCCGCGGCGGCTCCGGCTTCCCGTTGTGGCGCAAGCTCAACGCCGTGATCGCCTCCGGCCGCCCGCCGGTGATCATCGCGAACGGCGCCGAGGGCGAACCGGCCTCGGGCAAGGACAAGGCGCTGCTGGCGTACCAGCCCCACCTGGTCCTGGACGGTCTGCAGCTGGTGGCCCGGGCGGCCCGGGCGTCGACCGCTCATCTGTACGTCCCGCGGCCGTCGGCCCTGCGGGCCGTGCTCCAGGCCCGCCGCGACCCGATCCCGGTCACGCTGGTCACCGCGCCGGACGCGTTCGTGTCGGGGGAGGAGTCGGCGGTCGCCTCGGCGGTGGCCGGCCGGGGCGCGGTGCCGGCCGACAAGCTGTCGAGGCTGCCCGACACGGGAACGCTGGTGCAGAACGTCGAGACGCTGGCCCACCTGGCGATGATCGCCCGCTACGGCGCCGGCTGGTTCCGGGCGGCCGGCACGTACGACGAACCCGGCACCTTCCTGGCCACGGTGAGCGGGGCGGTGGCCGCGCCGGGAGTGGTCGAGGCGGGATACGGGGTGACCCTGGGTGAGCTGATCGCGGCCGCGGGTGGGCCGAGCGCCCGGCTGTCGGCGGTCCTGGTCGGCGGCTATCACGGGGCGTGGGTCCCGGCCGGCCCCGAACTGCCGGTGAGCCGGGCGGCGCTGGCTCCGTATGGTGCCTCCCCGGGCGCGGGCGTGGTGATGGCCCTGCCGATGGGCGCCTGCGGCCTGGCCGAGACGGCCCGGATCGCCGGATATCTGGCCGGGCAGTCGGCCGGCCAGTGCGGCCCGTGCGTCAACGGCCTTCCCCGGCTGGCGTCCACGCTGGCCGACCTGGCCGCCCGACGGGCCCGCCCCGGCCTCCCGGCCGAGGTGGAACGCCTGACCCGCCTGGTCACCGGCCGGGGCGCCTGCCGCCACCCCGACGGCACGGCCCGCCTGATCGCCAGCGCGATGCGAGCCTTCGACACCGACGTGGCGGCCCACATGTCCGGTCGTTGCCTGGCGACGGAGGCCCACGCGTGAGCCGCCTGCATATCGACTGGACCGCCTGTGACGGGCGTGGCCTCTGCGCCGAGCTCCTGCCCGAACTGCTGGCCGAGGACGACTGGGGCTTCCCGATCGCCCGCGACGGCGACCCGTCGCCCGCGGTGCCCGCTCCTCTGGAGCCCGCCGCCCAGCGCGCCGTCGACCGCTGCCCGGCCCTCGCCCTGCGCCTGCTCCGCGACACGCGGTGATTCGCCCGAGTTGTGGCGGGTCTTTACGATCAGCCGATGGCACGCGTGGTGCGGCTGCTCCTGGCGACGCTGATCAGCGCCTTCGCCCTGATCGGGATGGTCCGGCTGGTCGCGCCCGCTGACGGCGATTCAGGCGTACGCCGGCAATTGGCTTTTTTGAAGCAGCGGCTGGAGTCCGGCGCGGCCGAGGAGGCCCAGAGCCAGTTCCCCGAGGGCTTTTTCTTCCTGTACGCCCTCTACGGGCTCACCGCGGTCGACATGAACGAGATCGACGAGGCCCGGTGGGCGCTGGACCATCTCGAGTCGGACGCCGGGCGTGCGCCCTTCGGCGGCGACATGTCCCTGGAGTACGGCGTCTTCTACCGCGGCTGGACCAACTGGCTGCGCGGAGGCATCCTCGCCAAGCAGCGTGACGCGGCGGAGCTCCGCCGCTTCGAGGAGGACTCGGCCCAGATCGCGGCCGCCTTCGACGCCTCGCCGACGCCGTTCCTGGTCTCCTATCCAGGCCAGGCCTGGCCGGTCGACTCGACCGTGGCCATGGCCTCGCTGCGGCTGCACGACAAGCTGCTCACGCCGGCCTACGACACGACGGTGATCCGCTGGGTGGCCAACGTGCGGGCCCGCCTCGACCCGGCGTCGGGCCTGATGTCGCACACGGCCGATCCCGACACCGGCGAGCCCACCTCCGGGGCGCAGGGCACCTCGCAGAGCATCATCCAGCGCTTCCTGCCCGAGATCGACCCGGAGTTCTCCCGTCAGCAGTACGGCTTGTTCCGCACCGCGTTCCTGTCGGCGCCCCTGGGCATCGGCCCGGCCGTGCGCGAGCACCCGAACGGCGCCGACGGCCCTTCGAACGTCGACTCCGGCCCCCTGGTCCTCGGCGTGAGCCTCTCGGCCACGGTCGTGACCATCGGCGCGGCCAAGCTCCAGGGCGACGAGTCCCTGGCCGACGGGCTGGCCAATTTCGGCGAGGTCGCCGGCCTGCCGATCTCGACCCCGTGGACCAAGAGGTACGCCTTCGGCGCCGCCCCGATCGGCGACGCCTTCCTGGCCTGGTCGAAATCGGCCCGTCCCTGGGTATTTGATGCGCATTCGCCGCCAAAGCGCCAGATATCCCATTTCTGGCGCCTGCCGTTGCTGGTCTTCTTTTTGGCCCTCGGATCCGCTCCGTGGCTGGTAGGAGCCGCGTGGCGTCGTCGCTCTTCGATGCTGTGATGCGCGCCTTAGGCGGATTTAAGCCGAATAAAGCATTCCGCCGTTAACGGGGGGATACGCCGGTTAGATTACGGAAGGCGCGACCTCACGCGCTGCTCAGACCGGCTTGGCCGGTCCCTCCGAGCCGCCCATGCGGTGCCCGAACAGGCAAACCCGTCGCAAGGCGGGGACGCAAAGCCAGGGGCCTCCCCCGACGGAGGTAGCCCAGCCGCCGAAGGAGAAAGAAAGACATGCGCTATTCCACAGCCCATGCAGCCACGAGCGGCTCGGTTCCGTTCATGCTGCGTGGCCCCAAGTCCGTGAGGCGGGCCATCGCGGTCGCCGTCGCGGGTGCGATCGGCTTCATGCCGGCCGTCATCTCAGCCTCCCCGGCGCAGGCCGCGCCCGGCTCCGTCTCGCTCGACGAGACCTCCCTCGAGGTGACCGAGGGCGGCCGGATGACCTTCAACCTCACCCGGAGCGCCGGTGGGGCCGCTCTCGACGAGATGCCTCTGACCTGGACCATCACCTCCGGTGACAACAACCAGGCGCACGCCGGCATCGACGAGAACGACGTCCGCACCATGTCGGGCGATCTGACTCTCCCGGCCGACACCACGGACCCGTACGACGACCAGCACCGCACCATCGCTGTCGACACCATCGACGACCGGCTCGACGAGGACAGCGAGTACTTCACCATCACGATCAGCGGTGCGGGCATCAACGATGTCGTCGGCCACGGAACCATTCTCGACAACGACCCGGCGCCGACCTACAAGCTGGTCGTCGACGATCCGAACCCGTCCGAGACGACGGGGTCGGTCAATGTCACAGCCGTGCTCGACACGCCGTCCGGCAAGGAAGTGACGATCCCGGTCACCTCCTCGTCGCCGACCGGCCCGGGCAGCGCCAAGGCCGGCCAGGACTACACCTCGATCGCGCCCAACACCACGCTCACCGTGTCGGCCGGGCAGACCGAGAGCTCTCCGCTGCAGGTAGCGATCCTGGATGACGACCTCTACGAGGAGTCGAAGCAGACCTTCAGCATCCGGGGTGGCTCCTCGACCACGGTCACCGGCACGCCGACCGTCGCCGTCAACATCATGGACGACGAGCAGCAGCCGGAGATCACCGTCGCTCCGACCACCGCCAACGAGGGCAGCCCGCTGAGCTTCGACGTCGCGCTCTCCGGACCTTCGGAGCGGAACGTCACCGCGGCCTGGAGCACGGCGGACGGGCCGGGCAAGGACATGGACCCGTCGCTTCTGACGGGCCGTGGCAAGGCGACCGCCGGCGCCGACTACGCCGCCGGCAAGGGCACGGTCACGTTCCCCGGGGTGACGAGCAACGCTGGCCCCACGAACACCGCGCAGACGATCACCGTGCAGACCCGCACCGACAACATCTACGAGCAGGCCGAGGACATGCACGTCACCTTGGCCGACCCGACCGTGGCCAAGCTGGGCGCCGACAAGGAGGCCACCGGCGGCATCAACGACCGGAACACTCCGCCCATCGTGAGCCTGCTCCCGGTGAACACCCGGATCGTCGAGGGCAGCTCCGGCCGCAAGGCGCAGACCTTCACGGTCAAGCTGAGCGGCCCGGCCGGAACGAAGATCGGCGTCGATTACCGCACCGCTGAGGTCCCCGGGCCCGCGGCCCCGGGCTCCATCCCCGCCAAGCAGGGCGAGGACTTCATCATGTCGTCCGGAACCCTGATGTTCAACCCGGGCGAGACGCAGAAGACGTTCACCGTCGACATCGTCGGCGACCGGATGTACGAGTTCGTGCAGGCCGAGGATCCCAACACCAACCTGCCGGCGGAAGACCAGAACGGTAACCCGATCGAGGACTACGAGAAGTTCGCGGTCGAGTTGCACAGCGCGACCGCTGTGGTCCCGGACGCGGCGGCTGTCCAGGCCGGGCAGCAGGCGAACCCGCCGGTCACGCTGGTTGCCGCGGACTCCACGATCTTCTCGATCGACGACGACGACGCCAAGCCGACTTACAGTGTCGGCACGGCCACCGTCAAGGAGGGCAACGACGCGACGGCCGTCATCGTGCCGATCAAGCTGTCCAACCCGTGGGCGGCCACCGCGACGTTCGAGACGACCGTGGACTCGTTGAAGACCACGGCCGACACCGGCGGCTCTGCTCCCGGCATGTCGGACTACGTCGCCCCGGCCGGCACGGCCGACATCCCGTACGGTGCGGACCAGGGTTACTTGTACTTCCTGGTGACCGGTGACCAGGTCTACGAGAAGGACGAGAAGGTGACCGTCGCGGTCGCCCCCGCGTCGGGAAGCCCGACGGAGACCTTCTTCGGTCAGATCAGCAAGGACGCCGTCGCCACCATCACCGACGACGACCCGAAGCCCACGGTCACGGTCATCGACTCCACGGTCGAGGAGGGCGACACCGCCCGGATCACCGGTCTGACCGAGGGCGTCGCCCAGGCGCAGACCCCGCTCAACGTCTTCGTCAAGGGCGGATCGGTCAAGGGTAGTGCCGCGGCGAGCCCGGCTGACTACGTGGACCCGGGCACGATCTCGGCCAACATTCCGGCGGGTGCTCTGCCGGGCACGCTGGTCAGCATGGGCTCGGTGGACACGGTCGACGACGAGATCAAGGAGCCGGCCGAGACGATCATCGTCACCGGCTACGGCGTCGGTGACACCGCGACCGTCAAGGACGGCGTGATCACCATCGCCGCGAACGACGGTGCCGAGCCGACCGGCCCGGAGCAGCCGGGTGAGACTCCCAAGCCGACCATCTCGGCTCCGGCCACCGTCACCGGCACCGGCCCGGTGAGCATCACCGGTAAGGTCGCGGCCAACGCCACGGTCGAGCTGTGGGGTGCCCCGATCAGCGGCGGCGAGCTCGCCTGGATCGCGAACACCAAGGCCAGCGCGGCGGGCGCCTACTCCTTCTCGCGCTCGATCACGCAGGGCATGCGCTTCGTGACGCAGTCCCAGGAGATCAACTCGAACGAGGCCCGGGTGACCGTCACGGTGGCGGCCACGCTCACGGCGACCTCGCCCTCGAAGGGCCGCGTCGCGGTCACGGTCAAGAGCAACCCGAACGCCGCCGGTCGCAAGGTCGTCGTTCAGCGCTGGACCGGCCCCAACACCTGGACCAACATCCTGGTGAGCAAGGCCAACGTGAACGGCGCCTACGCCGCCACCACGACCGCGCCCTCGGGTGTCGTCGCGCTGCGGGCCTGGGTCGAGGGTGACCCGGCCAAGGGCATCGTCACCGGCTGGTCGGCGATCGTTCGCCCGACCATCAAGTAAGCACCAGCAGTAGAAATGGGGGCGGCCATCCGGCCGCCCCCATTTTCTATTCGACCTCGACGGCGGCCTGGGCGAACTGGGCCGAGTACAAGCGGGCGTACGCCCCGTCGGCCGCTATCAGCTCGTCGTGGGTGCCCTGTTCGACGATCGAGCCGTGCTCCATCACCAGGATCACGTCGGCGTCGCGGATCGTGGACAGGCGGTGGGCGATCACGAAGCTTGTCCGGCCCTCGCGGAGCGTGGCCATCGCCCGCTGGATCAGGACCTCGGTGCGGGTGTCGACCGAGCTTGTCGCCTCGTCCAGGATCAGGATGCTCGGCTCGGCCAGGAAGGCGCGGGCGATCGTGATCAGCTGCTTCTGGCCGGCGCTGACGTTCGAGCCCTCCTCGTTGATCACCGTGTCGTAGCCGTCGGGCAGCATGCGGACGAACGGGTCGACGTGGGCCGCCTCCGCCGCCTCGCGGACCGCGTCCATGTCGAACGAGTCGGCGCCGTACGCGATGTTCTCGGCGATGGTTCCGCCGAACAGCCACGTGTCCTGCAGGACCATGCCCATGTGCTCGCGCAGTTGCTCGCGAGGCATGGTCGTGATGTCCACGCCGTCGAGCGTGATCCGGCCCGACGTCACGTCGTAGAAGCGCATCAGCAGGTTCACCAGCGTCGTCTTGCCGGCCCCGGTCGGCCCGACGATGGCGACGGTCTGCCCTGGGCGTACGGCAAGGGAAAGCTCTTCGATCAGGGGTTTGTCCGGCAGATAGCGGAACGAGACCTTCTCGAAGGCGATCTCCCCACGGACCCGGCCCAGGTCGGCCGGCGCCGGGTCGGGGCTCTGCTCGGGCGCGTCGAGCAGGGCGAACACCCGCTCGGCGGAGGCCACACCGGACTGCACCAGGTTGGCCATGCTGGCGATCTGGGTGAGCGGCTGGCTGAACTGCCGCGAGTACTGGATGAACGCCTGCACCTCGCCCAGCGTCAGCGCGCCGGACGCCACCCGCAGGCCGCCGACCACCGCCACCAGCACGTAGTTCAGGTTGCTGATGAACATCATGGCGGGCTGGATGAGTCCCGACATGAACTGCGCCTTGAACGACGAGGCGTACAACTTGTCGTTGTGCTCCTCGAAGGTCTTGCGGGCCTCCTCCTCACGGCCGAAGACCTTCACCAGCGAGTGACCGGTGAACATCTCCTCGATGTGGCCGTTGAGGCGCCCGGTGGTGGCCCACTGCGCGACGAAGTTCGGCTGCGATCGCTTGCCGATGGTCGTGGTGATCAGGATCGAGACCGGCACCGTGATCAGGGCGATCAGGGCCAGGATCCAGGAGATCCAGAACATCGCCGCCAGTACGCCCACCACCATCAGCAACGAGGTCACCAGCTGGGCGAACGTCTGCTGGAGGGTCTGCGCGATGTTGTCGGTGTCGTTGGTGGCCCGGCTGAGCACCTCGCCGCGCGGCTGCTGGTCGAAGTACGACAGTGGCAGCCGGGCCAGCTTGGCCTCGACCTGGTTGCGCAGCCGGTAGACGGCGGTCTGCACGATGATGGCGGTGATCCGGCCCTGGAAGACGCCGAACAGCCACGCGCAGACGTAGACGACGGCGACCCAGGTCAGCAGGTGGAACAGCTTGTCGAAGTCGATGCCCTGTCCGGGCGTGAAGTCGATCGCGGAGAGCAGGTCGGCCTGGGTGTTCTCACCCCGGGCCCGCATGGCCGCGATCGCCTCCTCCTTGGTGACGTTCCCGGAGATCGACTGGCCGATGAAGCCGGAGAAGATGATGTCGGTGCCCTTGCCCAGCAGGTAGGGGCCGACGACGGAGAGCACGACGCTGCACGCGCCGAACAGCAGCACCAGCCCGACCAGGGCCCGCTGCGGCTTGAGCAGGCCGAGGACACGCTTGGTGGAGCCCTTGAAGTCCTGCAACTTCTCCGGTGGCGCGCCACCCGCCATCATTCTCACGGCGGGCGGACCACCCATGGGAGGTCCCGGCCGTCTGGCTGGAGCGGTCACGCGGCGGCCTCCTGCTCGGTGAGCTGCGACAAGACGATTTCCCTGTACGTCGGGTTGCTGTCCATGAGTTCGGTATGGGTGCCCGTGCCGACCACGCGGCCGTCGTCGAGCACCACGATGCGGTCGGCGTCACGGATGGTGCTGACCCGCTGAGCCACGATCACCACCGTGGCGTCGGCGATGTGGTCGGTGAGGGCGGCCCGCAGCGCCGCGTCGGTGGCGTAGTCGAGCGCCGAGAACGAGTCGTCGAACAAGTAGATCTCCGGCCGGTGCACCAGCACCCGGGCGATGGCCAGACGTTGCCGCTGGCCGCCGGAGACGTTCGTTCCGCCCTGCGCGATCGGCGCGTCCAGGCCGCCCTCCATGCTCTCGACGAAGTCGCGGGCCTGCGCGATCTCCAGGGCCTCCCACAACTGCTCGTCGGTGGCGTCCGGGTTGCCGTACCGCAGATTGGATCCGATCGTCCCGGAGAACAGATAGGGCTTCTGCGGTACGAGCCCGACGGTCTTCGCCAGCAGCCCGGCGTCGAGATCACGCACGTCGACCCCGTCGACCAGCACCCGCCCGCCGGTGGCGTCGAACAGCCGGGGCACCAGGTTGAGCAGCGTCGTCTTGCCGCTGCCGGTGCTGCCGATGACGGCTGTCACCTCACGGGGCCGCGCGGTCAGGGCGACGCCGTTGAGCACGGCCGCCTGGGCGCCCGGGTAGTGGAATTCGACGTTCTCGAGTTCCAGAAAGCCGTGCCGGCTCAGCTCGGTGACCGGGGCCGACGGCAGCTTGACGCTGGACTCGGTGCCCAGCACCTCCTCGATCCGCTCGGCGCACACCTCGGCCCGCGGGATCATGACGAACATGAACGTCGCCATCATGATCGACATCAGGATCTGCATGAGGTAGCTGAGGAACGCGGTGAGCGCGCCGACCTGCATGGCGCCCGAGTCGATCCGGTGCCCGCCGAACCACAGCACGGCCACGCTCGACATGTTCACGATCAGCATGACGGTCGGGAACATGAGAGCCATCAGCTTGCCGGCCTTGAGCGACACGTCGGTGAGCTGGTCGTTGGAGACCTCGTAGCGGTCGCGCTCCCGCTCGTCGCGGACGAACGCGCGGATCACCCGGATGCCCGTGATCTGCTCGCGCATCACGGTGTTGACCCGGTCGATCTTCACCTGCATCGAGCGGAACAGCGGCCGCATCCGCACGATGATCACCGCGACCACGCTGACCAGGATCGGCACGATCACCAGCAGCATGGCCGACAGCGGCACGTCCTGCTTGAGCGCGAGCACGATGCCGCCCACACACATGATCGGCGCCGAGACCATCAAGGTGAAGGTCAACAACACCAGCATCTGGATCTGCTGTACGTCGTTGGTGGTGCGCGTGATCAGCGAGGGCGCCCCGAACTGGCCGACCTCGCGCGCGGAGAACTCCTGCACGCGCCCGAAGATGGAGGCTCGAACGTCACGGCCGACGGCCATGGCCGTACGGGCGCCGAAGTAGACCGCGACGATCTGCGTGGCGATCTGCGCGAGCGTGACGAGGAGCATCCACCCGCCGATGCGCATCACATAGCCGGTGTCGCCCTTGACCACCCCGTTGTCGATGATGTCGGCGTTGAGGGTGGGGAGATAGAGCGTCGCGAGCGTCTGTAGGAACTGGAAGAGCACCACCAGCGCGATGGCGCTCTTGTACGGCCGTAAGTGACCGCGGAGCAGTTGGATCAGCACTACTACTGAGCCCCCCGTGTGAGTAATCCGTCGAGCAGGAGCGAAACCGTCTCGGCCCCGCTGAAATTGGCCGGGTCGCCGAACGGCCCGAACGTGTTGGCGCCGCAGAACATCAGGAGCAAGGTAGCGACGGTCCCGGCCGGCCGGCGAAGCCGGTCCGCGTCGGCGCCGATGACCGAGATGATCGCTTCGTGCAGCGCTTCGCGCCCGGCGGTCATCCGCTTGACGGTGTCCGGATCCTGGGCCGCGATCACCAGCTTGCGGGCCGCGGTCATGAGCTGCGCGTTCTTGGCGAACCGCTCATGCACCAGATCGGCCGCCACGGCCAGCCGCTCCCTCAAGGGAGCCGCCGGGTCGATGGCGCCCAGAGCCACCAGCGTCGGCTCCGGGTCAAGGGCCTGAACGACCGAGCAAACCACCAGAGAAGTCTTCGTCTCGAACACCCCGAAGATCGTCCCTTCGGCGACCCCCGCCGCCTGGGCGATCTGCCGGGTGCTCACATCGACCCCATGCTCATGCAGCAGCGGAATGGTCGCCGCGATCAGCGCCGCCCGCCGCTCCTCAGGCGCCAGAGCGGGCACCCGTCGTCGTCTGGCCTCCACGCGAGCCACCTTAATGAGCGAGCACTCACTCATCCACTGACATTTGTCATGGGTCCCCCGCCCATGGCGCCCCGCGACCCCGCCGAGTAGACTGAATCACTCGACAAGAAAGTGATTCAACAGAGGAGGCGGTGATCATGACCAGCGCAAACGTCGGGGCTCTGATAGAAAAAGCGCGGCTTGCCGCGGGCCTCAGTCAACGTGCCCTGGCCGACGCCGCCGGTCTCTCGCAACCCACGTTGTCACGAATCATCTCGGGCGATCGTGTGGCGAAACTGCCCGAGATCGTGGCGATCTCCTGGGCGACCGGCCACACAGTGGCTCAGCTGACCGGTGCCGGCACGGTCGCCGATCGGGTCCAGTGCGCAGCGCGGGCCACCAACGGCTCCGGCATGGAAGGCATGCGCGAGGCGCTGCTCCACTTCCTCGAGCTCGACGACTACCTGGACGAGCAGGCCATCCCGGCCACGAGCTGATGGCGGTGACGATCGTGGATCCGGAGGCGGAAGGCCGCACGGCGGCCGCGCGGTTCCGTCAGGAACATTTCCTGGGGCAGCAGCCGCTGGGTGATCTGGTTGCCCTGATCGAACAGTCGGCCGGCGTCGACGTGGCCGTCCTCGACGCCGAGCCCGACCAGCACGGCTTGACGATGCGCGATCCCCGGCGCGACACGGTCATCATAGGCGTGGCGCGCACCCGCCATCCGATGCGACAGCGCAGCACGCTCGCCCACGAACTGGGCCATGTCGTCTTCGGCGACTGGACGGACAACAGCAGCTGCGACTGGAGCCGGCGTTCGCCCGCCGAGAGCCGGGCCGACTCCTTCGCGCGTCACCTCCTGCTTCCGCTGGACGGGTTGCGGGCGTTCCTGGGCGAGGGCGCTGGTGTCGGCCTGGCCCGGCTCTCGGCAGTCGTGCAGAGGTTCCTCGTGTCGCCGCCGATCGCCGCGATCGCCCTCGAACAGGCTGGCTACATCGACCTCGACACCAAGAGCGGCTGGATGTCGGTCACGGCACCCCAGCTCGCCGTGCGTTTCGGCTGGAGCGATCACTACCACGCCCTGGAGACGGAGGCGGATCAGCGCCGGGCCCCTCAGCGCCTCCTGGCCCGGGCCGTCCGCGGCTACGCGGAGGGCGTGGTCTCCGCCCAGACCATCGCGACGCTGAGGGGCATCACTTCCGAGAGGGCCGCCACCGAGCTTCGAGAGGCCGGCATCTCACCCGGACACCAGCCCGTCAGGTGGTCCGACCCGGACGAGCTTCCGGACGCGAATGTCGATCTCGCTGCCCTCGACGACGCGCTCGGCGCCGAGGAGCGGTAACCGACATGGCCCAGCGACCGATCATCGACGCCGGGCCCGCCCTGAACTTCTTGTCGATCAACAAAGAGCGGCTCCTCATCGCCATGGTGGGCCGGCTCAGCGCTCCTGCAGCGGTGGAGGCCGAGGTCCTTCGAAAAGCAGCCCGAGACCAGCGCTTTCGCCCGGCGGCAGCTGCCTGGAGGAGACTGGCGCCGAATTGGATCAGCGTCCTCTCCGATGAACCGACCCCAGAACTCGCACGAGTCGTCCATCGGATCACCCAAAGCCCGATGGCCGAGCGACTCAAGTGGTCGAAAGACCTGGGCGAGACCATGGTGATCGCGCACGCCGTGGTGGCCGCGGAGGCGGGATCCGACGTCATCGTCCTGATCGACGACGGCCTTGGAGCGCAGACCGCGGCGGGGGAGATCCGTCGGCTCGACCGTCTCCGACCACTGGCCGTTGGGAGTAGGAGCCGGTTTCTCTCAGGTTGCTGACAGGGGTGACGATCGGTGCGGCCGTGCGACGGATCGAGATGGATGACCACACGGCTGAGTACTGGGTGCGGCAGCTTCGCATCGGGGCCGGCATCGCTGTCGTTGTCACCGCTATCGGCGGGATTCGGATTGCTCTGGCCTGGGCGCCCGGAAGCCGATGGTGGCTGATTCCCGTGGCCGCCGTCGTTGTTCTTCAGGTTGCCGGCTTCTGGGCGCCCTGGAACCGGATCGTGCGGGACGACCTCAAGCGAGGGCGGCTTCTCGCCTGGTGGTTCGGGCAACTGCCCGTTCTTCTGCTCTTCGGGATGGTTGATCCGGACGGCTGGCTGCTCTATGTGCCCGCCGCCGTTCTTCTGCTCATCACCGGGATGGCCCTCTGGTCGCCCAAGGTGGTCATCTGGCTCGGCGCGCTGTCCGTCGCCGGCTACGCGATCCTGCTGCCCAGCAAGGGGCACGCCGACGCCGGTACGACCTCGCTGCTCATCGCCATGATGGGCTGCGTCGTCGGGCTCACCGCGGTCGGCGCGCAGAGCCGGCGCCGGTTCGACGCCCGGCGGCGTACCGCTGAGCGGCGGGCCGAGACGCTTCTGAACGCCTCGGCCGACGCTGTCATCGCCATCGGGCGGGACGGCACCGTCAAATATGTGAGCCCCTCCGTCGAGCAGCTGCTCGGGATCTCGGCCAAGGAGCTGATGGGGCGGCGCCTCGACGATGTCATGTCGGCCGAGCGGCGGGTCCGGGCCCGGGTCTTCTTCGCCGACGTGGCCGAGCTGCCCACCGGGCAGAGCGTGCGCACCGAGGCCAGCTTCGGCGGGGTCGACGTCGACATCATCGCCACCAACTGGATGAACAGCCCGGACCTGCAGGCCGTCGTGGTCAGCCTGCGCGACATCAGCAAGCGGCGGGAGCTGGAGCGGCAGCTCAGCCGGCAGGCCTACACCGATTCGCTGACCGGCATGCCGAACCGGGCCCGGTTCCGGGAACGGCTCCGGGAGGCCGTGGCCGAGGGGCAGCCGGTCACCGTGCTGCTGCTCGATCTCGATGACTTCAAGCTGGTCAACGACAACCTGGGGCACAGCGCCGGCGACGAGCTGCTCGGCACCATCGCCGACCGGCTGCGGCGGCACGTGCGGCCGGACGACCTGCTGGCCCGGCTCGGCGGGGACGAGTTCGCCATCCTGCTGCGGGACGTTCCCGTCGAGGATGTGGCCGCGCTGGCCGAACGGCTCCTGGGCGCCGTTCGTGAACCCGTACGTCTGGGAAGCCGTGACGTGACCTGCTCGCTGAGCATCGGCATCGCCACCGAGGGAGCCGACGCCGAGCAGCTGCTGGGCAACGCCGACCTGGCCATGTACGCGGCCAAGCGGGCCGGCCGCAACGGCTTCGCGGTGTTCGACCCGACGATGACCATGTCGGTGCTGGAGGAGGCCCAGCTGCGGGCCGACATCGAGCACGCGCTCGAGCACGAGGAGTTCGTCGTGCTCTACCAGCCGGTCGTCGACATGCAGACGCAGAAGCTGACCTCGGTCGAGGCGCTCGTGCGGTGGCAGCATCCCCGCGACGGGCTGCTCGGCCCGTACCACTTCATCGCCGACGCCGAGGCGAACGGCCTGATCGTGCCGCTGGGGCGCTGGGTGCTGCGGCAGGCCTGCGCGCAGCTGGCGAGCTGGCGCCGGGAGTCGCCGGAGGCGGCCGGGCTGCACGTCAACGTCAACCTGAGCGCACGGCAGTTCCAGTACGCGGGCCTGGTCGACGACGTCGCGAGCGCGCTGCAGGACGCGGGTCTGGACGCGGCCAGCCTCACCCTGGAGATCACCGAGTCGATGCTGATGGCCGACATCGAGAGCGCCAAGCAGACCCTGCACGCCCTGCGCGGCCTGGGCGTGCGGCTGGCCATCGACGACTTCGGCACGGGCTACTCGTCGCTGAGCTATCTGAAGCAGCTGCCGGTGGACGTCATCAAGATCGACAAGACGTTCGTGGACGAGGTGGACGTCGACGCGGACGACGTGGCGCTGGTGGACGCGGTGGCCGGGCTCGGGCAGGCGCTGAAGATGAAGACGGTGGCCGAGGGCATCGAGACCGACGCCCAGTGGGCCACGCTGCGCAAGCTCGGCATCGACCACGGTCAGGGCTATCTGTTCGGCCGCCCGGCCGGCGCCGGCGAGATCGTGTCCCTGCTCACCCGTGCGGCTGACGTGGCCGCTTGAACCGTTGTGGCCCGGCCGCCGTGTACCGGAAAGCAGGTACGTTACGGCGGTAAGGACTCTCATGAAGCACGCGCGCCGGGTCGGCGGCACAGCGCTCACCACGTTGGCCGCTCTTCTCGTATTCCTGGCCCTGGTCCTCCCGGACCAGATCACCCGGCTGCCACCGGGCAATTTCTGGGGCACCGCGTTGCTGCGGGTGCCGATCGAGGCGCTGCTCGTGATCGCCGTGCTGCTGGCCCTGCCCGAGCGGGCCCGGCGGATCACCGCGACCGTCCTCGGCGTGGTCCTCGGCCTCCTGACCATTCTCAAGATCATCGACATCGGCTTCTTCGCCGTGCTGGCCCGCCAGTTCGACCCGGTCCTCGACTGGATCCTGTTCGAGGACGGCTACCACTTCCTCGAGGACTCGATCGGCGCCGCCGGCGCCTTCGGGGTCGCGGCGGTCGCGGTGGTCACCGCAGTCGCCACGCTTGCGCTGATGACCTTTTCCGTACGCCGGGCCAGCCGCGCCCTGCCGAAACGGCCACGGGTCGTCAAGGCCGGCGTCACGGTGGCCGCGGTGGCCTGGGTGGCGCTGGCCGCGATGAGCTTCCAGCTGGTCGGCGGCATCCCGGTCGCCTCGACGAGCGCCACCGAACTGGCCCGCGACACCGTGCTGGCCGTGCCCAAGGACATCGCCGACCGCAAGGCCTTCGAGAAGGAGGTCCGGGTCGACGCGTTCCGCGACATGCCGCAGGACCAGCTGCTGGGCGCGCTGCGCGGCAAGGACGTGATCATCGGCTTCGTGGAGAGCTACGGCCGCGACGCCGTCGAGAACCCCGAGTTCAACCGGCCCGTCCTCGACCAGCTCGCGGCCGACGAGAAGGGCCTGGCCGCCAAGGGCTTCCGGGCGCAGAGCGGCTATCTGACCTCGTCCACGTTCGGCGGCGGCAGCTGGCTGGCCCACTCGACCTTCCTGTCCGGCCTGTGGATCGACAACCAGAACCGCTACCGCAGCCTCGTGGCCACCGACCGGCTCACGCTGACCAGCGCGTTCAAACGCTCCGGGCACCGGGCGGTCGGCTTCGAGCCGGGCGTCACCTACGCCTGGCCGGAGGGCGACTTCTACGGCTACGACCAGGTCTACGACTCGCACACGCTCGGCTACCACGGGCCCGCGCTGAGCTGGTCGACGATGCCCGATCAGTTCGTCATGAAGCAGGTCCAGGCGTACGAGCACGGCAAGGCCAAGCGGCCCCCGCTGCTGATGGAGGTCACGCTCACCTCGAGCCACACGCCGTGGACGCCGGTGCCGCGGACCCTGCCGTGGGACCAGCTCGGCGACGGCTCGGTGTACAACTCGATGATCAAGGAGTCGGAGAGCCCGCAGAGCCTGTTCAAGGACCCGGAGCGGGTCCGGCAGGCGTACGCCGGGTCGATCGCCTATTCGGTCGACAGCCTCACCTCGTACGTCGAGAAGTACGGCGACGAGAACACGGTGCTGGTCATGCTGGGCGACCACCAGCCGAACTCGGTCGTGGTGGGCTCGAACGCGACCAAGGACGTGCCGATCTCGATCGTGGCCAAGGACCCGAAGGTCCTCCAGCGGATCACCAGCTGGGGCTGGACCGACGGCCTGAAGCCGTCACCGCAGGCGCCGGTCTGGCCGATGAACGAGTTCCGCGACCGTTTCCTGACCGCCTACAGCCCGCAGGGTGAGCCGCACTAGAGGTCAGCTGCTCCAGCCGGCGTCGCGACAGGCCTTGAGCATCGCGTCGCCGGCCGACTTCCACGCGGCGTTCGTCTCGTTGGCGGCGTCGCCGACCTTCATGGCCGCGCCGGAGATCGCGTCGTTGTCCGTCTTCATGGTGGAGGCGCTGACCTTGTCGGCCAGGGCGAGCCGGGTGCTCTCGCTCTTGGCCTTGGCGTATCCGGCGTTGAAGTCGCTGCAGGCCTGCGCGGCCGGGGAGTCGAGCGTGCCCGGCCCGTCGTCGCCACCGCGGCCGCGGCTCACCACCAGCGCGATGATCACCAGCGCCGCGACGGCGGCCACGGTGATCACGCGCTTGTTCACTTTCACCTTCAGCGCCACAGCTTCACCCTAGTCGGACACGAGGGATGAAAGGCGCCTTCACTCATGGCGGGGCGGGGGCGAGCGCCCGGGACCGGCGCTCGCCCCCTGGCTCTCAGTCGATCGTGCGGGGCAGGGACTGTGCCGCCTTCAGCGCGGCGGCGGCGCCGGAGTACGGGTTGTAGGTGTACGTCCGGGACGGCGTGCCCGGGATCGTGAAGTAGGCGGCGGCCAGCTTGGCCGGGTCGGTCGCGATCTCGCCGCGGGCCGGCACGTCGTTGCCGTCGTCCCAGCCCCAGGGCGCGTTGGCCGAGTTGGTGCCGCAGCCGTACGTGCCCTGGCCGCACCCGCCCGTGGTGTCGCCGGCGAAGGTGCCGAGCGAGGCGAACAGGCTGGAGTTGGCCCGCTGCGCCCACAGACCGCCGGACGCGAAGATGTCGATGAGCCGGTAGCGCACGTCGCGGTCGTTGGTGCTGCTCGGCGACTCGGAGACGCCGGCCGACGGGTAGTACACGATGCCGTCGCCGTCGATGGTGTACTGCGGATATGCCTTCAGGCCGTGCCCGCCGCGCTCCTGCGCGGTCACCGGGTGCTGGAACGAGTCGTGCGGCGACGACTGGAGCTGAAGCGTCCCGTCGATCGTCTCGCCGCCGTTCTTCCAGGTGCTGCCGCTCGGGGCGTACGAGAAGAAGTCGCTGTGCGCGACCGTCACCGCGGCCTTGAGTGAGCCGTACTCCGACCCGTCCTTCTCCACGACCTCGAGCAGGCCCTCGCCGTCGTTCTCGTGCTCGGTCTCGAAGAACGGGTGGTCGATCCAGTCGCGCGGGTGGAAGAAGAAGTACGTCAGGTAGTAGTGCGTCGAGGTCTCGAGCACCGAGTAGTAGACCGCGGCGTCAGTGTTCTGCCCGGCGTTGTCCCAGTTGTCCCGGCCGTTCAGATTCCCGTCGAAGTCGTATCGCGTGATGTAGTCGGATTTTCCGCCCAGCGCGTGGCCGCCCGTCGCGTCCACGTCCTGATAGTGGATGGGCGCCCACCGCAGCGCCACCTCCGCCCGGGACGGCGCCGCCTGGGCCGGAGCCGCCATGCCGGCGGCGGCGAGCACGCCCACGAGTCCGAACGCTACCTTGCGCATGCCTTTTCCTCTCATAGACACGCGTCTATGTAAAGGGGGCCGGATGACCGTAGGGCGACGGCGACGTTGCCGGGCGACTACTCTTCTGGGGTGTTCAAGGTCGATCTGGGTGGCGGGGCCGAGCTGCGCCCGCTGGAGCCGTGGCAGGCGGACGAGTTCTTCGCGCACATGGACCGCGCCCGCGAGACCGTCGATCCCTGGATTCCCTGGGCGAGCGTCAGCGCCGACCTTCCCTCGGCCCGCGGGACCCTTCAGAGGTACGCCGACAAGCGCGCCGCCGACACGGGAGGCATCTGGGGCATCTGGCTCGACGGCGTGCTCGTCGGCGGCACGATGTTCGTCTCCTTCGACGCCGGGTCGGGCGTGGCCGAGGCCGGCTGCTGGCTCGAGCCGGCCGGCACCGGGCGCGGCCTGATCACCCGGGCCACCGCGGTGATCATCGACTGGGCGTTCACCGAGCGCGGCCTGCACCGGGTCGAGTGGCACTGCCGCCCCGACAACGTGTCCAGCTCCAACGTGGCCCGCCGGCTCGGCATGACGCTGGAGGGCACGCTGCGCGCCAACTATCCGTGGAAGGGCGTCCGCCACGACACGGAGGTCTGGGCGGTCCTCGCCCCGGAGTGGAAACCGCCCGCGTGGACGACCCCGAGCTGACCCGCCGCGACGAGGACGGCCGCTCCCTGCCGCTGCTGGTCTGGCGCCTGCCCGGCCCGGTGCTGGCGGTCTCGTCGGCGGTTCTCGGCGGTGGCATCGGACCGTGCGCCTGGGTCGTGAACGCGACGGTGCCGATGTCGTACGACCGCCTCGACCCCGCCTCTCATCTCCGCTCACTGGCCGCCGGTCTCGCTCTGCGCGGCCCCGGCGCCGGCCTGCTGACCGGCGTCGACGTGTCCGAGGTGGTGCACGTGGCGGACGGGGGAGTGCGGCTGTGGGCGACGGTCGGCCTCGGCACGCCGATCCAGGCCGCGGGTTCCGGTCCCGCCGAGCGCGTCGGCACGGTCAACTTCGTGGCGTGGGTGCCGCAGCGGCTCAGCGAGGGCGCGCTGGTGAACGTGGTCGCCACGGTCACCGAGGCCAAGACGCAGGCGATCCGCGAGCTCGGCCTCGACGCCACCGGCACGGCCACCGACGCGGTGACCGTCCTCTGCCCACCGGACGGGCCGGTCGCCGCCTATGGCGGGCCGCGCTCGCAGTGGGGTGCGCCGCTGGCCCGTACGGCCTACGAAGCAGTCCTCCGCGGCGGTCCCGCTTCCCTCGCCGCCGCCGCCTCCTCCTCCGCCGCTTCCCTCGCCGCCGGTCCCCTTGCCGCCGCTTCCCTCGCCGAGCGTGACCTTCGTGCCGACCCGGCCAGGAGGTCGGCGACCTGAACCCGCGGATCCTCGCGGGAGTCGGCCATCGTCAGGCCGGCCAGGGGCGAGGGGCCGTCGCCGTCGGCCAGCGCCCGCTGGAGGCGGACGAGCCGGCCGGCGGTGAGGGCGCTCTGCTCGTCGTGGGTGACCAGCACCTGGCGGTGGCCGCCGCTGAAGAACAGCACGGTCTCGGCCAGCGCCGGCAGCAGTGGCTCCAGCGGCGGCGGCAGCGAGCGGTCGTCCTCGTCGAGCCGGGCGGTCAGCGTCCACACCCGATCGTCGGTGAGCTCGGCCAGGACGGGGTGGCCGGGCAGCGCGTCCCGGGCCCGGAGGAACGGCTCCACCGGCCGTCGCCGCCGCTTCTCGCGCGCGAGGTCGACAAAGGCGGCGAGGAAGGCCGTCCAGGCGGCACCGGCCTCGCGGCCGGCCTCGTGCAGGGCCAGCGCGGCCGGGCGGTGCCGCTGGGCCAGGCGGGTGCCCGCCGCGTACGAAGGCTCGCCCAGCACCAGGTCGACGACCCGGGTGACCAGGAAGAATTCCTTGTCGACGGCGTGCACGTGGGCGCGGCCGGCCAGCGCGGCCAGGAACCACTCCAGCGCGCTCGGCCGGCGGAGGAACTTGCCGGACTTGAGCTCGTAAGGGGCGAACCCGAACCGCCCCCGCAGCTCGGCGATCAGCTCGACCGCCTCGGCCCCGCTCAGATCGACGCCGGCGTGGGTGATGACCGGATCGGCCGGGTCGAGCAGGTTCGTCCCCGAGAACCCGGACTCGTCACAGGCGATCTCCACGACGGGCCCGGACAGCGCCGCCGCCGGCAGCAGCCCACCCTGCAGCACCCGCGCCATGCCGACCATGCTGGCCCGGCCACCGCCACCGGACAACCGAGTTTGCCTCGGTCACCGGGGCGCCGCGCCGAGCTGGTGGTGGACGGCGTCGGTCACCCGGGGCTCGTCGCCGGTGGCCAGCAGGTCGAGCATGGCGCCGCGC
Organism: Actinoplanes sp. NPDC000266; assembly: GCF_042899005.1. Lineage (NCBI taxonomy): Bacteria > Bacillati > Actinomycetota > Actinomycetes > Micromonosporales > Micromonosporaceae > Actinoplanes > Actinoplanes sp. NPDC000266. Next base: position 33,088 of record NZ_JBIAZI010000023.1, read on the forward strand.
AGCACGGCCAGGATCAGGGTGCGGCGGGCGGCGCCCCCGGCGGTGTCCCGTTCGGACGGCGGCTGGCGCGCGGCTAGCAGTCCGAGCCAGTCCTCGACGGTGGTCCTCGCGAAACCGGCCCAGGGCCCGTCCGGCTCGGTCAGGGAGCGGGCGTACGACTCGGTCCACAACCGCAGCAACGGGCGGTGCTCGGCGGCGGCCAGCCACTCCCACAGGCGTACGGCGGCCTGGGTGAGATCTTTCGTGCCGTCCAGCAGGGGCAGCTCGTCGGCCCGCGCCCGCTCCAGAAGGGCCCGGACCAGGCCGTCCTTGCTGCCGAACAGGAACAGCAGGACCCGGGGGCTGGACCCGATCGTCGCGGCGAGGGGCCGCAGCGACAGATCGGCCAGCCCGTTGTCGAGCGCGTAGCGGTAGGCCGCCTCGAGGAGCTCGTCCCGCCGTGCGCTCATGGCGCTATCGTATCCTGAACTGAAACAGTCGTTTCAGTGGGCGTTGGGGGCGGGCTGATGGCATCGATACGCAGGGCCGACCGGCCGGGCGACCTGGGCTGGATCGTGATGGCGCACGGCGAGGAGTACCAGCGCCAGTTCGGCTGGGACACCTCCTTCGAGTCACTGGTGGCGCGGGTGGTCGCCGACTACGACCCGTCCACCGGCGCCGCCTGGATCGCCGAGACGCCCGCCGGTGACCGCGCCGGCTGCGTCATGCTCGTCGCCACCGGCGAACCCGGCGTGGCCAAGCTGCGCGTCCTGCTCGTCACCGAGGCCGCCCGGGGGCTGGGCCTGGGCGGCAAGCTGGTCGCGCAGTGCCTGGCGTTCGCCCGCGAGGCCGGCTGTCGCCGGGTCGATCTGTGGACGGTCGACGAGTGCACGTCGGCCCGCCGCATCTACGAGGCACACGGCTTCACCCGGCGATCCCAGGAACCGCACCCCGGTTTCGGATATCCCGTCACCGGCGAGAACTGGAGTCTCACCCTCTCGTGAGCTTGCTTCCGGCCCGCCGTGCTCGCAGGCTGAAGGGGTGAGCTGGCTCCGATCGCGTGATCGGCGAACCGCTCAACGGCTCGCCATCGTCGACGGCTACCGGTTCCCGCCCGGTGTCCGCCACCGCTTCGCCGTGGAGCACGGCGCCCTCGACACCGCCGGCGTGGCCCTCGCGGAGGATGCGGCGCGCCAGTGGTTCCGGCTGGCCGTACGCCGCCCGAAGGCCTCTCTGTCCATGCCGTCCGCGGTCGTCGACGCGCTGTGGCGAGAGATGGTCCTCGACACCCGCGACTACGCGGGCTTCTGCGAGGCCGCTCTCGGCCACCCCCTTCACCGCGCGACGCCGCCCGACATGACCCGGCTCGCCGAGACGTTCCACCTGGCCCAGCTCGACGAGGGGTGCGGCCCCGAGGTCCTGCCGCTGCTGTTCCGCGTGGACCGGCAGCTGGAGGTCGAGGGCGGCCACCGCTACCTGGCCGATTGCGGAGGCCGCGGCCAGTGCCACGAGCTGCCCGGAGCGACCTGCCTGCGCCATGTGGCCGGCACGGAGAACCCGAGGCGCTGGCGCCCCGACCCCCGCCGGGACCCACCGATAGCCGACGAGTTCTCCGTCGGCGGCGACTAAAGCCGCTCGCCGGTCTACGAGATTCGGGTGGCCAGGGCCAGGAAGTGGTCGTCGGGGTCCTCGTAGCGGATCAGGGTCCAGCCGGTCTTGGTGAGCAAGGTGGTCAGGACGTCCTCGTTCATGGGCTCGTCCGGGGAGAGGGTCCGGCCGTGGCGGGCGGCCAGCGCTTTGCGGCCGCTCGGGTGGAAGAGGACCAGGCGGCCGCCGGGGTGGGTCACCCGGGCCAGTTCGGCCAGGCCGGCGGCGGGGTCCGGCAGGTGGTGGACCAGGCCGGCGGCGAAGACGACCGCGGCCTGGGCGGAGGCCAGGGGCAGGTGGAGAGCGTCGGCCCTGACCAGGGAGATCCGGGTCGGGAAGGTCTGGGCTGGGGTAGTGGGGTGGCTGTGGGCGCGGGCCTCGGTGAGCATCTCGGTGGTGCAGTCGAGGCCGATGACGCGGCCGGTGGGGCCGACCGCGGCGGCCAGGGCGGGCAGGGCCCGGCCGGTGCCGCAACCCACGTCGACGGCCAGGTCTCCGGGGCTGGGGTCGGCCGTGGCCACCGCGGCGGCGTACGCGGGAAGGTCGTTTCCGAAGCGTTTGTCCCAGCCGGCGGCCTTGGGGGCGAAGAACGCCTGGCTCTCGGAGAGGTACCACTGGGACGGGTCGGCCAGGCGCGGGTGCACGTGGCGGATCACCGGCCACTGGGGATCGTGGTGGTCGATGACGATCTGGGCCCGGCGCTCGCCCGGGCCGGTGGCGCCGGTGCCCCGGGTGGAGCGCAGATAGACGATGACGCGGTCGGCGGCGGGCTCCAGGACGTTCAGGGCCGAATCCTGGACACTGCCGGACGGTCCGGTCAGGCCGAGCACGGCGTCGACGCTCCAGGCGCGGGCCGACGGCGGGAACGCGGCGGCCAGGCGGGCGGCGAAGGTGGCGGCGGCGCCGTGGTCGCCGCCGTCGACGATCACGGTCAGTGGGGCTCGGGGCGCGAGGACTTCCGCCAGGAACGCGGTGACCTCGGCAATCCTTTCAGGCACGCACCCAGCATGCATGTGGATCTGTGACGGGGGCAACATCCGCCACGGGGGAGATCGGGAGCCCGTTCCGGGGTGACCGAGGTGCGTTCGGATCGCGCGTGGCGGATAGTGGGGCGCATGCGCGAGTGGGCTGATCATGCGATCTGGTGGCACGTCTATCCGCTCGGCTTCGGGCGCCTCGACAAGATCGAGAAGTGGCTCGACTACGCGATCGAGCTCGGCGTGAACGGGTTGCAGCTGGGGCCGGTGTTCGCGTCCGAGTCCCATGGTTACGACACCCTCGACCACTTCCGGATCGATCCGCGGCTGGGGTCGGAGGAAGATTTCGACTCGCTGGTCGCCGCCTGCAGGTCGCGGGGCGTGCGCGTGATGCTGGACGGCGTGTTCAACCACGTCGGCCGTGGCTTTCCGGTCCCGTCGCCGTCCTGGCTGCGCGGGACGGTCTTCGAGGGGCATTCCGGTCTTGTCGAGCTGAACCATGACTCGCCGGAAGTGCGGGATTATGTCGTACGGGTGATGAACCACTGGCTCGACCGCGGGGCCGACGGGTGGCGGCTGGACGCGGCGTACGCGGTGCCGCCCCGCTTCTGGCGGGCGGCCATCGACGAAGTCAGGAAGACTCACCCGTCGTCGTGGTTCGCCGGGGAGATCATCCAGGGCGACTACGTGGGCTACCTGCGCGACAGCGGCCTCGACTCGATCACCCAGTACGAGCTGTGGAAGGCGATCTGGAGCAGCCTCAACGACGGGAACTTCTACGAGCTCGCGTGGGCGCTCGACCGGCACGGCAAGGTGCTCGAGGCGGGGCTGCCGCTGACCTTCGTCGGCAACCACGACGTCACCCGCATCGCCAGCAAGCTCACCGACGAGCGGCACCTCGGCCACGCGCTGGCCGTGCTGTTCACCGTCGGCGGCGCGCCGAGCGTCTACTACGGCGACGAGCAGGGATATCGCGGGATCAAGGAGGACCGGGCGGGCGGTGACGACGAGATCCGGCCGCCCTATCCGGCGCTGCCGGGCGATCTGGCGCCGTACGGCTGGCCGGTCTATCGCCTGCACGAACGGCTCATCGGCATCAGGCGGCGGCACGCGTGGCTGGCCCACGCCCGCACCACGGCCGTGCACCTGACGAACACGGCGGTGGCGCTGAGGTCGGCCGACGGCGAGAACCAGCTCGTGACGCTGCTCAACGCCGGCGACGAGGCGTACACCTTCGAAATCGACTCTCAGCAGCACACCGTGTCCGCGCACGACTGGTTGATCATCTCGTCCGAGTCGTAGGTTGAAGACATGAACGCCTTGGAGCTGACCGACTATCGCGCCGCCGTCGCCCGGATCTATCTGGCCGACACCGGCCTCAAGGAGTTCCGGGCCCAGCGCGACGAGCTCTTCGCGACACACCCCCAGTCGGCGATCCCGCCGTCCGAGCGCCCGTCCTTCACCGGCCTGCGCTACCTGCCGCCGAACGACGACTTCATCGTCGAGGCCACCCTGCGCCCGGCCGACGGCGAGATCGACATCGACACGGGCGGCGAGGACGGCGTGGTCCACTACAAGCGCGCCGGCATCCTCGAGACCCCGCTCGGCGAGCTGTCGCTCTGGTGGATCGCGGCCTACGGAGGCGGCCTGTTCCTGCCGGTCCGCGACGCCACCTGCGGCCACGGCGCCTACGGGGGCGGGCGCTATCTCACCGACACGGTCAAGGGCACGCACGGGCGTGGCCTCGAGGTGCTGTCGAGCACCCGGGTGCGGCTCGACTTCAACTACCTTTACAACCCTTCCTGCGCGTACGACGACGCGTGGCAGTGCCCGCTGGCCCCACCCGAGAACCGGATCTCAGCGGCGATCGAGGCGGGCGAACTCACGTACCACTGACAAGCAACCGCAACCCCAGCTCCGCGGCGTCGAGGGCGACGAGGTCACGGTTGCGCTCGGCCCACCGCCCCGACGAGAGGTCGTCGCGGAGCCGGCCGACCGCCCGCTGCTCGGCCTCCGGCCCGACCCGGGTCCACACCGAGACGGCACGGCGGACATGTTCGTCCAGGTACGCCTCGGGCCGTCGCCAGTGAGCTTCGAAGAACCCGTCGGCACAGTCCCAGGGAACGAGCACGGGCTCGGCCCGACCGTCGATGGCCCGCGTGAGATCGGCCAGCGAGGGCCAGCCGGCAAGCAGCCCGGCGAACTCGGGCAGATAGTCGCGGGTGAGCCAGAACCGCCGCCGCCAGCCGGTGTCATCGGCGTCGTAGGTGAACACGACCACCCGCTTGGCCACCCGGCGCATCTCCCGCAACCCGGCGACGGGGTCGGGCCAGTGGTGAACGGTGCTGACCGCCATGGCCGCGTCGAAGGACTGATCCTCGAAGGGAAGGCTCTCGGCGCTGGCGGCGATGCAGGGTGTCGTCCGATCGGGTCGCTGAGCCCGCATGACGGCCGAAGGCTCGACGGCGGTCACGTCGCGGTCGGGCGGCTCGTACGAACCGGTCCCGGCCCCGACGTTGAGAACGGTGCGAGCGTCGCCGAGCGCTTCCCAGATCCGCGAGGCGATCCGCGGCTCGGTCCGGCGCGTCGCCGGATAGGCGGATCCGATGGTGTCGTACAGCTGAGGTCCGAAAACCCGTAGTTGCTCCTCCGGCGTGGTCCTGATCCCCATGGCTCGCGCCTCCAGTTCCCGGTCGATCGCCGTCACCATGACGGCGGCGTGGTCCCGTTGCTCGACAAGCAGCCCGCGAAGCCGCCTCAGATGAGCGACGGCGTCGGTGTGCGGGTCATCGACGAGATCGGCGATCTCCCGAAGCCCGAAACCCAGCCGCCGATAGGCGAGCACTTCGCGAAGCCGCTCCACGTCGGCGGCCGAGTAGGCCCGATAGCCACCCACGGTGCGAGCAGAGGGCCGGAGAAGCCCGATCTCGTCGTAGTGATGAAGGGTGCGCACGGTGACGCCGGCCAGTTCGGCCACCCGCCCCACGGTGAGTTGCTCGTCCACGCCCACGACTATGTGGCCTCACCCCACGTGAGGCACAAGCTGTTCCTTCCGGGGGTGCAGTACCTTGAGGCCCCCAGATACTCGAAGACGCGCGAACGGTCGGGAGCGGACGGTTATGGCGATTCCAAGGCGGGACCCCGAAGGAGTGGTCAGCACACCTGACGGCGTTTCCTACGAGGTGGCGATCGACGATCCCGTCGCTGCCCGGCGTGGTGCCGGTCTGGGGGTTCTCGCGCGCTTCGATCGTTCCGTGGACGAGGTCATCGCCCAGGTCGCCGACGTCGTCCAACGTGGCCTGCGCCGGTCGGAGGCCAGCTCGGGAACTGTTGAGTTCGGCATCAAGATCGCCGGGGAAGCGGGCTTCATCGTCGCGAAGACTCCGGACGAGGGCACTTTCCGGATCACGCTGAACTACGACCGGTACGAAACGCCTTCGCCCAGAGTCAACCCCGGGGAAGACCTGCCATGACCAGTCAGCGAATGGCCAAGCTCCTGCTCGTAGTCGGCGTTGCGGTCATTGGCTTCTACTGGTACCCGGAACAATGGCCCGCCTCGGGCCTGGTCGACGACCTCTACGCGAATGCCGCGACGAGCATCCTGAGCATCTCGGTGGTCGTGCTGCTGATCGATCGAATGAACGAGCGTAGGGACGCGCTGCAGAACAAGGAGCGCCTCATCCGCGAGATGGGCTCCGGGGACTCGGCGACGGCGAGCCGGGCCACCAAGGAGGTGGCGGCGGGCGGGTGGCTCAGCGACGGCAGCCTGATCGACGCCGATCTCAGCGGCGCCAACCTGACAGGTGTCCGCCTGAAGCAGGCGAAGCTGATGGGAGCGGACCTCTCACGATCCGTCCTTCAGGATTCCGAACTCCAGCAATGCGATCTCTCGAACGCCGTGCTGAAGCAGGTCAGCGCCGAAGGCTGCAACCTCAAGGGCGCCCTATTGATCTCGGCGAACCTTCGCGGGGCGGGCTTGTCGGGTGCGGTTCTCGACGAAGCCGATCTGTCCGGTGGCGGTGACTTCCTCAAAGCCGAGTTCGTCAAGGCCAGCGCCCGCAACGCGAACTTCTCGAAGGCCTCACTGGACAGCTGTGATCTGCGGAACTGCGACTTCACCGGGGCCAACCTGGGTAACGCGAGCTTCACGGGCGCGGTCGTCAGCGGAGCGATCTTCGACGGCGCCAATCTGGAGCGTGCCGACCTCCTGGAGGTCAGAGACTGGGACGCCATTCAATCGATGAACGGCGCTCAGCTGGCGGGGGCGCGGATGACTGAGGAGTTCCGGGAGTTCGCCCGGGGTCTCGGGGCGGAATTCTGAGAGGGCTCATACGGTGCCGGCCGCCGCGTCGTCCCAGGTGAGATTGAGCAGGGCCAGGCCGGTCACCTGGTGGAAGCCGAGGGACGTGTACAGGGACAGGGCCGGGGCGTTCGCGGTTTCGGTCTGCAAGGAGAGTCGCAGAGCACCGGCCGAGCGCGCCTCGGTGATCACGTGGGTCAGGAGGGCCCGGGCCGTGCCCTGGCGACGGTGGGTGGGGCGGACGTACAGATCGCGGATCATCCAGGCTGTGGACAGGCGCAGGGAAGCGGGCTGGATCGTCACCGTGATGAAGCCGGCTGTGTCGAGGGCGTAAGCGAGAAGGCGGCCCGACGTCAGCTGTTCTTCCAGCCATGCGGTGGTGCGAGCCGGGAACGGGGCCTCGCCGTAATGGGACCGGTACTCGTCGAAGAGCGGGGTCAACTCCGCCGCCGTGGGCCGCGTGATGTCAGAGGGCATCGAGATGCTCCAATTCGGACTCCAGCAGCGTCGTCACGTACGTCTGCCGGCGGTCCGTGCTTGCGATGCCCCGGCTCGGGCCCTCGGCCAGCATCAGCGTGTAGAGATGGACGCGGTACAGCGACAGCCTGATCAACGCCGACCGGTCGAACGGACCCGGGTCGTACCCCGCCAGGAACGGATGGCCCGGCTCGTCCTCGATGCGGTGGAACAGCGCGGGTGACACCAGGTCGAGCAGCGGGTCGCCGTACAGGTAGCGCTCGCCGTCGACCAGGCCGCTCAGCTCGCCGGAAGGAGCCACCAGCACGTTGCCGTCCCACAGGTCGAAGTGGAGCAGGGCCGGGGTGGTCACCGCCTTCAGGACCGGGGCGTGGCGCTCGACCGCTCCCTCCAGCGCCGCCGGAAGTTCGACATTCCAAGAGGCCGCGTCTGTACGCAGGGACGCCATCATCGCGGTGAACGCCGTGGCCCAATCGGCGCCCGAAGGGCGGTCTCCCGTGTAGCCGAAGTGGCTCCCGGTGACGGTGTGGACCCGGCGGACCGCGGCTCCCAGAGCGAAGCGCGCCCGCGGCGAGTCGGCCTCGGTCAGGGGCGTGCCGGGCAGCAGGGTCGAGATGATCCAGCGCGGGGACACTGCCAGCACCGCCGGCACCGGGGCCAGGCCGGCGACGAGGCCGTAGTACACGGCTTCGGCCGGGATCAGCTCACGTTCGTACGACAGCAAGCGAGCCGACGGCGGCGGCGCCACCTTGACCACCACCTGGCGCCCGTCGGTGAGCGAAGCGAGCCAGACGGCGGCGAAACCGCCACCGCTCAGCTCGGACGCCGTCGCCGCCGGGACGCCGAGGCCCTCCCGCACGATGGCGTCGATGTCCGCGACGGTCAGCAGGGGCTGCGTGGGGCTGCGCATCCGGCGAGATTAATGCACCTCACGCCGGTACGGGGGCCGGGAGCAGCGGGGCCGTGCGGTGCTCGGCGAAGACCCGGTAGCGCCACAGGGCGAGGAACAGCCAGCTGAGGCTGATGACGGCCAGGATGATGTACGTCAATGTGCCGCCGAACGTGTCCCAGCAGGTGTGCAGGATGACCGCGCCGATGAAGGTGCCGATGAACTCCAGCACGTGCTTCAGGTTCGGGGTGGCCATCAGGGCCCACAGCGCGCCGGCGGTCAGGCCGGTCCAGGCGGTGTGGCCGGCGGGGGAGGTGAGGCCCCGGACGAACAGGGTTTCCTCCACGCTGCCGATGTTGCCTCCCGAGGAGAGCAGCGCCGTGAAGGCGTACCCCATGGTCTCGAGCGCGGCGAAGCCCATGCCGGAGGCGACTCCGATGATCAGGCCGTCCGAGGGGAGGCGGCGGCTGTGCCGGGCCAGGATGGTGATCATCAGGATGACCGGGACGATGAGTTTCGCCGACTCCTCGATGACCGCGACCAGCACCAGCGGCAGGACGCCGAGGCCGCGCAGCGTGTTGTATTCGAGGGTGCCGGCGACCACGATGCCGATGACGCCGCCGAAGAAGGCGGAGACGACCAGGGCCGAGGTGGGCACCTGCCAGCGGCCCGTCCGGGCCTGGGCGAAAGTCAGGAACGACAGGGGTACGACCGTCGCGCCCAGCAGGAGGAGGGCGGGCACGAGGTTCGGGTTCTGCGTGTGTACGAGCGTTCGCAGCACAATGACGTAGAGGGCCAGACCGATGACTAGGACGCCTAGCCACGCCCACCGGCGGGAGAGATCGCGCATGGCGGCGGGGTACCCGGGCCCGGAGATCACGTCACGGAAAAGCGACGCGCGTCGCAGCCGGTGCGACGCGCATCGCATTCACGAACCTCAGTGGACGGCGACGAGCGCCTCGGGTGACGGCTCTTCGACGGGCAGGGACATCGGCCGTACGACCAGCCACAGCACCACGTTCGCGGCGGCCATCCCGCCGAAGACGACGACGGCCATGCCGGTCGACCCGTTGCCGAGGACGCCGACCAGCGGTGCGGCCAGGGCGCCCACCCCGAACTGGACCGCGCCCAGCAGCGCGGCCGCCGTGCCCGCGGCCTCGCCATGGCGGGAGAGGGCCAGGGCCGGCGCGTTCGGCATGGCCAGGCCGACCGCGGCCAGCACGATCCAGAGCGGGACGAGCAGTCCCCACAGGCCGCCGAAGCCGGTCTCGGCGAACACCAGCAGCACCACCCCGGCCACCGTGCCGAGCAGCAGGGAGGCGCTCAGGATCTGGGCCGGCTGCCAGCGGCGCAGCAGCCGCACGTTGAGCTGGGTGGCGCCGATGAGGCCGATGGCGCCGCCCGCGAAGACGTACGCGAACTGCTGCTCGCTCATTCCGTACTCCTCCTGGAAGACGAACATGATTCACTCTAAAGTGCACAATGTGAACTAGCAGCTCACGGGGGTTTGGAATGGCTCAACACGAACAACGGACGTTGATGCGGGGGTTGGAGACCGCGCCTGCTGAGAAGCTGGGCATTGGATACATCAGGGTCTCTGACGTTGGCGATCGAGGCGACGAGTTGATCTCGCCTGAGCTGCAGGAGTATGCGATCACAACGTGGGCCGACGCCAACGGCGTTCGGATCGTCAAGTGGATCAAAGAGCTGAACAAGTCTGGACGTAACTTCACGCGGCGCAAGGTCTCTGAGATCGTCAAAGAGGTCGCCGAGGGCGAGTACACCTACGTCGTGCTCTGGAAGTGGTCCCGCTGGGGTCGCAATATGAAGGAGTCTCAAATCTATCTCGGCAAGACCGAGGAGGCTGGCGGCGTTGTCCGTGCCGCGACTGAGGACTTCGATCCAGATACCACGATGGGTCGCTTCACCCGCGACCAAATGCTTCTGATCGCGCAACTGCAGTCGGACATGATCTCTGACGGCTGGAAGGAGGCTCAGGACAGGCGTCGGCGTAATGGGCTCCCGCACACAGGTGCCCGACGGTTTGGGTATCTCAACGACAAAATCTCGTTCTGGCCTGATCCGGACTACGGTCCCGTGCTTGCCAGCTTGTACGAGCGCTACGTGGCGGGCGTGTCTGCGCGCAAGTTGGCGCTTGAGCTCAACACTGCGGGTGTGACGACCGTGCGGGGCAACGCGTGGGACGACACCGCTGTGACGAAGATGCTCGACACGGGGTTCGGTGCAGGCCTGATTCGTGAGCATTCGAAGCCGGTGTCGTGGGACCACCCGAAGCGGGACACGAAGCGTTCGATCACGAGTTATGACGTGTGGCGCCAGGGCGACCATCAACCGGTTATTCCGCTTACGTTGTGGGACAAGTACAAGAAAAAGCGGATGATCTTGGCGGCGATGCCGCCTCGGGCGCGGGTCGCCGTGCATGCCCTGTCTGGGGCCATGAAGTGCGGCTGGCCGGAGTGTGGCGGCTCGATGGTCGTGCAGTGGGGGCCACCGCTGAAGAGGAGTGCTGGCCGGGCTCTCAATTGGGGTTGTAATACGGCTCGGAAAAAGCGGACGCACGCGCCGAACTACATTAGCGACCCGCTTGCCCAATCGGCGATCCTGGCCTGGCTGACTGCAAACGCGCAGAAGACTGTCGATGTAACCGAGGAGGCGCGCCGGCTTGAGCTGGCGCGGCGGATCGAAGGTGAGGTTGAGGCGGCTAAGGCCGAGGTGCGCAGGTTGAAGGCTAAGCGGTCGCGTCTGTCTGACGGGTACACGGATGGCGACATTGAGCGGGAGGACTACCGGCGGCAGAAGGCTGAGATTGCCCTGGATCTGGATCGGGCCGAAGGTGCGTTGTCTGACGCTGAAGAACGCCAACAGTTGAATGGTCCGGACCAGACGCGGGCGTTTGGCGTTTTGGCTGATGAGTGGCACAGGCTCGACAACGCGGCGAAGCGGGATGCTTTGCTTTCGGTTGTACATCATTTCGTGGTGATGCCGAAGGCGCCTGCGTATGTGCGTATGCAACCGGATCGCGTGGTTCCGGTCGAGCGATGGCGAAAGCTGGACGAAGACCAAGGCCATGGCTCAGTTGTAGGTCCTGCGGCACGATAGTTCATGCGTGCTTTTCTGGCGTGCCGGTCTGGTCTCGTGCAGATCGTGCTTGGGCCGCTTCCCGCCGGCATGCGTCTGCGTGGGCCCGCGCGATGATGAGCCAGAACTGGTCCCAGCAGTCTTCGGCGGTCGGGCAACTCGGTGGAGGGGCGGCCGGCTCAGTATGACTGGCTTCATCCGAGTTTCTTACGACATTTCCGGCGGCTTGCTCAGGGTGGTCCAAAGCTATTCACCGGACCTGTGATCGATTGTGCTGGACTGCCTAGCGGCATTGGATTCTGCGAGGGACGTGTGAAGCGAGTGGCGGGTTGTCCGGCGTCGGCGATGTGTTGTGCGCTGTCGTTCCACGTACCTTGACATGGGTTCCCCCTGCGCGCGCGAAGCTCCTTCGTGAAGAAGGGAAGTCCGACCATCTCTAGATGGGCTGGTTCCGCTTCTAGCGTTGGCAGATGAAGAGCGATGGGGGTAGTTGTCTGTGGTTGTCTCCTGCGCTGTCGGAGAGGCGGTCCGGCCTGGCAATCGGGGTTAACCGCAGACAACTGTCGTTTATTGAGGACGACGGGGGAGGCTTGTTCCGATGAGTACGGCTGGTGAGACTCGGGTCAGCCGTGCCTGAAGCTGGCTATTAGGAAGGTTTTCGTCGAATGGATTCGGCTCCGGTGGTCGGCATGCAAGCTGCGGTTGTCAATCAGTTATGCCGCGAGGCTGCAACTGTCGAGGTCGGTTCGCATGTTCTGCCGGCGACGGGATTTCTGATTTCCGTGCCGCGATACTCCCTTGCCGGTCGCGGTGATTGGTCTCATGCGGAGGTCGCGGACTGGTGGCGGCAGGTGGAGCAGGCGTGCACTGAACCGAGAGCTTGGTTCGCGGAGCTAGGCGTCATCCGTGGCCTTGGGGCTGTTCTGGATGTTTTGGCGGAGGAGTCCGTGCTGTATGCCGGGACCTGGACCGATCAAGGTACGAAGTGGTTGGACGCCAATCTCTACATCCGCGGCGACCTGATTGTTGAGGGCAGGGTTGATTTGAAGAGGCTGCATCCGCCAACCGTCGTATCGCCGGCAAGCGTGTGGAGCAGGAAGCGCAGCGTGTGCCGCACGGCTGATGCGCTGGACGTTGCCTTCGCTGTCGGCCGCCGCCTGCATCAGGCGGCGGTCTGGGAGCTAGATGCAGAGTTGCCGGAAGGTGGCCGCAGCTGGCCGGTTTGGTACTGACCTCCTGGTTATTCGTCCGCGAGGGGGTGCCAATGGCGTGACGTCGATTGCGTGTGGACGCTTGGGGTGTATGTGGCGGTTCGAACGGGAGTCCTGGGTACGCGGCGTCTTGTGTCGAGAGCGAACCTCGATCATGACCCGGTTGGCGCACACGCACGGCTTACATCACCTTACGCGCGATACCTATGCATACCTGAAGCCGCCGGGCACCTTGGAATGGAGCCGATGGGCTCGCCAGGACCCTGTTCGACGTCGCTGGGAGGCTTCGGTGGCAGCCTGCCTCACCCTCTGTCGCGGCGGACACGCTACACCGTGCGCGGGTGCTGAGCGGTTGATGGTAAAACCATCGGGTGTCCAGCGATCTATGGCGTGACATCCGCGCGATGAGAGCAGCTCCTGCCGTACTCAACGAAGCGCATGACAAGCGGGTCGAGACCTATCGGGCGGCTCTCCGGCATGCCGAGGAGCTTGGAGGCGCAGCTGCTGCGGCAGGATACGCATCCAGCGCATTGCCCCTTTTCTACGCAATGGAGCAGGCGGGCTTTGCGATCTCTGCAGCGAAGAGTACTGGCCTATATCCTCAGCGCCACGGATTGAAGCTCAACCTCGATCATCGCGAGAAGAACATTCTTCAAGGCGCGGTTACGCCACATGGGGACGGGGCGTTCCAAGCCGTCTGCGCGGCGCTGGGCTCCCCTTCCCTGGCCGGCGCAGGTGAGCTCGGGGCGTTGTGGGCTGCCAACCCGGATCTGAAGGACGTACCGAGACCGCCCGAGTTCGGAAGTTGGCACGGGCCGATTGATCGTATGATCGGGGGACGAGGCATTCATCAGTACCAGAACCCGACCTTCGACTCGACCACCGAGCCGATCACCACAGGTGGGTTTCTTGGGGTGGAAGTCCCACTCGCCGGTGCGACCGCGAGTGAGGTCGCGGCTGCGCTCACCGATTACCCGTCGCTTGTCGGCCTGACGCCGATCAAGCAAGGGCCCAACGGGCTGATCGAAGCTCAGCCCGACGATCCAGTTACTCGAGGTCCATACGGTCACGGAGAAGATCAGCGAGCAGCACTCGGCCTACCCGTCCCCGGATCGATGGCCTTTGCCGAATATTGGGAGCTGGAGGATCGGCTATTTCCTGTGATCGAGGTTTCGCCGGACCACCCGCTTAGGCCGGTGCCGCACCTTGTCGGCTTCGCTCTGCCAGCAATCGCAGGCGGGCCGGCGCCTCACCCGTTCATGCTGTGGTGGGCTTTACTCTTCGGCTTGTCGTGCCTCGTGCGCTACTACCCTGCAGCATGGGCGAGGGCAATTGATCCCGACCGATCACGCCTAGCCGTGTCGCTGGAGCGCGTGCTGGACATCGCAGCTCAGAAGGTTCCGGAACGAATTTGGATGTCCTTGAGGTAATCGAATCGAACCCCAGTTCCACCCAGCCGCCATGGGTGGAGCGTTCGAGCACTCAATGACCGCCGATACGGCATCAACCGGTGCGACACTTACCTACTCGCACCCCGACAAGAGTGCCGCCGTCCCGTTCCGTCCGCCGCCGTCCTGTGTGGCGTCGTCAACCTGTGTCGGACGTTATCGGTCTCGCAGCCCCTTATGACAGGAGTGGAAACAGCAAGCCCGTCGCGGAAGCTCCGATTGCCGCTCCCGCAAGCACCTGACGCAGGGTGTGCTCTTTCAGTTGTATCCGCGCCCATCCGATCGCAACGACGAGCAACCAGCATGGCGAGGTGAGTGTGCCATAGATGACACCCAGAGCGGCCGCGGTGCCGGCCGCGACGAGGCAGTGGATCGAGACGCCCCACCGGGCGAAGGCGGTGATCGGTACCGCGACGAGGAGGGCGGCCACCATCGAGACGATGAGCGCGAGTAGTTCCCTAGGTGCTCCGGCGAGGGCGAGCGCAGCGGTGCCGGCCGTGGTCGAGACTAGGATGACGAACATGGGGATGCGTCGTTGGGAGTGCACGACGATGTGTTTGTCGCTCAGCCGGCCCTTCCGTACGCCGCGGATGATGTAGAGCAGCGGAAGGAAGCTGGCGGTCCCTGCCGCGATAAGACCGTAGATCGCGGCTTGGGTTGCGGTGCCGGTGGCGTGCCAGGCGACCAGGATCAGCAGGACGGCGACCAGGATTCCGGGAGTGAAGATCTCGGTGATCCACCGAGCGAGGCGCTGGACGCCAGCCGGTTTCGCCGGCGATGTTGTGTCGTTAGGGGGCGGTGGGACGCTGGGCACGGCGAACCTCGGCAACGATAGGTGACTGGGCGTATGCACGGGATACGGATGCGAGCCATTGGGCGTCTTCGTCGAGGCTGTCTCCGGCGTCTTGGGTCACGCGGGTAGCGCTTTTGTCGGCGAGGGGCTTTCTAGCGTCGGCGGGGGTGGCGATGACGTAGTCCAGCATGACTGCGATGCCGGCGGCCTCTCCGGTGGCTCGGGCGTCTCGGGCGGGAAGTTCGTGTTCGGTAGCTAGTTGGGTGGCGTGGGAGACGACCGTCGCGTTGACGTACTTGCGTAGCTCGCGTAGTCCGTCGCGGATTTCGATGACGCGCCGATACAGCGCGACGCTCATGAGCCGGATGCTGGGGCGCCTACGCGGGGGATGCAGGTTGACGTCGCGGACCACGCCGTGGATGTCCTCCCACAGCGGCATCATGTCGGTGTAGAGCCGGTACCTGCGTGGCCATTGCCAGACATCGGTTAGGTAGGGGCCGATGCCGGGGATTACGAGGCCTCCCGCGACGAGCGTGATGCCCAGCAGCAACAGTGTCTGCGACACCGGGCCTTCGTCCCAGGACAGGGGAAGGTCGAGCAGTCTGCAGATGAGAAACGTTGCCTTGTGCGCCACGTAGATCAGGCCGACCACGGAGCCGGCCAGCAGTAGGCGGGTGCCGAGCCGGAGTAGTGACGGCGGGAGCTGCTGACCGTACTGCGCCGACCTGCGCAGGATGTCGTACATCGTCACGAGGAGAAACGCCAGGAACGCGAGCATGTATTGCGACAATTGCGGGGTGTTCGCGTAACGGGTTGCGAAGTCCAGCGGTGCTTCCACGTTGAACTTGCCCTGAGCAAATGCCGCGCCCATGACTGCAACGGCTACGCCGAGGGCTATCCATCGGATTTGTACTCGACGAGGGGCCCGTTCTGGATCGCCGAGGAACAGGAACAGGGTCTGCACCGAGGCGGCGGCAACGAGGGAGATGGAGTGCTCAATGTAGCGGGCGATATTCGGCAAGCCGGTGGCCTCGTCGAGCGCGACGTACAGCGGCGGCCAGCCGACCACGACACACAGCCCGAGTGCGGCGAGAGCCCCGCAGATGGCACGCAGGGCGGGGTTGTGCGGATCCCGGCGAAGTTGGCGGAGTTTGACGCCGCAGGCGACGAACGCGATGAGCGCGGCGACAACGTAATCGGGACGGGTCACCGCCAGTGCCTGTCGCCGACCAGGGCGGAACTGAATCGGTCAAGCACGGCGGCAGTGTCGGTGCCAGACTGACGGGGACGCGGGACGGGCGAGCAACGTGCTGCGAACTCGGTAATCACGCTTGCTAAGCCCTCGGCCTCGCGTTCCTCGGCAGTGTCGTAACGATCATTGATGCCGCTGTTTCGCCCGAGTACTCGTTCGACGACGGCCGGGTCCAGGACGTCGAGCTGCAGCATCTCTGGTGTCACGTTGAGCAAACCTCGGTGATCGCAGATGATGTGCGCCGTCTCGTGGAGAAGGATGTGGTCGCGCATTACCGGCGGTACGGTGCTGTCGACGACGATGTAGTCAGCTTTTTTGGTGGCAAGCCACAAACCGCAGGGCGCGGTCGCCTCGCCCGCATCCATCATGATCACTGTCATTGGTCGGCCGCGTTGTTCTGCGACATGATCGCAGAAGGCTCGGGCGTCGAACGGGGTTGGGATGGTGATCTTGAGGTCACGGAGACGTTGCTCGTAGCGCCTGACTGGTTTCGCATCCACCGCAGAACTCCTCGCGAGGCCCCCGCCGTCGTGGGGGCGCGCTTGACACGTATGGAGCAGGCGGTCAGCGTTGGCTGACTGGCCATGCGAGCTGCCAAGGTAGTGCAGGTAGTTGTCATTGCGATGGGGGGTCATCGTCCTCCTTGCCCTCGAGCCGGAGCACCTCGTCGAGAACGGCCGATACCAAACCGAGATGCGACGGCGACAGATTACGTGCCTTCAGCGCGACGAGACGGACGCTCGGATCCTTCATCGCATCATCCAATTTTTGGAGTCGTTCCTTCGCTTCCTTCGCTTGCTGTAGCCGCTCGATCTGCTCGGCGACGATATCGCTGCCCTCATCGCCGAGGAGAAAGCCTGGCGGAACGCCGAAAAATCTGGCCAGTGCCCTGACCTGATCTATCCGAGGATTGACTCTTTCGCCTGTAGTCAACTGGTGGATGTAGGCGCCCGACATGGTGAATCCCTGGTCTTCGCGGATAGCGTCGGATGCCTGCCGGTATGTGTACCTGGGTTTCCCGGCGGGCCGCATCTTGTCGAACAGGTAGGCAAGTCGCTCTTGCAGAGTGTCCAGCTCAGGGGGACCTTCTTTGGCGTCCACGTGTCATTGCTCCCTCATCAACCGAACAACTGTCCAGCGGGCGATTCATCGATGCGAATGGCAACCGTCCATCGAGGATCCTACGTATGATCGGCAGGGTGTCAACCAGCGGTTGGGGCCGCGGGGTCGGCGGAGACGACTGGTTGACGGCTGACGGGCTGAGGCTCAGATGAGCTTGGAGCCTGGACTGGCCTGCCCTTGCCTGGTGAATCTGCAGCGTCGTAGAGCGCGGCGGAGGTTGGCGCGCATCTGCGGGCCAAGCCGTCGGAGCGTCCTCCGGTTCGGCCGAGCCCTACGTCCCCATAAGGGGACCTCACTCTAAATGTCTCATAAGTCGGCTATGGGGAACATGGCTGGCTTGAGCTGGGAATTCTCGTCTCGATGGGTTGTCAACTGGTGCTCAAGGCGGGATCTTAATCACGGTCTGTCAGTTGACAATGACGCGAGTCATACTCATGATCGGCTATGTCTTGTGTCAACCGGCGGGTACGCGAGCGCCCGCGCTCATCGTTCCCAGTTGACGGCAGCCAAGGAGGCGTTGTGCCGGACGGTGTTGCAACGAGTGGTCAGCCGGTCGCCGGCCTTGATGCTCAGACTCGGTATCCGAACAGTGCAGTGCGATGCGCTTCTTGCGTTCACGGCCACGATTGGCGCGCTTCCTGTGTTGCCTTCCCTGGGTTGAGCCGGGACCGAAAGTCGTTCTTCCGTCCGTTTCGGCGAGGAAATGGGCGAGGCGGGTCAGGCGAAATATCGCCGCACCCTGAGCCGCTGTCAGCAACGGCTGCATAAGGCGTGGCCGGCGAACGTGGAGGCCCTGCATCCCAGCGGCCTCATGAGGAGAGCTCGTGGGGGAGAGTATGTCGGACATTCGTTGCGATGTGATAGCAGCCGAGGCTGGGATCCTGACGGGGGTGGCACAAGAAACCGAAGGTTCGATGTACGCGATCCATCTCGCCGGACCGGGCGACAAGCTGGCGGCGAAGCGGTGAGCCGGCACGATGGAAATGACGACGAGTGCACCACTCAGGTTCCGCGGCCGCTTGACCGCCGAACGCCTGCAGCTAGTTGCATAGAACCGAGCCAGTTAATTGAGCCGGACCGCCCCACCGGCAAATTGTTCGGGGCGCGCTTGCGCCGGATGCGCCTTGCTCGGCGGTGGTCACAGCCACAACTCGCGCAGCGGATGCGTGACGCGGCTGTTGGTCATGGTGGCACAGCCCGTCTGGAGAGCCTGAAGATCATGCTGAGTAAATGGGAGAACGGCCACAAGGTGCCCAGCCAGTACAACCGGCACCTGCTGGCTCATGCGCTTGGAGTGACTGTCGTCGATCTAGGCCTGTGGGCGGATCCCGACTTCCGCTTCTGAGCTGAGAGCCTGCTGATCTACATCCTGCCCGAGGGCGGACTGCGGCTGTGGAGGTCCGCTAGTGCGGCGCTGGGCTGCCGTCGTCGCACTCAGCGTCGTTGCTGGCGATGCTGAGGTACCACACCAGCGCGGCGGCGTAGGCGTGTAGGGCGTCAGGGAAGTCCGTGAGCCGGTCCGTGCTGCCGAGCTCGGCGGTGACTGCGGCGACGTCGTCGTAGTAGGTGATCGGCTCGCCCTGCATCTG
Organism: Actinoplanes sp. NPDC000266; assembly: GCF_042899005.1. NCBI lineage: Bacteria > Bacillati > Actinomycetota > Actinomycetes > Micromonosporales > Micromonosporaceae > Actinoplanes > Actinoplanes sp. NPDC000266. The sequence continues at coordinate 51,871 of NZ_JBIAZI010000023.1, forward strand.
CTCGCTGATCAACCTGGCGAGGTCTTGGCGGGCCGCGGCAAGAGTGTCGATCTGCTCAGCCGATTGCGCCGATGGGTCGCTGAACGGAACAGGCGGCAGGTAATGATCGAAGGCGAGGATCAGGTCCGAAGGCAGGATCACCTCCGCCTGTGGCAGCGGTGGAACCTGTTGAAGCGCCACCGCGGTCGCCACTTGTGAGGCGTAGACGGCGTACACCGTGGCAGCTCGTGCCATCACTACGAGCGCCTGATCGTGATGCTGCTCGGCGAGCAGTTCGAGATCGTTGATGAGCTGCGTCGTCAGACCGATGTCGGTGGGCCTGGCTCTTTTCGGCTCGGCGTATGCCTGCACCTGCGCGTGGAAGACGATCGCCTGATTGACGATCAGGCCGGCTTGGTTGCAGGCCTCGCCCATCTCGATCAGCGCCAGGCGCACCGCATTGGTCAGCTGCGTTCCGGTGTCGGGTTGCAGCAACTGCTGTGTCTGCACATGCATCTGGGGCGTCTCCTGGTCGAACAGTGCAATCGCGGGCGACCGCACGGTTCGGTTCCGGACGGTCTTCAAGGTGCATAACCGCTTGCCGTCCCGTGCGTCAAGGCGAACCGCGTCGGATAACCCCAGACAACCCCAGACAACTACCCCGCACCTGTGGGCTTCAGCCAAGGTGAACACGTGTTTGATTCCGGCGCGTACACCGCAGCTCACCTTGCGCGACTGCCGGCGGCGGTGGTGTGTGCGACGCCCACTGACATCGCCGCGGTCGCCAGCCTTGCCGCCACCTACATGGCTGGACAGCCGGTCATTGACTGGCTCATTGCCGGTGCCGAACGTCGCGAGCACATTCTCAGGTGGCTTGCGACGATTCTGGTCACGCACGCGCTCGGCCATGGGTACGTCGATCTGATTGCGGGGCGCTCCGCAGCGATCTGGCTCGATCGAACCACGGACCTGCCCCGTCCAGCCAACCTCAACGACGGAACAGCCACCGAGAAGGTTCTGCAGCGGCTGGCCGTCCTGGCCGCACATCAGCCCGACGTGGAACACCTGGATCTTGCGGTCCTCGTCGCAACCGACGACGCCGATGCGGCAGCCCTGCTCGCCCATCGGCATCGAGGCCTCGACCGCGCGGCAGTTCCGGCGTTCGCGCAGGCCGCCGATCCTGCCGCGATCCGGCGGCTGAGCGCGGCCGGGTACCAGCCGGGCGATCCGTACCGGCTTGATGGCGGCCCCTGGGTGCAGCCGATGCTGCGCACGCCCACCGCAGACCTGGAGCGCCGCCAGCTCTGGCCGCCCGGCTTCAACTGACCACCCTGAACTGGAGCGAAGGCTTGTATGGGCCTCATCGGCTGGATTCATCACGCCCGCGACCTGAGCGACGAACACCGCACGATCATCACGATGACCACCGCCCTCGGCATCTGCGAGATGCCGGCGGATTCTGTCCGGCTCGCCCGGCACGCCGCGTTCGGCCACTGCCATCCACGCACCGGATACGCCGACTGGCGTCACCCCGAACACCCCGATCCAGACCTTTCCGTTGTCGTCGACGGGCAGCTGAGCAACCGGACCCACCTCGAACACCAGTTGTTCGAACGTCCCCGGCCGCTGGCCAGTGACGCGGACCTGCTGCTACACGCCTACCGGGCCTGGGGAGCCGGGCTCGCCGACCGCATCGATGGCAGCTATGCGATCGCAATCTGGGACAACCGCGCCCGGCAGCTAGTCCTGATGCGCGACGCCATCGGCGCCAAAACACTGTTCTACGCCCAGCGCGGCGATGGCGTTGTTTTCGCCTCAACGGTGACCGCGCTGTTGGCGCACCCCGAGGTCGAACCGATTGTCGACGCGGACGGCCTCAACGAGCTGCTCGCGCTCGGACCGGTTCGGACCCCGGGGCATGGGGTGATCCGCGACGTGGCCGAGGTGCTGCCTGGCGAGCTCGTCCGGACTACTCCCGCCGGGGTGCGCCGGCGCCGCTACTTCTCTTTCGAGGCTGACGTGCACCACCACAGCCTCACGGAAACGGTCGCCACTATCCACGATCTGCTGGCCGCAAGAACCGAGCACCTGCGTGCTCACCCCGCCGACGCCGTGCTGCTGTCCGGCGGCGTCGCGTCCGCCGCCGCCGGCGCCATGACCGCAGGGCCGGGCGACCAGCAGCGCAGCGTCTGGACTCTCATCTCCGGCGGCTCGACGCCGCTGAAGCCGAACAAAGTCCCGCATCTGAGAGCAGCCAGCCTGGCCGCGTCCCACCTGCGGCTGCGCCACCATCTGCTGATCGCCGGCTGGCTGGGGCTGCCCCGAGCGCCGGCCGCCGCGCGGGCTGCCCTCGACCTGCCAGGCGAGCCTGCGATCGATGCCCCGCTGGTCGCACTGCTGGACCGGATCGCGGCCACAGGCGCCGAAAGTATCGTCACCGGAGACGGCGCCGCCACCGTCTTCGGTAGCTATCGCTGGCTCCGACAGCCAAGCTCTCCCGCGACGGCGGACTTTCCGTGGCGGCCCTACGGCCTCGCCGCCACCGATCTTCTCAACGCGGAAACCCGGGCGCGGCTGCGCCCGGACCGATACCGGCTGCGCCGCTACGACCAGGCCACCGCCACCGTCCCTCATCTTTCCGGCGCCGGGATGCTCGGGAGGCAGCAGCGCATCAAAACCCACTTGGCGTTGACGCACTACCTGCCGCGGCTGTTGGTCCGGCTCGACCAACTCGCCGGCGCCGCCGGTCTGGCCGTGCAGACGCCGATGGCGGACTGGCTGCTGGCCTCCTACCTGTACAACATTCCCAACTATCTGCGGCATCCGCGCGGCGTCGCGAACGGCCTGCTGCTGCGTGCCGTCGCCGACCTCGTACCGGCCCCGATCACCTGGCTCAAACCCCTGCCGTTCCCGGCGATGCCGAACATGGCCGCCTGGCACCGGACCCAACACCTGCGGCTGCTCGAACTCATCCGGGACAAGGACACGCCGCTGGCCAGCCTGCTCGACGCCCAACGCGTCGCCGACGCGCTCACGATGCCCGCAGTCGCCCGCGGACCGTACAGGCACAGCCCCATCACTCACGTCCTCGAAGTCGCCGAGTGGCTCGAGCGGCACCACATCACCCTGACCTGAAACCCGGCAACTGCCGGGCGGCACGGCCCGGCGTCCGGGTTCCGCCATCCTGACTGAAGGACCAGCAGCGTGCGACTCGACCCGTTCAGTCCTGCCTACAGCCGAGACCCCGCCGCCGCCTGGCGACGGCTGCTCGCCACCGGCTACACCGTCGGTTACGACCCCGCCCTCGACTTGTGGCTGATCGGCGGCCACGACAACGTCCGCACCGTGCTCGCCGACACCGACCGCTTCTCCAACGCCGCCACTCTCGCCCCGATCCAGGCCGCCAGCCCGCAAACGCGCGCGGTCCTGGCCGGAATCGACGCACGCCCGGTCTCGGTCACCGCAGACCGGCCCGAGCACCTGCGCACCCGCGCCGTCCTGCGTGCCCTGTTCCCCACCACACCCGCCCGCGCGAGCCAGCAGTGGGGGCCGATAGTCGCCGCCCGTACCGAGGAGCTGATCACGAGCCTGGCCGGCCGGGGAACCGTCGACCTGATGCACTTCAGTGTGCAGTTGCCCCTGCGGGTCATCCTCGACGTCCTTGGACTGCCCGCCAGTGACGCCGCCGACATCCAGGCGTGGACCGACGACTTCGCCCACCTCGTATGGGGCAACCCGACGCCGGACGAGCAGCTGGCCTGCGCCCGCTCGTGTGTGGCCCTCTGGCAGTACTGCCAGCACACCGTCGAACACCGCGCCGCTGCAACCCAGTTCGGCGGTGGCATCGTCGGGGACTTACTGCGCTACCGCAACGAGGATGACGCCAAACTCACCGTCGCTGAAGTCGCCGCGCTGACCCTGAACATCGTCGGCGCCGGCTCGGAAACAACCGCCGCTGCCCTCGGCAACGCTCTGCGGCATGCCCTGGCCGAACCCGGCCGCTGGGCGCGACTCGCCCGCGACGACCAGTACCTGGCCGGCTTCGTCGAAGAAACGTTGCGGCACTGCCCCGCGATCGACGGCTGGCTGCGGCTGACCCTCACCGACGTCACCCTCGACCAAGTCACCATTCCGGCAGGCAGCCGTTGCCTCGTGCCGATCGGCACCGCCGGACACGACCGCGACGTCTACTCACAGCCACACGTCTTCGACCCGACACGGCCGCGCGCTGGGCAGCACCTGGCCTTCGGCGCCGGATCCCACCACTGCATCGGCGCGGCCCTGGCCCGCCTGGAACTGACCACCGCCCTGCACCTACTCGCCCGCCGTGTCCCCAACCTCACCGTCGACACCAGCCGTCCTCTCACGACTCGGCCCAGCGCCGCCCTGCGCCAGCACCGCACGATGCCCGCACACCCCCAGCAGACCGGAAGCTGCCCCATCGCGCACCCGAGCACCGAAGCAGGCATCCGATGACCAGACTCGCCACCTCACCCGCCGCCCCGCCAGCCGCGCTCGAGGCCCGGCTGGCCGGCCTGTGCGCCCGCGCCGCCACCGCCCCAGGCAACATCGGCTTCCCCGCCGCCACCGACCTGGACTACCAGCCGCTCGCGCCGCTGCTCGCGCACCTACTCAACAACGTTGGCGACCCCCAGAATGACCCGCAATATCCGGGCCACACCATGGACCTCGAACGCGACGTCCTCGCCTTCTTCGCCGACCTGTTTCACGCGCCCGCCGGACACGGCGGCTACGTCACCACCGGCGGCACCGAAGGCAACCTCTACGCGCTGCTGCAAGCACGCACCGCCCTACCCGGCGCGGCCGTCTACTACAGCTCCGAAACCCACTACAGCGTGCCGAAAGCCTGCCACCTGCTCGCCCTGCCCGCGGTGCCGGTCGCGGCCACCGCGACCGGCGGCATCGACTACACCGACCTCACCCGCAAAGCCGCCCAGGCGCCCCAGCGCCGGGCGGTCGTGGTGGCGAACATCGGTACTACGATGAGCGAGGCCGTCGACGACGTCCACCGCATCCACGCCGCCCTCGACACCGCTCGCATCAGTGGCCGCTACGTGCACTCCGATGCCGCCCTGGCCGGCATCCCTCTCGCCTCACTCGATGGGCGGCCGGGGTTCGACCTCGCCGACGGCGCCGACAGCATCTCCATCTCCGGACACAAATTCTTGGGCACCCCGCTGGTCTGCGGTGTCGTGCTCGCCCGCCGACGGGCCAGCAACGCCCCGGCGGTGCCTTACATCGCCAGCCGAGACACCACCATCACCGGCTCCCGCAACGGCCTGTCCGCGGCCATGCTCTGGTACGCCATCCAACGCCTCGGCGCCGACGGCATGGCCGCCCGCGCCCATGCCGCCCGCGAGCTCGCCGGCTACGCCGTCCGCCGCCTCGGCGCGGTCGGATGGCCGGCCTGGCGGAATGCGGGTGCGATGACCGTCATGCTACAGCCGCTCCCGCCCGAACTCCGGCAACGATGGCCGCTGCCCGCCGCCGGCCAGTGGTCACACCTGATCTGTATGCCCGGCGTACGCCGGGCCCGGATCGACGCCCTCGCCGATGACCTACGCCGTGTTGTCCTCCCGCGGCCGATTCCAAGGTAGTTGCCTCGGCCCCGCGCAGGGCTCGCTTGTTGAAGGAAGGGTTGCCGACGCTGGCCGGACTCGCTGCTGCTCGCTTCGAGCAGTGCTACCGGGTCTTCCACGCCAGCCTCCTCGAATCCGGCTCACCCCGGTGCGAGCCGGGCCGGAGGAAGTAGGGGTGGATCGGGTCTCCTGAGAGACCGCTGCCTGGGTCTCGGGGCCTCTCCACCGGCGCGCACCACTCGCGGCGGGGTAGTCGTTCGACTATAGTCGTGCGAATGGCCGACGGTACGCTTTCTCTCATGGGTGCTCACGAGATCCGCGTGCGGCTGGGTTCGTGCAGCCGGCAGCGCGCCTACCAGATCACCACCCGCGAGGGCTTCCCGCGCCCGGTAGCTGACTTGAAGCAGGGCAAGGTGTGGCTGACCAGCGATGTCGACCAGTGGATCCGGGTGCATCGGCCCTGGCCGGGCAAGCGCGCCCAGCGTTGAGTCGGCCGTCCACATTTGAACCTTGCGCCGCGAAAATCGTCAGCAAGGATGTTTTCGAACAATGCCATGGGGCGCCCCGATGCGGTGGTCGGGCCTCGCGCGACTTCTGTCAGGCGTGCCCGTGAGGGTGGACCGGCTAGATCGGCCATGCTGATTAAGTAGGCGCTTTCCACTGAAGATTAAAGCAAGTCTCGTAGCATTTGAGCAACCTTCTGTACTGACATCGGCGTTGCGATCAGGAGTGAGTGCGACGTCTTGCTGATTCATTCCGAAGTCCGTCGTGGTTGCGGCGCCTTCGAGGGACAACACCGGTTAACTCCAGACAACCTCGGACAACTTCCTCCGTGCATGCCGTGCCGACAGGATCGATCTGTGATCGACATCTACTTCCCCCTCCATCACGTCATACAGGGAAGTGGACGGCCGGCGTGATTGTCCAGGGGGGGACACCGGCCGCGACCTGAACGCCATTTACATGAGGCACACCTGGTGCCGGTTCAGGTCAGTCGGGCACCGGCCGAAAATAAACGGCCGTCTGTCGTGCTGACCACGTTCGGTATTCGATAAACCGTCGTGGTCAGCACGACTTACTCCCAATTCCTCACTTCGGGAGAATCGTCGTGCTGTCCTTGACTTCCCCGAGCGCGTCCACCGTGCCGGATACTCCACAGCGAAGTAACGCAACCTTGATCGGCCGCGCCGAGCAGCCGGCGCCCGTCCTGGGTACAGCCGCTGTCGCCGCCGGTGTGCCAAGGGCGGCGCTGGTTTCGGCGGCGTCTCTGCCGCGGCCGGTGCCGCATCAGTTCGGCCCGGCCGAGCTCGCGGAGCGGGTCTGGCTGCGTGCGGCCCGGCTTCGCCCGGCCGCGATGGTCGCCGTGTCGTCGGCGGACGGTGGGGTCGGCCGATCCACCGTGGTCGCCGCGCTCGGTTCGATGCTGGCGCTCGCCGTGCCGGGCCCGGTCCTGGCCGTCGACATGGCGCCGCATCCGTGGGGCGGGCTGGCCGACCGGATCGGCCGGTCGACGGCGGGCACCATCTGGGACACCGTCCGTGACCTCGAGACGCTGACCTCGCGTCGCGAGGTCGAACGGTGGACCCAGCCCGGCCCGTGCGGGCTCTCCGCCCTGGTCGGGGAAACCGAGGTGGCCGGGCGTCGCCCACCGAAACACGACGAGGCTGACGCCGTCACGCAGACGGTTCGCCGGCTGTACGCGCTGACCGTGTGTGACCTTCTACCCGCCTATTTCTCCAGTGTGTGGGCCACCCTCGCCACCGCGGACACCACTGTTCTGACCGCGCGGGCCACCCCCGATGGGGTGCAGCACGCGATGCGGCTGCTCACTCACCTGCACGCGGCTGGGCACGGGAGCATCGTCGAACGCGCCGTTCTGGCCGTTGTCGCCACGAGCAGGTCGACCAGCCGCGACGTCGCGGCCGTGGTCCGGCAGGCCGCCACGGTGATTCCGGCCGTGGTGCAGATTCCGTTCGATCCACTCCTGACCCGGCCGGAACCGGCCGACCCGCGCCGGCTACGCAAGGCGACGCGGCGAGCGCTGCTGCGGCTGGCCGAGGAGGTCATCACCCGCTGCGCCGACCCCGCAACAGGGCAGGCGTTCCTGCCGGTGGGGCGGCTCTGATGCTGACGGCTCTGACCCTGTGGCCGGCCGTGCGCCTCACCACCCTGGCCCAGCAGATGCGGGCGCCAGATCCGGCGCCGGCACCGACGAGCACCGGCTTCGACTGGGACCGCGTGCATCCCGACGGATCCGCGATCCCGAAGTCCGACATCTTCTACACGATCATGCGCGCCGTCATGTTCCTCGGCGGAGTGGCCGCAGTCTGTGGCCTGATCGCCGGCGCGATTGCCTTCAGCATCGGCCCCATTTTCGGCGCCCACATCGTGTCCGACCGCGGCAAATCCATGATGTGGCGGGCTGGTTTCACGGCAGTGATCGTGGGTTCCGGGACGGCCATCGTCGCAGGGCTGTTGGTCCTGTGACCGCGTACAGGAACCTCCCTGCGCTCGTCGCGCCGGCCGACCGGTCATCGTGGCGGCCGGACGTGCCGGGCCAGCCGACTTCCGGGTCTGGGCGAGCAACCATGCGGTGGCTGCGTGTGCTGCTCCTCGTGGCTTCGGCGGTGTTGGTGGTGCTGGTGGCCGGTGCCGTCCCGGCGCAGGCGGAGCCGACGCCGGCGCCCAGCCCGCCGGCCGTGGCTGTCGACAGCGCTTGTGTGGCCAAGGCGCCAGCGCAGCCGGCGGGCGCGGTGGCGTGGTGCATGCCGTGGGCCGTGCACGTTGACGACATCCCGGATGGTGGCCGCTCGCACTGGGTGACCCAGTGCAGCAAAGCCATCAGCGACGAGGGCCGAGCGTCGTGTGTTGCCGCGTCGATCGGCCTCGACGAAACGCCGGAGGATGGCACCGCTTCGGTGCTGATGGATGGCCCCAGCACCGGCAGCGGCCCGGCCGGGCTGATCAACTGTGCGCTGCAATCACCGCCGGGCGGGCTTGGTTCCGACGACCGGCAGCGGATTCTGTGGGATTCCAAACGATCCGCCTGTGGGCGGCAGGTGCAGACGTGGGCGACGCAGCTGTACGACCCCGACCCGAAACGGCCTAACTGCGGGCGAGTCGACGTCAGCTGCGAAGTGCAGCACGCCACCGAAGACGCGTTGAGCTCCGGCGTCCGCACCGGCATTCAGGGCCTGGTCGACGTCGTCGTGCAAGGCACCGTGTTCCTGCTGTCCAAGCTGGCGACATTGGTGTTCACGGCCACGGCGATCAGCACGCCGGACGACGCGTTCTACGTCACCTACAACTCCATCGCGGGCGTGCTCATCGCGGTGATCTTCGTGTTCTTCATCGTCTCGACGATCATCAACGGGCTGCGCACCTCGGCCGGGCCCGGCCCGCTTTCGACCCTTGGCGGCCTCGTCCGGGCGGTGCTGGGAATCAGTTTCGCCGCGGGGATCGCCTACACGATTGTCGCCGCCTGGGATCAGGCCACGAACGCCGTGATCATGGCGAACGCCAGCCGGCCGTATGACGCGTCGAAGCTGGTCACCTCGTTTACCAATCTGACCGGCGGGGTGGGCACCCTGTTGGTGGCGTTGCTGCTGTCGGCGCTGGCCGCGGTCGGCCTGTTGCTGTTGTTCGTGGTCATGCTGTTTCGTGGTCTGCTGGCTACCGGCGCGGCGCTGTTCGGGGCGATGGCGATGACCGGGCAGGTCATGCCCGAGACCCGGCATTGGGGCCGCCGCTGGTTCTGGACGGTCAACGCCCTCGGCTCCTCGAAGTTTTTCATCGCGCAGTTGTGGATCTACGGGTCGCGGTCGGCGTACGGCTCGGACGACGTGATGAACGCCCTCCGAGCGGTGCTGCTGATCTGGCTGATGGTCGCCGCCCCGTGGATTCTGTTGCGATTGACGACGATGTGGGACGGCTACCTGTCCGACGTCAACGCGCACGGCCTGATGTCGACCGCCGGCAACCCGCTCGAGCTCGGGGCCGCTTTCGGTAGCGGCCTGCGCGATGGCGCCGCGTCCGCGGGTAGTCCGGCGGGCGGGGCGGCTGCGGTGATGGACGACAACACCGCGAACACGGCCACCACACCCGGACCTACCGGGCAGTTGGAGGCAGGGGCGGGAATCGGCGACGGCAAAGGTCGGCAGGCTGCCGACGCCGCCTCGACCGGCGGTGACCACGGGCCGGTCGGAGACACCACCGCAAACCCCAGCGCGGGCGAACAAGCCGGCGGTGACGACGCCCTGAATGCCAGTGAGGCTGAGGGCACCGCCGCCGACACGGCGGCCGCTCAACACGACCTGGACTCCCTGCCAAAGGGCATTCCCGGCGGCGCTACCAGCGAGCCGGCAGCACCGCCCAACCCGATGCAGCCCAACGCCGAACAGCCCGGCACGGCAGCGCAGAGTTCACCGGACACGCCGATGCCGTCGGCGCCTGAGCCGGCCAGTCCTTCGACCGGCGCGGTCGGCTCGAGTTCCTCGGCGGAGCCTTCAGACGCCTCGGTGACATCGAGCGGCTCATCGCCCGGCGCGCAGCCCTCGGCCCTGCACCCGACGAGTGCCGGTGCCGGTGCAGAACCCGCCTCCGGCGAACGCGGCGCCGAGGGCGACAAACCGGCTGCGGGTGAGGCCCGCGGCGCCGTGGCGGCTGCCGGAGACGCGCCGGTCGTCCCGCTCTAAATCCACCCACTCGGGGAGACATCACGATGACGAGATTCCAATTTCCGCCCCGGTCGACCGGCGGGGCCGTGCTCGGGTTTTCCTGGTCGCAGATCGCCCTGGTGATGGCCGGTGTCCTGACTGCGGTGGTCGGCCTGAACCTGCTCGTGGCCGGGCACCGGGTGAGCGGGCTGGTCATGTTCGCCGGCTGTGCGCTGCTGGTCACGTTCGGGTTGCTGCGGGTGAAAGGGCGTCGGCTGACCGAGTGGCTGCCGGTCGTGGTCGGGGCCTTGTGGCAGCGCGGCACCGGGCAGAGCGAGTACCGGGGTGGCCCGTACGCGCCGAACGTGCTCGCGCAGTGGATGGACCTGCCCGGCCCGGCCGCCGGCTACACGTGGCTGACCGCCACGGCCGCCGACGGCACTACCCAGATCGGGCTGCTGCGACACAAGGCGGAGAAGACGATCACGGCCGCGCTGGCTTGCCGGGGTGCGAATCTGATCCTGGCCGACACCGATGTGCAGGATCAGCGGCTCACCGATTGGGCGCAGCTGCTCAACATTCTCGGCGAGTACGCCGACACCGGTCTGATCCGGTGGGCGGTGACCGCGCGGGCGGTGCCGGACACCGGCAACGCCGCCCAGCGCTACCTGGCGGACAACACCGTCGACACCAGCACGGCCGCCTACCGGTCGCTGGCACAGTTGACCGCCGACGCCGCTCCGGCGGCCCAAAGGCACGACATCTACCTGAGCGTCGTGTTCGACCTCGCTCGCCTGTCGAAGGAGGTCGCCCAGGCCGGTGGCACCGACGCTGCGATCGCCACCGTGGTCTTGGACCGGCTGGCCGGTATTGAAGCCGCCGTCGTCGAGGCCGGCGTCACCTCGGGCGGCTGGCTGTCCCCGCGCGGCTACGCCGCCGTCATCCGCACTCAGTACGACCCGGCCGACCAAGAGACCATCGACCTGCGCACCATCACCCCCACCGTCGCGCAAGCCGGCGTGGAGCCACGGCTGGCCGGGCCGGTCGCCGCCTGCACGCTGGGCTGGAACACCTACCAGCACGACTCCGGCCTTTCGCGCACCCTGTGGGTGGCGCAGATGCCGCGCCAGCCGGTCGGGCCGACGTGGCTGACGCCGTTGTATGTACGCACGACGTGCCGGCGCACGGTCACCCTGGTCGCGCAGCCGGTCCCGGCCGCCCTCGCCCAGTTGGCCACCCGGCGCGACAAGGTCACCAAAGCCGGGGACGAGCTCACCAAACGCAAACTCCGTCTGGTCCGCACGGCCCGCGAGAACGACGAAGCCCGCGCGGTCGAGCGGATTGACCGTGAGCAGGCCGCCGGGCACACCCGCTACCAGTACGCCCTGCTGGTCACCGTCACCGCCACCACCCTCGCCGAACTGGACCGTGATGTGCGTTCGGTGCGGCGGATCCTGTCGCGGGCCGGCTGCGAAGCCGTGTCTCTGGCTGGCGAGCAGGATCAGGCGTTCCTGGCCGGGGCGCTGCCGCTGGCCCGCGGGCTCAAGCCCTTGCGGGGGTGGGCGGCATGACCCGCCGGATCTTGCGCCGCGAAGGCTCGCTCGGCGACCGGATCACCCAGCGGGCCGCGCAACGCGACCTCGCGCACGCCGAACGCGTCCTGGCTCGGGAACAGAAGGCTCTCACCCGGCACACCGACCGGCTCCTCGGCCCCGTCGCTGCGGGACGGCGCGGCGCCTACGGCCGCGCGGCCGGGCGGGTCGGGGCGCTGTTGAAGCTGCCCCCGCTGACCACGACCGCTGCCCAGCTCTGCTCGGTGTATCCGTTCGTCACCGACCCGGGCCTTGGCGTGGATGGGCCGCTGATCGGCATGGACGTGTTCAGCCGGTCGGCGTTCGTGTTCTCGCTGCACGAGCTGTACCGGGCGAAGGTGTTGACCGCGCCGAACATGACGGTGACCGGGGAAATCGGCAGCGGCAAGAGCAGCCTGCTCAAATGCCTGGCCTGGCGCGGGATCCCCTTCGGGCAGCGCTTCTTCGTCACCGACGTCAAAGGCGAATACGAATCCCTCGCCGCGCTGGCCGGCATCACACCGGTCCGGATCGGCCCCGGCCTGGGCGTCACCATGAACCCCCTCGCCTCGATCCGCCGCCACTCTGGGCAAACCGAGCAGCAGTGGCTGCAGCTGCAACGCTCCCGACGCCTGCTGCTGCTCGAAGGCCTCCTCGAAATCCAGGTCGGCGGGCCGCTGAACGAGGCCGAGAGGTCGCTGCTGGAGTACGCCGTCGACGCGGTCACCCGCGAACACGACGCCAGCCCCGACCGGATGGCCACCCCCACCCTGTCGACCGTGCTGGCCTCGACCGGCAAGCCGGAGCAGTGGCAGCATCGCCTCGACCCGCTGGCCTACCCGGTCGACGTGTTCACCGCCGACTCCCGCCGGGTCCGCCTCGCCCTGGAACGGCTGATCTCAGGTGCGCTCGGTGGGGTGTTCGACGGGCCAGCGACCGCCAGCGCTCGCCTCGACTTCACGCAGCCGGGTGCGATCTTGGATCTGCGGGCGATCCGGGCATCGGACGCAATGACCGCCATGGCCATGTCGTGCGCGCAGTCGTGGCTCGAGACCGAACTGTCCGCGCCGAATGCCCCACCCAGGGTCTGCTTCTACGACGAGTTCGCGCTGATCGCACGGCACCTGCCACTGATCCGCCGGATGCGCGAACAACTCAAACTCGCCCGCGCCCTCGGGATCGCGAACGTACTGGCATTCCACCGGTTCTCCGACCTGGCCGCTTCCGGCAGCGCGGACTCCGAGCAAGTCCGCATCGCCCGTGGGCTGATCGAGGACACCGGCGTGAGGGTCTCCTACCGGCAAGCGGTCGGCAGCGTCGAGCAGGCCCGCGAGTTCCTGGCCACCACTGATGTGGAGACCGACCTGCTGCGGTTCCTGCGCCAGGGCGTCGGCATGTGGAAGATCGGCACCCGCTCCTACGTCGTCAAACACCAGCTCTCGCGGGCCGAGACGGCGATGGTACATACCGACGGCCGCATGCACGCTGCGATCGGCAAGGACGCCGACGCGCATCACAGCACGGGGCCGCTCTCGACCGTCACGACGGACAGGGGCGCGCGATGACCCCACCGCTGTCTTCACCCGGGCATCACCCGCCGCGGCAGGGCCACCCCCGCGCCGATATCCGGGTCCGCATCTTCCTGCTGGTCCTGATCGTGGTCGGAACAACGACGGCCATGCTGACGCTGTGGCTCGCCGGGCAGCTCAGCGGCCTGGTCTCGCATGCGGCCTGGCCGAACAGCGGACCCGGCGACGCCCCTGGGATCGCGTTCCGCCTCGTCGGCGACCTCGCGGATCCGGCCGCCGGGTGGCCGAGCCAAGCGCGCGCCGAGGTGGGCTCGCCCTGGCTGGTCTACCCGCTGTGGGGGCTGCTGTTCTCCGCCGTCCTGCTCGGCCTGCTTCTGGTCCTGGCCCCGGTTGGGCGCCGGGTGCGGCGCGCTGGGTTCGCCGGCAACGCCGAGATTCGGGCGCTGCTCGGCGCGGACGGGGTCCGTTCCCGAGTGGACGTGATCCGCCCCGGCCTGACGATCACCGAACACGACGACGAGCCGACTCGTACGGCGAAGGCTGCACGCCGGGCCGATCCCTTGGAAACGGGCCGGTTCCTGGGTTTCGACGCGACCAGCCGCCGGCCGCTGTATCTGGCCAATGAGTACACGCTGATGGTTGCGGCTCCGCCCCGGTTCGGCAACAAGACCACTCGCTATGTGATCCCGGCTGTCGCGGACGCCCGGGGTGCGGTCATCACGACATCGACCCGCCTGGACGTCGCCGAGGTTACCTACGAGCGGCGCGCTGCGCTCGGCCCGACCTGGATCTGCGAACCGCAGGGTGAGGTGCCGGGGGTGCCGCGGCTGCGCTGGTCTCCGATCGAAGGCGCGCAGGACCAGATCGTGGCGATGCTGCGCGCGCAGGGGTTCGCCGCCGGCTCGGGGATCGGCGCCGATTCGGTGGAGAACGGGCAGTGGTTCCGCGACCAGGCCGCCACCGTCCTGCGCGGCCTGCTGCACGCCGCCGCCCTCGACGAGAAGGCCACGATGGTCGACGTTCTGGCCTGGTCGCAGAACCCCAACAATGCGCGCCCGGAGCGGATCCTGCGTGCGCATCACGTGGATTCGTGGGCGGACCGGCTGGCCCGGCACCGCGAGAGCACCGGCCGGGCCCGCGACACCGTCCAATCCGTGGTCGCCGGTGCCCTAGACGCGTTCAACGACCCGCGCGTGCTGCACGCGTGTTCCCCGCCGCGGGGCACGCAGTTCCGGCCGGTCGACTGGCTGCGCGAGTCCGGGACGCTGTATCTGGTCGGCACCCGGGACGCGCAGGCGCTGATCGCGCCGCTGCTGGCCGCGATGGCCGAAGACATCCTCTACCAGGCCAAGAAGCTGGCCTTGACGTCGCCGGGCGGCCGGATCGAGCCGTGCCTGTATTTCATCGGTGACGAGATCGCCAACATCGCCCCACTGCCTTCCCTGCCCAGCTTGATGAGTGAGGGCGGCGGGTCCGGGATCGCGGTCAGCATCTTCACCCAGAACAGCCACCAGCTGCGCGAACGCTGGGGCGACAAAGGCGGCCGTGCCGTCGCCGACTCCGCCAACGCGCGGCTGATCATCGGCGGTTCCACCGACGTGGCCGGGCTGCGCGACGCGCAGGCGCTGGCCGGGCATGTCTCTGAGGTCTCCTCGAGTCATTCGTGGGGTGGTGGCCGGGCGTCGGTCAGCGAGAACGTGCGCCGCGAGCAGCTGCTGGACCTGTCCGAGCTGCGCACCCTGCCCGAAGGCCATGCGATCGCCCTCGTGGGTGCGTTGTCACCGGTCGAGATCACCGTGCCTGCGTGGTGGCAACGCCCCGACAGCGCGGAACTCACTGCCGGCCGTGAACGGTTCCGCCGCCGTCTCGCCGAGGGATCGTGATGGCCGGCTTCGACTTCGAGCTGCCCGATGACGCGCCGGCGGACATGACCGCGCTTGCTCAGCTCGCCGCCTCGGTAGCGACGTTGACCGCGGCGGTGGAGTCGCTGCACCAGCAGCACCTCGACCTGCGCGACACCGTCACCCGCCAACAGCAGCGCTCCAGCGGTGGTCCGCGCAAGGCGCCGGACGCGATGCCGTGGCCGCTGCGCTGGACCGAACTCGACCGCGATGCCGCGGCTGGCGCGTGGGCGTGGCTGATCGGCTGGGTGGACTGGTTCGTCGACCGGTATCAGTTGGCCGAGGAGATCCCTGCCTGCTGGTACCAGCACCCGCCCCTGGTCGAAGAACTCACCGCTCTGGCCGCGGCGTGGCACGCCTGTTATGGCGACGACGCGCTGGCCGACGGCCCTCTGTTGTGGCACGAGCGCCTCGCCCGCGCGCGGGAACGGCTGCGCGGTTGGGACGACGCCACCCGCTGCCGCAACGGCGAGCACACCGCCCGGCAGGTCGAACTGGCCTGGCCGGACGACTGGCAGGACACCGCCATCGAGACGGCGAACACCGACCTCGGCCACCGCACCACCCCGCCGGCCACTGGTGCCGAGCCGGCGAGGGAGGACCGGCCATGACCGTCCCGGCCGAGATCACCACCAGCCACGACTGGAACCAGCTCCTCGCCGCCCTCGCCGCCCAGTACCGGCAGATCGACGGCCTGTACCAGCTCATCACCGCCCCCGAACCCGAGACCGACGAGACCACCAACGACCTGGAGGAGGAGCCCGTGAGCGGACCCCACCCGGAATACGACCTCGACCGCGACGCCGAAATCGAAGACGCCAACCGTGTGCGCCTCGACGCCGAAACCGACGGACGCCTCGACGGCGATTACGACCCCGACCCCGATCCCAATTCCGGCGGCGACCCGGACCTGGAGCCCTGATGGACACCACAACCCTGGCCGACGCGGGCACGACGGACGAGCAACCCGACAGCCCATACCTGCGATATCTCGCTCTGCTGCGCGAGCTCGGCAACCGGGCCTTCGCCGTCAACACGGCGTTGCTGGAAGCGCATCTCGTCGACACCCCGACCGAACGCCACCACGCCTTGACGATCCTGCACACCCGCGCCCGCGGTATCGCCGTGCTGGCCAACGAGGCCCTCGGCACCGCCTCGAGCTCGAAGCAGACAGCATGAAGACCCGGCACTGGGCCGCACCGCTCGCCGTCCTCCTCCTCACCGCCGCGGCCGCCTGCACCAGCACCCCGCCCTCGCCGTCCGGCACTCCCGCGAGCTCAAGCGTCACCGCGACGGCCGGGCCTGTGGATAAAGCTGTGCGTAACCACCACGAGGACGAGGACAGCGTCGGTACCGCTACCAGCGCGCCCCCGCCAAACGCCGGCATGCTGGCCGCGCTGACCTACGTACGCCGCTGGGCCCGCCCGGCCATGAACCACGCCGACTGGTATGCGGCGTTGCGGCCGCTGGTCACGCCCGGCTACGCCAGCCTGCTGGCCGACACCGACCCAGCCCAGGTGCCCGCCCGAAGCACCACTGGGCCGCCGACACCGGTGTCCTCGACGACCGCCGTGCTGGTCACGGACGTCCCGACCGACGCGGGGGCCGTGCGGGTCACCGTGGTCAACACCGCCGGCCGCTGGCTGATCGCCACCGCCGAGCCCGCCGCGGAGACCGTCCGGTGAAACGCGTCATCGTGGCGCTGCTCGTGTTCGGCGGCCTGCTCGCCTTGTGCGGGCTGCCCCTGGCGGTGGTCCTGGACGACAGCCCGGCCAGCGCCGCCTGCAGCACTACTACCACCACCACTGACGCACACGGGCAGGTGAATGTCACGGCCCATGCCGGTGCGGTCGGGCAGTGGAGCAGCGCCCAGGTCGACAACGCGGCGATCATCGTCGCCGTCGGCCAGCGGCAGCAGGTTCCGGCCCGGGGCTGGGTGGTCGCCGTGGCCACCGCGATGACCGAATCGAGCCTGACCAACCACGGGGACCTCGGCGCCCGCAACGACCACGACTCGCTCGGCCTGTTCCAGCAACGCCCGAGCCAGGGCTGGGGTAACCCGGCCCAGCTGGTCGACCCGGTCTACGCGGCGACCACGTTCTACGCGGCGCTGCAGCGGGTGCCTGGCTGGGAGACGCTGCCTTTGACCGTCGCCGCCCAGCGCGTGCAGCGTTCGGCCTTTCCGGACCGCTACGCCAAATACGAGAACGACGCCGAGACCGTCGTGGCTGCGGTGACCGGCAAAGCGTCGATCACCGACCTCGCGGGAGCGAGCCTGGCCGACTGCGGCCCGGCCCCGATGCTGGTATCGACCGGCGGCTGGACCCAGCCGGTGAAGGCGAGCATCGTCTCTGAGTTCCGGTCGCCGTTGAGGCCCAAGCATCAGGGCGTCGACCTTGGGGCGAAACGCCACACGGTTATCCGGGCCGCCGCCGGCGGCGAGGTGGTCTGGGCCGGCTGCGACGACGACACCGGCAACTGCGACATCGACGGCAGCCCCTCCACGCCGGGTTGCGGCTGGTTCGTCGAAATCCTCCACGCCGGACAGATCGCCACCCGCTACTGCCACATGGTCCGCCAACCGGGCGTGGTCGACGGGCAGCACGTCAACGCCGGCGATCCGCTCGGTTTGGTCGGCACCAGCGGCCATTCCTCGGGCCCGCACCTGCATTTCGAGGTCCACCACAACGTCACCTGCGGCCCCAGCCGATGCCGGCTGACCAGCGACAACGCCCAAGATCCGCAGGCGTTCATGTGGACCGTAGGAGCCCCTCTCGGCTCCTAACCCCTCACCACCGCCGTTCCTTCGGCCTTCCGGCCACACCCGAAATCCAGCCAGATGCACTGACTTTCAGTGGAGGTCCACCGTGAGCCCATCACCGCAGTACCAGACTCGCCGGTCAGCCGGCCGCCGTTTCCCGGGCTGGCTGAGCGCCGTGCTTGTCCTGGCCGCGCTGCTCGTGGCCGCGCCGCAGGCCGCGGTCGCCGATCCATGGCCGCGGCCCGCGAAGCCGGGCTGTGCGGCCCGGACCGCCGAGGTCGGCCTCACCGGCCACCGCGATGCCCGCCAGTACCGGATCCGGGGCTGGCTGTGCCAGCCCCGGCAGCCGACCGGGACGGTGCAGCTGCTGGTGCCCGGGCTGACCTACGCCCACACCTATTGGACCGGCCCCGAAGGTCCGGACAGCGGCTACGTCCGTACGGCGCTGACTACCGGCACCGCCGTATTCGTGTTCGACCGCGTCGGCACCGGCGGATCCGGCACACCCCCGGCCGAACAGGTCACCCTCGACGCTGAGGCGACCGTCATCCACCAACTGGTCAGCGCGCTGCGGGACGGCGAGCTCGGCCGGTTCACGCGGGTGGTGGGCGTCGGGCACTCCTACGGCAGCATGATCCTGCAAGCCGAGACCGCCGCGTTCCAGGACCTCGACCAGCTCGTGCTCACCGGCCTGCTGCACGAGCTGAACTGGACCACCGAGGCCGCCTTCGCCGCCAACCTCCACCCGGCCGGCGCCGACCCGGCATACGCCCACGCGGGACTGCCCGACGGCTACCTCACCACCCAGCCCGGCACCCGCGCCGAGTACTTCCTCAACCCGGCGACCGCCATCCCAGGCGCGGCCGCATGGGATGAGCGGACCAAGGCGACCGCGACCAGCGGGGAACTCGCGCTCGACCTGGGCCGGCAGGCCGCCGACAGCCGCCAGATCCGCGTGCCCGTCCTGCTGGTCGTCGGCGCTGACGACGTGATCTTCTGCGGCCCCGGTCTGGCCTGCGCCACCGCCAACGACCTCTGCGCGCGCGAACGCGGCTTCTACCCCGCCGACACGGTCCTGGACGCGGCCGTCATCGCCGGCACCGGCCACTCGATCGCCCTGCACCGCACCGCCGAGGCCGCGGCCGCCGCCATCACCAGCTGGATCACCGGGCACCCCTACGCGGCCACACCAGCGATCACACGCTGCACCAGCTAACCCGTGCGCCTGGACGCTCTCTGCCGTCGGCGCAGCCCGATCTCGACGAAAGCGGAACCCGTGCTGATCCCCGCAGACCATCCCGACCTTCTCCTGCTGCTGTTCACCGCGGCGCTGTCTGCACCGCCTGCCCGCCCGCGACGGCTGCCGTACGGCAACCACGCCCGGCAGCCAGGCATACGAGGCCGGCATCGGCGCCGGAGCCTTGGCATCGGGCGCCGCGCGTCCCTCGGTGGGCGGCACCGGGAACCGCGGAAGCGATCATGATCAGCCCGGATTCGCCGATTGCGGACGGCGAGCGGGGGCGGCTGCTCGACGAGCCCTGCGATCGGGCTGGGATCGACGTGCTGGCCCAGACCGCGATCCTGAGCCGGGCCGGCCAGCTGGTGCGCCGCCATCTCGAGAACACCGTGCTGCGCGGAGCCCATCTGACCTGGAACAGCTTCGACGTGTTGCAGCTGGTCGTCAGCCGCCGGCCGATCGACACGCGCACCGTCGCCGCGATCACCGGCCTGGCGAAACCGACGGTCAGCGTGATCTCGACAGATTTGGCTGCGCGTCATCTGATCCGCCGTGCCCGGCATCGGCTCAGCGATCCGGTCGCCGTGCGCCTGTATCCCACCACGGCCGCCGCCGAGCTTGTCGCACGCCTGCGGCCGCTGTTGGCCGCCGCAGTCGGCGACCTGCGCAACGGCCGCGTCGACGGCCTCGACCCGGTCGCCGTCGACCTGCTGCGCCGCCTGATCACCACATGACCGCACGCCACGAAAGGACTCGGTCGATGTTCATCCGCGCCCACTCTTGTTTCCCACGCCCGCTGCTGCGCGCCGTCGTTGTCGCCGTGGTGGCGGCCTGCTCGCTGAGTATCGCGGCCTGTCACACGAGCCCGGCCGGCCCACCGCACACCGCGACCTCCGCCAGCGCTGTGGCCCAGCCGTCGCGAACGCCGAGCGGTGCTAGCCCTCGCTCCTACGCCGTCCTGAGCGTGCGGGAGAGCTGCGACCTGCTCGACCTCGACGCGCTCACCACGGCCCTTGGCCCCGACGCCGGCCCGCTGACGCAGCCGCACGAGCAGCGCAACTCGGTCGCGTCGTTCGTCCGCTGCGACCGGCAGTACGGGGTGCCGGCGACGCGCAGCCTGGTCAGCCTCCACGCCATGGTGGCCACCTCCGGCAGCGCCCAGCTCATCTACGACGGCACCCGGGCGGCAGACGCCAAGGCCTACAGCATCGCCGAGGTCCCCGGCCTCGCCCAGAGCGCCTACCTCCGCAGCGACCCGCAGACCGGCGTCCACCTGAGCCTGTACGACGGCAACCTCTACCTGCGCGTCTCCATCAACCAGATCGTCCGCCAGCGGATCCCCGCCGCGACCACCAGTGAACTGCTGACGGCGGTCGCCCGCCACGTCATGGCGGCCATGGCGGCCTGACCCGTGCGCCCGGCCACGGTCAGGCCGCCTGGTTGGACGCCGCTGCTCTTCTCATCAACGGCCTCGGCGATTCGTGCTCTCGTTGACTGGAGTCCACAGTGCGCAACCTCAACCCATTCACTCGAACCATGACCACGCCCAGCCCGCCGCACCTGCCGAACGCGGAGGTTCTCTCGCCAGCAGGTCCACGCCGGTTACGGGGCTCCCGGCACGGACCGGCAAGCTGGAGTCCGCTGATCGACCGGGTCCGCCAGCCCGCGGGCAGGCTCCAGGCGAAGCACCTGGGACTTGCCCTCATCGGTGGCGCCGTCGGATTGAGCGCCGCCGCGTGGGCGTTGCAGCATTCAAACATCAACCGGTTCGCCCGGCATCGGCGGCTACCGGGGCCGCGACGGGCCATCACCGGCTCGGCCGGTCAGGGTGCCCGGAGTCTGGCGTCTCGACCGGCGGCCAGCGACCATGTAGTACCGCAGAGCGGATCCTCACCCGCTTCTCGGCGCCGCCGCACCGTCGTTCGCCGCCATCTGGCGGCTGCGCACAGAACAGCTGAAGGACCGCGTTCGGCACCGGAACCGGAGTCCGTGGCGGGTAGTCCTGAGCGGGTAGCGCTACGGCGGGCTCGGGTCGCCGTGTGCCTCATGTTTATCGTCGCAGGGGCCGCCATCGGCACGTGGACGGCCCGGATCCCGGCCATCATGCACGGGCTGGCCATGTCCGACGGTCAGCTCAGCATCGCCCTGGTTGTGTTGGCGGCCGGTGGCCTGGCCGGGATGGGCGGCTCCGGTCGTCTGGTCGACCGGTTCGGCAGCCGCCAGGTCCTCGCTCCGGCCATGGCGTTGGTCGGCGGCGCGCTCGTCGGCTTGGCCTACGCCCCCACCCTGCCGACGCTGCTCGGTGCGTTGTTCGTCTTCGGCGCCATTCACGGCACGTTGAACGTCGCGATGAACGCCCACGCTGTTGAGTGCCAGCGGGCCTACGGGCGGCCGATCATGACCTCGTTCCACGCCTTCTTCAGTATCGGCGGTGTGGTGGGTGCGCTCACTGGAGGAGCTTTCGCGCACGCCGGCCACGGGCCCGCGGCGACGTTCCTGACCATCGGCGCCGCGTCGACGATGCTCGCTGTAGCCGCGATCAGGTGGGCGCTGCCCAGCGAGTCGCCGAAGTCAACGCAGCAGCGGCCCTCTCTCGTCGACGCATCGCCGCCGACGTCGAGGTTCCCTTGGCCGCAGGTGCTGCTGCTCGGGCTTCTGGCGTTCTGCTCGCTGACCAGCGAAGGCGCCGCGGCCGACTGGGGCAGCATGTATCTGCACGACAGCCTCGGCAGCTCCAGCGCCACCGCCGCGGCCGCCTACGCGGTGTTCGCGGCCACGATGACGATCGGACGGCTCACCGGCGACCGGCTCCTGGCCCGGCTCGGCCCGGTACGGCTGCTGCGCGCCTCGAGCCTGATCGCCGCCCTCGGACTCGCGGCGGGCCTGCTCGCCCACCACCCCGTCGCCGCGCTGGCCGGCTTCGCGGTGCTCGGCGCCGGCCTGTCGTGCGTCGTCCCGCAGGTCTACTCCGCCGCCGGAACCCTCAACGGCGAGCACACCGGTCGGATCCTGTCGTACGTCGCCGCTCTGGGCTACCTGGGTTTCGTCGGCGGCCCGGCACTCATCGGCGGTCTCGCCGATCTTGTCGGGCTCGCCCGGGCCATGTTCATCCTGCCCATGCTGCTGCTCATCATTGCGGCGACGGCCAGTGTCGTGCACCGGCCGCGCTCCGCCCATCAGCAACCACGCGGCCTCCACGCCTCAGACGCCGGAACCGTCGATCAGCGTGAAACGCCGATCCGTCATCGACCACGGCCACCGGCAAGGCCGGCCCAGACGGCCGATCCCACAGGCCCCGCCGTGCCGTCCCCGGCTGTCGCCCGGCGGTCCCACGAACGATCCATTCGAGCGGCCCGTGACGTGCACCGGCTGCTCGCCAGCTGACAAAAGGAACCAGTCAATGATCATGTACAACGCCCTCATCGGAGTGTGCGCCGGACTGGCGCTACTGCTCGTACCCCGCTACTGGGCCCTGGTCCGCGGCATCCGGATGCCGTTGCAACTGACCAGATCCGCCAATCCCAGCGCCTGGGCCGTCACCTTCGGCGCCCTCGGCGCCGTGCTCACCGCGCTGGCCTTCACCGCGACGATCACCCACCCTCTCGCGGCGGCCAAGCCCTACCTCGACACCCTCTTCGCCGAACCCTCGCTGCTGCTCGGTGTCCTGCTGCTCGCCGCCACCTGGCGGCTCCGACGCCAACGAGGAGTCCTCGGCCAGCCACAAATCGCCGCCCTCGCCGGACCCACAGGCTGGATCATCTTCGCGCTCGGGGTCGTTTTGGTGTGGTGCTGCCTGGCGATCCTGCGCTTCGACGTGATCAGCGCGGCCCCGCCGACCGAACCGCTGACCGGGCTGCTCCACCACCATCCGGTCATCGAGAACACGTTCTTCGTCGCCGTGCTCTACGGCCCGGCCGCGCTGGGCTGCCTGCTCGTCCCGGCCGCCCTCAACCTGCGCCGCCGCATCACCTGGGCGATCCTCTACTGGTCCTGGACCATCGCCGGGATCGGCTTCACCCTGTTCAGCGCCCTCAACTACTACACCCACACCGGAATGCTCATCAACGACGTCAGCGGGACGGGCTACCGCTGGTAGCCCGCTCACCACCACCGACGGTTCAACGCTACGGCCCGAAAGCATCGCGGCGTCCCAGCGCCGCTGATCCCCGCATTTGAACGGGCGCTGCCCGCACGCCCGCGTTTGCGGTCAACCTGGCCGCCGCCCGCGCGCGGCTCCAGGCGGTGTCAGCGCGTCCCACGGTGGCGCCGGCGCGCACGGTCTTCCGAACGCATCTTGCACGTGGAGGGGCTGTCGTATGCGATTCGTGCTCGAGTTGCAGCACGCGGTCCTTAACTCCGGGCTGCCCTCACCCGCCCGGCATCTGCTGCTCACCATAGCCGTCAAAGCGGACTGGGAGACCGGTGTCATCCCGGCCGCGCATACACCCTCGTTGGCGATGCTGGCCGCGATGACCGGGTTGTCGAAGTCGACGGTGGCCGAGTGGCTGGGCGTCCTGGAGACCGCCGGCTGGCTCAAACGCGAGCGGCCGGCAGCGTCCGACGGCCGGGCCACCACCCGCTACGCCCTGCTCATCGGATCCACCTGCGTCGTCAAACCACACCGGCCATCACGACGCCGCAATCCCGCGCCGCATCCCGAGCAAACACCATCCGACGACGCTGGGGTACGCACGGACGCGACCACCACTCCCGCTGCGACCACCACTCCCGCTGCGCCCACCGCGTCCGAACCGCCAGGTGTCCGCCTGGCGGACACCTCGGCCCGTCCGCCAGGCGGTACACGGCCGGTCCGCTCGGCGGACACCAGCCGTCCGCCGAGCGGACCCGAGACGTTCGTGAACTCTCCTACGGAGAGTTCAACATCCCAAGACCGTCCGCCCGCACGCGGCAACGGCCGGCGCTCAGCCAGCCTCGACGAGACGGGAACACGGCTGCCGCAGCACTTCGCCGTCACCGACGCCATGGCCGGCTGGGCCCGGCAGCACGCACCGAACGTCCCGCCGACCGCCACCGCCGCGTTCGTCGACTACTGGACCGCTCAGCCCGGCGCCAAGGGCCGCCGCTGCGACTGGACGGCCACCTGGCGCAACTGGATGCGCCGCGAACAAACCACCATCGAACGCCACCCGAGCTTCCGCGGCACCGCCGTCCAAACCGCCGTACCGGCCACCACCGCGCCCGGCACCGCTGACGAGATGTGCCCGCAGCACCGGGGCCGCCGCGCGGCAACCTGCGGCCTGTGCCGTGCCGAACGAATCGAACGCTCGAAGACCCCTCATTCCCCGTCCGGTACGGTCGCGCGGTGACGTCGACGCAGTCAGGTCCGCTGCCGGTGCACGCGTTCTGTGAGCCGGTGTGGCAGACCGGGAGCCGCTGATATATCCGGCTGCTGGGAACCGATGGCGCCGGTTCCCTCACGGCGGCCCCACCGGGGACACTTCGGCGCTCTGCGGGTTGACACTGAGCCGCGGATAGGACTTGGCGGCCACGGTGACGGCTGACTCGGTTCAAGGGCTGCGGTCGCTGCGCTAACGCGTATTTGGGGTCCGGCACGGTCTTAAGCCTGCACGCTGAACCGGTTGCAACCACTCGTGGCTCAAGGTCAATGGCAACATCAAGGGGTTGCGGCGGATCCGTCTCGTCGGGCACGGCGTTCAGGTCGGCGGCGATCGGGCCCGCGTTGCCGGCCAACTCACGCCGTCCGGCCGGCCATCGGAGACCTTCAGAATCGGCGAAGCCGACCGTTCTCGAACTGACGAGGGGCAGTGGCTAACCGATGTCCAGGTCCGGAATCTGTTGACCGGGGCTGGTGGGCGCGGGCGGACTGGCAGCGGTATCCAGCCGGGCCTGAGAGTATTTCGGCTGTTCCGGATCGGCGGAACGGGAAATGGCGGCGGAGAGCGTTGCCACGGCGCGGCTGACGTCTCGCACCTGGTCGGCGAGACCCTGTTCATTACCCTGGCCCGGGCCGCTCTCGGTCTGGCTGATCAGCGTGGCGTAGAGGCGTCCAGGTCCCAAACTTCGGTTCGTGGTCCCGCCGGTGAGGGTGTAAAATCGGGGGGTCAACAAGGATGCTTGAGCGCTTTGGCTCAGGTGTTCGGGGCCGCGTTCGCCACTGGGTGGAGCGGCCCTGTTGCTGTCCAGGGACAGTTCCCGTCCGCTGCCCGCGTCGATGATGCTCGCGCTATCGGTGATCCGGCTGAGCCATTGCGGTTCGTCGAAGTTGAGCGCTCGCTGGAACGACCAGGCGGCGGCGTCGGCCAGCCACAGACCGGGCTGCTGTTGGTCGGCGATGTGCAGGACGCGCAGGCGGGGGCTGATCTGGTTGCCCCGGACGAGCTCGCGATAGGTGGTGACGTCCGGCAGGTCCGTGCGGGCGACCTTGCGTCCTTCAAGCTGGGTCTGGAGACGCTCATACTCACTGGCGCGGGTATCGAGGACGACGTCGCGGACTTTCTGTGCGTCCAGCTGGCGCAGCAGCTGACTCAACGTCGCCTGACGGGCGGTCTCGAGACTGCCGGTGATCGGCGCCTGGGTGACCAGGAAGGTCCAGCCCGCGTGGGCGTGCACGGTGTCGAGCATGTCCTCGATCGGGGCGAGGTGGCCGCGCTTGTAGAGGTCGGTGGCGTGGAACGGCCCATGCTGGCCCGCTGCCTGGCGCGTTGAGGCGATGACCTCGGCGAGGTCACTGCCGTCGACGACGACGCCCGCGAACAGATACATGCCGGGATGGTTGGGGCGATGGATGAAGGCCTCGTCGACGAAGGCGACGCGGTGTCCGCTCACGGCTGCCTGCCCGCAAGACGCGTTCGCCGGACGGCGCCGGTCGTTGTTGCGGCATGGCCGGCGCGCCGGTGGTGACAGGGTCGGTCAGCCATGGTCGAGTTCCATCTCGCGCTCCGCAGGCTGGGCCGAAACCACCGGGTCGTCTAGGCCGTGCGTTGCCGGGTCGAGGGGCGCAGTGGCGACCGGGATGGTGTGCCGGTTCGGGCGGGTCGCGTCGACGGCGCGGACGCGGGCGGAGGTTTGGCGTACGGCCTCGGCGAGCTGCCCGGTGGTGGTGGTCAGGTTGGCGGTGCGGCGGGCGGTTTCCGCGGCGGCGGCGAGCCCGGCGTAGCGGGTCGGCAGGGCCTGCTCGTACCAGGTGGTCCACCGCTGATGGCCGGCTTCCAGGGCTTTCACGTCGTGCACGGCCGCGGTGACTTGCGTGCGGGCGTGCTGCACTCGCTGGCCGAGTTCGTCGACCGTGGTGCTGGCGCGAAGCGCCGCTACGGTCGCGGTGTGGTGTTCGATGGCGGCTCGGGCCCGGCTGGCTGGGCTGTGCCACCACCGGCGGGGCCACGCTGCCGGCACGGCGATGGCGCGGGCGTCAGTGCGTGCGGTGACCAGGTCGAGAGAGGCGTCGCGCAGATGTTGCTCGGCGGCGACCAGCTGCAGATGGGCTGTGCGAAGCCGGCCCGCGACATAGTCGGGGGCGCCCGTTTCGGCCGCGCGTTGCGCGGTGATGAGCTCGCGCAGGTCGGTGTCCGTGGCGGCGCTGATCTGCCCGGCGAGGGTGGCGACGCCCAGGACGGTCTGCGCGCGGTGCCAGGCCGCCCACCGTTCGGTGTCGCGTTCGGAGGGTTGCGGGCCGATCGGGTCGTCCCCGGTGTGCTGGTAGCGGTCCCGGTAGGCGACGACGACGGCGGCCCGGTCGAGCCATTGCCGGCGTCCCGCAGCATCGTCGGAGATTGGGCCGAGGGCGGCCGCCCAGGCGGGCGATTGTGTGGCGGCGCGCTGGGCAAGGGTGGCGATGCGCTGGACGGCGAGCGCGGCGACCTGGCGCAGAGCGTCGCCTAGGTCGCCGCTGGTGGTGACGATCCGGTCGGTGTAGGAGCCTGTGTGCGTGTTGGCGAGCGCGGCGGACGGGTCGGCCTGCAGGTGCTGGTAGGTGCGGTCGAGGCGCCAGGCGAGCACGGCGGCGACGTCGCGGGCGCTGTCGATCTCACGCTGGGCGGCAACGGCGGCAAGGACGTCGTCGGGGTCGTACCCGGCGGCGGCGAGAGCCTGCAACCGGCTGATCAGCGCGGGCAGCGCGGGGTCAGAGGCGAGCGCGGCCGCACTCGCCGGGCCGGCCGCAGTGCGCACGATGGTGAGGTAATGAGGTGCGGTAGCCCGGGCGGTGAGGTCGTCATAGATGGGTCCGAGCCGATGCAGGGCATCCGCGTCGGCCCAGAGTTGGTGTTCGGTTTCGGTGGCGGAGCGCTCGGCGGTGTCGGCGCGCAGGATGTCGGCCAGCACCGTGATCCCGGCGATGGGCGGCGCGGGCGGGTGCGCTTCGGGCGGCTCGTCGGCGGTGACGACCGCGAACTGGTTGAGCCGGCGCCCGCGGGTGGCCATCACGTACAGACGGGCGCGGTTGGTGGCCGCGTCAACAATCGCCCTAGCGGTGTCGACGGTGCGGCCCTGGGCGGAGTCGACGGTGGCGGCGTAGGCGAGCTGGACGTGTTCGGCGACGTAACCGGCGGGCAGGCCGGTCCGATGCCCGGTGGACGTGTTTTCCACGAGCAGTTCACCGTCAGGGCCAAGCTCCAGGACCCGCCATTGGGCGCGGTTGGCGACGAATTGTTCGCCGGCGATCAGCGTGCGGTTGTTGCGGCGGGTGACGACCAGGTCTCCGACCCCGGCGTGGGTGCCGTTGGCGAGGGTGACGGATCGGCCGCCAGTGACCAGGCCCGCGCGGATGAGCTGGCGGCGGGCCTGGACGGCGATGTCGGCGGCTTCGGCCTCGGTCTCGACGAGGATAAGGCTCTGGTGGCCTTGCAGAATGTCGACCGCCCACCCGTCGAGGACCTGGCCGATCAGG
This sequence comes from Actinoplanes sp. NPDC000266, assembly GCF_042899005.1. Classification (NCBI taxonomy): domain Bacteria; kingdom Bacillati; phylum Actinomycetota; class Actinomycetes; order Micromonosporales; family Micromonosporaceae; genus Actinoplanes; species Actinoplanes sp. NPDC000266. The sequence goes on from NZ_JBIAZI010000023.1 coordinate 79,970, forward strand.
TCGGCGCGGTCGCCGGAGACGATCCGGCCGCGCCGGTCGTATTCGGCGAGCACGGTGGTGTCGCCGTCACGCAGCCCCAGCGACGCCGGCCCCTCCCACTCGTTGTCGAACCGTCGCACCTCAACCAGGTCGATGGTGTGGCCGAGCGCGGCGAGGTACCGGAACATTCCACCGGGCCCGACGGCGGAAATCTGCGCGGGATCACCGACCAGAATGAGTTTCCCGCCGACGGGTTCGAGCAGCCGGGACAGCTCAATCAGGTCTAGCGTGGACGCCTGGGATGCTTCGTCGACGATCACCCACTGGCCCGGCTTAAACGCCCAATCAGCGCCTGTGGTGCCTTCGGGCGGGGTGTGCTGCGCGTGCAGCCACATGGCGATGTTCTCGGTGCGGATGCCCGCCCGGCCACCCTGCCGGCTGGCGTCAGCGAGCACGAACGCCGCGTTCTGCCCGACCGTCAACCCCACGATCGGAACACCCGCCTGCTGCGCGGCGACGGCGACCGCCGCCTGCAGATACGTCTTTCCGGTGCCGGCCGGGCCGACGATCCCGGTCAGCCGCCGAGTGTCACCGACGGCGAACAGCAGCGCGGCCCGCTTCTCCTGCGACAAGTCCAGCTCGGCGGCGACCCGCTCCAGCAATGGCCGGGAGGCCGCGGTCGCGCCGCTCCCGGAGGCGTAGGCGACGAGTTCCTTCTCCGCGGCCAGCACCGGCAGGGTCGTCAGTTTGAGGTCGCGGTGCCGGCTGTAGATGCTTTGCGCGTCGGAGCCTCGGACGAGTTGCGGCCCCCACTGGATCAACTCGGGCGGGGTCAGCACCCGCAACCCGCCAGCGTTGGTGCGGACCGCCTCGGCGGCGAGGTGTTCGACGCGCTGCCAGTCAGCGCGCCGATCCGTGCCCGGGTTGACGTGCAGGATCCGGCCGATCGCGAGTTCCAGATGCTCCAGGCCGAACACGGCCCGCTCCGTGGTGAGCTGCTCGACGGCCTGCTCCACCGCCAGATACGGCACCCGCCGGACCGCCGCGCCGACGATCGCCTCGCGCTGCTCGTCGGTGAAGCCGAACCGCCGCGCCGCCGCGTGCAGGTCCTCCAGGCGCAGCCGGCGCCCGGCCGTATGCTGCTGGGCGCGGCGGATGACCCGGACGGCGTCACGGTCGGGCTGGCCGGGAACGTTGGCGGCGACGACTTGGCGGACTTCGGCGGCGGTGTCGAGACCTGCCGCCTGGTCCTCGCGCTGCCACCGGCTGACCGCGTCGATGGTGGATTCGGGAGCGTCTTTGCGGGCTCGGGTACGCAGCGTGGCGTCCTGGGCGCTGCGCCGCCACCGGCCCACCGACAGCCGTTGCCATCCGGCGGCCGGCTCACCGACCCGGCCAGTCATGTCCGTCTCGATAGCCGCCCGGCGCTTCGCGTACTGCCCAATGGCGCGAGGGCTAATCCCGGCGATCTCCCGGATCGTCGACCCGGGCCGAGCGGTGAACCGGACCCCGAGACGCTCGCCGAGGCCATGCTCAACAGCCCGTTCGTAGGCGATCCGCGCCGCGATGCTGGCCTGATAGAAAGCCTTGGAGTCCAGGGCCAGCCAGTCCTCGCGCCCCTCGCGGATGACGCGGACCTTGGCCGAGATGACGATGTGCGAGTGCAGCTGCGGGTCCTTCTCCCGCGACATCCGGTGGTCGAAGACAGCGGCGGCGAGGCCGTCGGTGTCGACCTGTACGAGGCCGTTCGCCCCGAGCCGGGTGAACGCCCCGTGCGCGCGCAGGTGCTCCAGCGCGGCCCGGACCCCGTCATGATGGGCGGCCATCACCTGACGTTTGACCGTGTCGTCGCCGAACGCCCACAACAGGCTGACGCTTTTCACCGGCGAGACGGTGACGTCGAAACCGGCGACCGGATGCCGTTCCGGAGCGGTCCAGATCCGCAGCCACACCTGCGCCATCTGCTCATAGGTCGCATCCGACGGCAGCGCCTTCCACGCCTTTTCCACTGCCTGTCGGCGCGCCTCGTCATCCAATGCGGGGAAACGCCGCCACAGCCGGCCGAGCTGCTGCCCAGTCGCCGGATGCCGTCCCTCGCCGACGAGAGCCTGCAATTGCTCGGTTGTCACCTCACCGCGTACACCGAATAGGGATGCGCTTTGTCCGGCCCACCATCCCGGTGCCTCCCCATGCGCGGCCGGATCCGCGTGGTAGGCGACCGCCGAGCTGGGTGCGGCGGGCCGGAAGTCGTGCTTCCCGGCTGCAACCTGCAAGGTCAGGTAAGTGATCCCCGCGCCCGGTGAGATGCGGTTGACCGTGAGCATGCCGCCGAGAGTAGAACGCGGCCGGCCCCTTATCGACATTTGAATGCCAAGGGGTGTGCTGATTCTAAGACTAGGTTGACATGGTCATGAGCTCATTCCTGCTGCATAGATGGGGTGCGCAGGGCTGGATGAGTTAGAGAATGAGGTCCAAGCGTTTATTCATAAACGATTCCTGAGTCTTGGGGTAGGTGCTGGGTGGCGTTAGCGTTAGTGGATGGCTGGGAAACGAAGCAATGAGATGGTGCAGCGTTTGCGGGAGCGGCATGCGGCGCAGGAGCGGGCGGTGGTCGCGGTGGCGGGCGCGCTCGGTGCGGTGCAGGCGGCGCAGCGTCGGCGTGAGTCCGCGCTGTCGCAGTTGGACGCTGCCGTCGTGCTGGCCGAGGGCGAGCGGGATGAGGCGGTGGCGGTGCTGGCGCGGCTGAGCTCGGCGGAGGAAACGGCCGAACTGGTGGGCCTGCCGGTGGCGGAGGTCCGGCGCGCAGTGCAGCGGGTGCCGAACGAGCGGGTGCGGGAGATGGCCGGTCGATGGCGAACGCAGGGGGAAAGGCGACGTGGCCATCGCGGTGGCGCGGCCAGTGCCGGGTCGGCGGCGCGGGGATCAGCGGGCGGCGAGCCAAATAAGAGCGGCGATAAGCCCGATGAGGCTGAGGGCGGCGGCGGTCAAACCGATGATGGCGGCGGCCTAGCCGATGCGGGCAACGATGCGTTCGAGGCGGTCACGGGGCATGGCGGGCTCCTCGGGGTGTGACGGAACGCGTGGACGCGCTAGCGTAGATGCTGGCCTTCACTCGGGCGCGCTTCGCGCTGGTGTGTTCGCTGGTGTTGAGGCCGACGGACCTTGCCGGGTACACCTCCATTGCGGGGGTGTCCTCCTTCGGGAGGCCGTCGGCCTCCCTATGTGCGTGCTGGGGTGGTGCGGCCGTGGGTGGCGGGTGCGGCAGCCCGTGGCGGCGTGCTCGATGCGCGTCGACGCGGCCGCAGGAGGCCGCTGTCAGGCCTACACGGCCGTGGGGGGGGGGGGGGGGGGGGGGGCGCCCGGCCCCGGGGGGGGGGGGGGGGGGGGGGGGGGGGGGCGGGGGGGGGGGGGGGGGGCGGGGGGGGGGCGGGGCGGGGGGGGGGGGGGGGGGGGGGGGGGGGGGGGGGCGGGCGGGGGGGGCCGGCGGGGGGGGGGCGGGGGGGGGGGGCGGGCGGGCCGCCCGGGGGGGGGGTGGTGTCGGGGCGCCCCCGGGGGGGGGGGGGGCCGCCGCCCCCCCCCCCGGGCGCGGGGGGGGGGGCGGGGGGCCCCCCCGCCCCTCGACTGGGTGGGGCTTAGAACGGGATGCGGGCCTCGGGTATGGCGTAGGCGGACGACCGGGGCTGCTGGATCGCGAGCAGGGCCGGTAGGTCGCAGACGCCTTCCTTCTCGGCGTCGGCGCGCAGGGTCTCGGCGAAGCCGTCGGGGACGGTGGCGTAGTCCTCGATGAACGCGATGACGTGGCGCGGGTCGGTGATCTCGTCGAAGTCGTCGCCGACTTCCAGGCTCGGCACGGGCCATCCGCTGTTGTCGTCGCTCAAGTACACGTGGGCGTAGAACGATCCGAACGCGCTTCGCCACCCGGCGATAACGCGGTTCACTCCGTCGCTGACCTGTTCCATTTCGTGTTCGCTCACGATTGGCCTTCCTAGATGATTATCGCTGGTGTTGCCGGAAGTTGCCGCTTCCGACATGAAAAACAATACCTAAAACATAGGCGAAAATCTATAGAATGCGGTGAGAGGATAACTGCATTTCCACATTCTGTGACTCGCGTACGAGAGCATTTATGCAGGTAGGGCGCGTGGGTTTTGGTGTTGAGGCGCTTTTTCGGCCGACGGGGCGAGCGTGCTCGCCTGGTTGTGTGGCGGGTGGAGCCAAATCCGTGGTGGGGGATTTCGGGGAAAAGATCATGTGGGGTGTGCATGATGTTTTCCGCGCCCGCCGCGGATTTGGTGGAGGCCGTCGCGCAACCTATCCTGCCGGCGGCTGCCGGCGGTCGGAAAAGGGTTTCAACAGCGCGGCCGTAGGCCGCTCCGCTTTAACGGCCCGCTAGGGCCGGCCGCTCTGAGCGCGACCGAGCCTGGCGGCCGGGAGCGGACGGTGTCATCGGTAGAACGGGTCGTGTACCCGCTGGTGGTGTGCCTCGGCGAGGGTGACCGCGACTTTCGTCCACGCGGCCGCGGTACTGCTGGTACCGGCGGCCAGGTGTTGCGCCTGGCGGTGCATGGTCTCGAGGGTCGCGGTGTCGAAGGTGTCGGCGAAGTCGTCGATCGTGGTCGGCGTCAAGGTCGGGAATTCGTTGTGCGCGCAGCCCATCGAGCGTCTCCAAAGTCCAGGGCGGGTGCCGGGCGTGAGAGGGTGCGAGGCCCGGGCTGGGCCTTGCACCCCAGGGTTGTTATCGGCGGCCGTAGCCCAGGACGGTGCGGTACTCGCGGTAGTCGGCGGGGCTGGCCGGGTCGAAGATGTCCTTCTCGCCGACCAGGACATCGCGGCCGGGGCGGCGGCGCGGCTGGCCGTCGCGGCGCTGACGGCGGTTGGGGAAGGGCAGGTTCTGGTCCATGGCGTTGCCTCCTGGCGCACGGTGCCGGGTGCGGCGGCGCCGGTGAACGTCCGGGCCTGCCGCGATGACGGGCCACGAGGGGACCGGCTGGTCGGCCGGTGGCAGGCCAGCTCTGCGGCGAAAGATCTTGCCAGCGCAGCCTTCGATGAGGACGCGGGTGACGGGTGGCTGCGCTGGCAAGATGTTTCCCGGGCTTGCCGTCCGGCCGGGCGGGCCGGTCATCGCTGGCGGTCGGGCGTCGCGTCAGGTACCGGCAGTTTGGTGGCCGCCGCACCCCGGGCACCACGCCAGCAGGCCGCCAGGACCACGGCCGCCCTTCACCGTGCCGCCGGCGCCGCGACGGCCCGCCGCGTCAGCCACGGGCGCGGGTCCCGTCGGCGAGAAGGACATGAGGCCTGGCCTCGCCGCGCCGACGAGGGGTGCGAGTACCTGGCGTCGCGGCGGCGGATGCCGATAGCCGCCGCGACGCCGAGTCCGGCAGGCCGGTCGGTGGGCACCCCGCGCCTTGCAGCCGAGACTGGCGACCGGCGGGTTGGCCTGGTGCCGGTGAAGGGGGTACGCCCTGGTCGCCTCGGAGAGTGGGCGGAGGCAACAGGGGCTCGACGCTAGTAGGCGTTGTTGATGCGCTCGGCGATCAGCCCGAGACAGGCGTGGGCCTGTTCGGCGGGGCTCGCCAGGAACCGGATCTTGACGTCGTCTTCGAGCAGTGGCCTGCCGATGCCGACCTGGAAACCGGAGCGGGCAAGGCGGACGCCGGCGACGACACCGTCGTCGTAGCCGGCCCAGAGTTCGGCGACTCCGTCGCCGAGCGTCCATCCCACAGCGGCCGGGTCAGCGAGTACTGCTTTGAGCAGGTCGTGTACGCGGGCGACGGTGCCGCCGGTGGGATCGGCGCCGATGATCCGCTCCACCACTCCGGAGTAGGTCAGCCATTCGCGTTGGCTGGCGTGATCGACGATGACCAGCGGCGCCCCGTCGCGCTCGGGGGGCAGTTCGTCGAGCAGCGATTGCGCCCACCGCCGGAGCCCGCCGAGCGAGTTGTAGGCGACGATGTCCTCGACCCGGACGCCCCACTCGCCGGCCTCGCAGCGTCCTTCACCGGCCGTCGTTCCGGGTGGCATCACCTCGGCGTGCTCGTCGGTATAACCCCAATACACGTTGTTCATGACCCGTGCCCTTTCGCCGCATAGCGGTGCGGCGGGCAACATGCACTGTGTGCCGGGCCCGCCGCGCTAACGGGCCCGGCCGAGACCGGCACGACCGGGGCGGCAAGCCGGAACCCGCGGACGTTGTGCTGGCGCTGTCACTGGGTGAGGTGTCGGCTTGCCGTCCCCGGGCGGCCGGTCTTCACTGGAACGGCGAGCGCCGCGGGATCCGCACACCGGGCCATGCACGCGCCGTCAGCTTGCAAGCAGTTCCCGAGGGGCGGCGACAGCCGAAGGTTGCGTCGGGTGCACGCGGCCCGGCCGGAGTGAACCGGCCGGGCCGCAGGTCATGACTACGGCACCAGGGTGGCGGTGGCCTGCTCGGCGGATTCGGCCGAAACGGCGAACCCGACGTCGGATCCGGACTGCAGGGCGTAGAGGATGCCGGACCGGTCGGCCGAGCGTCCGTGCAACTGCTCGTCGGTGACGGTGAAGGTGACCGTGTAGGTGATGACGGGCAGCGAGACCTCGTCCAGCCCGTAGGCGTCGATGAGCTCGCGGTACAGGCTCATCGGCTCGTCCCAGTCGTAGCAGAGGTCGACGGCCCTGCGGATGGCCTTCTTCAGGCGGACCTTGGTGACGAACGGGTCGGTGCCCTCGACCGGGATGAACCGCTCGTCGGCCATCGTCTCTGCGGCATCGGCGGGACCGCAGGACGCGCAGGTGCATCGCTGGCTGCGTACTGGCTTGAACGAGAGCTCTTCGTTCAGAGCCTGCATGGTGGCGTTCTCGGCGGTGCCGCACCAGCTGTTGGTGAGGGCGTGCCGGCGTACGCGGGCGAGCACGTCGGACAGATAGACCGAGCCTACCGGAGCGGCCGGCCGTTCGGCGTCGGCGTAGTCCTGGCCGCCCGCAGCGGTGTCGGTGATCTGGGCGGTGGCGTTGTCCGTCATGGTGTATGCCTCCATCAGAGTGGATCTGATGCGGCACCCCCTTCTGCGGGATCGGGTGATCCCGGCGCTGGGTGCCGCGCTGACGGGGCCGGTCACAGCCTGCCCGCGATCCCGGGGGCAGGCCCCAGGACAGAAGATCTTGGCGTCGAGCGCCAGCGAGACACGGGCTTGCCAAGATGTTCTGTATCGCGGGCTTGCCGCCGGGGCCGGGTGGGCTGACCTTGGGTCGCTCAGCCAGCGGCTGCACACGCTGGGCCGCCGGCCCGCTCGGGCGGGACGGCATAGTGCATGAGCACGCGGCACGGCAGCGGTCATGCGACGACAGGAAACCGAACCCGCGACGGGCCAGCGCCATCACAGCTGCCGGCTGAGCTAAGCGACACGTGTCGGGGCCGGCTGCCTTTGCGCGCCGTTGAAGGCCGGCTCCGTACGGCGGTGGGCGGCGGCGGTGCCGGAGGGTGGGCCGGTGTTAGGCCGGCTGGCTCAGATGTCGTGCTCTGCGGCGTAGCTCGCGCAGCGGCAGCGGGTAGCTCACGCCTCGGCGGCGTTCCCTGAGGATCGCCACGTTGCCCAACTGGGCGCGGAGCTTCTCCTCCTCGGCCTCGGCCGCGAGGAACCGTTCGGGTGCGACGGCGAGCAGGTGCAGCCATTGGCGTTGCCCAGCGCGCACGCAGACGCCGAAGCAGTTGTTGTGCGTGAAACCCAGCTCGTAGAGTCGCGGCGGGCGCAGCCCGAGGCTGCGGGCCCAATCGAGCATCTGGGTCTTGGACAGGTACGGCGGGTCACACATCGGAAATTGGACCTGCCAGGGTGCCCAGCCCCGTTCGATGCCGGGAATCCGCTGCTGCTCGCTGGAGTCGATGCCGACGTAGAGGATCGTGTCGGCCGGGTCGGCGTGCTCAGTGAGCCAGGCCCGGCAGGGCCGCTGCTTCAACATTGCTGAGCTTATCTGCACTTCACTCGTTCGAGTGATCTGGCGGAGGTCAGTCCGCGATTTGGACGCCCGTTGCTCATGTCGTGACCGAAGGTCCGGCAGACCGGAAGGCCTCGAAGAGAAGACAATGCTGCGGTGCCGAGTGGATGGACGTTGACAGAAGAACAAGTGCTGGCGCTGCCGCTGGACGAACTGGCCCTTCTGGTGTTGCGCGACGCAGACGCGACCAATGCGTGGAACTGGCGAAGCTGGCTGATCGAGACCAGGTCGAGGTATGGCAATCGGCGTGATGCCTTGCTCGCATTGAGCGAGGCGTGGGGCTGGCTGGAGACCCGTGGGTTGATCGCGTTGGACCCAGACCAGAGCGCCGACAAGGCGTTCGTCATCAGCCGGAAGGGAAGGCAGTTCCTCCGTGAGGGTTTGCCGTGGTTGCGGGCCGTCGAGAGGCTGGACGTCCAGCTGGTCCCGGCTCTCGAGCGTGTTGCGCGACCCCAATTTCTTCGTGGCGACTTTGAGACTGCCTCCTTTGCCGCGATGAAGGAAGTAGAGGTTCGAGTGCGAGCCAAAGCCGGGCTCGGCACTGGACCGGATGAGGTCGGCGTCAAGCTGATGACGAAGGCGTTCCGGCAAGGCGGCCCGCTGTTCCGCGAGGAGCTCGAAGGCGGTGAGTCGACCGCGCAAATGAATCTGTTCCAGGGAGCGATCGGACTGTTCAAGAATCCGTCGAGCCATCGGCGGGTGGACTTCACCGATGCCACCGAGGCTGCAGAGATCGTGCTGTTGGCTGATCTGTTGTTGCGCCTGCTCGACAAGATCGAGGAGCCGGTTGCAGGGCCGGGCGAGTAGGGGGCGAGGGGTAGTTGAGGGGTGGCGACGTATCAAGCGTTGTCTCCCCTCGGTTGCGGGATCCCCAGCTGGATGAGCGGTCTGCGGGCGAGGCGTTGGGCTTCTTCGCGCTTGGCGCGTAGGAAGTTGAGGGTCAAGTCGATTCCTTCGATTTCGCCGCGCCAGTTCTCTTCTTCGGCGCGTCGGCGGCGGGTGACGAGGTCGTGTTCGAGTTCGTCGAGGCGGTCGATCATCTTTGGGTTGACCTGCAGCATCGGACAGCGAATGCAGGCGTGTTCGTGCTGGCAGGGGGTGCCGTAGGGGCGGCCGCAGGATCCGAGTTCGACGCCGCTTGTCGAAGTGCTCTTCGAACTCGGCCCATTCCTCGGGCGTGGCGGAGCGGTATTCGCCGTCGGGCCGGTGGCTGCGCCGGAGGTTGAGGTGTTCCTGGTAGTGACGGACGACGTCTTCGTCGAAGACGGCGACGTAGCCGCGCGTGGTTTGGATGTTGAGGTGGCCGAGCAGGGCGGCGCCGATGTGAATGGGTAGTCCGCTGTTGACCAGTTCGGTGGCGAAAATTCGCCGGAAGTCGTGCGGCGTGAACGAGAGCCCGCGGAAGGCGGGGTTGAGCTCGGCGATCGCGTCGCAGCGTCGGCTGAGCATCATCAGGATCGTTGTGGGGTTGATGACGCGGTGGGTGGTGCCGCGGAAACGCTGGAACAGGAACGGCAGCGGGCTGCTCCAGACCTTGTCGTGCGGGTCGAACCGGCAGAGCTGCGGGATCGACTTACCAGCGCGGGCGTGACGTCGAATGATCTGGGCGATGACGTGGAACAGCTCCGCTGACATGGGAATGACCCGCTCGCGGTCGGTTTTGGACGGCGCAACGACCAACAGGGCGATGACCTCGCCGTTGGCCCGCTGGAACTGGCGGACGCTGAGGTGGGTCAGCTCGGTGAGCTCCTCGATCCGGACGCCGGAGTGACGTAGCGTCTCGACGATTGCCCACTCCCAGAAGGTGGCCTCCTCCATAGTGCTGACGTGGATCGTCTTGCCGGCGGCTTCGTCGATCACCCGCACCGGAGGCTCGTCGTACTTGGCTCTTTTGCGATCGTTAGGGCTGAGCCAGCGGCGGTAGGTTCGACCGTCGAGCGAGAAGGTCTCGCCGTCAGAGGTAGCGGCGGCGTGTTCCAGGAGCCGGCGTGCATGCTCGTGGCGGGCCTCGACGTGGGCGACCAGGGTCGGCAGGAGTGGTTGGCGGACCCGGGTGCGGTCGGCAGTACGTTCGTTGATCCGGCGCCGCCGGTCGCCGATGCCGCGTAAGGCGTTGGGAGGGATCGGGCAGGGTGCGACCCAAGCGGCCCAGCGCTCGGGTTCCTCAACGGCCCAGGTGTGCAGATCCAGGTAAAAGCTGCGGACGGTGAGAAGGATGTCGTCTACCTGGACGCGTGCCCGGCCGTCGTCACGGGTGTTGATCTGCTCTCGCCAGGTGGCGTAGATCTCTGGATCAATGCGTAGGTCGGTCTGGTCCGGGTTGAGGCGCTCGATCTTCTCCCAGAAGTGGTGCGCGAGCAGCAGAAGCAGGTTGGTGATGGTCGAGTAGTCGGCGTCGACGCTGCGTCGCCGGCCGTAGTCGATCAACAGTTGGCGGACGGGCTGGTTGCGGATCGGCCAGCGGTCCATGACCTCTTCGATCGTCTGCTGACCGCGTAGCAACGCCGCCCGCATGGTGTGCGGCGTTGCGGCGGGAAAGTGTCCCATCGCGTGCAGGACGTTCCAGGTGCCCGTGCCAGCGAGGTGGTTGGCGTCCTTCTTGCCGTCGCGTAATACCACGCGGACCGCTCTAGTCTCGTGCGTGTAGTGCAACAGCGAGGCCGGGGTGACGTCAGCGAGGCCACGCCTTGCGTCGTCAACAGACAGCACAGGTCGAACTGAGCCCGCTGTCGTTGCTCCCAGCGGCCGTCGTGGGCGTCGGATAGCTCGATGAACTTGTCCAGCAGCGGGTCGCTCTGGGCGGGCACGAACTGCAGCGGGTAATCGCGGAATTTGTTGCGGCGCATGGCCATCAAGGACGGCTGGATGACCCGGAGACAGAACAGAGTTCGGACCCCGGGGCTGATCGTCTGGCTGGGTTCGAACACCGACATCACGCCACTGGCGGGAAGGATGCCCTGCCCGAGTGAGCTGGCGTCCCAGCGGGCCTGCCAGGTGTCGCCCGGGAAGCCGGCCAGGAACTCCAGCGCTGCCCGGGCACCCAGTCTCCGAGCGGATGCCGGCTTGGGCGGCTCCCGCCAAGCGGACCCGGCCAAGTCTGCGATGTGGCTGGCGGTGGCTAGGCTGAGCTCGCCGAAAGGCCTCGGTGGGATGGATGCGGTTGCCGGTTCGGCCGGGATGCGGCCGGAGACGAATCTGCTGGCGAAACCGAGTTCCTCCAGGACCGGGCCGTGCCGGTGCCGGCGGTTGAGACCGGTGGAACGCGTCTGGGCCTTAACCACCGAACACCGCCGTGATGTCGGCGGGGTCGTAGCCGGCGGAATATGAGATCGCAGGCCGCGGTCGTGCGTAGTGTTCGGCGAGTTTCTCGGCCAGGTCCTCGACCCGGGTAGCCAGGTAGCGGCCCGTCGTGCGGATATCGGCGTGCCGCAGAATCGCTTGGACCTCGGCGAGCGTGAGCTTGCCGCCGTTGGCCATCCGGGTCGCGGCGGTGTGCCTCAGATCGTGCAGGGACCAGTTCGTGCCGAGCCGGGCGTTGACGCGCTGCATGATCCGGCGCAGCGCCCAGTAGGCCAGAGGCTTCGGCGCGCCCCGCTGCGTGCGCCAGAGCGATGAGCCCGGCGGTGGCGGACCTGCTTCGTCCAGGTAGCGGGCCAGGAACACGAACGCCTTTGGTGAGGCGGGAACCATCTGCCGGGCTCGCGTGCCCTTGGAGATAACCCAAAGCCGCTGGCCGGCCCAGTCGATGTCGTCGATGCCGACACCGAGCAGCTCGGCTGCCCGCGCGCCGCTGGAGACAAAGAACTCGAGCAATGCCCGGTCCCGATCGCAACCGACAGCCTCGAACAGTTCGTCCCACTGCCGGTCAGGGATGGCTCGCGGCAGCCGAGTCGGCACCTTCTGCCGCAAGCGGGCCCGGCCGTGCCGGACCTGAAGTTCCAGTGGGCTGCGGTGCGACAACGCCCGGCGCCGCTGGGGTGCGACGGGCACCGGGTTGACCACCGGTCCTTGCCCTAAATGAGCGTGAAACCGGTAGAAGCCGCTGACAACCGACAAAGCATGGTTGATCGTCGACGGCGCGTACCCCGCGGCCAGCGTCGGCCGGCCGGTCCGAGTGTTCACCGATCCGGCGGGCGCGGAGCCCGGAGTCGATCTCCGGCGCTGCGGGTTGACTGCCGATCGCAGCCAACCCACGAGCACCACGACCTCGGCCTCGGTTGCCCGTTCCCAACCGACCTCCAGCAGCCACAACAGCCGGAACCACCGCAGCAGTCCGAAGGCGTAGCTGCGGACGGTCAGGTGGCCGCAGTCGCTCACCGTGAGATCGCGAAGGTAGGCGGTCACCGGCTCGATGTCGCGGCCGAGGCCGTCGAGCACCAAGAACGGTGGCACCAACCGGCATGATGGGGAAACCTCACCGATGACGGGGACCGATGCTCGGCCCTCCATCAGCTGGACACGCATATCCATACCGAACTCCTTGATCATGATCGACAACGTCATGACCAACGAGGTGAAGGCGGTGCAGATGACACTGCAGGGGGCGATCCGGGAGTTTCCGAGGAAACGCTCGTCGGCGAAGACTTGCCACGGAGTGCGCCCGTCAGCGACCACGACCGGGTTAACGCCCAGCAGGGCGGCGGAGTCAGCGACGAAGCGCCACAAATCCGGATCCTCAACCTTCGTATTCGCCGCGAGTAGGACGAGGTCGCTGGCGCCGTAGCGCTCGGCGACGCGGACGGCGGTTGCCCAGCTGCCGATCCCGCCGGAGTACTGCACGACCCGCAGGGTCACCGGAAGTCCTGCACGTCGACGCCGCTGTCCACTGCGGCGAGACGCTCGATGCAGTCGTCCGGGCAGTGTCCGCGGTCGCAGGCCTCGTCTTTGGTGGGGATCCGGTTCCCGGAGCAGAATTCGACGGCACCGCGGTCGTTGCGGGTCACGAGGAAGTCGGGGCCGGCGACGATGACGCGGCGGCATGCGTAGGAGTCGCGGCCGAAGGCGCCGCCCGCGAATCCGTGGATGATGTCGCCAGGGCGAAACGCGGCGGGCATCGAGGATCCTTTCTGGTGGTTGGCTGCTGCCGGTCAGAGTGGGGGGGGGGGGGGCCGGGGGGGGGGGGCCCCCCCCCCCCCCGGGGGGGGGGGGGGGGGGGGTGGGGGGGGGGGCGCGGGGGGGGGGGGGGGGGGGGGTTGGGGGGGCCCGGGGGGGGGGGGGCCC
>NZ_JBIAZI010000024.1:0-71247 GCF_042899005.1 Actinoplanes sp. NPDC000266
GGTGTGTGTGGTGGGGGCGCGGCGCCCCCCCCCCCCCCCCGGGGCCCGCCGGGGCGGGGCCCGCCCCCCGCGGGCCCGGGCCGGGGGGCGGCCCCCCCCCCCCCCCCCCCCCCGCGACAGTGGCGCTGACGCCGAGGACCTCGGCCGCCTCGCGCGGCTCCAGGCCCTCCCAGAAGGTCAGCATCAGAACCTCACGATCGATCTCGGCGAGCTGCGCGAGCGCCGCCCGGACGGTCAGGCGCTCGGGCACCTCATGGCCCGGGTCGGGAGCCATCGCCTCCCGCACCCGTTGCCGCAGGCGTTCGCCGAGCTGCTGGCGGCGCACGCCACCGCGGTGGTGGTTGGCCAGCACCTTGCGGGCCACGCCGTAGAGCCAGAGTTTGGCCGCGTCGCCGCCGGGCAGCTCACGGTCCCGCCGCCACGCGATGAGGTACGTCTCGGCCACCACATCGGCCGCGTCCGCGGGTTGCTCGACACGCCGCAGGGCGTAGGCCAGCAGCAACTCGAAGGTGCTGTCGTAGACGCGGCGGAAACGTTCCTCGTGTTCGGTTCCTGCTCTCACGTCTCTGCCCTTGTCCGCCACCACGCACATCGTGACCGCCTACCGTAGAGAAATGCGACGGATCTCGGCGGCGGTGGTGGCGGCCGCCGCTGTTCTGGCGGTTGCCGGATGTGGCGGCCCCGAGCCCTCCGCCGAGCCGGGCGCCGGGCCGAGCTCGGCCGCGCGGGACTGGGCCGCGCCGCCGGCCAACGGGCGCTTCGACTATCAGCTCGGGGGCGCCTATCAGCCCGCGGCCGGGGTGCGGATCGTCGACCGGGACCGGACCGCGGCGGCCGTGCCCGGTGTCTACGGCATCTGTTACGTGAACGCCTACCAGACCCAGCCGGGCGAGAACGACTGGTGGCAGGCGGAGCACCCCGACCTCGTCCTGAAGAAGGAAGACCCGGACTGGCCGGGCGAATACCTCCTCGACATCTCCACACCGGCCAAGCGGGCGGCGCTCGGCGAGATCGCCGGTGGCTGGTTCGACGGCTGCGCGAAGAGCGGGTTCCGCGCGGTCGAGCCGGACAACCTCGACTCGTACAGCCGGTCCGGGGGTCTGCTGACGGAGGAGCACGCCGTGGCGTACGCCCGAATTCTGGTTTCGAAGGCGCACGGAAGCGGCCTGGCCGTCGGGCAGAAGAACGCCGCCGGCTTCGACGGCCGGAGCATCGGGTTCGACTTCGCGGTGACCGAGGAATGCGCGGTCTACGACGAATGCGGTGAGTATCTCGAGCGTTACGGCGACCAGGTGTACGAGGTCGAATACACCGACAACGGCATCGACGCCTACCGTCAGGCGTGCCGGGATCACGGGGCGCGCATATCCGTCATCCTGCGCGATCGCGATGTCGTCCCACAGGGCGAGGCGGGGTATCACTACGAATCCTGCTGACCTATTGTTCCCCTGTGGATCCCGTCGCCTCCGGCATCGACCCCAACGTCGCCCACCCCGCCCGGCGCTACAACTACTGGCTCGGTGGCAAGGACAACTTCGCCGCCGACCGCGCCTCGGGCGATGAGCTCGAACGCCTCTTCCCCAAGGTGCGCCTCGGCGCCGTGGCCAACCGCGCCATGCTTCAGCGCGCCACGCGCTTCCTGGCCGAGGAGGCCGGCGTCCGGCAGTTCCTCGACATCGGCACCGGCCTGCCCACCGCCGACAACACCCACGAGGTGGCCCAGCGCCACGCCCCCGACGCGAAGATCGTCTACGTCGACAACGACCCGCTCGTCATGGTGCACGCCCGCGCGTTGCTGAACAGCAGCCCGGAGGGCCGTACGGCGTACATCGAGGCCGATCTGAACGACCCGGCCCGGATCCTGGCCGACCCGGCCATCGAGGAGACCCTCGACCTGAAGCAGCCGGTCGGCCTGATGCTGATCGCCGTCCTGCACTTCATCCACGGCGACGGCGCCGCCCAGCCGATCGTGCGCCAGCTGCTCGACGCCCTGCCCTCGGGCAGCTACCTGGTGGCCACCCACGCGACCTCCGATTTCGGCACGCCCGAGCAGCAGGCGCTCTATCGTCAGCTGGTGGAAAGCGGCAAGTCCGACGTCTGGACCCGCCCGAAAGACGAGTTCACGGCCCTGTTCGACGGCCTGGAGCTGGTCGAGCCGGGCGTGGTCCCGGCCAGCGAGTGGCGTCCCGCGCCGGGCGCCGAGATCCCCGAGCGTTCCGACATCAACGTCTGGACCGCCGTGGGCCGCAAGCCCTGACCGAGTTCCCCCTGGCCGTTCAGGAGAGCGGCCAGGGCCCGCCCCTGCTCCTGTTGTCCGGGCAGGCGAACTCGCACGACTGGTGGACGGGCATCCGTTCGCGCTTCGAGTCCCGCTTCCGCGTCATCACGTTCGATTACCGGGGTACGGGCGACAGCCGAGGCCCGGTCGAGGACTGGTCGACAGCGCTCTTCGCGGAGGACGCGGCACGCGTACTGGCCGGCCGCCGTTCTTTCGTCTACGGCACATCGATGGGCGGCCGGGTGGCCCAGTTCCTGGCGGCCCGCCACCCGTCGCTGGTCGCGCGCCTGGTCCTCGCGTGCACTTCGCCCGGCGGCGTGCACGCTTTTGAGCGTTCGAACGAAATCCGCCAGCGCTTGGCCACCGCCCGCCGAGACACGCTGCGCGAGCTCTTCTACACCCCGTCGTGGTCCGGCCACAGCCACCTGTTCGGCGACCCCACGATGACCCCGGCCGAGGCCCGGGCCCACTTGAGGGCGAGCAACCGCCACGACGCCTGGGAGGTGCTCCCGCAGATCGAGGCACCGACCCTGATCCTGCACGGCACCGACGACCTGATGGTCCCGGCGGCCAACGCCCCACTGCTGGCCGACCGCATACCGAACGCCACGCTTCACCTCCACGAGAGCGGCCGCCACGGCTTCTTCGACGAGTTCGCCGCCGGCCTGGCCCCGACGATCGACGCCTTCCTGAGAGAACGTCCATGACCGGCGGCTGCGACTTCCACCCAGGCGCCGAGATCGTCTTCGACGACTACGGCAACGTGGTGGTGCGCTAGCCAGAATCGGTCAGCCGTTCGGCCATGGTGACTGTGTTCCGTGCCGCCTGTCCCATAAAGTCGGTCTATCCGCGGCTGACGAGGAGTGGCATTGTCCGGCGGCTTCGCGCAAGGTTTCTACGAGGCCACCCCGCTGTGGCGCAGGACCCTCGGTGAGATTGCGGATGATCCCTGGCACGGTCAACGCGAGAAGCTCCGGAACGCGTACCGGCAGTTCCGGGAGACAGTCAAGCCGTTGGCGAGCGAGATCGCGCTGTCGATGCCGATGTTCACTGATCATTCCATTGCGCATATCGACGCATTGTGGGACACCGCCTCGATCATTTGCGGTGATGGCTTCGAGGTGAATCCGGCCGAGGCGTTCGTACTGGGCGGAGCCTTTCTCATGCATGATCTTGGAATGGGCCTCTGCGCGTATCCCGGTGGCGTCGACGAGGTGACAGCCAATCCGTCTTACGCTGGTCTTCTAGCCTCAGCGACCGATCGCATCCAGCAACTGGAGCCGTCGGGCGACTTGGAGGCGATCGCCGAGCGTGCTCGATCGGAAGCCATCACCGAGTTGCTCCGCCGCCATCATGCCGAGCGTGCACAGGATCTTCTGCGAACGCAGTTCACAGCCTCTGATGGGAGCGCGTTCTACCTGCTGCCGGATCTGAGCCTCCGGCTCGACTACGGCGACATGATCGGTGAGATCGCGGCGAGCCATTGGTGGGACGTGGACAGGCTGCATGAATTCGATGTCCCTCGGAGTTGCCGTCCAGACCATCCTCGGGAGTGGGCGGTCGACAAGCTCAAGATCGCTTGCATTCTGCGGCTCGCCGACGTCGCTCACATAGACAGCAGGCGTGCGCCGTGCCTTCTGCACGCATTCCGCCGTCCGGCCGGAGTCGCGGCGCAACACTGGGAGTTCCAGGAACGTCTGATGCGTCCCGACGTCCAACAGGACCGTCTCGCCTACACCTCGACTCGGCGGTTCACGGGCAGTGAAGCGCCGTCGTGGTGGCTCGCGTACGAGATGATCAAAATGATCGACCATGAGCTGCGGCGCGTGGACGCCCTTCTCGCAGATCTGGGGCGCCCGAGGTTTCAGGTGCGTTCCGTGGCCGGGGCCGACAGCCCCGACCGGCTCGCCAGATATCTGCGTACCGACCGCTGGCATCCGATCGACGCGCATATCCGGGTTACTGAAGTCAGCAACGTGGTGGGCAATCTCGGTGGCGACAAGCTCTACGGGAGGCGCCCGGAGATAGCACTGCGTGAATTGGTGGCGAACGCCTCCGACGCAACGCTCGCGCGAGCGCTGCGGGACAAGACCGAACCGGGCACGGTGACCATCCGGCTCTCCCAGAACGATGGGTCGTGGTGGCTCACCGTCGCCGACGAAGGCATCGGAATGCGGCGCGAGGCGATGGTGTCGTCCCTGACCGATTTCGGGAACTCCCGATGGCGCTCCACGGACCTGCTGGTCGAGCACCCCGACCTGGTCGGCTTCGAGCCGGCCGGCCGCTATGGCATCGGGTTCTTCGCGGTCTTCATGGTCGCGGACGAGGTCGGCGTGCGCAGTCTCGCCCTCGACGAGGCGCCCAGAGACACTCACCTGCTCGAGTTCACCGATGGCCTGGCGGCACGCCCGCTGCTGCGAACGGCCGAGCCGGACGAGCGGCTCCGCACAGCCGGCACGGTCGTGACCATCCGGCTTCGTGAGGACCCGCGATCGGTGAACGGACTCTTCCGGAACCGCAGCCGCCAACTCAGCCACACCGAGCATCTGCACGCCCTGGTGCGCCCGCTGTGCGCTCTGGCCCGGGTGAACATCGACGTGCAGGGACCGGATGACGCATGGCCCAAGCGGGAGATCTCCGCCGACGACTGGATGTCGATCTCCGAGACGGAACTATTCGACCGTGTGTACCGCCGTCCGGACGACAGCTACAAGATTCGGGTCGCGCTCGATGTGTACTGCAAGCGATTCCTGCAGCGCGCTCAGGCTTTACGCGACAAAGCCGGCCGAGTCGCGGGGCGCGCGATGATGACCTCGGTCTGGGAAGGTACCGAAGATCTCGGCCTGTACATCGTCATCGAGTCACACATCTACGTCGGAGGGCTCCGCGCCGCGACACTGAAGGAGTCGATGGGGGTCTTCTCCGGACTCCCTCTGACCGCGGATCGACTGAACGCATTTCCTGACGTCAGTATCGCGCTGCTGATCGCGTGGGTCGAGTCCCAGGCCGCTTTGCTCCAAGGCATGGACACTGAAGTCGCGCACGTTCTTGGTGGCGTGGCGAGAGCCCTCGGCGCGACGGCCGAAGGGCTTCCCTGCGCGCTGACCACCGCCGGTGCGCTGGACCTTCCAGCCACGCGCCGCTGGGTGGCCGACCGCGATGTGATCCTCCTGGTCTCGGGCGCCTTCTTCGTGCACTATCGGGAGAACGGCCGGCCGTGGTTCATGTCGCGTACTCACCGAGAACTGAGTTTCGGCGACGACTGCCTCGTCCTCGATCTCTATCCTGAGTGGCTCTTCCCGGAGGAGATCTTCCCGTCGCCGAAGGACGAGCGGTTCGCCGATGCCCAGCTGACCGGATCCGGATGGGATGCCCGCGTGTGGTGGTACGGCACCGGCAACTTCGGATCGGCGGGATTGGTGATCCGAGCGATTTCCGGAGAATGGGGGATAGATATTCCGGACCTGCTCGATCTCATGGAGCCCTTACACCCGCAGGACAACGGCGACGCCCGGCCCGAGGTGCCTGTCGTAGGTGGTGGCGTCGAGCGTGTCGAGATGATCCGGCTACGGCGCCCCGGCCGCTGAGTGGTCATTCCTCAGGGATGAGGTTTCGCCGGAGCGGTTACGCCACCGTCAAGGCGGGACCGATCCGGAAGGAGAAGGCGATGGCCATCGATACGTTCATGGTGTACGTCGGTGTCTACCCCTCGGTGGCGCAGGCCGAGGCGGACTATGACGTGGTCAAGGAGCTGCACCGGAAAGCTGATCTGATCGACGCGTATGACGCTGCTGTCATCGAGCGGCGGGCCGATGGCAAGTCGAAGATTGTGAAGCGGCACGAGACTCCGACCCGGGTCGGTGGGGTGCTCGGTGGCGGGGTCGGGCTTGCTACCGGGCTTGTCGTGGCGCTCTTCCCGTTCGCCGCGCTCGGTGGTGGGCTCCTCGCTGCCACGACCGGTGGTGGGGCTGTGCTCGGTGCGCTGGCCGGGCACGCCGCGGCCGGGCTGAGCCGGTCCGACCTCAAAGAGCTGGGCGAACACCTCGACGAAGGGCAGGCCGGGCTTGTCGTCGTCGCCGTCTCCGACATGGGTGCCAAGGTCGAGCGGGCCCTGAAGAACGCCGCGAAGGTCGAGTCCCGGCAGCTCAGGGCCGACACCGCCGAGATCGAGCAGGACGCCAAGGCGGCCGCTAACTCTTGACGACGATGCCCAGGACCTGAGCCAGGGCGGGAGCCGCCTCGGCCAGCTGGTTGTGGTCGATGACGGCTCCCCGGAGGGCGTCCCAGCCCTGGGCCACGTCCAGCTCGCGGGCGCCGCGGAAGTCGAGCTTCTTCACCGTCACCTTGTCGAAGCGGGCCCGGCGGACGGCCGAGCCCGGGAACGTCACGTTGATCAGGGTGGCGCCGCCGAAGTCGACCTCGGACAGGTCGCAGTCGCGGAACTCGACGTCCTGGAGTTTGGCGCCGCGCAGGTTCAGGCTGTCGATCTTGCTGCCTTGCACGGCCACGCGGCGCCACTGCGAGCCGTAGGCCTGCACGCCGGCTATGGCGCTGTCCAGGATCGTCACGTTGAGCAGCTGGGCCTCTCCCCAGGTGCCGCCGATCCAGCGGCACCGGGAGAGCCACACGTCGTCCAGGCGCACCTTGTCGTACGTGCCGCCGGTGAAGGTGACCGCGGTCATCGCGCTCTCCGAGAAGCGGGAGCCGGCGGCCGCGACCTCGTCCAGTTCCACCGCGTCCAGGTGGATCTCGCTGTGGTCGCCGTCGTGGCTCAGCTCCTCGTCGAGCGGGCGCAGATATTCGGCGTACGGCAGGGAACTGAGGTCTTGGATCACCGGCATGACCCGCATCCTGCCTCGTCAGGCGTGGCGGCGTTGCCCGGGGATCGCGGGGCGGAGCGCGCCGTCCTGTGCTAGCTCGGTGAGAATCTGATTCAAATCGGCGACCTGTTCCGAAGTGTGTGCGGCCGTGAGCTGCACACGGAAGCCGATCTCGTCGCGCGGGACGCCGGGGTACGGGGCCAGCGTCACGTACTGGCCGGCGGCCCACAGCCGCTCCGAGACGGCGATCAGGTCGTGCTCGGGGGAGATCGGGATCTCGACGACCGGGGTGTCGTCGACGTTGAGGGTGTGCACGCCCATGCCCCGTACGTGGGAAAGCAGCTGGTGGGTGAGTTGGTAGAGGTGGCCGCGCAGGTCGTCGCCGCGCTTCTCGTTGACGTCGAGGCCGGCCCAGACCGTCGCCAGCGAGGCCACCGGCGACGGGCCCGAGTAGAGATAGGTCGGCGCGGCCACCTTGAGCTGGTTCTTCACCGCCGTCGGCAGGGCGAGGAAGGCCAGCAGCGACGAGTACGCCTTGGAGAACCCCCCGACCAGGATGACGTTGTCGTACGTCTCGCCGAAGTGCCGGACGATCGCGTTGCCGCGCATGCCGTAGGGCGAGGTCTCGTCGGGGCCGCGCTCGCCGATCACGCCCATGCCGTGCGCGTCGTCGACGTACAGCGTGGCGTCGTACTCCCTGCACAGTTTCGCGTATACGCGCAGATCCGGAACGTCACCCGTCATGCTGTTGACGCCGTCCATGCAGACCATGATCGGGCGGGCGGTGGCCTCCTGGAGCAGGCGGGTGAGCTCCTCGACGTCACCGCTGCGGAAACGTTTCATCGTCGCGCCCTGGCCACGGGCGAACACGCAGCCGTCGTAGATCGTGCGGTGGGCGCGGCTCTCCATGATGACCGTGCCCTGGCCGATCAGGGCGGGGATGACGCCCAGGTGGATCTGCGAGATGGTCGGCAGCAGCAGCACGTCCTCGGCGCCGAGCAGCTCGGTGAGGCGTTCCTCGAGGTCGGGGTAGATCTTCGGGCTGCCCAGCATGCGTGACCAGCTCGGGTGGGTGCCCCAGCGACGCAGCTGCGGCTCGACCGCCTGGATGACCTCTTCGTCGAGGTCGAAGCCGAGATAGTTGCAGGACGCCCAGTCGACCAGCCAGTCCTGGCCGATCCGGATGCGGCGCCCGTCGATCTCGGAGATGACGGCGTCGTACATGCGGCTGTTCTGACGAAGGTCCTCGATGTCGTGAGTCATTGCCGGCACTGTGAACCCCTTTCGCGATTCTGATCACTCTGGCACCTACCCGGGTGATCGTCGATCAACCTGAAAACGTCTGACCGGCACTCGCCTCAAGGGCCCGCGCCCGCGGCCGATGTCCCCGTCGTGACGAAGGCCTGGAAGGTCTATCTGGCGGTCTGCGCGGTGCTGGCGGCCGTCTACTACCTCGTGCCGTTCGAGGCCGTGCAGAGCGCCGTGGTCAGCGTGCTGGGGCTGTCGTCCTCGGCGGCGATCCTGATCGGCGTCCGCATCAACAAGCCGGCCGTGCGCTGGCCCTGGTACCTCATGGCGGCCGCCCGGGCGTGCTTCGCGCTGGGCGAGCTCGTCTACTGGATCCAGGTGTTCGTCACCGGCGGCGACATGTTCCCGGGCCCGGCCGACGGGTTCTACCTGAGCTTCGCGGCCCTGCTGGCCATCGCGGTGGTCGGCCTGGTGCGGGCCCGCCGGCCCGGCAAGGACCGGCCGGGGCTGCTCGACGCCCTGGTCCTCTCGACCGGCGCGGCCATGCTGGCCTGGGTCTTCCTCATCGTTCCGTACGTGCGCGACGAGACGCTCAACGCGCTCGAGCGCGCGGTGTCGCTGGCCTACCCGGCGCTGGACCTGCTGGTGCTGGCCGTGCTCGCCCGCCTGGTCACCGGGCGGGGCGACCGGCCGCCGGCGTTCTTCCTGCTCGTCGGGAGCATTCTGTCGCTGCTGCTGGCGGACACGGCGTACACCGTGCTCGGCCTGATGGGCTCCTACGAGCCGGGTGGCATCGTCGACCTGGGCTGGCTGGCCATGCAGGCGCTGGGCGGCGCGGCGGCCCTGCACCCGTCGGTGGCCGCGCTGTCGCGCAAGAGCCCGCCGGTGGGACAGGGCGAGGCGCCCCGGCTGCGGGTGATCGGGCTGGCGGTGGCGAGCCTGACCGCGCCGGCGGTGCTGGCCATCCAGTGGCTGACCGACCGCACGATCGACGTCCCGGTGATCGTGGTCGGCAGCGTGGTCCTGTTCCTGCTGGTCATCGCTCGCCTGGACGGCCTGGTGCGGCTGCTGTCGGGCGCCCTGCGCCAGGTCGAGGAGCAGGCCACGACCGACCAGCTGACCGGGCTGGCCAACCGGCGCCGCTTCCACGACCGCTGGGGTTCGGCGCTGCACGACTCGGTCGGGCCGACGGCGCTGCTCTACATCGACCTGGACGGCTTCAAGCCGGTGAACGACACGTTCGGCCACGAGGCGGGCGACGCGGTGCTGGTGGCCGTGGCCGAGCGCATCAACGGGGTGATCCGGGCCGGTGACGTGGTGGCCCGCCTCGGCGGCGACGAGTTCGCGGTGATCCTGCCCTGGACCGACGACGCGACGGCCGACAAGGTGGCCGCCCGCATCCTGGACGCGCTGGCCGAGCCGTTCGACACCCCGGCCCGCCCGGTCTACATCGGCGCCAGCATCGGTGTCATCGCGGCCGCCACCGGCGCCGACCCGGACGGCGAGCTCCGCCGGGCCGACTCGGCGATGTACGCGGCGAAGGCCGGCGGCCGCAACCGCGTCCACCGAGACGGCGCCTGACCCTTGCCGCAGGGGGCTTGGCGGAAAGGAGCCGGGCGAGGATGCTCGGGCCATGGGGAGCCGGGCGGCCGACGCCGCCGCCGTGCTCGCGGCGATCGACGGCGGCACCCGTGGCCACTCCGGCACCATGCTGGTCTCGGGCGAGGCGGGCGCCGGCAAGACGACTCTGCTCCGCGACGCCTGCGAGGCCACCGCCGTTCGCGTCATCTGGGCGCCCTGCCTCCCGCTGAGCTCCCTCACAGTGCCACTTCTTCCCTTGCGTACGGGGCTGCGCACGGCCCCCGATCCGCCGTCGCTGGACGCCGCGGACGCGGTCCTCGCGTTCGACACCTGGCTCGACCGGCTGACCGAACGCGAACCGGTCGTGCTGGCCGTGGACGACCTGCAATGGGCCGACCAGAGTTCCCTCGACGTCCTCCTCTACGTCATCGCCGGCCGCGCGAACCGGCGCCTGGCCGTCTTCGCCACCCTCCGGACGGGCGAGGAGGGCCGTCTGCACCGATGGCTGGCCGACGTCCGCCGGCTTCCGGGGGTACGCGAGAGGACGCTCGGCCGCCTGGACCGCCCCGAGACCCACGAGCAGATGACCGCCCTGCTGGGCCGCCCGCCGCACGAATCGCTGGTGGACGACGTGTTCGCCCGCAGCGCCGGCAACCCGTACCTGACCAAGCTGCTCGTCCGGGGCCTCGACCCGGACGCGCGCCGCCTGCCTCCGCACCTGCCGGACGAACTGCGGGGCGCGCTCGCCCGCACATGGCGCGATCTGTCCGCCCCGGCCCGTGAGCTGACCACCGCGATCGCGATCGCCGGCCGTCCCACCCCCGCCGGCGGGCCGTCGTCGTTGCCGCTGCTGCGGAAGGCCGTGGACGCCGGCGTGCTGACCGCCACCACCGGCGGCGCCTACTGGTTCGCCCACCCGCTGCTGGCCGAGGTGCTGGTCGAGGGCCTGCTGCCGGAGGAGCGCCGGGCCCGGCACGCCGCGTTCGCCGAGGCCGCCGGCGACCCGATCGCCCGCGCCGACCACTACTTCGCGGCCGGGATGACCGCCCAGGCGTACGAGTGGGCCTTGGCCGCCGCCGACGAGGCCGGGGGAGGGGCCGAGACGATCCGCCTGCTGCGGCGCGCCCTGCGGCTGCAGCCGCCCGGCTCCGGTGGGCAGGCGGACGAACTGCTGCATCGGATCCGGCGCGCCACCCACGCGGCCGGGCTGGCCGCGGATGAGCTGGAGGCGATCGACGAGCTGCTCCAGCGTGTCGATCGGACGGCACAGCCGCTGGTGGCGGCGGAGCTGCTGGCCGGGCGGACCAAGCGGTGGTCGTCCGCCGGTCGCGGCTTCGTCGCGCCGGCGGACGCGCGGGAGGCGGCGCGTCTCTCGGCGGCGGAACCACGCAGCCGTGAACACGCGCTGGCGCTCGCGGCGCTGGCCTACGCCCAGTTGTGGCACGGCGTGGACGACGGCGCCGGAACGGCCGCCGAGGCGCTGCGGCTGGCCCGCGCGGGCGGCTGGCCGGACGCGGTCATGGAAGGGCTGGTCGCCGTGTCGCAGGCCCACGCCGTCGGCACCGAGTTGGCGGCCGGGGTCGCGGCCGCCCGGGAGGCCTTCGCGCTGGCGATGAGCCACCGCGATTTCATGAAGGCGGTCGAGGCCGTCTATTGGATCGTCAACAACACCGACGGGCCGAGCGTACGGGCGATCGTCGGCGTGCTCCGGGAGTGCCGCCGGGTGCTCGAAGAGGCGGGTGCCCCGCACGCCCAGGTGTCCGAGGTCTGCTCGCTCGAGGCGCAGCACCTGCTGATCATCGGTGACTGGCGAGGTTGCGCCGAGCGGCTGCGGGTGGCGCTCGGCGCCCGGCCCAGCCCGCTGGCCGACGCGCGGGGCCGGCACACCGCGGCCCTGCTCGCCTGCCGCCAGGGGCGGATGGCCGAGGCCGAGGCGCACGCCCAGCGCGCCGAGGAGCTGATCGCCGACGCGGCCGGGTTCCGGCCGTTCCCGTTCGACGCGGTCCGGGCCGAGCTCGCCGTGGCCGCCGGCGACACCGAGCGGGCGCTGGCGCACGCGCTGCACGGCCTCGCCCTGACGCCGCCGCCGCTCGACGCGGAGACCTTGCTTCCGATGGCCGCGCGGGCGCTGGCCGACCGGGCCCAGGCCTGTCGCGACCGCGGCGCCGGCCCGTCCGGCGAGCTCGATCGCCTGCGCGATCTGCGGGAGCGGCATCCCGTCGTGGTCATCGACGGGGGTGTGGTCACGGACTTCGACGCACGGCTGGTCGCCGCCCTGCAGAGCATGACCGATGCCGAGACGGCACGGGCCCGGCGTGACCCCGTCGAGCTCGCCGCCTGGCACGAGGCCGCCGAGGCGTGCCGTGCCGCCACACTGCCGTGGGACGAGGCGTACTGCCGATGGCGTGAGGCCCAGACGGCCCTGCGTGGGCGGGCGGACCGCAAGCGGGGCATGGCCGCGCTGCGGAGCGCGCACGCGCTGGCGGCCGATCTGGAGGCCGTGCCGCTGCTGGCGAACCTGGATCTGCTCGCCCGCAACGCCCACGTGTCACTGGCGGCCGTGCGCGCGCCGGCGCCGGCCGGTGGCGACGCGATCCCCGGGCTGACCGCGCGCGAACGTGAGGTCCTGGCCCACGTCGTGGCGGGCCGCACCTACGCCGAGATCGCCCGGGCGCTCGTGCTGAGCGAGAAGACGATCAGCGTGCACGTCTCGAACATGCTCCGCAAGACCGGCACGGCCGGGCGGGCCGAGCTCGCGGAGCTGGCCCGGCGTCAGGAGACCTCGTAGACGACGATGTCGCCGGCCCGGAAGCGCTCGGTCGCGAACCCGCCGAGCGCCGGATCGGCTTCGACGAAACGGGTGCGGCCGATGTCGGTGGGGTCCTGCGTCCATCTGACGGACACCAGCCAGCGGACGTGGTGGGCCTCGGTGAACGACGCGACGTTCTCGGCGGTCGGGGCGGAGAACATGGCGTCGTTCGCGGCCAGCAGATCCTGGTCCCAGAACGGGGATCGGGACAGGGTGCCGTCCCACAGGCCACCGGTGGCGAAGGCCGGCTCGGTGTAACTCCAGCCCTCGACGACGATCTGGCGTTCCGAGTAGGCGGCCAGCCAGAAATCGCGGCTGTCGCACCCCGCGATGCCCTGGCGGCAATGGCTGTTGGTGGCCACCACGTCGCGCGGGCCCGAATGGTCGCGCAGCCAGCGGCCCGCCTCCATCGCGCCCGGCGGGAAGGTGCCGACCTTCGGCGGCGCGGCCGAGGTCGCCGACGTGACCAGATAGTCGGTGCTGCCGATGAGGCCGCTGGCCACCGCGGTGCTCACCACGGACAGGGCCAGCACCCCCACGGTGAGCCGCCGGGCCAGCCGCAGCGGCCAGGCGATGAGGACCACGGTCACGGCGATGACGGCGACGAGCAGGACCAGCCAGGTGTACGCCATGACGACGTTCGCCAGCGGATATCCGCCGAAGGCCGTGGCCGGAGCGACCGCCCCGGCCGTCGACCGGATCACGACCAGACCCGCGACGGCGGCCGTCACCGCGTACAGACTCAGCCAAAGGAACCTCTTCGGCAGCCGGCGCCCGGCCGGGACGAGCGAGGCGAGGCCGACGGCCGAGGCCATCGCCAGATAGGGCGTGGCCGACTGGGCGAAGTACGTCTGGCTCAGGCCTGGATGCGCGACCAGCCACATGCCGCCGGTGCCGGCCGCCGCGAAGCCCAGCATGACGTGCACGATCGGCTCGGCCCGCCACTCGCGGCGCAGCAGGCCGGCCATCCCGGCCCAGCCGAACGCCGGGCCCAGGATGCCGAAACCGGTGAGGGCCAGCAGCGGCGCCCACTGGTCGGCCTCGTCGGGAAGGCCCATCACGGCCTGGCCGGCCGGGCTCCACTTGACCGTCTGGAATGGAATGATCTCGGCGCCCTGCGAGCCCGATCCGTAGAGCACGAACTGCGCGAACGCGAACCACAGCAGGGTGATCCCGAGCGCGGGCAGCTCCGGGCCGAGCTTACGGGCGGACAGGCCGCGCAGGACCACGGCAAGCAGCAGACCGCACAGCACCATCGGGATGAACGTGGCCTTGGCCCCGGCCAGCGCGCCCAGCAGCACGGTCAGCACCACCCAGGGCATGGGGCGCCGCAACGCTTTCCGGTCCGACCGGAAGATGACGGCCAGCTGGAAGACGACGGCGGCGAAGAACAGCGCCGCGTACGTCTGCGTCGGGCTCACCCACAGATTGGTGGTGATGATGCCGCTGAGCAGCGGGGCGCCCGTCCAGGAGAACGGGTTGGCCGCGACACCGGCCAGCATCAGCAGCACGGCCACCGAGGCCGGCCAGAAACGGCCGGTGATCTGCCGGACCGCGGCCACCACGACCAGGAGGAAGGCGGCCACCATGGGAAGCGGCAGCAGGCGCAGGATCAGTGTCTGGGGCTCGATGCCGGTGAGCCAGCTCGCGGCGGCGCCGTGCGCGTAGACGTACCAGTGGTAGTTCAGGCCGGTGCCGGTCAGCCACGGCGTGCTCAGCGGCACCGGATGCTTGAACTCGCCGGCCAGCGCGAACTGGAACGGGAAGTCCACGCTCATGGTCCCGTTGAGCGGCTCGGTCAGGCTGTTGGCGCGGAAGATGGAGAACGCGGTCAGCGCGAGAATCCACAGGAGACTGACGGCGACGGTCCACGAGACGCCGAGCGGCATGCGCATGCCGCCGCCTCGCCAGTGGCGCCGCAGCCGGGGCGCCGCGAGGAAGAGGATCAACACCACCAAGGGCCAGATTCCCACGGTGTACGGCACGTCGAACTGCCGGAGAAGCATGTAGAGGGGCAACTCGACGGTGAAGCCGGCGACCGTGCCGAAGGCCGCGTCCAGGGGCAGGTAGCCGGACTGTCCGCGCACCGCCCGCCAGATCAGCAGACCGGGCAGCGTGTTGGCGAACAGCGTGTAGCCGGCGAACTTGGCGATGTCCACGGTCGTGACGCCGTAGTGGCTCAGCGTCAGCGCGACGGCCACGACGACGATGAGGAACGGGATCCAGCCGGCCGACGGCAGGCGGCGCCGGGCCGGCGGCCGATCCGGCGTCAGCGCGGGCAGGGGAGTAGGTGCGAGCTCCTCCGCGAGCAATGTCATGTAGTTGTTTCTCTTTCCCCGTGTACGCCTACCAACCAGCGGCCCGGAACATTAGCGGTCAGCCGCACGGCTCACGACGACAGGGTCACCACGTCGATGTCGGAGGCCTTGGGGCCGAGGAATACCAGGTACGGTGCTCCCGAGCCGCTCGCGGTGAACGTGGCCGTGGTGGTCGCGAACGTGGAGAAGCCGGCGGTGCGGGCCAACGTGATCCGGGCCAGCACGGCGCCGGTGGCCGACCCGGCCCGCAGCTCGACATCGGTGTCGTCGTCGCCGGCGGCGTAGCGCAGGCTCACCCGCCGCATGCCCGCCACGGAGCGGTTTCCGTAGCCCACGTAGTCGCCGTTGTCGGTCTTGCCGACCACCCGGCCGCCGCTGGCCCCGTCCGGGAACGAGTCCTCGGTGCCGCTGTTGTCGGTGTACGACTCGGCCTCGAAGCTCACCCGGACCGGAGTGGGCGCGGCCGCCGTGGCCGCCGTGGCCGCCGTGGTGGTCCTGGCCGGAGCGGGCGGCTTGGCCGGGGAGGCTTGGGCGCTCACCCGAGCCGGTTTCGACGGCGCCGCGCTGGGGCGCCGGCTGAGGGCGGAGGCGGCTTTCACCGAGGGCGACAGCACGGGCACGGGCCGAACGGGCGCCGAGGCGGCAACTGGCGGCACGGCGGAGGGCTCCCCGATCGGCGCCGACTGCGCCACCGGCTCGCCGGCGCCCCGAGTGGCCACCACCGCGATGATCGACGCCGCCGCGACCGCGGTGGCGATCACCGGCAGCCCCACGACGACGCTCCTCGGCCGGCGGCGGGTCTCGGGAGCCACTGGAGGCTCCGGGATCACGACCGGCGGCGGCGTGTGCGGCTGCGACAGGACGTACCGCAGCAGCTCCGCCGTCTCTTCGGCGGTGGCCCGGGCGGCCGGATCCTTCTCCAGCAACGCTTCCAGGACCGGTTCGAGGACCCCCGCGCGCTCGGGTGCCGTCGGCGGATCGACCATCAGGGCGGCCAGCGTCGTCATGGGTGAGGACCGCTGGTACGGCGGGCGGCCCTCGACCGCGGCGTACAGCGTCGCGCCCAGCGACCACAGGTCGGACTTGGCCGACGCCGGTTCGTCGCGGGCCCGCTCCGGCGCCAGGTACGACGGGGAACCCAGCATCACCCCGGTCCGGGTCATGGCCGAGTCGCCGGCCGTCATGGCCAGGCCGAAGTCGGTCAGCACGACCCGGCCGTTCGCGCCGACCAGCACGTTGGCCGGCTTCACGTCGCGGTGCAGAATTCCGGCCCGGTGCGCGGCCTGCAACGCCCCCAGCACGTCGAGGCCGATCCGGGCCGCCCGCTCCGGCTCCAGCGGCCCGTCCTGGCTGACCACGTCGAACAGCGACCGGGCCCGGACCAGCTCCATCACGATCCAGGGCGAGCCCTCGTGCTCCACCACGTCGAAGATGCGCACGACGTGGGGATGGTCGATCCGGGCGATGGCCCGCGCCTCGCGGATGGCCCGCTCGCGGAGGTCGCCCAGCTCGTCCGCGCTCACTCCGTCCGGTGCGATCTCCTTGAGCGCCACGTCGCGGTCGAGCAGCTCGTCGTGGGCCTTCCAGACCTTGCCCATCCCGCCCTGCCCCAACGGGCTGGAGAGCTTGTAACGGCCGGCCAAAATGTCGATCGGAGGCTGGGTCATGACTTCTTTCCGGACGATGCGCGCAGGGGACATCCCGACAACGGATGGATCGGCGCGGAGTTCAGTCCGGAGGAAGCCGGCCCGGGAGCCGAAGCCCCCGGGCCGTGAGAATCACCAGATGCGGGTGCGAGACTTGCCCGAGGCGAGCTTCGACAGCGGCCCGGCGGCCGCGGCCGCGCCGGCCGGTCGCCGGTCGCCGGTCAGGTCGGCGTCGATGACCGCCGGGGTGCCGTCGGGCTCCTCGAAGTCGGCGTCGGCGAAGCGGACGCGCTCGAAGTCGCCGCCGCCGACCGTGACGAAGCCGGCCTGGTCGAAGGCGGCCGGCAGGTCGGTCTCGAGGTAGACCTCGTCGCCTTCCTCGACCACGCGGAAGGTGGCGTCGCCGATCTCGTGCGGGCCGGTCTCGCCCGCGAACGGCTTCGCGCCTGTGGCGTAGACGTTCCCCTGGGCGTAGACGGCCTGGAGCACGTCGAGGTACCGCTGGTGGTCGCCCGGCGGCTGCTCCTCGATCCGCTGGAGGTACTCGGCGAACGACGCCGGATGCGCGTCGTAACCCGTCAGGCCGTACGACGGAACCGCCTTGCCGTCGCCGCCCTGGCCGTACGCCTGCGCAAGCTCCCCGCCCAGGAAGACGTTGCCGACGTAACGGTCGTCGCCGCCGCGGATGTACGCGTAGCCGGCGACCTGGGTGCTGTGCGGCTGGTGGTACGGCGTGGCCCGGTCCATGACCGCCTCCAGCCGCACGGTGCCGGCGAACAGGTTGCCGACGAACGCGCCGCCCTGGCTGAACGACTCGTACGACGCGCGGGAGGCCAGCACGTTGTGGTCGACCAGGAAGGGGCCGTGGCTGACCTCGATGAACAGGTCGCGGTTGTTGGCGTAGAACACGTTGCGGGTGACCCGGGTGCCCTGGGTCTGCCAGTCGAGCCAGATGCCCAGTGACGTGTCGTGGATGCGGTTGTGCCGGATCTGCACGTCGATTGCGGCGTGCAGCTTGATGCCGCCGATCTCGTAGCCGTAGTACTCGCGCTTGAGCGCGATGTTGTAGATGTGGTTGTCCTCGATGGTCGAGAAGACGCAGCCGAGGTGGCCGACGACGCCGTTCTGGCCGCAGTCGTAGATGGTGTTGCGGCGCACGACGTGCGAGCCGATGTGCTCCTTGTCCCACCCGATCTGCCGGGCCGAGAAGACCGATTCGAGCTGGTACTGATATCCGGGCTTGTCGCGGCGCTCGGTGGCGTAGTTGTGGCCGGTCGAGGCCTCCTTGCCGAGCGAGACGGCCGAGGTCTTGGCGTCGTGGATGACGTTGTCCTCGATGATCCAGCCCTTGGCCCAGTTCGGGCCGATGAGGCCGGGCTGGTCGGCGGTGGGCGGGGTCCACGGGGTGGCCGCCTGGGCAAGCTCGAAGCCGCGCACGGTGATGTAGTTCAGGTGCGGCACGAGCGGGTAGAAGACCGACCGCCGTACGTTGATCTCGGCCAGCTCGGCGTTCGGGTCGGCGCCCTGGAAGTTCGCCCAGATCGTGGTGGTCTCGGCGCCGACGGTCGCGAACCAGACGAGCTGGGTCTGTTCGACGTTGCGGACCTTGTCGTCGACCGCGGTCCAGTTGTCCAGGACCGTCTCGCGGCGCGGCGGGTTGTTCACTTCGTCGCGGGTGCCGGCCTCATAGAACGAAAGGCCGTTCAGGTAGACGTCGCCCAGGTGCTTGTGGGGCGCGCCGGCCGGGTAGACGATCCAGTCACCGGCCACTTCCTCGGCGTACGGATTGAATTGCCCGAAAAGCGAGTTGGGGACCTCGGCGCGCCACACCGAGCCGGATTCCTGGACCCAGTTCGTGATCCGCTCGGAGCCCTTGATCACCACGTGCTCGCCCTCGGCGGCCGTGTAGGTGATGCGCCGCGCGTCGCTGAGGCCGCCGCGGCGGGGCGTGACCCATTCCCGGTACTCACCGGCGTGCACGATCACGGTGTCGCCGGGGCGGGCGAGCTCGGCGGCCCGGTTGATGGTCCGGAGGGGCTGCTTCTCCGAGCCCTCGGCATCGTCGGAACCGGTCGTCGCCACATGGAGGAGCGTCATGTCAGGCCTTTCGTGAAGGAGGACCGGCCCAACGTAACTTTGCGAAACATTGTCAGTCAATGCTCGAAAGTTTCGAGGTCGACTTCCGGACGATCAGCTCGGTCGCAAGCTCGACGCGCG
Organism: Actinoplanes sp. NPDC000266; assembly: GCF_042899005.1. Taxonomy (NCBI): domain Bacteria; kingdom Bacillati; phylum Actinomycetota; class Actinomycetes; order Micromonosporales; family Micromonosporaceae; genus Actinoplanes; species Actinoplanes sp. NPDC000266. Next base: position 18,918 of record NZ_JBIAZI010000024.1, read on the forward strand.
GCGAGTCCAGCGACTCCCCGGCGGCCAGGCGCAGCAGCCGCCGCATGGCCACCCGGCCCATCTCGGCGAACGGCTGCCGCACGGTCGTCAGCGGGGGCGCCGACCACTGGGTGACCGGCATGTCGTCGAAGCCGACGACGCTGACGTCCTCCGGGATGCGCAGGCCCAGCGTGCGGGCCGCCTCCATCGCGCCCAGGGCGAGGGTGTCGTTGCAGGCGAAGATCGCCGTCGGCCGGTTCTCCGAGGTCAGCAGGGAGATGCCGGCCGTGAAGGCGGCGTCGAAGGTGAACGGGCCGGCCCGGACCAGGCCGGGGTCGTGCGCGACGCCGGCCTGCGACAGCGCGGCCTGATAGCCGTGCAGGCGGGCGATGCTGACCCCGCGCTCGGGCGGTCCCTCGATGAAGCCGACCCGCCGGTGGCCGAGCCCGGTGAGGTGGGCCGTGGCCTCCATGCCGCCCTGGAAGTTGGTGGCGCCGACGCTCGGAACTTCCGCCGACGGCACGTCGTGCGGGTCGATGGTGACGATCGGGATGCCGCGCTTGCTGAAGTGCTGCCACTGCGCGGCGGTGATGCTCGAGGTGACCAGAACGATGCCCTCACGGTGAGCGCCCTGCGGGCGGGCCGGCGCGAGCCCCACCACGACGTCGACGTCCTCTTCGGCGGCGGCGCTGAGCGCGCCCTTGAGGATCTTCAGGTTGTTCGGCGTCTCCATGCCGTCGAAGACCAGGTCGACCGTGCGGACCCCGGCCGCCGCCGCCGTCTGGGCCCGCCCCACGTAGCCGTGCCGCGTCAGCAGGGCCGCGATGCGGGCCCGGGTCTCGGGCGCCACGTCGGTCCGCCCGTTGACCACCTTCGAGACGGTCGGCACCGAGACGCCGGCCTCACGGGCCACCGCCGCCAGGGTGGCCCGCCGCTGATCTCCACTCATTCGAAAACTATCGCAACGTTGCGAAGCCTCCGTCAACGCCGGGCGGCGATGACGGCCCGGCCCCTCTCCGACTCCTCGAAGCGGGCCAGCATGGCTGTCACCTCGCCGGCGTCGGTGTTGGCCCCGAAGAGCTCGGTTCCGGGCTCCATCCGTACGCCCTCCGCGAGCGACCCGGCGTTGACCGGGTCGAAGCCGAGCGTGTCGATGAACCCGGCCACCTCGGCCACGGCCGACGGGTTGTCGCCGGCGAGGGCGATCGCCTTGCGGCCGGGCGTGCCCGCCTTGCGGGACTCGCCCTCCACGTCGTGGTAGCCCATGTGGTTGAACGCCTTCACCACGCGCGAGTCCGGCAGGAAGGCCTGCACGATCTCGCTGGAGGAGGTGCGCGGATCCGTCAGGTCGTCGCGGATCCCGTCCACCTCCCACCAGTAGTTCATGGCGTCGACGACGGTCTTGCCGCGCAGCGCCTCCACCGGCAGCGTCTCGTACTTGCCGAGCGGCAGGGCCAGGATCACGATGTCGGCCCGCGACGCCGCCTCGGCCGCGCTCACGGCCCGCGCGCCGGGCGTGATGATCTTCACGATCAGCGCGATCTTCTCGGGGTCGCCCGAGCCGGCCACGAGCACGTCGTAGCCGTGTGACACGGCCAGCCGGGCCAGCACCGTGCCGAGCTTGCCGGCCCCGAGGATGCCTACGGTCGTCATCAGTTCTCCGAAATCATGTCGCGGACCATGGGCGCGACCTTCGAGCCGAACAGCTCGACGGCGCGCGAACGGTCCTCCACCGGCTGGGCCCCGACCGTGTAGATCAGGTCGAAGCGGCCGACGTCGAGGGCCTTCACCGCGTGGGCGATCTTGCGGGCAACCGTATCCGGCGATCCGACGTACAGCGAACCGTGCTCGACCTCGGCGTCGAACTCGGCCCGGCGCAGGGGCGGCCAGCCGCGCAGGGCGCCGATCCGGTCCCGCTGCTCCTTGTAGTACGGGTAGAACTTCTCCCTGGCCTGCTCGTCGGTGTCGGCGACGAAGCCGGGGGAGTGCATGCCGACCGGGTGGGCCACGGTGCCGAGCTGCTCGGCCGCGCGCCGGTAGAGATCGACGTACGGGGCGAAGCGCTCCGGCTGCCCGCCGATGATGGCCAGCATGAGCGGAAGACCGTGCTTGGCCGTACGGACGACGGACTGCGGGGAGCCGCCGACACCGACCCACGTGGCCAGCCGGCCCGACTCGGTCTTGGGGAAGACGTCGGCGTCGACCAGCGGCGCCCGGGTCGTGCCGGACCAGGTCACCGGCTTCTCGTCGAGCAGCTTGACGAACAGGTCGAGCTTCTCCTCGAACAGCACGTCGTAGTCGCTCAGGTCGTAGCCGAACAGCGGGAACGACTCGGTGAAGGAGCCGCGGCCCAGGATGACCTCGGCCCGGCCGTTCGACAGCGCGTCGACGGTGGCGAAGCGCTGGAACACGCGCACCGGGTCGTCCGAGCTGAGCACGGTCACGCCGGAGCCGAGCTTGATGCGCTTCGTCCGGCCGGCGATGCCCGCGAGAACCGTCTCCGGGGTGGAGATGGAGTATTCGGGCCGGTGGTGCTCGCCGAGCGCGATGGCGTCCACGCCCAGCTCGTCGGCCATCACGGCCTCGTCGGCGACCTGCCGGATGGCGGCCGCGTGGGTCAGGCCGGCGGGTACGTCGCCGAAGTTGTCCAGACCGAGGATCATGACTGCTCCCAGGAATAATTGACGTGTCAATCGCTTATGCTGGACACGTCAACTATCGGAGGTTGAGATTTATGCCCGGCTCTCGCCGCCTCCCCACCCGGGAGCAACTCAGCGCGTGGCGCGACTTCATCGAGACCACCGAGGTGCTCCGATCCCGCATCGGCGGCCGCCTGCACGACGAGACCGGCCTTTCCCCGGGTGACTACTCGGTGATGCTGGCACTGAGTGAGATGTCGGAAATGCGCTCGTCGGATCTTGCGGCCCACATCGGCTGGGAACGCAGCCGCCTCTCCCACCACCTCGGCCGGATGGAGCGCCGCGGGCTGATCCAGCGCGAGGACTGCGCCACCGACAACCGCGGCGCGTTCGTGAGGCCGACCACCGCCGGCAGGGAGGCCTTCGACGCGGCCACCGTTCCCCATCTGAAGGCCATCCGCGAGCTCTTCGTCGACGCGCTCACCCCTGACCAGATCACCGCCGCCGCCGAGATCGCCGCCGCGTTGCGGGCCCGCCTCGATCGGGCTTGACCCTGACGCAGCGTCAACCTTCGACACTGCTGCCATGACCACGGCGATAGAGATACAGGGCTTGGAGAAGTCGTACGGGCGGTTGCGCGTGCTGCGCGGCGTGGACCTCGACGTCGCGCGGGGCAGCATCCACGCCCTGCTCGGCTCGAACGGAGCGGGCAAGACCACGGTGGTGCGGATCCTCTCCACACTGGCCAAGGCGGACGGTGGCGCCGCCCGCGTGAACGGCTTCGACGTCGCCGCGCGGCCCGCCGACGTCCGCGCGTCGATCAGCCTGACCGGGCAGTTCGCGGCCGTCGACGAGATCCTCACCGGCCGCGAGAACCTCGTCCTGATCGCCCGGCTGCGGCGCCTCAAGGAAGCCGGCGGCATCGCGGACGACCTGCTCACCCGTTTCGGCCTGGCCGAGGCGGGCGACCGCCGTCTGGCGACCTGGTCCGGAGGGATGCGCCGCCGCCTCGACCTCGCGATGAGCCTGATCGGGAGCCCGCCCGTCGTGTTCCTCGACGAGCCGACGACCGGGCTCGACCCGGAGGCGCGCCTCGAGGTGTGGCAGGCCGTCAAGGAGCTCGCCGCGGGCGGAACGACGGTTCTGCTGACCACGCAGTACCTGGACGAGGCCGAGCAACTGGCCGACCGGATCGCGATCCTGCACGAGGGCCGGATCGCCGTCGACGGCACGCCGGCCGAGGTCAAGGAACTGCATCCCACCCTGGAGGACGCCTTCCTGGCCGTCGTCCGGGGGAAGGGCTGAGCGACGATGTACGACACCGTAGTGCTCACCGGGCGGACCCTGCGCCACGTCACCCGCAGCTTCGACACCATCGTCACCACCGCGATCACACCGATCGCCATCATGCTGCTGTTCGTCTACGTGTTCGGCGGCGCGATCGACACCGGCTCGGTCGCGTACGTGAACTACCTGCTCCCCGGCATCCTGCTCATCACCATCGCGTCCGGCATCTCGTACACCGCTTTCCGGCTCTTCACCGACCTTCAGAGCGGCATCCTCGAACGCTTCCAGTCGATGCCCATCGCCCGCTCGGGCCTGCTCTGGGCGCATGTGCTGACCTCGCTGCTGGCCAATTTGATCTCGGTGGCGCTGGTCGTCGGGGTCGCTCTGGTCATGGGCTTCCGTACGAGCGCCGGGTTGGGCGCCTGGCTCGCCGTCACCGGCATCCTGGTGCTGTTCACACTGGCTCTGACCTGGCTGGCCGTCATTCCCGGCCTCACCGCCAAGAGTGTCGACGGGGCCAGCGCGTTCGCGTACCCCCTGATCTTCCTGCCCTTCATCAGCTCGGCGTTCGTGCCCACCGCCACGATGCCGGGGCCGGTACGCGCCTTCGCCGAGAACCAGCCGGTGACCTCCATCGTCGACACCCTGCGTGACCTGTTCACCCGGCAACCGGTCGGCTCCGGCATCTGGACCGCGCTCGCCTGGTGTGCTGGCATCCTGGTGGTCGCGTACGCCGTCTCGAACCGGATCTACCGCCGCAGGAGGTGAGGGCATGCTGACGATCGGCCAGCTGGCGGACTACGCCGGCGTCACCGTGCGCGCCGTGCGGCACTACCACCACGTCGGGCTCCTGCCCGAGCCGGACCGCGACGCGTCGGGCTACCGCCGGTACGGCGCCAAGGCCGTCGTCGCCCTCATCAAGATCCGTACTCTCGCGAACGCCGGCGTGCCCCTCTCGCACATCCGCGGCATGCTCGACGCCGACGCGGCGACGTTCGCCGGACAGGTCGGCGCGATCGACGACCGGCTGCGCGACGAGATCGTACGGCTGGAAAGCAGCCGCAAGCAGATCGCGCAGCTCGCCGCCGGCGACAGCCTGGTGCTGCCGGAGGTGGTGGTCGGCTATCTCGACCGCCTCCGGCAGCTGGGCGCGTCGCCGGGGCTGATCGCGGCCGAGCGGGACGGGTGGATCCTCATGGCCGCGCGCTGGCCCGGCGAGATCGCGGAGTGGATCCCGGCCAAGCTGGCCGAGCTCGAGAACCCGCGGATGGTCCGGCTCTACCGGCTCCTGTCGGAGGTCTTCGACGACGACGACGGGGACGACGGCGACCCCCGCCTGGTGGAGATCGCCGATCTGCTGGCCGAGCTCTCCGAGCAGGCGTACGCGGCCGGCCTGGCCGACGGCAACGAGTCCATCGACGACACGCCGTTCGACCTGCTCGACGCCCTCGCCGTCGAGACGGATCCCCGGGTGACCCGGCTGCTGGCGCTGATGCGCGAGCGGGGCTGGGCCCGGTGGACCCGTCTCGAACGTCTGGGCTCGCTAGGTGAGCCGTAGGGTCCAGCGGTAGGCCTGCACCATGCGCGTGTCGAAGCCCGACGCCGACCCCCACAGGAAGATGCGGAAGCGGCGGTAGAGCTCGTCGCCCCACCGCGCCACGATCTCCTCGCGGCGGGCGTCGAGGCGCTGGGCCCAGGCCCGGCACGTCAGGAAGTAGTTGTGCCGGTCGTCCTCGACGGTGAGCAGCTCGAACGGCGAGTGCGCGACGTGCCGGAGATAGGAGTGCAGCAGCAGCGGCGCCGAACGGCCCGGGTAGACGTACTGCTTGAAGAAGGTTGAAGCAGTGTGTTTGCGCCGCATGGCCAGAGCGTCGAGATAGACCCTGCCCTCGGGACGCAGCAATCGGGCGTACGTCTGAAGGGTTGCTCGGTAGTCCGGAAGGTGTTCCGTGACGCCCATGTTCACGATCGCGTCGAAGGGGCGGTCGTTCTGATAGCGCAGGATGTGCTCGCGGACCACGGTGACTGGCAGTTGCTCGCGGTCGAACAGGTCCTTGAGGAAGCGCTCCGACTCGGCCGCGAGCGTGACCGTCGTGACGTCGATGCCGCGCCGGGCCGCGTGCTCCGAGAAGGCGCCCCAGCCGCCGCCCACCTCCAGCACCCGGTCGCCCGGCTTGACCTGGATGGCGTCGAGCGCGATGTCGAGCTTGCGGGTCACCGCCTCCTCGAGCGGCTCGTCGTCGGCGGCGAACACGCCCTGCGTGTAGCAGCGGTGCCGGGTGTCGAGGAAGGTCAGGAAGAACTCGGAATCCTCGTCGTAGTGCTGCGAGATGGCGCGGTTGTCGTGCTCCGTCTTGCCGTGCCACAGCGACGGCATCCAGCGCCCGAGGAAGGCGACCGGATGGATGTCGGAGAAGAACTGGCGCATGCTCAGCGCCGCGGCCAGATCACCGTCGACGTCGAGATGACCTCGGAGGTACGCCAGCGCGACCTGAAGTTGGTCGAGGGAGGTCAGCGCGTCGCGGCCCTCGTCGTCGCGCACGATGACCGTGTAGCGCGGGGGAGCGTCGCCGCCGACGCCGAAACTGTGTGTGGTGCCGTCGCGGTCCAGGACCTCGAACGGCACGGGGGTGCGCTCGCGGAAGAACTCGTCGTAACGCCGGCCGATGACGTCGGCTATGCCTCGCCGCCTCATGCCGCGATCATTACACGATTTCCGTCTCAATTGAACGGTGGCCGATTGACGCCGTAGTGGGCGTGGATCTGCGAGGACCGCAGCTCGGTGCGCGCGACCACCATGGTCACCGTGGCCAGCACCATCCCGGCCCCGAGGAGGCCCCAGAACAGCTGACCGGCCGGCATCAGCAGAGCGAACAGGCCGCACCAGCCCACGGCGAGCGCGCCCGTCCCGGCGGTCAGCCGCAACTCGTGCAGCATGTCGTGCAGCGTGCGGTGAGCGTCGATCTCCTCGCCGAAGTGCGACGGCGGCGACCATTTCTTGGTGATCCACAAACCGATGAACGTGCCGAACCAGAACGCGCCGAGCCACAGATTCCACGCGCGGGTATTGCCGAGGAAGAACGCGCCCGGTATCTCCAGCCCGGCGATGCCGAACGGCAGCAGGCAGTCGAGAAAGGAGGGTGCCCAGCGCAGCAGAATGCTGATCGTCAAGTAGAAATAGAAAACCGTGACCAGAACGAGGAGCATGGTCACGGCCTGCACGGCGACGAGCAGCCCGGGGCGGGCGAACGCGTTCTGTGCGAGCAGTCCCAGCGCCACACCCTGGATGATGCTGATGATCGTGATGAAGGCGGTCGGCGACACCTCGAGCGACCGCCGGATCAGCACCTCGCGGGTGAGCGCCTGAATGGCCTCGCCGCGCTCGGGCAGATCGCCGGGATAAATCGGCGCCGCATGTGACGGCCGGGCCGCCACGGGTATGAACTCGCGCGGATTCACCGGCCGGCTGTCATAGGTCACCGGGGCCGCCCGGCGTCGTCGCCCCACACGCGATTCCGTTGCCACGCCAAACATCATGCACGCAGGGTCAATAGGCGTACCTGACTAGTCAGGACGCCTTTCCTGATCACCGGAAAATGCAATTCCGCAGGTCATCCCGGATACCGAAATAATCGCCGATCACGCACCGTCGCACGGCCTTCACGGAGCCGGAAGGGATAGGCCTCCGTGTCTAGTACTCGCCGCACAAACGCACAAATCGCCGCATGCGTGATCAGCGACAGAAGTGGTGTGCCGGGCCGGCCCCGGGCGTACGGTCCGCACATGACTGAGCCGGCGCTGCGCCTCGTGTTCTCCTACGACGGTGACGACGTGCGCGTCGTCTCCCGGCAGCGGGTCGAGATGACGATCCCGGCCGTCGGCGAGGCCGGAGCCGGTCTGCGGGCCGAGCTCCGTACGGCCGACGGGGGAGTCCTCGAACGCCGTGCCCTGCCACCGATCCCGGACGGCGTCGAGGTGTTCTCGCCCGAGCCGGGCCGGACGGTCGAGCGGATGGCGGTCGAGCGGCCCACCGGCGTCTTCACCGTTCTCGTCCCCGATCTGCCCGAGGCCGATCATCTGGCCCTGGTCGACGATCCCGGCGGCCCGGACGAGACGCGGCGGGTGCGCGAGATCGCGCGGGTGCCGGTGCGGGACGAGTCATGACCACCGCCGACGGTCAGGTGCTCGGCGTCACCCGCATCATCGATCATGGCCCGCCCACCGAGCGCTGGAACCTGGTCATCCTCGGCGACGGCTACCGCGCCAACCAGATCACCCAGTACCACCAGGACGCCAACCGCCTCTGCGTCCGGCTCGAGGGCACCCGCCCCTTCGACAGCGTCTGGTCCGGCCTTAACCTCTACCGCGTCGACGTGACCTCCACCGACAGCGGCGCCGACGACCCGGCCGCGTGCGGAGGGCCGGGCACCACCGCCCGGACGTACTTCGACGCCGCCTTCTGCAACAACGGCACCCGCCGCCTGCTCACCGTCAATCAGGGGACCGCGCTCTCCGTCGCGGGACAGCAGGTGCCGCAGTTCCACGCCGTCGTGGTCATCGTCAATTCCCAGGTGTACGGCGGTTCGGGTGGCGCCGCGGCCGCATATTCCCTGGCCACGGGGGCCGAGCAGATCGCCCTGCACGAGATGGGCCACGGGGCGTTCGGCCTGGCCGACGAGTACGAGTACTACCTCGGCTGCGGCGTGGACACCGACCGCAACCGGCATCCGGCGGTGGAGCCGGGCGAGCCGAACGTCACCGTGAACACCAACCGGGCCACGCTGAAGTGGCGGTCGCTGGTCGCGGCGGCGACGCCGATACCGACCACCCGCAACGCCGACTGCTCGCAGTGCGACCCGCAGCCGAACCCGCTCCCGGCCGCGACCGTCGGCCTGTACGAGGGCGCGCACTACTACCACTGCGGCGCCTTCCGCCCGCAGTTCGACTGCCGGATGCGCGACATCGACCAGGAGTTCTGCGCGGTCTGCGCCCAGCAGATCCGCCGCGTCCTGCTGCCCTTCACCCCGGTCACGGTTCCGTTCGTCCAGGAGGCGCGCCGCACCATCGCCCACCAGCGCGTCGTGGCCGCCGGCCTGGTGCCGAGGTTCACCGGCCCGACCGGCCCGTCGGCCTGGGTGTGGCGACAGTCCCCGGCCGCGGGCCGCACGGTCCGTTACGGCAGTGAGGTCACCATGCAGCTGCGAACCGGCCCGATCCCTTAGCGGGCCCACCTCGTCGGCTCTTCCGCCGCGCGGCGAACGGCGCCCACGGTGGCCAGGTGGTGCAGGTGGGCCAGGGTCTCGCCCAGGGCCATCCGGCGCATCAGGCCGCGCAGGCTGTCCCAGCCACGCGACCAGGTCAGGGCGGCCGCGATCTCCCAGGCGGTGGCCGTCCCCTGGGTGTCGAGGGCGCGCAGGATCTCCCGGTTGCGGTCGCCGTGATGCCCGATCATCGCCGCGGCCCGGGCGTCGATGCCCCGGAAGCGGTATTCGTGGGCGGGCAGAGCCTCCTCGGCGGCGAACTTGCCGGTCTGTTCCAGCGATTCCAGGTACGGGGTCAGCGGATCGCCCTCGTTCGCCGGATGCACCGCGACCGTGGGACTGATCCGGGGGAGCAGGTGATCGCCGGTGAGCAGGACGCCGGCGGCCGCGTCGTGCAGGCACAGGTGGCCGGGCGTGTGCCCGGGTGTCCACACCGCCCGCACCGAGCGGCGGGTCAGCGGCAGCAGGTCGCCGTCCTCGATCGCGCGGTCGGGCTCGGCCATGGACAGCAGGCCGCGCATGCGCTCCGGGCTGACAGCCAGCCCGGCGACCTCGGCCGCGGGCACGCCGTTGCGCCGCAGCCACGCCCGGTCCTGCTCGGGGCGGCGGTCGCTCCACAAGCGGCTGGGCAGCGTGGCCGCCTCGGCCGGGTGCATGCCGATCCAGGCCCCTTGTGTACGCAGCCAGCCGCTGAGCCCGTGGTGATCGGGATGCACGTGGGTCACGACGACGCCGGTCACCTCGCCGATGCCGGCGCCGGCCTCGCCCAGCCCCGCGGTGAGCGCGGCGCGGCCCGAGGATGAGTCCCAGCCCGGGTCGATCAGCAGGACACCGTCGTCCTCGCCGGTGAAGGCGTAACTGATCGTGTAGCGCAGCGGGTTGTCCGGGATCGGCACCGGGATCGACCACAGGCCCGGGCGCACCTGCTCGACCGGCGGAAGGACGCGCTCCTGCCACGCCCGGTGCTGGGCGGTTCCGGTGACGATCATGCGCGGACGCCCGCGGTCACCGAGTGCATCAGGAAGTCGACCAGCCGCCGGGCGTGCGCCGCCGTGTCCTTCGCCAGCGCGGCCCGCCTCTCCGGCGGCGTGGTCAGCGCGTGCATCATCGCCCCGCCCAGCAGCGTCTCGAGCAGCATCGAGACCGAAGCGGTGGCCGGCAGCTCGCCCCGGGCGATGCCCCGCCGCACGACGGCCCGCGCGGCCAGGATCTGTGCCTGCCGCAGCGCCTCATAGTGCTCGGCCACGCCGGGGATCGTTCCGGCCTCGACCGACAGGCGCAGCGCGGCCCGGCTCGACGGTCCCGCGTAGAGGCCGAGCATCTGGGTGGCCAGCTCGACCAGGTCACCGTGCAGCGTGCCGGTGTCGACATCGCTGATCCGGGGCAGGCCCTCGCCCAGCGCGTCCGTGAGCAGCGCCTGTTTGCTGCTCCAGCGCAGATAGAGCGAGGCTTTGCCGACCCCGGCGCGGCGGGCCACGGTCTCCATGGCGAAGCCGGCCCAGCCGGTGTCGCCGAAGACGTCGAGCGCGGCGCGGGCGATCCGGCGGTCGACCTCGGGGTCGCGGGGGCGCCCCGGCGAAGAAGAGGTGGTCACGTCACTCCCCGGCTCATTGCTGAACGGTTTCCGTCAGGATAACCTTGCCGGTGTTCACCGTCCCAGGAGCTGAGATGAGTGCGATCCTGGTCGGCGTCGACGGGTCGACGTCGTCCCTGCGTGCCGCCGCCTACGCGGCCGGACTGGCCCGGCGTCAGGGGAGCCGTCTCCTCGCGGTCTACGTGCGCAAGGGCCCGCCCGCGATGATCCCGCTCGGCGACGACAGCGGCGCCGCCGCGGCCACCGCTTTCGAGGCCCAGGACGAGATCGAGCGCGAGCTGCGGGCGGCCTTCCGGGCCCATCTGCCCGAGCTCGGCGTCGAGGCGAGCTTCATGGTGCGCACGGGCGAGCCGTACGCGGAGTTGATCGCCGCCGCCAGGGAGGTCAGGGCCGACGCCGTGATCGTGGGCAGGTCGGCTAAGGTGCTGCATCGCATCGCGGGCTCGCTGGCCGTCAAGCTCGTACGCTGTGGGCGCTGGCCCGTCACGGTCGTCCCCTGATTCGACACGCCGTGCATAATGTAGTTATGGAATCTCCCAGCCGCGGATCCCAGTTGCTGCCGGTGCTCGGCCAGCTGGTGCGCTTCCTGCGCCAGCTCGAAGGACCGGACAACCCCAGCCCGGTGGCGCTCTCCGTGCTGCGGCGGCTGGGCCGCGAGGGCCCGATCCGCCTGACCGACCTGGCCCGCCAGGAGCGCGCCTCCCAGCCCGGCATGACCCAGCTGGTCGGCCGCATGGAGCGGGCCGCCCTGGTCAAGCGAGTCCCCGACCCCACCGACGGCCGAGGCGTCCTGGTCGAGACCACGACGGCCGGCCGAGAGCTGGTCGAGCGCACCCACGCCCACTACGCCGCCACCATCGACAAGCTCTTCGACGACTTGGACAAGCCCGACCGCGACGCCATCGTCCAGGCCTTGCCGGCCTTGACCCGCCTGGCCGAGTCGACCCACCGCTTCTGACCACGGTTCCGTGCCTCCGACCTATGCCGCTTCGCGAATGAGATCGTGATCGCGGAAAGAAGGTTCGGCTCGCCGTGATGGTGGCGGATGACTTGAAGGTGTGAGCTGATCCGTCGCGGTCGACCATCAGCGCGCCTGTTTCGCGGGCGATGACGACTCCGGCCGCGGTGTCCCAGGGTTTGTTGGCCAGCATGACGACGGCGTCGATTTTGCCGGCGGCCAGCCACGCCAGGTCGATGGCAGCCGACCCGTGCATGCGAACGCGCCATTGGCTACCGTCCGCGCTGCGGTACGAGTACTCAATGTTGTTGCATCGCTACCTAGAGTGCATTATTGAGCGACAAGCGTGGATGGCCAGCGAAGGGTGTGCCGTGGTCTACATGCCCATACTCAAAGGCCGGGAGGGTGAACTCAAAGCCATCGACCATCTGCCAGAAGTGCTGGCAGCAAGGGTGATGCCGGTCTTTGAGGTCCCGCCCACGAGGGGAGATCCGATCAAGGATGCCCACAGCTTCGCCGAGAGAGCCCGTAACGTAATACCGCGGGGTATGTCCGTAGCGGTCGACGCTCGCTACCTGGAGGATCCGGACGGAGCCTGGCGAGGGCCGCTGCGGGCTATCGCCGACGATTTCGCCGACTGGGGTGTCCCTATCCGGCCGGTTCTGCATTTGAGTGACTCCGCGCGCCGTTTGACCGAGGCGCGACAGGCTGCGGAGCTGCATGATGGGCGGGCGGTCATCCGGCTCGGCGGCGACATCTCCGATCCTGACGAGGATGAAGCCGAAGCGTCGCTGGCCAAGCTCTGCCGACGGGCTGGGGCGACCATCGAGAAGTCAGTACTTATTCTTGATTTTTTCGACGTTCGCTCAGAACGCGACATCGGCAGAATCGAAGCGCTGGCACGAAAGTGCCTGGTCTGGGCACGGCGCTACCCGTGGGAAGCCATCACGGTGGTTTCAGGCGCAATGCCGGAATCGATCGGCGACATTCCGTACAACATTGCGACCCCCGTGCCTAGACGCGACCTGGCTCTCTGGAGACGCCTTCGAGAACCTGACATCGTCTTCGGGGACTACGGCATCGCCCATCCCAAGATGAACGTCAAGGGGTGGCCTCCGCCTCCCAACCTTCGGTACACCGACAAGGACGTGTGGTGGATATACCGATGGGCGCGAGACGGCAACGGCTACGGGAGTATGTACGACCTTTGCGCTTCGCTGGTGGCGGCGGACCACTGGCCGGCAGAAGGCCCCTCGTACTCCTGGGGTGATGCCGAGATCGCGCAACGGGCCGCCATGGTCGGAGGCCCCGGGAACGCGGCAGGATGGCGGGCCTGGGGTACAGCACACCATCTGACCCACGTGCTGAGGATGCTCGAAGATTCGCCTGATGAGCTCGGCGGCTGACTCCTTCGGCCGCGCTTCGCCAATCGTCCCCCCATCGCTGCTGACCAACGGCCATCCAGATTGCCGCTTGTGGTGTGAACCGGACAGTCGCTCAGTGTGCGAATGACTGCCAGTCATTTGACTTCGGATCAGAGGGCCAGGCGGGCCAGCAGCGCCTCGACGCGGGCTTTGATCTCGTCGCGGATCGGGCGGACGGACTCGACGCCCTTGCCGGCCGGGTCTTCGAGCTTCCAGTCCTCGTAACGCTTTCCGGGGAAGTACGGGCAGGCGTCGCCGCAGCCCATGGTGACTATGACGTCGGAGGACTGCGCGGTGTCGTACTCGAGGATCTTGGGTTTCTGGCCGGTGATGTCGATGCCGACCTCGCGCATGGCCTCGACGGCGGCCGGGTTGATCTGATCGGCCGGGGCGGAGCCGGCCGAGCGGACCTCGACGGCGTCACCGGCGAGGTGGCGCAGCCAGCCGGCGGCCATCTGGGAGCGGCCGGCGTTGTGCACGCAGACGAACAGGACGCTGGGCTTGTCGCTCATGACGGTCTTCCTTCTTGTTCCACGCCGGGATAGAGGACGAGCAGCAGGCCGATGCCGATGAGCAGGCCGATGAACTGGGCGACGACGAAGCCGGGCACGGAGGCGGGTGCGATGCCGGCGAAGGTGTCGGTGAAGGCGCGGCCGATGGTGACGGCCGGGTTGGCGAAGCTGGTGCTGCTGGTGAACCAGTACGCGGCGCCGATGTAGGCGCCGACCGCGGCCGGCGCGACGGCGGCACGGCCCGAGCGGGCCAGCGCGAAGATCAGCAGAAGGAGGCCGGTGGTGGCGACGATCTCGCCCAGCCACAGGTGACCGGCGGACCGTTCCTTGCCGGAAAGGGTGACCGGGTCCAGATCGAACATCAGGTTGGCCAGCACCGAGCCGGCGATCGCGCCCAGGATCTGCGCGAGCACGTAGCCCGCGAGGTCGGTGCCGGACAGCCCGGTGCCGGTCCGGCGGCCGAGGAACCAGTCGGCGGCCGAGACGACCGGGTTGAAGTGGGCGCCGGAGACCGGGCCGAAGGTCAGGATCAGGGCGCCGAGCGCGAACGCGGTGGCGACCGAGTTCTCCAGCAGTTGCAGGCCGACGTCGCCGGGCGACAACGTGGTGGCCATGATGCCGGAGCCGACGACGGCGGTGACCAGCAAGGCCGTACCGGCGAACTCGGCCAGCAGGCGGCGCCCGGCGGCGATGGGTCGCACGGACGCGGTCATGAAACGGCCGGCGCCACGCGGTCGATGCGCTGGGCCAGATCGGCGTAGGCGGCCTCGAACGCCGCGTCGGTGTCGACGCGGACGGGGTCGGGGATCGACCAGTGCAGGCGGGGACGGACGGGCCCGGCCTCGTGCGCGTTGTCGCAGACCGCGATGACGAGGTCGCCGTCGTGGACGACGTCGGCGACGTCCGCGGTGCCGGTCGCGTCGATGGTCAGGCCGTGCCGGTGGGCGACCCTGACCGCCCGCGGGTGGACCCGGGCGGCGGGCTCGGTGCCGGCCGAGGCGACCGGGCCGCCGACGCGGTCGCGCCACAGGGCCGCGGCCAGTTGCGAGCGGGCCGAGTTGTGGGTGCAGACGAACACCACGCGTTCCGCGTCCGGCAACGCCGGCGGTGCCAGGGAAGCGAGAGCCTCGGGTCGCAGGCGCAGGTAGGTGCGGCGGCGGTCGCCCTCGGAGCGGGTACGCACGATCAGCCCCGCCGCCTGCAGCACCTTCAGGTGGTGGGCGACCAGGTTGGTCGGCAGGCCGAGGTCGTGGCCGATCTCGCCGGGGGAGGCGTCGCCGAGGGTCAGCGCGTCGACGATCGCCAGCCGTGCGGGATCGCCCAGCGCGGCGTGGATACGCGCTCGCGCCTGGAGGGAAGAAACCTCGTCAGTCATTGAGTCAATAGTTACTGAGCCTTTATCCGGCGTCAAGCAGGCCCGACAGCCGGCGCATGAGCTCGGGCTGGGCCCGGTAATACACCCAGCTGGCGCGGCGCTGTGCGGTGACCAGGCCGGACTCCTTGAGCACCTTCAGGTGGTGGGAGATCGTCGGCCCGGAGATGTCGAACGCCGGAGTGAGATCACAGACGCAGATCTCCCCGCCGGGCGCGGACGAAATCATCGACATCAGCTGCAGCCGGATCGGGTCGCCGAGCGCCTTGAACGCCTGCGCCAGCGCTGTGGCCGCCTCGGACGGAATCCGCGCCTGCGCGATCGGGGCGCAGCACGCCGCCGCGGACAGATCGGCGACGGCGAGAGGCTGACTCGATTTCGACATTCTTCGAGATTGACAGATGTCGAAACCGTGTGCAAGTCTCGGTTTAGACAAACGTCGAATCAAAGTCCGATCGGGGCCTCGAGGAGGAGCCATGAGCGACCAGAACACCCGCGGCGGCTTCGCCGGCGATCCGGCTGACGCGCTTGCTGTCGCCGGCACGAGCGGCTGTTGCGGCAACCCGGCGCGCGCCACCCTGACGCTTCCCGAGCCGGCGCCCCTGACGCTTCCCGAGCCGGCGCCCCTGACGCTTCCCGAGCCGGCGCCCCTGACGCTTCCCGAGCCGGCGCCTTGTTGCGGAACGGCGGCCGAAGCGGCCGCGGAGGGTTCGTGCTGCGGCAGTTCCGCCAAGGCCGATGCCGCGGCCGCCGGTCAGGGATGTTGCGGATGAGCACGCCGACCGTCGCGCGTGACGGCCTCGACCCGCTCCTGGCGGAGGTCGGCGGCGCGGCCGCCAGGTCCTGGCTCGGCCAGACTCTCGCGGATCTGGGTGCGGCCGTACGGTTCGACGGGTTCACGGTGCCGTCGGTGCCTGAGGTGTACGCCGCTCCGGTGGCCGACTGGCACGACGGCGCAACGCCTCGGCGGCTCGAGTTCGGCCGCGACCTCGCGTTGCACATGGCATCGGCCGAGCAGCCACTCGTTCAGCGCGGCGAGACAGCCCTCGTGGGAGCCGGCGACCAGGGCGGCCGATGGCTCCTCGTCCCCGAGCCGATGAGCCTGTTCGAGGCGTACGGAAGGGCCGGTGGTGCTCTCGGGCTTCTGATCAGCCGGGCCGTCGACGGCGACGGCTGGCACTACACGATGCTGGCCGGCTCGGCGCCCGGTCCTCGGCCCGTCCTCGTTCTCGCTCCGGACATCCACGACGCGATGCCGCGCGGCGGCGGCTCCTTGGCCGCGACCGCGCCGATCAGGCGGCTGGACGCGTCGGCCGGCAACGTGCACGCCCGCTGGGGCGGCGCCACGCCGGAGATCCTGCTGACCGCCCACTACGACGGCGTCGGCGACCTGCCCGGTCTGCGGCAGCCCTCGGCGGCCGACAACGCCAGTGGCGTGGCCGTCGTCATGGAGGCGGCCCGGATCCTCGCGCCGGTTCTTCCCGGCCTCGCCGTGGCCCTGCTCGACGCCGAGGAGGCCGGCGCGCTCGGCTCCGCCCGCCACGCCGGGCGGCTACGCGCCGACCGTGCGGCGCCGCTGGTCATCAACGTCGACGGGGCCGGCGTGCGGCGGGAAGCGGCGGCCGTGGAAGCGGGCGGTCCGGCGCACCGGCTGCTCGCCGCCCTCGACCAGGCCGGGCGGCACACCGGCCTGCCCCTGGCCGCCGGCCCGGTGGCCTCGGACAACCGCCGTTACGCGGCCGCCGGGCTCGCCGCGGTCGGAGTCGGCGCCGGTATGGGCGGCTACCACAGTCCCTCCGACACCCCGGACCGTGTGGAGGCGGCCACCCTGCAAGCCGTCGCGAAGCTCGTCGTGGCCACCGCCTGGCTCGCGGCGATCGGGAGCTGCGAATGACCGGCGCGACGTCGTTTTCATCTCAGACAGGAGTCCACTCATGACCCAGCTCGACCAGTTGCCCGTCGTCGTCATCGGCGCCGGGCCCGTGGGCCTGGCCGCCGCCGCCCACCTCGCCGGCCGCGGCATCCCGTTCACGGTCCTGGAGGCCGGTGACGGACCCGCCGCCGCGATTCGCCAGTGGGGCCACGTCCGGCTGTTCTCGCCATGGCGGTTCAACATCGACGCCGCGGCCGCCCGCATGCTCACCGACGCCGGCTGGGTCCGACCCGACGACGACAAGCTGCCCACCGGCGGCCAGCTCGTCACCGACTACCTCCAGCCGCTCGCCGACCTGCCCGCCATCAAGGCACACGTCCGCTACGACGCCCGCGTCATCGCCGTCACCCGGCAGGGCCTCGACCGGCTGCGTACCGCCGGCCGCGCGGACACCCCTTACCTGATCCGCCTCGCCGACGGCGAAGACCTCCTCGCCCGCGCGGTCATCGACGCCTCCGGCACCTGGAACACCCCCAACGTGCTCGGCGCCTCCGGCATCCCGGCCCACGGCGAGACCCAGGCCGCGAAGCACCTCGAGCACGCCCTGCCCGACGTCCTGGGCCTGGACCGCGACCGGTTCGCCGGCCGGCGCACCCTCGTCGCCGGCGCCGGGCACTCCGCCGCCAACACCCTGCTGGCCCTGGCCGAACTCGCCGAACAGGCCCCCGGCACCACGATCACCTGGGTCATCCGGGCCGCCTCTCCCGCCCGCAGCTACGGCGGGGAGACCGCCGACGCGCTGCCCGCCCGCGGCGCCCTGGGCAGCCGCCTGCGTGAGCACGTCGAATCCGGCCGCATCGAGCTGCTCACCGGCTTCGCCGTGGACGCCCTCACCCCCGAGGCCGACGGCGGCATCGCGGTCTCCGACGGCACCCGCACCGTCACCGCCGACCGCGTCGTCGCGGCGACCGGGTTCCGGCCCGACCACAGTTTCGTCTCCGAGCTGCGCCTCGACCTCGACCCGATCATGGGTTCCAGCCGTGCCCTGGCCCCGCTCATCGACCCCAACGAGCACTCCTGCGGCACCGTCCCGCCGCACGGTGCCGGCGAGCTCGCCCACCCCGAGCCCGGCTACTACGCCATCGGCGTCAAGTCGTACGGCCGCGCCCCGACCTTCCTGCTCGCCACCGGCTACGAGCAGGCCCGCTCGGTCGTCGCCGCCCTCGACGGCGACTGGGAAGCCGCCCGCGACGTCCAGCTCGACCTGCCCGAAACTGGCGTCTGCAACAGCAACCCCGTCATCGGCGACGACACCATCGCCGCCGGCGGAGGCTGCTGCGGCACGCCGGCCGTCGCCGAACCCGCCGGACGGGGACTCGCGACCGGTATCGAGGGCGGCCTGCCGCGCACCCCGCTGACCCTGATCACGGTGCCGTCGGAGTCCGGCGAGCAGCCCGGCGGCTGCTGCGGCTGAGCAGTGGCCTCATCCCGGACGGTGGCCGCCGACCCGCGAGCCACGGCGATCGTCGCCGCGCTCGCGGTCACCCAGACCGTCGGCTACGGGACGCTCTACTACGCCTTCGCCGTCTTCCTCGTCCCGCTCTCGGCCGACCTGCACGCCTCCACCACCGCGGTCACCGGCAGCTTCACCGCCTCGGTGCTCTCCTCGGCCGCGCTGGCCGTGCCGGTCGGCCGGTGGCTCGACCGGCACGGCGGCCGGGCCCTGATGACCGCCGGATCTGCCGCCGGGGCGCTGCTGCTGGTCGCCTGGTCGCAGGTGAGCAGCCTGTGGCAGCTCTACGCCGTGCAGATCGGCATCGGCGCCGCCGCCTCGGCGTGCCTGTACGAGGCGGCGTTCGCGGTCATCATCGCCTGGCACAGCCCGCGGCGCCGCTCGTCGGCGCTGCTCGCCCTGACCGTGGTGGCCGGCTTCGCCAGCACGATCTTCCTGCCGCTGACCGGGCTGCTCGTCGAGACGTACGGCTGGCGTACCGCCCTTCTTTTGCTCGCCGCGATCCAGGCATCGCTCACCGTTCCGCTGCACGCGTTCGTCCTGCGAGCCGCGACCGCGTCGTCCGGGGAACGGCCAGAGCCCGTACGTCTGAAGGCCGATCGTGGTTTCTGGCTGCTGTGCGCCGGCTTCACCGCCCATACCGCCGCCGTCGCCGTCGTCGGTGTCCATCTGATCGCCGCCCTCATCAGCTGGGGGCACTCGGCCGCGTTCGCCGCCACCACCGCCGGCCTGTTCGGCGTCCTGTCGGTGACCGGCCGCCTGGTCACTACGGGGCTGCAACGCCGCTTCGGCACGACGAGCGTCGTCACCGCCATCTTCGCGGTCCAGGGCCTCGCCGTGGCGGCACTACCCCTGGTCGGCCACGATGCGATTCCGGCGGTCGTCGCCGTCATCGGCTTCGGGCTCGGCTTCGGCGTCGGCAGCATCGCCAAGCCGATGCTGCTGGCCGAGCGCTACGACACCCGCCGCTACGCCACCATCGCCGGCATCCTGGTCGTCCCCATGACCATCGCCAAAGCCACCGCCCCGCTGGCGGCCGCCGTCCTCCACACCGCGGCCCACGGATACGGCCCGGTGTTCTTCGCGACCGCGGTCGTCTGCCTCGTCGCCGGTGCCGCCCTGGCCGCGGTTCACGGACCCGCACGATCGCCGCGAATAGCCCAAAATAGGGCGTATCGAAAACGGCCGGAGGAGGCATCGTGACTGGGTCAGTGGGCGATCCGCAGATCAGTACGCTGCCGCTGCCGGGGATCGGGCGTCTGCTGCAGTGGCGGAGTGACGGTTTCTGGCGCGAGCTCAGCGAAACAGAGCGCGGAGACGAGGACGACTGGGCCGTGTGGACCGGTACCGCCCAACCGCATGCACGCGGGGGCGACTGGGACGGCGCCGCCTGGTGGATGGTCTACGGAGAGCTTCCCGGCGAGGAGGCGCCCGATGTCGTGCTGACGGACGGCAGCCGCCCACCGGTGCGTGTTCTCGGCCGGGTGTGGGCCTGCGAGTGGCACGCCGTCGCCCAGCCGGTGACCGTGCGCCTGCCGGGTCAGCAGTTCGTCCTGCCGTTCACGGAACCGGCGTACCGCCGTCACGGCCGTGACACGGAGCCGGGGCCGGGATGGTTCTCCGCTCATTGAACGCTCATCCGGCGGCGGCAGCATCGAATCTGCCGCGGCCGGACGGCCCGCGGTCAGTCACGAGGAGGACGAATGGACCTGCGACTCGCGGGCCGGACCGCTTTCATCAGCGGATCCAGCCAGGGCATCGGATACGCGACCGCGAAGGCGCTGGCCGGTGAAGGCGTCGACGTTGTTCTCAACGGACGCGACCCGGCGAAGTTGGACAAGGCCGTCGACGCGCTGCGCCTCGAGGTGCCCGGGGTGTCCGTCAGCGGCGTCGCCGCCGACTTCGCGGTGCGCGAGGACGTCGACCGGCTGTGCGAGCGGCTCCCGAGCGTCGACATTCTGATCAACAACGTCGGGCTCTTCGAGCTCAAGCCGTTCGAGCTCGTCTCCGACGACGACTGGCGGCTCTACCACGAGGTCAACGTGCTCAGCGGGGTCCGGCTCGCCCGGCGGCTCCTGCCGGGCATGCTCGAGCGGGGGTGGGGCCGGATCGTGTTCGTCAGCAGCGAGTCGGGAGTCAACGTCCCGGCCGACATGATCCACTACGGCGCGTCCAAGACCGCGATGCTCGCTGTGGGCAACGGACTGGCCAAGCTCACCAAGGGCACCGCCGTGACCGTCAACTCGGTGCTGGGCGGCCCCACCTACTCCGACGGCGTCGCCGGGACGGTGCAGGCGCTGGCCGGCGGGCAGGCGATTCCCGAGGAGCAGATGAAAGCAGCGATCATCGGGGCCAATCCGACGTCGCTGCTGGGGCGTTTCATCGAGCCGGCCGAGATCGCGGACGCGGTGACCTTCCTGGCCAGTCCTGTCGCGTCCGCGATCAACGGGTCGTCCATGCGTGTCGACGGTGGCGTGCTCACCACCGTTCTGTGAACTAACGACCGGGGGTGCGGGCGATGTCGATGCCCGCGCCGTCGATGGCGTCCGCGGCCACCGCGGCCGACTTCAGTTCGTCCGGCAGGTCGATGCTCGTGCGGAGCATGACCGGGCGCAGGGCGAGGGCGGCGATGACACCGACAACCCCGATGACGGCCGAGATCAGGAAGATGTGGCCGGTGGCGTCGCCGTAGGCCGCGCGCACGATGGTCACGATGGGATCGGGCAGAGCGGCCAGGTTGAGGCTGCTGCTGCCGTCACCGCTTCCGCCGGCCGGGATGCCGGCCGCCGTCAGCCCCTCGGTGATCTGGTCGGTCACCCGGCGGGCCAGGACCGCGCCCAGCACCGAGACGCCGATCGTGCCGCCCAGGGAACGGAAGAACGCCACCGTCGAGCTGGCCGCGCCGATGTCCTTGAGCGAGACGCTGTTCTGCACCGCCAGCACCAGGTTCTGCATGCTCATGCCGACGCCCGCGCCGACGAGGAACATGCCGACACCCATGTACCACAGCGGGGTCTCGTGATCGATGGGGGAGAGCACCACGAAGCCGCCGACCAGCGCGATCGCGCCGGCCACGATGTACGGCTTGATCTTGCCGCTGGCGGTGATGAGGCGGCCCGAGATGATCGAGGTGACGAGCACGCCGGCCATCAGCGGGATGGTCAGCAGGCCGGCCTCGGTCGGGCTGTAGCCGCGGCCGATCTGGAAGTACTGGCCCAGGAAGACCGCGCCGCCGAACATCGCCATGCCGACCGCGAGGCTGGCCAGGATGGCCAGGGCCGTGTTGCGCTCGCGGATGATCGGCAGCGGCACGATCGGCTCCTTGGCCCGCGACTCCACGAGCACGGCCAGGCCGAGCAGCACGATCGTTCCACCGACCATGGTGTACGTCTGCCACGAGAGCCAGGCGAACGAGCTGTCCACGAACGAGATCCAGATGAGCAGCAGGCTCACGCCGGCCGCGATCAGGGTCGCGCCCAGGTAGTCGATCTTCACGTTCTCGCGGCGGATGACCGGCAGGTTCAGGGTGAACTGGAGCAGCGCCAGCGCGATGACCGCGACCGGGACGCCGATGAAGAAGCACCAGCGCCAGCCCAGCCAGGAAGTGTCGACGATCAGGCCGCCCAGCAGCGGGCCGCCGACCGTGGCCAGGGCCATGACGCCGCCCAGATAGCCGTTGTAGCGGCCGCGCTCGCGGGGCGGGATCATCGCGGCGATGGCCACCTGGACCAGGGCCTGGAGGCCGCCGACGCCGATGCCCTGGAAGGCGCGGGCGCCGATCAGCGCGCCGGCCGACTGGCTGAAGCCGGCCACCACCGAGCCGGCCACGAAGATGACGATGGAGAGCTGGATCAGCAGCTTCTTGCTGAACAGGTCGGCCAGCTTGCCCCAGATGGGCGTGGTGGCGGTGGCCGTGAGCAGGGTGGCCGTGACCACCCAGGTGTACTGGGTCTGCGACCCGTTGAGCGAGCCGATGATCTTCGGCAGCGCGGTCGAGACGACCGTGCTGCTGAGCATCGCGACGAACAGCACCAGCAGCAGGCCGCTGAGGGCCTCGAGGGTCTGCCGGTGGTTCGACGGTGCGGGTGGTGCTGTGGTCATGCCGCGGCCTCCGTGGTGACGTGCGAGGTGGTGGCGCCGCCGAGCGCCTTGGTGAAGCGTTCGAGTCCGTGGCTGAACGTCGCGATCTCGTCCGGGGTCCAGTCGGCCAGTGCCTGTTCGATCCGGCTGCCGTACCACCGCATGGCCTCCTCCATCGCGGTGTGGCCCTTCTCGGTCACGACCAGGACGCTGGCCCGCCCGTCGTGGGGGTCGGGTTCGCGGGCCACCAGGCCGTCGGTGACGAGGGTGGCCACGGCCCGGCTGATCGTCGACGGGTCGAGCGCGGCGTGGATGGCCAGCTCGCGGGCGTGACAGCCGGTGGGTGTGCGGTCGATCTGCGCGAGCAGCCCGACCAGTCCGGCCGGGATCGCCGGCCGTTCCGCCGACCGCTGGTGCTTGAGCAGCCGGGTGACCTTGAGCAGGTCCTGCAGGCGTTCGGCTACCGCCTGCGTGGCGCCGTCCATGGCACGAGCCTTTCTGGGGATTCGATGAATGCCACAGACAAGTTTCCTCAATACGTGCCCAACGCGCAAGTTTTCCCAACGAGAAAATTCTGCATCGGACAGTGACCATGACGGCGCGCTGCGTACCGTAGAGACATGTCGATGGGACGGCCTTGGCTCGCGGTCGAGGCCGTACTGGCAGTGGTCGTTCTGAGCGTTTCGGTGGCTTTTCTGGGCGTACGGGATGAGGACCGCGCCTTTTACACGTCCATGTCGGACGCCGCGCGCGTGCCGGCGGCGGCGAAGCCGGTCAGCGGCGCCTCCACCGGGTCGTACGCCTGGGATTGCGGCCGCAACGAGAACGGTCACCGCAACACCGGCAATCCGGTCGTCTCGCCCGGCGTCGCCGGCCCGGCCCATCACGAGCACGACTTCGTCGGCAACCTCGCCGTCGCGCCCGCCTCCAGCGTCGAGGATCTTCCGGGCCAGCCCACCAGCTGTACGAACGGCGACGCGTCCACGTACTTCTGGCCCGTGCTGCGGCTCGGCGGCTCCCGGGACCACCACGGCCCGGCGCTGGTGCCGACCTCGCTGACCATGCGATATCTGGGTAACCCGCGCGGGCCGGTCGTGGCGATGCCGCGCCTGCTCGTTGCGGCTGTGGGCGACGCGTACGCGTACACCAATAAAAATGGTCCTGCCCGGTCCTCTTGGTCTTGCTCGAACACGCCGGGCCGGACGACCATGAAGTACCCGATCTGCGACGACGGCGCCGAGGTGGTCAGGATCTTCGATTTCCCGAGCTGCTGGGACGGCCGTCAGCTGGACAGCCCCAACCACCGGCAGCAGATGGTCTTCCCGGCCGCCGGCGGCGGATGCCCGGCCGGCACGTTCGCGGTTCCCCACCTCGAGATCTCCATGACGTACGCGGTGCCGGCCGGCCGCCGCTACCGCGTCGACGCCTTCGACGGCCAGCGCTACAGCCCGCTCACCGACCACGGTTTCATGGTCAACCTCATGCCCGACGCCCTGATGAAAAGGGTCGTGACCTGCCTGAACGCGGGACAGGCGTGCGACGACACCACCGGTTCGAGATCAGGATGAACCTCCGCCGCACGCACGTCGTGTCTCTAGCGTCTGTAGGGAGGTGAAACATGAGCGAGCACGTCGATCTCGCCGGCTACCTTGTCGAGACGCTCAACCCGGAGCAGCGCCGGGAGGTCGAGGAGCATCTGTCCGGCTGTGGCCAGTGTCGTGACGAGGTCGAATCGTTGCGGGGCTGGCGGACGGCGCTGGAGTCGGTGCCCGAGGCCATGCTGATGGAGGGGCCGCCCGACGGCGGTGACCTCCTGTTGCAGCGCACGCTGCGGCAAGTCCGCCAGGAGTCGTCCGGGCAGCGCCACCGTTACACGGCGCTGCTCGCGTCGGCCGCCGCGGTCGTCGCTGTCGCGGTCATCGGGGCCGGGGTGCTCGCCGGTCGCGCCACGGCTCCCGAGACCCCCACCGCGCAGCCGCCGATCGCGTCCACTCTTCCCACCGACGTTCCCGGGACGCGTACCGGGACGGCGGTGGACCCCACCACCGGAGCCCGGATCACCGCGGCGGTGGCCCCCGCGCCCGGATGGGTGCGGGTCACGGCCGCGGTGTCCGGCATTCCGGCCGGTGAGCGGTGCGTTCTCGAGGTGGTGGCCAAGGACGGGTACGCCGTCCAGGCCGGTAGCTGGATCGTGTCGCCGGCCGGCGAGTCCGGCGGCACGACGCTCAACGGCAGTGCGCTGATCGATCCGGCCGACGTCGCGTCGGTGCGGGTCGTCAACACGGCCGGGAAGCAGTTCACCAGCGTCGACGTCTGACGGCTCACCGGCCCGGGGGCAATGCCCGGGCCAGGTCGCGGCGGGACGTGATGCCGACCTTGGTGAAGACCTTGCGCAGGTGCCACTCGACGGTGCGGGGGCTCAGGAACAGCTCGGCGGCGATCTCCGAGTTGGTCCGGCCGGTGGCGGCCAGCTGCGCGACGGCCGCCTCCTGAGGGGTCAACTGCTCTCGTACGCCGAGAGGCCGCTCCTTGATCACGGCCTGGCCCATCAGGGCGAGTTCGCGGGCGGCCCGCTCGGCGTAGCCGGGGGCGCCCATCGCGGTGAAGGCGTGATGGGCGGCGCGCAGCTCGGCCCGGGCCTCGTCGAAGCGCTGCTCGCGGCGCAGGTAGGAGCCGAGGAGCAGGTGCGAGCGGGCGACCGCGGCGGTCATCTCCTGGGCGGTGAGACGCTCGATCGCGGTGCGGTAGTGCTTCTCGGCCTCCGGCGCGGGCGACGTCAGAGCGTCCATGAGGGCCTGAACGCCCAGCGCCACCGGGGTCGGCGTCTCGGCCGTGATCGCGGCCAGCCGGTCGCGGGCGGCGACGGCCACCTCGGGCAGGCCGGCCAGGGCGGCCGCCTCGATGAGCTCGTGCAGCGGCCAGTTGCCGAGCGCGAAGTCGCCGTGGGCGACGGCTTCCTCGGCCGCGGCCAGCGCCGCCCGGTGATCGCCGCTTCCGTTGTGCAGGATGGCGAGCGCGTGGCAGGCCACCGCGTGCAGCCGGCCGTCGCCGCTGACGGCCGCCTCGCGCTTGCGTTCGTCGAACAGCGCGGTGGCCGCTTCGACCGGTCCCTTGTACGCCGCGAGGACGAGCGGGGCGAACTGGTAGACCGACGCCCCGGTGGCCCGGAGGACCTCGTCGATCTCGTCCATCATGCCGGCCGCCTCGGCCAGCCGGCCGCCGTAGATCATGATGTTGGCCCGGATCCCGAGCGCGTTGGGCAGCAGGGAGAGCGCTCCGCTCTCGACGGCGGCCCGGATCGCGGCCTCGCTCATCTCCTTGACCAGGTCGAGCCGGTAGACCTCGTAACCGACCTGCGAGGTGAGCCAGATGAAACGGGAGTCGGCGACGGCGAGGGCACGGTGCAGCAGCGGTAGCGACTGCGTACGCCCGTCCAGCACCCACGAGACGAGCCCGGCCAACAGTAGATCGGGAAACGTCTCGCCGGCCGGGGCCAGCTCGCGGGCCGAGAGGGCGGCCCGGCGCAGGTCGTCGCCGCCGAACCGGCCGGTGTGCATGGCGGCCGTCACGGCCAGCAGGAACGTGTCCCTGCAGGCCTGCGGGTCGGCGGCGGCAAGCCGCTGCGCCGCGGCCAGCAGGGGCGCGAAGGCCTCCCGCTTGGAGCGCAGCGCGAAGTCGACCTCGGCCCGCAGCCGCGAGACCAGCGTCTGCCGCAGGCCGTCGAGCGGCGCCATCTCGGCCGCCGACAGGAGCCCGGTCACCCGGTCGTAGGAGCCGGCGTACGCCGCCGCCTCGGCCGCCGACACGAGCAGGCTCCCGCGCCGGGCCGGGTCGGTGGCCAGCGACGCGGCCCGTTCGAGGAAGGCCGAGGCGGCCGACCAGCCGCCGCGGGCCCGGGCCCGGTCGGCCGAGCCCTCGAGCTCGGCCGCGACCTCGTCGTCCTTCCCGAGCACGGCCTGGGCGCGGTGCCAGGCCCGGCGGTCGGGGTCGAGGGCCGGGTCGGTCACCTCGGCCAGGGCGGCGTGGACCTGGCGCAGCTCGGCCGGCTCGCCGGAATGCCAGGCGGCGGCCCGGACGAGCGGGTGGCGGAACCGGACCCGGGTGCCGACCTCGAGGAGCCGCTCGCGCTGGGCCGGCGCGGCCGCCCGGGCGCCGACACCGAGCCGGTCGAGGGCCCGCCACAGCAGCTGGGCGTCGCCGACCGGCTCGACCGCGGCGGCCAGCAGGACCGTGCGGGTCTCGGCCGGCAGGGCCGCGATCCGCCGGCGGAAGCCCTCCTCGACCCGGTTCTCCAGCGGCGCCCGGCTGTAGCCGTCGAAGCCGAAGGCCAACTCGGCCGGGGTGAGCCCGCGCGGCAGCTCGAGGATCGCGAGGGGATTGCCGCGGGTCTCGGCCACGATCCGGTCGCGGACGCGGGGATCGACCGGCCCGATCAGCACCGAGTCGAGCAGGGCCCGGGCGTCCGGCTCGGCCAGGCCCTCGACCGGCAGCTCGGGGATGCCCTCGAAGCCGGCGGCGTCGCGGGCCGCGAGCACCAGCCCGACCGACTCGCCCGACAGCCGGCGGGCCACGAAGCCGAGCGTCACCGCGGACGCCCGGTCGATCCACTGGGCGTCGTCGACCACGCACAGCAGCGGCTGGTCGGCCGCCGCCTCGGCCAGCAGCCCGAGCACCGCCACGCCGACCAGCAGCCGCTCCGGCGCGGGGCCCTCGGCCAGCCCGAAGGCCGTGCTCAGGGCCTTGCGCTGGGGGACCGCGAGCCGGTCGAGATGGTCGAGCAGCGGCATGCAGAGCTGGAGCAGCGCCGAATAGGCGATCTCCGACTCGGACTCGACGCCGACCGCGCGCAGCACGCGGACCGGGCCGGCCCGGCCGGTCAGCACCTCCAGCAGCGCGGTCTTGCCGCCGCCGGCCGGCCCCCGCAGCACCAGCGCGCGGCTCTGCCCGGAGCGGA
Source organism: Actinoplanes sp. NPDC000266 (assembly GCF_042899005.1). Classification (NCBI taxonomy): domain Bacteria; kingdom Bacillati; phylum Actinomycetota; class Actinomycetes; order Micromonosporales; family Micromonosporaceae; genus Actinoplanes; species Actinoplanes sp. NPDC000266. Next base: position 46,364 of record NZ_JBIAZI010000024.1, read on the forward strand.
CCGCGCCCAGCAGCGCGTCGAGCTCGTCCTGCTCGCGGTGGCGACCCACCAGATCGGTCTTGTCGACGGCCTCGACGAGTTCCGCGACCGCCCGCGCGGACAGCTCGATCTTCGACAGGAATCCGATCGCCGGGCTGGCCGCGATGAGGTCGGCGTAGTCCTCGCCGGAATGGGTGGAGATCATGATCACTGGGGTCGGCGCCAGCCGGGCGGCCAGGTCGAAGCCGCTCTCGCTGCCCAGGTTGATGTCGACCAGCGCCACATCGGGGCCCAGCTCCGCCGTCCGCTCGAGAGCGCCGGCGATCGTCTCGGCCGTGCCCACGACCGTCAAGCCTTCGCGTTGCAGCAGGTCACGGGCGGCCATGAGGAATTGCCGGTTGTCGTCGACGAGCAGGCAGCGCAAATTCACCCGACAAGAGTGTCAGTCGCGGACGAGCGGCGCATTCCTGCCAGCCGGTAGTCAGCCTTCCGGCGGCGCCGTCTGAACCTGGCGGGCCTGGCTGCGTAGAGAGAGTCGTGACTTGGATGGCGCGGCGGGTGGTCCGCGAGTACGAACGCTTCGCCGAGCTCTCACCCGACATGGTGGTCCTGGCCGGTCACAACGGTTACTTCAAGCGGGTCAGCCCCGCCGTGCGGACCATCCTCGGCTATTCGCCGGCCGAAGCCCTGGCCCGCCCCTACCTGGAACTCGTCCACCCGGACGATCGTGAGCAGGTCGTACGGGCCCGGCCGCGCGACGCCTCATTCACCTGCGAATGCCGGATGCGGCACAAGGACGGGTCGTTCCGCCTCGTCGAGTGGATCATCACGCCGTTTCCGGGCCGGAACGAGACGTACGGCATCGGCCGGGACGTCACGGATCGGCGCCGAGCCGAGCGGGAGCAGGCCGCCATCCAGCGGATCGCCACGCTGGTGGCCGAGGTGCCACCGCGCTCGGCGTTGTTCGGCCTCATCGCCGAGGAGGCCGGGCGCCTGCTCGACGCGGCCGAGACCCGGCTGTCCCGCCTCACCGGCGACCAGAGCGCGACCGTCGTGGGCCACTCGGGCTCGTCGAGCTCTCCACTGGGTGCGGAGCTCCTTCCCGTGGTAGCCCGGAGCGGCCGGGCGGAGACGTCGGCCGACGCCACGACGCTGGCCATCCCTGTCTTCGCCGAGGGTGCGCTGTGGGGGATCCTCACCGCCGCGGCCGCCCCGGGCCGGACACTGCCGCCGTACGCCGAGAAGTCGCTGGGGCAGTTCGCCGATGTGATGTCGACAGCGATCGCCGGCGCCGAGGCGCGGCACGCGCTGGCCCGGATGGCCGAGGAGCGGGCGGCGCTGCGCCGGGTCGCGATGCTGGTGGCGCACAGCGCCGCGCCCGGCGAGGTCTTCGCCGCCGTGGCCGCCGAGGCGGGCACGTTGCTGGGCACCGACATCTCGATAGTGGCCGGCTGCCACGGCGACGGCACCGCTGTGGTGCTCGGTAGCTGGAGCACCTACGCCGACAGCCTCCCGGTCGGCACCCGGGTCACGCTCGGCGGCCACAACGCCGTGAGCGCCGTGGTCCGCACCGGCCGGCCGGCCCGCGTGGCCAGCTACGACGACACCACCACCGGGAATCCGGCCGAGATCGCCAAGCGGGAGGGCTGGAGGTCCGCGATCGCGGCGCCGATCCTCGTCGAGGGGCACACCTGGGGCATGCTGCTCATCGCCACCCGCGGCGACGAGCCCTTCCGGGCCGACACCGAGGAGCGGCTGGCCACCTTCACCGACCTGGTCGCGACCGCGGTGGCCAACACCCAGGCCCACGAGCAGCTGGCGGCCTCGCGGCGGCGGATCGTGGCCGCGGCCGACGAGGCCCGGCGCACCATCGAGCGGAACCTGCACGACGGCACCCAGCAACGTCTGGTCTCGCTCGCCCTGGCCGTGCGGTCGGCCCAGTCCTCCCTGCCCGCGTCGCTGAGCGGTCTGCGCGACGACCTCGCGAACGTGGCCGCCGGCCTCGCCGCCGCGGTCGGCGAACTGCGGGAGCTGGCGCGCGGCATCCACCCGGCCGTCCTCGCCCGTGGCGGTCTGAGCGCGGCTCTGCGCGGCCTGGCCGGGCGCTCGGCGATCCCGGTCGACGTGAAGCTCGCCCTCGACGAGCGGCCGGCCGAGCCGATCGAGGCGGCCGCCTATTTCGTCGTCTCGGAGGCCCTGGCCAACGCGGTCAAACACTCGGCGGCCACGCGGATCGAGGTGTGGGTCGAGCGCCGCGATCAGACGCTGCACTTGTCAGTGCGCGACGACGGCGCCGGCGGGGCCGACGTCCGCGGATCGGGGCTGCTCGGCCTTCGGGACCGCGTCGAGGCGCTGGGCGGTGCCCTGTCCGTGCACAGTCCGCCCGGTCTGGGCACGCGGATCGTGGCCGATCTGCCGTTCCGGTTCGACCCGCCGGCCTGACTTCATGGGGACGTGAGCGACTCGACGGCCGTGGGGTCGCCCTCGTCGGCGAAGTAGTCGTCCTTGGTGGTGCCGTCGACGCCGGCCGGGGTCCTGGTGGCCCGGAGGATCAGCGTGACGATGACCGCGACGAGCAGGTTGACGATCACGGTGACGAAGCCGACGTAGATGGTCACCTTGGTGTCGAGGCCGAACTGAGCGAGCGGGAACGCCGATCCGCCGAAGTGGGCGTGGTTGGTGGCCGGGTTCGGGATCTGCCACAGCATCCACATCGACAGGCTCATGCCGGCCACCCAGCCGGCGATCAGGGCGCCCCGGTGCAGCCACCGGGTGAACAGGCCCAGGGCCACCGCGGGGGCGGTCTGCAGGATGATCACGCCGCCGATGAGCTGGAGGTCGATGGAGAACTGCGGATCGAGGAAGGCGATGCAGGCGACGGCGCCGATCTTCACGGCCAGCGAGGCGATTTTCGCGGCACGGGCCTGGTCGGCGTGTGACGCGTCCTTGCGCAGGTATTCCTTGTAGATGTTGCGGGTGAACAGGTTGGCCGCGGCGATCGACATGATGGCGGCCGGGACGAGCGCGCCGATGCCGATGGCGGCGAAGGCGATGCCGGCGAACCAGGCCGGGAACTGCATGTCGAACAGCAGCGGCACGACGGTGTTGCTGTCGACGGTGCCGGCGGTGGCGCCCGGGAGCGGCTTCACGTTGGAGGCGATGGCCGCGTATCCGAGCAGGGCGAGCAGGCCGAGCAGGAAGGTGTAGGCCGGCAGGGCCGACATGTTCCGCTTGATGACGTTGCGGTTCTTGCTGGCCAGCACGCCGGTGATGCTGTGCGGGTAGAGGAACAGCGCCAGCCCGGAGCCGACCGCGAGGGTCACGTACTGCAACTGATTGTTGACGTTGAGGAGGATCCCGTCGTTGGGGTTCGGGCTGGCCGTGAACTTGGCCTCGGCGGCGTCGAAGATGTCACCCCAGCCGCCCAGCTTGAACGGCAGGTAGATGACCGCCGCCAAGATCACGATGTAGATCAGCGCGTCCTTGACAAAGGCGATCAGCGCCGGCGCCCGCAGACCGGACTGATAGGTGTACGCGGCCAGGATGGCGAAGGCGATGATGATCGGCGCGTGCCGGGCGAGGAGGCTGTCGCCGGTGACGCCCATGGTCTTGAGGACCGCTTCGAGCCCGACGAGCTGGAGGGCGATGTACGGCATGGTGGCGACGATGCCGGTGATCGCAACGAGCAGGGCCAGCGTGGGGGAGTCGAACCGGCTGCGCACGAAGTCGGCGGGGGTCACGAAGCCGTGCCGGTGCGAGACCGACCAGAGCCGGATGAGGATCAGGAAGAACAGCGGATAAGTGATGATCGTGTCCGGGATGGCGAAGAACCCGGCCGCGCCGGCGCCGAAGATCAGCGCGGGTACGGCGACGAAGGTGTACGCCGTGTAGAGGTCACCGCCGACGAGGAACCAGGTGATCCAGCCGCCGAAGTTGCGCCCGCCCAGGCCCCACTCGTCGAGGTGCGCCATGTCCTTGGGGGCGCGCCAGCGGGCGGCCACGAAACCGATGCCGCTGACCAGCAGGAACAGGGTGGTGAAGATGACGATCTCGGTGATGTGGTCGCTCATGGGCGCCGTCTCCGCTTCGTCACCCGGTAGACGACAGTGGTCGCCACGACGCCCAGGAGGATGAAGAGGAGCTGGATCCAGTAGAACGCGGGGAAGCCGAACAGGCGCGGTTCGTCCCGGTTGTAGAGAAAGGTCAGGAGCGGCACGACGATCGGGATGAGAAGCAACCAGTTCCAGGGGCTGCGATCATCGCGCGGCCCGCTCCCCGGTCTGGTCTCCGGCTCCGCCATCGCCCGAACCCCCTCGTCGATGCTGGTTCAGAGGCGATCTTGCCACGGGCGCCGACCGGGATCGTCGCGCGGACCGGTGTGGCCGCGGCCCGCGCCGCCGCCACACCGATCGGCATTTCAGGGCGCGATGGCCCAGAGCTGACAGGTGTTGTTGAGCCACATCCAGAGCTGGGCCTTCGTGCCGTTGGCGGTGCCGCAGTTCTGATCGTCGAGAACCATGCCGCTGTTCTCCACGACCAGCTCGTACCGCCCGTTGCCGGCCGGGATGACCGCCCACTGCTGACACGTGTTGCCCAGCGGCTGCCACAGGTTGACCGCGGTACCCAGGGCCTGGCCGCAGTTCACGGCGTCGAGCACCTTGCCGCTGTTCACATTCGTGATCGTCCATTTGTTAGCGCCCACACTGGTGAAGCGCCACTGCTGGCAGGTATTGCCCAGCGACTGCCACACCTGCACGCCGGTGCCGTTGGCGGTGCCGCAGTTGACCGCGTCGAGAACCTTGCCGGCGGCGAGGTTGGTCAGGCGATAGGTGGCCCCGTTGACCGGGAACGTGACGCTCTTGCTGTAACCGGCGGAGACGATATTGGCCTGTACGGAGTTCTCGGTCGCGTCCGAGGGATAGCCACTGGTCATGACACCTTCGAAGAACGAGCCGACCGAGCCGTTGCTGTTGTCGCCGCCGATGCCCAGGATGATCGCGCCCTGCTTGGTCATCGGGTTGTATCCGGACTGCGTCGGCAGCGCGCCGTTGTACTGCGTCTTCAGGCCGCCCGACTGGGCGTTGCCGTCCTTGATGGCGTACGTCGAAGTGCCGTTGTTCTTGAGAACGGCCGTGACGAAGGCGCTGGCCCGCCCGGTATTGGCCGTCCACGACCCGTTACCGCCGGCGAAGAGGCCGTTCTCCAGATCGGCGGCGACCCGCGGCCCGGCCGAGCAGGGCGAGAACCAGCAGAGATTGCCGAAGTAGATGGCGTCCATGTCGCCGTTGCCGGTGTCCATGTTGTTGGTCTCGGCGTTGCCGTAGTCGAAGCAGCAGCGGTCGTTGACATGGGTGCCCTCGGTCACCATGTACATACCCTCGGGCGCGCTGCCGGTGGCGATGCCGTTGGTGGCGTTGTTGCGGTAGCCGTTGCCGGCCGAGATGTAGACGCCGTAGACCTTGTGCCCGCCGGCGGTCACGGGCAGGGCGGCGGCGTTGGCGCCCTGGTCCGGGGTGGGGTTGGCGCCGCCGCCGGGGGCGATGGTGAGGTCGTTGTGCCGGGAGGTCTGGTCGTAGATCCGCACGATCGTGCAGTAGGTCCCGGAGCAGAACGAGTCCTGGGCGGCGGCGTTGGCGTAGCCGCCGGCGCTGAGCACCCCGATGTTCGAGGTGGCGCCGTCCGACCACCGGCGGACCTGATAGAGCGATCCGCCGTACGACCCGAAAAGCGCCCGCGTGGTGCTGTGCGCGGCCACGCAGGGAGTGCCCCCGCCGGCGTAGATGTCACACGGCCCGGTGCCGGCCGCGCTGGCCGGGCCACCCCCGGCCACCAGCCCACCGGCGGTGAGCAGGAGCACCGCGACCGTTCGCCACAGTTTCATGGAAACCCCTTTCGCGTACGCGCGGAGCGGCTCTCGCCACCCGGGGAGTCACGCGGCTGTGAACGTTAACAACGGTTTACGCCTTGAATTCATACATGTCAATACCATGCCTCCATGGCAAGATCATCGGGAGCGAGTCGACTACGCCCAGATGTACGTCCTCAGCGGCGAGGGTTCACCGGCCAGACCAACGGCCTCTGCGGCGCGGCCGCACCCGGAGCGCTGTTCCTCGTCACCGGCCTGCGCTTCGGCGAGGTGGGCCTGAACGTGGAGGTCCACACCACGGAGCCGACGCTGGGGGAGGAGTGGGAGGAAGCCGTCGAGGTCTCCTTCACCGCCCCGCCCGACGGGGTCCGGCTGGCCGGCTGGGAGAGTGACGGCGTCGAACTGCCGGTGCCGCCCGGCTCCTATCGCGTCCGCTACTGCGCACGCGGCATGGACGACGGCCGTGACACCGACCAGCTCGACGAGGGTGCCGACACCCGGCTGCGGGCCGCCGACAGCTACACCACCAGCCTGGTCCTTCTCGACCGCGACCTGGTCGTCGCGCTGTCCGAGCTCGACGACGACACCCTGCGCGACATCGCCCGCGGGGCGGCGCTCCAGGCCGTGACCCGGGCCGGGGTGACCGGTCATCCCGCGGTCGCGCCGGCCGTGAGGGCTCTGCGGGCCGGTGGGCCGCTTCCGGCGCCGTTCGACGAGGACTGCGGCTGGTTCTCGGTGGCCGACGAGATGACCACCCGGACCCACGTCCCGCACCTGCCCGCCTTCGCGCCGGATGGTGACCCCGACGACGACGCCATCCTGGAGGAACCGGTCCAGGAGGTGACCGCGCTGGCCGCGCTCAACGCCGTCTCGTCGGCCGACCCGCTGGTCGCGGCCGTGCTGGCCGTGGAGTCGGCGGCGGTCGTGCACGGCGGCGACCATTACCTCGCGTTCATGACCGGGATCCGCTCACGGGTGGAACAGGCGGTCCAGGCGGTAGGTGAGGATCGCTAGGGCGTCCCGGCCGTCCCGCTTTCCGCCCAGGACGCTGGAGCCCAGGCCGAGGGCGGGTGGCAACGCCCTTTCCTGGCACGCCTACCCGGGCGGGCGCGGGCGCGATCCTGGACGCGTCTCGTAGAGTCGGAGTCATGTTGGACCACTTCATCTGGTCCGTGATCGTCGTGCCGCCGCTGGTGGTGCTGGCGGTGCGGTGGCTGGCCGACCGGCTGGCGCCCTTCGCGGCCGCGCGTGCCGTGGCCTGGTCGGCCCTCGCTGTGGCGGCGGCCAGCACGTTCAACCTGGTGCTGTTCGCGCTGCACGCGGTGGCCGAGATCCCGGTGGTCGGTTCGGCCCTCGGGTGGTCGACGCGGGTCGTCTACGAGGACACCGAGCGGGTGCCCTTCGTGCCGTGGCTGAGCATCGGGCTTCTGGCGTACGCCGTCGTCGCGCTGGTCTGGCGGCTGAGGCGCCACCGGCGGGTGCTGGCCATGATCCCGGCCGGGGGCGGCGCCGGTGGGCTGATCATGGTCGACGACGACGAGGCGCGGGCGTTCGCGGTGCCGGGGCGGCCGGGGCCGGGACGAGTGGTCGTCACGACCGGTATGCGGGAGGCGCTTACCGAGCGGCAGTTCGAGGCGCTGCTCGCGCACGAGAACGCGCACCTGGCCGAGCGGCACCACCGGCTCGCGCGGGCGGCCGATCTGGCGGTGGCGGCGCATCCGGCCCTGTGGTGGGTCGGGCGGCACGTCGACTATCTGATCGAGCGGGCGGCCGACGAGCGGGCCGCGGCCGAGCTGGGAAGCCGCAATGTCGTGGCCCGGGCGATCGGGGCCGCCGCCCTGGCCGGGACGTCTCCGCGCACACCTGCGCATCTGCACGCGGCCGCGGCCGGTGGGGTGATTCCGCGCCGGGTCGCGCGGCTTCTGCAGCCGAGCACGGGAAAGGCGCCGCGCGTCCTCTACGCGGTGCCGATCGCCCTCGCCGTGGCCTCGATCGTCTGGACGGGTGAGGCAACTCTCGACCTCGTGGAGCTGTTCGTCAGCGCCGCCCGGTGAACCCCGCCCCTCGCGCTGCGTGGGGGAAGGTATGCGAACCTCCCTCACTGCCTCACTCGGCGTAGCCACGGCCCTGTTCGGCGGGGCGCTCGCCGCCGCGCCACCGGCGGATGCCGCGACCGCCACGCTCCGGGCGAAGATTCAGGTGTGCGCGCACGGCAACTACACCGCGTACGCCAAGGTGGTCACCAGCACCGGTAGCTCGATCAAGCTCACCCAGGTGCCGCAGGGCCAGTGCTGGACCGACAGCATCCTGCTCGACTCGGGCTCGTACAAGATCTGGCTCTTCGGTCTCTACAACGTGAGCCACAAGGGCTTCAACGTGAGCCCGTGGGGCGACGCGGCCCTCGTCAACGGTGGTGCGACCGCCGACCCGCGGCCGGTCTCCTTCGAGGCCGCCGGCACGACCACCGCGCCCAGCTTCCACTTGAAATTCGTTCAGTGAAAAAATGGGGCCGTGAGTTTCCACGGCTGGCCGAGTGAGGCGCTCGAGTTCTACGACGGGCTGAGCGCCGACAACTCCAAGACCTACTGGACCACGCACCTGGAGTTCTACGAGCAGCAGGTGCGCGGTCCCATGCGGGATCTGCTGGACGAGCTGGAGCCGGAGTTCGGCCCGGGCAAGATTTTCCGGCCCTATCGGGATGTGCGGTTCAGTAAGGACAAAACCCCGTACAAGACGCATCTTGGGGCCTGGCTCGAGTTCGGCGGGTATGTCCAGCTGTCGGCGGACGGGCTGGCCGCCGGTTCGGGGATCTACCACATGGAGCCCGAGCAGCTCGACCGCTACCGGCGGGCCGTGGCCAACGACCTGACCGGGCCCGAGCTCGCGAAGATCATCGCGAACGGCAAGGTCGGCGTCGTCGGGCACGACAGCCTCAAGACGGCGCCGCGCGGCTACCCGAAGGACCACCCGCGCATCGAGCTGCTGCGCCACAAGGGACTCTCCACCTGGAAGGACTGGGAGCCCGCGCCCTGGCTCGGCACCGCCGCCGCCAAGAAGCGCGTCGCCGACTTCTTCCGCGCCAGCGAGCCGTTACGGGAGTGGCTCAACGGAAACGTCCGCTAATACGGCGAATCCATCAGCAGCCGGGCCACGTGGGCCACGTTCGCCGCGAGGGACTTGGTGGAGGCGCCGGTCGTGTCCGGCTTCGGGCCGGCGTCCTTGTAGTCGACCTTTCCCATGGCCTCGCCCACCCAGTAGGTGGACGCGCCGGCCGGGATCGTGAAACCGACGTCGTTGAGGGCCTGGAGCACCTCGGCCGTCACGTGGTGGGCGCCGTCCTCGTTGCCGACGACCGCCACGGCCGCGACCTTGCCGTACATGGAAGTCCCGGAGATCTCCGCGTCCAGCCGCTCCAGCACCATCTTGGCCACGCTCGACGGCTGGCCCATCCAGATCGGGGTGGCCAGGATCAAGATCTGAGCGTTCACGAGCTTTTCCCGTACGCCGGGCCAGCCGTCACCCTCGCCCTCATCCACGCTGACGCCGAACTTGACGCCCAGGTCGACGACGCGCAGGACCTCGCCCTCCACGTCGTGGTCGGCCAGGGCGGCCAGCACCTCACGGCCGAGCAGCTCAGTGCTCGACTCTTCGTCGGACGACTTCAGGGAACAACCCAGCACCAGTGCACGCATGCGGCCACGGGTGCCCGATCGGGAGGGCGGCAAACTACGACATGGTCACGCGGTAGATGGCGTCCGCCTTGTCGTCGCTGACGTACAGCGCCTTGTCCGGACCCACGACGGCCGCGACCGGACGTCCCCAGCGTGACCCGTCAGCGGCCTGGAAGCCGGTCAGGATCGTCTGCTGCGGGCCCAGGGTGTTGGCGCGCCAGGCGAAGAACGACACTTCGGGCTCGCGAGGCGGCTGGCGGTTCCACGAGCCGTGTACGCCGACGAGCGCGCCCGCGCCCAGCGAGCCGGCCTCGCCGAACGACAGGCCCAGAGGAGCGGAGTGTGCGCCCATGCCCTGCTCGGCCGGCTGGAGCTTGGCGCAGTCGAGCTTCGTGCCGTCGGGGTTCATCTGGATGTCGCGCACGAACGGCCGGTTCGTGTAGTTCAGCGTCTTCAGATCGGGATCGGGGTTGCAGTACGGCCACCCGAGCTCGCGCCCCTGCGTCAGCTTGGCCAGCGGTTCCAGGGGGTGGTCGTTGACGTACGAGGTGATGACCTTGCCTTTGTCGTCGCCGTCGTACGGGTATCGGATGTTGTCCCGGTTGTTCACGGCCGTCCAGACCGACCCGTCGGGGGCGACGGCCAGGCCGGTGCCGTTGCGGACGCCGTGCGCGAACGTGGCCGGCTTTCCGCCGCCGGGCGGGATCCGCTGGATGGACGCGCGCTCCGGGGTGGCCTCACGGTCCTCGGCCGAGACGTTGCCGGTGGAGCCGATCGAGACGTAGAGGGCGCCGTCCTGGCCGACGGCGACGCTCTTCAGCGCGTGCGAGTAGGCGCCGCGCAGCTCGGGGCTCTTGGCGTCGGGGAGGCCGCCGGCCACGGTCCGCTTTCCCGTGGCGCGCCCGGAGGCGTACTCGTAGGAATCGAGTTTGTCGCTCTCGGCGATGTAGAGCGTGTCGCCCTTGAAGGCCAGGCCGTGCGGCAGGCTGAGGCCCTTGAGCAGGGTGCTCTGCTTGCCCTGGGTGACGGCCAGGACATCGCCGTACTTGGGGCGGGAGACGAGCAGCCGGCCGTCCGGGGCGAAGGCGAGCAGGCGCGGGCTCGGGATGCGGGCGTAGACGCTGACCGTCCAGCCCGACGGCGCCTTGAGCTGCCGTTCCTGGTCGAAGGGAGCCCGGCCGTCGCCGCCGCGCACGGTGGTCGCGGTCAGGGTGATCCCGGTTTCCCGCTGCGCGGTCGTCGTCTCGACGGTCGGCCCGGGCGGCGCCGGTGGCTCGTCGGCCGTGCACCCCACCAGGGAGAGCGCCAAACCGCCGGCCACCACTGCGCGCGCCATCGTCTTCACCGGGCCATTTCTACCCACTCGGGGTGGGGTCAGTCCAGGCCCTTGTACGTCCAGCTGATCGTGTTCTTGTCCTTGACCGCGCCGTCCTGGTTGATCGTGCGCGTCACCGACACCCGGAAACCGCCGGCGTCACCGGTCGGACGGCGCGGCCCGGTCACCGAGGAGACCTCACGGTCGCCGGTGTGCCCGTAGATGCCGACGGTCACCGACGTGTCGGTGGTCCGGGCCCGGATGACCAACGGCGCGTCCGTGTCGTTCTTGAACTTGTTGTCGATCGAGCGCCAGTCCAGGGTCGCCTCGCGGCCCGGGGGATAGCGGCTGATGTAGAGCGAGTGCGGCTGGTGCTTCTCGATGTCGAGACCGGCGAACCAGGCCGCGTTGAACAGGGTGGTCGAGAACTGCGAGACACCACCGCCGAGCTGGTCCTCGAGCTCCCCGTCGACGATGGCGGGGGCGGCCACGAAGCCGTTGGCCTTCGTACGCTCGCCGGCCGCGTCGTTGAGCGAGAAGGTCCCACCGGCCGGCACCACGGTGTTGTCGATGATCTCGGCGATCCGGTGGATGTTGGTGACGCGAGGGGCGCAGCACGGGTGGTATGTGGTGAAGGTGCCGATGAGCTGGTCGACCCCGGCCAGCTTGGGGTTGGCGTTCCCCGGCTTCAGCGTCGTCACGGTCAGCTTCAGCGTCGTACCGCCGTCACGGACGGTATCGACGAGCCGCTTCACGGCGTCGCTGGTGTCCACTCCGCGCCCGGGCTCGCCCTTGTCGAGGGTCACGCCCTTGTCCGAGGCCTGGTACGACAGGTCGCCCTTGCCGTCGATCACCGTCGGCGGCGAGGCCAGCTTGACCGAGGCGTTGCGCGGCTGCTGGTTGAACGGCGCCACCTTGGCGTCGAGCGCCTTCTTGGCGGCGCTCTCGTCAACCGTGATGACGGGCGTCACATCGTGCCGCGTCTTGCTGCCGGGCAGCCGCAGCCGGGTCATCTCCACGTCGTCGCGGGTGGCGGCGACGTCGAGCCGGATGCCGGCCTCGGCCGGGTTGATGGCGAACCGTTCGTCCCCGGCCTCGACCGTGACCGGCTGCTCGACCTTCTGCCGCACGGCCCCCTCGAGCTTGCTCTCCAGCTGAGCGTCATCAAGACCCCCAACAGCAATTCCGGCCACGTACGTCTCGTCAGCCACCGCCGGCGACATGCGGACAAAGGCGACACCCAGCCCCACAGCGATGACGACCAGCGCCGCCACCACGCCCAGCACCCATCGCCAATGCCGCCGGGGCGGCCGTGACGGCGGCACCACCGCCGACCCGGTCCAGCGCTGATCCTCGGGCACCGTGGGCATACTCATGAGTGGATCATGACTTGAAGGATCAAGTAACCGCATCGGTAGATCGACTGCTTGTGACGCGCCCCTCCTTGTCTCAGTCGCCCCAGCGGCCCGCCCAGCACCTCCCGCCCCTCTGTAGCTGTCGTGGCGCGACCGGACGACGGCCACGATGAGCTTCGAGTGACAGGCGGCGGCGGGGGTGCGCTCGCTGGAGGGGCGACGCCGTCCCGGAGGCGAAGGGCTCGCGGCCGGCGAAGCGGTGGATGTCGCCGACGTCGGCCAGGAGCCGGGCGGCGCCCGAGAGGGACGCTACCGACGGTGACCGTGGTGGGCTACGCTGCCGCCATGTCCGATGTGGATGGAGCGGGGAACCTCGACACCGGTGTGCCGCACTCGGCGCGGCTGTGGAACTACTGGCTGGGTGGCAAGGAAAACTTCGCTGCCGACCGGGCGGTGGCCGATCAGATCCTGGCCATGGTGCCGGAGATGGTGGCGTCGGCCCGGGCCGATCGGGCCTATCTCGGGCGCGTGGTGCGGTGGCTGGCCGGTGAGGCCGGCATCCGGCAGTTCCTCGATGTCGGCACGGGGATTCCGACGGCCGGCAACACGCATGAGGTCGCGCAGCGGGTCACCCCGGAGAGCCGCGTCGTCTACGTGGACAACGACCCGCTCGTGCTCGCGCACGCTCAGGTGCTGCTGACCAGCGATCCGCGGGGCGCCACCGACTACCTTCAGGCCGATCTGCGGGAGCCCGGCGCGATCATCGCCGGGGCGCGGCGGACGCTCGACCTCGGTCAGCCCGTGGCGATCACGATGCTCGGCATTCTGAACTTCATCCCCGACGACGGCGAGGCGGCCGCGGTCGTGGCCCGGCTCGCCGACGCGGTGCCGTCCGGCAGCTACCTGGCGATCTCGCATCCGACCAACGAGATCAACGGGGAGACCATGGAGGAGGCGCTGCGGTTCTGGAACGAGGGGCCGTCCGCCAAGATGGTGCTGCGCAGCGCCGCGCGGGTGCGGGCGCTCTTCGGCGGCCTCGAGCTGATCGAACCCGGCGTCGTCAGCTGCTCGCTGTGGCGGCCGGAGAGTGAGGGGGCCGCCGAGCCCGTGCCGCACTTCGGAGGCGTGGCCCGCAAGCCCTGACGGCTGTGCTGACCAGAGCGCGCGCGAGCCCGCCGGGCCTGGCATAGCCTGGCGTGATGCGCGAGAACTGGCTGGCCGACGCCGTCCTGTACGAGATCTACCCGCAGTCGTTCGCCGACTCGAACGGTGACGGGATCGGTGACCTGCGCGGCGTCATCGGCAAGCTCGACCACATCGCGTCGCTCGGCGTGGACGCGATCTGGTTCAACCCGTGCTTCGCCTCGCCGTTCGTCGACGCGGGCTACGACGTCGCCGACTACCTGATGATCGCGCCCCGCTACGGCACCAACGACGACATGATCGAGCTGGTCCGTGAGGCCGGCCGGCGCGGCATCCGGGTCATCCTCGACCTGGTCGCCGGCCACACGTCGATCGAGCACCCGTGGTTCCAGCGGGAGCTGGCGGCCGACGGCCCCAGCCCCGAGGGCGACCGTTACATCTGGCGGTCCGAGCCGCCGGCCGAGGGCTGGACGGTCGACATTCCCGGCATTCCGGCCTGGGTGCCGTCGCCGGGCCCACGCCCCGGCTGGTACCTGAAGAACTTCTACGACGAGCAGCCCGCCCTGAACTTCGGCTGGATCAACGGCGACGGCGGCGACCCGGTCGAAGCGCCCGGCCCGTTGCGCAACCGGCGGGCGCTGCGCGACATCATCGAGTTCTGGCTGTCCAAGGGCGTGTCCGGTTTCCGCGTCGACATGGCGTTCTCGCTGGTCAAGGACTACCGGATCGAGGCCGGTGTGAAGGCGTCGACCGACATCTGGCGCGAGATCCGGGACTGGATGGAGGCCGAATATCCGGATGCCATCCTGATTCCGGAGGGCGTGGAACCCCGTACAGGCAAGAAGTTGGCCTTTGACGCTGATTTCTTCCTGGTGATCAAGGAGGAGCACGCGAGCCTCTTCGACAACCAGGCCGCCGGCATCCTGCCTTTCCAGCCTCCGCGCGCCCCGTTCTTCGACGCCGAGGGCAAGGGCGGCACCCACACGTTCCTGACCGCGTGGGACGCCGCCCGCGACACCGACCCCCAGCGCCCGATCATCATGAGCACCGCCGACCACGACTTCGACCGTCTCTGCTGCGGCCCGCGCACGGCCGAGCAGCTCGGCGCCGCCCTGACGTTCCTGTTCACGTGGGGCAACATCCCCTGCCTGTACTACGGCGACGAGATCGGCATGCGCTACCTGCCGGACATGCCCGATGTGGAGGGCGCGGTGTGCAACCCGCTCTACAACCGGGCGGGCTGCCGAACCCCCATGCAGTGGGACGACACCCCGAACGCGGGTTTCTCCACCGCCGACCCGGCGAAGCTCTACCTGCCGATCGACCCCGACCCGCGGCGCCCCACGGTGGCCGAGGCGAACGAGACGCTGGCGCTGGTCCGCGACCTGATCGCCCTGCGGAAGAAGACGCCGGCCCTGCGCTCCCGCGACACCGCCGAGGTCCTCAACGACACATACCCTTTGGCGTACGTCCGGGGCGGCACCCACCTGGTCGTCCTGAACCCGCGCCGGGAGCCCGCGCCGTGGAAGATGCCGCCCGCCGACCTGCTCCTGGGCCAGGGCGTCGAGCAGACCCAGGTCCAGGGCTTCGGGTACGGCATCTTCGAGCTCCGGCGCCCAGCGTGACCGCCGAGGTGCCGTTCCGTCCGCTCGTCCTCGACCAGGCCGATGTCCGCTACGCCCACGGACCCGATTCCCGTCGCCGGGCGGACGTGCCGGCCGGCCGGACGGTCGAGTTCGAGTGGAACGACAGCGCTGTCTACCCGGGCACGTCGCGCAAGTTCTGGGTTCACGTTCCGGCGGGGTACGACCGGTCGCGGCCCGCGTCCCTGATCGTTTTCCTGGACGGCCAGTGGTATCTCGATCCCTCCGGCGAGGTCCGCGGCGCGATCGTGCTGGACAATCTGATCCACAGCGGAGACCTGCCGGTCACCATCGGACTGTTCGTGGATCCCGGCGTCCGCGCGGACAGCCGGAATCCGAAGAACCGCAACATCGAGTACGACGCCTTCGACGACCGTTTGGCCACCTTTCTGCTGACCGAGATCATTCCTCAGGTCACCCAGCGCTACGCGATCGCCGACGAGCCCGAGCGGTGGGGGATCTGCGGCGGCAGCAGTGGTGGCAACGGCGCCTTCACGGTCGCATGGCAACGCCCGGACAGGTTCCGGCGAGCGATCTGCTTCCTGTCCAGCTTCGTGCAGATGCCCGGCGGAAATCCCTATCCGGACCTGATTCCCAGCGTCCCCCGTAGGCCGCTGCGGATCTTCATGCAGGCGGGCCACCGCGATCTGCATTGGAACGAGCCCGAGCGGAACTGGCTCGCCGGCAATCTGCGCGTCGCCGCCGCCCTGGCCGAGGCCGGCTACGACTTCCGGCTCGTGCTTGGCGACGGCGGGCACAGCCCCAACCATGCCGGTGTCCTCCTCCCGGACGCGCTGCGCTGGCTGTTCGCGGTCACCGGGGGCGGCGATATTCGGCGACCACCAGTTCCGTGAGTTCCTCCAATGACGTGTCGGTGGCTCGTTTGTCGAACGTGATGCGGCCGTGCTGCAGGAGGTTGACGCGGTCGCAGACGTCCAGGACCTGGGCGTAGTTGTGGGCGATGATGATGACCGAGACCGAGCCCCGGCGTTTCAGGTCGCGGATCAGGTCGAGGATCAGGGCGCCCTCCTTGGCGCCCATCGCGGCCAGCGGCTCGTCCAGCAGCAGGACCCGGGCGTCCGAGTAGACCGAGCGGGCCACGGCTATCGCCTGGCGCTGGCCTCCCGACAGCTTGGCCACCTCCACCGTCACGTCGGGGATGTTGACGCCCATGTCCTTCAGGTGCTCGCTGGCCTTGCGGCGCATGATGCGGTTGTTCAGCAGGGGCCAGCGGATGATCTCCCGGTTGAGGAACATGTTGTGGTAGACCGACAGCTCGTTGACCAGGGCCAGGTCCTGGTACACCGTGTCGATGCCCAGGGAGCGGGCGTGGTCCACGCTCTTGAAGGTGACGGGGGTGCCGTCGACGAGAATGTCGCCGGCGTCGGGGCGGTGATAGCCGCAGAGGATTTTGATCAGGGTGGACTTGCCGGCGCCGTTGTCGCCTATCAGACCCAGGACCTCGCCCTTGTCCACGTGCAGGGTGACGTCTCGCAGGGCGGTCAGGGCGCCGAAACGCTTGGCGATGCCGGTGACTTCCAGGGCCGCGTTTGTCATGTTCTCCCCGCTCGCCGCAGGCGGGACAGGTACTGGTTGGCGATCATCGAGGCCAGGATGGCCAGGCCGAGGATCAGGTAGATGGTGTTGGCGCTGTAGCCGATCAGGTTGAAGCCGTTCTGGAGTTCGGCCAGCACCAGGGCGCCCAGGAACGCGCCGGCCACCGTGCCCGAGCCGCCGGCCAGGGCGGTGCCGCCGATGACCGCGGCCGAGATGGCGTAGAAGGTCAGTGTGGTGCCGCCGCCGATGTTGGGGTCGATCGTGTTGATGCGGGACGCCTCCATGATGCCGACCAGGCCGCCGAGCGCGCTCGTGATCATGAAGTTGCCGATCTTGATGCGGGAGGCCCGGATGCCGGCCTCGGTGGCGCCGACCGGGTTGCCGCCGACCGAGATCGTGTGCAGGCCCCAGCGGGTGCGGGTCAGGACCACGTGGAAGATCGCCACGATGATCAGCGCCCAGATGATCGACGCCCAGGGGCCGGCGCCGAGCCAGGTCTGGAACCGGCCCTTCATCGATTCGGGAATCGGCACGGGGTACGCGTGTGAGGTGATCAGCAGCAGGCCCTGCACCGCGAAGAACGTCCCGAGCGTCACCACGAACGACGCCACGTGCAGCTTGGTGACGATCAGGCCGTTGATCAGGCCGATGAACGCCGCGATGGCCAGCGCGATCACGAACGCGAGAAACGCCGGCACGTTGTAGAAGTCGATCGCGAAGTGCAGCAGGAACGGGGCGAACGCCGCCACGATGCCCACCGACAGGTCGATCTCGCCGCTGACCAGCAGCAGGACGATGCCCACCGCGACGATCGCGGTGGGCGCCGTTGCCTGGGCGATGTTGATCAGGTTGTCCTTGGTCAGGAAGACGTCGCTGACCGCCCGGAAGTAGACCATCAACCCCAGGGCGACCAGCAGCACGCTCGCCTCGCGGCGGCGTAGAAAAGCGTCGGCGAATCTAGCCATGCGCGATCGGCCCGGACCGGGGCACGAGGACCTTGTCGGTCGTCGAACCCTCGTACCTCGACTTGGTCGTCTGATAGGGGCCGACATTGTCCTTCGTGACGAACAGCAGGCCGGTGTTCGTCTCGCTCGGTGACATCAATCCGCCGGAGATCTTGAAGAAGTACAGATAAAGGACGGGCAAGAAGCCTTGGAGGTACGGCTGTTGGTCGATCGTGTAATCGAGGCTGCCCTCGGCGATGCCGGTCAGGGTCTCCGGAATCAGATCGAACCCGCCGGCGACCTTGAGGCTCTTCGTCCGCATGTTGTATTTCTTCGCCACCTGCCCGACGGATGACGTCGATCCCGCGTCGACCGCGAGCATGCCGCTGAGATCGGCGTGCCCCACGGCGTACGCGTCAATGATCGAAAGGCCTTTGGTGACATCGGCGTTGGTCGCCACCGCGGTGAAGGTGATCGCCTTTCCCGAGTCTTTGAAGGCCTGCTGGCAGCCGTCGATCCGCGGCTGGATGTTGAGCGCGCCCGGCGTCGCGATGAACGCCGCCACGTCGCCCGACTCGACCGTCTGCAGCGCCCGCTGACCGAGCGAATAACCCGATTCGTAAAGACCTTGGCCGATGTACGCCAGACGGTTCGTGCCCGGATCGCCGCGTGCCCCGTCGGCGTTGTAGGACACCACCGGAATGCCCGCGTCCAGGGCCTGGTCGACCGGGGCGTTGAACGCGTCCTTGTCGACGACCGCTATCGCCAGCCCGTCGACCTTGGCGCTGATCGCGGTGTTGGTCGCGTTCACCATCTCGGCCACGATCGAGTTCTGCGAGCCCGTCCACTGCGGCTTCTCGAGACCGAGCAGGGTGGCCGCGTCCTCCATCCCGTACTGCGTCGGGGTGAAGAAGGGGTTGGTGGTCACGTGGTTGACGAAGGTGAACTTCCACTTCGGTGTCTCGGGGAAGTTGCCGATGGCGCCGGCAGCCGAGGCCTTGTCGTCGCTGCACGCGCTGAGCAGCGCCCCGGCGGCGAGCGAGGCGCCGAAAAGCCCGGAGCCCTTGAGCAGCCGGCGGCGTGTCGTCGCGGGGAGGTCCAGGGTCTCGACGGCCTCCTCGACCTTCGGATGAACTTTGGACATGTCAGCCTCCATGCCCGTGCCCGACGGATCGGGCACGGGCGGATCGGGTGCTATCTGGACGTGCCGAACTGGTAGATCGTGGTCGACCTCAGGACCTGCCCGGGGCGCAGGACGGTCGACGGGAAGTTCGCGTGGTTGGGCGAGTCGGGGAAGTGCTGCGTCTCCAGCGCCAGCCCGTCACCCTGGCGGTACGCCCGGCCGCTCGTCCCGTAGAGCGTGCCGTCGAGGAAGTTGCCGCCGTAGAACTGGATGCCCGGCTCGGTCGTGACGATCGTCAGCGTGCGGCCGCTCGCGGCGTCGCTGACCTTGGCCGCGGTCTCCAGCTTCTGGTACGAGTCGTCGCGCCGGTCGAGGACCCAGTTGTGGTCGTATCCACGGCCGTACACGATCTGCTGGAAGTTGCTGCGGTTGCGCGCGCCGATCGCGGTCGGCTTGCGGAAGTCCATCGGCGTGCCGGCCACCGCGGCCAGCGTGCCGGTGGGGATCAGCGTCGCGTCGACCGGCGTGTAGCGCGACGCGTTGAGCTGGAGCTTGTGGTCGTCGATGGTGCCGGTGCCCTCGCCACCGAGGTTCCAGTAGGCGTGGTTGGTCAGGTTGACGACCGTGGCCTTGTCGGTGGTCGCGTGGTAGTCCATCCGGATGCCCTTGTCACGGGTGATCGTGTACGTGACGGTGGTGGTCAGGGTGCCCGGGTAGTTCTCCTCGCCGTTCGGGCTCACGTAGGTCAGGCGCAGCCCGACGCTGTTGCCGCCGGTGACGGGGGTGGCGCTCCAGACGCGCTTGTCGAAACCGACGTTGCCGCCGTGCAGGCTGTTCGGATCGTTGTTGATCGCGAGCTGGTACGTCTTGCCGTCGAGGGTGAACTGGCCCTTGGCGATCCGGTTGCCGTACCGGCCGATCAGGGCGCCGAAGTACGCCGGGTTCTTCGAGGTGACGTACTCGTCGAGGGTCTTGAATCCCAGCGTGACGTTGGTCAGCTGGCCGTGGCGGTCCGGTGTCTCCACGGTCTGCAGGATTCCGCCGTACGTCAGGATGCGAACCCGGAAAGCCCCATTGGTCAGCGTGTAGCGGTCGACGGCTTTACCCCCGACGCTGCCGAACGCCTCCTTGCTGATGGTGGGCTTGCCGCCCGCCTGCGACGACGATGCCCCGGCCAGGCCGAGGCCGGCGCCGAGGAGCATTACGGCCCCGGCGCGGACGAGCATTTTGACGGTGGCTGTCATGGTGCCTCGTTCCTTCGGGCGTGACGCCACGCCGCCACGGGCGTGGCGGTGCGAAGCCTTTGCCGATGCCGAGGACGGCCGGCCATCGGCCCAGACGGGGCCGGCTCGGGGTCCGAGCGCGGTCCGGATACGAGTACGCTGCGGACCGTAAGCAGGTTGAAAGATCGACACCAATCGTCCGATCGGCCGAATGGTTAACGTGAACATGGATCGTTTGACGGGGGCGGCCCTTCTCGGAGGGGTGCGGCAACGGGCGTGGTCGCTGTTGATCACGGCCGCCTTCCTCGTGCTCGGCGCCGCCGGTGCGGCCGGGCCGATGTTCGCCGAGGCCTCGGACAACGCCGCCTTCCAGCTCGGGCGCGACGCGATCTCACCCACGGCCCGGCAGTCCGACGCGGCCGTGGTCCGGCTGTCGGCCCCGGTCGGGCGGGCCAGCGCCGATCATCAGCGGGTCCTGGACAACCTGCGCGGGATCCCGCACCTGAGCGAGCCCGACCTCACCGGAGGGTCGATCGGGGCCGAACTGGTCGCGCCGACGTTCTGGGGATCGACGGCGTCCTTCCGCGGGGTGTCGGAGCGCGGTCGCCTCTTCGCGGTGACCTCACCCGCGGACGAGCTCGACGGCACCGCGCACGGGCGGGGCGGCCTATGGATCCCGCAACCCATGGCGACGTCACTGGGCGTGACGCCGGGCGAGAAGATCACAGTCAAAGTCACGGTGGGTACGTCTGGCCGGTCGCGCAGCGCGACGGCGAACGTCGACGGCGTCTACGCGGTCGACGCGGGCGGGCGCCTGCCGGCCGGTCCGGCCTGGACGCTGCGGCAGGGCGACACCCCGCCCGACACCGAGTACGAGACCCTGCCGTCCTACCTGCTGATCGGCGACGTGGCCACGATCGAGAAGCTGGCCCTCGAGGTCGGCGACGAGATCTTCTGGGCGGCCGAGGCGGGCCTGACCCCCGGCGTGACCCTGGCCGAGGCGCAGCGCACGGCCGACGAGGTGGAGATCCTGCGGAGGGGGTACGCCAGCGGGCTCGAATTCGATCAGGACAGCCCGCGCAGCATGCGGTTCGCCAGCGGCATCGGCCAGCTCGCCAGCAACGCCCGGGCCACGTCGAGCGCGGTCGAGCAGCGGACCCGCCCGGTCGAGTGGGCGGCCATCGGTGTCGGCCTGGCCTCGGTGCTGGCGGTGGCGTTGCTGAGCGCCCGCCGCCGCGACCGGGAGATCCGCCACGCGGTGGCGGTGGGCATGGCCCCGGCCCGCATCGGCGGCTTGTGGCTGCTCGAACACCTGCTGCCGGCGGTGATCGGAACAGTGCTCGGCGGGCTGGCGGCCTGGCAGCTGGTGGCCCGGCTGGGCCCGCCCGGCCGCCTGGCCGAGTCGTTCACCCCGGCCGCCACGTCATCGGCGACAGCGGTCCTGACCGGCGTCCTGGCCGTGGCCGGGGTAGGAGCGGCCTCAGCGTCCCGGCGAGTGCGCCCGGCCCCACCGGTGACCGTACGCCGCAAGCTCCCCTGGACGACCATGGTGGTGCTGGTCGCCCTCACCGCCGCCGCCGGCCTGGCCGGAGCCGGCGACGCTTCAGGCGGCGTAGATCTCCTCGTGCCCTTGCTGGTCCTGGTAGCCATAGGCGGCGTAGCAAGCTGGCTCCCCGGCTTGCTGGCCGGCCGCCCCCGCCTACCAGCGTCACTGCTGCGCCCGCCGGCGTCACCGCCCCGCTCACCGTCGTCGCCGCCCGCTCTTCTCGCCTCACTGACCGGCGCGCCTGCTTCGCCTGGGGGCCCGTCCGCTTCGCCTGGCGGCGCGTCCGCTTCATTGGCTGACCCGCCGACCTCACCGGTCCACCTCTCCATCGGACCGTCCGGCGGCGCGAGTTCTCAAGCTTTGTCCTCAGAGACCGCCTATTCACCAACTTCGCCGGCTGATAGCGGCGGTTTGGCCGCTTTGTCGGGTGAGCGAGACAGCGTGTCTTTTGCCCGCCTGGCACCCATAACGCCGGTGAGGCCAGGTGAGCCCGAGGGGCTGGCCGAGGAGGCTGATCCCGCCGAGCAGACTGCGCCCCCTGCGCCTGCCAGACCTGCTGAGCCCTCTGAGCAGGCGCCCCTTGAGCCAGCTGGGCGGGCTCAGCCAGCTGGGCGGGCTCAGTCAGCTGGGCAGGCTCAGTCAGCTGGGCGGAGTCAGTCAGCTGGGCGGGGTCAGTCAGCTGGGCAGGGTTCGCGTGCATCTGC
This sequence comes from Actinoplanes sp. NPDC000266, assembly GCF_042899005.1. Lineage (NCBI taxonomy): Bacteria > Bacillati > Actinomycetota > Actinomycetes > Micromonosporales > Micromonosporaceae > Actinoplanes > Actinoplanes sp. NPDC000266. Next base: position 68,433 of record NZ_JBIAZI010000024.1, read on the forward strand.
TCGGCCGGGGGAGGGTGGTCCGGGCCATGGGCTGCCCTCGTCGCCGGGGCGGGGAGTGCTGTGGCTGGCTCGGCGACGGCTCGGGGAAGCCGGTGCCGAACGGCGGCTGGCCGTGCTTGTGATGACCGCCGGGCTGGGCATGCTTCTCTTCGCGCTTGCGGCTGTCGACTCCACCCAGGTCGCGGCCGATGATCGGGTTGCGGTGGCGGCCGGGGCCGAAGCCGTGGCCACCATCGAGGGCTCCTGGGAGATCGACCCCACGGCGATCCCCGTGCCGAAGGAGGATCCCACCCAACCCCGTCTCGAAGGGCCCGTTCCGGGCGTGCACTCGCCGGTGCTGCCGCCAGGGAGCACTGTTGTCTGGCGCACCGATGTCGACACGCCGATCGACTCCGTTCAGAAGGATCTGCTCATCGTCGATCCGGCGCGGTTCCGTGACGTCGCTCTGTGGGGGAGCGGGCCCGACCTCGCCGCCGCCCGGGCCGCTCTCGCTGTCATCGAGCGGGCGCCGGCCGACGCTTATGGGCGTCCCCGCGCCATCGCCGTCGGCGACCCGGCCACCGGTCAGATCGACTCGGTGCGGATCAACATCGGGTTCGCCGTGGCCGATCTGACCATCGCGGCCCGCGTGCCGGCCTTCCCCGGCATGGAGGGCCGCCCGATGTACGTCGTCGCCCACGACCCGATCCTCGGCGGTCTCGGCGTCGACGACCCCCGCCTCAAGCCCCGGAACCGGCAGCCCAACCCGTTGTTCGCGCAGACGTACCTCTACGGCACCGATGTTCCCGCCCTCCAGGCGGTCACCGCTCCGGTCCAGGTCCAGCCCTCCCGCATCGACAGCGCGGCCGAGCTGCGGCAGGACCCCGCGTACGTCGCCTCCTCCCGCGCCCGCGGCTACCAGCTCGCCGTTGCCGGTTACCTGGCGTTGCTGGCCGTGCTCACGCTCTGCATCTACGCTCAGCGCACGGCCACGCTCCGCCGGCCCGCCGACCTCATGCTGGCCCGCGTCGGCCTCGGCGCCGCCCGCGTGCGCCGGGCCCGCGCCATCGAGTTCGTGCTGCTGACCGCCGTCGCCCTGGCCGCCGCCGTCGGCGGCGTGGCCGCCCTGGCCACCCTGGGCCCGCGCCTGCTCGACGATCAGCCCGGCCTGCTGCCGCGCTTCGCCTTCCAGATCCCCGGACCGGCCCTGCTGATCACCGCGCTCGTGGCCGTCGTCGCGTCGGTTCTGGCCGTCGGGGTGAGCGGCGGGCGCTCGCTCCACGCGGAGGAGGACGCCTACCGTGACGACTGATCCTCTCCTGGAGGGACGCGAGCTCCTTCAGCTCTACGCCGCGCCCACCGGGGCCACCCAGGCGCTGCGCGGCGTCGACGTGACAGTGACCGGCGGGCGGATCAGCGCCATCACCGGGCCCTCGGGCAGCGGCAAGTCCACCCTGCTGGCCGTTCTCGCCCTGCGCGAACGGCCGGCCGGTGGCGAGCTGCGGCACCGCGGCCGCCTCGTCGCCGGGCTGTCCCGCCGCGACCTGCACCGGCTGCGCCGGCGGGAGATCGGCTGGGTCGCCCAGCGGCCCACGCACAGCCTCTTCCCCCAGCTGGACGCCCGCGGCCAGATCGTTCAGATGGCGCGACTGCGCGGGGCCGACATCGACGTGGACGCCGCCCTGTCCGAGGTCGCCCTCACCGAGCGGGCCACCGCCCGGCCCGCCGTCCTCTCCGGCGGCGAACAGCAGCGTCTCGCGGTCGCCGCCGCCGCTGTCGGCCCGCCCGCCCTGCTGGTGGCCGACGAGCCCACCGCCGAGCTCGACGACGACTCGGCCGCCCTGGTGCTGCGCCTGCTGCGGGCCCGGGCCGATCAGGGCAGCGCCGTCGTCCTGGCCACTCACGACGCCCGGGCCGTCGCCGCCGCCGACACCGTGCTGCGGCTGCGTCACGGCGTCCTCTCCGGCGAGCACAGCGCGGGCGAGGACCACACCGCCGCCATCGACGGCCTCGGCCGCATCCAGCTCCCCGAGGAGGTGCTCCCGCTGTTCCCCGGCGGAAGGGTCGTCGTCTCCCTGGTCGACGGGCACGTGGAGCTCCACCCCCGTACGGAAAGAGCCTGACCGTGCCTTTGATCGAAGTGCGCGAGGTGAGCCACACCCGCTCCGGCACGCGCGTGCTCGACGGCGTGGACCTGACGCTGGACGCGGCAGGGACGGCCGTCCTGGCCGGCCGATCGGGCTCCGGCAAGTCGACGCTGTGCCACCTGATCGCCGGCGTGATGACCCCGACCAGCGGAAGCGTGATGGTGGCCGGCCGTCCCGCCCACCCGGCGCCCGACTGGGCCACGGTCTCCCTGCTCCCGCAGCGGCTCGCCCTCGAACCCACGCTGACCGTCGCCGAGAACGTGCTGCTCCCGGCCGGCCTCCGCGGTCACCCGGCCGACCACGCCGTGCTCGACCGCCTGGGCCTGACCGCCATCGCCGACCGCCCGGCCCGCGACACCAGCCTGGGCGAGCAGCAGCGCACCGCCCTGGCCCGGGCCCTGATCCTCGGCCCGGCCGTGGCCGTCCTCGACGAGCCCACCGCCCACCAGGACGACGAGCACGTCCAGCTGGTTCTGGACGCCCTGTCCGAGGCCGCCACGACCGGCACCCTGGTCCTGGTGGCCACGCACGACCAGCGCGTCATCGATGGGGCCGACGTCGTCGTCCGGCTCCGTTCGGGCCGGGTCGACACCACCTAGTGTCGTGAGTCGTTAATGCGTGTGCAGTAGCGGGCGATGGATTCGAGGATCTGGTCGGCGGTTTTGGTCCACACGTAGGGCCGCGGATCG
>NZ_JBIAZI010000025.1:0-61012 GCF_042899005.1 Actinoplanes sp. NPDC000266
CCCCGGGCGCCCCCCGCTAAGCGGTGTTTGTGGCCCCCTGGGCCAACCGGGGGGGGATCCGAGGATCCTTTGGGGGGGTGGGGGGGGGCGGGGCGGGGGGGGGGGGGGGCCCCCGGGGGGGGGCGCCCCACACCGGCAGGCTGGGTGGTTGGCTCAGTGAAGGGTGGAGCTCGCGAGGTGCTCGAGGGTGCTGAGGAAGTGCTCGCCGATGCTGAGGGTGCCCAGGGCGACGACGTGGATGGCGATGGTGTGGGCGACCTCGGTGGAGGGGCGGGTGATGTAGCGGGTGGCGAGGCGGTGCAGGCGGCCGTGGGTGGTGGGGTTCTCGTTGGTGCCGTCGTCGGTGGTGCGGTTCATGGCGTTGCCTCCGGGGTGGTGCGGTGGTGCGGCGTGTGCGCCGGGTTCGTTGTCCGGGGCTGCCGCGGTGACGGGGCCATGAGGGGACGGGCGCGGCGGCGGCGGGCAAGCCAGAATTTCGGGTCAAAAGATATTGGAAGCGCGGCAGTCCGAAGCGTTCGTGGTGGGGGTGGCTGTCGCGCTTCCAAGATGTTTTGCCGGCTTGCCGGTCGTGGCCGGGTCGGTCATCTCTGAGAGCTGGCGAACGCGGTGCCCGGATTCGTCACCGCGTTCGCTGGCATGGCCCGTGTGGAGGAGGGCGGGTGCCGCAGCCGGTGGTCGGAGAACCCGAGTGCACACACCGTGTGGACGGTCGCGTCGGCCTACCCCGGGCCGCGGCGGCCGGGCCTTCTGAGTTCCGGATGGGCGTCGACCGCGCGGGTATGACGGTTTAGCGCCTGGACAGGGCGCCTCGGCTGGTGCTGAGGCGCCCTCGCGTTGTGGCGGGTCAGCCGTGGTGGACGAACTCCAGGTCGGTGACGACTTCGGGCCAGGCGGCGGCGTCGATGCGTTCGCCGTGCGGGGTGACGACGGTGTGTCCGTCGCGCTGCCTGGCCGGGGAGAACTCCGGTTCGGCCAGAATCCGGACGAACTGCGGGGTGAGGTTGTACAGGTCCCGGCCGCCGCCGGCGTCGCTGAGGATGTTGAGCCGGTCGGCGGCCACGAGCACCCGCTGTCCTTTGCCGATGCCGCGCAGCGACGGCATGAGGTCCTCGTCGAAACAGGCGACCTCGAACGGCACCCGCTGGGTGTCTTTCCACCGGTTGCGGTTGTCGTAGTAGCCCTGCTGGTGCTCGATGCCGAAGGTGACCATCGGCCGCTGGTCGTTCCCGATCTTCAAGGATCGGGCGGTGGCGGTGACCCAGCCGCTGACCAGGCAGCGCAGCATGTGCGGATCCCTGGAGGTGGACACCGTGTGCACGAGGTCAGGAGTCAGGTCGAAGCGCGGCTCACCGGTGTCGAAGGCCTCCCGGATCTTGAAGCGGGTGGCGTGCACGAGGACCCGCTGGCCCTTGCGGATGTTCGCCAGTGAGGGCATGAGGCGTTTGTCCCAGCAGGTGACGTCGAACGGCACCCGAACCGTGTTCCTGGTGGCGCCGCTGTCGCGGTGGACCTGCTGGTGGTCGAGGCTGAAGGTGACAAATGGCCGGCCGCTCTGGGTGGCGCGCGATTCGGCGTCGGTGGTGACGGTGCCTTCGACGAGGAAGTCGAACTGCATCATGATGGATCTGCTCCTTGACAAGGTGTCGGCGGGGAACCGGAAGAGACAGGGGGTGGGGCCGGCAGCGACCTGCCGGCCCCACCTGCGGGAGTCAGCCGGCCATGGCCAGCTCGCGCTCCTGGTCTTGGTCCCGCGGTTCCTCGTCGTCGAAGCTCCACTTGTCCGGGTCCGGGGTCTGCTTGGGCAGTGCCTTGGCCCCGGTGAAGCGCATGGACAGCGCGACGTTGCTGGCGTTGGCCTGCAAAATGGCGCCGGGGGTGCCGTCCTGGCGCAGGAAGGGCCACACGTCGACGTCGCGGGCGTCGATGTTGACGGTGTTGCCCTTCTCGAGCTCGGCGCACCGTTCGGCCAGGTCGCCCCAGGCGGACACGGCGACGAACATGGGCGCCGCGTCCTCCCACTGGCCCTCGGCGTTGCGGCGGCGCCGGTTGTGTACGACCCGCAGGCGGCAGACCGCCTTGCCGGACTTCGTGAAGTCCAGCTCGGGGTCGAACGCGAGGTTGCCCTCGAACTGGAAGATGAACTGAGACATAGCAGTGGCTCCGATCAGCCTGGATGCTGATGCGGCACCGGCCGGAGCCGGGGATCGGGTGACCCGGGCGCCGTGGTGCCGCGCTGACGGGCCGGTCAGAGCCCGCCCATGGGCCGGGGCGCCCAACCCTGTCTGAGTCAGGAGATCTTGGCGTTGAGCGCAGCGAGACACGGGCGCCAAGATGTTCTGCCGGGGTTGGGCAGGCCCGGCCCGGGTGGGCTGACCTTCGGGTCCTCAGCAGCGGCTCCCACGGCCGTCCTGGGCCACCAGCCCACGCTCGGGTGGCGCCGTCACCAATTCAGGCCGAGACCGCCGCTGGCGGGCGTCCCGGTTCGACCGGACGCCCCGCGAAAACGGGAACCGGCAGCGACGATGTCCACCGCCGCCGGAAATCGGCCGCACCACCTCACCGGGGCAGGGAAGCGGACGGCGGCTGGGAACGACCGCGAACCCATCAATACCGGACGGTCGCCGCCGGCAACCAACCGAACGTCGACGGTGGACGAGGCTCTGGCGTTTCGGCCTAAGCGGCGCGCCGAGTGGTGCCGCCCGCCGGTGCCGGACGGGGCCGCGCGAGTCCAGCGCGCCAGCCGGAATCGATGGTGCGGCGCGTCTCGGTCCGGCCGAGCCCGGCAGCGTGCGAAGCCTCGGCGAGCTGCCGGCGGACTGCGGCTTCGTCAACACCGCCGCGAGCGGCGAGCTGCCCCAGCCGAAAGGCCGCGCGGTTGAGAGCGTCGTTGCGGCCGCCACCGGCCACGCGTTCACCGGCATGGAACACCGGCCGTGGCGCCTGCAGAATGCGCTGCACCTCGCCGGCGAGCGCGGCCCGGGTGTACCGGTCCAGGTCGACGACCCCACGTGGGGCGGGCGGTAGTGCGGCGGCCGGTAGGACCAGGCGGCGCAGCACGTCCGGGCACGCGGGCAGGACCGACTGCGGTGTCCAGGGCTGCTGGAAGCGGTAGCGGGCACCGCTGGCGTGCAGTGAGGGCGCCGCGACCACCAGGCCGCCGCGGCCGCGCCAGTCGACGCCGGGAAGCAGGCCGACGCGGCTGGGTAGATCGCCGGCGGCGAACCACAGATGCCAGCCGGACCCGGTACGCGCGAGCGGCCCGGCCGGGCGTATCACGTCGAGCAGGCCGAGCACGGCGCGCAGCCCGGCGTCGGTGTCGATGTCGCAGACGTCGAGGACCGTGCCGGTGGCCAGGCCGATGTTCGCGTGCGGCCACCGCCGCCACCAGGCCCGCACCACCGGCAGCCGGGTGGAGGCATCGTGCAGGCCGTGCCGCAGCCGCGGATGTTTGCCCGGCGACTCGCAGGCCACGCTGCTGCGGCAGCTGCACCTGCCGTCCGGTCCCGGAGTGTGCAGCGGGATCACGGGGATTCCTGCCTTGGCGTAGCGCAACGCGGCGGCGAGCAGAGCCGCCCGCAGCGGCGGGCCGTCCGGCCGCAGGCCCGGCGCGGTCGGCGCCTGATGCTCATGGGGGCGGTCCGGCTCGGAAGTTAAGACGGCTGTGTGGTGGCCGGCGGGGCCGGTGTCTGCCACGTTGGAGCGGCTGATCGCGGCAGCGGCTGGACGAGCAGACGACGGCGCCGTTGCGGGATCACAGATGCCAGGGCTGCGTGCGCTGGGAGAACGGTCGGACATCGAGACCTCCTGGACAGGTGGCGCACCGGCGGTGCGCAGACAGCGTGATGCGGGCGGCAAGACGTGGCAGCGGTGCCGTCGCTGCGGGTTGTGCGTAGGTCACGGTCACGGTTCCGGTGGTGGCCTCGAAACGAGGTGCACGGTCCGGGCCACGCCGGGGCCACGGGGTATGGCCCCGGCGTGGCGGTCACAGCTGCGGTGACCGGTCGGGCGGTTGGCCGGTAGAAGGCCGCTGGTATGCCTGGACGCCAGCGGCCTTCTACCGGGTAGGACGCTTTCCTGCGAGCTCAGGCGGCCTTCTGCTTGCTGGCGAGGCGCCGGTCCGGCTGGCTGAGCTTCGCGCGGAGCTCTCGTTCCGCGTCGTCGATGCCGCCGCCTTCGATCGCCTCGTAGTGAGCGCTTGCATCGGCGAGTTCGGTCGTGGGAAGACCGGCGGTCTTCCACATGCGGGCGTACAGGCCGGCGGCTGTGGTGTTCAGCGGTACACGCAGGCTGGTTTCGCAGAGGGCGACGCAGCATTCGGCGGCGGTTGCGGGGCGCGTGTCAGCGCCGGCGGCGACGCGGTCGAGAAGCTCGCGGCAGTGCGAGCGATACGTCAGCTCGTTTTTGATCAGCAGGCTGGTCGACGGGAGCAGCAGCATGAAGCTGCGCCAGATCTGGTCCTTGGCGCTGGGGTGGCGGTTTTGAGCGGCGCTGATCTCTTCTTCAGCGATTTGCATCGCCTCGAAGTACGGCGTGAGCTCATTCTTGGTCTCGGTGTACAGGTCGGTCGGGTTCACGGCGTCGGAACTCCTTGTCAGACGGTGGGCCGCCGGCCGCTGCGCGGGAAGCGGCGACCGGGGCCGCGGTGCCGGACCAGTCGGGTCACGGCAGCCGGAAAAGGGCACAAAAAGGCCCGGCCCTCAAGGGCCGGGCCGGGCTGGTGGCTCTGCTCCGCGGCGGCCGATTCGGGGCCGAGGCGAGCGGGGCGGTGGGCTAGGGGTGCGGTGGCGGAATCGAGTCCGCAGTTCAGCCGTCGAGTTCGACCTCGAAATCGTCGCTGTCGTCGGGCCAGGCCGTGACGCCCTCCATAGCGTCGAGAGTGCCTTCGGCGGCTTTGACACAGTCTCGGCCCAGCTCGCGGGCGTGACTGTCGCTGATAGCGCTCACGGTGATCTCGAGCCGGACCATGGCGCTCACCTTGAAGGCGCGTTCGCGTAGCGGCAGCGGGATCTGCAGATAGCGGTTCAGGTCGTCGACGAAGTCGTCGAAGTCCTTGCACCATTGCCGGTCGTTGGCCTCGTCGAGCAGCTGCCCGCCGATCATGGCGATGTCGTGGTGATGCTCCGCCTTGATCCGAGTGGCACGCTGCCGCTGTCGGTCGGCGTCATCGCGCGCTGCGGACAGCTGCGCGCGCATCGCGCGCATCTGCTCGGCCTGGGCCTCGCTGTAGGCGGCGATCATGAGGGTCATGACAGGTCGGTGGCCTTTCGTGAAGGGAACACGCGCGGGCAGAACCGGCGTGCACCACGGGAGGAGGTGGCAGAGGCCGGTGAACGTCGCGACCGGTCGATCGGCAGGTCTGTCGAGGGATCCGGCCGGATCGGCCTGCGTAGATGTGGCGGTGCGACGGCCGGTTTCATCACCGGCGCGGCAGCGTGCGGCGGCGCTGGTGCCGTCCGCGGGGGAACGCGGTCGTGGGAGCAGGCCGCGTGGCGAGTTGGGGCAGCGGCTGCAGGTCCGGTGCCGGCACGGCCGGGTCTTCGTAGGATCCCGGCAGCAAGGCGGCCAGATCCATGCCGACCGGGACGGCGGCGTCCCAGACGTGGGCGCGGCCGGTTACCGCGGCGGCGATCACGACCCACTGACTGTTCGGGATGGCGTACCGGCCGCGTTCAAAGCTGCCATCGCCGGCGCGGGCGTCGTAGGTTTCGCCGAGGTCGGCCAGAAGCGCGGTGAAGACGGCGGCGACCACAGTGTCGACCAGCTCGCGCGGGCCCGCGGCGTCGGCGTGGATCCGGTCGCGGATGACACCCAGTTCGCCGGCCGTCAGCGCACGGCGGACGAGATAGGCGCCGGAACTGGGCGCGGCGGGAAAGTAGATGCTCAAGCGGATGCCTCCAAACACACAAACAAGGGCCGGCTCCAGCGACTCGGTGGTGTCGCAGGAGCCGGCCGGGGCGGGAGATTGAGACGAGGAGAGCTGCTGCGGCCGCAGGTCAGGGCTGGGCGCGGCGGAAGACCGCTACCCGGCTGTCGGGCAGGGTGAGACTGCGAACGTGGTCGGTGAACAGATCCGCGGTGAACCGGGTCAGGTCGAACAACCGCAGCGGAATCCCGGCCTGGTCGAACACGTGGGCCCATCCGCGCTGGTCGCGTTCCTGTTCGGCGAAGGCCCGCCGATGCGGATGCACGCCGAGATAGCTTCGGGTGAACCCGTCGGTGACCTGCTTCGCGTCGGGGCGGGTCCGGGGCGCGCCTTCCGCGTCGAGCCAGTCCCCGATCACCGACGCCGGCAGGTCATGACCGGCGGCGAGCGCCTCGATTGCGCACAGCACTGGCACTGTCAATGGGTGGCTGCCGCGCTGGAAGGTGCCGTAGCCGTAGGCCTCGACGACCAGCGCCTCGCCGGGGCCGCGGGTCAGGGCGGCCAGATGGGCCCGGCTCGCGGGCAGGTCACCGCTGATCGTGGTCCACCAGGTCAAAGTCGGATCATGCGGGTTGGCCACCAGCACCCGGGTTGCTGGGTCACGCACGTCCGGTGGGGTCCCGGGACTGCGGCCTTCGCGCAGGTCCCGCAGCCGGGCCAGGCGTCCGATCGCCCCGCGGGTCAGGTCCGACAGGGCCGTGACCGCCTGGCGCTGATGGTTGAGCTGGTACTCGGTCAGCTCGGCGGGAGGAACGATGACCTGCGCGTGGTAGGTCAGCCACGCGATGCTGGTCCGATCGCTGCAGACCACGTAGCAGATGCTGTTGCTGTGCGGCTCGGTTCCCGGCTCCGGGTACAGGTTGGCGTACAGGACCGCTGCCGCGTCCGAGTCCAGCGTCCCGGCGGGGATGTGCGGCACGTGGTCGATGAGGCTGTGCGCGCTGAGGCGGCCGGCGTCGACCGGGCCGAGCGCGCGGATCAACCGCCACGCCTGTTCCTGCGTGCGATGGCTCACCAGAGGTTCTCCTTCCCCAGGTAGGGGTACGCGGAGCCGGCTGGTGCCGGCCCGAGAGGTGATCGGTGACATCCGGCGCCGCGAAGCTTCGTGCGGGTTGAGCGCCGCCGGAGTTCGGCAACGGCAAACGGCGCAGAACCCGGCCACGCTGGGTCCTGCGCCGTGCCGGTCATCACGGCTGAGACGCCGGCTCAGGACAGCGCGGGCTCCGGCGCCGTGTCCTGAGCGCCGTGACCGGCGGCCTCGTCGCCGCCGGGCTCGGAGGTCAGCCCACCGTTGTCCGAGTCGGCCTGCGGGGCCGGTCCGTCATCGCTGCCCAGGGCGTCCGCCTCGTCAGGAACCCGGGTCGGCTCCTCGGCGGCGGCGTCCACCTCACTGGTGGCGGCGTCCGCTTCGTCGTCGTCCCAGTCCACCTCGTCGTCCTCGTCCTCGTCGGCGGAGTCGGACTCGGGCTCGGCGGTGAGGGCCTCGTAATTGGCGGCCTCGGCGTCGGTGAGGGGGTAGCCGGCGCCGGTCAGCATGTCGTAGAAAGCGACCGCCCGCGGCTTGTCGAGGCTCCACGAGTATTCCTCGGCCGCGAGTTCCAGGTTGTACTCCATGGCGCAGAGCCAGCGAGCGACCACAGTGCGGCGCAGCTTGTCCTCACCGGCGGTGAGCAGGGCGTCGTTGTCGGCGCCACCGAGCGCGGTGAACAGGTCGCCGAGCTTCATGCCGCGGCTCATGCTCTGCCCGAGCAGGCTCGCCCGAAGGGCCGGCTGGAACAGCGTCCGTGCCGCCTTGGCGGTGCCCCAGGTGGCCCGGATGAAGTCGCGGCGCACCTCGAAAGCCAGGCGCAGCTGCTCCCGGGCTTCGGCCTGAGCACGCTTTTCCGCCTCGCGGGCCGCGGCCTGTTCGCTGTTACCAGATCCGGTGCGGCGGGTGTAGCCGTACTTGTCGGGGTCCGCGCAGTAGACGACCGTGTTGGCGTCATCGCCGTTGCGTTCGATGAACGCGGCGATCCCGGGCAGCGTGGTGGCCTGCTCGGGGTCGAGCGGGTTGCCGTCGGCGTCGGCCAGATTCCGCACGTCGACGGCCTGGCCGCCGTAGCCGAACTCCTTCGGCCGGGGGGTGACCTTCACCCCGGCGATGACCAGGTTCGCCTTCGCCAGGTCCTTCGCGGCGGTGTACTTGCGGCTGGCGCGGGCGTTGGTCAGCATCTGCCGGAAGCGCCACTCGTTCCCGATCTCAGCCACGAGCTTGTTATATACGCTCGGGGTTTCCTCGAACTCGGCCAGGGCCTGGGCCTGGTCGAAGGTGATGGAACCCGCGTCGATGGCCTGCTTGGCCTCTGCGGGCAGGGTGCGGACCTGCATGGTCTTGCGGACCTTGTTGGCGGAGATCGCGCGCACCTGGCCGATCTGCTCGGCAGTCCAGCCCTCGAGGGTCAGCTGGTGGAAGCTGTCGGCCTCCTCGCTGACCGTCAAACCGCGGCGGTGGGTGTTTTCCAGCAGTTGGGCGAGGATGTGGTGCGCGTTGCCGTAGTCGTCGATGACCCAGCACGGCACCTGCGGCAGGCCGACCTCGATGGCGGCGTACTTACGCCGGTGCCCCATGAGCAGCATGAACTTATAGACCGTTTCGGTGCCGTCGTCGTCCTTGACGGTCACAGGGCCGTCGAGCGCGACGATGACCAGCGGTTCGAGCGCACCGACCAACGGCATCGAGTGGGTCAGATCGGACAGGTCACCGATGGCGCTGCGCGGGTTACGCGGGTTGTCCATCAGCTCGTTCGGGTCGAGCAGTTCCATGCGCACCGACGGCGGCTGCTCGACGACCGCCAACGGCAGCGACGGCGGGACCGGCTCGTCGTCATCGACGATCTCGCCCTGGACAACGTCCTCATAGACGATCTCGCCCTCGACGACACCCTCGTCGACGTGCGGCGCGGCCAGTTCAAGCTCGGTGGTAGGCGTGGCGAGATCCTCGGCGAGGTCCTCCGGGGTGGACACGACAGCGGTCACGACAGGCACTCCTAAACAGAGAAAGACAGACGGCGGGCGATGCCCGCCATCCCGCCCGGACGGGGTGACGCCCCGTGGGCGGTGCTGGCCCGGTCCGCCCGGCCGGCCGATCGGCGCGGGCCCGCCAAGACCCGCTCGGACCAGGCAATCGACGCCCGGCGGCAGGTGCCAGCCGGGCGGGTCCTGGCGGGGCAAGCCGCGGACGGCCAGGATCCGGTGGCCAGCACCCACACCGGGGCGGCCCCGCCGGTGGCCAGCCCGACCACACGACACAGCAACCGCGCAGCAGAAGCGCGTGTAGGAATCGGTTACGCGCTCAGCGCTGGCACCGGCTGCCAGTGCTGGTAGGCACGCAGCAACGCTTGTCCGTGGCTGTCGCTGGAGTTGGCACAGGCCAGGCACAAGCCCACCCGCGGGCCGTGCATCTCGTACTCCTCGGCGACCAGGCTCAGGCCCGCGCTGAACGCGCTCAGCGGGCCTCCCGGGTCGTTCTGCCGGTCGTCGAAGCCCCACAGCAGCCAGCCACACAGCACGCACCGGCCGTGGTAGCGCACTACCCGCTGCCCGCCATGCCACCCGCCGGAAACGCTCTGGGCCGGCAGGCGGAGCACGGCCGCCCCGGTCAACACCAGCGCCGGCATCGGCACCGGCCGCAGAGCCCGGTCGGGCGCGAGCAGATACTCGGTGCCGACGACGCCGATCGGTTTGGTCATCCGGACCACCCGCCCTGCCACCGGCACACCGGATTCGGTGAACGCGTCATCCGGCAAAGCCACGTGGGTGCCGTGATGCTCCACGAACGCGCGCGCGTCGGCCTGCACACCGGCGCTGCGATAGGCGAACCCGTTCGGGATGACCGCGACCAGCCGGCCGCCGGGCCGCAGCAGATGCCACGCGGCGCGCAGATGATCGAGCCACACATCGGCCTGCCCGGCGACCGCGAACGGCGGATTCATCACCACCGCGTCGAAGCGCACCTGCTCGCGGCCGGCGGTCGCGGCATACCGCTCGAACGTCGTGGCGTGCACGGTGACGCCGGAATGGCCCCTGTGCCGTTCGGCGCAGGCCGCGGCCCGCACCGGATCCCGCTCGACGGCGCTCACCCGCAGACCTGGGTTGGCCCGCAGGATCGCCGCGACCAGCGCGCCGTCGCCGGCCGACGGCTCCAGCACCCGCGCCCCGGCCGGCAGCCAGCGCAGATCGTGGTGCGGCCACGCGCACAACTGGTCGGCGAGCCAGTCGGGGGTGCGCACGAACCCGGCGCGCTGCCGTACCGGAATCACCATCGGGCCGCTGCGCAGCTGCGTAGGTCGTTGGTTCCTGTCGGCCGGGTCGGTGGCTGGGCGGCCAGGCGCAGCGACGATGCCACCTGGACGAGGCGAAGACGTGAATGCGAACAAATTGCCCTCCTAAGGCGAAAGGCCGCCCGCCGTGCGGGCCGGTGAGGGCAGCGGCGCGGCGGGTGGCGCGAGAATCGAGGAAAAGGGGTTCGTGCTGTCGGCCGGCCGGAGAGGATGAGGTGGCCGCGAGCCGGGTTGGTTATGGCTGTTCCCGGCGCCGGTTCGCGTGCAGCCTTGCGACGAAGGACGGCAGGAGCCGGCGGTAGTTGAAGCTGACGCCGTAGCCGTCATGCACGGGTTCGACGCCCAGGTCGTCGGCGGTGGCCCACCACAGGTCTTCGCCGACGCTGTTGTCGAGCGTGTCGAACAGCCGCCGCGTGTCGTCGTCGAGCAGCGCCCGGACGGTGGCGGCGACCCCGTGCTCCCAGCTCACGCCGACGTCGTCGTCTTCCAACGCGCTGTGGTCGTCGGCGTCCAGCAGCGGATCGCCGTTGAGGGCGAGCAGCTGGTAGATGGCGGCCGGGGGTAGGTGAGCGGCGAAGGCCCCGAGCACGGTCACGATGCTGTGCACCGTGTTGGTCCACACGCCGGGGAAGCGGCGGTGCGCGACGCGGAAGTTGCTGCGCTGGGCGCTGCTGGACTGCCCAGGGACCCCGTCGTCGCGGGCGGCCGTGCCGAATGACAGGTACGACGCGTTCGCTCTCATGTGCGGTTGGTCGCTGATTTGCGCGGCGGTGAGGTAGCCGGGATCAGCGGCGGTGCGCGGATCGGCGTAGCCGAGGTGATAGCCGGCATCGGCGAGCCGGCCCAGCGTCACGCGGGCGGCCGAGGCGAGCCGGGCGATCAACCAGCCCGCCCCGGTACTGACGGGCACGATCTTCTCGGGCTCGAGCCGGTCCGCACCGGCGGTTCGCATCCACCCGTCGGTGAGCACCACCAGCGTGGCCGGGCGGGGCAGGCGCAGGCGGCCGGCAGCAGGTCGGCACCGAGCAAGATCAGCGGCACCCGATTCCAGCGCCGCTGCGCCGCAGCGGTGAAACGCTGATGTTCGTCGAGCCAGACACCGGCACACACCGCACATCGCTGGGCCTGCGCCCGTAGGCCGGCGTCGCTGGTGAGCAGCAGCACCATGACGATCACCGCCGGCCGCGGCCGGAATCGCCGGCGGCCGGGCTCCTGCCGGTGTCGCCCGACGGCCGCGCGCTGCGGGTGCGCAGCGTGATCAGGCCGTGGGTTTCCTCGGCGGTCAATGGCCACGGCAGGCCGGCCGGGTCGATGCGGGCGGTGACCAGCGTACTGACGATCAGCGTGAGGGTGATCGGCGCGCTGTGGGTGAAGACGCGTACCAGGGCCTGCCGGGCGTGCATGTCGTGCCCGGTGCGCCAGCACCACCAAGCGGCGAGCGTGGCCACCGCCGCGACGTGGGCGTCGGGAACCCTGCGGGTCAGGTCGAACCACAACTGCCGCTGCCACGGCTGGTCATTGGTGGCCCGCCAGGCCTGCTCGCGGACCTGCGGCGTGCGTAGGGCGATGACCAGCGCCGCGACCTGCGCGTCGGTCAGGCGCTGGCCCTTTTCGGCCAGGCGCAGCGCGTCGTCCAGGGTGAACACGATGCGCGTGTCCTGGTGCTCCAGTAGTGCTTGAACGCGCTGCTGGGCGGCCGGATCGGGCACCAGTTCGGCGAGAAGTTCTCCGCGCGAGGCCAGCGCGACGTTGCCCTGTGCGGTGAGCGTGGCCGCGGACACGGTGGCGCGCGGCTCGAAGCGGACACCGTGGCGTGCCGAGCAGTCGCAACCGTCGGTGACGCAGTAGTACTCGTCGGCGGTGACCCACCAGCCGTCGGCGACCACGACATCGCGGCGCAGCGCACGGATGAGCTCGTTGAGCCGCTCCGGATCCGGCACGTGGCCGTAGCCCAGCACCATGACGGCGTGGGTGCCCGGCCCGCATTGCTTGCGCAGCCCGGCCGCCAGCTCGCCGATCGGGGTGTCCAAGTCGGCGCGGGCACCGGCGTACAGGCCGCCCTGAGCGTCGAGCAGGAGCACGACGAACGAGTCCTCGGGGTGAAAGCCGAGCACGTACGGTACGGCCCCAAGCAGGTCCTCGGGAGATCTGATGGAGCAACGGAACTCGTTGGTACTCAAGGGGATGTGTCCCTTCGCGGCAGGGCCTCGCCGCCGCGGAATTGCGGGCGGCGAGGTCACCGCGACCCCGGTCTGCCGGCGCCCGCGAGACTCGCAGGTCTCAGTGCCGGGTGCCGGCGCGCACCGAGCCGCGCTGACACCCCCGCGCGCACCGGCCGTGCCGAGGCGACGGGCAAGGGACCCGATCGGACCCGGCACCATCACCATGTGCTCGCCGTGATCAGGTGCGAGGGTGCCCGGGGTCGGACGGCATGCCCTTGCCGCCGACTGGGCAGGCCGGTACCTGGGCGCCGGGGCAGCGCGCCGGTGCGTGACCGCCCCGCCGAGAGGCATCCGATCCGGGGCATCAGCAGGGACCTGCGGAAGGGACGGCTAGCGGCGCAGGAAACCGCGCACTACCAGCACCGTGGCCGCGCCGGCGCACCGCGGGAACAGGCTCAGCACGTCGCCGAGCTGGGCGCAGCCGGCGGTGTGCGGCAACAACCGGGCCACCAGCAGCGGCACGGCCGGGACGAAGATCCACGCTAAGGCGATCAGCAGGCCCGCGGCTACGACGCGGGCTGTGTCACGGGGCGGGTTACGGGGGTCAGGGTCTGACATGACGGTGGTTCTCCCAAGGCGAGGCGGGACGGGGAGCGGCAGGCGCGACCCGTTTGGCGAGGAGATCGGTGCTCCTACGACGCCGCGTCGCGGGGCTTGTTGTGGCCGGACGCTGCTCCCTGGACCGGTGGGCCCGTCCAGGGAGCAGCGGATGTCAGCCGCGCGGCGTGCCGGGGCGAGGGCCGGGCGGGATGGGCAGCGACGCCCAGATCACGTCCTCGGCGATCTGCCGCCAGCGCAGCAACCTGGTGATCATCACCGAGAGGTCGTTGTCGGGTGCGAGATCGCTGGCTCGGCGGGCGGCGAGGGTGGCCAGCAGCCTTTCGCCGCGTTGCCATGCTGCCCAGGCCAGCAGGCTGGCCGGTGCGGCGAGATGCGCCTGGTCGACGCGCCGGACCATCTCGACCCACAGGTTCCGGTGCCACAGCTCGTCGCGGGTGGCCATCCAGGCCCTCTTCTGCAGGCTCGGGTCGAGCAAAGCGACGGCCAGCCGCGCCGCATCGACGTCGGATAGCGGCAGCCCGGCCCGCGCCTCGCGCATAACGCGTACGAGCAACCCGAGTTGCGGGCGAGCCGTGGGCCGCAACGCCGCGACCAGCTCTGCGGTGCGGGCTCGGACCCGCCGGTCCGGGTCCGGTTCCTGCGGTCCGCGAATCAGCGCGGCCGACGGGGGCACGGGAGCGCCTCGGGGGGTCATCGCGGCGGTGATCGCCGTTGACGACAGGTCGAACGGCGTCGGCTGACGATGGGGACAGTCCTGGCCGCCGCACAGGCACACGTAGTGGGCTCCGGTGACCAGTACGGCGGCTTCGACGTGCAGGTTGGTCAGCAGGAGTCTGATGACCGCCGTGACGCTGGGACGAGCGGAGTCCGGCCCGTATCCGATGACGACGACCCGGTCAGCGTCGTAGACGTTGGCCAGTTGCAGTAGGTCGGCGCGTAAGGCGACGGGGTTGGTGTCGAGGGTGAAGTCCTGGAACGTTCGGACCCGGTTCTGGCTGGTGAGCAGGACGACGACTAGACCGTCATCGGGCTGGTGGCCAACGGAGTAGCTGGCGGCGGCGAGCAGCTCGACGATGTCGAACTGACCACGCGGCGAGGAGATGAGCATCAACGGGTGTTTCCTCTTTCGGAAGGCCAAGGGGTTCGGCCGGGCAGGCGGGGGCAGGCGCGCGGCCGGGCTGAGACGTTGCGGGCGCGCAGACGACTGCAGGGGCCAACGGCGGTTGCCGCAGGCCCCTGCAGTGATCGAAGGGTTTACTGACGTGGTCGTGGCGCCGACCGGAGACGGCCGCAGCTGTCGCCGGGCCGGGCAAGGGCGCTGATGGCCGCGGCGCCGTTAGTGGCGCGGCTGGCCGGGCGGCCGGGCGATGCCGTCGTCGCGTCGGGTGATGTGGTCGGAGCCTTCGAGCAGTGTCAGTCGGCGCAACACGATGCGAAGGTCCAGTCCGCTGACCTCGGCCAGCGACTCGGGCGTGATCGTGCCCTGCGCTGGTACGGCAGCCAGGATGCGGGCGGACTCGTGGTCGAGCGCGGCGGGGTCATGGTGCCGCGGCGCCGCGGCAGGTGCGGGATCGCCGAGGACGTCGAGGACCTGCGACGGCCCGGTCACCAGCGTCGACTCCGGATGCTCGCGCAGCAGCTCGTGGCCGCCGGTGGACATGGCCGAGGTGACCGGCCCCGGCACGACCATGGCCGGTCGCCGCAACTGCAGCGCTCGGCACATCATTTGGAGGCTGCCGCTGCCGGCGGCGGCCTCGATGAGAACCGTCCCCGCGGTGACCGCCGCGATTGTCCGGTTCCGGGCCAGGAACCTGTGCCGCAGCGGCTCAGCCCTGGGCGGCCATTCGCTGATTAGCAGCCCCGTCTCGGCGATCTGCGCAAACAACAGGGCATTGGCGGCCGGATGGGGCCGGTCCACTCCACAGGCCAGGACGACGACGGTACAGCCGCCGGTGGCCAGGGTGGCCCGGTTCGCGGCCGCATCGACGCCGAACGCGCCACCGGTGACAACCGTCCAACCTCGCCCGGCGAGCCCGGCCGCCATCTGCGAGGCGACGTGCACGCCGTATGGCGTCGCCGCCCGAGCCCCCACCACCGCGACCGAACGACGCAGGACCTCGCCCAGCGGCCAATCGCCGCGCACCCACAAACCGAGCGGCGGCATCAGATGGCGATCTCGGCGGCCCGGCAGATCGCTGGCGAGGCGAGCCAGGTCGCCGATACGTTCCGGCCACTCCTGATCAGCGGGCACGACGAGGCGCGCCCCGCCCCGCTCAGCCAGCCCCAGCGTCACCTCCGCGTGCGGACGCGGGTCACCGCCGGCCGTAAGGGCCGCGTTCACCGATCTGCGCAGAGCCGGGTCAGCGATGTCATCGTGCAGGAGCCGCTGTAGGGCCTGCTCGGCCCCGCCGGCCTGCACCATCTCCCACAGCGCCTGATCGCCCGGCTCGGCAAGAAACGACAACGCTGCCCGCGCGACACGATCGTCGCTGTGCTGGTCGGTCATCGGTTTTGTCCCATCTGCATCTGCATCTGCAACTGCAAATGCTGTTGGACAGTGACCACGACCGGTGTCTCGACCGGCTGCGCCGCGCGACGGATCGTGCGCCAGGCGGCGGGGTCGCAGGTTAGCCAGCGCGTGCGATCGTCAAGGGTGATCGCGACGACGTCACCGACGGCGAGGGAGCGAAGTTTCATCAGCCGGTAGGTGCAGGCAAGGAGGAACGCCGATTCGCCTCCCGCGTTCGAGCGGGCCGCCTCGAGACTGTCCAGGTCGGCGTTGAGGACGTGGAAGACCCATTCCGCGATCTGCCGCGGGTCGGTGCCCTCGGGCAACTGCCGGTGGTGAGAGATCACCGGCGTCAGCGTGTGCCCGGCGGTGTACGGCGTGAACCAGCCGCTGGTGTTGTGATAGACGGTGATGACGTGCAATTTCATCACGATGACCTCTCCGGCGTGAGTTCCATGCCCGCCTGCCGCGAGCATTGACAGCCGAGCTGCCCGAGGCCGTCGCGCGCTGTGCTGCCGGCGTGCGACGCGGCCCAGGGGGCGCTGGCCTGATCCGCCGGGCCGGCCGATCGGCGCTGGCCCGGCAAGACCCACCCACAACGGCCTGGCGCAGGCGAGCAGTCGCCGGGTGGGTCTTGCGGGCTGCGCCGGGGCCGGCCAGGATCTGGGGCCAGCGCCCCTGCCGCGGCGTACCCGCGGCACGCCAGCCCAGGCAGACGGGCGCGGGCAGGGCGGCACGATGCCGGTTTCCCGGACCTGCGACGGACTCGCGTGCCGTCACCGGCAAGTGGAGGTGCTGATGGCGAAGCCCTTGCTTATCCGGCCTGCGTAGCCGGCCCCCGGTGAGCGACCCGGCTCAGCATCGCTTCGCGCCAGCGCAGCGCGAAGCGCCGGCAGTTGCCGCAGCGGCCGCGATGCCCGCATCCGGGCAACGGCGGTTGAAACCGTGCCGCCCACGACCAGGCCATCGAATGAGTGGATGTCGCGCGGTCGGCGAACCGCAACAGCCCCAGGGTTTTGACCCCGTACAGATGAAGCCGTCTGAGGCCGGCCCGGTGCAGCAGGTCCACGATGGTCTCGGCCTGCGCACTGGCCTGCCGGTGACACAGGGACCCGACCGCGACCAGGGGTAGCGTGCGCAGGTCGACCCCGTAACGTGCGTACAGCTCGACACATTCGATGTAGTCGTCGGGCTGCTCACCCTGCACCGCCGGCACGACCGGCAGGTCCGCATCGATCGTCTTGAGGTCGAGGAAGTTGCGCACGGTCAAGTGCAGGTGGCGGCCGACACCGAGCCCGGTGCGGGCGAGAGTGCCGGGGTCACACATCCAGTCCTGCGCGGACGCCCACTCCAGACCGGCTATCTCGGTGGCATACCGGCGGATCCGGGCGGCGTACTCGCGCGGCGTAGGCCCCTCGGCCCAGCTACCGCTACGCCGAAGTTGGCTGTAGCCGCCCGAGTCCAGCGCCCACCGGCAGGCCGCGCGGGGCAGGCGGCGCCGTTGCCGCAGGGTGGTGTCCGAGACGAACAGCGGCACCGGGCTGTCGGTGAGCCAGCCGGGGCGGTGGGTGCCCAGATAGAAGACGTCCATCAGGCGGTGAACCCGCAGCCAGCCGGTGCTGTCAAGGCCGTCCATTGCGGTTCGAAGCTGCGCCGCTGTTTGTTGAGCACTCCGGCAGGAGCGGCGACCAGCAGGTGCTCGACGCGGGGATAGCCAGGGCGCGGCCGATGGCGCCAGACGCGGCGGATGCCGTGTTCGTCGACGGTGACCGGGCCAAGCCGTGCCAGCTCGGCGCACATGCTGTTCCTGCTGCCCTGGGCGAGGAGGCGGACCGAGCGCATCGCGGCGGCCGGCCCGGTGTAGGTGCGGCGGACGTCGTAGAGCGCCCACGGCAGCGTGGCGAGACGCTCATCGGCGCGCGCGATGAGCGGGCCGAGGCCGTGCAGGTTGCCGAGTTCGCGGGCGCTGTGCGCGCCGAACAGCCGCATCCGCGGGTTGAGCGCCATCGCCGTGTACTCCAACCGCAGGGCCAGGATCGCCGCGTTCGGGTGCTGCTGCCATCGGACGGCCCAGCGGTCACGGTTCGCAACGGCTGCTTGGAACGGGCAGTGCGCGCAGCAGCTGCGCTCGAATCGCCGGCCGGTGGCATCGAGCAGGAATCGGCTGGTGGTGGCCCGGTCCCAGTTCCACCGTTGCAGTGGATAGTCGGGGCGGCGGCCATTGCGGGTGATGGCCCGGTCGCGGTCGATACGGCGGGTTTCGTTGGCCGCGTAGACGAGCACGTGCCGGTGCCCGGCCGGCATGTGCTCGGCGACCCAGGCGTCGATGGGTTCGCCTTTCCACCGCAAACTGCACCGCCGGTTGGAGACCTGGGCGATCGTGCCGTTGACCGTCAACTCGTCGGACAATCGCACAGGCCCTGAGCGAACCAGCCGGGCCGGGCCTGCGGAGTCGTCGAGGACCACGTATTTTGGCCGGCCCCGGCTGAGGGTCAGCGCGGGTCGGGCCAACTGCACGAGCCGGACCCGATGGTGGGCGAGCATCGGCAGAACGTCGGTTCCGATGGCCTCGTAGGTGTCGGGGTATTCGTCGCCGACCTGGCTGATCACTACCGTCAACGCCGAGAGGGGAAAGTCGCGGCTGGCCGGATCGGTCAGCCAGCGCACCAGAATTCCTGTCGAATCGACGCCCATGCCCAGGCTGAGCAGGACCGGTGACATCAGGCAGAGCCCCTTCGGGTGGAAGCGGCACCCGGCCGAAAGTCGGCTCGACAGAGCCGGGCGGGGAGCTTCGTCGCGGTGGTCATCGCGTCGCCTCGCGAGCCAGCAGCATCCGGTAGTCGTCGGTGAGTTCGCTGATGGTGTCGGCTACCACGCCGAGCAGCATCTCCGCGGGGTCGACGTCGGGATGGGCCAGCTCCGTGGCCTTGATGCGCGCTGAACTCAGGGTGACAGCCCCGGCAAAGGTCAGCAGAACGCGGAAGGCTCCGTCGAGGTGCTCACCGTCGCAGCTCGATTCGATCTGGACGTTTGTCACCGGGCCGGCGACGCTGAGCACGCCGTTGGCGAGGCACCGGTCGACGAGTTCGGCCGCGACTGCGCCGAACTCGTAAGCCCGAGGATTAAGCATGGTCAGCAGCTCGGCCAGGCGCACATCGGGACTCGTGCGACCGCTGGGCTGCGGGCCGGCGGTGAGCCAGCGCAACTGTTCGATGTCGACCATCACGGCCGGTGGGCTGCCTGGCAGGTCCCGCAGGCGGGGGCCGTGTCGCTGCTCGGCGGCAGGGAACACCATTCCGGGTTGGTAGGTGGTGTGCGGCAGACGGTAGTGCCGGGCGTGGTGCAGGGCGATGTCCGCTGTCCGGAAGGGCTGCTCAGCGGGCGCCGTGGTGGGCGGGGCCGCGCCGATGACCGCCGCGACCTGGACGAAGCCGGCGGCGTACGGCAAAGCCACTGGCACGCGCAAGGCCTGTTCGATCTCCGTGATGGTGTCGTGCAGCGTGGTGGTGTCGGCGTCGGGCAGTAGCAGCGCGAACTCGTCACCCCCGAGTCGGCCAGCGACACCACCGCACCGACGAGCGATCGTGCGCAGGCGGTCGGCGATCTGCCGCAGCAGGACGTCACCGGCGCCGTACCCGTGCTGGTCGTTGATGGCCTTGAACCGGCGCAGATCCAGCAGGATCACCGCCGGCGGCTGTCGCCGCGCGAACTGGGCGTACTGGTGCAGCAGGCCGCGCCGGTTCGCCAGACCGGTCAAGCCATCAGAGTGGGCCTGCACGCGTAGTACGGCAGTGCGGCGGCGGAGCCGGCCGATCACCGTAGTGCCCACGCTGATCTGTATCAGTTCGAGCAGGCACAACAGTGCGCCGAGGAGTAGGTACGTGGAAGGCATCGGGTGAACCTCCGAGAATGTGCAGAGTGGGGCCCGCCTGATGTCGAGGCCCCACTCAGAAGTGCGAACGGAAGAAGGAGGGCGGCCGCCGCCGGATCCGCCCTGGCGCCCCCGGCACGCCGAGCCAGCCCTGTGGCGCGGCGTGCCGATACCGCAGGGGTTCGGCGGCGACGCTTGCCGGGAATCGGGCCGCAGGTTTAGGCGGCGGCGAGCCGGATCGTGAGGGATTCGTCGGCGCCGGTCGCGGGTCGAATCAGCAGGTGCAGCTCCGCCGAGCCGAGCTGACCACCTGCGATGATGTCGACCGCCGCGTTCGCGGCGTACGCCGGCGACGCCGCGATGACCTGGAACGGTGGGACCACCCGGATACACGGGTCACTGTTGTGGCGGACCTCGGCGCTGATCGTGAACCGGTCCGGACCGGCCCCGCCGGTCCGGCTTGTGGCGGCGGCGATCTCCTCGGCGCTGGTCACGGGCACGGCGACGCCTTCGCGGATCAGCTGATGGCAGCCGGCCGACGTCACTGACGTGACGGGGCCCGGCATCGCGCACACCGTCCAGCCGGCCTGCGCCGCGCGCCGGGCCACGGGCAACGACTCGCTGTGCATCGACGCCTCCACCAGCGCGGTCGCGGCGCCGAGGCGATACAGCAGATGCGAGCGGACCGCCGATCGGGGCAGGGACCGATTCGCGCCAGGCGGGAACGGGCTGATTACCGCACCGCAGGCGCTCGTCTGCTCTACGGCCCAGGCGGTCGACGGGCCAAGGCCCTGGTCCAGACCTGCGCCGGCGACCAGCAGCGGCGACGCGGCGGGTACAGCCAGTGCGCCGCCGATCGCCGCGTGGTCGATGCCCAGCCCAGCCGCGGTCACTATCGTCCATCCGGCGTCGGTCAGCTGGCCGGAAACGTCCTCGGCGACGTGGGCGCCGTACGTGGTGCAGGCACGTGAGCCTGTCATCGTGATCGCCTTGTCCAACATCTCGGCGACATCGGCGGCCCCGCGCACCCACAGGCACGGCAAGCCGTCGCACCCCGTGCCAGCTGGCCAGCCCGGACTGCCCGGAGCGAGCATGGTCATGCCCGCCGCGGTGCCACGCTCGCGGAGCTGGCGGCCCAACACCGACAGCCGCTGCTCGGCGGGCTCGGTGGTCATCAGCGGGTCGGCGGTGACCTCTGGGTACACCCAGCTGCCGACTAACGGTTCCAGATCCGGGGGAAGGCCGAGGAACTCCGCCGGGAGCGGGCGCCCCACATACAGGGACAGTCCAGCCCGCACGTCGAGGTTGCGATGGTTGTCAGGCATGGTCATGGCAGCTCCGATGAGGGAAGCCGATCCGGCGTCCGTTGCGGTGCGCGCCGGTTGGACGGCACGACCAGGCCCGCGCGGCGCGCGGACGGCGTCAAGGCCCCGGCGCCACCCACTGATATGGACCGCTGATCGGGCCCACGGCCCACCTGGGGCCGGAGAGGCCGGGCCGCCTTGACGACGGTCCGGCCCGAGCGGGACCGTGTCCGGCCCCATCCGGCGGCCGCAGCACGTGAGCCCGCACGACAACGAGGCCACACCGCAAACGCCGATCCGCGCCCGCAGCATGGCCTCGCACGGCGTTGACCGGTCTACCGGTAGATTTGATCGACGGTGCTCACCAGATCGCATCGGCCCAGCCGTACCGCCCCCGGCCCGGGGAACGTGAGACACTTGTGCTGGTTCCAGGAACGGAACGCGCCGAACGACTTGAGCACGTAGTGGCCCGAGGACGTTTTGAAGACTTCCCACACGTTGCGGGCGTACGCCGCCTGGCAGTACATGTACAAGTAGTTGCTGCTGGCGTCGCCGAGCACGCCCAGGCAGTCGTTGCTGCTGCCCTGCCGTTTGAGCGTCCACAGCGGGTGGCCGTTGTAGTAGCCGACCAAGGTCGTCTGCCAGTTGCCGAACTTCGCCGGCTTGGCCGTGCACGAGTACAGGTAGATGTCTTCCAGGGCGTCACCGACGGCGTACACGCACCGCCCGTACCGCACGGATTTGATGTCGCGGTAGGAGACGGCCTGGGCCGGGCTGGCCGCGACCAGCGTCGCCCCGGCGAGCAGCATCAGCACCGTGGCGATCTGCGCGAAGATTGTCAGCCGCCGGCGCGGTGAACCCGCGGGTGGCTCCGACGACCGTGTCGTGTCAGCGTAGGCGGGCATGAAACGCGCGGCGGGCAGGACTGCAGTGCCGGTGGTATTGGTTTCTCGCATGTCGTCGAGCGTGTGCAATGGCAATCGGGAAAGGGAGTTGTCTGAGGTTGTCTGCGGTTGTCCCTTCGGCTTTGAGATGCCAATCCTGAAAGTATTTACGAGACAACCCCAGACAATGGGAGACAACTGTTCAACCGCCGATTCTCCAGGCAAGGTCGACACGACCGGTACGTGGGGCCGTCCATCTTGACGAGCCGCGACGCCCAGCACCACCGGACGTCGCTGACGTGCCCGAACTGTGGAGAGATACATTCCCGATGGCGCTGCCATACTCGATCTCACCCGCCCGCGATTTGCATCTGGGCCGACGGCTGATACTGCTACACCGCATTTGGTGACCGACCTTTCGGTCGTGCGGCGGCGATACGAAAAATTCCGTCAGGCGCTGCCCGAGGTGGCCACGTTCTATGCCATGAAATGCCATCCGGCGCCGGAGATTTTGGTAGAGCTCGCCGGGCGGGGTGCGAGCTTCGAGATTGCCTCGGCAGCCGAACTGTGCACCTTGCAGCAGCTCGGGGTCGACTCGGCCGCGGTGTTGTACAGCAACCCGGTGAAACCGTGTGCCGAGCGGTCGAGGGGTCGCTTACTGCGCGGTGGGTGGTGCCGCGTTGGTGGCGGTGATCGCCGCTGCGGTGGCCCAGCGCGCGGCGGCCGTGTGGGCGGTCGCTGCGACGCTGAAAGTGCCGACAGCGAATACGACGGGGATCCAGCACAGGACGAGGAAGTCCGGCGCGACTAGCCAGAGCAGGACGATGCCGGCGACCGAGGTGGGTAACCCGACGACCGCCGCTACGCGCGCGGCCCGCACGAGCCGGAAACCACGCGCCGATCGCAAGCTGAGTAGCAGGCCGGCAGCGACCGCGAGCAGGATGATCGCGTCGGCGGTGGTGTAACAGGCGAACGTCGCGTGCACGCGGGAGATCTGTGGGGGCTGCCAGTGGGATCCGGTCGCGGCTTGCCACCACCACCCGACGGCGATCCCGCCCACCAGCAGGCAGGCGAAGCCGGCGGCGGCCACCTGCGCCCACAGGTGCACCCGGGCCCGGCGCCACTCGCTCGGGCCGGCCGAGGACGCCTCGGTCGGCGTGGCAGGGCGCCCGTGGTTGTTGAGCCGGCGGCCCACTCCGTCGTGGTCAGGCATCGGGTTCTTCCTCGTCGCTGGGGGTGGTCAAAGCCGTGGGGTCGAGCTCGATGAGGACGGGCAGGTGGTCGGACAGCTGTTGCGGGTCGAGCCCGCGCGTATGCAGCCGGTCGTTTGACAGCCCGGAGAGGTTTTGGAAGGTCTCGGTGTTGATGACCTGGTAGTCGCGTAGTGCTGCCGGGCGGGTGGTCCAGAAAACGTCTTCGCGGCGGCTCCACATGCTGCGGTGCCCGCCGGTTGCCTGCCACGCGATGCCGAGTGTCGGTGCGGCGTCGTGGAAGCCGCTGCGCCGCATCAGCTGGGCGGGGCGCCGGTCGGCTTCACGCGGCGCTCCGGGGTCGTCGTTCCATCGGACGTGCCGCTCGACCCACTCGGGTGGGAGGGCGGCCCAGTCGGGGTCGCGGTCGTAATCGGGGTCGGCGCCGAAGGAGTTCCAGTCGGCGCCGAGCAGGACCGGCTGCGACAGCGGCAGTTTCCCGGTGAGGGTGTACGTGTCGTCGAGTTGTTTGGCCGGGTTCCACGGGCTGAGGTGGGTGACGGCGACGGTCAGGGGGCTGGGGGCGCCGATGTCGAGGCGGACGATGCCCAGGCCGTGCCACATCAACAGGTCGTACGACCTTGTCGAGATCGCGCGGTAGGTGGGCCGCCAGAGGATCGCGAGGTGGCAGTCCGAGTGCACTGCCGGGACGGCGAACGCGTTCATCGCGAGCGCGCCGTCGATGGCGGCCACGAGCCGGTCGAGCTCCGCCAGGTCGGCGCCGCGCGCGTAGATTTCTTGCAGGCACAGCACGTCGGCGCGCAGCAGGCGCAGAAGTTCGTGTTGGCGTTCCCGGGTCCGCGCGCCGGTTTTGCGGTACGCGCCGAGGTTGTAGCTGACGGCCCGGATCCTCGCCGCGCTCGTGCCATCCAGGTCCTGCGGTGGGAACGGCGCACCGGCGGGCTTCATGGCGTGTCCTGTTGCGCCGGGCCCGTTGGCGCTTCGGCGGGCGAGGCGGCCGGCTGTTTAGGGGCCTCAGCGGGTGGTGCCGGCGCTGGGCCGAACGCGGCGATGAACAGCTTGCGCCACTGATTCATCGTCGACGGGCGTGGACCGTAGTGGCGTTCGTGCCGGAATTGGCAGACCTGTTGGTGGTCGTCGACCAGCTCAGCCAGGCCGAAGGTGGTCATGAACAGCAGGCCTTCGTTGACGGCGCCGTACAGGTGGCGGTAGCCGGGCAGCAAATGCCGGGCCAGGCCGGCGCGGCGGCAGCAGGCCAGCTGTTGCAGAAAACTACGCAGAACAGCGGCGGTGGGCATGGCGGACGGATCGGTGCAGGCGTCTAGCGCGTCGCCGATCTCGCCGAAGGCGGCGGCGCATTGGCCGTCGTCGCGCAGCTGGACGGCGATGTTGCGCCGGGCAAGCGCAGCGCGATCGCGGTGGCCGAGTTGGTGGTGCGCGCGGTGCAGGGCGCGGTAGACGCCGACTGCTTGCCCGTGTAGGCCGTGCTCGGACAGGACTTCGGCGTGCCGGTCGGCGGCGTGCTGCCAGAGACGCTGCCGGCCCAGCCGGCTGGCGGCATGGTAGGCGTACCGCGACCAGGCGAGTACCCGCTCGTCCCGGACCGACGGGCCTGCTGGCTCGGGAAGGTAGCCGTCCAGGAGCAGGCCGACGTAGAGCACGCTGGCGTGGGCCAGATGCCGTGAGCAGGGCACGGTGACCGGGTCGAACTCGGCGAGCACGCGAGTCAGTAGCCGCCAGGCCGCGTCCTCATCGCGGTGGATCAGGCGCCGGGCGCGGCATACCACCGCGGCCAGCTCACGCGGCGAGAGGTGTGCCGGAGTGGGCTCGGCCGCGGCTGTCCTGCGGTGTCCACGGGCGGGATGGCCGGCGATCGCTGTGAGCGTCGTTCCTGACGGTGGATGATCGTGGATTGCGGGTCACCGCCGCCCACGGCGCAGGAGTCCTTGCGGTCGAGCCTGCAGTCGTGGACCGGGGCGGTATGCGGCTCGTTGATGTTGGCGGCGGGTTGATCCGGGCGGTGACCGTTGTCGGCGCTCATGCCGGAACCGTCGGCCGTGGCAGGTGCTGGCCGCTGCGCGTTGCGCCGAGCTCGGCTGGGCTGTTGCCGAGGCGGGGCGAGGCCGTCGTGTTCGCGCCGGCTCGTCTGTCTGGTGCGGGTGTCGGGATAGGCCGCACGGCGGGTTTGCCGTGGGCGCCGCCGCGCGATCGCATCTGCACGCCGGCGTTGCTCAGGTAGCGGTGCACGGTTCCGTAGGAGCATCCGTGCTGGTCAGCGATCGTCTGTAGAGAGTGTCCCTGGTTGTAGAGGTCGGTGAAGGCTGCGGTCATCGCGACCTGTTCGGCCTCGGTGAAGCGGCGCCAGGGACGGCGTGCGCCACCCTCGTATGGCTGGGCACGGCGCGACGACCGCGGCCCGGGCCGGTGTTTATCTGCTGGCATCAGGTCTTTCCTGTTCTGATCGGGACGCCCGTGCCGGCGGCCGCGAGACTTGACGGTGGAATCGGTCACCGCGGGCCCGGCGGTGGTGCGGTGACCTGCATGTGTGGGTGCTCGGCGAGCCAGGCCATCGCGATGCCAGCGGCGACCCGTTCCACCCGGCCACCCGCGTCGCGACCTGCGGGCTCGGCGACGACCACCAGGTCGCCGTGTTCCTCGGCAATCCGGCGGTGGCCCTGGCCGCCCAGTGCACCGCCGGTGGCGTGCCCACCCGCTGGCCGGGGCGCAACGTAGAGCCCCTCGCTGTCCAGCTCAGCCATTGCTGCCGCGCTCTGCGCCGCCGCGGGCAACGGCTGTCGCCAGCGGCTGGCTCTCACGCAACAGCTGATGCTGGCGGCGGATTTTCCGCTCGCCGACCGACTGTTCGCCGTCGAGACCGCGTCGCCGGTCGCGTTCGATGCACTCCTCGACGTCCACGGCAGTCAGGTCCCACACGACCAGTTCCGCGCCGCACCGCGCCGCGAGCTCCCGTACCGTCTCGAGATAGTGCGGCTCCAGGAAAGGGTCATCGCATACGACATCGAGCCCGGAACACAGCAGCACCTCGATGACGGCATTGACCACGAGCTGCTCGCGCCCGGCGTAGAGCGGGCCGTAGGTCGCCCCGTCTCCGGCCAGGGCCTGCGGGTGCAGCATGGCCGCGATCTGGTCCGAGCCGACCCGTGCCCGGCGCTGCGGGTCTTCGGCAACCCACCGCAACGCCCGTGTGCTCTTGCCGCTGGCCGGCAAACCCCGCGTGACGAACAGCCGTCTCTTAGTCATGCGCCGGGCTCGCCTTGGCCGTGGTCCCGGCGAGGTCGTGGCCCGGCAGCGCCGGTCTCGGCTCGACGTTCATCGCGGACGGCTTGTCGTGCTGGTGGAGGTGTCGAAGGCGGTGAGGGCGCGGGTGGCGCCGGTATGGGTGTTGGGAAAGAACTGTTGCAGGATGCCGGTGATGGCGTTCCGGTAGAGGCGCAGCCGGGTCGCGGCGATCAGGTCGCGGTGCTCGGAGGTGGTGCCGATGCTGTTGAGCCAGGCGAGTTTGCCGGTCAGGTCGGCCGGGTCTCGGGGCGCGTGCAGGGCTGTCGGAATCAGGGCGGCGAGCGGGCTGTCGGGGTCTGTCACGGGCAGGCAGCCGGCGGTGACGGCGGTGATCAGGTGGATGGTCGACGCATGGGTGGTGGCTGGGTTGCCGGTGTCGGCGGGGAGGTACACGGTCAGCGCGTTGCGGTAGCCGGCCAGGTCCGGCGGTTGCCGGATGGGGTTGGTGACGGTGAGGTGCCGGCCGGTGCGGCGCCGGGCGATGAGGGTGCGCGGCTGGTGGCGGTCGAGGTAGGTGTGCGGGATAGGCAGGGCGGGCGCGTCGATGCTGTACCGGCTGCTGGTGCGCGCGTCGAGTACGCGTACCTGGGGCCGGTGGTGGAGCGGGTGGGTGTCGGGCAGTTGATTGAGGGGGTCCCAGAGTAGGACCGGGATCGGGCTGTCGGCGAGGTGCTGCCACCAGACGGTGTCGGCGTGCCGCTGGGGTGGGGGTTGCCAGCAGAGCACGAGCAGGGCGCCGAGCCCGTGGGGGTGAAACGTGCTGGGGGCGGGGGCCAGCGGGGTCGGGTAGTGGCCGAGCTCACGCAGGGCGTGCCGTATCGACGTGTCGTAGTCCTCGCTGCTCGGTCCGGTCGGTGGGCGGCCGGTGCTGAGGTAGCCGATGCGGGCGGCGAGGGTGCTGTCGCGGCGGGCCTGCCCGGGGCTGCGGAAGGTGACGTCGGCGGCGGTGAGCATCTTCTGGACGACCGTGTAGGAGTAGCCGGCCTCACCGGCGAGGGTGCCGATGCTGATCTGGCTGGTGGTGTAGCGGGCGGCAAGTTCGGTTTGCAGGATCTGCCGGGCCGGCGAGACGGGGGCGGTCCCGGGCCGGTGGCGGGCGGTTACAGTGAGTAGGCCGAGCAGGTGAGCGCGCACGTCGAGCGCGATGCGCCGCTGTCGGGCGGTGCCGCCGCGCCGGGTGGTGGTGTCCGGGCCGAGCGTGCAGACGCGGCGGTGCCGTTCACTGGCGGCGAGGTTGCCCAGGACGGTGCCGGCGAAGTCGACCGCCAGGCCGTGCCACGGCTGGGCCGGGCTCGGCAGCAGATGCCGGTGTTCGTCGAGCAGGCTGATGGCGGGACCGGTGCGGCCGCAGACGGTCAGCAGCTGCGCCGCCCGGACCAGCAATAGCGCGGTGGCCAGGGTCGGCTGCGGGTCGCCACTGACCCGCTGGCGCAGGGCGGCGGTGGCTTCCCGCACGGCAGGCAGGCAGAACCCCTGGGTTTGCAGGAGCTCCGCGACCGTGTACCGGGCGGCGGCGAGCGCGTCGGGCCCGGCGGCCAGTTGATCGGCGTCCAAGGCCGGGGTGGCGACCAGATGGGCGGCCGCTGGTCGTCTACCGTGGTCCCGCAGGAGAGTGGTCAGCATGTCGGCGCAGGTGATGGTGCGCCGGTCGGGTCCACCGTAGAGCTGCAGGGCGGCTCGGTAGGCGTAGACGGCGCGGTCGAGGTCCCTGGCATCGGCCACTTGTCCGCCGGGGTCGGGGCGCCAGGCGACCTCGGCTTGAACTGCGGGGTCCGCGGGCGCGGTGTAGTAGTCGATACCCGTCGGGTCGGGTGGTGTTGCGTCGCCGGTGGGCCGGTCGGTGGCTGTCAGCATGTGCGGCCTATCAGGTACAGGGTAGGCGCGGTGAGTGCGGCGGAGTTGGGGTGCGGCTGGGCCGGGGCCGCGGCTCCGGCAGGATGCCCGGCAAGGCCGCCG
Organism: Actinoplanes sp. NPDC000266; assembly: GCF_042899005.1. Classification (NCBI taxonomy): domain Bacteria; kingdom Bacillati; phylum Actinomycetota; class Actinomycetes; order Micromonosporales; family Micromonosporaceae; genus Actinoplanes; species Actinoplanes sp. NPDC000266. The sequence continues at coordinate 28,061 of NZ_JBIAZI010000025.1, forward strand.
GGATCGGCCGCAGCTTCGGCGGAGTTCGTCACGGTGTGCGCCGTCTCCAAGGTCGTCATTCGGTTAGGGGCCTGCGCATAGCGGTGGGCCCGCCGGGCGAGCAGATGCCGGCCGCCCGGTCTCATGGCGCACTCGCGGCGTCGTGAGAGCTGATCGCGGCATGGCGAAGCGGCGACGCGCCCGAACTCGGCCAGCTCCCGCCGGAACCTGGGGCCGGGCAGCCACGCCGACGCCGCACCGCGCGCGTAAGGTGAGCGGCCCGGCGTCGCGGCGGATGAGCGCCACCTGCCGGCCGGTCGGGCGCCTGACGTAGGCGAGGCCGGTGATCTGCGGCCGGTCGATGCAGGCGCCGATGGGACCGAAATCGACATCGGCGTCGGTTGGTGTCGCGCGCCCCGGTCTCGAAGGTCACGGCGCTGCACCGACCGGCGCCACCGCCGGCGACGCACCTGCAGCGGGGCAGCCCCGATCGCGGATCGCGGAATCCCCGTCATCGCACGGCCCGGGTGGCAGGTGCGCCGGTCGGCGGCTCGGTGGTTCGGGCACGGTCGGTGCCTGATGCCCCGAGTGAGGTCTGCGGGTCGGCGGTGCCGGTGTTGGCGAGGGTTTGCAGAGCGTCGAGCACTCGGGAGGTGTAATCGCTGAGCCGGTGGCGGTGCAGATACAGCAGGCAGGCGGTGAGCAGGTCCCGGTGCAGCTCGGTCCCGGCGATCGCGGCGAGCATTTTGAGAGTGTCGGCGTGCTGGTGGTTGTGGATGCGCAGCGGGGCCGGGACGAGTTCGGCGGCGCCGTGCAGGCCGGCGGGCAGCAGCGGCAGACAGCCGTGGGCGACGGCCAGGATGAGCCGTCCGGTGTGATGCCCGAGCCCGTCCTGCCCGGCGGGCGGATACAGCTGCACGGCCAGGCTGTTGCGGTACGCGGCGATGAGCTCGGCGACAGTCTTCGGCGGTTCGGGTCCGGCGGAGTGATCCAGCGTCAGGGTCCGTCCGCGCTGGACAGTGATCGCGTCGCGGGGGTTGGCCTGGTCGAGGAGCCAGTCGGGGGCCAGGTACGGCAGGAGCAGCTTGCCGGGTTGTTCGGTGACCGCGGTGACGCGCACGTTCGGCATCCGGGTAAGCCGGTGATGGGTGGAGAGTTGGTGGTCGGCGTCCCAGATCAGTGTGGGGAGCCGCCGGTGGACGGCGACGTGGTGCAGCAGCGATCCCGGATCGTCGGGTGCCGGGCTCGCCCGGCGGGGGTGGGCACGGACGAGTTCGCAGACCAGGGCGGTCAGCCGGTACCGATCAACGGCAGGCGGCTCGGCGTCGGCGGGCAGGGCGATGACGGTGTGCCCGGCGGCCGCGAGGGCGGCGGCGAGGGCCGGTTTTCCCGGCTCTTGGTCGGTGATGGCGGCACACGCGCTGGTGGCGGTGCGTAGGTAGCCGATGCGCAGCAGGGTTCGCACGCTCGGCTGGCGGCGCCGGTTGCCGTCGAGCGTGCGGCCGGTGCGCAGCGGCGTGCCGGAGGCGACGATCAGGTCGCGGATGTGTCCGTTGCCGCGCTGGGTTTCCACGGCGATCTGCGACAGGGTTCGCTGGTCGGCGATGTAGCGCCGCTCGAGCGCGGCGGTCAGGGCGGATTCGACGAGCAGACGGTAGAGGGCGCGGTCGGCCGCGGTGGTCACCATGCGCCGGCTCCCGCCCGCGCAGGATCGTCGAGATCGGGGCTGGTGCCGGCGGGGGTGAGCAGCCACATGACCGGCAGCGACACCACGCCGAGGGTGATCGGCGCGCCGAGGGTGTGGTAGCCGGCGCGGGAGGCGATCGTGAACATCGGGCCGGGCGCGAGCAGGTGATAGGGCAGCCCGGCCGGGCGCAGGTGCTGCTGCCAGTCGGTGAGCAGGGCGGCGCCGATGCCCTGGCGGTGCCGGCCGGCCTGCACGCCAAGAGCGAGTAGGTGCTGGTGCGCTCGCCGGGGATGCCGCTGCCCGATCTGGTCGCGGCTGGTGTGCCACCGCGGTTCGTGACCCGGGGCGGGCTGCAGGCGAGCCAGCGGGGTGGGCAGGGCGGGTGCGTTGTCGGGGCAGGTGGCCCAGACGCTGGCGCCGATGATGGTGCCGCCGTCGTCGGCCACCCGGATCGCGCGGGCGCGCAGGCGTTCGGCGGTCAGCGCGTCGGCCCAGGCGGCCAACTGCCGGCTGCGGACGTCGGCGGGCAGGATCAGCCAGCGGGAGAGGGCAGGGTGCAGCAGCGTGGCGGCGAGCAGGCCGGCGACGACGGGCGCGTCCCACGTCCCGGCCGGGCGGATGTGCAGGTCAAGGTCGGCTGGCATGAGAGAGGTTTCTTTCGACGGCGGCGCAAGGCGCCTGTGGTGGGCGGGTCAGGACGCACACCTTGCGGTGGGCACGTCGGTTGAACACGCTGGGCTCGTCCGACTGGACGGCGGCGACCAGCAGCCGGGCGGGGCGGTCCGGGATCGTCTGCGGGTCGGCGCGGAATCGGCGGTCGTCGCGGCGGCCGCGCCCACACAGGACCCGTACGCTCGCCCGGGCCGCACCGTCGGCTTGGGCGTCGGTGAGCGCGACCCGGTCCGAGATCTGGCCGTCAGCGAGGTGGGATTGCTTCGCGGCCAGAGCCAGCGCGGTGTGGCAGTCGCCGAGCGCGTAGCGGGCGGCGGCCAGCCACAGCCGCACCGGCGGCCCAGGCCACGATGGATCAGGCCCGCGGCTGGTGGCCAGCGCCGACCAGATGGCGGCGGCCGGCCCGAAGCGCCGGGCCCGGTAGTGCGTTCGTGCCACCAGATGCAGCGCCGTGCCCACGGGGGTGCCGCCGCCGCGGCTGGCCGCGACGGCGATGTGCTGGGCCCAATGGTTGTTCGACCAGCCGCGGGTGGCGGCAAGGTAGATCCGGGCGATCTCGGCGGGAGTGACCGGCGGGTCGCTGTCGGGCAGGGGCAGCCCGGCCAGCACGCGGCTGGCGAGCACGAACGCGTGGTGTTCGCCGTGGTGCGCGACCGCCAGCGCGGCGTCGGCGACTGTGACCGTGGTGTTCATGCCGGCCGCCGCGGGTTGGCGAGGGCGTCGGCGATCGCCTTGCGGTGCCGGCGGGCCCAGTCGTCGGCACCGCGCCGCTGGTCGTGTCCTGAGTTGACGATCAGGGGCGGAGCCGGTGTGCTGGCCCCGAGTTCGGTGAGCACGGCGTCCAGCGCCGGGCCGGCGTGTGAGTGCGAGCGTGACGGCATCGCCACGGCGGCGGCGATCGCGACGGTGCCGGGCAGCCCGGCTATCTCGTCGAGGAACGCCTTGAGCAGTCCGGTGAACGTGCCCGCGACGCTCGGGGTGGCCACGACCACCAGGTCCGCGGTACGGACGGTCTCGAACGGGTCGGCCACCGCCGGGTACTGGTGGCGGCGGGCCGGGCGGCCGGCCACGGTGATCGTCACGAGTTCGCCGAGCTCCAGGGTGTCCCGGCGGCGCGGTTGGATGATCTGGTGTCGGATGAGCGCGTCCACGGCCTCGTCCGCCAGCGCCCGCGTGCGGGAGGCCGGTTGTGGGCTGCCCACGAGGATCGCCACCGTGACCGGCTGAGGCCGCCCGTTCTGCGCGTCGGCGCTGTGGCCGGTCATGACGGGCATCCGGTGGGCGGGCAGGGGCAGTGGGCGCCGGTGCTGTCGTGTCCGGCCGGGAGCGGCAGTGCACAGCGCGGGGTGTCGCTGTAGCCGGGCGTCCAGCAGCGGGTTGCGACCAGCTCGATGGGCCACCATTCGGTCACCCAGGCCGGCCCCGATTCCGGGGACTGCGGGGTGCCATGGTGCTCAGGCAGGGCGGCGACGTCGTCGAGGTATCCGCGGGCCCACCGCAGGGCACGTTCGAGGTCGGTGCGATCGAGGTGCTGGTTCTGGGGTCCTTCGTGCAGCCGCTGGTGGGCGTCGCCGGGCTCGTAGATGACCCACCGGCGGGCGTGCGGTTCGTAGCAGAGCACGGCACGCAGCCAGCGCCGGGCGCTGGTGAGACTCGGCACGAAAAGGCCGTGCTCGGGTGTCGGCAGGCGGTGGTGACGGATCCGGCGCAGCGGAAGGACCGGCCCGCGTCCAGGCGGCCACATGATCATCCGCGGGTCTCCGTCCGAGCCGCAGTGGCCTGCGGGTGGCTTCGGGCTGGCCCCGACCCGGCCGGCGCGCTGCGGCGCTTAGCTCGGATGCGGGCGGTCGAGATGGTCATGGGCGGGCCTGCTCAAGGTGCAGCAGCTGCCACCAGCCAGCTCGGCGTTGCGCCCAGGGAAGGCCGTCGTCGCCGTCCGCGGCGAGTGTGGCCATGGCCGGGTAGAGGGCGGCCGGGCAGACCAGGTGATGGCGTTGGCTGGTCAGGTCGAGTTGGGACAGCGTGTAGCGGGCGAAGGTGTGCCGCTCGGGGCTGCCCGGGGCGGGGAGTCGGCGGGCGTGTTCGGCCAGCACGGTGCGGGCGTCGGTGTCGCGGCCGCAGGCGGACAGCATCGCGATCAGGCCGATCATCAGGGTGAGCCCGCGTAAGGTCCGCGGTGGTGCCGGGTTGCGGGTCCAGGCGCTCAGGGCGCGGGTGGCGGCGCGGACGGCTTCGCCGCACCGGCCGAGCTGGTGCAGGCGTTCGGCGGCGTCGAGGTCGACGCTCCAGGCCCGGTGCCCGAGGTGGGGCCGGTCGGTGAACCCGGCCGCGGGAAGCTCGTGGCCCATCGGCTCCCCGACGATGGCACCGGCGGCTGGGGTGATTTCGGCGGTGGCGAGCTGGTGCAGCGCACGGTCGAGGTAGCGGCTCCAGCCGGGGTCGGGCCGCAGGCTGGTGTAGAGGACGGCGGCTTCGATGACCGCGGGGCAGGCGGGTTCCCGGTCCGGGTCGAGCTGGCGGAGGTTGACGGCGACCAGCCGGACCGCCGCGTCCGCGGCGCCGGCGGTGATCAGCCGGTGGGCCGATTCGACGCAGCGGCGCAGCTCCTCGTAGTTCATCAGTGGTCGGGTCCTCGGTCCATGGGCAGGGGGCGCAGCCGGGCGGTCATCGCGGCGGACGGTGCGAGCCGGGCGGAGGGTGACGGTCATGACGCCGCCCGCTCGGCGCGAACCTCGCCCACGGGGGCGCTGCCCGTGGGCGATGCGGGGGTGTGGCTGGTGATCGCGGCGGCCCAGCGGGCCTGCTCACATGGAGCCGGTTTGAGTTGCCCGTACTGGGTCAGGCAGGCCGAGCACATGCCGCTGCCGTCGTCGCAATGTCCGGTGGTCACGGCACGAGCCGCCTGCACCGTGTCGTCCTCGCCGGCGGTGTCCGCCCGCCCGGCGGTGGTGGGGGGCGCCGGGCGCCGGACCGTGGGGGTGCTCATGCCGGCTCGCTTACGGCCGCGACGCCGAGCAGCTCGCCGAGCCGGTGGTGCGTGCCGGAGTCGGCGAGGCTGCGGGTGCTCAGGGCGATGCGGCCGTGGTGCAGGACGCTGACCCGGTCGGCGACGGCGGCGGCGAGGTGCTGGTTCTGCTCGGCGAGCAGCACGGCGGTGCCGGCTGCGGCGATGCGGGCGATGGCGGCGGCGAGCTGGTCGACGATGCGCGGGGCGAGGCCTTCGCTGGGCTCGTCCAGTAGCAGCAACCGGGGCCGTTGCAGCAGGGCGCGGGCCACGGCGAGCATCTGCTGTTCCCCGCCGGACAGCTGGCCCGGGTACCGGTGGTGTTTGCCGTGCAGGCCCGGCAGCAGCTCGAGAACGGCCTGCTGGTCCCACGCCTGGCCGCCGCCGGGGCGGGCGGCGGCCAGGCGCAGGTGTTCACCGACGGTGAGGTGCGGCCACAGTCGGCGTCCTTGCGGCACGAGCGCAATGTCCCGCCGCCTCGCGGGGGTCAGCTCGGCGCCGTGCAGTCTGATCTGGGTGCCGGGCTGGGCGGGGTGTAGCCCGGTGAGGACGTTGAGCACAGTGGATTTCCCGGCGCCGTTGCGGCCGAGCAACGCGTAGACCGTTGCCGCGTCGACGCTCAGGTCCAGGCTGTCCAGTACGGGCGCGCCGTCGTAGCCGGCCCGCAGCCCTTCGACGGTGAGTACCGCCTTCCGGGCGCCGGGCGGGTCGGTGGGGAGACCGTCGGTGGTCGCTGGTGTGGCTGCCGGGAGGTAGGCGTCGAGGACGTCGGGGTGCTCGCGGATCTCGTCGGTGGGACCGGTGGCGATGTGCCGGCCGGACGCGAGGACGGTGACGGTGCCGGCGAGCCGCCAGATCAGCGGCAGGTGGTGGTCGACCAGCACGACACCGGTGGTCGAGGGCAGCGCGGTGATGACGGCGGTCAGCTGTTCGATCTCGGCGGGGTCGAGCCCGGCGGAGGGTTCATCGAGCAGCAGCAGCTGTGGCCGGCCGGCCATCGCCATGGCGATCTCGAGCAGGCGCCGCCGCCCGTAGGGCAGGCTCGCGGCCACGGTGGTCGCGTCGCCGGCCAGCCCGGCGTATTCCAAAGCGGCCCGAACCTGCCCCGCCCGGCCGCCGACGCCCGGCCGAGGACGGCGGATGGCCAGGGCGATGTTGTCGGCGGCGGTGAGCTCGCCGACAACCGCGGGGTGCTGGAAAGTCCGGCCGATACCTGCCCGTGCTCGCCGGGCCGGGCCGTGCCGGGTGATGTCGCCGCTGTTGAAAAGGATGCGCCCGCTGGTGGGCCGGGCACTTCCGGCGATCACGTTCAGCAGGGTCGACTTCCCGGCGCCGTTCGGGCCGATGATCGCGTGCCGGGTTCCCGTGTGGACGGCCAGGTCGATCGGCTGTAGGGCGGTGACGGCGCCGTAGCCGTAGAGGACGAGCCCGACTCGGCAGGCCATGCAGACCAGCACGACCCGGACGGGAAACCCATCTTCGCGGCCGCGGCCGCGGCCGCGGTCGGGGATGGGGCTCATGCGCTCGCCTGCCCTGGGCGCGGTGTGCCGGCGAGGTCTGCGGTGATGGCGACGCCGAGGTAGGTGTGCAGCCGGTCGAGTACGGCCGGGTCGGCGAGCTCGGTCGTGGTCACGGTGTGCACGAGGCGGCCGTCGTGCAGGACGCTGATCCGGTCGGCGACAGCGCGGGCGAAGGCGAGGTTCTGCTCGGCGAGCAGCACCGTGACCCCGGACAGTCCAGTCAGGATGGTACGTAGCCGGTCGATGATGAGCGGGGCGAGGCCTTCGGTGGGTTCGTCGAGCAGCAGCAGCCGGGGCCCACTGCTGACCGCACGGGCCAAAGCGAGCAGTTGTTGCTGGCCGCCGGACAGCTGCCCCGGGAGCCGGTCCAGGTGCCCGTCCAGCGCGGTGGTGAGGGCGTCGAACGTGTCGAGGTCGATCGGCGCGGCCCCGCGCAGGCGGGCGGCCAGGGTGAGGTGTTCGCGGCCGGTCAGGGCGGCGAACAGCCGCCGGCCCTGCGGGACCACCGCCACCCGGGACTCGCAGGGCCGGGCGTGACCGAGGGTGGTTCCGTCGAGGATGAGGTGGCCGCCGCGGGCCGGGTGCAGCCCGGCCATGGTGTTGATCAGGGTGGTTTTCCCGGCGCCGTTGCGGCCGAGGACCGCGTGGACCTCCCCCGGGGCGAGGGTGAGGTCAATGCCGGCGAGCACGTCCGCGCCGTGGTAGCCGGCCCGCAGCTCGTGCACCCGCACGGCCGCGCCCGTGCCGGTGCTGGGCGTGGCGGTGGGTGCCGGGTCGTGGGTGCTGGTGGTGGGTGGGTTGAGGTAGGCGTCGCGGACGCCGGGATCCTGGCGGATCTGCTGCGGGCTGCCGGTGGCCAAATGTTGGCCGTGGTGCAGCACGGTGATGGTGTCGGCGACCGCCATGACCAGGTCGAGGTGATGGTCGACCAGCAGCACGGTGACCTCGCCGGGCAGCCCCGCGAGCAGCTGGTGCAGAACGAAAATGTCGGCGGGGTCGAGTCCGGCGGACGGTTCGTCGAGCAGCAGCAGCCGGGGCCGCCCGGTCAGGGCCATGCCGAGTTCGAGGAACCGCCGCTGGCCGTAGGAGAGCCGGGCGGCCGGGGTGTCGGCGTGCTCGGTCAGGCCGAGGCGCTCCAGCATCCGATCGGGGCCCGCGCTGTGGCGGCCGTCGGCGAGGGTGAGGTTGTCGCGGACGGTCAACGCGTCGATGGTGGCGGGATGCTGAAAGGTGCGGCCGATGCCGTGCCGGGCCCGCCAGCCAGGCGAGCGGCGGGTGATGTCGCGGTCGTCGAACCTGATTCGGCCGCTGGCGGGCCGCAGGGTCCCAGCGATCAAGTGCAGCAGGGTGGATTTGCCGGCACCGTTCGGGCCGATGATCGCCTGCCGGGCCCCGGCCGTGATGTCGAGGGTGAGCGGGTGCACGGCGGTCACAGCGCCGTACCGGCCGCATGCCTGGTCCAGGCGCAGCAGGGCGGTCACAGGCGTCTCCGAGCGAAGGTGCGGATGAGCATGGCGTGGGTGGGGCGTCGGTAGGCGACGGCGATGAACAGCAGCCCGAGCAGCAGCGGGCCGTGCCCGGCGGTGCCGACCCCGAGCCCGTCGCGGACCGCGATGATCAGCAGGGCGCCGAGGGCGGCGCCGGTCAGGCTGGTGCCGCCCATCGCGGCGGCGAGCAGGGCGAGGGAGGCGATCTCGAAGCCGAAGTCGGCCGGGGCGACGTACTGGTTGAGGGCGACCAGCAGCGCGCCGCCGGCGCCGGCCAGGCCGGCGGCGATCGTGTAGACGGCGGTCAGCCGGCCGGCGACTCGGTGCCCGAGGGCGGTCATGCGCGGCTCGTGCCCGGCGATCCCACGCACGATGAGGATCAGCCGGGTGCGCATCAGCACGAGCATGGCGACCGTGAGGAGTCCGGTGACCGCCGAGAGGTACCAGTAGGTGGCGGCGGGACCGGTGAGGGCGGGCCCATCCGGCCAGAGAATCACGGGTGGGGTGCGCATGCCTTCGTCGCCGCCGGTCAGCGTCCGCCATTGGCTGGCGGCGGTCACGGTCAGCGCCTGCAGGGCGAGGGTGGCCATCAGGAACGGGGTGCCGCGGGTGCGCAGCACCAGCGGCGCGGTCGCCGCCCCCGCCACGGCGGCGACGGCGGTGGCGGCGGCGAGCTGGCCGAGCGCGAGGGTGTGCCCGGCCGTGCCGAGCAGGGCGGCGGTGTAGGCGCCGATCCCGAAGTAGCCGGCCTGGCCCATGCTTGCCAGCCCGGCGATGCCGGACAGCAGTTGGGTGCTGGCGGCGAGGACCGCGAACACCAGCGCGACCGAGGCGACGGTGACCGGATATGGGCCGGCCAGCGCGGGCCACGCCACCGCGAGCCCGGCGGCGACAACCAGGGTGGGCAATCGCAGCCGCGCCCAGCCGCCGACCACGGCCGGGTGGAGGCCGAGCACAGTTCGCGAGCCTGACACGGGAGCTTCGGCGGTCTGCGGGGTTTTGTAGCTCATGCGCGTCTCACCGCCGTTGCGGCGCGGCCGCGGGTGACGAACACGGCCAGGACGGCGCCGAACAGCAGGAACGGGGCGAGGGCGGGCAGGGCGGCGGTGAAGGCCTGGACCTGCCCGACCAGCAGGGCGGCGGTCAGGGTGTGCGGGATGGAGCCGGCGCCGCCGAGCACGACCACGATCAGCGACAGCGTCAGGATGTGCGTGTCGACGCCGGGGGCCGGGCCGATCAGCGGTGCGCCGAGCACTCCGGCCCCGACCGCCAGACTCGCGCCGACCGCGAGGGCGACGGTGCGGACGCGGCCGGTGCGGATCCCGGCCGCGGCGGCCATGGCGGGGTCGCTGACTGTCGCCCGTAACACCATGCCGGCCGGGGTGCGCCGCACCACCACGTGCAGGGCGACCGCGATCGCGGCGGCCACACCGATGAACAGCAGCCGGTACAGCGGATACCCGCGTCCCAGCACCGTGACGCTGCCGGCGAGCAGGCCGGGAGGGTCAGCCGGTTGCGGATCGGCACCGGCCAGCTGGGTGAACGCCCACCCGGCGACGAACGCGATCCCGAGAGTGAGCAGCGCCTGCTCGAGCTGACCCGCCTCACGCAGAGGCCGCAGCAGCGCGGTCAGCAGGCCTCCGGCCAGGGCGCCGCAGGCGGCGCCGGCGAGCACGGCGGTGAGGAAGCCGAGCAGGCCGGTGCCGGTGAACAGCGCGGCGACGTACGCGCCGGCGAGGTAGAGGGTGCCGTGGGCCAGGTTGAGCACGTCCATGACGCCGAAGATCAGCGCCAGGCCGGCGCCGACGGTGAACAGCAACAGCCCGTAGGCGATCCCGTCGAGCAGGTTGACGACCGTCGTGGCCACCGCACCCGTCTCCCTTCGTTCCGTGGGGGTTGGGTTAGCGGGGGCGGCGGCCGACCGCGGTGTACATCGGGTAGGAGTAGCCGGTGACGGTCGGGTCTTCCATGCCGGCGCGTAGGAAGTCGAGCTGGGTTCGGGTGAGTCCGGCGTCGAGTAGGGCCTTCTCCTTTTGGTGGCTGTTGCAGGCGTGCAGTTGCATGCCGGGCTGCCCGCCGGTCCAGAACCCGTTGTAGACCTGCCCGGTGACGTCGGCCAGCCCGGCGGTGCGGAACGCGGCGGGCAGCCGGCGGGCCCAGCCGGGGGCCATGCCTACGGCTTCGCCGAGGCCGATCAGGGTGTGTTGGAAGGCGGTGAACGCGTCGTGGACCTCGTCGTCGGCGGTGAGCAGCATGTCGTCGAGGTGGGTGCAGTCCCAGTCGGAGATGACCAGGTAGCCGCCGGGCTTCAAGGCTCGGGCGGCGCGGGCCAGCAGCTCCTCGCGGCGGGGCAGGTGCATATACAGCAGCCGGGCGTGGATCAGGTCGTACTCGCCGTCGCCGAGATCGGCGTCGAGCAGGTCCTGTTGCCGGGGTTCGATGACGTCGGTGGCGGTGATGTAGCGGGTGTCGCGGTCCATGGCCACGACGTGGGCGATGCCGTTGGCCTCGAGCCAGCGGGCGACGGAGCCGCCGCCGGAGCCCAGATCGAGGCATCGCCAGTCGTCGTCCATGAAGATGTTGCCCAGCACGGCTTGGGTGTGCGGGTCGAGGATGTCGGCGAGCAGGCGGACCTGTTGGGCGGCGTCTTTGGTGGAGTTGTCGAACATGTACGTGCTGCTGGTGACGGTCATGAGGCAGGAACTCCTTGACAGAGTGACGGGACAGCGGACGGGGTTTGGTGGTGCGGCGGGGCGCCGGAGGCGATGCCCCGCCGCACCAGGTGGTCGCCGGCCGCGGATCAGGGGGTGCCGCGTGATCCGCTCGGGGTGGCCGGGCGACCGGTGCGGGCCGGGCGAGTTCACCGGGCTCGCCCGGCCCGCGGGGTTAGTTGCTCAGGGTGGTCAGGGTTTGCTGCACGACGTTGGCCTGGGTGCGGCCGTCGGGTTTGACCTGACGCAGGTAGTACGCCTGGATAGGCGAGTGCTGGCCGCCGAAGCGCCAGTCCCCGCGCGGGCTGGCCACGGTGCCGAGTTTCCCGATCGCGTCGTTGATCGCTTTCGGGGTCGGGTTCGGCCCGGCGGCGGTGATGGCCTGGTCGAGTACGAGCGCGGCGTCCCATCCGGCGACGGAGAAGATGGTGGGGGCGGTGCCGTGTTTCTGCTGGTAGGCGGGGGCGAAGGCCCGGTTGGCGGGGTTGTCGAGGTTCGCCGCGTAGTTCAGGACGGTGTAGACGCCGGTCGCCGCCGCGCCTTGGGCTTCGAGGACGGCGCCTTCGGTCAAGAAGCCGGCCGCGTACAGGGGCAGTTTCAGCCCGGACTGCTGGTACTGCTTGACGAAGTCGACCGCGGAAGTGCCGGCATAGAAGGTGTAGACGGCTTTCGCGTCGGTGTCGGCGATTTTCGACAGGAACGGCAGATAGTTTTTCGTGGCCGGCCACGGCGTCCAGGTGGTTTTGCCGTCGGAGTTGGCGAGTTTCCCGCCGGAGGCGATGAACTTGTCGGTGAAGCCGCCCATCTGGTCCCAGCCGCCCTGATAGTCCGGGCCGATCGCGTACACCGGCCCCTTCACTGTCTGAGCGATGTACGGGGCGACCGCGGCGCCCATCTCCTTGGACAACCAGCTGGTGTTCCACACCCAGGTGACGTCTTTGATGACCGAGGCGCGTCCGCCAGCGCCGACGAACGGCAGTTTCCGGTCGGTGGCGTACTGGGCGATCGCCGCGTTCGTCTCCCCACTGGCCGTGCCGACCAGGACGGTGGCCTGGTCGGCGTCGACGAGCTTCTTCGCCGCGGCCAAGGCAGTGGGAGCGCCGGACCCTTCGTCAGTGGCCGGGGTTTTGACGGTGAGGCCGCCGAGTTTTCCGCCGTGGCTGTCGAGGTAGAGCTGCCAGCCGCGGGCCTGGTCGACGCCGATCGTCTCGTACGGGCCGGACTGCGGCCACACCAGGCCGATGGTCAGCGTGCCGTCGCCGGCGTCGTCGGTGTCGAGGCTGGAGCCGGAACAGCCGCTGATCGCCGTCACTACGGCGAGGGCGGCGCCGAGTAGGAGACGGCGTTTGAGCCGGCGAGACGGTAGTGGGGTGGGCGGCGTGAGGGGCACGGCGATGTCCTTTCGACAGAGCGGGCGATGTGCGGGGGCACGGCGGCGGTGCAAGCGGGTGGCAGCCGAGAACGAGGTGCGGTGGGCGCTACGGTTGGTGCTCGTCGCGGCACGGTGATGGCGTACGGGGCGGCCGGTTAGGGGTGCCGGCGCCCGCCGGGGTCCAGGACGGGGCCGATGGCTTCGCCCAAGCGCATGAGCTCGTCGTCGATGAGGTCGAGCTGGGCGTTGTGGTTGGCCAGGACGATGAGTACGACGTGCGGGTTGGGCCGTTGGATGAGCACCCAGCCGGCGGCCATGTTGATGACGATGCGTTCGACGCCGCCGCCCTGCATGAATTCCGAGATGCCACCGGCCAGGGACATGTGCCCGCTGGCGGCGGCGGCCAGCTGGTCGCGGATCGCGGGTGTGAGCTGGCTGCTGGCGGCCATCGGGAGGCCGTCGACGGAGACCGCGATCGAGTGGGCGATGGCCGGGTCGGCTTCACCGAATCGGTCGAGCAGGAATCCGAGTTGCTGGCTCTGGGCGGGCGAGGTCTGGCTGGGGAATTCGGGGGCGTAGGACGGGGCAGTCATTTCCATCCGATCTGTCGAGGAGGGACACGGTTCTGCTGCTTGCGGGCGACCCGGGTCAAAGCGGCCATGCCTTGCCTGGTGGCGGCCGGGGTCCGCGGGACGGGAATCCGCGGCGCGGCCGGGGTGGGCATGGCGAACTGCCCGGGCCGGCGCATCGGAAGCCCGTTTCTGGTCTGCTGCTCGGTCGAGCCGGCGGTCAGGGCGGCGGTGTCACGGTGCGCGCGCTGCGCGGCGGCGGCACTGTCACGCCAGGTATCGGCAATCTGTGGCCCGGGACTGTCCGGGCCTTGGGCCGCGGTGAAGTAGGGGTTGTCGTCCAAGAGCGTTTCGTAGATCTCCAACCGCAGCGGGTTGACGTCGATCCCGGGCGCGGGCCGGCCGGCGACGGGCAGCAGCTCGCGGGTGGCGCCCGCCAGCGCCGCGGCGGCCGGAGCCATCAGTGCCGGTGCCGGCTGCGGTACAGGAGGGTGCGACGCAGTCGGCGCCACGGTGGCCGGGCGCGGGGGAACATCGCGAGCAGGCGGCGGCATGGTGGCGGGCAGCCCGCGTGTGGAATCCATGATCAGCAGCGCGGACGGCACGATCACGTCGACACCGGTGCCCTGCGTCGGGCGGGCCCTGAAGGTGATCTCGAGGCCGAATTCTCGTGCGAGCAGGCCGATCACCGGGATGCCCATGTGCCGGGCCGCTACGGCCAGGTCGAAGTGGGCCAGGCGGTGGTGGATCTGGTCGCGGGTGTCGTCGGGCAGGCCGATGCCCTCGTCGGCGATGTGCAGGTGCAGCCGGTCGCCCACGATGGCGCTGGAGACCGTGACCGCCGTGTCCTGGTGGGAGAAGGCCAGCGCGTTGGCCAGCAGCTCGGCCAGGATGTGCAGCAGCGCGTCGACCGCTTCCGGCACGATCAGGCAGTCACCGGTGACCTGGCCGTCGCGGACCCGCACGGATGCGCCTTCGGCCCAGCTGATGGCCGCTTTCACCACGTCGGGCACCGGGATCGGCCGTTCCACGGACTGCTGCGGGCGGCCACCGGCGATCACGAGCAGGTTGTTGACGGTCCGGTTCGCGCTGGTCACCTTTTGATCCGCGGCGAACAGCAACTCCAGCCGGCGTGGGTCTTCCTCGTTGCGTTCCAGGTCATCCAGGCTCGAGGTGACGTGGTTGACCATCAGCCGGAGCCGGTGGCCCAGCGTCCGAACGATCTGATAGTTCAGGCCGCGGGCCGCGGCCTGCTGCCCGGCCAGCCGTGCGGCGACCGCGGCGACGTTGTTGAACGCGGCCGCGACCGTGCCGACCTCGTCACGGCCGTGGACCCGCACCGCCTGCCCGGCACGCTGCACGGCCGCGGCGACCGCTGTTTCGTCCGCGCTGCCCTTGATCAGCTCGTCGACCATGGTCGGCAGCGTGGTGTCGGCCAGCGTGGCCGCTCCAGCGTGCAGGTCACGCAACGGCGCCGTCAGCGAGCGGGTGAGCCGCCAGGCCAACAAGCCCAGCAGGATCAGGAACACCACGACGGCGCTGCCGAGCAGAGCGGTCTGCTGCTGTTGGGCGTCGCGTTGCGCGGTCACCGCGTTCACTAGGCTCGCGTCCAGCTCCGCCTCGACCTGATGCAGCTGATCCATTCGCGCCGTGACCGCCGCCGCGAACTGCTCCGGCCCCACCCCCACCGCCAGGGGCCGGCCCGGCAGGCTACTAGCGGCCAGAGCCTGCAACCGTTCACCCGAGACCACCGCTTTGCTGCCCGTCCGAGCGGCCAGTCTGGCCTGCAACTGCGGGGCGGCCAGCTGCCGAACCGCTTCCAGCGCCTGCGCAAACCCTGCGTCCGCGGCCACAACCTGCTGCTGGGCCGCAGCCGAGTACTCCCCGGCCTGCAACGCCGGCAACACCGCGACCTGCAGAAGCCCCAACGATTCGATCGCCTGCGACAACGTGGCCGCCGCCCGCAGCCCGTCGGCAGTGTCCGCGTCGACACCAACCTGGCTCATCGCCGCCCGGTAGCCGCCCAGGTCAGCCAGCAGAGCCCGGTAGCGGAACACGATCACGCTGGCGGTCGCGTCCCGGCCGGCCCGGACCTGCTCACGCAGCAATGGCAAACCGTCGAGTTGCGTGCGTAGCCGCAGCACCAGAGGCTGTAAACCGCCCGGCACCCGCACACCGGCCAGGGCCTGACCGAACCGGTCGCGGACCTCGTCGGTCGAGCGGGCCTGCCGCTCGAACCCCGCGATCGATGGCGCGCTCGAACGCACCGCGAACACCAGCGCCGCGCCGGCACGTTCGCGCTGCAGCTGCCCGGCGAGCTCGCCCGCCACCGCACCCACCCCGACCAGACGCCGTGCCTGATCAGCCTGCGCCGCCGCCGACCGCGCGCCCAGCACCAACACCAAGGACAAACACACAATCGCCGCCACCGGCGCCACCAGCAGCAGCGCGAGTTTCGTGCGGATCGGCCGGTCCGCCAGCTTCAGCCACCGCCGCCTGGCCGTACCGTCGGGATGCTGTCCCCCTGTCATGCCGCGGCCTCGCACCACGCCTGCAGACCTTCGGAGCTGCGGCTCGCGGCCGTGTCGGCCAGCGCCGAGGCCGGTCCATCGGCGAATGACGGCCGGTCGGTGGAGACGCCAATCTCCACAGTAGACAGTGACGGCTGAAGGAGAGTCATCGGTTAGTCCTCGGTGACGGGATCGGACGCGTCAACTGTCGAGGCCGGGCACGGCCTCGACGGAAGGGGCCTAGCTGTCGCGGATGGTGTTGGAGTGTCGCGCGGTGGGCAGGGTCGCGGGGCCGCGGTTGTCAATGAACCCTGGCTGCCTGATCGCGGCACGGATGTCGCCGATCCAGGTGCCCATGTCGGCTGGCTTGTACGTCATGCAGCTGTGCAGCAGGAATATGGCCCGCTCCGGGGTATATCCCGGCCCCGTTCCCATATTTGCTAGGTACAGGTGATTGCCGAGCACCAGAGCAACCGCGAGCTGGATTTCTACCGGCCAGTCAGCATCCGGGTCGCCCCCGA
Source organism: Actinoplanes sp. NPDC000266 (assembly GCF_042899005.1). NCBI lineage: Bacteria > Bacillati > Actinomycetota > Actinomycetes > Micromonosporales > Micromonosporaceae > Actinoplanes > Actinoplanes sp. NPDC000266. Next base: position 44,093 of record NZ_JBIAZI010000025.1, read on the forward strand.
AATGGTCCAGCGCCCATCGGCAGCGCGCGGCGACCTCACGGGCGAAGGGGTCCAGCTGGGGCCCAGTCGTGGCCGCTGGCGCGGTCGGCTCGGCTGTGTGGTCCTTCACGTGGCGGGCAACAACACCGACGATCCATGCGGCTGGCAGATTGCGGTGCTCGTCCAGCGGGTGAGTCTCGTCGAGCTCCGGATGATCTGAGCAGCGCAGGAAGGCCGTATCGGCGCTGACGTGCAGGTAGAGGTTCTCAGCGCCAGGCACCACGCCCTGTGACTCGGTCATCGGAGCCCCTTCTTCCTGCCGGCCGGAAAAACAGCGCTTTGCGGCGCGCGGGTTGGTAGGCGGCGGATGCCTGCAACCCCGGACGGTTGCTGACACCCGCCGCCGGCTCGATGGGCGCCGCTCGCGGTCATGCGAGCGCCGCCATTCGCGGGGCGTGCAGAGTCGACGTCGCCCAGGGATGCGTGGAAGGCCTCCTGGCCTCGCATGAGGCTGAGCACCGCCTGATCGCTTCAACGCTGACCAAGAGCTGAGCCCAGGCCATCGGGTAGCCGCCATCGGGATGGAGCTCGTGGCCCTCCAGCCAAAGCCAGCCGCCGCCGTACCACAGCGAGATGTCCTCACGGATGCGCTCGACTCTGAAGAGCAGCGGAGACTCGCGATAGCGAACATCTCCACTGCCCAGGTCAAGTATCTGGCCCACGGCCGGCCGATGCCGCGGGGCCTGAGCCGCGTCAAACCCGACCGTCACGACGACCTCCATCCGTTTACGACATGCGACCTGCGTGTAGCAGGTCCTGGGGATCTCTCGGGCCTACGACTACCGGGTGTGGCTTGATTGACGCCTGCGGCCGAGGTTCATGCGGCCCGGGATTTGGCGCCGAACCTCGATCGGCTGTTTGTGTGGTTCCACGATCACGCCTAACGAATAGGCGTGGAAGGAACGGAGGTGGGAATCGACTGGGAATCTTATGGGAATGTTCCTGGGGAAACTGTGCTTGACCTGCGGTGATGCTTTCCGTCGACGTTTTCGTGCGTTGATGGGGGCCTCGGGTTGTGGGTTACGATGCCGATGTCACGGCCGCTGACCACTTTAGGCGAGCGGCGGCGGTCGGCATCGGAGGTTAAGGCGTGAAGGTCAGCCCCTATGTGTCGAGGCTGGAACTTGCCGACGAATTACTCGATATTCGAACGCAGGCAGGACATTCCAGCGAGACGCTGTCACTGGCGACTGGAATTCAGCGGCAGAAGATCAGCCACATGGAGACGGCCAGGCGGAGAGTCGGTCCCGAGTCCGTCGAGGCTATTCTGACGTGTCTCAGCGTTGAGAGCTCACGTTTCGACTATGTGATGCGGCTTGCCCTTCGGGCGGCGGAGGCCGGCTGGTGGGAGCGGTTCGACGACGAGATGGGGCCACGTCAAGCCCGGACCGCGGACCTCGAACAGGGCGCTGACGACATCTTCCAATACCATCCCTTCCTCTTCCCGGGCCTCCTGCAGACTGAGGCCTTCGCGAAGGTACGGGCGGAGGCCGACCGGCCCGCGAGCAATCGGCGTTTCTCTACGGCGAGGATGCTGGAGGCGCGCATGCGGCGACAGGCGATCTTGTCCGGGCCGGACGCCACACCGCTCGAAGTCGTCCTGGACGAGGCCGTGCTCCTGCGCAGGTCGGCGCCGGCCGAAGTCATGCAGGAGCAACTGGAACATCTGGTCGGGTGCGCGCTGAACCAGCGGAGTGTGACCGTCCGCGTTCTTCCCTTCTCGGCGGACATGAACCGGCACGTGCAGGCACGAACCGCGTTCTCGCATTACACCTACACCGATCCCGATTCGATGGTTGTCGTTGTTGACACCAACGTCGACGACATGCTGTTCCATGATCGCGCTCGTAAGTGTCACGACAAGGTGGCCGTCTACAAAGACCTGGTGGCGCAGCTGCAGCGCTCGGCGCTGAGCCCTTCGGAATCCGTTGAGTTCCTCACCCGTGCGGCTGAGGATGATTTGAGTAGGAGATAGCAATTGAACGAGCAAACAGAAAGCGCCCGTCCCGCCCGGCCGCGCGGGCAATGGTTCAAATCGACACGCTCCGGCGGCGATTCCGACTGTGTGGAGGCCTGCTTCCTCGAGAGCGGTGACGTGGCCGTCAGGGACTCGAAGAACCCCGACGGTCCGAGGCTGATCTTTACCGCGTCGGAGTGGGGAGCGTTCATCGGCGGGGCTAAAGACGGCGAGTTTGATCAGTAGTACCCGTACTACACTCCGCTGAACGACAGGTGGGGAGCCGACATAGAGCAACGTGGGCTTCCCACCTGAGCCCGGGCTCGGCACGATGACCACTTCACAGGCTCGCGACGTCCTGCAGCGGGAGACGGCGATGGCAGAAGACGGCAAGCGAAACGACCTGTTAGCGAGCGCCCGCGAGCGGCTGGGCCTAACGCAGGAGGAACTCGCTGACGAGGTCAACAAGCTAGTTCCGCCCGCCTACGCGATGACCGCCAACGACATCAGCAAGCTCGAGCGCGGCAAAGTTGAGCGACCACGGGGGCCACGTCGGCAGGCGCTCAGAACCGTCCTTGGAATTTCCACCGACGCCGAACTGGGCCTTGTACGACGTGTAAAGCCAGGCGCAACATTACTGCCGGCGACCGGACGGCTCGAAGAACCCTCGCAGCTCCCAACGACGCTGGCCTCTAACCCGCCGTCAGACGAACTTGCGGTGCCTTCGAGCGTGGCCGGCATCAGTAACCGTGCCGCGGAGCGCGGTGGGCATACTGAGCGGTCCCACCCGGCAAGCAACATCGGCGATCTGGATCCGGACGCGGCGCTCGAGCTAAACCTCGAGCTCATGCAACCGGATCCAGAGCAATCGAAGCCCCGAGGGAAGGTGCTCCGGGCACCTTCGATCGTCGCGGTCACTGCCCCGATGGCAAGCGAGTGGACTGGTGTCCATGTGGATCAGTTGACGGGCTCCTTGGACACCGACGCTGTTCCGACGGACACTCGTCACGTGCTTCGTAGAACGATCCTCACGGCGTTATCCGCTGCGGCCACCAGCATGCTCTCCGGGCAGTCAACTCAGCCGGTGCGGTCAGCTGATGTCGGCGACCCGTCTCTCATGGCCGACGTCGATCACTGGCGAGAGGCAATTTGGGAGTACGGCTATGCCTATCACGTCGCGCCCCGTGAAGAGATGCTGGCGGACTTGCAGGCCGACCTTGCGGCGATAAAGGCTCAGCTGACGTCCCATATGGCGTCCGGGGCTCCGGAAACCAAGCCGATCGCGGCTATCACTGCGCAGTTTGTGGCGCTTGCGGCTATGATCAGCGTGGACCTTGGATACGCTCGTGAGGGGCGGCACCTTTGGCGATTCGCGCGCCGATATGGGTCGATTTCTGAGGATCCCGGGGTTCAGTCATGGGTTAGAGGCCACGAAGTTACGTCTGGTATATATCAACAACGTCCGATTGAGGTTCTAGAGAATCTCGCCAGGCATGCGTTTAGCGATCAGGTGAAGTCAAGTATTACCGCTGGAGGCGCCGAACTGCTCGGGGGCTATGCGCAAGTCCTGTCGCTACAGGGGAGGACGCGGGAGTCGCATATTGCCCTGATGCAGTTGAGGGAAACGTATGAGCGACTTCCTTCCAGCGTTACTAGTTTGCGTGACTCAATCTTCGGCTGGCCAGAGCAGCGGCTGAGGCACGTTGAGTCATTCACGGCATCGATGGCAGGTCCCACGGCTGACGCGTACAGTGCGCAAGATTCCGCGCTGCGCTTGTATGCCCCAACCCGGCCTATCAGCCGATGCCAGATTGAACTTCACCGGGCGAGATGCCTCCTGCGGGACGGCTACGTTGGCGAAGGGCTTCGCCACGCTCGCGATGCGGTCGCGACTGTCGAAATGCCGCGGCGGAAAGAGTTCGTTCTTGCTGTTGCTGACCGAGTGTCCGAAGTAGTTCCGACCCAGGAGCGCCGAAGGGTCGAGGCTCGAGAACTAAATGATTTACTCAGGATAGCGCGAATGATGCCGGGCGAATAGAGGAGAAATGGCGCAGCAGTTCACTCTTAACTTTTGGTCTGGTTCTGAGGTAGTGGCCAATATCCAGGAACTTGCTTCGATTTACACCGAGGTCTACGCCGAGCCGCCCTACAACTCGGGACCGCTTTGGTCTGCTCAAAGTTTTACTGCCCGTACCGTACGGCAAACGGCACGCGACGGGTTCTCTTTTGTTGCGGCTCAGCAGGATGGCGAGCTTGCCGGATTTTCGTTCGGATTGACTTTCGGGAAGGGAAAGTGGTGGTCCGGAACCGCTAGCCAGCCGCCGGAGGGGATCCTTAATGCTGAGAAATTCGCAGTGATCGAGTTAGTCGTCCGAAAGGATTGGCGAGGTAGCGGAATTGGTCGTAGTTTACTGCGCCAGCTACTTGCCGGGCGGAGTGAGGAATACGCAATTCTGACCGCAGTTCCCGAAGCCCCCGCTCGGAAAATCTACAGCCGCTGGGGATGGCTCCGGACCGGAACCGCGCACCATGCCCCTGATGCGCCAATCATGGACGCGCTTCTCCTGCCCCTCGATAATGTCAAGGCGGCCTCTCCGGGCTTGGGCTGACTGTGGATCCGGTTGGTGTCGCGAAGCAACCTAAGAACGGGCCTTCCACGCATTCAGGAGTTCGTGCTCGCGCTCGCCAAGCAAGCCATGGTCAGCCGCGCGGGAGGCCTCACCTTCTCCGGCTACTGCTGTCCCTCCGCCCGTCATCCATTCCCGGGTCTCGGCCACTGTCTCTGGCAGCGGGCGACAGCGGGCCGGCCTGCTGAGCTCGTGAGCTATCGATGTTCCAAACACCGTCTTGGGTTCGCCATAGAGGTAGTTCTGTCCATTGCTCGATGCCCTGCTCGATTAGCCACTCGGGGTCAACCCAGAGCTGAGGCGGATCTCGCTGATGCTGAAGGCGACTCCGCGTGGGCCTACTTCTTCATTAGAGGTCAACTGGACAGTACTAAAAGCGTCTGCTTTCTTTCATTTGGACGGGCGCTTGACGCGTCGGATGTTGCTCAAGCAGCGTTAGAAGAAATCGAGCCATCCTTCGTGCGGAATTTGGGAATATGCTCGACCTATCTAGGTTTCGCGCACCTGAGTGTGGCGAAGGCGGAGGTCGCTGAAGGAGCGCGAGCATTCGAGGATGCCGTCAAACTGAGTGGCCACAATCACTCAATTGGACTCGCGCAATCGCTGCAAAGCGGCCTTCGAATGCTCACTCGCTGGTCGGATGAGCCTGCGGCACAAGCAACCCTCGCCCTGGCCCGCTCCTACCGCTTGATTTGACGAAGATCGTCCAGGCTGTCGCGTAACAGCACATCAAAGACCGGCGCAGCGGCAGAATCTCCGCCCTCCATCTGCCCCACGATGCGCCATCCCCAGTGTTGATATATTGCCTTCGTGTCTAAAGCGGTTGGTTGGACGGTCAGCGTTGCCCGGGCCTCCGAACGCGATCCAAGGAGTCCATGGTGAAGTGCCCTGCCGACTCCCTTACCGCGAGCATTCGGAGCGACGGCGAAGTCATACAACATAAAGGTGCGCCCGTTCCACTCTCTTGTCGTTTCCTCTGACAGTGGTTTGAGGAGATAGTCCCAGCGTTTGGTAGTTGCGGGAATAGTGAAACCGTATGCGAATCCAATGATGTCGGTTGCAGTACGACCCAAGACGACTCCGAAGGATGGGTCCCCGAGAAGCTGCATTAGACGCGCTCGGTGTAGAGCTGACTCGTCGCTTCGCCAATGGAACGGAGGCCGTGAAAAGGTGTCGTCGTACACCTCGCAAATCGCATCCAAGTGGGTTGCGGCTAGATCGGCTGCCCCTGCCTCCACTGCGTACCCCATATCCGGCATGGGGGACAGCCTACGACTGCAACAGGCGCCGAGTCACGGGCTAAGCGGCCAACGCGAGGGCGGCCTCTCCGGGCCTGGGCTGACGGCAAATTCCCCTCAAATTCCCATCGGCATGGCGTTCCCGGGCCAATCGATGAGTGTGACTGTGGAAACGGGCCCGGGTGAGGCAAGCGCGCTGTATCTCAAGGTGCGGCCCTCTATCGGCCTCTCCCGCCTGCCCGGCCTGACTGGCGCCTCGCTCCACTGGCTGAAGGGACTTCATCATCATGTCTGCAAATGGCGGCCGATCCCGGCTTCCCCTGCAACTCGCGCTCCAGCACGCCATGACCACGAAGCATCCCTTGCGTGCGCTGGGTGCGGCTAACGCCATCGCTGCCAGTGTGGCCGCTGAAGCCGGTTTCGACGCACTGTGGATTTCCGGGCTGGAGGTGTCGACGTCGATGGGGCTTCCCGACGAGAACGTCCTGACCGCCCAGGACCTCGCCGGCGTCGTGCTTGCCGTCGGCCGGGTCACGGACCTGCCGGCCATCGTCGACGTCGACAACGGCGGCGGTTCGCCCGCCTCGGCACGCCGGACCGCGACTGACCTCGCCAAATCTGGCGCGGCCGGACTCTGCGTGGAAGACAGCCTCTTCCCGAAGATCAATTCCTTCGCCACCCACCGCGACCAGCACCTCGCCTCGATCGATTCCATGTGCGGGCTGCTGACGGCGATGCGCGCAGCCGCAGGTGACTCGATGACGTTGATCGCTCGCACGGAAACGCTGATCTGCGGCGGTAGCGTCGGCGACGCCTTGCAGCGGGCGTCGCTGTATGTGGGTGCCGGCGCCGACGCGGTTCTGATCCATTCCAAGGACCGCGCTGGCAAGCAGGCGCGCGACGTTGCTGGCGCTTGGTCGGATGGCCGCACGCCGCTGGTGTCAATCCCCACGGCGTTTCCGCAACTCGGAGTTCAGGAGCTTGGCGCGGCCGGCTACTCGCTGGTGATCTACGCGAACCAGCTCACCCGGGCCGCGTACGCCGCCATGCGGGCTGCGGCGGACGCGTTCACCGCTACGGGAACGTTCACCGCGCAGGACGGCTCTGCGCTGCCGAGCGTGCAGGAGCTGTTGCAGATTTCGGACAGGAGCGCCAATGCCGTCATCTGACGCTGCGGAGGCCCCGGCCGTGTCCTCTCCTGTCGTGGCTGCTCTGCTGGCGATGAGCTTCGACCTAGCCGTTGGTGTGCCCGACTCACATCTCCAAGCGTTGATCGCCGAGTTGGAGACGGCGATGCCGGTGCACGTGGCACCTCGGGAGGACGCCGCGGTAGCGGTCGCGTGTGGGCTCACGCTCGCCGGCCGTATCCCCCTGCTGTACATGAAGAACGCCGGCTTGTTCACCTGTGGTGACGCGCTCGTCTCGCTGGCCACGGACATCGGTGTCGCAGTGACAATGCTGGTCGGCTGGGCCGGCACCGGCGCCGATATGTTGCCGCATCATGTGGTCAGCGGCGAGCGGACCGTCGGGCTGCTGGAAGCGCTCGGCGTGGCCTGGCGCGACACCACTGACCTCGGCGAAGACGGCGTCGCTTGGGTCCAGGACTGCCGTGAGCGCCGGCAGCACACGGCGATCTTGGTTCGTCCGGGAGGAAGCCATGGCTGACCGGTCTGTCATCGCCGGCGAGGCGGTACGGGCGGCTGACTTGCTGGGCTGGCCGCTGTTCGTCGGTAACGGCTTTCTTTGCCGTGAGGTAATGGCCTTGGCTGCTCCGGGCCAGCGGCCGGTGCTTCCTCTGCAAGGAGGGATGGGTTTGGCCACCGGTGTCGCAGCCGGTTACGCGTTGGCCGATCGGAACCAGGGCGCCGTGGTGCTGGAGGGCGACGGCAACCACGCGATGGGATGGGGCTGTGCTCAACTCGTCGGTGCTCTCGGCGTGCCAGTCTTGCACTTGGTGGGCTGTAACGGCGTCTTCCGCTCGACCGGCGGGCAGCAGGTACCCCATGCACCGTCGCTGGACCTGCTCGGCGCCGCCGCGGCGACGCTGCGATACCGGCACAATGTTCCTGTCTCCACCGACGACGACCTTGCGCGTCTGGTGGATCGGCTACCCAGTATCGACCTGCCCTGCCTGGTCTACATTGCCGAAGACACCAACGGCCAGGCCCCTCCGCGCCGTGATCTGCCCAGCGCCGCATACGCCGAACACCTGCTCAGCGGCGGAATCCGTCATCCTGCCGAGGGGAAACCATGCTGAAGCTTGCTGGCCTAGACGCCATTCAGGCGATCTCTATCCGCGGCGACCTCACCGGTTACGACTGCGACATCCGGCCGGGAACCGGCCGTGAAGGCGACGTGATCGCCGTCCGCGTCACCGACCCTGCCGGCACCACGAAACTCATCGACTCGGCCGAACACACGTGGCCGGTGGCCGCTGGCACGGTCATTCTGGGGGTACTCGCCACCCGAGACTCGACCACGCACACCTCAGGCGAGATTCCCGCGCAGGGCATCCCGATCGGCGGCGGAACCCCGCTGGCGTGGCTGGGCGGCCAGAGTGGTCTGATCGGCCCTGTGACCTGGACCCCGCAGCCGGGCAACACCATCGGCGCGCAGGCCTGCGGATACGTCGAAGCGCTCGGCCTGGCCTTTGCCGGCGACGAACCACTCAACATTGCAGCCCTTAGCCGTGAGCCGAAGAGCACGGCGGCGACGGCGCCGTTGCTGGTCATCGCCGGCACCGCCGCCGAGGTCGGCAAGACCACCGCCACGTGCCGGCTCATCGCCCACCTGACGGGAACCGTGGGGCTCACCGTTGCAGCGATCAAGCCCACCGGATCCGGTGGCATCGTCGACTCGCGCGATCACCGGCAAGCGGGAGCCGCCGCCACGTTCGACCTGGTGGACTGCGGCCTACCCACCTCCTACACCGACGCGGGTCGGTTCTGCGAACGCATCAGCCGGATCCTGCACTACGCGCAGGAGATCAACCCGGACGTCGTCGTGTGCGAACTAGGCGGCGACCTGGTCTGGGGCAACAACGACGCATTCTTGTCCCAAGCCGGGCTCTTGGATCGGACGCTCGGCGTTCTGTGCATCGGCAGCGACGCCCCGGCCGCCCTCGGCGCGGATACTTTCTGGTCGAGGGCCGGCCTCGATCGGGTGGCGTTGACCCACGCGCCGGCGTACTTCCGCAATCCGTACACCTTCGGCCAGCGGCTGCGGCAACTGCTGTCGGCCGACGTCCCGATACTTGCCGACATCAGCGCCGCAAACTTGCGGCGCTTCGCCGACGCGGCTCTCTCCAATCGCCCACGACCCCGCATCAACGATCAGGCCGAGGCGGCCACCTGCACCACGTGATGCACGACTGCCTGTAGGCCGGCCGACCGCGATCCTTTGACCAGGACGACATCGCCGGCCCGCAGCAGGTCGATGAGCAGATCCGAGGCAGCCTGCGCATCCGCCACCCGATGAACCACCACTCCTGCCGCCTCGGCGCCATCGGCAGTGCGCGCAGCAGCGTCCTGACCGACGGCCACGACCACATCGACGCCCAGCTGCCCAGCCAACGCGCCGACGGCGTGGTGCTCTTGGCTGGCAGTGATACCGAGCTCGGCCATCTCACCGAGCACGGCAATGGTGCGTCGACTGCCGCGCATCGCCGCCAAGGCCTGAAGTCCGGCGCGCATCGAGTCCGGGTTGGCGTTGTACGAGTCGTCAATGATCGTGCTGCCGTCAGGAAGATCGTGTCGCTGCATCCGGCCGGCGGACGTGGCGTGGGCCATCGACAACGCCGACGCGACCGCGTCCGCCGGCATGCCTTGCGCGTAGGCGAGAGCCGCAGCGGCCAGAGCGTTGTGGACATGGTGCTCGCCGAACAGCTGAAGCGACACCGGCGCAGACCCCGAAGGAGTGACCAGCAGGAACGAGGCACGCCCGTCGCTGTCGAGCTTCACATTCTCGGCGCGGACGTGCGCCGCAGGACTCCGGCCGAACCACACGATCGTGGCTTCAGTACGCGACGCCATCTGCGCCACCAGCGGGTCGTCGGCGTTGAGCACCGCGGTGCCCGCAGGGGTGAGCGCCTCGACGAGCTCGCCTTTGGCTTGGGCAGTCGCTTCTTTGCTGCCGAACTCGCCCGCGTGCGCGGTCCCGACGTTCAGGACGACGGCTGCATCCAATGCAACGATCGAGGTCAGATGGGCCAGGTGCCCGATCCCCCGGGCGCCCATCTCGAGGACCAGGTAGCGGGTGTCTTCAGTGGCGCTCAGGACGGTCACCGGAACACCCAACTCGTTGTTCCGGGATCCGATCGTGGCCGTCGTGGGACCTTGCCGGTCCAGGACCTGCGCTACGAGGTCCTTGGTCGACGTTTTTCCGCTCGATCCGGTGATGCCGATCTTCACGGTGCCGTTCATGCGACGGGCCGACCACCCCGCCAGAGTCGTCAACGCGTCACCGACATCGGGTACCACCACGGCAGGCGCAAAAACGGGCCGCGACGCCAGCACGCCGACGGCACCGGCCGCCATGGCATCGGGAACGAACCGGTGGCCATCATCGTGCGCTCCGACGAACGCGGCAAACAGATCGCCCGGCTGAACTGCGCGAGAGTCGAACACGACGTTGCCGGTGACGGTCTGATCGGGGCTTGCGTCGTGCACCGTTCCGCCAGTCACCTCGGCGATCTGGCTGAGGGTAAGGGGCAACATGATGCCCTCCGTCTCTGTCCGGGGGTAGATCCGAGGCAGGCGATTGGTGCCGTGAAACTCCGCGTATTCGGGCACAGGCAAAGCATCTTAGCGAGACGCTCAACCACCCGGCGTCCCAACCAACGTACGGACATATGCGATCAAACCACACGGCACGACAGGCCGTATGCCGACCTCGACCGTCGGGAAGTCGGACAGCAACCCGCTGGGTTCCCGCTGCGGCTCGTCGACGGGGTTCCCCCGGTCAGGGGACAACGAGATCCAGCGACCGCTTGCCTGACATAGTGCCGCTACCACCGATCGCAGCCAAGGCCGGATGCCGAGCTGTCCGGGATGACCGTCTCTGGCCCCGAGGACCCGGTCCGGGGGTTCCCCAGGCCTTGCACACCCCCACAGAGGTGATCTGCGCGGCTGGGCCAGGCGGCGGTAACCTACCGGCGATGCCCTCACCGTGGCTGGAGGAGTACCGAGGATGAGCGATACGGCCGGAACCAGCAGGATGAGGCAGACCAGCTTCCGCAGTGCGGACGGTCTGCTGCTGCGAGGATCCGTCGACTCGCCGGCTGGATTGCCGGCGCAGTGCATCGTGTTCGTCCACGGCGGTGGCGTCACCCGCGAGGAAGGCGGTTTCTTCACTCGGCTCGCCGCCGGACTTGCCCAACGCGGCGTCGCGTCGCTGCGCTTCGACCTTCGCGGGCACGGCGAGAGCGAAGGCAGGCAGGAAGACCTGACCTTGTCTGCCGTGGTCAACGACATCCACGCGGCGACCGCTCACCTGCGCCAGCTTTCGGGCGACGTCCCGATGAACGTCTTGGGCGCCAGCTTCGGCGGCGGGATCAGCGCCTACTTCACCGCTTCCTACCCGGATGAAGTCGCCAAACTTGTCTTGATCAATCCGCTGATCAACTACAAGAAACGGTTCATCGACGATAAACCGTACTGGTCGCACGACCAGATCAGCGACGACGCCGGACGCGAGCTCAGCGAGAACGGGTATCTACCGCACTCACCCACGTTCAAGCTGGGACGCCCGCTGCTCAACGAAGTCTTCTATCTGCGCCCGGAGCGGGTCATCGATCAAATTCGTGCGACCACGTTGGTGCTGCACGGCACCGGCGACACCTTCATCCCGGTGGAAAGCTCACGCGAGCTCGCGACGAAGCTCCCCGGCGGGAGCCGGCTGATCGAGATCGACGGGGCGCAACACGGCATCGCCGTCCACGATGATCCGCAATACCTGAACCCGCAGACGCAAGCCTGGCAGGCCGCAGCCATCAAAGACATCGGAGACTGGATCCTGTAACGCTCCGACGGGCTGACTGCCCGAGTCTCGGATGGCCGTGGTGGCTAGAGAGCATGCATCAGCCTCCGGAAGGACTGAACCGGAGGGCGTTGCTGCCAGGGCCGTAGGGCAATGCTCAGCCGAGCGAGTTCCCGCAGCGTTCTGGTGGACCCGGCCGCCATGGCCCGGGGCACTGTCGCTGTACCCACCGACGCGGCATCGTCGGGCCGTTTCGCCGCAGCCAGAGACTGGGCCTGCAGCGCCGCGAAGTAGGCGTTATCCCGGGTGGAGAACAAGGCTGGCTTCAGGGTGCTCTGGTAGATCTCGGCGGCCTCCTCCGGTCGACCGGACTCGCCGTAACAGATCGCCGTCTGAACTTTGAACAGCGCGGCGTCGTAGTGAGCGGCCAGACGAACGTGATCGGCGGGCTCCTGCTCGAGCAGGTCGCGCGCCCTCTTGAGAGTGTCGTCAACGGTCGCGCGGCTGGCGCCTCGCATGGCCAGCCCCCGGGCCTGCTGCTGGACGGCCTCGGCCATGATCCGGGTGGGTAGCCGCCACGGGCCGGCCTGTACGGCTTCAGCGAGCCCGAGCATGCGCCCGGCGTCGCGGGCGTCCCACGCCGACTGGCTTTTCTTGATCAGGATGTAGCCGGGCATGGCGTAGTCGGTGGCCTCCATGGCCCACTCGCAGGCCCGGTCGCGCCAGTAGTCCGCGGCCGCGGGATGACCGGCGTCGCGGTAAAGCCAGCCGGTGAACTCCGCCGCGCGGGCTCCGACGCGCAGCAGCGGCTGCCGTACGGCCCATCTCACCGTACGGGCGTCGCGCTGGACGATCGACACGATGCCGAGGGCGCCGGGCAGTGCATACCGTGGGCCGTGGAGGCCGTCGTCGATGGCACACCGCGCGAGTTGCTCGTCGAGGAATTCAACGAGCGTCTCGTCGAGATACCGTCGTGCGTCGCGGGCGACGGCCTGGATCCGGTCGAGGTCGTCGAGGGTCAGCGCCGGCGCGGCGATGCCGATACTCGCCGCCGCCGATACGTCCAGGTCGAGGTGCTCGCCCGCATGGACCCGGGCCGGCTCGTTAAGGGCGTTCGTCTCGGTGTGGTGTCCGGCGGTCGTCCCGGCCGATGAGAGGGTCTCGGCGGCGGGGAGCGTCTCCGCGGTTCTGGTCCTGCGGTTGATCAGGCCGATCTCCGCGTCGGTCGCGACGTTCAGGAGTTTGCGGTAGGCCTCCCGACGGTACTTACGGGGGTAGGACACGATCCCGCGTTCGATCTTTCCGATATCAGCGCCGGAGACCGGACCGTCTTGATCGCGCGGGTCCATGATGCTGTTGACCCGGTCGGCGAATTCCTCTCGGGGCATCGGACCGTCGCCGTAGGCCGACTTCAGCCGAAGCCGGGCAGCGCGGAAGAGCTCATTCGGGACTGGAGGCGACGAGGCCATGACGCTAGTGATCACCACCCGGTGGAAGCCTGCGGAGCCTGAGTGTAAGCATCCCTCCCACGATCTGGGAACCATGGCCGGGCATACCGGACAACCCCCGAGCAAGTACCGCTAGGAGTCGTTGTTCTACGGCAGTCAACAGAGGATACCGGGCAGAACCAGGCCCGATATGCCAAGCCGGACTCGCCGGGGGCCGAGTGCCGGGACGCTTTGATTCCCTCTAAATTCCTCCTTGCTTCCCAGCGATCTGGCGTTCCCGGCGGGTCTGCGGTACGTGATTGTGGAATTCCACGGTGGTTCCCCATCACCGGCTCCGTGGAAGGGGATGACGGATGCACACGATCGCCTCCTCGGCCCGGCTCGCCGGGGCGGCCGAGGCCCCGCTTGCAGGGACCCTTCCCGGTCGGCCGGGTCCGCAGTGATGACGACACGGCTGTCCGAGCCCGCGTTCGCTGCCGACGACCTGCCACAGCTCTCGGCGGGCAGCGGTGGCCTGCTGGTGGCCGCCAAACACCGACCCGGGCCCAGTGCCGCCCGGGCGGGCAAAGACAACGGCCTCGGGCCTTACTGGTGGCTGCCCACCCCAGGGTGGGGCACCACCGAAACAGCGATGATCTTGGTCCGCGCTCCCGGCATTCGCGCGCTGACCCTCAACAACGACCTCGGGGGTCCTCATCGCCTCGCGGTCGCCTACTGCGCCCATCTGACGGCGGCTCGTGCCGCCTGGCACCACCCGGGGCCCTGGATCACCGCCGTCCGCGTCCCGAAGGTGCCAGCAGGACTGGTCAGGCTCCCGCACGTCGTCTTGACCATCGACGAGCACGGCAACCACAAGGACGTGGTGGTCTGGGAACTACTGACCACCCACACCGCCTCCCGCTGGCTCGGAACGCCGCTACCGGACCTGCCAGTCGAACAGCACCTGCCCGCGCTGATGGGCCTGCGCGCGGCAATCCGCTCCGGTGTTCTGCCCGACAGCCATGCAGGGCAGCGCCTGGGCGATCTACTGACGCGCCGCCACCTGTCGACCCGGCTCGTCCTCCAACACCCAGACCTGTTCACCGAGCTGTTCGAGCAACGGTGCTGACCGGCGGGATACCCGGCGGCGCCGGCTGGACCGGGCGCGGAAGCGGCGGCGTCGTCCGGCCGAGCGACAAAACCGCCCGGTCTGGCGACCCGAGCCGCGCGGCCGGTCGCAGCAGCCGTTCACCGTCCGGTACAGGTAAGCGATGACGCGGCCCCGCAAGCATCCACCGCCGTCGGGCACCACCACCCCAGCATCACCTCACCGCAACCAGCAAGGCCAACACCGCACGGTGGCTGCGGCCGCAACCCCGGAATCGGACATGACGACACTGCTCGACGCCGCCGGCCAGGCCCGGCACGACTGGGTCACCGCAGCCACCGTCGTGCTCTCCGCTGACCCGCGCGTGATGGCCGTTTCCCTGGTGGGATCGCTCGGCCGCGGCGCAGGCGACGCGTTCAGCGACGTCGACCTGATCGTCAGCGTGGCCACCCCGGTCCCAGCCAGCCTGCGCGCGGACCCGGTGACCGGACTGGGCCTGCCCGGCCCGGTGCTGTTCGTCAGGCCAAAACCGCGAAACGCGCCGGCCGGCGGGACCTACCTTGCCGTCTGTGTGGAGCTCGCGGGTTTGCCGGTGCTGGTCGATCTGTACGTGTGGCCGGCCACGACCGCCGTCATCCCGGCCGGCGGATCCGTGCTGTTCCAGCGCGGTGACGTCGCCAGGTCGTCGGTCGGGCTGGTGGAGACGCTCGCGGAACATCCCCCGGACGATCCGGCGGGCGCCGACCCGGACGATCCCGCCACCACACTGTTGCTGGTCCAGCTGGCGGCGAAGTACTGGGCCCGAGCCGACCAGCCCCGCTACGCCGGGATCTGCCAGCAACTTCACCTCCCCGCCGACCGCAGCACGGACGCTTTGCGCCGGCTCCTCGACAACCAGCCACCGGCCACCCCCGCCGACGCCATCACGGCGGCCCGGCGCCTACTCGCTGTCGCCGACGAACACCGGCACACCCACCACCGCGAGCCCCAACGTTGAAACCGCCGGCCTCGTGCCGCTATTCGAAGACAGGAGCTGTGTGACGATCCGGTATTTGACGGCGTCGGCCGTCGTCGTCGACGACCACAGCGGGGTGCTTCTGGTGCACCACCGCAAGTCCGGCCTGTGGCTGTACCCCGGGGGACACCTCGAGGCGAACGAAAGCCCGGCCGAGGCCGCCGTCCGCGAAGTCGAGCAGGAGACCGGCATCCAGGTGAGCGTGGTGGGTACGCCCCGCTTCACGCATCCAGCAATCCGCAGCCACCCGCAGCCGTGGACGATCATCGAGATGGACGTGATCGACCCGAAAGTGGGCCCGCACCGGCACATCGACTTCCTGTACGTCTGCCACCGGACCGGCGGCCGCCTGGCCCCACAACTCGACGAGGTGGCGGACGCTCGCTGGGTGCCGCTCGACCGCCTGAGCGAGCTCGAGCTTCCGGCGGAGATGCCCAACCTGACCGCCGCCGCCCTGCACTGGGCCACGACCGGCCGGCAGCCGGCGGCGCGGCAATGAGGAAACGGCCTGCAGGCGGCGGCAGTTGGTTGAGGTGCTCAGCGCATGGTGACCCGACCGCGCTTCACAGTCCAGCCCTTCCGGGGGCGCCCCGGGTGCCCGCGTAGGCGGCGCTTCCGTTACCAGTTCCCCGTTCCACAGAAATGAGGTGTGTTCGTGCCATCTGGCGACGCGCTGGAGGAGTTGACGCCGGAGGACGCCCGGCGGGCGCTGGTCGGCCGGCTGACCGGCAAGGGATGGATCACCCGGCCGGAGGTGGCGGCGGCGTTCCAGGTGGTGCCGCGGCATCTGTTCGCCCCGGCCGGCACTACCCTTTCGCAGGCGTATGCCGATGACGTGGTGATCACCCAGCGCGGGCCGGACGGGAAAGCGACCAGTTCGATCTCCGCGCCGTGGGTGCAGGCGTGCATGATCGAGGCCGCCCGGCTTCAGCCCGGCGCCCGGGTTCTCGAGATCGGCTCGGGTGGCTACAACGCGGCGTTGATCGCCGAGCTGGTCGGCCCGGCCGGGCGCGTGGTCACCGTGGATATCGACCTGCGTGTGGTCGAGCAAGCCCGAGCGGCGCTGGCCGAGGCCGGCTACCGGCAGGTGGAGGTGGTGCACGCCGACGCCGAAGACGGCCACCCTGGAGGCGTGTGGGATGCGGTGATCGTGACGGTCGAGGCCGCCGACATCCCACCGGCGTGGACGGCGCAGCTTGCCCCGGACGGGGTGCTGGTGGTTCCGCTGCGGATGCGCGGGCACACCCGCTGCCTCACCCTGCAGCCCGCGCACGGGTATCTGGTGGCGACGGCGTCGACGCAGGCGGGGTTCGTCGCGATGCAGGGCCACGGCCGTGACCCGGTCCACCGGATCCCGCTGCGCGGCCAGGACGCCGTCCTAGTCCTCGACGACCGCAGCACCGAGGTCGACGCCGAGGCGCTGCGGGCGGCGCTCGACGGGCCCCGGACGGAAGCGTGGTCGCCGGTCACGATCACCATGGCCGAGTCGTCCGGGTTCGAGTCGGTGCAGCTGTGGCTGGCCAGCCACAGCTG
>NZ_JBIAZI010000025.1:61021-69449 GCF_042899005.1 Actinoplanes sp. NPDC000266
CGCCCCCCCCCGCCCGCCCCGGCCCCCCCCCCCCGGCCGCCCCCGCCCCCCCCCCCCCCGCCCGGCGGGGGGGGGGGGGGGGGGCGCCCGCGCCCCCCCCCCCCCCCCCCCCCCCCCCCCCCCCCCCGCCCGTACGGGGTGATGACTGTCAACCGGGAACGGACCGCCGGGCTGCTGGATCCGCAGGACAAGTTCACCTGCCCGACCCTGCTCACCGACAGCAGCTTCGCCTATCTCACGATGCGCCGCAACGACGACACCACCTGGCGGTTCGGTGCGCACGGCTTCGGCCCCGACGCCGAACGACTGACCGGCGAGTTGATCGACCTGTTCACCGTGTGGGATCGCGAGCATCGGCACCGGCCCGGCCCACAGATCACCGTGCACCCCAACGGCACGCCGCTGCCCGGCACGGACAGCCTGCGCCTGCTCGTACCGCGCCGGCACACCACGACCGTGATCACCTGGCCGGCCGACGGAGCCGAACGGTGACCGGCCAGGCGAGCCACCTCGTGATCATCCGAGGCAACAGCGGATCCGGAAAGACGTCCATCGCCCGGGAAGTCCGCCGCCGCTACGGCCGCGGCTGCGCCCTGGTCCAGCAGGACTACCTGCGCCGGGTGGTGCTGCGCGAGCACGGCAGCAACCGGACCCCGACGATCGCCCCAGCGTTCATCACGACCGTCGTGCTGGCCGCGCTCGCGGGCGGCTATCACGTGGTGCTGGAGGGCATCCTGCACACCGGCCAGTACGGGCAGCCGCTGCGGGACCTGATCGCCGAACATCCCGGCCCGACCAGCGCCTTATGGATGGAGGTCTCCTTCGACGAAACGGTGCGCCGCCACCACCAGCGAACCGAGCCGATCCCGGTCACCGCCGAGCAGATGCGCGAGTGGTACACGCCGCTCGACGTGCTCGGGCTACCGTGCGAGCAGATCATCACCGAGTCGGTCGGCTTCGAGGACGGGGTCGAGCGGATCCTGCACGGCAGCGGCCTGGCCGACACCGCCCCGCAAACCCCATGCCCGGTCGAATGCCCCCACTGCACGGCCAAACGCGCGTCCGCCGCCCTGCCCGGCAGCGAAGCCGACTCTGGGGAGGGAGGGCGGCCGTCGTGACCCTTCCTGACCGCGGAAGCGGTGATCCCGGCACCGGCCGACCCGGTGGCGAGGACATCGATGTGTGGGCGGCGATCGGCACGTCCCGGGCGTGGCTCGACGAGCACAACGGCACCGCCGTACCGGAACTGAGCCTGCGCATCCTCAAGATCGTGGAGGAGGCGGGAGAGGCCGCCGCCGCGTGGATCGGCACCCTCGGGCAGAACCCACGCAAGGGCGTCACCCACAGCCGGCAGGACGTGGCAGACGAGCTCGGCGACGTCGCGTTCACCGCCCTGGTCGCCGCAGCCAGCCTCGGCCACGACCCGCACAAGGTCCTCGCCCGCATAGCCCGCAAGGCCACTGCCCGCATCCCCGCCACACCACCGCCGGTCCCCACCGGACGCCCGGAGCGCGGAGCGGACCCGGACCCGGCATGAACATCTCCAACCGTCCCCGAGCCGCACCTGCGGCGGTACCCGCCGACATGGCCGCGCACCGCGCCGGTATCGCCGACCCCGGTTGCGTTCCTAGCGGGGTGGACGTACGCCGGTTCTGGTCGGCTTACACGGTCAGCGCGCTCGGCAGCGGTGTCGGCGCGGGCGCTCTGCCGCTGGCCGCGATCTTGATTTTGCAGGTTTCGGACTGGCAGGTGTCGCTGCTGGCGGTGCTGGCCGGTGTCGCCGGGGTGGCGGTCGTGGTGCCGCTCGGCCCGTTCATCGAGTTCCACCGCAAACGCCCCGCGATGATCGGCGCCGACCTGGCCCGGTTCGTGGCCCTGGCCAGCGTCCCCGCCGCCGCCTGGCTCGACGTGCTCACCTACCCCCACTTGTGTCTGGTGGCGGTCACACAGACCGCGGCGACCATCGTGTCGAACGCCGCGAGCCACCCCTACCTGAAAACACTCACCCCGGCGGAAGATCGGGCCCGGGTGAACAGCCGGTTGGAGACCACGACGTGGACGGCGAGCACGCTCGGCCCACCGGCCGGCGGGCTGCTGGTCTCAGCGACCGGCCCGGTCGCCTCGGTGCTGGTCGACGCGATCAGCTACCTACTGGCCGCCCTCGGCTGGCGGCGCATCCGCACCCCGGAACCGCCCCCACCACAACCCGAACAGCACCACCGGCGCTGGCTGGCCGAGGTGATCGGCGGCTGGCACTACATCGGCACGCACCCCATCCTGCGGCCGTTGTTCGCCAACGCGCAAATCTTCGGCGGCTGCATCATGGCGTCTACCCCGCTGATCGCCGTCTACCTGCTGCGTGACCTGCACTTCACGCCCCTGCAGTACGGCCTTGCGCTCGGGATCCCGTGCGCGGCCGGGGCGCTCGGATCGGTGCTGGCCCCGATGGTCATCCGCCGGGCGGGGCTCGGCCGGACGCTGCTTATTGCCGGGGCCGGCCGGTGTTTGTGGATGAGCCCGATCCTGCTGGCCGGGCCTGGGCCCGGCGGTCTTGCTCTGATCATCGGCGCCGATAGTGCGTTGCTGTTGTGCGCCGGGATCTTCAACCCGGCGTTCGCCACCTACCGTATGGCCGCCACGAGTAATACGCATCTGTCCCGGGTCGTCGGTGCGTGGGCGATGAGCAGCAAACTCGTGCAGCCCGCCTGCATCGCCGGCGCCGGGCTACTCGCCGCGGCAGCGGGGATCCGCACCGCGATTGCGGTGCTGTCGGTGGCGCTGCTGGCCAGCGCCGTCCTGCTGCCGTGGACCGCCTTGCACAGCCACACCGACAACACGGTATCTGAGGAAGGGACACGCTGATGGGCGAGCAAGCATTGACCGGCGGCCGGTTCGCCGCCACGGTCCGTGACGGCGACACGGTCACCCGCCACACCGGGCCGGGCGCGGTCAACGTCCACGCGTTGCTGGAACATCTCGCCGCCCGCGGATTCGACGCGGCGCCGCGCGTGCGGGGAACCAGCGACGACGGCACCCGCGAGCGGCTCAGCTTCCTGCCCGGCACGGCGGGGCACCCGCCGCTGGCGGCCGCGATCCGCTCGGAGAAGGCGTTGCGCAGCGCCGCCCGTACGGTCCGGCGCCTGCACGACGCCAGCATCGGCTTCAGCGCACCGGAACCGGGCCGGTGGGATCGGCAGGAGGTCACCGTGGCGGCCGAGATCGACTGCTTCGGCCACGGCGACCTGGCTCCGTGGAATCTGATCTTCGATGGCGATCAGGTCACCGGGATCATCGATTTCGACTTCGCTGGCCCGTCCAACCGGGCCTGGGACCTGTCCTATCTCGCCCACCAGCTCGTCCCGTTCCATCCCACCGGCGACCTGGAGGGTTTCGGCTGGGACTACGAACCCGACCGGGCCCGCCGCCTGCGGATTCTCGCCGCCGCCTACGACCCGCACCTGCGGCCCGAGGTGCTGGTGGACTACGCGGCGATCCGGCTGCTCGGCATGGCCGCCCACATCCGCGAGCAGGTTGACGCCGGTAACCCCGCCTACGCGGTACACGGCGAACACGACTACGCCGCCGGCTACCGCGCCGCCGCCGCGTACATCCTCACCCACCGCGCCCATCTGATCGGCTGACCTTTCCTATCCCCTCAGCCGCCCGCAGGGCATACCGACAACGACCTTCCAAAGGGTGATCACGTGCAACCGATCCGTACGCGCCACCGCATTCACCGCAGCCACCAGGTGGCCTTGACCGAACCCGCGGTCGGCCGGCACGAGCCGGGCGGGCGGTAGGTGTGCGTAGCCGCGAAGCCACCATCGGCCGGAGCATCGTCGTTGCCTTCGACCACGGCGACGACTTCTTCTCGTCCCTGCGCCAGGCCTGCCAGGACCATCACATCCAGTCCGCCTACATCCCGATCTTCGTCGCCTGTCTCTCCAGCGTCGACCTGGTCGGCACCTGCCAGCGTCTCGATGACTCGCAGGTCCCCGTCTGGGACACAGTTCAACTCCGCAACGTCGAAGCGGTCGGCGGCGGCACCCTGGCCTACGACGACACCACCGGCCAGATCGCCCCGCACCTGCACGTCGCCGTCGGACTCAAAGAACTCAGCGCCACCGGCTACACCAGCCACCTGCTCGACGCGACCGTGCAATTCCTGACCGAGCTGGTCATCGTGGAGATCACCGACCCGTTCCTGCACCGCCGCACGGCACCCGAGCTCTACGACGTGCCACTGCTGCGCTTTGGAACCGGGATTTCATGACCAGCACAGAACGCCGCACACAGCGGCCAGGCCAATGGCCGGAACCCACCGACCCCACCGATGTCGAACGAGCGGCCGTGATGACGCCCGGGGTCGCTACGGCGTGGCGTCGGCTCCGCCGGTCGACGCCACGCCGTGTCGGGCGCCGAACGCAGAAACGAGGATCCCGGAGGTCGAGAGCATGGATATGAAGCGGGTTGTGATCGTCGGGGCCGGAGGGGCGGGCAAGACCGTGCTTGCCCGGCAGCTCGGCGCCATCTTGGATCTGCCGGTTACCCATCTCGACGCGCTGCGCTACGACCGCGCCTGGCGCACCGTTGCGGAGGAAACTTACCGAGCAGCGCAACGGAATCTGGTCAGCGCTGACCGGTGGCTGATCGAGGGAAACAGTCTGGCCTCGCTACCGATCCGCGCGGCCCGCGCGGACACGATCATCGTGCTCGATCAGCACCCGCTGGTCTGCCTGGCCGGCATCCTGCACCGCCGGCTGCGCTACCGCGGCGGCCAACACCCCGACGGGGTCTTCGACCGCATCACACCCGAGGTCATCCGGTACGTGCTCGGCTACCGAAGCAGGCATCTGCCGCGGGTCCTCGCGTGCATCCGCGAACATGGGGCGCACGCCCAGGTGTAGCACCTGACCAGCCGCCGCCAGGCCAACCAGTTCGCCGCCGAGATCGCGCGTGCGCACTCCGTCGGGCTGCGATGACCGGCATTGCCGGCTACGCGGACGATCCGGCCTTCGCCGCGACCATCTTCATTATCTCCGGTTGTCAAGCGAATCTGCTGGCAGATGCCCTGTCGGTATGTCAGTGATGTCAGGCATGTCCGTCGTTGGGGCGGCCAGCGGCGTGTGTCCTCCACGCCATGGTGGCGGTTTGGGTGGCGTCGTATGGGCTGCCCAGTGGTGGGGTGTAGGCGAGGTCGAGGTTGGCGAGGTCGTCGATGGTGGCACCGTAGCTGATGGCGGTGGCGTAGGTGTCGACGCGTTTGGCGATTTCGGCGCCGTGGTGTCCGAGGAGTTGGGCGCCGAGCAGCCGTCCGGTGACGCGGTCGCCGGTGATGCGGATCCGGATGGGTGTCGCGCCGGGGTAGTAGGCCTTGTGGTCGTCGGCGACGGTCTCCACGGTGAGTGGCTGGTATCCGGCCTGGCGGGCGGCGTGGTCACGTAGGCCTGTCCCAGTGGCGACGAGGTCGAAGACTTTGACGGCTTGGGTGCCGAGGGTTCCGGCGAACATGGCGGTGCCGCCGGCAGCGTTGGTTCCGGCGACGCGGCCCTGTTTGTGGGCGGTGCTGCCCAGGGGCAGGTAGACGCGTTGGGCGAGGAGCCGGTGCCAGGTGTGGACGCAGTCGCCGGCGGCGTAGATGTCGGGCAGGTTGGTGCGCATCTGCCGGTCGACGGCGATCGCGCCGCGGATCCCGAGGTCGATGCCGGCCGCGGCGGCGAGGGTGGTGTCGGGGCGTACGCCGGTGACGACCAGGACGATGTCGGCGGTGTAGCTGTCGGCGTCGGTGTCGACGGTGAGCCGGCCGTCGTCGGCGCGGACGGTTCGGGCTTTGGTGCCGGTGTGGACGCTGACCTGCCGGTCGGTCAGGTGCTGCTGCAGGTGGGTGGCGAGTTCGGGGTCGATAGTCGGCATGACCTGGTCGAGTTGTTCGAGGAGGGTGACCTTGATGCCGCGGGCGGTGAGCGCTTCGGACATCTCGGGTCCGATGTAGCCGGCGCCTATGATGATCGCGGTCTGGGCCTGGCGTTGCCGCAGTGAGTGTTGCAGGTCGAAGGTGTCGCCCATGGAGTGCAGGACGTGCACGCCGTCGCTGGCGCCGAGGTGGTCGAGGCCGTTGATCGGCGGGAGGGCCGGGACGGCGCCTGTGGCGATGATCAGTTTGTCGTAGCCGAGCGTTGTGGTGCCGGCGGTGACGGTGTGGCCGTACGGGTCGATGCTGGTGACCCGGTGGTTGAGGAGCAGGCTCAGGCCGGCGGCTTCGAGGTCAGTCGTGGCGCGGTGGGCCAGGTTGCGCCAGTTGGGCACGTCACCGGAGACGTGGTACGGGATGCCGCAGATGCTGAAGTTCGGGTAGGCGTCGGCGACCAGCAGGGTGACGTCGGTGCTCGGGTCCTTTTCGCGGGCGGCCAAGCCGGCGCTAATGCCGGCGTCGCTGCCGCCGATGATGGCCAGGTGCACGCTCAGGCCCTTCCGGCTGCGATGTCGAGTTGGCCGAGCAGGGTGTGCACGCGGCGTTCGAGGTCGTCGCGGATCGGGCGCACGGCGGCCACGTCGAGACCGGCGGGATCGGTGAGGTCCCAGTTCTCGTAGCGGGTGCCGGGGAAGATCGGGCAGGCGTCGCCGCAACCCATGGTGATTACGACGTCGGCGGCCCGGACGATCTCGTCGGTCCAGGGCTTGGGAAACTCGCCGGTGATGTCGATGCCGCGCTCGGCCATGGCGGCGATCGCGGCGGGGTTGATCTCATGGCCTGGCTCGCTGCCACCGGACCAGGCGACCGCACGGTTCCCGGCGAGGTGGGTGAAGAAGCCGAGGGCCATCTGGGAGCGGCCGGCGTTGTGGGTGCACAGAAACAGTACGACGGGTTTGCCGTCGCGGTGGTGGCCCTCGACCCGGGCGAGGGCTTCGAGACGCTGCCGGGCGAAGCGTTCGGCCAGCAGCGGCAGGAAATGCGGGACGGTGCTGCTGTTGGCGAACTGGTCGTAGCTGGAGCGCAGAAACCGTTCGATGGTCTCTGCGCCGTAGAGGTCGGAAAACAGCCGGCCGAGGTTTCCGGCCGCGGTGCGCAGCGCCACCTGCTGATCGATCGACAGATCGCGGTTGTCCGGTGGGATGACGAGATCACTCATCGTGGGCCTCCAGGAGCGCCGAAGAAAGGCTGGCAACACATCCATTACATCGCTCAGCGTTCATTGAGTCAATCTGCGCTGAAATAAACTTGCTTGGTGGGTCAGAAACGGGTCGCCACTCTGGTTGCTTCGACGGGCGGCTCTGGTGCGAATACCGTGCGTGTGCCTAATCTCAGGCGGTGGCAGCGGTTGTCGAGGCTGGCGGTCGGCGAGGCGGAATGGGTGGACGCGGATGACCGAGGGCCAGGCGACCAGGCGGATCTCTGGTGCTGCCTTCAACGCGTTGCGGTCTGCCCTCGCCTACGTGTTCTGGTACAAGCCGACGCTGGAGAAGTATCTGCGGGCCAGTTTGCGGGAGCATCCGGAGCTGCTCGCGGGAGTGAATTTCGGGGTTTCCAAGCGGGAGATCGCCGACGAGATGGTCGACCGGCTGATCGCCGGTGAGCGCGTCTATCACCACGCCACCGTGCAACTGATGGTCGAACTGGCCAACATGGAGCGGTTCCCGGAGCTGGAGCAGCACGAGAACTCGGAGAAATGGCTGCCCAGGGCGCAGGCCGCCGTCGCCGCCCTCAAGACCTACACCGGCGCCTACGAGAATTTGATCAGCGAGCGGGAGCGGCTGGCGGCGGAACGTGCCGCCTACACCCAGCAGGTGGAGTTGCAGCGGCGTTTCGCCGAGGAGCTCGGTGACCTGCGCGCCCTGTTCATGGCGATGCACGCGATGACCGACGTGCACGAGCGCGGCCGGCAGTTCGAGGATTTCCTGAACTCCCTGTTCGCCTTGTTCGACCTGTCGCCCCGGCTGGCGTACTCGCTGGACTCCGAGCAGATCGACGGATCTATCAGCTTCGACACCGATGACTACATCATCGAAGCGAAGTGGACGAAGGACCCGGTCAGCCGGGAACAGGCGGACGCCTTCGCCAAAAAGATCGAGCGCAAGGGCAAGAACGCCCTCGGCCTGATCGTCAGCATCAACGGACTCAGCGAGCCGGCCCGCCGCACCTATGCCGAGGGCACCTGCTTCATGACCCTGACCGGACCCGACCTGTTCGTCATCCTCGAGGGCCGCGTTCCGCTGGACGAGGCACTGCGCCGCAAGAAGCGGCACGCCAACGACACCGGCAGCTGCCACCTGCCCGTCAGCGACATGTTCTAGCTGCGCGCGCCGGCTCGGAAGGTCACAGCTCTAGGAATGAGGCGATGAAGCGCTCGGCGTCCAGGGCCGCGGCACAGCCCGTGCCGGAGGCCGTGATGGCCTGACGATAGGTGTGGTCGACGAGGTCGCCGGCGGC
>NZ_JBIAZI010000026.1:0-50213 GCF_042899005.1 Actinoplanes sp. NPDC000266
GCCCCCGCATACACAATCCTCCCCGCGGGGCCCCCGGGGGGGGGCCGCCGCCCCACCCCCCCCGCCCCCCCCCCCCCCCGCGCCCCCCCCCCACGGCTCGGCTTCGACCCGGTGCCGATCCTGACCGGCCCGAAGCGGCAGCCGTTGTGGCCGGACGGCGTCGTCGGCAGCATCACGCACTGCGCCGGCTACCGGGCGGCGGCCTTGGCCCGGTCCGGCGACATCGCGTCGGTCGGCGTCGACGCCGAGCCGCACGCCGCGCTGCCGCCCGAGGTGATCCCCGGGGTGACCCTGCCCGCCGAGCGCGACATGCTGGCCACCCTCGGCGGCGGCCCGCACTGGGACCGGCTGCTGTTCAGCGCCAAGGAGTCCATCTACAAGGCGTGGTTCCCGCTGACCGGCCGCTGGCTCGGCTTCGACGAGTGCGTGCTCTCCATCGACCCGGCGGCGCGGACCTTCACCGGCCGCCCGCTCGTCGACTCCCCACTTGCCGAGTTCCGGGGCCGCTTCACGGTCGAGCGCGATCTCGTCATGACCGCGGTGACGGTAGTGTCCGTGCCGTGATCGCGGTGCAGTGCTCCCGCTTCGGCGGGCCCGAAGTCCTCGACCTGGCCGACGTCGGCGAGCCCGTACCCGGCGAGGGGCAACTGCTCGTCGAGGTCAGCGCGGCCGGCCTCAACTTCGCCGACACCAGCCGCATCGCCGGCAGCTATCAGCCCACGCCCGCTCTGCCCTTCGTGCCGGGCACCGAGGTGATCGGGCGTACCGCCGGCGGGCGCCGGGTCATGGCGACCACTTTCGACGGTGGTGGCTTCGCCGAACGCGCCGTGGTCGCCGCGGCGGACGCGGTCGACGTGCCCGGCGGTGTCGGTGACGCCGAGGCTCTCGCGCTGCTGGTGCAGGGGCTGACCGCCTGGCATGTGCTGCGGAGCAGCGCCCGGGTCGGGCCGGGCGAGACCGTCGTGGTCAATGCCGCGGCCGGTGGGGTCGGCTCGCTCGCCGTGCAGCTCGCCCGGCATTTCGGCGCGGGGCGCGTCATCGGGACGGCCTCCACCGGGGCCAAACGCGATCTTGTGGTTTCGCTGGGCGCGGATGTCGCGGTCTCCTCAGATCCTTCCGGGTACGAGGAAAGGGTGCTCGAGGCCAACGACGGCCGCCCCGTGGACGTCGTGCTCGAGTCGGTCGGCGGGCGGCTGTTCGGCGCCGGGCTCGGCGTGCTCGGCGGTTTCGGGCGGCTCGTGACCTTCGGCAACGCCTCGCGGGAAGGCCGCCCGGCGGTCGACCCGGCGATGCTGGCCGACCGGAACCTGGCCGTCGCCGGCTTCTGGCTGCGCCCGGCGCTGGCCGTGCCCGGCGCCTATCGCGAACCGCTGGCCGAGATGCTCGGCCTGGTCGCGGCCGGGAAGCTGCGGCCGCTCGTCGAGGCCGCCTATCCGATGGCCGACGTGCGCCGGGCGGTCGGCGACCTGCTCGGCCGCCGCACCACCGGCAAGGTCACGGTAACGGCGCCCACCGGGCGTTGACGAAATCGGGCCGGCCGCCTTCGAGGCGGCGCAGCAGGACACCCTCGCGCAGGCCCCACGGGCTGATCCGCAAAGACGTCAGGCCGAGGCCGCGCATCAGCTCGTCGGCGACGATCGAGCCGGCCACGATCTGGCAGGCGCGGTGCTTGGAGACGCCCGGCAACTTGGCACGGTGCTTGGCCGGCATGGCGGCCAGCCGGTCGGGCCACGGGCGCAACCGGCGGCGGTGCAGGCGGCGGGCAACGTAGGGGCCGCGGCGCAGGGACGGCGCGCCGGTGAGCCGGGCCAGCTGCTGAAAGGTCTTGGAGGCGGCGACCGCGGTCGACCGGGACTCCCAGAAGGTGCCGGCGAGGGCTCGGTGCACCTCGGCCCGGACGTGCCGGCGCAGGTCACGGGCGGCCCGGGTGGCCGGTGAGGCGCCGCCGCGCAGGAAGCGCCGGGTCAGGACGCGGGCGCCCAGGTCGAGCGAGACCGCCCAGTCGGGCTTCTCCTCGTGGCCGAAGGCCAGTTCGAGCGAGCCGCCGCCGATGTCGGCCAGCAACAGCGGGCCGCCGCACCAGCTCTCCCAGCGGCGGGCGGCCAGATAGGTCACCTCGGCGTCCTCGACGCCGGTCAGCGTGCCGAGCCGCACCCCGGTGGCCGCGGCCACCTGGTCGAGCACCTCGTCGCGGTCCGGTGCGTCCCGGATCACCGCGGTGGCGTACGGCAGAAGCTCCTCGACACCCGCCCGCCGGGCCTCGGCGACGGCCTCGCCCACCGCGGCGATGAGCCGCCGCCGTCCCTCGGGCCCGAGGCCTCCGTCCGGCCGCAACCCGGCGGCGAGAGCGGTGTGTGCCTTCCACGATCGGGATGTCGTCCCCGGCGCGCCGATGAGAAGATTGACCGAGTTCGATCCGATGTCGAGCACTGCCGCACGCATCTTCCGCCTTCCCCTCGGGGGTGAGCCCGGGGCACGGCGGGTACCACGCGGGAACACGCCCTAAACCCGCTCATCGGCAGGTGACCGGCGATCCGTCGCGTTTTGCGCCGGTCCGTCGGGGAATTCCGTAGCCATGCAGCCGAACAGTCCGACCGATTCCCTTCCCATCGCCCGGGTGAACGTGGGCATGACCGTGGTCGACGCGACCGGCGACCAGGTCGGTTCCGTGACCGCGGTCCAGATGCCCGGCACCGACGTACGCCCGGACACGGTCGCCGGGGTGGCCGAGCACCTGGTGACCACGGGATATCTGCGCATCGACGGCACCGGCCTGCTCTCCAACGACGTGTACGCCGGTGGCGACCAGATCGCCGGCGGCGTCGAGGGCGAGCCGGCCGTGGTGAACCTGCGGGTGCCCCGCGACGAGCTGCACCGCGCGGCGAGCTGAGCCGCCTCGGCGGCGCCTACGCGCTCCAGGGTGGCGCGCTCCCCCTGGATCGTTCGACGACGTCGCCGAGGCCCACCGCGGGTACCGTGTCAGGAATGCGCGTTCTTGTGGTGGGTGGGCACGGGAAGGTGGCGCGGCTTCTGCTGCCGCGGCTCGACGAGGCGACGGCGGTCTTCCGGAACGCCGATCACACGGCCGAGGTGGCCGCGACCGGGGCCGAACCGGTGGTCTTCGACGTGGAGCGGGCCGGCGTGGAGGAGATGGCGGCGCTGTTCGCGGGCCACGACGCGATCGTCTGGTCGGCCGGGGCCGGTGGGGGTGATCCGGCGCGGACATACGCGGTGGACCGCGACGCGGCGATCCGGTCGATGGACGCGGCCGCGCGGAGCGGCGTGGACCGCTACGTGATGGTGTCGTACTTCGGTGCGGGTCCCGAGCACGGCGTGTCGCCGGAGAACGGTTTCTTCGCGTACGCCGAAGCGAAGGCGGCGGCCGACACGCATCTGCGCGAGTCGAAGCTGAACTGGACGATCCTGGGGCCGAGCGCGCTGACCGACGCCGCCGGCACGGGCCGCGTCGAGACGGCCGAGCAGGGCGCGACTTCGGGTTCGGTCTCGCGGGCGGACGTGGCGGCGGTGGTGGCCGAGGTCCTGGGCGAGCCGTCCACCTACGGCCGCACGATCAACTTCAACAACGGGGCAACACCGATTCCCGAGGCCGTACGCCTCCTGTAGCTCACCATTCCGCATCGGTCGCGGGATCGCTCCACCAGTGCGGATCACCGGCCGTCGCGGGCCGGGCCTGATAGGGCGGCACCATCGCCTGGGCCCGGATGTCGTGCTGGAGCGTCGGCCCGTCGGGTCGCGCCTGATAGGGCGGGACCATCGCCTGAGCCCGGATCGGCGCCACGTCTTGCTCCGATGACGCGGCGGGCCGCGCTGGATAGGGCGGGACCATCGCCTGGGCCCGCGCCGTCGGCGCGGGCCGCGCGGGAAGCTGCGGGCGACCGGGCGGCCGGTAACCGGGCTCCGGGCGACCGGCCTGCGGGTATCCGGGCTCTGAGTGACCGGCCTGCGGATAACTGGGTCCCGAGTGACCGGCCTGCGGATAACCCGGCTCCGAGTGACCGAGCTGCGAGTAACCGGGGTCCGAATGGCCGAGCTGCGGGTGACCGGGCTGCGGGTGACCGGGCTGCGGGTGACCGGGCTGCGGATACGGCGCTCGCGGATAAATGAGCGGCGGATAAGTGGCCTGCGCATACGCGGGCTCCGGGTATGCGGGCTCCAGATATCCGGGTTGAGGATGTCCGGGCTGCGGATACGCGGGCTGCGGATACGCGGGCTGCTGATACGCGGGCTGCTGATACGCGGGCTGCTGATACGCGGGCTGCTGATACGCGGGGACCGCGGCGGCTGCGGGGAACGCGGCGGCTCGGTAGGCCGGCTCGATGGGGCGGTTGCGGTTGGGCGGGCGCCAGATCGGTGGGGCGCCCCACCAGATGACCTTTTCGCCGAGGGGGCGTACCCAGGCCGGGACCTCGGGGGCGGGCAGGGCCGCCCGCACCGAGTGGGGCAGGGCCGGCTGGACGCTCTCCTCCGGCTTGGCCGTGACGTGGGTGGCCGGGGCGGTGGCCAGGACCACGGCGGCGCCGACCGTGGCGACGCCCGCGAGGATGGCCGGGAGCAGCCAGCCGTCGCGGACGGTGTCGCCCAGGAAGGCCATCGCCACCACCGAGGGGGCGCAGACCTCGGCCGTCCAGTGGATCGCCGTGACCGGGCCTACGTCGCCGTGCTGGAGGGCGTGCGCGTAGAGCATCATGCCGGTGGCCGCGAAGGTCAGCAGGGCCAGCGTGAGCGGTTCGGTGATGATCGCCAGGGCCGTCTGGCCGCCGCTGAGGCCCTCGGGGACCGGCAGCGAGCGGCCGATCAGGGCGGCGCCGCCGAGGGACAGGCCGGCGAACGCGGCGATCAGGCCGCCGGGGGCCTGCACCTTGGCCGCGCCCCAGCCGACCAGCACCATCACCATCGCCGCCGCGCACAGCGCGAACCTCAGCTCGTCGCTGGTGTGCACGTCGTCCTGCGGGCCGGCCGACAGGGCCAGGAAGCTGAGCGAGGCGATCGTGACGACGACCGCCACCGAGTCGCGTTTGCGCAGGCGGCATCCGAGGGCGAAGCGGGCCACGAGGACGGTGATGGCGAGCGAGCCGGCCAGGATCGACTCGACCACGTAGACCGCGAGCTCGCGCAGGGCGATCATCGCGCCGATCCACGCGAAGATGTCGAACAGCAGGCCCAGCATGTAGAGCGGATGGGCCATGGTGCGGACCGTGCCCACGCTGCGCCGGGCGCCGACGGCCTGCAGGATCGAGGCCGTCGCGTAGCAGAGCGAACCGAACACGGTGATGCCGAGAGCGAACCACCCTGCTGTGGTCATCCGATCCACCCCCGCCAGAAGGTGATTGTGACGCTGCCCTTGAAGTAACGCTGCGCAATCGATCGATTACGCTCTGATGATATGCGTCTAAGTAGACGATGGCGAGAGCTGGGCCAAGACCAACTACAGGTCGACCCGGACCAGGGGCCGACCCGCATAGGTCTCGACCTCGACCGACGCCACGTCGGCCGGGGCGACCAGGGCGCTGCCGTCCACCGTGGTGCCGGTCGCGACACCGGACTCGGAGACCAGCCAGCTGCCGGCCAGCTGCCGGGCGCCGTCCACCCCGACGACGTAGAGACGGCACTGCTCACCAGCGGGGACGCCGCCGACGGAGGCGCTGAGCCGCACCCAGCCGGCGGCCGGCCGCACGGTGACGTTCATGCTGACCCCGGTCGCGGCGTTGGTCGCGGCGCCGGAGACCGGCGGCGCGGCCGAGGCCGGCGCCGGCGGCTGGGTGGCCGCCACGGCCGAGGGCGCGGTGCTGCGACCGGCCAGCGCCCCGCCGCCGAGCGCGGCCACCGCGACCAGCGCGGCCGCCAGCGTCCACACGAGACGGCGGCCGCGCTCGCGGCGGTCGCCCTCCTCCCGCACCTGCTTGAGCGCGCGCTCCAGCAGCAGGTCGGCGCCCTGGGGCGGCCCGTCGAGGAAGGCCTCGGGCGGCACGTCGCCGAGCAGCTCCTCGGTCGCGCGCAGCTCGCCGGCCTCGCGCCGGCAGGCCTCGCAGGACTCGACGTGGGCGTGGACCGCCGCCCATTCGTCGTCGTCGAGCACGCCCAGGGCGTACGCGCCGAGCCGATCGGTCTCGTGCCCGCTCACGCCGTCACCCCGCGCAGCCGGCGCAGCGCCTGGTAGCTGCGCGCCTTCACCGTCTCGGCGGGCACGCCGAGCGTCGTGGCCGCCTCCTTGACGTTGCGCCCCTGGAAGTAGAGGGCGTTGAGCATCTCGCGCTCCTCGGGCGGCAGCGCCTCGATGGCGCGCAGCATCTCCATCGACCCCGTGTCGGGCACGACGGACGGGGAACGCGTGCGGAGGCGGGCCACGGCCAGATCCCGTACGGCCTGGAAAAGCTCGGCCCTGGTGTCGGTGAACGCGGCGCGCGCCAGCGCCTCCTGAACGACCTCGGCCCCCCGCGTGTGGTCGCCGAGCAGCCGGGAGGCGTACGCCAGAAGCGCGGCGCCGTGCTCGGTGAAAAGCCGCCGCACGAGCACCTCGCCGGCGGCACGGTCGCGCCGGCTCACTCCCCCACCCGCAGCACCGAGATGGTGTGGTCGCGGCCGTTGGAGACGTAGGCGAACTTGCCGTCGGGCGCGACCGTGATGGCGCGCGGGCTGCCGCCGACCTTGACCGTGGCGGTGGCGACGCCGGTGGTCGTGTTCAGCACGGAGACCGTGTCGTCGCCCTCGTTGACCACGTACGCGTGCCGGCCGTCGGCCGAGACACCCACGCTCTGCGGATCGCTTCCCACCTTGAACGGCCCGCTGCGCCGCAGCGTGTTCGCGTCGATGAGGTCGGCCGTGTCGGCCTCGTAGCCGGCCACCAGCACCACCCGGCCGTCCGGCGAGACGGCGATGCTGTGCGGCGCGCGGCTCACCGGGATGGTCGTGACCAGCTTGTTGTTCCGCATGTCGATGACCGAGACCAGGTTCGACTCGTGGTTGGCGGCGAACGCGCGGCCGAGGTCGGCCGAGAACCCGACCGCGTGCGGGTTGGGCGGCAGGATGATGTTGCCGGTCCGCTCCAGGCTGCCGGCCTTGAAGACCTCGACCCGGCCCTCGCTGTGGATCGGCACCCACAGGTTGCCGTCGGGGCCGACCGACAACGTGTACGGCTGCAGGCCCGTCTGGAGATAGCGCAGGACCTTCTTGGTGCGCGCGTCGACCACGGCCACGCCGCTGCCGGTGCGTTTGTCGTTCTCGTACATCGAGACGAAGATCAGCTTGCCGTCGCGCGAGGTGGTGGCGAAGCGGGGGTTGTTCCGTAGCGTCACCGAGGTCACCTTGCGGCTCGGCACGTCCATGATCGACAGAACGTGCGAGTTCTGGTTGGCCACGTACACCGTTCGGCTGTCGGGCGAGATGGCGAGGCCCTCAGGCTCGGTGCCGACCCGGACAGTGCCGGCGATCTTGGGTACGGCCAGACTCTTCACCCGCGCGCCGAGAGGCACCCGGGTGACCTGCGGTGCCACCGTGCCGGCGGGGCCGATCGCCTCGGCCGCCTCGGGCTCGGTGGGCTCGGCGGCCACGGTCCGGCCCGGGGTGGTGTCGTTGAGCAGGGCCATCGCGACGCCGGCGCCACCGAGGACGACGAGCGTGGTGAGGATCGCGACGAGCACCGTCGTGCCGATCTGGCGACGCGGGGGCGGTGGCGGTGGTGGCAGCACGGTCACCCGGGCCGGGCCGTAGGCGCCGTAGCCGGGCACTCCGTCGTACGTCCGCAGGTTGGCCGCCTCGGCCGGCACCTGCTGCATCGGCACGGTGGCGGCGATCTGGCCGGTGACCCGGACGTCGGCCCAGCCGGCCGGGCCGCGCACGGTGACCGAGCCGTCGAGCCAGTCGGACCGGGGCAGCCACATGATCCGCAGCTGGCGGTCGGAGAGCATGGCACGCAGGCCGGGGCCGGAGACGGTGACCGTGGCGCCGGCGATCGCCAGCGGCGGGCCCTCGACCCGGACGTCGGCGACCAGGCGGGGCGTCTCGGCCGCGACCACGCCGAAGTCGACGCGCTCGGGGTCGAGGCGCACGGCCGTGCGCTCCAGGGCGGCGGCCGCGGCGGCGGACACGCTGCGGCTGTCGTCGTCCATCATCTGCTGGAGAGCGGTCCGGGCAGCCGAGGCCGTCTCGAGGTCGGCGCCCCAGGCGAGCCGGGACAGTTCCTCGACGACGGACAGCCTGGTCTCCCGGATCGGGCTCCCGATCTCGGCCAGCACACCGGGCGGTAACTGATCTTCACTCATAGTGTCCCCGCGATCATCATGCTGTGACGGAGACACCTTTTGGAAGACACGGAGCGAAGTTGGCACCTGTTTCGATATATGTCGTCGCCGCTAAGATCCGCCGGTGGCCCTGACTGTTGCCTCTCTGGCCGGGTACGTCGAGCGCGATCTCGACGGCGACCTGGCGCGTTTCTTTCCCTCTCCGGTGGGCGTCGTCGCTTTCGAGGACGAGGTCAAGCCGGTGGAACCCTTCCTCGCCCGCCTCGCGCCGTCCGACGCGGCCGCGCTGGCCGCCTTCGACCGCCGGGTGCGGTCGGGGACGATGCCCGACCTGTGCGATATAGCCGACTGGTCGTACGGATTCGACTTCGCCGGAAATGACTGCGGCATCCTCGACTCCGACTACGAGACCGAGCTGACCGACGACGACGTCTACTCGATCGGCGCCGACGGCGGTGGCAACTACTACGTGGTGCTGACCAACGGGCAGGTGGCCGTCTGGTTCCACGAAGAAGAGGTCGTCGAGGCGGGCACCCGCTTCGACAACCTCGACGTATTCGTCTGGCACATGGTGCGTTATCGGGCGGTCCGGGCGGGCACCCTCAGCCGGGACGAGGTCGAGGCCGACTTCCGGGCGCTGGGACAGGACGGCGCGCTGGCCGGCGAGAGCGGCCTGCTGTCCTCGCTCAGTTGAGCTGCCAGATCGCCAGGTTCAGAGCACTGGCGTACGTCACCCAGGCCCAATAGGGAAGCAGGAGCAGAGCGGCGCCGCGGCGGACCTTCCAGAAGGACACGACCGTGGCGCCGATCAGCACCCACATCACGACGATCTCGGCGAAGGCCAGGCCGTACTGGCCGGCGCCGAAGAACAGCGGCGTCCAGATCGCGTTGAGCACCAGCTGGGCCGTGTAGAGCCAGAGCGGCAGGGTGAAGCCGACGCGCTGCCAGACCAGCCAGCCGGCCACCGCGATCATCACGTAGAGGACCGTCCAGACCGGCCCGAACAGCCACGACGGGGGCGCCCAGGCGGGCCGCTCCAGGCTGTTGTACTCGGTCGAGGTGCCGGAGACGCCGAGGCCGCCGATCGCGGCGGCGACGAAGACGGCGAGCCCGAAGACGACCAGGGCGATCCAGCGATGAGTGGCGTGCGGGCTTCGGGCGGCGTACGTCATAAGACCCAAATGCCCGCGTCCCGGCAGGTGAAACGCCTTATGAAAAGCGGCGCAAGCTCTTAGCGGATTTTGAGAAACCGCTCTTAGAGTCGAGAGATGCTCACTGTTGCGGGTGCGACGTGATGGAAGTCCTGCGGCCCGACTCTGATGATCAAGCGCCTCCGGAGCCTCCGAAGCCGCGGCGGATCACCGGACGCAGGGTGCTGGCCGGCGCGGTCGTGCTCTGGGCCGTGGCGATCACCGCCGTGGTGCTCTTCCGGTCCTCGCCGGAGCCCGCCGCGGCGCCCCGCCCGGCCGCCTCGCCCTCGGCCTCACAGGGGCC
Source organism: Actinoplanes sp. NPDC000266 (assembly GCF_042899005.1). NCBI lineage: Bacteria > Bacillati > Actinomycetota > Actinomycetes > Micromonosporales > Micromonosporaceae > Actinoplanes > Actinoplanes sp. NPDC000266. Next base: position 9,753 of record NZ_JBIAZI010000026.1, read on the forward strand.
GTTGACCGTCACCGAGGTCTACCAGGCGCTGCGGCCCTCGGTCGTGCTGATCAAGGCGAGCGGCAGCAGCGCCGGCGCCGACAGCGGCACCGGCTTCATCATCAACGCCGACGGCACGATCCTCACCGCCCACCACGTCATCGAGGGCGCCAAGAACATCCAGATCTCGTACGCCGACGGCAGCGAGACGACCGCGCAGGTCGCGAGCTCGGAGCCCGCGCAGGACATTGCCACCCTGACCCCGGCCAAGCTGCCCGAGACGGTGGTTCCGGCGGTGCTCGGCGGCGGCGCCGCGGTCGGCGACGACGTGGTGGCCATCGGCAACCCGCTCGGCCTGACCGCCACCACCACCAGCGGCGTCGTGTCGGGCCTCGAGCGCACGCTGTCCCGCGACCGCGGCGGCGACATCGCCGGTCTCCTCCAGTTCGACGCGGCGGTCAACCCGGGCAGCTCGGGCGGGCCGCTGATCAACACGCAGGGCCAGGTCGTCGGCGTCGTGGTGGCGCTGGCCAACCCGACCGACGCCGGAACCTTCATCGGCATCGGCTTCGCCGTACCCATCGGGGCCGCTCTCGGCGCCGGCGAGGGCGACGGACAAGCACCCCCGCTGTGACGAAAAAGCTGTGACGACACAAAGGACGGACGCATGAACCAGCCGGCCCGCGGCCCCTACAACTGGACCGACGCCCCGGCGGCCTCGGCCGGGCCGATCGAGAAGGTGCTCTACGAGGTCAAGAAGACCATCGTGGGGCAGGACATCCTGCTCGAACGGCTCATCGTGGCCCTGCTCGCCCGCGGTCACATCCTGGTCGAGGGCGTACCCGGCCTGGCCAAGACCCTCGCCGTGAAGTCCCTGGCCGAGGCGATCGGCGGCGACTTCCACCGGGTGCAGTTCACGCCCGACCTGGTGCCGGCCGACATCGTCGGCACCCGCGTCTACCACCAGCCCACCGGCGAGTTCCAGGTCCAGCTGGGCCCGGTCTTCACCAACCTGCTGCTGGCCGACGAGATCAACCGCGCTCCGGCCAAGGTGCAGTCGGCCCTGCTCGAGGTCATGCAGGAACGCCAGGTCACCGTCGGCCGCGAGACCCATAAGGTGCCGAACCCGTTCCTGGTCATGGCCACCCAGAACCCGATCGAGACCGAGGGCACCTATCCGCTGCCCGAGGCGCAGGTCGACCGCTTCATGATGAAGGTCCTCGTGGGCTATCCGAGCCCGACCGAGGAATTCGTGGTGGTCGAGCGGGCGCTGACCCGGGCCGCGGTCATCCAGAAGATCATCGACCCCGAGACGCTGATCGGACTGCAGGAGCAGACCGACCAGGTGTACGTCGACCCGTCGCTCATCGAGTTCGCGGTCAACCTGGCCCACGCGAGCCGTGATCCGGCCCGGATCGGCCTGACCGACCTGGCCCGCTACGTCACGTTCGGCGCCAGCCCGCGCTCGTCGATCAGCCTGGTGCTCGCGGCACGGGCGCTGGCGTTCATCCGGGGCCGCGAATACGTCGTACCGGAAGATCTGACCGATTTGGCCCTTGATGTGATGCGGCATCGCATGGTGCTTTCCTACGAGGCGCTGTCGGACGAGGTGACGCCCGACCTGATCCTGTCGAAGATCCTGGCCAACGTGGCCGTTCCGGAGCCCGCCGGCCGAGGCCGCTGACGCATGACCACCCCCTCCGATCGGTTGCTGAGGCGCCTGGAGTGGCGGCTCGGGCGCCGCCTCGACGGCAGGTTGCAGGGCGCCTACCGCACGGTGTGGCACGGCGCCGGCATCGACTTCACCGACCTGCGGGCGTACGTCCCGGAGGACGACGTCCGGCACATCGACTGGAACGTCACGGCGCGGCTCGACGAGCCGTACATCCGGCAGTACACCGAGGACCGCGAGCTGACCGCCTGGCTGGTGGTCGACCGCTCCGCGTCGATGCGCTTCGGCCGGGGCGAGGGCAAGGAGTCGGTCGCCGCCTCACTCGCCATCGCGCTGGCCCGGCTCGTCTCGCAGGGTGGCAACCGGGTCGGCGCTCTTCTCTTCGACAACAACCGGCACGAGATCATCCCGCCGCGACCGGGCCGGGATCAGATCCTGCGGATCACGCGGGCGCTGACTTCACCCTCTTCGGGGTCAGGCTCCATAACCGACTTGTCGGAGATGTTCAGACTGGCGGCGGCGACGACCTCGCGGCGCCGCAGCCTGGTCTTCGTCATGTCGGACTTCATCGGCGAACCGGGCTGGGACCGCGCCCTGGCCATGCTCACCCATCGGCACGAGGTCGTGGTGATCCGGGTCGTCGATCCTTCGGAGCTCGACCTGCCCGACGTGGGGCTGATCCTGGTCGAGGACGCCGAGACGGGTGAACAACTGCTGGTCGACACGAGTGATCCGCTGCTGCGCGGGAGGCTGGCCGAGCAGGTCGGCGCCCGCGAGGACGAGGTGGCCGAGGGCATGCGCAAGGCCGGGGTGGCCGCCCACCGGGTGACCACCGACCAGGACATGATGGCGGCGCTGATCGACATGGTCCGTACGTCCGGGCGGGGGCGCCGGTGAGCTTCCTCCACCCCCTGCTGCTGATCGTCGCGCTGGTCGTCACCGCGGCCGCGGTCTACGGCTACGTGCTGCTTCAGCGGCGGCGGTCGGCGGCGCTGGCCGCGTCCGGCTTCGCCTCGCTGGTCGGCCGTGGATCCGCGGTGCGCCGTCACTTGCCGTACGCGCTGATTCTCCTGGCCTTGCCGGTTCTGCTGGTGGGACTGGCCCGGCCGCAGGCCGAGCTGAGTGTGCCCCGCGTGTCCGGGACGGTGCTGCTGGCCTTCGACGTCTCGAACAGCATGCGCGCGACCGACGTGACGCCGTCGCGGCTGGCCGCGGCCCAGCAGGCGGCGAAGGACTTCGTCGAGGACCAGCCGGACACGGTCGACGTGGGCGTGCTCGTCTTCGGCGATCAGGCGCTGCTCACCCAGGCGCCGACCGACGACCACAACGCGGCGATGGCCGCGATCGGCCGGCTCTCGGCCAGCGGGGGCACGTCGCTGGGCCAGGCCATCCTGGTCGGATTGGGCACGATCACCGGCAAGCCGGTCTCTTTACCGCAAGATGGCGCGCCCGCGCCCGAGCTGGGTTATTGGCCGTCGGCGACCATCGTCGTCTTCTCGGACGGGCAGGAGACGGGCGGCCCCGACGTCGAGGCGGCGGCCGAGCTGGCGGCGGCGGCCGGCGTACGCATTCAGACCGTCGGCGTGGGCACGGCCAAAGGCGCGACCGTCGAGGTGGACGGCTACCAGCTCGGCACCCAGCTCGACGAGCAGACCCTGACCACGATCTCGCAGGTCACCGGCGGCGCGTACCACCCGGCCGGTGACGCCGCGGCGGTGTCCGACACGACGAAGTCGATCGACCTGCGGCTGACCGCCAAGAAGGAACCGGTGGAGCTGACCGCGCCGTTCGCCGGCGTCGCACTGCTGCTGCTCATGCTCGGCGCGCTGCTGGGCACCCGCTGGCACGGAAGGATCGTCTGATGTCGTTCAGCTGGCCGTGGGCGCTGCTCGCGCTGCTGGCCGTGCCGCTGCTGCTGGCGGCCCGCTGGTGGCTGAACCGGCGCCGCAAGCGAACCGCCGTGACGGTCTCCAGCGTGGCGGTGATCCGGGCCGCGCTGCCCGGGCGTACGTCATGGAAGCGCCGCATCCCGGTCTGGCTCTTCCTGGCCGGCTTCCTGCCGCTGGCGGTGGGCCTGGCCCGCCCGCAGGCGACGGTGTCGGTGCCGTCCAACAGCACGTCGATCCTGCTGGCCATCGACGTCTCGGGCTCGATGTGCTCGACCGACGTGGAGCCGAACCGGTTCACGGTGGCGACCCAGGCGGCCCGGGAATTCATCAAGGCCCAGCAGGACGGCACAAGGATCGGGCTGGTCGCCTTCTCGGGCATAGCGGGCCTGCTGGTGGCGCCGACGACGGACAAGGACCAGCTGATCGACGCGATCGGCACGCTGCGCACGGCCCGCGGCACGGCGATCGGCCAGGCCATCCTGACCTCGATCGACGCGATCGCGGAGACGAACCCGAACGTGTCGAAGACGGGCGCCGACCTGCCGCCGCTCGAGAACACGGGCGATTACGAGCCGGACACCATCGTGGTGCTGACGGACGGCTCGAACACGACGGGCGTCGACCCGGTGACGGCGGCCGAGCAGGCGGCGGCCCGCAAGGTGCGCGTCTACACGATCGGTTTCGGCACGACGACCCCCGCCCCGATGGTCTGCACGGCCGACCAGATAGGCGGCGACTCCCCATTCGGCGGCGGCCGATTCGGCGGAGGGGGACGGGGAGCCGGCCGCAATCAGGAGATCGACGAGGAGGCTTTGACGAAGGTCGCGGACGTGACCGGCGCGAAGTACTTCCGGGCCGAGGACGCGGACCAGCTGGTCGACGTGCTGACCGACCTGCCGCGCGAGTTCAATTTGCGCAAGCAGGAGGTCGAGGTGTCGGTCTGGTTCGTGTTGGCCGGGGCATTGCTGGTGTTTGCGGGAGTGGGGCTTTCGCTCTGGTGGAATAGGGCGCCATTGCCTAAGAAGTAGGCCTTCTCCGTCACCCGCTGTTGTGGAGCCGTGGCGGCGGCCCGCCCTCCTTGTCGCTTCCTGCGGTTTCTTGGTCACGCTGTGTGATGTCGCTGTGCGGCCGCACATATCGGGCACATCGGGATCAGGTGAGAATTCGCTATGGCTTGACGCGTCTTGACTTTGCGTGGTCGCGTTACTACAGGGCGTGCCTTTATCCACAGAAAGACCCCAGGCTTCGGACAGGAATTCCGTCGACTTCCGCTCCTATCTTTCGGTGTAGCAAAAAGCGCTCCCACCGAGAGGAAACAATTCCGATGATCCGCACCGCCGCCATGGTCCCGGCCACCGAATCCACTACTCAGGTTTTCGTGGATTCAAGCGGCCGCCGAAAGCGCCTCGTCGGCGTGATCGGCTTTTTCCTGGCCCTTTTCGCCACGGTGTATATGGCAGTCGTGGGCGCGAGTGTCGTCCAGGCCGCCGATTCGGGCCTTTCCACGAAGGCCACCGTCTCCACATCGACATCCGCTTCCGCGTCGGCCTCGGCTTCGACCTCGTCGTCCTCGTCGTCCTCGTCGTCCTCGTCGTCCTCGTCGACCAGCTCCAGCTGAGCCACCGCCGTTCCAGATGAGCCCTCACGTCGCCCGCGCATCGCCCTCACCCTCGCGTGGCGCGCGAGCCACGTCTCGCCGGGCTTCCGTTCCGCTGTCCACAGAGTTATCCACAGGCTTGCCGTGAATGGGTGCGCTCGGCGTAGGGTCTCCACCGGCTCCCCGGGTGGGTGGGGGTTCGGGATGGACCAGTTGGGGCGAGAACCTACGCGCACGCCTCTCGGTGGCGGCCTTCGCCGGCGTCGGGGCAAGGAACGAGCAGGTCACGCAGGTGGCACCTCTTGCTTCGCCGACACCAGTCGCCTGTCGAGGACGCTCGGGTGAGCGGCAATGCCCGGGCCCCGCTGGGGCGAGCGCGCTGGATCAGGTGGTGAACTTGGTGAAGAGCGTGGTGAAGGCGTACTCGGTCTGAGCGATCCCCGAACAAGTGGCGCTGACCGTCCCGTCCGTGCAGCCGTTGTTGTCTCTGTTGACGGACCAGAAGCGTACGAAAGCCAAGCCCTTCTCCTCGGCCCAGTCGCGCAGCGTCGTGGCGTTCGCGATCGTGGTGGTGGCGTACGAGTCGTTGGTGCCGATCATCGGGGTCACGCCCAGCATGCCGTAGATCTCGGTGTCTGATTTGTCGGTCCAGACGGCGGCCACGTCCGCCTTCACGGCCTCGCCGGCTGTGGTCATCGCGGTTCCCCAGTCGGCCGTTCCGCCGTCGAAGTTCATGGTCATCGCGTTGATCGTGACGTCCAGGTCGGCCGCCTCGGCCGCCGTCAACAGGGCGATGCTCGCGTCGGTCAGGCCCAGGACCGTGCCGCCGACCGGGACCGTCAGGGTGATCGACGTGCCCTTGGCCTTCTGCAGCTTGCTCAGGGCCGACACGACCGTCGCCGGCGTGATCGTCTGCTCGATGTCCACGTCCAGGAAGTTGCTGCCGGCCTGGTCCAGGGCCGCCTCGTACTGGGCGGCCAGGTCGTCGGCCGAAGTGCAGGCCGTCTCCAGATATGTGCCGGAGGCTCCGCCCGTGGAGACGATCGGCGTGCCGCCCAGCGCGGTTATCTTGGCGATCTCGGCCGCGACCGTGCTGTCGTCCAGGGCCGTCTTGCCGCCCCACGTGGCGGTGCAGCCGCCCGAGCTGTCGGCCAGGATGAACGCGAGCGTGTAGTCCTTCTGGCCCGTGGCCGTGGCGATCGCGCTGATGTCGGCCGTGCCGCTGACGATGTCGACGTAGGGAGCCACCGCGGGCGGAGCGCCCGCCGATGTGGCCGAGGCGGTCGGTTCCGACGAGGTGGTCGAGGAGGACGAGCACGCCGCCGCCGCGACGAACACGGAAGCGACGGCAGCGATTCGGGCCAGCACTCTCGGACTATCCCATTCCCGGGGTGCACAAAAGCCCAAAACCGTACGCTGAGTCGTGTCCGTCGAAACAGTCAAAGAGGCGCCCAAGTCGAGGCGCCTCCGCGTGCCTCAGCCGCGCTGGGTCCTGCTCGTCGTGCTGCTCGGGCTGTTCGCCAGCATTCTTCTGGTGAACGGGCTCGTGACGGGCGAGTTCACCCAGGACGGCGCGGCCGAGTCGACCTCCGAGACCGATGAGGTGCCGGACGCCGCCCTCAACGGCGGGCCGATCATCCAGACCGACGGCACCACCACGACCACGGTGACCGTGCCGGACAACAAGATCGTGCTGACCTTCGACGACGGGCCCAGCCCGGAGTACACCCCGGAGATCCTGAAGGTCCTCGACAAGTACGACGTGCCGGGTGTCTTCTTCCAGATCGGCTCCGAGATCAGCCGCTATCCGTCGGTGTCGAAGCAGGTCAAGGACGCCGGGCACGAGATCGGCATCCACACGTTCACGCATCCGGAGATGTCCGGCAAGTCGACGTGGCGGCAGGACGTGGAGATGTCGGAGACGCAGTTCGCGCTGGCCGGCGCCACCAACGTCTCCAGCGTGATCTTCCGGCCGCCGTACTCGTCGACCGTGGCCGCGCTCGACAACCCGACCTGGTCGGTGATGGCCGAGATGGGCGCGAAGGGCTATCTGACGGTCGTCAACAACCTGGACAGCCGGGACTGGGAGCCGGACACCACGACGCAGGACATCGTCGACGCCGTGCTGCCCGACGACGGCGCGGGCGCCATCCTGCTGTTCCACGACGGCGGCGGCGACCGGTCGAAGACGGCGACCGCGCTCGAGTCGGTCATCCCGTACCTGAAGAACGAGGGCTACTCGTTCACCACGATCAAGGCGCTGACCGGCATGTCGACGGTCAACCCGAAGGCCACCACGGACGAGCGGATCTACGGCCTGGGCATCGTCGGCGCCGTACAGGTCGCTCAGAAGATCACCGACTGGTTCGCCACGTTGCTGCTGGTGCTGGGCGTGCTCATGATCCTGAGGCTGCTGCTGATGCTCGGGCTCGCCCGGAAGCACGCGAGAAGATTCAAAAAACATGAAAAGGGCTGGGGTCCGCCGTACGAGAAACCCGTGACCGTTCTCGTCCCCGCGTACAACGAGAAGGAGATGATCGCCGACACGCTGGGCTCGCTGGTGAGCAGCACACATCCGATCCGGATCATCGTGATCGACGACGGCTCCACCGACGGCACGGCGGAGATCGCCGAAGGGCTCGGCCACCCGAACGTCACCGTGCTGCGCCAGCCCAACGCCGGCAAGTCGGCCGCGCTCAACAACGGCATCGCGCACGCCGACACCGAGGTCGTCGTGATGATGGACGGCGACACGGTATTCGAGCCGGAGACGGTGGCCCTGCTGGTGCAGCCGTTCGCGAACGAGGGCGTCGGCGCGGTCGCCGGCAACGCCAAGGTGGCCAACCGCAAGGGCATGATCCCGCTCTGGCAGCACATCGAATACGTGGTGGGCTTCAGCATCGACCGGCGCGCGTACGACGTCATGCACTGCATGGCGACCGTGCCGGGCGCGATCGGCGCGTTCCGGCGCACGGCCCTGGAGCAGGTCAACGGCCTGAGCGAGGACACGCTGGCCGAGGACACCGACCTGACCATCGCGATCATCCGGGCCGGCTGGCGGGTGGTGTACGAGGACCGCTCGCGGGCCTGGACCGAGGCCCCGTCGACCATGGCGCAGCTGTGGAAGCAGCGCTACCGGTGGAGCTACGGCACCATGCAGGCGATGTGGAAGCACCGCCGGGCGCTGTTCGAGCGCGGCCCGGGCGGCAAGTTCGGCCGGCGCGGCCTGCTCAACCTGGCCCTGTTCCAGACGTTGATGCCGCTGCTGTCACCGCTCATCGACGTCTTCCTGATCTACGGCCTGATCTTCCTGGAGCCGTTGCTGACGGTGGCGGCCTGGCTCGGCGTGCTGCTACTGCAACTGCTGAGCACCATGTACGCCTTCCGGCTGGACAAGGAGTCGATGCGCCCGCTGTGGCGGATGCCGTTGCAGCAGTTCGTCTATCGCCAGCTCATGTACCTGGTGCTGATCCAGTCGATGCTGTCGGCGATCCGCGGCATCCGGCTCGGCTGGCAGAAGCTGCGCCGCACCGGCGGCCTGAACGCGCTGATGGGCCAGCAGCTGCCGACGGGTGACGCCACGCCGCACAGCTGACCCATGGAGTTCGCACAGCGAAATGGCCGGATTGCGCCGATACGTTCGCTGGCATGTGCGGAATCGTGGGATACGCCGGCGAGCGGCCGGCTGTGGAAATCGTGATGGACGGCCTGCGGCGCCTGGAGTACCGCGGCTACGACTCGGCCGGCGTGGCCGTCCTCGACGACGGCGTGCTGTGGACCGAGAAGCGGGCGGGCAAGCTCGTCCACCTGGAGAAGGCGCTGGCCGAGGGCTTCTCCGACGGGCCGACCGGCATCGGGCACACGCGCTGGGCCACGCACGGCGGCCCGACCGACCGCAACGCCCACCCGCATGTCGCGGGCCGGGTCGCGGTCATCCACAACGGCATCATCGAGAACTTCGCCCGGCTGCGCGCGGGGTTGAACAAAAGCGGCGCCGAGCTCATCAGCGACACCGACACCGAGGTGGCGGCGCATCTGCTGTCGGGGGCGCTTGCGGTCGTACGCCAAGAAGGCGTGACCGGACCGCAAGCCCTGGCCGAGGCCATGCGAAGGGTCTCCCGGCAGCTCGAAGGCGCGTTCACGCTCCTCGCGGTCGACGCGGACACCCCCGGCGCGGTCGTCGGCGCCCGGCGCAACTCCCCGCTCGTGGTGGGCCGCGGGCAGGGCGAGAACTTCCTGGCCAGCGACGTGTCCGCGTTCATCGGGCACACCCGCGACGCGATCGAGCTGGGCCAGGACCAGGTCGTGCTGATCACGCCGGACGCCATCGAGATCACCGACTTCGACGGCCGTCCGTCGAGCGGCGCCGACTACCGCGTCGACTGGGACCTGTCCGCCGCCGAGAAGGGCGGCCACGACTACTTCATGCTCAAGGAGATCGCCGAGCAGCCGCGGGCGGTGGCCGACACGCTGCGCGGCCGGCTGCTCGAGAACGGCGATGTCGACCTGGACCTGGGCGATCTGGACCTGAGCGACGTCGAGAAGGTCGTCATCGTGGCCTGCGGCACCGCCTATCACTCGGGCCTGGTCGCCAAATACGCGATCGAGCAGTGGGCCCGGATCCCGTGCGAGGTCGAGACGGCCAGCGAGTACCGCTACCGCGACCCGATCCTCACCCGGAACACGCTGGTCGTCGCGATCAGCCAGTCCGGCGAGACCATGGACACGCTGATGGCCCTGCGCCACGCGCGCGGGCAGGGCGCCCGGGTGCTGGCGATCTGCAACACCAACGGATCGACCATCGCCCGCGAGTCCGACGCCGTCGTCTACACGCGCGGCGGCCCGGAGATCGCGGTCGCGTCCACGAAGGCGTTCCTCACCCAGCTGACCGCCTGCTATCTGCTGGCCCTGCGGCTGGCCCCGGCCGCGGCTCCCGAGGTCGCCCGCCGGCTGCTGGCCGTCCCGTCCCAGCTGACCGGCCTGCTGGAGACGATGGACCCGGTGCGCAAGCTGGCCCGGGACCTGTCCTCGGCGCCGCAGGTGCTCTTCATCGGCCGGCACGTGGGCTTCCCGGTGGCGCTGGAAGGCGCGCTCAAGTTGAAGGAGCTGGCCTACATGCACGCCGAGGGCTTCGCCGCCGGCGAGCTCAAGCACGGCCCGATCGCCCTGATCGACGACGCCACCCCGGTGATCTGCGTGGTGCCCTCCCCCGGCGGCGTCCTGCACGACAAGGTCGTCTCGAACATCCAGGAGGTGCGGGCCCGTGGCGCCCGCACCATCGTGATCGCCGAGGACGGCGACGAGTCGGTCGAGGCGTACGCGGACGCCCTGATCACCATCCCGCCCACCGCCGCCCTGCTGGCCCCGCTGATGACCACGGTCCCGCTGCAGATCCTGGCCTGCGAGATCGCCGCCGCCCGGGGCCACGACGTCGACCAGCCCCGCAACCTGGCCAAGTCGGTCACGGTCGAATAGACGGAGCGAGGTTGTCGAGGCACCACTGGCGGAACGTGGTGGGGGTGCGCGGGACGCCCGGGGTGACGTGGTCCAGGCCGTTGTTCTTGGCCAAGGCCATGTCGAGCAGGCCCTGGGCGATGGCCTCCGAGTTGCCGAAGCGGAGCATGTTGGCCTTGAAGACGCCGGGTGGGGTCTGCTCGTAGCGGACCGGGCGGCCCAGCACGTCGGAGATGATCGCGGCGATCTCGGTCCAGGTCAGGTCCTCGGGGCCGATGACCGGGACCTCGCCGGAGCCCGTCCAGCTGTCGTCGAGCAGCAGGTCGGTGGCGACCGCGGCGATGTCCCGGGTGGCTACGGCCGGCAGGGGCAGGCCGGGGACGTACGGGCCGTGCAGGACGCCCTGTTCTTTGATCGAGGCCGCCTGTCGCCGCACGTTGTCCATGAAGGACGGCATGGCCAGGGCCCGGAATGGCACGCCGGTGGCGGCGATCAGGTCGTCCTGGGCGAGCGAGCCGGTGACGTGGCCGGCCCGGCCGGCCACGGGAGTGCCGCGGCCGAGGGCCGAGACGCTGACGACGCGGCCGGCCCGGGCCAGCGCGGGGAGCACCGGGCGGGTGAAGCCGGTGTAGGCGTCTTCGACGGTGGCGGCGTGCGGGTCGGCCATGACGAGCCAGAAGACGGCGTCGGCGCCTTCGAGGGCGGCGGCGGCCACTGACGGGTCGCCGTGGGAGCCCTGAACTACCTCGACACGCTCGGCGACGCCGGGGGCCAGCCGGGCCGGGTCGCGGGCGACGACGCGTACGGGGGCATCGGCCTTGAGCAGGTCCTGGACGACCTGGGAACCGATCTGGCCGGTGGGTGCGGTAACAACGATCATGACTATGAGTGAACGCCGGTCGGGCGGAAAGGGGAAAGACCGACTGCGTCCGCATTGATACCGTGGCGGTATGAGTGACCTGGAGACGCGGCAGCTGCGCTACTTCGTGGCGGTGGCCGAGGAGCGGCATTTCGGGCGGGCGGCCGAGCGGCTCGGCATGGCCCAGCCGCCGCTGTCGCGGGCCATCCGGGAGCTGGAGCGGCAGCTCGGGGTGCAGCTGCTGGTCCGTACGACACGTCAGGTGGCGCTCACCCAAGCCGGCGAGACGCTGCTCGCGGACGCGCGGGTGGCTCTGGACGCGGTGGCGGCGGCGCAGCGCCGGGCGCGGCGGGCCGGTCAGCCGACACGGTCGCTGCGGCTGGCTCTCAAGGCCGACTACGACGCGGGGCTGCTGCCGCGGATCCTCGACGCGTACGACGTCATGCCGGTGGAGCTGCAACTGGGCGGGCGCGGCGAGCAGGTGCCGGCGCTGCTCGACGGGCGGGCCGATGTGGCCCTGCTGCCGGCGCCGTTCGACGAGCGCGGGCTCGACTGCGAGACGCTGCTGACCGGGCCCAGCGTGGTGGCCCTGGCCGCGGCCGATCCGCTGGCCGCGCGCGGCTCGCTCACGCTGGCCGATCTGCGCGGCCGGAAGCTGCCGGACGGGACCGACGCGTCGGAGGGCCGGATGGCGGCGGGCGTGAAGAAGTTCGACCTGTCGCAGATCTTCAACCTGGTCGAGGTGAGCGGCGTCGTCTGGTTCCTGCCGGAGTGGGTGGCCCGGCGGTTCCCGCGGCCGAACACCGCCTTCCGCCCGGTCGAGGACCTCGGCCCGGTGGCCCTGAAGGTGGTCTGGCCGGCCGGGTCCCGCTCGCTGGAGGTGGCGGCGTTCGTCCGCCTGGCCCGGGAGATCGCGCAGACGCCGGCCCTACTCGGGAGCTAGCACGCTCGGTACCTCGTGGCGCAGGGCCACCGCCGTCGGCAGCACGGTCGCGGCCAGCACGAGCACGAAGCTTCCCAGGGCCACGGTCAGGGCGGGCACGGCGCCGAACGACGGGAAGACGCCGGCCGCCCACGCGCCGGCCAGGGCGGTGGCCAGCACCGAGACGCCGCCCAGCAGCAGGGCGGTGCCGACGTAGATGACGGCCTCCCAGGCGGCCGCGGTCAGGACCGTGCCGGGAGTGCCGCCAGCCGCGACGATCAGGGCGAACTCGCGCTCGCGGCGGCGGCTCGACATGAACACCGTGGCCACCGCGCCGAGGACGGCCAGCAGCAGCGGGCCGCCCAGCAGCAGCACCACCGCCCCGGTGCCGAGGTCGGAACGGCCGCCGCCGGCCGTCTCGTTGGCCGAGTAGAGGCCGCCGGCCAGGGCGATCGCCACGGTGAGAGGGCTGATCGTGGCGGTGCTGCGGCCGACGTTGAAGGCGGTGCTGTTGCGGGCCAGATACCAGGAGCCCTCGAAGGGCACCAGGCCGGTCCAGGCACGCACCAGCCGGGCCAGGAAGAGCGGGCCGAACGCGGCCAGCACCCCGGCCACCAGCGGGGCGATGAGCATGAGGGGCTCGGCGATCGTGTCGGCGCCGGTGCCGGGCAGCGAGGCCAGGATGGCCAGCACGATGCCGAGCGTGGCCAGGCCGCCCACCCAGCGGGCCGCGGTCATCCGGCGGTCCGGCGGCTCGGTCTCGCGCAGCGAGCGGATCGGCGGCGTGCGTGAGGCCCGGCCGGCGCTGCGGGAACCGCCGATGGTCAGCACCACGACGACGAAGAGCACGACCGGCACGGCCGCGGCGAGATCGAACCGGGGCCGCAGCCCGGCCAGCGAAGGTGAGTCCGTGAAGGCGTACCGGTAAAGCGGTTGAAGAAAGGGTGTCGCGGCCAGACAGCCGAGAACCGCGCCGAGCAGGGAGACGATCAACAGCTGCGCCGTCACGACCGTGCGGACGAGGGCGGGCCTGATGCCGACCAGCTGCCACAGGGCGTACCCCCGCTGTTGCAGCGTGACCGTCAGTCCCGCGACCGAGCCGACCACGATCAGCGCGGTGACGATCGTGAAGGCGGCGATGGTGCCACTGATGCCGTACAGCGCCAGGGCGTCGTTGCCGCCCACCGACAGCGCCGTGGCGATCTCGCTGGCCACGACGGCCCCGACGGCGGCCGTGGCCGCGGCGATCAGCAGCGTGCCGAGCCAGACGCGGGCGTTGGCGACGAGGTCGCCGAGGATGAGACGGACCACTTAGGACGCCTCCAGCGCCGCGAAGACCTCGGCCGCCGACGGCTGCCGCAGTTCGCGATGGATGAGCCCGTCACGCAGCACGATGACCCGGCCGGCTCGCGCGGCGGCGGAGAGATCGTGCGTCACCATCACCACCGAACGGCCCTCGGCCGGCACCTTCGCCAGCAGGTCGAGCACCTGGGCGCCCGACGAGGTGTCGAGAGCTCCGGTGGGCTCGTCGGCGAAGACCACGTCCGGGCGTACGGCCAGAACCCTCGCGATCGCCACCCGTTGCTGCTGGCCGCCGGAGAGCTTGGACGGCCGGTAGGCCGCCCGCTCGGCCAGGCCCACGTCGTCGAGCGCGCGGTCGACGTCGGAGGCGGAGATCTTCCGTCGCGCCAGGCGGGCCGGCAACGCCACGTTCTCCCTCGCGGTGAGCGAGGGGATCAGGTTGTACGACTGGAAGACGAACCCGACGTGGTCCCGGCGCAGTGCGGCCAGCGCGCCCCGCCGCATCCCGCCGAGGTCGTGCCCGAGGATCCGCACCCGGCCCGACGTGGCCGGCTCGAGGCCGGACATGCAGTAGAGCAACGTCGACTTGCCCGAGCCGCTCGGGCCGACCACGGCCAGGAACTCGCCCGGCTCGACGCTCAGGCTGACGCCGCGCAGCACCGGGCTGCCGTCGAACTCTTTCGTGAGGTCGCCGACCTCGACTGATGCCATCATCCCGCCAGAAGGGTGCCGAGTTCCCGGCGTCCGCTGACGCCGAGCTTGGGATACGCGTTGTACAGGTGCGTGCGACGGTACGTGGGCATACCCGCAACTGGGCGGCGATCTCGTTGTTACGAAGGTCATGGTCGCTGCTTCCTGAGGAGGGCGCGGCCGCCTCAACCGTCCTCGGGCAGGCCCACGATGGCCGCCAGGTCGCCGACGGGCATGTCGAGGGCCGCGGCCAGGTCGGCGATTCGCTTTCGTTCGCGGGGCACCGCTCGGCCCGCTCGCATCTTGGCCACGGTCGACTCGGCCAACCGGCAGCGGTGGGCCATCTCCTTACCGGAGATTCCACGGCGATCCATCAGGGCGCTGAAGATCGCTCCGAACGGGTGGGGATCGCCGGGTCGGACCGGCGGTCCGATCAGCACGTCACCGATCCGCGCCTCGAACTGGGTCAGATGTGACCTGACAACGCGCACCTCATGGATCTCAGTGATCCGCCACGTACGGTCCCACCAGGGCCATCGCCGAATCAACTCGTTCAGGAACGACACCAGCGCCTCGCGGTCGCCGGTCTCCTCGTTCAGCAGCGCGCCGAACGGGGCCGGTTCCTCACTCATTCGCGAAAGCCTATGGGTTCCGAGCCGGGCCCACCGGCCCTAGCTCGTTGGGGCCTTTTGAACGTAGGGAGCGCGGCGCCGCCACCTGTAAGTCGCTCGACCGGGTGCCCGCAAGGCCAGGAGCAGGCCGATCGAGATCCAGACGTACGTGTTGCTGCCGATCACGGCCAGGAAGCCGTCGGCGCCGGCCCACCAGAGCCAGACGACGCTGCTGCTGAGCACCACGTAGACGGCGGCCAGCACGGCCAGGCCGCGGCGGGAGGCGCGGCCGGCCAGCAGGAACAGGGCCGGCAGGAGCCACACCAGGTGGTGGACCCACGTCACCGGGCTGATCAGGCAGGCCACGATGCCGGTCATCGCGAAGCCGGCCGCGTCGTCGCGCGGAGAACCCACGGAACGGATGCCCAGCCACCAGATGACCAGGATCACGGCGACGGCCAGGAGCCACCAGACCGACGAGATGTCGAGGCGCGCCACGACACCGCGCAGGGACTGATTGGAGACGTACGCCAGATCGCCCACCCGATCGGTGTCCCACAACGCCCCGGTCCAGAAGCGCCGCGAGGTGCCGGGGGCGATCAGGAAGGCCAGCACCGTCGCGACGGCGGCGGTGGCCGAGGCCACGGCGGCGGCCCGGTACTGGCGGGTCAGGATCAGGTAGCCGATGAAGACGGCGGGGGTCAGTTTGATCGCCGCGGCCAGGCCGATGCCGGCGCCGCGCCACTGGGTGCGGCGCAGGTCGGAGCAGACCAGCACGAGCAGGGCCAGGTTGACCTGGCCGAAGCTGAACGTGTCGCGGGCCGGCTCGAAGACCAGGACGGCCAGGAAGACCAGCGCGGCCGGGGGCCACAACGGCCAGTCGTGGCGCCGCAGGATCGGGACCAGGTACCAGCGCAGCAGCAGGGCCACGCAGGCCGCGTTCAGGGCGACGCTGAACGCGATCGCCACCGGCCAGCTGGTCAGGGCCAGCGGGCTGAAGACCAGCGCGGCGAACGGTGGATAGGTGAAGCCGTACTCGGAGCCCTGGTAGAGGTAGTCGTAGAGCTCGCCGCCGTCGACCAGCCAGTAGCGGACGGCGCCGCGGTAGACGCCGAGGTCGAAGAACTCGCGGAACGTGGGCACGGTGACCAGGAAGACGCCGACCGCGATCGTGGCCGCGGTCACCAGCAGGAAGGCGCGAGTACGTGTCATCGGGTGACCAGTTCCGGAGTGGGGGCCGCGGCCAGGCGTACGAGCAGGAAGCCGGACACACCCAGAAGCGCGCCCGAGGTGGCGAGGAGGAACTCCTCGGCGTCGACGGCGAAGCCGTCCGGAAGCACGGCCAGCACCAGGACCGCGCAGGCGGCGGCCAGGGTGTGCCGCACCCAGCGATGGCCGGCCGCGGCCGCCAGCGGGACCAGGCCCCAGATCAGGTACCAGGGACGCAGCGCCGGGCCGAACACCACCACCGCGACCAGCACGATGCCGAGGCCGTACAGGACGCCCAGCTCCCTGATCTGCGACCAGACGAGGCCCACGACGACGAGGGTGGCCAGGACGCCGGCCCAGCGCCACAGGTTGAGCACGAAGACCTCGCCCACGCCGTCGTCGGAGAGCAGGCCCGCGGTCCAGCGGCCCAGCACGTTGACGAGCGACAGGTTGTGCGGGGAGATCGGGGTGTCGAGGGTGCCGAGCCAGCCGTATCCGGTGCCCGCGACGGCGGTGAGGGCGGCGGTCGAGGCGGCGGCGATCGCGGCGACGGCGCTCCCGGCCCGGATCAGTGGCCATCGGCCCGGCAGCTGGGCCGCCCAGATCACCGCGACCGCGGCCAGGCCGAGGATCGCGGGCACCTTGACCAGCGCGGCCGCCATGACCAGGACAGCGCCGAGCACGGGGTGCCGCTGGACGGCGGCGGCCAGGCCCGCCGCCAGCAGGCCGACCATGAGGGCGTCGTTGTGGGCGCCGCCCACGAAGTGGATGAGCACGAGCGGGTTGAGCACGGCCAGCCACAGCGCGGCCGGCGGCCGGATCCCCGTGCTTCGGGCCAGGATCGGCAGGACGTACGCCAGAAGCGCCAGCCCGGCCACCGCGACCAGCCGCATCGCGACCACCCCGCCGAGCAGATACTCGCCGCCGAACAGCCGGGCGATACCCATGAAGACCGGGCCGTACGGGCTCGGGGTGTGCTGCCAGATCTCGGGAACCTGGGCCGCGATGAAGCCGCCGAGACTGGCCGGCCCCTGCCGGTAGACGTCGAGCCCCTCGCCGGTCATGAGGCCCTGCGCCAGATAGCTGTAGACGTCGCGGCTGAACAGGGGCGGCGCGAACAGCAGCGGCGCCGACCACAGGGCCAGCGTCCACCACATCGCTCCGACGTCGTCGCTGTGCCGGGTGGCCTGGCCGTACCACCACCAGGCGAGCAACAGCAGGGCGAGCCCGCTGTAGACGAGCACGAGCCCGAGGCGCACGTGGGTCAGGCCGGCGAAGAAGCTCACCCCGACCGGCAGCGCCCCGGCGCCCAGGCCGCCCACGGCGACGAGCACGGCGCCGCAAAACCCGGCGGCGCGCGACCCGCCATGATCCCCGAACACCGCAGCACCCTCTCAGTGAAGGGTGTCGAAGTGGGTACGGCCGATGAACGGCCTACTTAACCGTGAGCGAGCGGCCGAGGCTGTTCCACCCCTTGGCCGCGTTCCAGACCTTCGGGTTGGCGAGCTGGATCGAGTACGCCGGCTTGCCGGCCAGGCTGGCGGCGGGGTCGGGCAGGCTCAGCGAGTAGGCGCCCTTGACCGCCGTGAACGTGGCCTTCAGCGTCACCTGCCGGCCGGGCGCCCACGTGCGGAGGTCGGCCGGGACGGTGACGATCTTCGAGCCGGCCAGGAGGCGGACCGGGCGGTTCCGGGCGGGCGCGGCGTAGCCGTCGTTGACCAGGGTGATCGTGGCGGTGACCTTGGCTCCGGCCTTCGCGGTGACCGGCAGGACGGCCTTGACCAGGCGGATGCGGTAGCCGAGACGGCGGCCGGCCTCGGCCCGCCCGGCGGCGCCCCAGGAGTCGAGGACGTCGGTGTTGAAGGACGGGTTGAGATACGTCCAGTGGTAGCGGGCCATCTCGGTGCGGGCGTTGGACCAGGCCGAGCGGGCCGAGACGTCGCAGGTCTCGCCGCCGACCAGGATCGGGGAGGAGGCCAGCCAGGCGGCGTCGTCCCCGGTGAAGGTGCCGTAGTCGTCGGTGCCGGCCAGGAAGCAGTCGTTGTGCACGCCGACCCGGGCCAGTGCGGGCTGGAGGCGCCGCTTGATCGCCGGTGTGCGCACCTGCACGACGGTCGACGGCGAGGTGGCCGCGAGCAGGGCGGCGAGCACGTGGCCGCGGGAGGTCCAGTCGGGCGCGCCCTCGGTGCCGAAGTTCCGGCTGTAGTACCACTCGCCCCACTGCCCCACGAAGCCCGCCTGCACCGCGGTGATCACGTCGGCGTTGGCCTTCAGGATCGGGCCGAGTTGGGCGATGTGCTTCAGGACGCGGGCCTCGGGGGCGTCAGCGTCGGAGGCGGAGGCGTACGCGAACCGGACCACCATCGTGACGCCGGCGGCGCGGGCGGCGGCGAAGTCGGCCCGGACCAGCGCCAGATCGGCCGCCGAGATCTGGTCGACCGCCTGGTATTTCTCCAGGTAGAAGATCCGGAAGACGAGGCTGCGGGCCTGGTCGACGCGAGCCGCCGCCAGGTCGGCCGCGTTCAACGGCGCATAAGACCCGAAGTGCGTTTCGGTGTACGTGAAGAAGCCGCGCCCGGGATTGGCGATCGAGGCCGTCGACGCCGCGTAGGTGACCGTGGCGGCCGACGGGGTGGCGGCCACGGCGGCGCCGGGCAGGAGAACGGCGACGGCCACAGCGGCGGCGGGGAGAAGGCGCACGAGGACGACCATCGGCCCCGCACCGGCGTACTTAAGAGATCTCGGTCCGCAACGGCGGGAAACCGTTGAAACCCACGGAGGCGTACGTCGCGGTGTACGCGCCCGTTCCGAGGATCCGCACCACGTCGCCGGCCTTCAGCGAGAGGGGCAGCTCGTAGTGGGCGTGCTGGTACATGATGTCGACGCTGTCGCAGGTCGGGCCGGCCAGGATGACCGGGCCCATCGGGCCGTCGTCGCGGGTGGTGGCCAGGGCGTACTGGATGGCCTCGTCCTCGGTCTCGGCCAGCCCGCCGAACCGGCCCACGTCGAGGTAGACCCAGCGCGCCTCGTCCTCATAGGACTTGCGCGCGACGAGGACGACCTCGGCGTGCAGCACGCCGGCCGGCGCCGCGATGTAGCGCCCCGGCTCGATCATCAGCGTCGGCCGCTCCGGCCCGAAATGCCGGGACATGGCGGCCTCGATCGCCGCCGAGTAGGCCGTGATCGGCAGGGCCGAGACCCGATAGTCGACCGGAAAGCCGCCACCAGCGTTGAGTATTCGCGGGTTATGTCCACTCTCAAGCACGCGGAAAATGTCGGCGGCAAGTCTGATACTCGGCTCCCACCGTCCGGGATCAAGCTGCTGCGACCCGACGTGAAAGGCCAGGCCGGCCGGGTCGAGCCCGCGAACCGCCGCCGATTTCATCAGATCGATGGCCATATCCGGCGTACACCCGAATTTGCGGCTCAACGGCCAGCGCGCGCCCTCCGACGACGCGAGCAGGCGGCAGACCACCCCGGACCCCGGCGCGTGCGCGACGATCTTGTCGAGCTCGCCCGCGCTGTCGAAGGCGAAGAGCCGGACCCCGCGGGCGTACGCGTAGGCGATGTCCGCCGGCTTCTTGATCGGGTGCCCGTAGCTGAGCGACGCCGGCGACGCCCCGGCCGCCAGGCACAGGTCGATCTCGGCCCGGCTCGCCACGTCGAACCGGCATCCGGCCTCGACGAGCGCGCGCAGCAGGGCCGGCTCCGGGTTGGCCTTCACGGCGTAGTGGATCTGCGCGCCGGCGAAGGCGGCGGCGATCCGGCGGTACTGCTCGCCGGCCACCGCCACGTCGATCACCAGACAGGGGGTCCGACCGAAGGCGCCGGACGCCGTCACTTCTTCATCCGCGGTCAGCGTCATGACACAGAGTATTGCTGTGAATGCATAGAGTTGTCGATCCGAGGGAGATGAATAGACAGGTTTACAGTGGTCGCCGTGTCAGAACGGCTGGACCTGCTCTCCACCCCGGAGCAGCACGCGTACCGCCTGCTCGTCCGCATGTCCGGCGCCACCGCCGCCGACCTCGCCGAGCAGGACGGCCTCTCCGCGCCCGGGGCCGCCGAAGTGCTGGAGTCCCTGCATCGCAAGGGCCTTGCCACCGGCGGCCCGACCTTCCACGCCCTGCCGGCCGACGTCGCCCTGGGCGACGCGCTCCTGCGCGAGCAGCAGGCCCTCGAGTCGGCCCGGCAGATGGTGGCCTCGCTCAGCGAGGAGTACCGCAGCAACACCCGCCGGCGCAGCGCCGAGCACCTCGTCGAGATCGTCGTGGGCGCCCAGCCGCTGCGCGACCGGCTGCGCGAGATGCAGGACTCGGCCGAGGAGGAGATCCTCTGGTTCTGCCGGGCCAACCCGATAGCGATGCAGGGGCCGGAGAACACCGAGGAGACCTCGGCGCTGGAGCGCGGCGTCCGATATCGGGCGATCTACGAGCGGGAGCTGCTCGAGAAGCCGGGCGAGCTGGAGAGCATCGTCGAGGCGATCGGCCTGGGCGAGCAGTCCCGCACGCTGCCCGCCCTGCCCGTGCGCCTGGCCATCGCCGACCGCCGCCTGGCCATCTGTCCCCTGGTGCCGGACGCCGCGCGGGGCGTCGGGCCGCCCACGGCGGCGCTGATCCGCCCCAGCGAGCTGCTCGACGCCCTGGTCGCGCTCTTCGAGAGCTACTGGGACCGGGCGACCCCGCTGGCGCCGGACGGTGGCGCCGAGGAGCCGGACCGGCTGCTGCTCTCGCTCTTCGTGTCCGGCATGCCGGACAAGTCGATCGCGACCCAGCTCGGGGTGAGCCGCAGGACCGTCCAGCGGCGGTTGGACCGCCTCATGGACATCGCCGGCGTGGACACCCGCCCCGGGCTGGCGTTCCAGGCCGCCCGGCGCGGCTGGTTGTGACGCAGGTGGTACACCGGCACGCCGACCGGCCCGGCGTTCTCGTCGAAGGGTCTCATCGGCCGTAGGCCCGGATCACGGTCTGCCGCACGGTGTTGCCGGCCCGGTCGCTCGCGGTGACCCGCAGCGAGACGATGCCGCGGCTTTCGGTCGCGCGCCACGTCCTGCCCTCGTCCGTCGAATACTCGACCTTGATCTGCTTGGCGTCCGGGACGTTGACCTTGACGGGCGCATGGGCGACGCCGTGGAGATCCACCGGGACCTCGTAGTCCGGCTGGAGCAGCGGCAGCTTCCCGTCCTTCGCGGACTTGAAGGTCCACTCGGTCGAGGTCGACGTGTCGTACAACCACTCCTCGCCGCCGCGCTTCGTCGTGACCGACAACGTGAAGGAGCCGGCCGGGACCGCCACGTCACGCCAGGCGTTGGGGTACTCGCCGACGACCACGCCGTCGCGGGACAGCGTCGCCGCCTGACCCGCCTGGTCGACCTGGTAGTGCCCGTCCGCGTCGACGAAGTCGGCCACCCGCAGCTTCAGGACATTGCCCTCACGAGTGCCTTCGCCGGCCGGGCGGACGACGGGCGCGGCCCAGGTCTCGGACGACCGGCCGGGCCGGAGGTACGAGACCGGGTCGTCCTGGAAGCCGCCGTCGAGCGAGGCGCCGATCGAGTTGAACGGATATTCGTTGTGGACCTGGTGCTGCCACAGGGTGTCGCCGGTGCTGACCCATTCCTCCCGGACGATCGGGGTCTTCACCGCCCGCTGGGCGTCGTTCCAGGAGTACTCCTGCGCCGGGCGCCAGCCGAACCGCTGCTCCCGCACGTAGTCGAAGCCGCCGTTGTCCTGGTAGCGCGAGGTGATCCGCTGCGAGTTGGCGGCGGTCACCTTGTGGACGATCTGCGCCGGCACCCGGTCCTTGGTGACCTGGAAGACGTCGTACAGGTAGGGGCTGTCCGGCGTGAGCGTCAGCGCGATCGAGGCGCCGCGCTTGCGGGCCTGTGCGAGCAGCCGCTGCCCGTCGTCGTTGGGCACGACCGCGTTGATGATCGGCATCCGCTCACCGTCCGGCTGCCAGGAGCCCCAGGCCGACATCGTGCCGGGGAGGACGACCAGCGCGACCGCCGCACCGGCCTCGGCCGCCTGGAGCGCCGCGTCGTAGTAGTTGTCGGTCTCGAGGACGACGGCCTTGCCCTTGACCTTGCCGGTGAGGCCGGCGACCAGGTCGAACCGCTTGGTGCCGGAGTAGACGGGCGAGGACGCGGTCAGGTTGATGTCGACGCCGGGGATCGACGAGGTGGCGAGCGGGGCCACCAGCTGCCAGCGCGACGAGAACTCGTAGCTGCCCTTACGGAGCTTGGCGGTCGGCGTGACGTTCACCGCCTGCACCGAGCTGAAGTTCATGAAGCCGTTGATGATCCCGCGGCCCGACCCGGTCACCCGGTGCACGTAGTAGCTGAACACCGTCTGCTGCTCGGCCGGCCTCGGCGTCTCGATCTTGACAGGCTTGGCCGTACGGGCGTCGAGCGTGACGGTCAGATCGCGGTCGACCCGGAGCTCGGGGTTGGTGATCAGCGTGTCCTGCTCGTCGAGCGGGTAGCCGTCGGTGATCGTGGCGTCGAGCAGGTAGTCGCCCTCGGCCACCTCGTACGTCCGGGTCTGCCCCTCGAAGATGGAGTCGAGGACGTCGAAGCGCGGGTCGTCGCCGAACATCAGCATCGCCGGGGCCGCGGCCGGCTTCCCGTCGCGGCCGACCGCCTTGACGGTCACGGTGTGGTGCGGCCGGTCGAGCGTGCCGGCCAGCGCGGTCGTGACGAGCACGCCGCCCGGCCCGGTCGCGGTCAGCCACCCGCTGATCTGGCCCGGGGTCATGAGGTCGTACGTCAGGACGACATCCTTCGCGCCACCGGCCGGCACGGTCACGGTGGACTGCGACGGGGTGACCGCGGTCAGCGTGTCGGTCAGGCTCAGCGTGACCGGGGCAGCGCCGCCGTTGGTGTAGGTGACGGTCCGCGTGACCGGGCTCTCGCCCATCTGGTGGAGGCCGAAGTCGGCCACGCCCGTCCCCGCGACCTTCTGGGTCGTGGCGCGGGCGAGGTCGACCCGGCCGGCGCCCTGCGAGAACACCGGGGTGTCCGGTGTGGTCTTCGCGGTGCTGACCAGCTCGTCCTTGATCTGCTCGCCGGTCCAGTCGGGATGCTGCTGGGCGACGATCGCGGCCGCACCGGCCACGTGCGGCGTGGCCATCGAGGTGCCGGAGGCCGCGGTGTAGAGCTCGTCGACGGGCTCGCCCATCGACGTGCCGGCCGCGCGGGCGGCGACGATGTCCACGCCGGGCGCGGTGATCTCGGGCTTGAGTCCCTCGTCGCCGAGGCGCGGGCCACGGCTGGAGAAGCCGGCGATCCGGTCGTCGCGGTCGACGGCGCCGACGGTGAGGGCTTCGGCGGCCGCGCCGGGCGTGCCGACCTTGTAGCTGGCGCCCTCGTTGCCGGCGGCCACCACGAACAGGGCGCCGGTGGCCTCGCTGAGCTCGTCGACGGCGGCGCTCATCGGGTCGGTGCCGTCGGTGGCCTCGCCGCCGAGGCTCATGTTGACGACCCGGGCCCCCTGGGCGGTGGCCCACTCCATGCCGGCGATGATGCCGGACTCGTAGCCGGAACCGCTGTCGTCGAGCACCTTGCCGATCAGCAGCCGGGCGCCCGGCGCCACGCCCTTGCGGGTGCCGTTCGAGCCGGCGCCGCTGCCGGCGACGGTGGCCGCCACGTGGGTGCCGTGCCCGAAGTGGTCGCCGGTGTCGGCGCTGCCGCTGAAGTCCCGCGCCTCGTCGATCCGGCCGGCCAGGTCGGGGTGGCTCGCGTCGGCGCCGGTGTCGAGCACGGCCACCTTGACGCCCCGGCCGTCGAGCCCGGCCGCCCACGCCTGCGGGGCGCCGATCTGCGCGGTGCTCCGGTCGAGCACCGGCTTGACCTTGCCGTCGAGCCAGATGTGCGTGGCGGTGGTGGCGGTCCGTGCGCCTGTGCCGGCGGCCACCTGCGTACGCCAGAAGTCTTTCAGCCCTTGTTTGTCGGCCTGGACGGCCACCGCGCCGAGACTGGGCAACGCGGTTCCCGCGACCTTCGCCGTGGCCGCTCCACCCTGAACGATCAGGGGAAGGGTGCCGCGGGCGGCGTCGCCGTAGCCCTGCTCGATCAGATGCCGCACGTCGAACAGCTCGGCGTCGAGCCGCCCCTCGCGGAGCAGCGGAAGCGCGTCCGAAGGCAGGACGCGGACGCCCTCGCCGGTCTCGACGGTGGAGAAGCGGACGTGTTCCCGCCCGGACCCCGGCCGTACCGTCGCCGCGACCCTGCCGTCACCGGCGGGGGCCAGTTCGACGACATCGCCCGTGATGAGCGTGATCGCTTGCGCGGCCGCAGGGGGAACGGTCGCGCTGGGAGGTACAGCCGGGGTGGCGGTAGCGGCGGAACCTGGCGGCAACCAGGTCGCGCCGCCGGCTCCCACCAGGACGCCGACGAGGGCACCGGCGAGGCGCTTCGATGCTGGCAAGGTCGGGCTCCTTAGCGTGCGAGTTGACACGCATTCTGGAGTTCATCCGTTGCTTGCCGGGAGATCTATCTCCTGCCGTAGTGGCGACATGGCGCGATGTGGACAACCGTTGCCTCACTGCACGGAGAGAGCGACCCTCCGCGCCTCGGCGAGATCGGTGAACCCTTCGAGCCGGTACGAGGTCCCGTTGGTGTCCCAGATCAGGGTGGGCGTGGCCAGGCGGGCGGTGGCGGTGCGCTCGACGCCGGAACGGTCGTAGTAGGTCAGGGTGTGCGGCCCGGGAAGCCAGACAGCGAGGGCTCCGCCGACGTCGGTCCACTCGGCCTGCCCGGCCTGCTTGAGGAAGGCCGCGGCGGACCCGTCGAACTGGTCGAAGCGGATGGTGCCGCCCCGGTAGAAGAACGAGACGACCCGGCGCTGGTCATAGACCTCGACCCGCTCGGGATCGCCCAGCGCGGCCGGGAACTTGGCAATCTTCCGGGCCTCACCCAGCGAGATGACCCCGGCGCCGGGCAGCGGGCTGGGAGTGGGCGCGGGCGGCGGGGGCGCGGCTTCGCGGCGCACCTCGATCCCGGCCACCCGAAGCACTTCAGCCACCGCATCGACCACGGCCGCGCGGGCCGGAGCCACGACGATGACCGCCGCCACGACAGCGGCCAGAATCCCCGTTCCCCAAGCACGCCAACGATTCGCCACCGCCCCCGGACCCCAGCGACTCGCCCGCTTCTCCGCCGCCCCGACACCCCGGCGTTTTGTCCGCTCTGGCGCCACCTCGCCATCTCGGCAATTTGTCCGCTCTGGCGCCACCTCGCCATCTCGGCGATTTGCCCGCTCTGGCGCCACCTCGCCATCTCGGCGATTTGTCCGCTCTGTCGCCGCGTCGGCATCCCGGCGGCTCGACCGGTTCACCACCATCCACATCCATCGGCGATTTGCCGGATTTGTCAGGCGGGTGCGGACGGCGGCGCGCTGGTCGGCCGGCTCGGGCGTCTCGAGCCAGGTCGACAGGTCGCGCAGCTCGGCGATCAGGTCGGCCCCGAGCGGCATTCCGGTTCCCGCGGTCATGCCGGTTCCCGCGGTCATGTCGTTCCGCGCCGTCGGGTCGTTCCGCGCCGTCGGGTCGTTCCGCGCCGTCGGGTCGTTCCGCGCCGTCGGGTCGTTCCGCGCGGCCGGGTCGTTCCGCGCGGCCGGGTCGTTCCGCGCGGCCGGGTCGTTCCGCGCGGCCGGGTCGTTGTCGCGGTCAGGCATCGCGCACCTCCATGCCCTCGCGCAGGCGGGCCAGGGCCCGGTTGGTCCGCGACTTGACCGTTCCCTTCGGCACGCCGAGAGCGGCGGCGGTCTCCAGCTCGGAGAGATCCAGGAGGAAGCGGCAGACGAGCACCTCGCGGTCCCGGTCGCCCAGCTTCTTCAACTGCTCGACCAAATGCTCGCGGCGCTCGTGGGCCATGGCCGACTCGGCCGGGTCGGGGGCGTCGGCCCGCGGCCCTTCGGAGACGGCGGCCCGCAGGGCGAGACCGTCACGGCGCTTCCGGGACCGGTGCAGGTTGCGGGTCTCGTTGGCGACGATGGCCAGCAGCCAGGGCCGGAAGCCGGACTCGCCGCGATAGCGCGACAACTGCCGGTACGCCTTCACGAACGCCTCCTGCACCACGTCATCGGCGTCGTCCCCGGCGCCGAGCAGCACGGCGGCCCGATGCGCGGGCACGGTGTAGCGGGCGACCAGAAGCTCGTACGCCCCCAGATCACCCCCACGCGCCCGCGTCACGGCCGCCGCGTCGTCCAGCTCGGTGGTCTCGCTCAGCTCGGCTACCTCCGCCTCGTCCGCACCGACACTGCACTGACACCGCCCACCGCGAAAGGGTTCCGCCCGACTTCCCGGACCGCCCCGCTCAGCCGCCTCCCCCACCGCAACCCGCGGCCGCCCTCCACCGCCACCCGCTGCCGCGCTCGGAACCTCGTCGCCTCGGCCGGTGTCACTCGGGCATGACCACGCGCCGCAGCTTTCTCGCCCTGGCCGGGGGCGCCCTCGCTGTTTCCGGCCTTGCCGCCTGCCGCGACACCGAAGCCGAAGCCGCCGCGGCGCCGGTCTCCGTTCCGGATCTGGTGCTCGCTCAGACGAAGCGGGGGCCCGTCCGGCTCAGCGGCACCGAGTCGCGGGGGCTCGGATCGGTGACGGCGGTCAGCCGGGACGGCGCTATCGCGTACGTCGCCGAGGGCACGAGCCTGACCCGCACCTATACCCCCACGGGGGCGCCCATCCAGCGGATCGAGATCGGGGGTGGATGGGTGCCCCGCGTGGTGGCCGAGAGCGGCAACGCCTGCGTGCTGACGCGAACCCCGAACGCGGAGCCGCCGGCCGCTCGGACCACCAGCCCGCTGCTCGTCGTCGGCGATGGGCGACAGCAGAAGTTCACCCTGACCGGAGTTGTGGAACCGGATGCGTTCACCAGCGATGGAACCGGACTTTTCGTCCTGGAGTGGCTGCCCGCCTCGGCGCCCGACCGGTATCGCGTGCGCCTTCTCGATCTGGCCACCGGACGGCTCGATCCGCTGCTCACCCGCACCAAGGTGCCGGTGCCACCCGGCGCCGAGGAGGAGATGCGCGGCAGCGGGCGGCAGGCCGTGCTGTCGCCGGACCGGCAGGTGCTCTACACGCTCTACACCCACCAGCCCGACCACCAGCACACCCGCAATCTGCTCAATGGGACACGCAACGATGTGCACGCCTTCGTCCACGTGCTCCATCTGACCGAGCGCTGGGCCTTCTGCCTCGACCTGCCCGACCCGTTCGGCCACGGGGCGCCCGAGGGGCACGCGCTGGCCGCCGACGACACGCATGTCACCGTCTTCGACGCGTCCAGCGGGTCGGTCGCGGTGGCGTCGGCGTCCGCGCTGACGATCGAGAAGGTTCTCCGGGTTCCCGCGGGCTCGGCCGGCGGTCATCTCGCGCTGGGCGCGGGGCGCGCTTTTGCCGCTTGCGGTACGGATGTGCACGCCATCGCCCGGGACACGGGCCGGGTCGTCGCGCGGTGGTCACTGTCCGATCCGGTCTGTGGGCTGCGTTTGAGCCGGGACGGCAGGCACCTGTACGCCGGTGGCAGTGACCGGGTGGCATGGCTGGACGTGTCGTCGGGACGGGTGCTCGGCCGGGCGCCCGTCGACGCGTTGACCG
Source organism: Actinoplanes sp. NPDC000266 (assembly GCF_042899005.1). NCBI lineage: Bacteria > Bacillati > Actinomycetota > Actinomycetes > Micromonosporales > Micromonosporaceae > Actinoplanes > Actinoplanes sp. NPDC000266. The sequence goes on from NZ_JBIAZI010000026.1 coordinate 37,532, forward strand.
GGTTGCTGCATGTGGGATGACGCTTTCCGACGTACAGCCGGAACTTGCGGGGTTGAACTTTTCGATTCTTTGATCTTTGGAGTGGCAAGTCGCTGGCCGGAGTGTTCGGAAGTTACGAAGAATTGACGGAAGTTAATGGTTGACTCATCCGTGTCAGGGCTCTCAAGATGGGGACGCAACGACGAACGTCGATACGAGAGGTGACTCCCCGTGCACCGATGGATCCGTCCCCGATCCCTGCTCCTCGCCGGCGTCCTGGTGGCCGCCGGCGCCGTCGCCCTGACGCCACCGTCCGGCGCCTCGGCCGACGCCTCCTGCGCCAACGGCTACGTCGGCCTGACGTACGACGACGGGCCGAACCCGAGCACCACCAACCAACTGCTGTCGGCGCTGCGCTCGGCCGGCCTGCGGGCGACCATGTTCAACACCGGACAGAACGCCGCCGCCAACCCGGGCCTCGTGGGTGCCCAGGTCGCGGCCGGCATGTGGGTCGCCAACCACAGCTACACCCATCCGCACATGCTCACGCTGAGCCAGGCCCAGATGTCCTCGGAGCTGTCGCGCACGCAGACCGCCATCCGCAACGGCGGCGGGGGAACACCGACGATCTTCAGGCCTCCGTACGGAGAGACGAACGGCACCCTGCAATCGGCCGCCTCCGCCCTCGGCCTGCGCACAGTGACCTGGGACGTCGACTCACAGGACTGGAACGGCGCCAGTACGGCGCAGATCGTGCAGGCGGCGAGCCGGCTCACCAACGGCCAGCTGATCCTGATGCACGACAACTACCAGACCACGATCCAGGCCGTACCCCAGATCGCCGCCGGCCTGGCCCAGCGCGGCCTCTGCGCCGGCACGATCTCCCCGTCGACCGGCCGCGCGGTGGCCCCGTCGGACGGCCCGACCACCCCGCCCACGACCACGCCGCCGCCGACCGGCGGCAACTGCACGGCGACGTACGCCGAAGGCCAGAAGTGGTCGGACCGCTTCAACGGGCAGGTGACCGTGAGCGGCTCCTCGAGCTGGATCGTCACCGCGACCTTCCGCTCGCCGCAGAAGGTCATCGCCACCTGGAACACCGCGGTGAGCTGGGACTCGACCGGCCTGGTGATGACCGCCCGCCCCAACGGCAGCGGCAACGTCTTCGGCTTCACCGTTCAGCACGGCGGCAACTGGACCTGGCCGTCCCTGTCCTGCCGAACATCCTGACCGTTGCTCCGGCGCGACGCCGCGTCGCGCCGGAGTGGCGTGCGCGCTTTCCGTGATCAAATCGGTACATTAGGGACATGGCAACGATCTCTCTACGCGGCGCTCTGCTGCGATCGTTGCCTGCCCTGCTCCTGCTGCTGACGCTGGGCCTCGTCGCCCCCGCAGCGGCCGCCGGGCCGATCGCCGCCGGGGTCACCCACAGCACCAGCTCCCCCGCCGCGCCGGCCGCAGGGTCCACTGCCGACACTCCGGAGTCTCCGGACACGGCGCCCGCTCGTACGCCCGGCGCTCCAGCCGCCGACCGCACGCGCGTCCTCTCCGCTCAGCACACCGTCGGGGCCACCGGATCCCGCGGTCCGCCGTCCGCTCGCGCCTGACCATCCTCTGACGTCGCCGCGGCCCCGCCGCGCCGCACCGAGGTGGTCGCTGCCCTTTTGCGGACTTTCTCCTTTGAGCGGACAGGACTCCCACACCCATGAACGTCGTTGCCGAAACCCTGCTGACCACCCCCGCCCCGGCCGCCATCTGGGCGACGCTGATGCTGCTCACCCTCCCGGCCGTGCTGGTGCTGGCCAGCCCGCAGGGCGTGCGCCACCCCCGGCAGGCGCTGCGGGACATCGTCGCCCTGTTCCGCGAGCGGGGCGACCGCCGCCGGCGGCTGCCGCTGGAGGCGCTGGCCGCCACCCAGTACGCGGACGAGGTGCGGGTGGCCGCCGACCGGGCCGAGCTGGCCGCCGCCCGCTGGCAGGAGCGCTGGGAGCAGACGGCCGACGACGTCACCACCGCCTGGCAGTCGTGGCTGGACGCCGATGCCCGCCTGCGGGCCCGCCGCTCGGCCGCCGCCTTCGGCACGCCGTGGAGCGCGCAGACCCCCACCGAGTACGCGGCCCGCGAACGCTTCCTGCACCGCGCCGTCCGCGAGGCCGCCGCCCACGGCTGGCTGCCGACGGCGGCCGTGGCCGACGCCCTGGCCGGCCGGGCCGGCTGGGACCCCCGCCTGCACCCGCTGGAGCAGGAGCTGGTCGTCCACCGCGCCGCCGAGGGCCACCTGCGCGACCGCTACGAGCGCGCCGTGCGGGCCGAGCAGGAGGCCCGCCACGACGCCTGGCTGGCCCGCACCACGAGCGACAGCCTGCGCCAGGAGTCCTGGTCGGCCACCGACCGCGCCACCCGCCTGGAGCACCTGCTGCCGGCCATGGCGAGCGGCCCGGCCCCGCACGCCATGGCCGCCCGCCCGGGCCTGCTCTGAGTCGTCAGCAGTTGGCGCGGTTGAGGCTCCTCGGGTCGGCCGGGGCCTGGAACTGGGCGTACAGGCCACTTCGGGCCACGCGCCGCCACGGGCGGGCGTAGTTATCGGCGGCCAGGTCCACCTCGGCCGTGACGATGGCGGCCTCGCCGACGGCGGGGCAGCGGGCGAGCCAGTCGCCGGCCGGGGTCACGATGCCGGAGGGCGCGTTCGGGGCGTCCTGCGCGGTGCCGGCGTAGCTGACCCAGAAGCTGTTGGCGGCGGCCAGCGCCTGTGATTGCAGCGCGAACGGGCCGTTGTTCGTGGGGACGCCCGGGCCGTGGGTGGAGAACAGGACGCAGTCGACGTCCAGCCGTTCGTACTCACCGAAGATCTCGGGGTAGACGGCCTCCATGCCCAGCGCACAGCCGAACCGGGCGCCGTCGACGGTGAAGGTGATCGGCTCCGAGCCGGGCGTGTACATGTGGCTGACCTTGGTGTTCGACAGCATGCGCTCGTCGTAGCGGGTGGCGATCGTGCCGTCGTCGGCGATGACGTACAGGCTCAGGTGCGGGCGGCGGGGCGGTGTCAGCGGATGCACCGAGCCGAGCACGGTCCACAGCCGCAGCTCGCCGGCCAGGGCCGCGATCTCCCGGAGCTGCGCGGCGAGCGTCGCCCAGTCGGCGCGTCCCCAGTCGGCCGGTCCGACGGGGTCGGGGCCGGTGGCCGACAGGATCCTCTTGTCGGGGCAGGTCAGCGCGCCCTCGGGCAGGTGCAGCAGCCGGGCGCCGGCCGCGTGGGCCTGGCGCATGAGGCCGCGGATCTGGTCGCCGCTCTCGCGCAGCGCCGCGGTGTCGCCCGGGTCGCTTCCTACCGGAAGCTGGGCTACTGACAGTCGTACGGATGTGGAACGCATCGAATCTCCTCGCGGAGTCGTGCGGAAGTGCCGCAGAGCAGCGGCGTAGGACTCACCGGTCTTGGCCGCGCGGGCGCGGACCCGGCGCTTGAAGTTCCTGTTCGCCGTCATCTGGACCTCCGCTGTCCCGCACGCCGATCCCCCGCGCGATCGATGCGTCCGAGACGAACGAGTCAGGACAGCGGCCCGAGACGAGAAGTCCCTTTGCCTCCGTCGGGGACCGCGCGCGGGACGGTCGCTGGAGGTGGGGCGTGGGCTACGCCGACCCGGACGGTAGCACAGACCGCCGACGTAGATTCGGCGTCATGACGACGCTTTGGACGCTCGGCTGTGACGCGGCGGATCCTCACCGGCAGGCCGCCTTCTGGGCGCTGGCCCTCGGATATGTGCCGGAACCGGGTTACGACGAGCCCGATGGGGCGTCGATCGTGGATCCGGAGGGGCGCGGGCCCGCGATCTCGTTCCTGCGGGTCCCGGAGCCCAAGACGGCCAAGAACCGGATGCACGTCGACGTGCGTGTCGGCTCCGAGCCGGGCATCCGGGCCAAGGTGGCCGAGCTCGAGGCGGCCGGGGCGACGGCCGTACGGGACCATCGTTATGGGCCGGAGCTGAGCCACGTGGTCATGCTCGACCCCGAGGGCAACGAGTTCTGCGTGGCCTGAAAAGCCCGGGCCGCGGTGGAAAGCGGCCCGGGCTCGAAGCAATGACGTCTACGGCTTGGTCAGCAGACAGCCCGACTTGTTCAGGTCGATGGTGCGGGTCGACGTGAGACAGGTCGTGAACCAGTACGTCTCCTGGCCGTAGCTCTGCCCCTGCACCGCCGTGGTGGTCCCGTCGGCGTTGACCTCGCACGGGTTGTTCAGCGTGCACATCTCGCCGTCGTCGTTGCCGGTGTTGTTGATGCCGACGACCTGGCCGCTGGAGGCGCTCACGATCGGCGATCCCGACGTGCCGTGGATGGTGTCGCAGGCCGAGTCGTACCGGATCGAGTCCTTCCAGGTCCACTCGCCCTCGCGGAGCTGGCCCACGAAGCCGTCGACCTTGCAGTTCCAGATCCGCTTCCAGTAGCTGGACGGGATCGCGATGCTCGCGCCGACGGCGGGCTTGGCGCTCGCGATGGTCAGTGCGGTCGCGCCGTAGCGGGACTGGAGCGTGGCGTAGGTGCTGGTGAGACGGTAGAGCGTGACGTCGGTGCCGGTCATCGTCGCGTACAGGACCCGGTCGGCCCGGACCGTGCCGAGCGAGCCGCCCGAGCTGTTGAGCAGCGTGCCGGAGCGGCTGGAGGTGCGGTTGACCAGCACCTGGCCGGCACTGAGGAAGCCGCCCTCGTAGCAGTGGCCGTTGGTGAGCATCATCGCCCGGTCGCTGCTCACCGAGCTGGGATAACGCACCAGCGAGGCGGAGCAGTTGCTCAGGGCGATGGTGTTGGCGAGGGTGGTCGCGGCGACCGCCTGGGCGGGCGATGTGGGCCCGGCCAGGACTCCGGTCGCGGCGGCGACCGCGGCGGCGGCGAGAGCGAGGGCACGGCGTACGCGCATGGGTGTTCCTTTCTGCTTTTGGCAGTCAGACCCTCGCACCGCAAATTAATAGATGTCAATCTATAACGTCGGCGTCATACCGACGACGGCACCATCCAGTCCAGCAGCGGCGTGGCCTGAAGAGTGACCAGGACACACATGACCAGAAGCAGGATCACGCTCCAGCCGACGACCCGGCGGAAGATGTCGCCCTCCTTGCCGGCCATGCCGACGGCGGCCGCGGCGATGGCCAGGTTCTGCGGGCTGATCATCTTGCCGAGGACGCCGCCCGACGAGTTGGCCGCGGCCAGCAGCACCGGATCGAGGCCGGCGTCGGCCGCCGTCTGCACCTGGAGGGCGCCGAACAGCGCGTTGGCCGACGTGTCGGATCCGGTCACGGCGACGCCGATCCAGCCCAGGATGGACGACAGGAAGACGAAGAAGGTGCCGGCGCCGGCCAGGAACTCGCCGAGGGTGTTGGTCTGCCCCGACTGGTTGAGGACGTAGGCCAGGGCCAGCACGGCCATCACGGTGACAATGGCGTGGCGCAGTTCGGCATAGGTGTCCCCGTACGCCTTGAGAGCGCGGCGGGGACGCACGCGAAGGACCACCGCGGTGAGGATGCCGGCGAAGATCATGAGCGTGCCCGCGGCGGGGAGCCAGCCGAGGGTGAACGTGGTCGAGGCGAGCGGTTTGCCGTTCTCGCCCAGCACGTCCAGGCCGGGCCAGGCGAACTTGACCGTCCATGGTGGAACGGCGAGCGCGTCCTTGATCGGGCCCAGATTGGCGATGGCGAAGATGGCGATGATGATGAGGTACGGCGCGTAGGCGCGGAGCACCTCGGCGTTGGTGTCCCGCTGGACGGCGGTCCTCACCGCGCCCGCGGAGGACCCTGGTTCGCCGGCTTCGGGCTCACCGGGCTCGGGCTCACCCGCTCGGGCCGACAAGTCGGGCGATTCGACCGGGCGCCACACCCGCAGCAACAACATCACCGCGGCCGCGGCCACCAGCGACGCGATGATGTCGGTCAACGGCACCGAGATGTAGTTGGACGCGACGAACTGGGCCAGCGCGAAGACCACACCGGCGATCACGGCGGCCGGCCACGTCTGCTTCACGCCCCGCTTCCCGTCGATCACGGCGACAAGGACCAAAGGCACGACCACGGCGAGTACGGGGGTCTGGCGGCCCACCATCGCACCGAGCGTGTCGGCGTTGAGTCGCGGATCGTCGGCGGCGCCCGACGTGACCGTACCCAGAGTGGTGATGGGTGTGGCCAGGGCGCCGAAGGCGACCGGCGCCGTGTTGGCGATCAGCGCGACCGCCGCCGCCTTGATCGGCCGGAAGCCCAGCGCCATCAGCATCACCACGGTCACCGCGACCGGCGTGCCGAACCCGGCCAGGGCCTCGAGCAGGGCGCCGAAGCAGAAGGCCACGATCACGGCCTGGATGCGCATGTCCGGGCTGACCCGTTCCATCGAGCGGCGCAGCACGTCGAAGTGACCGCTGGCCACGGTCAGGTTGTAGACCCAGATGGCGTTGATGACGATCCACAGGATGGGGAAGAAGCCGAACGCCGCGCCCTCGCTCGCCGACAGCAGCGCTTGCCCGACCGGCATGGCGTAGATCGCGACGGCGACCACGAGCGCCACCACCAGCGAGATCACGCCGGCCAGCCAGGCTCTCATGCGCAGCACGCCGAGCAGGACGAACAGGGTCAGCAGGGGCAGGGCCGCGAAGATCGCGGAGATCGCGACGGAATCGGACACGGGGTCGGTCACGATCTGGAACGTCTCATCCATGAGTCACCATCCAGAGCTATCGATATTCCCTGGTTGAACCGCCATGGTCGCCGAATCGTCGCCGAATCGCATCTCGAGGTTAAGGAATTGCGGTATCACGTCGAAAAGAAAGAACATGATCGACGCTTGGCTGGACGATGAGGTTCCCCGCCTCAACCGGGCCATCCTCGACGGCGACGCCCCGCCCGGGCTGCTGGCCGATCAGGCCCGCGAGGTCCTGCTCCCGCACCTGCCGGCGGTCGGCCGGCTCGACGCCCTCGAGGCGCAGCGGCTGGTGGTCCGGCTCGGCTTCGTCGGCGCCTCGGTGTCGCGGCACTACCAGGAGTGGACGCCCAACGGGCGGCACCATCCGGAGCGCGCCTTCGACGGGCTGCTGGCCGGGGACATGCCGTTCCGCGACTACTTCGCCGCCCTGGCCACGCACACCGGCCAGGGCCATTGCGGCCGGGACAGCTACGCCTCCCTGGTCCGCTGGAACGTGGGCACCCTCCAGGTCCATCGCGGCGACGAGTGCCTGGCCGAGCTGCCCGGGGTCTTCGACGACGGGCGCATCCGCAGCTACACCGGCAGCAGCAGCGAGGAACGGTTCTTCCTGCTGGTCAAGCAGGGCGAGGCCCTGGAACTGGCGGTGAACGAGGTGCTCGACCCGCTGACCCGCGACGGGGCCGGGCTGATCTGCGAGGACGCCGTCGGGCGCGTACGGCTGGCCACCGAGCTGCTGACCGCCCTGCGTCAGTTGTTCCTCGATTTCGCGGGCCGGCCGCCGGAGGCGAGCATGCCGCCGGAATTCTTCATGGACGTGTTCCGGCAGTTCGCGGTGCACTGGGCCGAGGACGACATCCCGCCCAGCGGCGCCCTGGACCCGGAGGCGCTCAAGCGCGACTTCCTGCTCGGCATCGCCATCCCCGACTACGACCGGCACGTGCGGCGGATCTACCCGGCGCTGCTCGACGGCGAACGGGCCGTGCTGGACGACCTGATGACACAGCCCACGCTGCCGGAAAGGCTGCTGACCGCGATCGACGTCGACGCCGGCGATCTGGCCGTGGCCGAGCCGGCCGACCTCGACCGGCTGCTCGGGCGGCATCCGGCGCTGGCCGACTGGTACCGGCTGCTGACCGAGCACGCCCGGGCCGCCGGGGCCCATCTGATGTTGAGCAAGAAGTTCCTGTTCAAGCCGCAGCGGCAGCGCGACGCGAACGGCCTCGGCGACCGGCCGCTGGTCTCCAACCGCAGCGGGACGACCGGGATGAACGAGATGTTCCTGGAACGGCTCACCCGCGCCCGCCAGGACCATCTGCTGTCCGGCCTGCAAAAAGCCATAAAAGCCCCCCGGATTCCGGCGTCGCGGGTAGCGTCGGTTTCCGTCGCACAGGTGGGATGAAAGAGGTCGAGATGAGCACTCGGCCCTTGGTCGAGGTGGGCCCCGAGCAGCTCATGGCCCTCATCGACCACACCTCGGCCGTGATCTACATGCGCGACGCCGAGGGGCGCTATCTCCTGGTCAACCGGGAGTACGAGCGGCTGTTCCGGCTGCGCCGCGAGGACATCGTCGGTCTCACCGACCACGACCTGTTCCCCGAGCCGCTGGCCGACGAGTTCCGCCACAACGACCTCGAGGCGTTCGCCCGCGGCGAGCCCGTGCAGGTCGAGGAGCAGGCGCCCGGCGACGACGGCCTGCATACGTACGTCACGGTGAAGTTCCCCCTGGCCGACAGCGCGGGCAACGCGTACGCGGTCTGCGGCATCTCCACCGACATCACCGAGCGCAAACGGGCCGAGGAGGAGGTGCGCCTGCTCAACGAGGAGCTCGAACAGCGGGTCGAACAGCGCACGGCCCAGCTCGAAGCCTCGACCCGGGAGCTGGACGCGTTCGCGTACTCGGTCTCGCACGATCTGCGCGCCCCGCTGCGTTCCCTCGAGGGCTTCAGCCAGGTGCTGCTCGAGGACTACGCGGGCGTGCTCGACGCCGAGGGACAGCGCTATCTGTCGCGCATCCAGGCCAACGCCGAGCGCATGGCCCAGATGATCGACGACCTGCTGCACCTGTCCCGCGCCACCCGCAGCGAGCTGCGCCGGGAGCGTACGGACCTGAGCGCCCTGGCCCACGAGGTGGCCGAGGAGCTGATCGCCTCCGATCCGGTGCGCACGGCCGTCTTCGACATCCCGGACGGGTTGGAGGCGATGGGCGATCCGCACCTGATCCGGCTCGTGCTGCAGAATCTGCTCGGCAACGCCTACAAATTCACCTCGTACGAGCCGGAGCCGCGCATCACGGTGTCGGCCTCCCTGAAGGACGACGTCGCCGTCTTCACCGTGCGCGACAACGGCGCCGGCTTCGAGATGCGGCACGCGCACAAGATGTTCGACCCGTTCCAGCGCCTGCACGCGCAGAGCGAGTTCGAGGGCACCGGCATCGGCCTGGCCATCGTGCACCGCATCGTCACCCGGCACGGCGGCCAGATCTGCGCCTCGGGCGAGCCGGGCGAGGGCGCGGCCTTCTCGTTCAGCCTCGCCCCGGCGCCGGACGGATGGACGATCCGATGATCCACGTGCTGGTCGTCGACGACAGCGAGGACGACGCCCTCCTGGTGGCCCGCGGCCTGCGCAAGGCCGGCCTGACCGTCACCACGACCCGCGCCGAGACCGCGGAGGGCGTGGCGGCGGCGCTGGCCGAGCAGACCCCCGACGTCGTCATCTGCGACTACAACATGCCCGGCGTCCGCGCCGAGGACGTGCTCGACCAGGTCCGCGAGCACGACCTGGAGATCCCGTTCCTGCTGGTGTCGGGTCAGATCGGCGAGGAGACGGCGGCCTCGCTGATGCGCGCCGGGGCCCGCGACTTCGTGCTCAAGGACCGGCTGGCCCGGCTCGCGCCGGCCGTGCAGCGCGAGCTGACCGAGGCCGCCGAGCGCCGCCAGCACCGCCACGCCGAGGCCGCCCTGCGCGAGAGCGAGGAACGGTTCCGGCTGCTGGCCGAGCACGCCCACGACATCATCTTCCGGTTCCGCCTGCATCCGGCGCCGGCCATGGAATATCTCAGCCCGGCGGTCGAGCAGATCACCGGCCACCCGCCCGAGGACTTCTACGCCGACCCGGCGCTGATCTTCCGGCTGGTCGACCCCGAGGACCGGCACGCGCTGGAGCAGTCGTGGCGCTCGGCCCAGCCGGGCACGCTGACCATGCGCTGGCATTGTCACGACGGCCAGGTCGCCTGGATCGAGCAGCGGGCCAGCGCGGTCGCCGACGCCGACGGTCAGCCGATCGCGGTCGAGGGCATCATGCGCGACATCAGCAAGCGGGTGCGGGCCGAGCGCGAACGCGCCGAGATGGAACAGCAGCTGCGCCAGGCCGAACGCCTCGACTCGCTCGGGCAGCTCGCGGGCGGCATCGCGCACGACTTCAACAACATCCTGGCCGTGATCTCCGGCTACGCCGCGATGCTCTCCGAGGAGCTCGGCCCCGACCATCCGCTGCACGCCGACTCGCAGGCGATCGAGCAGGCGGCGGCACGCGGCAGCGGCCTGACCCGGCAACTGCTGATCTTCAGCCGCCTCGAGCCGTCCCGCCCCGAGACCCTCGACCTGAACGCGGTCGCCACCGACATGCAGCGCCTCCTCGGCCGCACGCTGGGCGAGGACATCGAGCTGCGGACGACGCTGTCGCTCGACCTGCCGCCGATCACCATGGACCGCAGCAAGCTGGAACAGGTCATGATGAACGCGGTCATGAACTCGCGCGCGGCCATGCCGTCGGGCGGCCGGCTGACCATCGCCACCGGCGTCGACCGCGACACCGGCCACGTCTGCCTGACCATCACCGACACCGGGAGCGGCATGCCGCCCGAGGTGGCGGCCCGGGCGTTCGAGCCGTTCTTCACGACCAAGGGCCGGGGCAAAGGGACGGGCCTGGGCCTGGCCACGGCGTACGGAGTGGTGGCCGACGCCGGAGGCACGATCAGCCTCGATTCGGTTCTGGACGAGGGTACGACCGTGCGGGTCTGCCTGCCGCCGGCCGAGCTCACGGCGCCGGCCGTCTCGCTGATCTCACGCCCGTCCGCGGCCTCGGGCCAGGGCCGCAGCATCCTGGTCGTCGAGGACGAGGACGGCGTCCGCGACATCGTCTGCCGCATCCTGCGCAAGGCCGGCTACGAGGTGCACGCGGCGGGCGATCCGCTGGAGGCGCTCCGCATGTGCCGCGAGGACAACCTGACGTTCGACGCCCTGCTCAGCGACGTCATCATGCCCGGCATGTCGGGCACCCAGCTGGCGGCGGAGCTGCGCCGCACCCGGCCCGGCCTGCCGGTGCTGTTCATGTCGGGATATACGAGCGGCCCGGCCCCGGGCGGCCAGGAACTGCCGGCGGACGCGCCGCTGCTGCACAAGCCGTTCCAGACGGAACATCTCATCGGGGCGCTGCACCAGCTCCTGCCACGCTGAGTCCACCCGCCCGACACCTGCGCCGCCTAGCGTCGCCGGTGATGAGCCGCCTCGCCGAATACCTGCTGCTGTTCTACGGCGTCGCCGGCCTGTACATCGTGCTCGACGTCCCCGGCGGCCCGATCCCGGTGTTGCTGGTCGCGGCCGCCCTGGTGATCGTCTACATGCGACGCTCGTCGTTGCCACTGCTGGAGCGCTCCGCGCTTCGCGCTTCCCTGCCCCGCGTCGTCGCACTCTGGGCCGTCGTGTCGCTGCTCGCCCTCGGCGCGGTCGCGGTGTTCGACCCGGGCAATCTGCTCATTCTGCCGCGTGAGCAGCCTTGGCTCTGGCTGGCCATCTGCATCGGCTATCCGCTGCTGTCGGTCTATCCGCAGGAGCTGCTCTACCGCGGCTTCCTCATGCACCGATACCCCTACGGCCCCGCCGCCAGCGCCGTCGCGTTCGGCTTCGTCCACCTGCTCTTCGGCAACATCCTCGCGGTTGCCGCCACCCTGGCCGGCGGCTGGCTCTTCGCCCGCCGCTACCAGCGCACCGGCTCCCTGCTGGTCGTCTCGGTCGAGCACGCCCTGTACGGCATCACCATCTTCACGATCGGCCTGGGCCGCTTCTTCTACCACGGCGCATAGGACGCCGGTCAAAGATCGAAGAGCGATTCCTGTTGTGGCGGATCGAGGATGGCGCGCAGGCCGAAGATGCTCCGCCGCCATGCGGGTTCCCGGCCGGCCTCTCTCCAGTACTCGGGAAGCCACGACGGTGCCGTGATCACGCGGTCCAAGGCCTCGATGGCGAGGTCGCGCAGGTAGGCCGGGAAGCGCGGCATGGGTGCGGCCGGGCCCGGCCCGTAGGCTGATGGGAGCTTGGCTCCGCCGGGATGTTGCGCGGCGATCAGAGCTGCGGCCGCGACAGCTCGTGGGGCCTCGGAGAACAACGGATCGTCCGCCGCGGCGTTAGTGACACGCTCCAGAACGCTGCCGATCATTTCAATACATACGTCCGCCGTAGCAACTTCCAGCTCGATGGCGAAATCTGCGGCGTCGTCGTTGTCGAACGGCTCGACGTCCCAGATGCTCACAGCGTCGCCGTCCTCCCCCTTTTCTCGGGTGATCGTCCCACGACGCCTCCGGCAACGCCGCCGCCGGCGCGTCGCCCGGAGACGGCGGGAGAGAGACAGTCGCTCCCATCGCTGCTCATGTGCAGCACGGAGGGCATCGGTGGGTGAGGACTTTCTCTACATCTTCAAGGCGCAGTCCGGGGTCGACGCCGACCGGAACCTCAGCCGGACACGACGAAGCTCCGGCCTCTTCGTCTGGAAGATGGCCAGGGCTCCGCGCGCTTCGAGGCGAACAAAGTCATGACCAAGCTTGACGCGCATCACCAGCATCAAGGTCATGCAGACTCCACTCTGGGTTCACGGCAAGAGGGCCGGTCCGCATCGCGGGCCGGCCCTCTTGCGTTGGGGGGGGGGGCCCCCCCCCCCCCCCCCCCCCCCCCGGGGAGAAAGGCGCGAGGTTGCGCTGGTGGACAGGGGGGCCGCGGGCGGGATTTGGACGCTCGGGAAGTGCCCCCCCCGGGGC
>NZ_JBIAZI010000027.1:0-23233 GCF_042899005.1 Actinoplanes sp. NPDC000266
CGGTCTCATTCCGAACCCGGAAGCTAAGCCCTCCAGCGCCGATGGTACTGCACTCGGGAGGGTGTGGGAGAGTAGGACGCCGCCGGACTCAACGTAACCAGCCGAGGGCCGCTCCGAGACGGAGTCGGCCCTCGGCTGCTTTTGTGTGCCCGCCCCCGAGTAACTTTGAGTTTTGAGGCTTGCCCGCCATACCGAGGGCCCGCCGTACCGGAAGGATTTGATCCGTGACTACAGGACCCCAGGACGGCGGCTCCGGCCCCCGCGACGACGACCGCCGGGCCGGCCGCGGCGGTGACCGCGACCGCGGTGGCTTCCGGGGCGACCGGAACGATCGCGGAGACAGAGGCGACCGGGGCGGTGACCGCGACCGCGGCGGTGACCGCGACCGCGGCGGTGACCGCGGAGGCTTCCGTGGCGGCGACCGCGACCGTGGTGGCTACCAGGGCGGTGGCGACCGTGGCGGTTACCGCGGCGGTTCCTCCGGTGGTGACCGTGGCGGCGACCGTCCCCAGGGCGGCGGCTTCCGTGGCGGCGACCGCGATCGTGGTGGTTACCAGGGTGGCGGCGACCGCGGCGGCTACCGTGGCGGCGACCGTCCCCAAGGCGGCGGCTTCCGTGGCGGTGACCGTGACCGTGGTGGTTACCAGGGTGGCGGCGACCGGGGCGGCTTCCGTGGCGGAGACCGTGACCGTGGTGGTTACCAGGGTGGCGGCGACCGCGGCGGTTTCCGTGGCGGCGACCGTCCCCAGAGTGGCGGCTTCCGTGGTGGCGACCGTGACCGTGGTGGTTACCAGGGTGGCGGCGACCGTCGTGGTGTGTCCGGCGGCGACCGTCCGCAGGGCGGCGGCTACCGCGGTGACCGTCCCCAGGGTGGCGGCTTCCGTAGTGACCGGGGCGACCGTCCCCAGGGCGGTGGCTTCCGGAGCGACCGGGGTGACCGGCCTTCGTACCAGGATCGTGGTGACCGTCCCCAGGGTGGCGGCTTCCGTGGCGGCGACCGTGACCGTGGTGGTTACCAGGGTGGCGGCGACCGCGGTGGCTTCCGTGGGGGCGACCGTCCCCAGGGTGGTGGCTTCCGCGGCGGTGACCGTGAGCGCCCGTCGTACCAGGATCGGGGTGACCGTCCGCAGGGCGGTGGCTTCCGGGGCGACCGGCCTTCGTACCAGGACCGGGGTGACCGTCCCCAGGGTGGCGGCTTCCGTGGTGGCGACCGTGACCGTGGTGGCTACCAGGGCGGTGGCGACCGGGGCGGTTTCCGTGGCGGGGACCGTGACCGTGGTGGCTACCAGGGTGGTGGCGACCGTGGCGGTTTCCGTGGTGGCGACCGTGACCGTGGCGGCTACCAGAACCGTGACGACCGGGGTGGCTTCCGTGGGGGCGACCGCGAGGGCGGCGCGCCGCGCAGCGGCTACCAGGGTGACCGTGGCGGGTTCCGCGGCGGCGACCGGGACCGTCCGCAGGGCGGCGGCTACCAGAACCGGGACGACCGCGGTGGCTACCGTGGCGGCGACCGTGACCGTGGTGGCTACCCGGGCGGCGGCGACCGGCCGGGCAACCGCAGTGGCGGGGGCTACCGGGGTGACCGTCCGTCGGGTGACCGTCCGTCGGGTGACCGTCCGTACGGTGACCGGCCCCAGCGTGACCGGGGTGACCGGCCGCAGGGCGGCGGGTTCCGGGGCGACCGTCCCTCGTACCAGGACCGTGGCGGCGACCGCGGCGGGTTCCGTGGTGGCGACCGTGACCGCGGCGGCTACCAGAGCCGTGACGACCGGGGTGGCTACAACCGGGACGACCGGGGCGGCTACCGCGACCGGGACGACCGCGGGCCGGCCCGTGACGAGCAGGGCGGCGACGAGCAAACCTTCAAGGCGCCGGAGATCCCCGCGGAGATCCAGGCGACCGACCTCGACCAGGAGGTGCGGGCCGAGCTCGTGTCGCTGGCCCGGGAAGCGGCCGACACCGTCTCGCGTCACCTCGTAGCGGCCGGCCAGATCATCGACGAGGACTCCGAGCTGGCTCTCCAGCACGCGATCGCGGCCCGGCGCCTGGCGTCGCGGATCGCCGTCGTGCGCGAGGCGGTGGGTCTGGCGGCGTACGCGGCGGGTGACTGGACCACGGCGATCGCCGAGCTGCGGACGTACCACCGAATGACCGGACGCCAGACGCACCTGGCCGAACTGGCCGACTGCGAGCGGGCGCTGGGGCGTCCCGAGCGGGCCATCGACCTGTTCCGTGGCGCCGACATCGAGAAGATGGAGAAGTCCGGCGCGATCGAGCTGCTCATCGTGGCGGCCGGCGCCCGGGGTGACCTGGGTCAGCACGACGCCGCGGTGGCGATGCTCCAGGTGCGCGAGCTCACCGCCGACGACGACGCCGACTGGGCGGCGCGCCTGCGTTACGCGTACGCCGACGCCCTGCTGGCCGCCGGCCGGCGTGACGAGGCCCGCGAGTGGTTCGCCCGCGCCGCCGCCGTCGACGAGGACCAGCTCACCGACGCGGCCGAGCGGCTGCTCGAGCTCGACGGCGTCACCATCGAGGGCGACGACGTGGAGGACGAGGATGCCGAGGCGCCCACTGGCTCCGCCGACGCCGACGCCGACGCCGACTCCGCCGACGAGGACGACGACGAGGGCGCTCGCGACTCCTACGACGGTGACGACGAGTTCGACGAGGACGACGAGGACCAGGACGACGATGACGACCTCGACGAGGTCGACGCCAAGTCCGACGACTACGACGACTCGGACGCCGACGAGGACGACGAGGACGAGGACGACGAGGACGAGGACGACGAGCCGGTCGCCGTCGCCGAGACGGACGTGAACACCGACCCGGTCGAGAAGAAGCAGGGCGACGCCGTCCCCGCCGTGAACTTCTCGGCCGTCGAGGACGAGCCCACGACCGAGGGCAAGAAGCCCCAGGAGTGAGCGAGCCCCTCGTAGCCGGCTACGACCTGGTCGTCTTCGACCTGGACGGCGTCGTCTACCTGATCGACGAGCCGATCGCAGGCGCCCCCGAGGCCATCGGGCGCCTGCGGTCGTCGGGCGTCCCCGTGGCGTACGCGACGAACAACGCCTCTCGCCGGGCCCCCGACGTAGCCGCAGCACTCACGAAGATGGGCGTGCCCGCGACGCCGGCTGAGGTCCTCACCTCGGCCGGCGCGGCGGCGTCCCTGCTCGCCGAGAAGCTCCCCGCCGGCGCCCCCGTGCTGGTGGTGGGCGCCGACGCACTCCGGGCCGAGGTCCGCGACGCCGGCCTGACCGTGGTCGAGACCGCTGAGGAGAAGCCCGCCGCGGTGGTTCAGGGCTACGGCCCCGACGTCGGCTGGCGGGTCCTGGCCGAGGCTTCCCTGGCCGTACGGGCCGGGGCGCTCTGGGTGGCCACCAACACCGACCGCACGCTGCCCAGCCCCCGGGGCCCGCTCCCGGGCAACGGCTCGCTGGTGGCTGTGCTGCGTACGGCCCTCGACCGCGACCCCGACCTGGTCGTGGGGAAGCCCGAGCCGGCCCTGTTCACCACCGCCGCCGCGCACGCGGACGCGAAGCACCCCCTGGTGGTGGGCGACCGCCTGGACACCGACATCCAGGGCGCGGTGACCGCGGGCATGGACAGCCTCCTGGTCCTCACCGGCGTGAGCACCCCGGCCGACCTCCTGTCGGCCACGCCGGACCGCCGGCCCACTTTCGTGGCGGCCGACCTGTCCGGCCTGTTCGCCCCCGCCGACGACCTCCGCCTCCCGGCCGGGCCCGCGGGCTGGACCCTCACCCGGGACACCGGCAGCGCGACGCTGGACGGCGCCGGCGACCCCCTGGCGGCGCTGCGCCTGCTGTGCTCCGCCACCTGGAACGGCGTCCCGGTGAGCTCGCTGCGCGCGGCCTCGGACGCCGCCCGAGACGTCTTTCGCGCCTGGTCCCTGTAGCGGGCGACGCGACGTCCGAAAGCCGCCAGCTTTGCGTTTCGGGGCGGGTGAGCATGGAGTCTCGATCGACGCGGGAGGCTCTTGTGCACGTCGTGCCTGGACTGAAAGTTCTCTACTTCGGCACCCCGGTGGTGCTGCTCAGCACCGTCAACCCGGACGGCAGCGCCAACCTGGCGCCGATGTCGTCGGCGTGGTGGCTGGGGCAGACGGCGGTGCTCGGGATGGGGGATCGCAGCCAGACCGCGGCCAATCTGTGGCGGGAGCGGGAGTGTGTGCTCAACCTGCCGTCGTCGGCGATGGTGTCGGCGGTGGACC
The DNA here is from genome assembly GCF_042899005.1 of Actinoplanes sp. NPDC000266. NCBI lineage: Bacteria > Bacillati > Actinomycetota > Actinomycetes > Micromonosporales > Micromonosporaceae > Actinoplanes > Actinoplanes sp. NPDC000266. The sequence goes on from NZ_JBIAZI010000027.1 coordinate 4,235, forward strand.
GGATCGCCATGACGACCGGGCGGGCCGATGTGCCCAGCGGGAAACGGGCGCAGGGCTACCGGCACGTGGCCGACAAGTTCGCGCTCGGCGGGCTCACCCGGCAGGCGTCCGAGCTTGTCGCGCCGCCCCGGGTCGCCGAGTGCCCCATCCAGCTGGAGTGCCGGGTGACCGGCACCCATCCGCTCACCGAGCCCGGTCTGCGAGCCACCGCCTATCAGGTCGAGGTGCTCCGGGCCCACGTCGACAAAGATCTGATCATTGAGGGTACGGCGTACGTGGACCCGCTGCGGTGGGATCCGCTGATCATGAAGTTCACCGAGTTCTTCGGTGGCGGTGTCAACGTGCACGCGTCCCGCCTCGCGCAGGGGTGGCGAATGCCTTCTTTGGACGAAGCCGTCAGAGGAGCTTACGCAGCTTCAGCAGGTCGAACGGATTCGCCTTGATCTGAATCTGGCGGGAGGCCACGGCGCGGGTCACGTCGAGCTCGCCGCGCAGCAGGGCCAGCAGGTTGTCGCCGTCGGCGGTGAGGGCGATCTTCGCCTTGGGGTCGTCGCCGTCGGTGATGTCGACCAGGCGGCCGCCGGTGAGGCGGGCGTGGAAGGCCGTTCCCAGGTCGGGGACGCGGCAGGCCAGCGTACGGTCGAAGTCGAGCTTGCCCTGGGTCTCGGCGTTGCGGTCGAGCTTCGCCGCCAGGGCGTGCAAAGCGTCTCGGCACTCGTCCACGGTGGCCATCTGGAACCCTTTCTCGCGACACCCGGTCCGGGTACCGGACCGTACCTCACGAAGTCTCCCCGACCTCCCGGTAGCGTTGCACCCGACGAGCCGCGAGAGGAGCGGAAAAATGCCGGACGCATGGCGGGCGTATCTGGACCTTGCCCTCGGACTGACCGAGGCGCCCCGCAAGCGCGCCCAGAGGGTGGCGGGCGAGTTGGTCAGCAAGGGCGGGGCCACGGCCGCGCAGTTGCAGGGGCTGGTGGACGACCTGCTGTCGGCCGGCGTGGCCAACCGCGAGGCGCTGACCAATCTGGTGCGCTACGAGGTTGAGCGGGCGCTCAATGTGGTGGGTCTCGCCACCGCCGAAGAGGTCACCGAGCTGAAGACGCGTCTGCGTGACCTCGAGGACCAGCTGCGCGAGGCCGAGGACAGCGGTGTCGGTGGCGGGGCGACGGGCGGTACCAGGCTCGAGGAGCCGGCGCCGTTGCCGCGCAAGGTGGCCAAGAAGGCGGCCGTGCCGAACGCGATGCCGTCGGCGGGCACGACGCCGGCCGCGCCGCTCGCGAACACGTCGAGGGTCGCGAGCGCGCCGGCCAAGAAGGCGGTCGCGAAGAAGGCTGTGGCGAAGAAGGTTCCGGCCGAGGAGACGGCTACGGCCGGCGCCGCGCCGATCCCGCCCGCGAAGAAGGCGGTGGCCAAGAAGGCCGTGGCGAAGAAGGCCCCCGCGGCGGCCACGGCCACGGCCGGTGCCGTTCCGGTGCCGCCGGCCAAGAAGGCGGCCATCGCGGAGACGGTGACGCCCAGCGCCGCCATCAAGAAGGCCGCCGCGAAGAAGGCCGCGAAAAGCGCGCCGGTAAAGGACGCGACGAACGTCCCGGCCGCGCCGGGCGCGCCCGTGAAGAAGCCGGCGAAGAAGGCTGTTGCCAAGAAGCCGGCCGCCAAGGCGCTGCCGTCGGCTCCGGCGGGCACCGCTGAGGCGCCGACCGCCGCCGTGCGGGACGCCGCGGCGGGGACGGTTCTGCCGCCGCTGAGCGCGCCGGAGACGCCGGCGCCCGTCGAGGACAAGGCCGACCGGGAGGCATGAGGCGATGACGTACCCGTTCAAGCCGGGCCCGCCTCCGGGCGGGTTCCGCCCGGGGCCCCCGCCCTCCCACCAACCCCAGGCTCCGGCGCCGGTGGAGCACCGTGAGGCGTTCGCCGAGGCCAGTGGTCAGATCGTCGAGGAGACCGGGCATCCGGCCGTCGACGCCGTGCTGAAGGCGCTGGAGAACGCGAGCCGGCTCGCGCCGGCCGAGCAGATCGCCGAGTACGAGGCGGCGCACCAGGTCTTCCAGGAGACGCTGGCGAGCATCGATCGGTGAGGGTCTGATGGCCAAGAGAGCGCGGCTCGACGCCGAACTGGTGCGCCGCAAGCTGGCCCGCTCCCGCGAGCAGGCCGCGCAGCTGGTCGAGGCCGGCCGGGTGCAGGTGCGCGGCACCGTTGCCCGCAAGGTGGCGGCCATGGTCGACCCGGCCGATCCGGTGCTGGTGACCGGGGAGGACCCGGCCACCGCATACGTGTCGCGTGGTGGGCACAAGCTGTTCGGCGCCCTGGAGGCGTTCGGTCGTGAAGGCCTGAGCGTGACCGGGCGGCGGTGTCTCGACGCCGGCGCCTCCACCGGCGGCTTCACTGATGTGCTGTTGCGGGCGGGGGCCGAGCGGGTCGTCGCCGTCGACGTCGGTTACGGGCAGCTCGCCTGGCCCATCCGCAACGATGAGCGTGTGGACGTCCACGAGCGCACCAACGTGCGTACCCTCACGCCCGAAGTGATCGGCGGGCCGGTCGATCTGACCGTCGCCGATCTGTCCTTCATCTCGTTGCGGCTCGTGCTGCCGGCGCTCGCCGCGTGCACGAAGGACGACGGTGATCTCGCGCTGATGGTCAAGCCGCAGTTCGAGGTCGGAAAGGACCGTGTCGGCGCCGGTGGTGTCGTACGGGAATGGCCTCTGCGGGCCGAAGCCGTCCTCGATGTCGCCGCCGCCGCGTGGGAGCTGGGCCTGGGGACCCGAGGGGTGACCGCGAGCCCTCTGCCCGGGCCGAGCGGGAACGTCGAGTTCTTCGTGTGGTTCCGGCGGGACGCGCCGCAAGCCGATCGTGCGGAGATCGAAGGAGTGGTCGCCGCCGGGCCCAAGATCGGGGTAGCTTCGCACGCGCCGGAGCCTGACCCGGCCGCCGCCCTTTTGGAGGACTCATGACGCGCTCGGCCCTGCTGGTCACCCACACCGGCCGGCGGCAGAGCACGCAGCACGCCCGGACCGTGGCCCGCGACCTGATCGCGGCCGGGTTCGAGGTGCGCGTGATCGCCGAGGAGGTGGCCGATCTCGATCTGCCGCCCGAGGTGACGGCGGTGAGCGGTCCCGCGGCCGCCGAGGGCGTCGAGATCGTGCTGGCGCTCGGCGGCGACGGCACCTTCCTGCGCGCGGCCGAGCTGGCCCGCCCGCTCAAGGCGCCGCTGCTCGGCATCAACCTGGGCAAGGTCGGCTTCCTGGCCGAGGCCGAGATCGAGCACATCGACCAGGCCGTCAAGGATGTCGTCGACGGTTCGTACAAGGTGGACGAGCGGTTGACCCTCGACGTCCGGGCCGAGTACGACGGACGGCTGATCGCCGAATCGTGGGCGCTGAACGAGGTGAGCGTCGAGAAGGGGCAGCGGGCGCAGATGCTCGAGCTGCTCGTCGACGTGGACGGGCGGCCGCTGGCCCGCTACGGCTGCGACGGTGTGGTGTGCGCCACTCCGACCGGTTCGACGGCGTACGCCTTCTCCGGCGGCGGCCCGGTCGTCTGGCCCGAGGTCGAGGCGCTGCTGCTGGTGCCGATCAGCGCGCACGCCCTGTTCAGCAAACCGCTGGTCACGGCGCCGACGTCGACGTTCGCGCTGACCGTCGACCCGTACACGTCGTTCGCGGTGCTCTGCTGCGACGGCCGCCGCACGTGGGACCTTCCGCCGGGTGCGAAGGTCACGGTCGAGCGCGGTCAGTTGCCCGTACGGCTGGTCCGGCTCGCACCCAGGCCTTTCACCGACGTCCTGGTCGCCAAGTTCGCCCTCCCGGTGGAGGGCTGGCGGGGCAATCGAAGGTAGCCGCAGTGGGCGATTGTCGGTGGGGACCGATACTGTCTGCCCTGTGCTGGAGGAACTGCGGATCACCGGGCTCGGTGTCATCGATGACACGACCCTGCGGCTGACGGCGGGCATGAACGTCATCACCGGTGAGACCGGTGCCGGTAAGACGATGGTGGTGACCGGTCTCGGCCTGCTGTTCGGCGGCCGGGCCGACGCGGGCCGGGTGCGTTCCGACCCGGGCCGGGCCGTCGTCGAGGGCCGGCTGCGCCTGGCCGGCAAGCTCGGCGACGAGGTGCGCACCCGCATCACCGACGCCGGGGCCGAGGTCGACGAGGACGGTTCGGTACTGCTGAGCCGCACGGTGACCATCGAGGGCCGCTCGCGGGCCCACGTCGGCGGCCGCAGCATGCCGGTGGCGATGCTGACCGACATCGGCGAGCGGGTCCTGGCCGTGCACGGCCAGTCCGACCAGCTGCGCCTGCTGCGCCCGGCCGAGCAGCGGGGCGCGCTCGACCGGTTCGCCGGCCCGGAGCACGAGAAACTTCTGGAGACCTATCGGGAGGCGTACGGCCGCTGGCGTGCCGTCGTCGACGATCTGGCCGACCGGCGGCGCAACGCGCGCGACCGCGCGCAGGAGGCCGACCTGCTCAAGCTGGGCCTCGACGAGATCAGCCGGGTCGATCCGCAGCCGGGCGAGGACGACGATCTGCGGGCCGAGGTCCAGCGTCTCGAACACGCCGAGGGCCTGCGGGTGGCGGCCACGATCGCCGCCCAGGCGCTGGCCGGCGGGGTCGAGGTCAGCGACGAGACCCCCGACGCCACGCAGCTTCTGGGCACGGCGCGGCGCACCCTCGAGGCGCAGGCCGAGCTCGACGCGTCGCTGGGCGAGCTGGCCGGCCGCATCGAGGAGGCGGCCACCCTGGTCGGCGACGTCGCCTCCGAGCTGTCGACCTATCTGGGCACGCTCGACGCCGACCCGGCCCGTCTGGAGCAGATCTACGAGCGGCGGGCCGCCCTGCGCAGCCTGACCCGCAAATACGCCGACGACGTCGAGGGCGTCATCGCCTGGGCCGACAACGCCCGCACCCGGCTGTCGCAGCTCGACAACTCCGACGAGCTGCTCGAGGAGCTCGACAAGGAGCGCCAGCGGCTCGCGACCCAGGTCGGCGAGCTGGCCGAGCGGCTCACCGCGGCCCGGGTCGAGGCGGCCGGCCGGTTCTCCGAGGCGGTCAGCGTCGAGCTGGCCGGCCTCGCCATGCCCCACGCGCGGGTCGAGATCGCCGTGCTGCCCCGCAGCGGAGGCAAGGACGAGCCGAGCGTCGGCGATCTCGCGGTCGGCCCCGACGGCGCCGACGAGATCGAGCTCCGGCTGCTGGCCCATCCGGGCGCGCCGTCGCTGCCGCTGCAGAAGGGCGCGTCGGGCGGTGAGCTCTCCCGCGTGATGCTGGCCATCGAGGTCGTCTTCGCCGGCGCCGGCGGCCCGGAGACGCTGGTCTTCGACGAGGTCGACTCCGGTGTCGGCGGCACGGCGGCGGTCGAGATCGGCCGGCGCCTGGCCCGTCTCGCGCGCACCCACCAGGTGCTGGTGGTGACCCACCTGCCGCAGGTGGCGGCGTTCGCCGACCGCCATCTCGTGGTCGCCAAGGACACCGGCGGGGCCATCACCACCAGCGGCGTGCGGATCGTCGAGGAGACCGAGCGCGCCCGTGAGCTGGCCCGCATGCTGGCCGGCCTGCCCGATTCCGACCTGGGCATCGCGCATGCCGAGGAGCTGCTGGCGGTCGCCGGCCGCGAGAAGTCGGGAAGGTGACGATCACGGGGGCGTTATGCCCCTTTTGTGGGTGAGATCGCGCATGTCGCGTGCGAGGCGCGTGATCCGGCGTGTCAGGATGGCCGTGATGCGACTTCCCACCCTGCGCCGCACCCGGAGCACCGATCCCGAGGCGATCACCGGCACCGCCCGGCTCGACCGGCGGACCAAGAGGCTGACCGGCCGGCTCCGCCCGGGCGAGATCGCCGTGATCGATCACGTCGACATCGACCGGGTGGCCGCCGACGCGCTCGTCGCCGTCGGTGTCAAAGTGGTGCTCAACGCGAAGCCGTCGATCTCCGGCCGCTATCCCAATCTCGGCCCCGAGGTCCTCATCAAGAACGGCGTGCTGCTCGTCGACGACCTCGGTGAGGAGGTCTTCGAGCGGCTGCACGAGGGCGACCAGATCGTCATCGAGGGCGACACCGTGCTGCTCGACGGCGAGGCCGTGGCCACCGGCGTCCGGCAGGACACCGAGACCGTCGCCCGCTCGATGGCCGACGCCCGCGAGGGCCTGTCCGTGCAGCTCGAGGCGTTCGCCGCGAACACCATGGACTACCTCAAGCAGGAGCGCGACCTGCTGCTCGACGGCGTCGGCGTGCCCGACGTGCAGACCCGCATCGCCGGGCGGCACGTGCTGATCGTCGTGCGCGGTTACGACTACAAGGACGACCTCGACGTCCTGCGCCCGTACATCCACGAGTACAAGCCGGTGCTCATCGGGGTGGACGGCGGCGCGGACGCGCTGGTCGAGTCGGGATACACCCCCGACATGATCATCGGCGACATGGACTCGGTGACCGACGACGTGCTGCGCTGCGGCGCCGAGGTGGTCGTGCACGCCTATCCCGACGGCCGCGCCCCGGGCCTGGAACGGGTGCACAAGCTCGACGTGCCCGCGCTGACCTTCCCGGCCGCGGCCACCAGCGAAGACCTGGCGATGCTGCTGGCCGACGACAAGGGCGCCACGCTCATCGTCGCCGTCGGCACCCACGCCAACCTGGTCGAGTTCCTCGACAAGGGCCGCGGCGGCATGGCCTCGACGTTCCTGACCCGGCTCAAGGTCGGCGGCAAGCTGGTCGACGCCAAGGGCGTGAGCCGGCTCTACCGGCAGGGCATCTCCGGGTCGGCGCTGCTGCTGCTCGTGCTCTCGGCGATGGCCGCGATGGCTTCGGCGGTCGCCGTGTCGACGGTCGGCAAGGCGTACCTCACCGTGGTTTCCGAGTGGTGGGACAATCTGGTCTTCCAACTCGGTCACCTCTTCTAGGGACTTTTCGTGATCAACTTCCGGTATCACGTGGTGTCGCTCACCGCGGTCTTCCTGGCGCTGGCCATCGGCCTGGTCGTGGGCACCGCCGCGCTCAACGGGCCGGTCGCCGAGAACCTGAAGAGCCAGATCACCGCGCTGAACAAGGACAACAGCAACAAGCGCGACCAGATCAACCAATACCGCGACGAGCTCAACCGCAGCCAGGAGTTCGCCACCGAGATCGCGCCGACCCTGCTCAACGGCAAGCTCACCGGCCGCAAGCTGACCGTGGTGGCGCTGCCCGGCACGGCCGACTACGCCGACGACGTGGCCGCGATGCTGAAGGTGGCCGGGGCCACGATCACCGCGACCGTGACGGTGCAGGACAAGTTCTTCGACCCCTCGGTCGAGGTGGAGCTGCTCGACCTGGCCAGCCAGTCGTCGCAGCCGACCATCCAGAACGACGTCCTGCCGCTGAACAGCAACGGCGTCGAGACGGCGAGCGCGCAGCTCGCCCTCGCGCTGCTGCTGCACACCGGAGCCACCCAGGCCGCCGCCGGCGACGTGACGGCGGTGCTGACCGCGTACTCCGAGCAGGGCTACATCAAGGTCGAGGACAAGGCGGTCGGCGGGGCCGAGGGCGTCGTGATGGTCTCGGGCGAGCCGCCGGCCGACAAAGACGCGGCCAAGCGCAACCAGTCGGCGCTGACCATGGCCGACCAGTTCAGCAAGGACCGCCCGATGGTCGTGGCCGGCGGTGGCGTCGGCGACGGCAACCTCGTCTCCGAGGTGCGCGGCGACCCGACCCTGGTGCAGCGGATCTCCACCGTGGACAACGCGAGCACCACCGACGGCCAGGTCGCGACCGGCATGGCCACCGTCGAACGGCTGGTGCAGGGCAAGACCGGCCAGTACGGCCTGGCCGCCGGCGCCTCGTCGCTGGTGCCGAAGGCCGCGTCGTAGCGCCCGGTCTCTAGACTTCTCACCCATGGCCTCTGGAGTTCTCCGGTCGTTCGGCGTCGGCGCGTCCGTCGCCCGCGCCGCCCTCGCCTGGATCCGCCGCGACCCGAACGCCGCCGCACTGGAACGCACCAACTTCCACGGGCGCACGGTCACGCTGGCCGGCGGGCCGGCGCTCGCCCTCGGCGCGACCACGGCGGCGGCGCTCGGCGCCCGCGACGGCCGGGCCGCCGCGGCGGCGGTGGCGGCGGGCGCGGTGTCGGGAGCGGTCGGCCTCTACGACGACGTGGTCGGCAACCGCCCCGAGCAGAAGGTGTTCAAGGGCTTCGCCGGTCACCTCGGCGCGCTGCGCGAGGGCCAGGTCACCAGCGGGCTGGTGAAGATCGTGGGCGTGGGCGCGGGCGCGTTCGTGGCCAGCGCGCTGATCGGCAGCAACCGGCGCACGCGGATCGGCCGCGCGACCGACGTGCTGCTCGGCGCCGGGGTCATCGCCGGCACGGCCAACCTGATCAACCTGCTCGACCTGCGCCCGGGCCGGGCGATCAAGGCGTCGGCCGTGATCGGGGCGCCGCTCGCCGTCGGCCAGGGCGGCGGCCTCGCGGCGGGAACGCTGGGCGCGGCCTCCGGCCTGGTCGCCGACGACCTGGCCGAGGAGATCATGCTGGGCGACTCCGGGGCGAACGCCCTGGGCGCGCTGCTCGGCGTGGCCCTGATCGCGCGCACCGGCCCGGCCGGGCGGGCGATCGCGCTGACCGCGCTGGGCACGCTGACCGCGGCCAGCGAGAAGGTCAGCTTCACCCAGGTCATCCAGGACACCCCGTGGCTGCGTTATCTCGACGAGCTGGGCCGCCGCCCGCCGTCCACGTGAAAACGGCGCCGGCGGCGAAGATCGCCGGGGCCGCCGCGCTGATCACCGTCCTCACGGTGGTGGCGCGGATCGCCGGGTTCGGCCGCACCTTCGTCTTCCTGCACACGGTCGGCGCCACCCGGCTGGGCGACATCTACAACGCCGCCAACACCATCCCGAACATCGTCTTCGAGCTGGTCGCGGGCGGCGCGCTGGCCAGCCTGGTGGTGCCGCTGCTGGCCGGGCACGTCGCGGCGGGCGACCGGGAGCGCGTCCACGCGGTGGCCTCGGCGCTGCTGACCTGGGTGCTGGTCCTGATGCTGCCGCTGGCCGTGCTCGTCGCGCTGCTGGCCGGGCCGATCGCGTCGCTGTTGCCCGGCGTGCCGGCCGAGCATCAGCAGACCGCGGCCGGCATGCTGCGGGTCTTCGCCCCCCAGCTTCCGCTGTACGGGATCGGGATCGTGCTCACCGGGGTGTTGCAGGCGCACCACCGGTTCGCCTGGCCGGCGATCGCCCCGCTGCTGTCCAGCGTGACCGTGATGGGCGCCTACCTGACGTACGCGGTCGTCGACGGGCCCCGGACCGACTTCGCGGGCCTGACCCGCACCGGCGAGCTCACCCTGTCGGCCGGCACCACCGCGGGCGTCGTGGTGCTCGCGCTCTGCCTGCTGATCCCGCTCCGGAAGCTGCGCCTGCGGCTGCGGCCCACACTGCGTTTCCCCGGCGGCGAGGGCCGCCAGGCCGTACGGCTCGGCTGGGCCGGCGCGGTCACCGTCGGCTCGCAGCAGATGATGATCGTCGTGGTCATCGCGCTCGCGACGAGCGGCGGGCTCACGCTCTACAACGCGGCGCAGACGGTCTTCCTGCTGCCGTGGGCCGTGCTGGCGGTGCCGGTGGCCACCGCGGTCTACCCTTCGCTGGCCGCCGCGGCCTCGAGCGGGGACGAGGAGACCTATCGGCGCTCGCTCTCCGGCGCCGCCCGTTCGGTGACGCTGCTGGCCGGGCTGGGCGCGGCGGCGTTGATCGCGTTGGCCGGCCCGATCGCGTACCTGACGGGCGCCGCTCCGGCGTCGTCCGGAATTGTCGGATTCGCGCCGGGGCTGTTGGGCTACGCGCTCTTCGCCTTGCTCTCGAGGGCGCTCTATGCGCGCGGGGCCACGGTGGCCGCCGCCTGGTCGACCGCCGCGGGGTGGCTGATCGCCGCGGCGAGCGCGCTCGCGCTGACCGGGCTCGGCGACTCTCGCCAGGTGCTGGGCCTGGGCCTGGCGAACGCCGCCGGCATGACGGTGATCGGGCTTCTTCTCATTCTTGCCGTACGCCGTCACGCCGGCCCCGAGGCATTGACGGGCTTGCCGCGTTCGGTGGCGGTGGCGATCGGGGCCGGGGGACCGGCGGCGCTCGCCGGGTGGGGCGTGGTGGTCGGAATCGGACAGCTTTTCGGCACGACCCCGACCGTCGCCGGAAGCGTCGTCCAAGGCATGCTGGGTGGGCTCGTCGTGCTCGGGGTCTTCCTCGCGGTCGCCTATCCGGCGGCCCGGCACGACATGGCGTCCCTGGCGGCCCCGCTCAGCCGCCGCTTGCGCCGCCGCCGTAAATGAGGCGGCGCGATGCAACGGCGGAGACGGGCCGGTTGTCTATGAAGGCAAGAACGGTGAAATGAGGGAGGAACAGGCCGTGGGGTGGCGCGGATCGGTGGCACTGGTGCTCGCGTCGAGCACCGGCGGGGTCGGGCAGCATGTCGGGTCGCTGACCCGGGGTCTGGTCGCCGCCGGGTGCGAGGTGATGGTGTGCGGGCCGGCCGCGACCGATGAGCTGTTCGGCTTCGCCGCCGCCGGGGCGACCTTCGTGCCGGTGGAGATCCCGGCCAACCCGGGCGCGCAGGACGCCGGCACCGTGCGCAAGCTGCGCGGGGTGCTCAGCAGCCGTCCGATCGACGTCGTGCACGCGCACGGGTTGCGCGCCGCTTTCGTGGCCGCCGTCGCGCGGACGGGCAAGCCCTTGATCGTCACGCTCCACAACACCGTCATGGTCCGCCGGGGCCTGCGCGGGCAGGCCGCGGCCCTGGTCGAGCGGGTCGTCGCGCGCAGCGCCGCCCTCACCCTGGGCGCCTCCGAAGACCTGGTCGAGCGGGCCACCCAGCTGGGCGCCCGCAACGCCCGCCTCGGCGCCGTCGCCGCGCCCACCCTGGCCCCGCCGCGCCGCACCCGGGCCGCGGTGCGCGCCGAGTTCCGGCTGCGCCCCGAGACCCCGCTGATCGTCTCGGTCGGCCGGCTCCATCCGCAGAAACGCTACGACCTGCTGGTCGAGGCGTCGGCCCGGTGGAAGAGCTTCGACCCGGCCCCGGTGGTCGTGGTGGCCGGCTCCGGACCCAGCTACATGTCGCTGGCCCAGCTCGCCTCGCAGGTGCACGCGCCGTTCCACCTGCTCGGGCGCCGCTCCGACGTGCCCGACCTGCTGCTCGGGGCCGACCTGGCGGTGGTCACCAGCGACTGGGAGGCCCGGCAGCTGTTCGCGCAGGAGGCCCTCGAGGCCGGCGTCCCGCTGATCACCACCGCCGTCGGTGGCCTGCCCGGCCTGGTCGGCGACGCGGCCGTGCTCATCCCGCCGGGCGACGTCGACGCCCTCGACACCGCCGTCCGCGACATGCTGGCCGACCCGGCCAAGCGCGCCGACTACGCCGCCCGGGGCCCGGCCCGCGCCGCCACCTGGCCGGGCGAGAGCGACACCGTGGCCGACGTCCTGGCCGCCTACGCCGAAGTGACGGCCCGCGAGTGACACCGCCCAAGCGCCCACGCCGGCGCACGCCTGGTTCTGCGCCGTCCGAGCGCTCGGGCGGGCCTGCGCCCGGTTCAGCGCCGTCCGAGGGTCCCGGCCGTCCCGCGCCCGGTTCGGCGTCGTCCGAGCGCTCGGGCCGGCCTGCGCCCGCTTCAGCGCCGTCCGAGGGTCCCGGCCGGCCTGCGCCCGGGTCGGCGCCACCTGAGCGGCCGGGCCTGCTCGCCCGGGTGGGGCTGCTGGCGTCCGGGGCGGCCTCGTCGTCCCGGGGGGCCGGGCTGCTCGACCGGCTGCGGCGGGTCCGGCCCGCTTCGGCGCCGCCCCGGCGGTCCGGTGGGCGGCGCTGGGTTCCTTATCTTCTCGTGGCTCTGATCGCGGCGGCCAGTCTCGTCGGGCTGGCGATCCGGCCGTCGACGACCGCGACGCCCGGCAGCGCCGACTACGTGATCGTGGCCGGGGCGGCGGGGCTGCGGTGGGACGATCTCGATCCGCAGCGGACGCCCGCGCTCTGGCAGGAGGCCACCCGGGGGTCCGTGGGGTGGCTGTCGGTGCGGTCGGCGATGAAGGTGACCTGCCCGTCCGACGGCTGGCTGACCCTGGGGGCCGGCAACTACGCGGCCTGGCCGCGGCGCACCAGCAGCAGCCAGTGCGAACCCGCCGCGCCGGCGCTCACCCAGCCCGACGGGATCGGCGCCAACGTCACCGACCAGCGCACGGTCGTTCAGAACAACCAGGACAGGTTGCCGTACGGAGCTACGCCCGGCGCCCTCGCCGAGTCGGTGCGCTGCACGGTCGCCGTCGGTTCCGGGGCGGCGATCGCGGCCGCCCGGCCGTTCGGGCGCGTCGACAAATACCAGCCCGAGCTGCCGGCCGATCCGAAGAAGCTGCTGTCCGACTGTGTGCTCTCCTTCGTCGACCTGGGCACCGTCAGCGGGGCCGGCGCGGCCCGGCGGGCGCAGGTCGAGGCGGCCGACGCGCTGCTGTCCCGGGTGGTCGCGGCCCGGCCCGAGCGGTCGCTGCTGCTGGTCGCCGGCGTCTCCGACACCGAGCGCTCCAACCGGCTGCACGTGGCGATCGCCGAGGGCGAGGGCTGGAACGGCGGCTGGCTCACCTCGGCCGGCACCGGGCGTGACGGCTACCTGCAGCTGATCGATCTGGCTCCGACGATCCTGTCCGCGCTGGGGCGGCCGGCGCCGGAGAAACTGTTCGCCGGGCGGACGGCCACCGTCGTCGAGGGGCGGCCCTCCGACATCACCGACGCCATGCTCGGCGTGCACAACGCCGACCTGCGGGCCAAGGCGCAGAACGCGGTGGCCGGCATCTTCTTCACCGTGCTGGCCATCCTTCAGGTGCTGCTGTTCCTGCTGATGGTGCCGATCCTCGTGCGGGCACGGCGCCACGCGGGGCCGCGCGGGCCTGCTCTGCCGCCCAAGAAGCTGGTCGCGGTGGCCGAGCTCGCCCTGATCGCGGCCGCGCTGGCCATTCCGGCCGCGCTGCTGGCCGACGCGACACCCTGGTGGCGCTACTCGCATCCGGCGTGGGTGTTCGGGCTCGTCACCGGGGTCTTCACGCTCATCGGCACCGCCGTGCTCCGGGCCTCGCCGCGCTATCCGCGGACGCTGTGGCCGCTGGGCGCGTCGGCCGCGATCGGCGCCGTGGTGGTCGGTCTCGACCTGCTGACCGGGGCGCGGCTTCAGCTCAACGGGGTGGCCGGCTATTCGGCGACGCAGGGCGGGCGCTACGCGGGGGTCGGCGTGGTCGGGCTCGGCGTCTTCGTGGCCGGGCTGCTGGTGGCCGCGGGCTGCCTCGCGCAGTGGCTCAGCAAGCCGTGGCGGCCGGTCGTGGTGGTGCTGCTGGGCGGCATCGGCGTGGTCATGGTCGGCAGCCCCTACCTCGGGGCCGACCCGGTCGGCGCGGTGGCCGTCACCGCCGGGGTGTGCGTGACCGCGGCCATCAGCACCGGTGGGTGGCTGACGTTCGCGCGGTTCGCCTGGGCCGCGGTGGCCGGTCTGGCCGTCACCATCGGGTTCGCGCTGGTCGACGTGCACCGGCCGGCGGCCGATCAGGGCAGCCTGGGCCGGCTGCTGTCCGAGCTGGCCAACGGCACCGGCGGGCCGGCCATGCAGCGGGCCGCCGCCGCCAACGGGCAGACGTTGCTGAACAGCCCGCTGACGATCCTGGCCGTGGCCGGGGTGCTGATGCTGGCCTTCTGCCAGTTCTCGCCGTGGGGTGGACTCAACCGGGTCTTCGGGCTCCACCCGGCGCTGCGGGCGGCCGGGGCCGGAGTGACAGTGGCGACATTGGCCGCCGGCGTGCTCAGTGGCTCCGCGTTGACCGTGGCCGGTGCCGCGGCGGCTGCGGTGGTGCCCACGGCGGTGCTGACCGCACTGCGCGTGTTGCTGCACGCGGCGGACCGTACTCGTCCGGAGGGGGAGACCGACGGGCCTGGCGGCCCGCTGTTGCGCAGTGATCGCGCTCTGTCAGGTTGACACGCGTCACGACCAGCCCGAACGTGCGCCGTCGTTCTCAGGTGTTACGGTGGACTCCCGTGGATGGGGCCGCTTTTAGCACCCCGGTCTGCACGTCGGCTCAACAGACGACCACGGGAGCAAGGCCTTGGCCTCAACAGTGCGCGACACGCGGCACATCTTCGTCACCGGGGGCGTCGCCTCCTCGCTGGGCAAAGGCCTCACCGCCTCCAGCCTCGGCAACCTTCTGACCGCGCGCGGACTGCGGGTCGTCATGCAGAAGCTCGACCCCTACCTCAACGTCGACCCTGGAACGATGAACCCGTTCCAGCACGGCGAGGTCTTCGTGACCGAGGACGGGGCCGAGACCGACCTGGACGTCGGCCACTACGAGCGCTTCCTCGACCGGTCACTGTCCGGCAAGGCGAACGTCACCACCGGTCAGGTGTACTCGGCGGTCATCGCCCGGGAGCGGCGCGGTGAATACCTCGGCGACACCGTCCAGGTGATTCCGCACATCACCAACGAGATCAAGTCGCGGATCTTCGCGATGGCCGACGAGGACGAGAACGGGCGCAAGCCCGACGTCGTCATCACCGAGGTCGGCGGCACCGTCGGCGACATGGAGTCGCTGCCGTTCCTCGAGGCGATCCGGCAGGTCCGCCACGAAGTCGGCCGTGACCACGTCTTCTACCTGCACGTCTCGCTGGTGCCCTACCTGGCGCCGTCGGGCGAGCTGAAGACCAAGCCGACCCAGCACTCGGTGGCCGCGCTGCGCAACATCGGCATCCAGCCCGACGCGCTGATCTGCCGCAGCGACCGGGAGATCCCCGAGAAGCTCAAGCACAAGCTGGCGCTCTACTGCGACGTCGACCGTGAGGCCGTCATCGCCTGCCCGGACGCGCCCAGCATCTACGACATCCCCAAGGTGCTGCACGAGGAGGGCCTCGACGCGTACGTCGTACGCCGCCTGGGCCTTTCCTTCCGTGACGTGAACTGGTCGACGTGGCACGACCTGCTCGAGCGGGTGCACCACCCGAAGCGCACCATCACGATCGCGCTCGTCGGCAAGTACGTCGACCTGCCCGACGCGTACCTGTCGGTCAGCGAGGCCATCCGCGCCGCCGGCTTCGGCAACACGGTCAAGATCCAGCTCCGCTGGGTGCCGAGCGACGACTGCGAGACGATGGCCGGCGCGGCCACCGCCCTCAAGGGCGTCGACGGCATCGTCATCCCCGGCGGCTTCGGCGTCCGCGGCATCGAGGGCAAGGTCAACACTTCGCGGTACGCCCGCGAGAACCAGATCCCGATCCTCGGCCTCTGCCTCGGCCTGCAGTGCATGACCATCGACGCCGCGCGGCACATGGCCGGGCTCACCGGCGCCAACTCGCTCGAGTTCGACGAGCAGGCGCCGTACCCGGTCATCTCCACCATGGCCGACCAGGAGGACATCGTCGCCGGCAAGGGCGACCTGGGCGGCACCATGCGCCTGGGCGCGTACCCGGCCACGCTGCGCGAGGGCTCGGTCGTCGCCGAGGTGTACGGCTCGACCGACATCTCCGAGCGTCACCGCCACCGCTACGAGGTCAACAACGACTACCGGGCCAAGCTGTCGGCGGCCGGGCTGGTCTTCTCGGGCACCTCGCCCGACGGGCGGCTCGTCGAGTTCATCGAGCTCGACCGCGAGACCCACCCGTACTTCGTGGCCACCCAGGCCCACCCGGAGCTCAAGAGCCGGCCGACCCGGCCCCACCCGCTCTTCGACGGGCTGGTCAAGGCCGCCATCGAATACGCGGCGGCCGACGAGCTCCCGGTGGACGCGTCGTGACGTCCTTCGTCCACGAGACGGTCTCGAGCACCTCCCGCTACAAGGGCCCGATCTTCGAGGTCTTCAGCGACGAGGTGACCATGTCGAGCGGCGGCACCGCCAAGCGGGACGTGGTCCGCAACAAGGGCGCGGTCGGGATCGTCGCCCTCGACGAGGTCGACCGGGTCGTGCTGATCCGGCAGTACCGGCACGCGGTCGGCCAGCGCCTCTGGGAGCTGCCGGCCGGCCTGCGCGACGTCGACGGCGAAGATCTGGTGGCCACCGCCGCCCGCGAGCTGGCCGAGGAGGCCGACGTCGACGCGGCCCGCTGGGACGTGCTGATCGACATGTACAACTCGCCCGGCTTCAGCGACGAGACGATCCGCATCTTCCTGGCCCGCGACCTCACCGAGGTCCCGGACGACAAGCGCTATTCGCGGACGGACGAGGAAGCCGACCTGGAGATCACCCGCGTCGACCTCGACGAGGCGGTAGCCATGATCTTCCGCGGCGAGATCACCAACGCGGCCGCGGTGGGCGGCCTGCTCGCCGCGGCCCGCGCCCGCGACGAGGGCTGGGCCACGCTCCAGCGCGCTTGAGTTCCGGACGGCCCGGCGCCGCGCAGTGTGAGTGATCGCTGACTCATTGCGGTTCCGGGCCGTCGTGCCGCTCTGTTAGCGTCCGATCATGACGGGGCTTCACGCGGAAGAGCGCTGGCGCGCGAACTGGGTGCCGGTCGACCGGCGCCTGGTGGGAATGGACAGACGTACGCTGCTGCCGGCGGCCGTGGTCGTGCTGCTCTTCGCGATCGCGGTGTGGATCGTGCCGGCCATCGACGACCGGGTGTCGGTCGACGACCCGATCAAGGCCGGCGACGTGATCCAGGTCGGCACCGACGTGCGGTTCGTCCCGGTCGTCGGGGCGAACCTGCTGACCGGGCTGCGACAGGGGCAGGCCGGAGCCGCCGGATATCCCGGGACGGCCGCGGTGTCGTACGGCGGAGTGACCTTCGAAGTCGTCGCGGACACCTATCGGGGCACACCGGCGCAGCTGCTGGCCCAGATCAAGAAGACCAACGACGGCCTGCGCGTGCCCGACGACGCCGGCTTCCACGTCACCGGAGACCCGGTGACCATCGCCAACAGCCGCGGCGACCAGGGGGTGGCGGCCAACTTCGAGGGCACCAACGGCACCGGCCTGGTCGCGGCGTTCGTCTTCGGTGAGACCGGCGTCGAGGTCGAGGTCGTCGGCCCGCGGGACGTGCCCGACGGCGTGGCCCGCCAGATCGCCGGCATGCTCCAGTCCGTCCAGCCGATCGGGAGCGCGTCATGACGACGGCCACGCGGGAAGCCGCGATCGCGCGCACCGGCTGGGGCAACCCGTTCCACCTCTGGCAGCCGCGCAACGCCTGCTTCTGGGTGTACGTGCTCGGCGTCGGCTACGGCGTCTGGGTCCTGTTCGGCATGGTCAACCAGGGCATCCGGCTGTACGCCCCGGCCCTCACCGCCAGCGCGGTCATCTTCGCGATCTACGCGGTGCTGTTCTGGTGGTTCACCCAGCGCATCGACCGCTACTCGAAGCAGCCGCTCGGCCTGGTCGTGGCCGCGTTCGTCTGGGGTGGCTTCGCCGCCACGTGGGCCATCGCCCTGTCCGGCAACAGCGCGCTGATCGACCTCTACGGCAAGCTGTTCGGCGAGAGCTTCCAGCAGTCGTTCGGGGCCGGGCTCACGGCGCCGTTCTTCGAGGAGCTCGGCAAGGCCTCGGGCGTGCTCCTGCTGCTGTTCATCGCCCCGCGCGTGGTCCGTACGGCCTACGACGGCTTCATCGTCGGCGCGTTCGCCGGTCTCGGTTTCGAGATCATCGAGGACATCTCGTACGGCCTGAACGCCGGCGCCGAGCAGTTCGGCTCCGACCAGCTCGGCACGAGCCTGCACACGGTCGGCCTGCGCCTGCTGACCGGCTTCTCCTCGCACATCCTGTATTCGGCGATCGCCGGCGCCGGCGTCGTCTACATCGTCGGAACGGTGGCCCAGCGCCGCCGCCTCGGCCTGGGCATCGGCCTGATCCTGACCGCGATGGTGCTGCACGGCCTGTGGGACGCGAACGTCGGCCTGTCCGGCGGCAACGGCCAGGTGCTCGGGACTCTGCTGGTGGTGGAGATCCTGCTGAGCTTCGTGGCCGTGATCACGGTGTTCCACCTGACCGTCCGCCCGGAACGGGAGGCCATGCGGGCCGTGATGGCGCCCGAGGCGGAGAGCGGCGTGATCACCCAGGAGGAGCTGGACACCCTGGCCGGTGGTTGGCGCCAGCGCCGCCGCTATCGCGGAGCCGCACACGGCCGGGCCGCCCGGCGAGCCCGCCACCACCGCCTGGAGGCCGCCCACGACCTGGCCGACCAGCTGGCCGCCTCGGGAGGCGCGGAGAGCCCGCGGGTGGATTTCGCCCGCTCCGAACTGGAACGGATCCGGACCTCATAGCGGAGGCGGCAGCTCCTTGCGGAACAACGCGCGCACCTCGCGGCCGAGGTCGAACGAGGGGCCGCCGACCAGATCCCACGCCCGGTAGACGCCGATCACGAAACAGGCGATCACCAGCATCGCGATGGTGCCGACGCGGCCACCCTCCTCGGGGTGGCCGCTCAGTCGTACACCCACGCCAGCGCGGCCCCGGCGCGAACCCGGTGAAGCGGCGCCGCCTCCTCGTCGGCGGCGAATCGGGGCTCGGCCACCGGTCCTGGCTCGACGACCTCGTGGCGTACGCGCGTGCCCTGCGGGCGGAATATCTGGCCCATCGCGACGGGGCGCGGACCTTCAGCGGCACGCTGATCACCGACGCCGACGTGCTCAAGGCGCAGGAGCCCTGGCTCCGGCGATGGTCCGCGGCCGGGGTGTCGGTGGCCGACGCGACCGACCTGGTCACGGCGTTCGTGGTCGGCTTCGTGATCGAGGAGCAGGAGAGGTCGCGGGATCCGGGGCGCTACTCACCCGAGGACCGCGACGCCCGGATCGGCGCCGGCGCCCCGCTCGTGGCCCGGACCGGACACGCCCGCCAGGACGACGGGTCACGCTTCGAGCGGCAGTTGGAGGTTCTCATCGCCGGCATAGCCGCGCGGCTGGGCCCGGAAGCCTGATACGGAAAGGTGGGGGGGGGGGCGGGGGCCCCCCCCCCCCCCCCCCGGGGGGGTGTTTTTTTGGGGGGGGGGGGGGGGCCCCCGCGCCCGCGGGCGCCCCCCCCCCCCCCCCCGCCCCCCCCCCCCCCCCCCCCGCCCGCC
>NZ_JBIAZI010000028.1:0-2500 GCF_042899005.1 Actinoplanes sp. NPDC000266
GAAGTATATGAAGGTTTGAGCGCACATTATCAAGACTTACTACTTCGACAAATGCGAGGAGAAGAACTAACTCGCATGCAACGGTATCGCCTTCGTGAAAAAATAAAGGCCATCTTATTTTCAGAAGACGAAGAGTGAAGAGGAATTCCCTATTTTAATAAAAATAGGGAGTTTTTTGATAAGAGAAGAAAAAAGCAAGTTAAAAAAGACTAATTTTTTTAATTTACCAAAGCTAGTGGTGGCATGAAATAAAGCGAATACAGGAGAGGGAAAAAGCGAACGTAAGATAAAAAAAGGTATAAAAGTCACAGTTAATTCTTGACAAGTTTAGTTAGGTTTGATAGAATATAATAGTTGTCGCAAGAGACGAGGGTCTTGAAGCGATAAGCTAGACCATTGAAAACTGAATAAAGAAGAATGACTCATGTGATGTAGTAAGATACATCAAAAATCTGTCAATCAATAATGAAAGACAAGCCAGTCACTAAGGTGACTTAAATACTTTATTTGAGAGTTTGATCCTGGCTCAGGACGAACGCTGGCGGCGTGCCTAATACATGCAAGTTGAGCGCTGAAGGTTGGTACTTGTACCGACTGGATGAGCAGCGAACGGGTGAGTAACGCGTGGGGAATCTGCCTTTGAGCGGGGGACAACATTTGGAAACGAATGCTAATACCGCATAAAAACTTTAAACACAAGTTTTAAGTTTGAAAGATGCAATTGCATCACTCAAAGATGATCCCGCGTTGTATTAGCTAGTTGGTGAGGTAAAGGCTCACCAAGGCGATGATACATAGCCGACCTGAGAGGGTGATCGGCCACATTGGGACTGAGACACGGCCCAAACTCCTACGGGAGGCAGCAGTAGGGAATCTTCGGCAATGGACGAAAGTCTGACCGAGCAACGCCGCGTGAGTGAAGAAGGTTTTCGGATCGTAAAACTCTGTTGGTAGAGAAGAACGTTGGTGAGAGTGGAAAGCTCATCAAGTGACGGTAACTACCCAGAAAGGGACGGCTAACTACGTGCCAGCAGCCGCGGTAATACGTAGGTCCCGAGCGTTGTCCGGATTTATTGGGCGTAAAGCGAGCGCAGGTGGTTTATTAAGTCTGGTGTAAAAGGCAGTGGCTCAACCATTGTATGCATTGGAAACTGGTAGACTTGAGTGCAGGAGAGGAGAGTGGAATTCCATGTGTAGCGGTGAAATGCGTAGATATATGGAGGAACACCGGTGGCGAAAGCGGCTCTCTGGCCTGTAACTGACACTGAGGCTCGAAAGCGTGGGGAGCAAACAGGATTAGATACCCTGGTAGTCCACGCCGTAAACGATGAGTGCTAGATGTAGGGAGCTATAAGTTCTCTGTATCGCAGCTAACGCAATAAGCACTCCGCCTGGGGAGTACGACCGCAAGGTTGAAACTCAAAGGAATTGACGGGGGCCCGCACAAGCGGTGGAGCATGTGGTTTAATTCGAAGCAACGCGAAGAACCTTACCAGGTCTTGACATACTCGTGCTATTCCTAGAGATAGGAAGTTCCTTCGGGACACGGGATACAGGTGGTGCATGGTTGTCGTCAGCTCGTGTCGTGAGATGTTGGGTTAAGTCCCGCAACGAGCGCAACCCCTATTGTTAGTTGCCATCATTAAGTTGGGCACTCTAACGAGACTGCCGGTGATAAACCGGAGGAAGGTGGGGATGACGTCAAATCATCATGCCCCTTATGACCTGGGCTACACACGTGCTACAATGGATGGTACAACGAGTCGCGAGACAGTGATGTTTAGCTAATCTCTTAAAACCATTCTCAGTTCGGATTGTAGGCTGCAACTCGCCTACATGAAGTCGGAATCGCTAGTAATCGCGGATCAGCACGCCGCGGTGAATACGTTCCCGGGCCTTGTACACACCGCCCGTCACACCACGGGAGTTGGGAGTACCCGAAGTAGGTTGCCTAACCGCAAGGAGGGCGCTTCCTAAGGTAAGACCGATGACTGGGGTGAAGTCGTAACAAGGTAGCCGTATCGGAAGGTGCGGCTGGATCACCTCCTTTCTAAGGAATATATACAAAGACGTGAGCATTCAACTTTATTCAGTTTTGAGGGGTTTAGTGATAAACCTAAGCAAGAATCAAATTCTTGATTGTGGGGCCTTAGCTCAGCTGGGAGAGCGCCTGCTTTGCACGCAGGAGGTCAGCGGTTCGATCCCGCTAGGCTCCATTGTCAGACAAGACGTTAAAATCACTTGAACATTGAAAACTAAATAACAATATCTAATAACGATAAATAAACCAAAAGCTGTGAATTTTAAAGAATTTACAAACTTATACTTGAAAAACGATGATTATAAATCATCATGGCAAAGTTAATAAGGGCGCACGGTGGATGCCTTGGCACTAAGAGCCGATGAAGGACGTGACTAACGACGATATTCTAGGGGGAGCAGTAAGTACGCATTGATCCCTAGGTCTCCGAATGGGGAAACCCAGCTGCTACTAGCAGTT
>NZ_JBIAZI010000029.1:0-5845 GCF_042899005.1 Actinoplanes sp. NPDC000266
TCGACCTCGGTGGTGGTCATCAGCGCGCCACCGGACTGCACACCCTCGATGACGAGCGGCTTGAGGTTGGCGCGGGCCGCGTAGAGCGCCGCGGTATAGCCGGAGGGCCCCGAACCGATGATGATCAGATCACGGACGGGATTCATGCCTTGCCCGCCGGGAGCAGGTCGGCGAGCAGCGCCTCGATGCGGGTCTTGATCTCGTCGCGGATCGGGCGGACGGCTTCGACGCCCTGGCCGGCCGGGTCCTCGAGTTTCCAGTCCTCGTAGCGCTTGCCGGGGAAGTACGGGCAGGCGTCGCCGCAGCCCATGGTGACGATGACGTCGGAGTCCTGGGCGGTCTCGTATTCGAGGATCTTCGGCTTCTGGTCGGTGATGTCGATGCCCACCTCGGCCATGGCCTCGACGGCGGCCGGGTTGATCTGATCGGCGGGGGCGGAGCCGGCGGAGCGTACTTCGACGGCGTCGCCGGCGAGGTGGCGCAGCCAGCCGGCGGCCATCTGGGAGCGGCCGGCGTTGTGCACGCAGACGAACAGGACGCTGGGCTTGTCACTCATGATGGTGGTCCTTCGGGTGAGAGGTGGTGTCAGCTGGTACGAGAGGAGTCGTGCTCGACGACGACGTCTCCGGCGGACTGTCCGACATGTGGGTACAGGGCGAGCAGCAGGCCGACGCCGATGAGCAGGCCGATGATCTGGGCGACGACGAAGCCGGGCACGGAGGCTGGCTCGATTCCGGCGAAGGTGTCGGTGAAGGCGCGGCCGATGGTGACGGCCGGGTTGGCGAAGCTGGTGGACGACGTGAACCAGTACGCGGCGCCGATGTAGGCGCCGACCGCCGCGGGGGCGACGGCTGCCCGGCCGGACCGGGCGAGCGCGAAGATCAGCAGAAGCAGGCCGGCGGTGGCGACGACCTCGCCCAGCCACAGGTGCCCGGCCGAGCGTTGCTTGGTGGAGAACGTCACCGCGGCCAGATCGAACATCAGGTTGGCCAGGACCGACCCGGCGATCGCGCCGAAAACCTGCGCGACGACATAGCCGGCGAGATCCGTGGCAGCCAGCCCGGAGCGGTCGCGGCGGCCGAGGAACCAGTCCGCGGCGGAAACGACCGGGTTGAAGTGTGCGCCCGAGACCGGCCCAAAGGTCAGGATGAGCGCGCCGAGGGCGAACGCGGTGGCGACGGAGTTCTCCAGCAGCTGAAGGCCCACGTCGTTCGGCGAGAGGGTGGTGGCCATGACGCCGGAGCCGACCACGGCGGTCACGAGCAGCGCGGTGCCGACGAACTCGGCGAGCAGGCGGCGCCAGAGGACGGGTGTGGGCATGGCAGCGGAACTCCGGTCTCTGCGGCGGGCACGGATGAGGGCGAGCGGTCGTCGCCGGCTGCGGTGCCAATCTCACCGCAGCCGCCGGGCATCAGGTGCGGGAAACGGTCAGTTCGCGCCGGTCGCGTGCTGCACGACGGGGGCGATCCGGTCGATGCGGCCGGCGAGATCGGTGTAGGCGGCCTCGAACGCCTCGTCCGTGCCGGCCCGGATCGGGTCGGGCACCGACCAGTGCAGTTGCGGGCGCACCGCACCGGTGAGTTCTTCGTGGGCGTTGTCGCAGACCGCGATGACCAGATCCCCGCCGTGCACGACGTCGGCGACGTGCGCGGTGCCGGTGGCGTCGATGGTCAGGCCGTGGCGGTGGGCGACCTTGACGGCCCGGGGGTGGACCCGGGCAGCGGGTTTCGTGCCGGCCGAGGCGACCGGGCCGCCGACCCGGTCGCGCCACAGGGCGGCGGCCAGCTGCGAGCGGGCCGAGTTGTGCGTACACACGAACACCACGCGGTCGGTGTCGCGCAGCGGCGGTGGGGTCAGCGAGGCGAGCACGTCCGGCTGCAGCCGCAGGTAGGTGCGGCGGCGGTCACCCTCCGAGCGCACCCGCACGATCAAGCCGGCCTCCTGAAGCACCTTCAAGTGGTGCGCGACCAGGTTGGTCGGCATGCTCAGGTCGTGGGCGATCTCGCCGGGGGAGGCGTCGCCGAGGGTCAGCGCGTCCACGATCGTCAGCCGCGCCGGGTCGCCCAGCGCGGCATGAATCCGAGCCCGCGCCTGCACCGAAGAAGATTCGCCGTTCATTGACTCAATACTCGCTGAGTATTATCGGGGAGTCAAGCGGTGATCCGGCCCAACCGTCGGCACGACATGGCGGTGCTTAGGCGACTGCGGGCTCCTCGACGGTGAGCAGCGTCGCGAGCTGCCCCATGAGGGCGGGCCGGGCCCGGTAGTACACCCAGCTGGCCCGGCGTTCGGCGTCGACCAGTCCGGCTTCGCGGAGCACTTTCAGGTGATGCGAGATGGTGGTCCCGGAGATGGTGAACGCCGGCGTGAGGTCGCAGACGCAGATCTCACCACCCGGTGCCGAGGCGATCATCGACATCAGCTGCAGCCGGATCGGATCCCCGAGAGCTTTGAACGCCTGCGCGAGCACGCCGGCGGCCTGCGCAGGCACCCGGTCGCGCGCCATCGGCGCGCAGCACGGCACCGCGTCGAGATCGATCTGCGGGGACGACACGGCCAGTTTCGACATGCGTCGAGGTTGACAGATATCGAAGCCGCGTGCAAGGTGACTTCGACAAGCATCGGATTCGATAGTTCTCGAAACCGTGTACGGTGGGCCTCAGCCCGCCGGTCCCATCCGAGCTCACCGAGGAGTCCCGCCATGAGTAGCGACGCTTCCACCACGGCCACCGACGCCGGGCAGGACCCGTGCTGCGGCACTGCCGAGGCCGCTGCCGCGGCTGACGCTTGCTGCGCGCCCGCCGCTAAGGTCGAGGCTGTTGCTGAGGGCGCCGGCTGTTGCGGCCCAGCGACCACGACCAGCACCGTAGAGCTGCTGACGACCCCGGCCGCCCGCCCCGCACCCCTCGGCCAGAGCCAGCCCGGACAGCTGCCCGTCGTGGTGATCGGCGCCGGCCCGGTCGGTATGGCCGCGGCCGCCCACCTGCACGAACAGGGCCTGCCGTTCCTCGTGCTGGACGCTGGTGACCAGGTCGGCTCGTCGGTGCGGCAGTGGGCGCACGTCGGCCTGTTCAGCCCGTGGCGTTACGACATCGACGCGGCCGCCCGCCGCCTGCTCGACGCCGCCGGCTGGGCCGCCCCCGACGACGAGGCACTGCCCACCGGCGGCCAGCTCGTCGAGGACTACCTGCAGCCCCTCGCCAAACTCCCGGCCATCGCCCCGCACCTGCGCTTCGGCGCCCAGGTGGCCGCGATCAGCCGGGTCGGCGCCGACCGGGTACGAACCGCCGGCCGGGCCGACCTGCCCTTCGTCGTCCGGCTCGCCGACGGCACCGAGATCACCGCCAGCGCCATCATCGACGCGTCCGGCACCTGGCGCACCCCGAACCCGCTCGGCGTCAACGGTCTGCCCGCGCACGGCGAGCCGCAGGCCGCCGACCTGATCGACCATGCTCTGCCCGACGTCCTGGGCGCCGACCGCGACGCCCACGCCGGCCGGCACACGATCGTCGTCGGCTCCGGTCACTCCGCCGCGAACACGCTGCTCGACCTGGCCCGCCTCGCCGAGACTGCCCCCGGCACCCAGATCACCTGGGCGGTCCGCGGCGGCTCGGCCGCCCGCGCGTTCGGTGGTGAGGACGCCGACGAGCTGCCCGCTCGCGGCGCTCTGGGCAGCGGCCTGCGGATGCTGGTCGACACCGGCCAGATCGCCCTGGTCACCGGTTTCGGCGTCCACACCGTTCGCCACGCCGCCGACGGCATCGAACTTGTCGCCGCTGACGGGCGCACCCTGGCCGCCGACCGGGTCGTGTCGGCCACCGGCTTCCGGCCCGACCACAACATCGCCGGCGAACTGCGCTTGGACCTCGACCCGATCCTGGGTTGCACCCGCACCCTGGCCGACCTGATCGACCCCAACGAGCATTCCTGCGGCACGGTCGCCCCGCATGGCTACCGCGAGCTCGGCCAGCCCGAACCGAACTACTACGCCGTCGGGATGAAGTCCTACGGCCGCGCCCCCACGTTCCTGATGGCCACCGGCTACGAGCAGGTCCGCTCCATCGCCGCCGCCCTGGCCGGTGACTTCGACGCCGCCGACGACGTCCAGCTTGACCTGCCCGAAACCGGCGTGTGCAGCAGCAACCTCGTCGCTGAGAGCGCCGCCCGCGAAATCGCCGCCCGCTTCGGGATCACCCCCGACGTCCCGATCAGCCTCGCCACCACAACGATGGCGCTGCTGCCCACCGCGGCCAGCACCAGCGACGCGGTCCGGGCCGCCGCCGCGCAGATCGGCCTCGACCCCGAGACCGCGTTGCAGATCGCGGCACTCACCGAGCAGCCCGGCGCCCTGCCCAGCGTCGCGGGGCTGATCAGCCTCACCCCGGCCGGCGGCGGCAACTGCTGCGCGTGACGCCCACCAGCCAGCCATCGGTGCCCGCCGGCTCTGCAGCCGGCGGGCACCACTGGCTTGTCGCCACGCTGGCGATCACCCAGACCGTCGGCTACGGCACGCTGTACTACGCCTTCGCGGTCTTCCTCGTACCGGTCGCCGCGGACCTGCACACCTCCGCCACCGCCGTCACGGGCACCTTCACCGCGTCCGTGCTCGTCTCGGCCGCGCTGGCGGTACCGGTCGGGCGGTGGCTGGACCGCCACGGCGGCCGGGCCCTGATGACCACTGGCTCACTGCTCGGAGCGCTGATGCTGGTGGCCTGGTCCCAGGTCCACACCCTCGCCCAGCTGTACGCGGTACAGATCGGCATCGGCATCGCGTCGGCCGCCAGCCTGTACGAGGCGGCGTTCGCCGTTATCATCGCCTGGCATCACCCGAGCCGCCGATCGACGGCCTTGCTGGCGCTGACCGTCGTGGCCGGGTTCGCCAGCACCATCTTCCTGCCGCTGACCGGCTGGCTCGTCGACGCCTACGGCTGGCGCCCGGCGCTGGTGATCCTCGCGGCCGTCCAAGCCGCCCTGACCGTCCCTCTGCACGCCGCTGCGGTCCGCCGCGCCCCGTACCAGCGGCACACGACGCTCACCACACCGCCGGCGCCGCTGCGAACCGTGCTCGCCGACCCCAGCTTCTGGCTGCTCGGAATCAGCTTCACCGCCAACACCGCGGCCATCTCGGTGGTGACGGTGCACCTGGTCGCCGCCCTGATCAGCTGGGGCCAACCGGCAGCCTTCGCCGCCACCATCGCCGGCCTGTTCGGTGTCCTGTCGGTCACCGGCCGGCTGGTCATCACCGGACTGCAACGCCGCTACCGGATCACCTCGGTCGTCGCCGCCATCTTCACCGTCCAAGCCGCCGCAGCGGCGGTGCTGCCACTGGCCGGACGACACGCGGTGGCCGCGATCATCGCCGTCGCCGGCTTCGGTCTGGGGTTCGGCGTGGCCACCATCGCCAAACCGGTACTGCTCGCCGACCGGTACGACACCCGCCGCTACGCCACCATCGCCGGCACCCTCGTCGTCCCGATCACCATCGCCAAAGCCACCGCACCCCTGGCCGCGGCCGGCCTGCACACCCGAGACCACGACTACACCGGCGTATTCGCCGCCGCCGCCGTCGCCTGCCTGATCGCCGCCGCCGCGCTGATCGCGGTACCGCCATCCGGTCCGCAACGACCGGCTCACCCCCAGCGCCGCCAGCGCGCGGCGACGACGGCGGCGTTGCTGAGGTCGAGGCAGCCGCGAACATTCGGGTCGAGTGATCCGCTATCGCTTCGAGCGTCGGCGGCACACCGCTTAGGTGTGCATCTGCCAGAGTCGGTTTACATCTGGGTCTGAGTCTTCTGCTTGAGTCTCTCGAAAGGGGTTTGGCCGTCCAGGGCGCCGTGCGGGCGGT
>NZ_JBIAZI010000030.1:0-5415 GCF_042899005.1 Actinoplanes sp. NPDC000266
AATCATTTTAAAGGTAAAAAAATTCCAATCAACTTTAACCAATTCACTTTCAAAATATCACCTCCATTTTTAAGAACTATTATATCAATAAACAGAAAAACAACCCCTGTAATATGAACTAAAGATTATAGGGGGTGTTTTAATGGTATTTCCTAGGGGCCATTATATAATTATAGACCCTATATTATTCTTGAATTTCAAATTCTGGTAATTCCTCAATTAATTCAAGGGTTCGCATACTTACTGTAATAACGGATAATAAGAGGTTCAAAATATATTTAGGATTATCACTAAATTCGTTAGGATCATCCGTTATTCCTGATTTTTTATCTGTTTTTACTTGATATTGATCAATAATCCATTCGATAGCTGGCCTTCCACTAACCACATACTCATAAGCTTTCTCTGGTATGTTCGAGATAGTTATTGAATTATTGAAAATAATAGTGTCTAAGGCTCCTTTTTTAGGATGTTTCATCTTAGTCACTTTATAATCATCAGAGCTAACTGACACCGTCACTCCAGGGTATGACACTTGTTTCTCGTAATTCAGATGCAGATTAGATAACTCCTTTCCAATCCGAATAAACGCTTCTTTATTTCGGACTAGCGGAATCCGCGCCAAGCTCTTTTTTAAATCATTGGCATACATATCCCGATATTCGGGTGAATGAAGCAAACCATACACATAATAAACAATGTCAGCCTTATCAATATCATAATTGCCTACTACATTGTCATATTTAACGTCAAGAAGCCCTGTCGTATCTTCCAAATTCTTCAAAAAACCTTTACCGGACGTAAGCAACGCATATTCTGGAACGTTATTTGTCATCAAGACAGAGAACTCGGAATTTGTGGACACATACAAAACCTTGTCATTAAGTGACATCGCAGTATCGTAGTTTGACGGACGGTGAATTAAATCTCGTCCATAATACAACCTTTTTCTGGACAGAGGATAGAAATATTTTTATAAGTTTATTAAATAACGAAGGAGCAACTTTAGCTACAAATCTTGCTATTTGTAAATCTACATTTTTTTATTGAAAAATAGATAGTTTATAGTTACAGTTGCAACTGCTTTAGCCGCGATTAAAATACTTTTCTCATTCATTTTAAATAAAGGGCTATGATGGGGATAATTTCCGCCGTCTTCAGGCTGTGCACCAATGTAAAAGAAAGTACTTGGTACAACTTGCCCATAATATGAAAAATCTTCAGAAGGATTTTGTGGTCCTAAATCGACTATATTATTGACTTCTGAAATATTCTGATCTTTTAAGCTGTCAACTACAAAGTGAGTGAGATTTTCTGAATTAAAGAGTACAGGATAGTTATCGTCATAATCTACAATCACTTCAACCCCAAAGGTTACTCCAACGCCTTTAGCAATTTGTTTCACTTGGTCTCGGATGACTTTTCTAGTTGTTTCTTTCATCATCCGAACATCCCCTTTTAACACTACTTTATCTTGTATAGCATTAAAACTTCCTGCTCCATCAAATGATCCAATAGTTACAGTACCCATGTCAAATGGATCTATTCTTCTTGAAATTACTGTTTGGAGTTCAGTTACAAAGTAACTAGCGGCTACTATTGCATCATTACTTAATTGTGGCATAGAAGCGTGACCTCCGTTTCCTTTGATTGTAATGGTGAAATTAGAACGTCCCGTTTGAGTTTCTTTATTATGATAGGCAATGACCCCTGTTTTAATTGTAGTCATCACATGAACCCCGATCATATTATCGACACCGTCAAGAGCTCCTGCTTTAATCATACCTTTGGCACCACCAGGAGATACTTCCTCTGCTGGTTGATGGACAATTCTAACTCTTCCCGGAAGTTCTTGTTTTATTTTTACTAGTTCTCTAGCAAGTACCATCAAATATGCAGTATGTGCATCGTGTCCACAGGCATGCATTACTCCTGGATTGACCGATTTAAAACTTAAATCATTATCTTCAAAAATAGCAAGAGCATCAAAGTCTGCTCTCAACGCAAGAGTTTTTCCGGATTTTCCACCTTCAATATCAACGATGATTCCAAATCCCTTTCCGATAAGTTTTGGTTCACAGTCAAGTTCTTTATAAAAGCCCATAATATACTTAAATGTTTCTTTTTCTTGAAAAGAAATTTCTGGGTATTGATGAAGATGACGCCTAATTTGAATCATTTCATTCTCATATTGTGTTAAGCTAGTCAACAAATTATTAAGTAGTTTCATATGATACCTCTAAACTTTCTACCCGAATTGCTAGTTAATTTCATTGGAAAATAAATAAGTCGTGCTATCCTAATCTTAAACCACTAAGCATTAGAAAGCGCACGACTTATATGACTTATAATAGCACACTTCCAAAAGTTTTTGTTTATTTACTGACAACCATTGAGACGCTTTATCAAACGAGGGTTTCCCTTGAGGTTCAAAACCGAAAGAACGTCCATCTCGCAACATCAGATTGCTTAGTTATCGCTTGTTACCTATGGGGCGTACTGCATTTTAGTGAAACACTTAAAGCTAAGCACCAATTGGCTCAAAGTTTATTTCCTAATTTCCTAGAATATTCTCGCTTTGTCCGCCGTTGTAATGCCCTCTTACCGAGTATCCAAGTCATTCGCCAAGCACTCGTCTTTAAAGAGGTTGAAGGAATGAGTGTATCCATTATTGACAGCTTCCCCATTCCTTTGTGTCAGCCTATTCGTAATTTCAGAAGCAAAGTTCTTGGAGATTATGCCAATGTTGGCTACAATGCTACAAAGGGACAGTACTTCTATGGATGTAAATGTCATGCTTTAGTCAGTGAATCAGGCTATGTCATAGACTACACAATTACTCCTGCTTCAATGGCTGATAGTTCAATGACCGAGGAAGTGTTGAGTCAATTTGGGACACCAACAGTCCTTGGAGATATGGGATATCTAGGTCAGTCACTGCATGAAAGGCTGGAATTAGAAGGAATTGATCTAATTACACCTGTCAGGAAGAACATGAAGCAAAAGAAAATCCTTTTCCCTAATTTTTCAAAACATAGAAAAGTGATTGAGCGAGTTTTCTCTTTTTTGACAAATCTAGGAGCTGAGCGTTGTAAAAGTCATTCGCCTCAAGGTTTTCAATTGAGATTAGAGATGATACTTTTAGCGTATTCTTTACTGTTAAAATCAGCTAAATCACTGGAACCAGAGACTTTAAGATATTCTATCGGGTATCAAGTCATGTATAAATAATCAACTAGCAATTCGGGTATATGGAGGATATTTCAATGAAAAAATTTTTTAAATATAGTAATTATTTATATTTTGTTGTGGCGATATTAAGTTTAATTGCTTATTTTACTAAGAAAGATATGGATAATAATTTTTGGTTAATTATGTTTTTTGCATGGTCATGTTTTGGTTTTACTTCTATGGCAAGAAAAAAAGATAAGGACAAAAACAATGAAAATAATTAAACGGACTTTATTATCTTTTATGGCATTTGACGTTAAGTCAAGTTTTTAGAGTAACAAACGTAGAATTTTAATCTATTTATTTTAAGCACTTACCTTTTCAAATTGATTAGGTGTAAGATACCCTAAACTTTGATGGATTCGTTTTGAATTATAAAAGGCTTCGATGTACCAGAAAATACTCTGATAGGCTTCTTCAAAGTTCTTATATTTAAATTGATACACCCACTCTCTTTTTAAATGTCCATGCCAAGATTCAAGACTGGCATTATGATAAGGGTATCCCCTTCGACTGAAAGAGTGAGTCATCCCATAATACTTAAGCAACTCTTCATACTCTAGACTCGTATACTGGCTTCCTTGGTCAGAATGAAGAATAACAGCTTCTGGATAGTCTTGTGATTTAATGGCCTTATTTAAAGTTCTTTGCACTAATTCTACAGTCATTCGCTTGCCCAAATCCCAAGCAATGACTTTTTTAGTATAACGATCCATAATGGTTGAGAGATAACCCCATCCTTGTTGAGTAGGAATATAAGTAATGTCGGTTGACCAAACCTTATTTTTCTTTGTAGGTTCAGTCTGTATGAGATTTTTTCGATTGATGTGATCACTTAGTGAGTATCCAGGCTTAAATTTCTTAATGACTACAGACTTGAGTTGAAGTTGTTTCATTAGCTTCTGTACCAGTTTTAACCCGACTTTTTCCTCTTGTTTAAGTAGAAGATGATGAATTTTAGGAGCACCATAGATTCCTCGGTTAGCATTGAAGAGTTGAGAAATTTTGAGTGACAGGTATTGTCTCCTTAATTGAGTTTTAGATGGATGTCGGTTAATCCGTTCATAATAACTTGATTCAGGAACATCAAGGAGTTGACAGCTTAGTCTGACATTGAGTGCTAAAGTTTGTATGGTTTGAGCCATATCCGCAGCACTCACTTCTTTTTCTCGGCGAATATGGTCAATACTTTTTTTAAGATGTCTCGTTCTTCCTTAACTTTAGCCAGTTGTCTTTTTAATTCTAGAAAATCAGCTTTAGAGACGGAGCTTTCATTAGATTTAGAGTAGAGGTCTATCCATTTATAAATTGTTGCAGGGGCCACGTCGTATTCTTTAGACAGCTGGGTGACGGATTGACCAGAATGATAGAAGGCGATAAGGGTTTCTTTAAATTCTTTTGAGTAGCGTTTTTTCATGTTTTTGTCCTTTGTCTAAATTATACAATAGTGACTCTAAGATTTAAGGATAACATCAATCTTTTGTTTTTTCCCGAAAAAAGAGTAATATAGAGATATGTTTAATTTTTTAAGTAAAAAAATATTTTAAAGAGGTAAATATACACATGCAAGGAGTTCTTCTCGCGCTTGTTCCAATGTTTGCTTGGGGTTCTATCGGATTTGTAGCTAATAAATTTGGTGGTGACGCTAAACAACAAACACTTGGAATGACTTTGGGCGCTTTTGTTTTTGCACTTATTGTTTTCTTATTCCGCATGCCAACGTTGACATGGCAAATTTTCTTAATTGGATTTATTGGTGGATTGCTTTGGGTAATTGGACAATTTGGTCAGTTTAATTCAATGAAATACATGGGTGTTTCAGTAGCAAGTCCGCTTTCATCAGGGAGTCAATTAGTAATTGGTGGCTTGATTGGGGTTTTTGCTTTCCACGAATGGACAAAACAAATTCAATTTATTCTCGGATTTATTGCGATGGCTGTTTTGGTAGTTGGGTTCTATTTCTCAGCTAAACGTGACCCAGAAAATGCAGTTGTTGAAGAAGGACGTAATTATACTAAAGGATTGACTGCTTTAACTTACTCAACTTTGGGATATGTTATCTATGTTATTCTTTTTAATAACTTAGCAGTACTTTGGTTCAATGTTCATTTTGATACATTGACAATTATCTTGCCAATGTCAGTTGGAATGATTTTTGGAGCACTTGTGATGGGTCGTTTCAAA
>NZ_JBIAZI010000031.1:0-4603 GCF_042899005.1 Actinoplanes sp. NPDC000266
CTGCTATTTTAAACGAAGCGGATAAAACTAATGTGGATTACAAGTCAATACAAATCGAGGATTTCCAATCTATCACAGGTAAAGGACTTACAGGTATACATCAAAACATACGTTACTATATTGGAAGCCCTAAACTGTTTTCTGCATCAGTAATCGAAGAAACAGCGGTCAAAGTACAATACAGACAATTTCAAGAACAAGGGAAAACCGCCATGTATTTCGGTACTGACGAACAAATTTTAGGAGTAATTGCTGTCGCGGATGAAGTAAGAGATTCAAGTGCTGCCGTTATTTCTGAACTCCACAAGTTGTCAATTGAACACACTATTATGCTTACTGGTGATAATACTAAAACCGCTGAATCTATTGGT
The DNA here is from genome assembly GCF_042899005.1 of Actinoplanes sp. NPDC000266. NCBI lineage: Bacteria > Bacillati > Actinomycetota > Actinomycetes > Micromonosporales > Micromonosporaceae > Actinoplanes > Actinoplanes sp. NPDC000266. The sequence goes on from NZ_JBIAZI010000031.1 coordinate 372, forward strand.
AAGCAATTAGGTGTGACTGAAATAAAAGGAGATCTAATGCCTCAAGAAAAATTAGATTCGATTAAAGCGTTGCGGACAACTTATAATAAAGTAGCAATGGTTGGCGACGGCATTAATGATGCACCAGCATTAGCTGCATCGACGGTTGGTATTGCAATGGGCGGTGCAGGGACAGATACGGCTCTCGAAACTGCTGATGTTGCTCTAATGGGCGACGATTTACAAAAATTACCATTCATTGTTAGACTTAGCCGTCAAACTCTAAAAGTAATTAAGCAAAATATCACCTTCTCATTAGGTATAAAACTATTAGCTCTACTACTAGTCATACCAGGTTGGCTAACACTATGGATTGCTATTGTAGCAGATATGGGAGCAACGCTTTTAGTAACATTAAACGGATTACGATTGATGAAAGTTAAATAACACAACAAATAAAAGAAGGCATGTTTATAAGCGTGCCTTCTTTTTATGATACTTTTTAGTTTTTTTGAACGCTAGTTATGAAGCAAACTATGCGCCATTTAAATATTAAAATGACAGTCTAACCTTATTAAGTAGGTGTTCCCATTAATACTTTGATTTCCTTAGATAATAGGGTTCTGTTGCAAAGTTTTAAATAAAGAATAAAATCCCTTACGGTATCTATGATTTAGGCTGTTATTCCCATTAATACCTTGATTTCAGTAGACACCGAAAAGCCGAAGAGAGTGCCTTCTTTTCGGGTTTTCTTATATAATCCTCGAATGGCTTCCATGCCTTTAATCGTGGGTGAGGCAGTGCGTAAACTTCGATAGAATTTATTGCGTCTCTTTACTGGACGATGGTCTTGTTCAATCAAATTATTCAGGTATTTAATGGTACGATGTTCTGTCCCTTGATAAAAGCCGTATTCTTTTAGTTTCTTAAAGGCACTTGTAATAGAGGGGGCTTTATCTGTGACTACAACCTTCGGTTCATCAAACTGCTTCACTAACCGCTTAAGAAAAGCATAGGCTGCTTGTGTGTCCCGTTTTTTACGTAACCAAATATCCAAGGTTAAACCATCTGCATCGATGGCTCGATACAAATAATGCCATTTTCCTTTAATTTTGATGTACGTTTCATCCATTTTCCATGAATAAAAGGATTTTTTATTTTTCTTTTTCCAAATTTGATAGAGTAGTTTGCCATATTCTTGCACCCAACGATAAATCGTTGTGTGAGAAACGTTAATGCCACGATCATATAAGATTTCTTGAACTTCACGATAGCTAAGGTTATAACGAAGATAGTAGCCCACGGCTACAATAATCACATCCTGCTGAAATTGCTTTTCTTTAAAATGATTCATCGTCATTCCTCCTGCTATCTTTTTCTATTATTCTACCTTATTTGATAGTAGATTTAAAACTTTGCAACAGAACCCTATATTCGTTACAATGGTTATGGGAAGTTTTTCAAAAGGTTAAGAAAAGCTTACGGGGGTTTTTGAAATCAAAAAGTAGTAGGGGACGATAAAATGAAACATACACACAAAATCATATTGGCTGTCACTTCTGTATGCACTGTTATTATTCTAGGTGTAAGTATCTTTTTTGTTACACAAGCAGTAACAAACAATAAATTAGAAAACACTAGTCAAACAACTCAACACTCAAGCAGCAGCTCAAAACCTGTTGAAGATAAACAAACGACGAAACAGCTTGATCAAGCAAAACAGCTTGCTGCAAGTTATCATTATGATGAAGCCATCGCCTTACTTGAAAAAGACGACGCCAAAGAAGCGCAACAATTGTTAGCAACTTTGAAAAAAGAAAAAGAATCCTTGGTAAAATGGGAAGACCCGACCAAAATCTCACACGTCTTCTTTCATAGTCTGATTGTTGATCCAGCTAAGGCTTTTCATACCCAGCAAGCACAAGGGTATAAAGATTATATGGTCACTATTTCCGAATTCAATAAAACCATTGATCAGTTATATAAAAATAACTATGTTCTTGTTAATCTAAATGGATTAGTCAAAAAAGGAACAGATGGAAAACTGACCTTTACAGGTGTTTCTCTTCCAGAAGGAAAGAAACCGTTAATTCTTTCGCAAGACGATGTCAGCTATTATGAATACATGGACAATTCAGGATTTCCAAGTAAGTTGATTGTCGATAAACAGAACCAAATCAAGAATATTTATATCGACAATAAGAAGGAAACTGTTGGTGACTATGATATGGTTCCATTGATCGATTCATTCATTAAAAAACATCCCGATTTTTCTTATCAAGGCGCCAAAGGAACATTAGCTTTAACAGGCTATAATGGTGTATTAGGTTACCGTACATCAAAATCAGAATATGGTGATAACGAAAAAACAAACAAAGAAATCGAAGCAGCCAAAAAAGTTGCTGATCAATTAAAGAAAGATGGTTGGAGTTTTGCTTCTCATACTTGGGGACACTTGAATATGACACAAGCTTCTTTAGCCGATATCCAACAAGATAATGAACGTTGGCAAAATGAAGTTGCACCTATTTTAGGCAAAACAAATATTTTGATCTACCCATTTGGCGCTGACATCAGCGATTGGCAACCTTATTCTGAAGCAAATCAAAAATTTGCTTACTTGAAACAACAAGGATTTGATATCTTCTGCAATGTCGATGCCTCAACTCCTGCATGGGGACAACTAGGAACTGACTACTACCGTAACGCCAGAATCAATATTGACGGTATCCGTTTCGAAGCTGACCTAAAAGGAGAAAATCCAATACTTGATCAATTTATCAACGTCAAAGAAGTGTATGACCAAAAAGATCGAGGATAGAGGTTGTGAAAGAAGCGTCCAGCTCCGCCGACAATAAGTAGGAATTAACTATCTAGGAACACATACCATGCGTAAAACAGGCGCTTATCGGGTCTATACGCAGTCAAACTATAATATTGGTTTAGTGATGCATTTATTAAACCATTCAAGTGAAGCCATGACCTTAACGTATCTTGGATTAGATCAAGCTAGTCGAGAAACGATGTTAGACCAAATTGATTTTGGGTAATGAATGTTTAGAACTTAGTAGTCGTCCAAAAACGACTACTTTTTTTGTTGAATCGTCCTTGGACGATTCGATGCTTTTGACTTGTAAGAACAGGATTGAATGAAGCCATACTGTTCGCATATTTTTAGTGGATGAACAAACAAAATACGAGAGATTTTTTGTTCGTTCATCCAAAAAGAGGGACGATTTCGGAAGAAGAAAATCGTCCCTCTTTTTCTTCTTTTTGTATGACAAAAAGAAAGATCTTTTGCCCATTTTATTTTTATAAAATGGGTAGGTGGCGTTTGCGTAAAGCAAATCGACACAATCCAAAGGGGATAAAAGGGGAAAGTGAAACTTCCCCCTTTTCAAGCCACATTGTAATACAAGAACGAAGTAATTTGTATTACAATGTGATAGCTTACAGCAGTATTTATGGGTTTATATTTGCTATTTTGTTGTGAGGATTGTAACCGAATAGGGCGCAATGCTTATTACAAAATCAATGACAAAGGGCGATTGAGGAATGAGCGCTGGGGCATTTTATCTTTGAGGAAGTTCTTGATGGATCAGAAAAATGTATCACAAATTGAAACAAAGACTCACTCATTTAAGAGACGCTACTAGCATGAAATTTTGTTGTTGCGATAAGCAACTTCTGATACACGATTTTTAGCCATTACATCACTCGTTTTTAGAGTGATGTGTAAGTGCGCATTGCACTCTTTTTTTACGAAACAAGCCGACCAGCGTTTGAAACTTTTTAGTTTTTCATCATTCTATTTTAAAACGCTCTAAAACTCGATTTAAGCGACTTTAATTCGAAACTGTCTATTTGTTCAAAGGGAACATTAAGAATGCTTAAACGAGCTTTTAAGTGGGTTTAAAGTGATTTTGAATTGAATAGCTTGTTTTAAGTTGTAAAAAAACAAGTTAAACAAAGTATAGGTTTTCCATTTAAGGGTTGTTAGGGCTTGCCCTGACCGTCTGTAAGACGCTTGATTGCAAAGTATGAGTATTTAGCTAGTCAAATAGTTAAAACAGCGTATACGAGCAATTAGAGGGAATCCAAGAAAGTCCTAAGAGAGGGTTTGATCTTTTCTTTTAGCGAGTGCGAGTGAACGCTGCAAGTAAAATGTGAGCGTGGTTTTCGCTCACTCCTTTTTTTGATGATTTTGACTTTGGATTTTACATTTTTGAAAAAAATAAAAAATAGGCGAAGCC
>NZ_JBIAZI010000032.1:0-3702 GCF_042899005.1 Actinoplanes sp. NPDC000266
ATCTTCGTATCAATCTTTGACTTCGCAACAGAACCCTTTTTACCGTAAGTGTATATCCACTTACTAAGCTCGCTATAATACTTTATAACGTTTTTATTTACATGAGCAAAGCGAGTTTTTCCAACACGTTTAATCTAAAATATTGGCATTTTATACCATGATTTTCATGGTATATAAGTGCGCCTTTATATCTTATAGGGATATCTTATCTCTTTTTATAAGTATTTTCTAATTATACGTTTACATTCCTAACAGTAAATTTTTGTCTTAAAAAAATAAAAAAGCCACCAACTTATTGTCAGCAACTTTTTTATTTTAAAACTTAAATCAAATCATCAATCGGCACAGATTGGTATTTCGTGGTTAAGCCGTAGTCCCCACTCTGTTTGCACCGCTTCGTTTTTTTATGTGGCATAGATGCGTCAACCACTCATCAAGAAATTAGACTTCTCTATGGAACAATTTAACCGCATGCTCTGCGTGTCAGTTTTCTTTAAACTCATTATAGCATAAAGTCTCCCTGTTCGCTTTTGTCGCTCCGCTTGTCCACCTCAATTGAAAAAATCGGACGTTCTGCCTTTAGGAAAAATCCCTTGCGGTCGTGGTTACTTTGATTTTTTTGATAGAGTTAAGTATTTATCTCTTCCGTCAAATGGAAAGATAGCACGTATGGAAGACTCAAACACACCTTTAGCGATTACTTCTAGTTCTTCCAAGTCATCTTGAATTGGAGCTATACTATAAAAGTGGACAGAAAATTGTGTGTTATAATCTGTCTATTAAGACACAAAAATGAAAGGTGGAAAGGTTATAATAAACTAGACACAAAGTTAAGAGAAATCGTGGAAAGGTTTATTATGGCAAGAAGAAAATTCGATAAACAATTTAAAAATTCTGCAGTAAAACTCATTCTTGAAGAGGGTTACTCTGTTAAAGAAGTCAGCCAAGAGCTTGAGGTTCATGCCAATAGTCTTTATCGCTGGGTTCAAGAAGTTGAAGAATATGGAGAAAGTGCTTTTCCAGGCAATGGGACAGCCCTAGCTGATGCCCAACATAAGATTAAATTGTTAGAGAAAGAAAATCGTTATCTTCAGGAGGAACTTGAACTTCTAAAAAAGTTCCGGGTCTTCTTGAAGCGAAGCAAGTAAAACGTTTTGAATTTCTCTTGAAACATCATGGGAAGATAAAAATTAAGCATGCAGTAAAAGTTCTTAAGGTTTCTCGCTCAGGTTTCTATGAATACATGCATCGTCGTCCTTCAAAACAACAAGTGGAGAGAGAAATTCTCTCAGAGAAGATAAAAGCTGTCTTTCATGAGCATAAGGGACGCTATGGTGCGGTTAGAATTACCAAGGTACTTCATAATACTGGTATTATGACCAACACGAAACGTGTTGGGAAACTGATGCACTTGATGGGACTTTATGCCAAGGGAAGCCGTTATAAATATAAACATTACAACAGAAAAGGAGCTTCGCTTTCAAGACCCAATTTAATTAATCAGATCTTTAAAGCAACAGCTCCTAATAAAGTATGGCTGGGAGACATGACCTATATCCCTACCAAAGAAGGCACCTTATACTTAGCCGTGAATATCGACGTTTTTTCACGTAAGATTGTAGGCTGGTCAATGTCTTCACGGATGCAAGATAAACTGGTGAGGGATTGCTTCTTGCAAGCTTGTGGGAAAGAACATCCTCAGCCTGGCTTGATTGTCCATACTGATCAAGGGAGTCAATATACAAGCTCTCGTTATCAATCTACTCTTCGTCAAGTCGGTGCTCAATCTAGCATGAGTCGTAAAGGAAATCCCTATGACAATGCAATGATGGAGTCTTTTTATAAGACGCTAAAGAGGGAGCTTATTAATGATGCTCATTTTGAGACAAGAGCTGAGGCTACTCAAGAAATATTTAAATACATTGAGACCTATTACAATACAAAAAGGATGCATTCAGGTCTTGATTACAAGTCGCCAAAAGACTTTGAAAAATATAATTCTTAAATTCTCTTAACTCCGTGTCTAGTTTTTCGTTGACTTTCCAAAAATATAGCTCATTTTGTGTCTAAATATTTGACATTGGTCCACTTTAATTGTCTTTAACTTTTCACTCATCATAAGTCCTGCCTTTTAACCGTGGGTAGGTATTGCTCGATTGCTTTTTTGAGATACTTAGTGATATTGTGCTTAGAATATTCTTCACGCTTGCTAGATACATAAGACAAGTGGTCTTTGACCCCATTAAGCCCTCTCAATTCTTTCAGTTCGTCATAGAGAGGGTACACATTTTTCTGTAAGCCTGCCATTGTTGCCGTATCTGTCATTTCTAATGGTGACAAAAGAAAATTTTCAATCAATAGCTTGGTGTATTTGCTTTTCATTGCTTCAATAGCTAGCTTATCTTCGGTTTCCTCTTTGACTTTATTACCCTCTTGATATACTTTATCGTCTAACTTGTAGCTGTTATCGTCTGCCATGCGTTTTTTCTCGATATGAAAGACAATAGAGTCAATACTCCGCCCTTTTTTGACTTTCTCATAGGACACGTTAAAAGAAGTGTGAGCGTTGATTTCTGCTAAAGGTTTTTCTAGTATCCATTCTGTGAATTGAAACATTCTTTTATATTCATTGACGGTATCGGTCATCACTCGCAATTCTTTCACTGTAATTGTTGGATTGCGGTAGGCTTCCACTTGCTCCGCTCTCCGTCCACCTTTAACGCTATAATGCTCGTATTGGTTGTATTGCATAGATAACCAACGGTAAAGAATAATTGAATACTTGCTATTGAGTTCGGCTATATCTGATAAGGCGTGTTGCGTAAAATTCTTTTTAAGATTGATTAAGTAAGGCATAATTTCACGATGAAATTCAATTTTTACTTCATCATGATAATCTGTCCATTCCACGTAAGGGATAGGCACAATGCTTTTAAATTTAAAACCCTTTCCTTGTTCTTCTTTGATTTGAAAAAAGGCCTGTTTTTGCATTTTCTCAACTGCCTGCTTGAAACGACTATGCTTGTCATTATCGGATACTTTAAAGAAAGCGAAAAGATCTCTCTTTGAGAGATAAACGGTATTGTCCTTCGGTGGTTCTTCGGTATTGATACAAGAAACCGCTAATTCAAACATTTTGAGAGGTGTTTTATCCATTTTGGCAATAGAGGTTATCAAGCTGTTATGCTCCACGACTTTGCGTTTTTCAAGTTCATTCAAGGTTAGCACCTGCTTTTTGTTTTCTTGTTTTTCTGTTATAATAAGCATAGTAATACTCCTTTGTGAGTGTTTTTAAATAGGCATAGAGAAAAATCTTTTGCGAGGAATTTCTCTATGTTTTTATTATAACACTATAAGCACAGTAAATCAATTATACCCTGTGCTTATAAACTGTTTTTTCTGTGCTTATAAACTGTTTTTTCTGTGCTTATAAACAGTTTTTTCTGTGCTTATAAATCTGTACACAAGCACTACCACTAACTTTTCAGCCACGCAAAAGAACAAAAGATTAAAATATATATGATAAATATAAATAGGCTTCGCCTTTTTTTATTTTTTTCAAAAATTGAAAATCAAGGTCAAAATCAAAACCGCTCCGCAAGGACGGATTGGGGTAGGATTATCTTTTTAGACGAGGCGCTAATTCTTTTTTAGTGTGACCTGTTTATCTTGTTTGTTTAAGCGAACAGTTGCTCTGTTCGG
>NZ_JBIAZI010000033.1:0-3452 GCF_042899005.1 Actinoplanes sp. NPDC000266
GGTTGTTTGGCATCCAGTATCACCTCAAAGATTTTTCAGTTATTTATCTCTATCTTGCTTTCAGTGTGTATTTATTACTGTTATTCATGGTGCTTTTTACTAAAACAACGGATTTTCAGGCGATATCACTGAATCCTTTTGACTTTATAAAAGCGGATACCAGAACGATTCAAGAGGCAGTGCTAAATATTATCTACTTCATTCCTTTAGGTGGCCTTTACTGTATCAATACTGATTTCAAACAGTTTGTCATTGTCAGTTTGGTCACACTTTTAGGAATTGAAACCATTCAATTTATCTTTTATTTGGGCACATTTGCCATTAGTGATATTATCTTGAATTTTTTGGGTTGTTTGATTGGGTATTATTGTTGTTGGGAGATTAAAAGGCGGTTGAGTTGAGCTAACCCAAAAGTAGCATAAAAATAGACAGGAGATATATCTCGAATGGTATCGAGATATATCTCCTGTCTATTTTTATGAGGATTTCATTCCAAATGTCTTATTTTTTATTTTTTAGCGCCATGATAATGTATAAAATTGTACGCTGATTAACCACTAACATGCCACAAAATAATAGGGCAAGGCATAGATACAAGACTTTACTCGGCAGATAAAATAAACAAAGAATTTGTACCAAAATGATCACAAAATTACTTATAAAAGTTCGCCATTTAATCTGAATCACCACAAATTTTTGCGTATCCTTGACACGAAATAAAAACGTTGTTAAGAATCCAAGCATTGAAGCTAATCCAGCACCATTCAAGCCAAATAATGGAATAAGTAATACTTGTGCAATGACACAAACGATTGCTCCAAATAAAAATGTGATAAATCCTCCTGTAGTTTTTTTAACTACAATATAACTTGTTTCAAAAAAATTTGCAAAGCTAGAAAATAATGCTGAGAGCATGAAAGGTTCTGTTGCGAAGTTTGAAAATCAAACGCGCCCTCTCTGAACTCCAAATATCTTAGGCTGGTATTCCCATTAATACCTTGATTTCAGTAGACACCGAAAAGCCGAAGAGCGTTCCATTTCTTCGGTTCTTTTTATATATTCCTCGAAGGGTCTCCATGCCCTTAATCGTGGAAGAGGCTGTACGGAGACTTTGATAAAATTTATTCCGTCGTTTAATAGGTCGATGGTCTTGTTCTATTAAATTGTTAAGATACTTCACAGTTCGGTGCTCTGTCTTAGGATATAAACCCACACTCTGTAACTTTCTAAAGGCGGAGCCAAGAGAAGGTGCTTTATCGGTCACAATTGCTTTCGGCTCACCAAACTGTTTATGGAGTCGTTTTAAGAAAGCATAGGCTGCTTGCGTATCCCGTTTCTTTCGTAACCAGATATCTAAGGTTAAGCCGTCCGCATCAATTGCACGATAAAGATAATGCCAACGTCCCTTAATTTTGATATAGGTTTCGTCCATTTTCCATGAATAGAAGGATTGTCTATTTTTCTTCTTCCAAAGATAATAGAGGACTTTGCTGTACTCTTGCACCCAACGATAAATCGTAGTATGACAAACATTTATTCCACGATCATATAACAATTCCTGAACTTCACGATAGCTTAGATTGTAACGCAGGTAGTAACCAACAGCGACAATAATGACGTCTTTTTTGAATTGTTTGCCTTTAAAATGATTCATTACTCTGTCCTCTCTGTCTTTTTTCTCAATTTTACACTAAAATAGATTTTTTGGAAAACTTTGCAACAGAACCTATTGGAGAATTCAAGGAAATCACAAAGAATTACGTCGATTGGTTTAACAATCGACGAATATCACAGAAAACAAAAGGCATGACTCCCTGCGAATACAGGGAACATGCCTTAGCAGTTTAAAAATATTCAATTTTGTCTTGCACTTTACGGCTCATGCTGTTTTAGACTCTTTTTTATGCAATTTTGTCTTAGTTTTTAATAATTTAATGCGCTTTAAAGTAGTTTTTTATGATTTGCTTTTTATTAATTTGCTGGCTTTAATGAAATCTCGTTGTATCCAGAATGAGATTAGCAGTGCCAATAGATCAATCAAAATAAAGGCAGCTAATGTCAAAGTATAATTGTGGAACAGTTGATGTGTTAATGATAATAGTAATGGTCCAACAACTCCGGCAGCAGCCCATGCTGTCAGTACATATCCATGAACAGCTCCTAATTCTTTAGTACCAAAGACATCACCTAAGTAGGCTGGGATGACAGAAAAGCCTGCTCCATAACAAGACATCAACAAGCATAATGCAATGACAAATAGGAGCGGTAATTTGAAGATGAGCATGGCTGAAAGCATTACAATATCGAGAATAAAAATGGTACTGAAAGTAGCAGGGCGCCCGATATAATCAGACAAAGTTGCCCATATCAAACGTCCAAAGCCATTGAAAAGGCCTATGATTCCAACCATAATTGCGGCTGTTTGGACAGACATGCCGGTCATACTTTGAGCCATGGGGGATGCAGCTGAGACAAGGCCGATCCCGCATGTAATATTGATAAATAACATTATCCAAAGAAAAGTGAAGGATTTAGTTTTGAGGGCTTGGTTAGCTGTTAGCTCCGGTCCTCGGGTTAGACGTGTTCCCTTTTTTTGAGAAATGCTATTTTCAGTAGTGCTTGATAGTGCCAGATTTGGACGAACAATAAACTGTGCAGCGAGCAGCATAATAACAAAATAAAATGTTCCTAAGAGATAGAATGTTTGTTCAAGACCAACACTAGCCATTAGCTGTTGAGCAACAGGACCAGTCAGCATTGCTGCAAAACCAAATCCCATAATAGCTAACCCCGTTGCTAAACCGCGTTTGTCTGGAAACCATTTAATAATTGTTGATACAGGGGTAACGTATCCTGCTCCCAGTCCTAAGCCGCCTATGACACCATATGAGAGATATAATAGCCAAATTGAATTTTGATGGATAGCCCAACCAGTCATAATGGTTCCAGTTCCGTAAAGAAAGCTAGCAATAGTTCCCGTTAGTCTAGGGCCTATTTTTTCAACGACTTTGCCCATAAAGGCGGCTGACATTCCCAAGAAGAAAATAGCGATACTAAATGCAAGAGCGACTGAGGATTCTGCCCAACCATTTTGTTTTGCAATTGGATTAGTAAAAACACTCCAAGCATAAACGGAACCAATCATTAAATGAAACATGACACCTGCAAACGCAACAACATAGCGATTTGTTTTCAATACCTATTCCTCCATTTTTGATAGTATACGAATAAGTATACGAATAATTTAAACGTTGTTAACAACCATTGTTGTCATATAATAATAATATCACATTGATTATCACATTTAAACAATTAAATTTTAGTATAAGACGAATTTTAACGTTGGCTAATGAAAAGTACATTTAAGTTAGCTATAGTACTGGGAAAAAACAAATTACGGTTGCTGTTTTTGAACAAATAAAAAAGCACAGGGAACCTAAAGTGCTCCATAA
>NZ_JBIAZI010000034.1:0-3322 GCF_042899005.1 Actinoplanes sp. NPDC000266
ACAAAAAACTATGTACATAAGTACAAAAAACTATGTACATAAGTACAAAAAACTATGTACATAAGTACTTTTTTGTTAGGTAAGTACTTATGTTGTGGTATAATAAAAGCATGAAGAACAATTCTTTGGTCAGATTTTCTTCATGCCTATCTAAAATCACTCACAAAGGAGCAGTTTTCTATGACTAGTATACCAAAAAATGAACAAAATCAGAAGCAGGTGCAAATCTTGAACGAATTATCAAAACGTAAAGTGGTCGAGCATAATTCTTTAATCACATCTATTGCCAAAATGGATAAAACCCCACTGAAAATGTTTGAATTAGCCGTATCGTGCATTGATACAGAAGAACCACCAAAAGATCATACGGTTTATTTGTCAAAAGCAGAACTGTTTGCCTTTTTTAAAGTGGACGACAGCAATAAACACACACGTTTTAAACAGGCAGTCGAGAATATGCAGAAACAAGCCTTTTTCAAAATTAAAGAAAAAAAAGAACATGGATTTGAATTTGAAAATATTGTGCCGATTCCCTATGTTAAGTGGACGGATTATCATGATGAGGTAACGATCCGATTTAGTCCTGAAATTATGCCGTATTTAATCAATTTAAAACAAAATTTCACGCAACACGCTTTGTCTGATCTTGCAGAACTCAATAGCAAGTATTCCATTATCTTGTATCGCTGGTTATCTATGAATTATAACCAGTACGAGCATTATAGTTACAAGGGCGGGCGCCGAGAAGAACAAGTGGAAGCCTACCGCAATCCTTCAATTTCCATGCGAGAATTACGAGAAATGACGGACACGGTCAATGAATACAAATTATTCACTAACTTTAGCAAGAAAGTTTTAGATAAACCCCTTGAAGAAATCAATGATCGGACCTCATTTAATATTGCCTATGAGAAAGTGAAAAAAGGTAAAAGCATTGATTCTATTGTCTTTCATATCACGAAAAAACGTCGAGCAGACGATAACAGTTATAAGCTAGAGGACAAGACCTACAAGGAAGCGAAAGCCGAAAAAGAATTATCAAACCAAACACTTGCAGGTAAAGCGTTAGAAAGTAGATATACAAGGTTATTGCTTGAAAATTTCCTTTTATCGCCTTATGAAATGACAGATACATCACTTATGGCTGGCTTGCAAAAAAATGTTTATCCAAAGTATGACGAACTCAAAACATTACGAGGACTTGAGGGGGTCAAAAAGCACCTCTCATACGTTCGTGAGAAGCAAGAACCTTATTCAAAAGGGAACGTTGCAAAGTATCTTAAAAAGGCAGTTGATCAGTATTTGCCAACTGTGAAATTACAAGACCTTGACCAACCAGAACGTGCAAGTGTTCGAGGTAAAGGAGCAAGCCATGAGTGAGAATCTAAAAACGATCAAAGAGCTTGCGGATGAGTTGGGTGTATCAAAAAAGAAAATTCATTATCAAGTATCTAAATTAGATAGTAATTTGATACAGAGATTAGACGGTACTATCTATCTTAACAACGCTGCTATAAAAGTGATTAAAGGGAATATTGGATATGTCCCTAAAACTAAATTAGATAGTGTTGGTGTCCAAAATAGACAGTATTTAGATACCAAATTAGACACCGTAAATACAAGTTTAATTGATGAAAAAAATGAACGAATCAATTATCTAAAAGAGCAAATAAAGAATAAAGATAATCAAATATCTGTTAAAGACGAACAGATAAAAAGTTTAGTAGACGTACAAAAACAAACTCAAAATCTTTTAGATCAGCAACAACGACTAGCCTTACAAGATAAAAAGTTGTTAGAAGAATACAAAGCAGAAAATGACAGCTTAAAAGCTCTCAAAATGCCCTCACAGGAAACAGAATTCAAACACTTAGACAATCAATATAAAGATGAAGTGAACGCTCTTAAAGAGAAGTTGGAAAATTTGCAGGAACAAATCAAAGATCAAAAAAGGATAGAAGAACAAGAAAAACCAAGAAAATGGTGGGGACTATGGCGAAAATAGATGATTCAGTTAAAAAGAAAGTTCCAGAATTAAGGTTTCCGGGATTTACGGATGATTGGGAAGAGCGTAAGTTAGGAGAATTATCTAATATTGTTGGTGGTGGAACACCAAGTACATCGAACCCTGAATACTGGGACGGTGATATTGATTGGTATGCACCAGCTGAAATTGGAGAACAAAGTTATGTTAGTAAAAGTAAAAAGACTATTACTGAACTAGGTCTAAAGAAGAGTTCAGCTCGAATTTTACCAGTAGGAACCGTCTTATTTACTTCTCGTGCTGGTATCGGAAACACCGCTATATTAGCCAAAGAAGCTACAACTAATCAAGGGTTTCAATCAATTGTTCCTGATCAAAATAAACTTGATAGTTATTTTATTTTTTCAAGAACTAATGAGCTCAAGCGATATGGGGAAGTCACCGGTGCAGGATCTACTTTTGTTGAGGTTTCAGGTAAGCAAATGTCGAAAATGTCGATTATGGTACCTGAACTTTCAGAACAACAAAAAATCGGGTCATTCTTTAAACAGTTAGACGATACTATCGCTCTTCATCAACGTAAGTTAGATTTGTTGAAAGAACAGAAAAAAGGCTTTTTACAAAAGATGTTCCCTAAAAATGGTGCCAAAGTTCCTGAATTGCGATTTGCGGGGTTTGCTGACGATTGGGAAGAGCGTAAGTTATCTGACGTAGCTAATCACAGAGGCGGAACAGCTATTGAAAAGTATTTTGACAAATATGGTGTATACAAAGTTATTTCAATTGGTAGCTATGGATTAAATAGCCAATACGTTGATCAAAATATTCGCGCAATATCAAATGAAATTACAGATGGACGAGTTGTTAATTCTGGAGAGCTCACCATGGTGCTAAATGATAAAACTGCTAATGGAACAATTATTGGAAGAACTTTACTGGTAGAAAAAGATAACGAATATGTTATCAATCAACGAACTGAAATTATTTCTCCGAAAGAAAACTTTGATTCTAATTTTGCATATACCATACTTAATGGTCCTTTTAGAGAAAAAGTTAAACGAATTGTTCAGGGGGGAACGCAAATATATGTTAACTATCCTGCAGTTTCTAATCTAAATCTAGAGCTACCTAAGATTGAAGAACAACAAAAAATAGGCTCTTTCTTTAAACAGTTAGATGACACTATCGCTCTTCATCAGCGTAAGCTAGATCTTCTCAAAGAGCAGAAAAAAGGATTTCTACAAAAGATGTTCGTTTAGGGTCTATAATTAGATAATAACCCCTAAGAAATTAACCAAAAACAGCCCTTATACTTACAAGATATAATTATAGGGGCTG
>NZ_JBIAZI010000035.1:0-2107 GCF_042899005.1 Actinoplanes sp. NPDC000266
ATTGTCGTATTTAAAATTTGATGTTGCGTTGCTTCACCACAGTCAAAAAGCCAAATTTCATTACGCTCATCAAGCATTTTCAAGGCAATTGCCTGAGTGTTTCTTGATTTAGAAGGCTGACCAGCCCCAGTCCCTAAAAATTGGATTTCCATTGAACCTCCATCAGTTTCAACTCACCTTAAGGCAAATTAAAACTTTATTTTCTCAAAAATGAGAATTATTTTCCAAAACAAGAAAAGATTGTGAAACTTCCCCACAATCTTTTCTTCAATAAATTAGTGACCCGTGCTGGGCTCGAACCAGCGACCCTTTGATTAAAAGTCAAATGCTCTACCAACTGAGCTAACGAGTCATGCTTAAAGCGTCATTTTCACGACGAAATATATTATAACACAGACTTTCTGAAATTTCTAGTCTCAGCTGTAATTTTTTTATTTTTTTAAAAATTTATTATTTACGCAAATTGCAAGTCCAAGTTAGCCAGCCAAGCTCATCTCATATGAACTCTTATAGTTGAACATTTTTCTTGGATAATGGTTCATCCAATACTCGATAGCGGCGACTTCTTCAGGGGTCGTCTTTGTTGTGCCTTTTGGCAGATGCCTACGAATCATTCGGTTATGGTTTTCATTCGTCCCTCGCTCAAAGCTCGCGTAGGCGTGTGCATAGTAAACTGGACAGCTTACGACCTCAGAGAGCCTTGCAAATTCATGGCCATTGTCAGGGGTAATGGATTTGAAGTCATAACTTTTTTGAAGTTCCACCAGCTCATCATTGACCGCCTGTGCTGTTTTCCCATCAATCAAGCGAATGATCTCCGTGCGGTATTTTCGCTCTGTGAGCGTCAAAAGCACCTTGTTCTTAGCTCTCGTAAGAATGACCGTGTCAATCTCGTAATGCCCCACTTCTAAGCGATTGTTAATGAACTCAGGCCGTTCTTCAATAGACTTGCCAAAAGGATGCTTTGGCGCACGAGGTTTGATTTTCTTTGCCGCCTTATACTGCGGATAGAAAAGATGATGACGCTTGGCTTCTAACCAGCCCCAGTTGACCCAATTGTAGAGGCTGCTCAGAGAAACTCCTTTTAGAGCCTGATGAATGACTTCCAAAGAGTCCTTGTCTTCTTTAAGACGTGTACTCACATAACAATCAATCTCAGTCGTGAGTTTACTCGGACGAACACTGTGAGCCCTCAATCCTTCATAATTTTCTTGAGCCTTTTTAGCAGAGTATTTTACCTTCCGCTTGAGCTGGATTTCCCCTCGCTTCATCTCTCTGTCAATCGTCCCATGAGCTTTATTCAATAAGCGCGCAATCTCACGGTTGCTCAGTCCTTCTTTATTGTGCCAACGTTCAATGTTTAAACGGTCTTGATTGGTCAGGTGTTTCCCTTTGCTCTGGCTTGTGATAGAATAGTCTTGCATCTGAATTTCCTTTTTATACTATTTGGTCGAACTTCTAGTATAAGAGATTCAGATGTTTTTTGCTTGACTCAAGGTGGCTAACTTCATTTTACAATTTGCGTAAAAAATAAAAATCTATAATAATTCAGTTTGCACCAATAAAAAGTGATAAAAAAAATAAATTTTGATGCTGACTAAAAATAGAAACAAAAAATTTTCTATTTTTTCTTCGCATTTTCCCAATTTATGCTCACATCTTGATATAATAGTAGATATGACCTATCAAGTAAAAATTATCTATCCAAAAGAAGAAGCCGCTGAAAATAACAAACTCACTGAGCGTACATTTAATGAGTTTATTGATGGACTCGAATTAGAAGAAGTCATCACGCAATATGAGCAATTACTGACAAAAGGTTATTCAATCTCAGTCAATTTTGCTCCACCTCAACTTGATGACAAGGGAACTGAGCCAGACCCATTTATGATTGCGGGTCGCTTAGAGCTTGCTGGGATTCCTTATAAAGCCACTTTGAAATTAAAAGCAAGTGGTGATTATGAATCAATGGTAAAAATTGCTAAAATGATTGAACAGCAAGATTATGATTATGATATCTCAGCTAAATTGCAAATTCGTGAAAATTCATCAGTTGATTTTGAAAAAGAAGGTTCTTGGTTTGATAAAGATTACACCAAATATACGA
>NZ_JBIAZI010000037.1:0-1425 GCF_042899005.1 Actinoplanes sp. NPDC000266
TCAACTGCCTCTAAAATAGAATTCTTTACTTCTTGCTCTGATAAACCTGTATCTTTATAAGCATAATCAATTGCTCTTGAACATGTTATGATGGCTCCTAAACCATTATTATCAAACGCTGCGTCTAATAGTTTCACATCTCCTCCTTGATAACCAACTCCTGGGATTAGAAATAAGGTTTTTGGTAAGAGTCTCCTATACTTAGTTAAATCTTCGGGATATGTTGCTCCAATGACAGCTCCAATATCTGAAAATCCATAATTCCCAACTTTATTCGTGCTTTTAATAATATAATCACATACAACTTCAGAGATAGTTTTATTTTCAGAATCCAGTATTTTATCTTGCAATTCTCCTGAAGAAGGATTGCTTGTTTTCACTAAAATAATAGAGCCCTTATCATTTTCTTCTCCTAATTTTATAAATGGGTCTAATCCATCACTTCCCAAGTATGGATTAATTGTTACTGCATCTACAGATAAAGTAGAGCTCCACTCATCAGCTGTATTCTTATAAAAAGTTTCTGCATATGCCTGAGAAGTACTTCCGATATCTCCTCTCTTAGCATCCGCAATAACGATAAGTCTCTTTTTCTTAGCATAATCCACAGTTTTCCAAAAAGCTTCTATTCCATAATAATCATACTTCTCATAGTAAGCAAGTTGAGGTTTTACAGCTGGAACTTTATCTGCCACTATATCAATAATCATTTTATTAAATTCAAAAATAGCGTAGCCTGCTCCTCTAGGGGTCTTTCCATAGATGCTCTCTGCCTTTTTTAAAATATAGCTAGGAAAATTCTCTAAAATGGGATCTAACCCAACACATAGATGAGATTTTGTATTGACTACTTTTTGTATATATCTATCAGAAAACATCATTTATCCATTACCTCGCTTACAAAATTAGTTATTATTTGATGAACTTTGTCAATCCCTACAGTTGAATCAACAAGTAAAGCATTTTTAGGTAAAACATCAAGAAAATTTTGTCTTACTTGGTTAAATACTAACTCATTTTTTTCTTCATACTTTATATCTTCTCCATCCCTTTGACGAACTCTCTCTAAAGCACGCTCTGGAGGAACATCTAAAAACACTGTAACATCTGGAGTAGGAACACCTTTATTAATCATTAGAATTTCTTTGTAGTCTATCCCACGAGCTTTAAAGAACGCTAGTGAACTGTATAAGTATCTATCACATATAATGTTGCTTTCAGATATTTTGGGGAAAATTTCTGAAGTTATCTGATAAGTTCTATCAGCTGCAGCCAATAAAGCAATCGAATACATATTGGGCGCAATACCATTATCCAAATAATCTCTAACTCTTTTATCATTTCTATAGTAATCTGTTGGTTGTTTTGTTGTAAAAACTTTAAGTTTTTTATTTTCAAACCATTGATGTAACATATCAATTTGAG
>NZ_JBIAZI010000038.1:0-1139 GCF_042899005.1 Actinoplanes sp. NPDC000266
CTAGTGTCGTGAGTCGTTAATGCGTGTGCAGTAGCGGGCGATGGATTCGAGGATCTGGTCGGCGGTTTTGGTCCACACGTAGGGCCGCGGATCGTCGTTCCAGGTCTCGATCCAGGTCCGGATGTCTTTGTTGAGGTCGCGGACGCTGCGGTGGGTCCCGCGTTGCAGCTTTTTCGTGGTGAGCTCACCGAACCACCGTTCGACCAGGTTCAGCCACGAACTGCTGGTCGGGGTGAAATGCAGGACGAAACGCGGGTGGGCGTTGAGCCATCGTTTGATGGTCGGGGTTTTGTGGGTGGAGGCGTTGTCCAGCACCACGTGCACGTCCAGATCGGCCGGGACCTCACGATCGAGAGTCACCAGGAACTTCTTGAACTCGATCGCCCGGTGGCGCTGGTGCAGCGAGCCGATGACTTTGCCGGTAGCCAGATCGAGAGCGGCGTAAAGGTTGGACGTGCCGGCGCGGACGTAGTCATGACTGGCTCGTTGCGGGGTGCTGGGCAGCATCGGCAGGATCGGGGCCGTGCGGTCGAGAGCCTGGATCTGCGACTTCTCATCCACACACAGCACGACAGCACGTTCGGGCGGATCCAGATAGAGCCCGACAACGTCGCGGACTTTGTCGATGAACTGCGGATCCTTCGACAACTTCCACGTGTCCTGCCGGTGCGGCTGCAAGCCGAACGCCCGCCAGATCCGCGACACCGCGGTCTGCGACAGGCCGACCTCAGCGGCCAACGATCGGGTCGACCAGTGGGTGGCGTCCTTCGGCGTGGTCTCCAAGGTTTTGGTGACCACCTGCTCGACGTCGGCGTCGGCGATCGTGCGGGGCCGGCCCGGACGCGGCTCGTCCAGCAGCCCGTCAAGCCGGTCGGCAGCGAAACGGTTCCGCCACTTCTTCACCGTGTTCCGGGAGATCCCGAGTTCCTCAGCGATCAGCCCGTTCGGAGCCCCGGCAGCATCCGCGCATGCCAGCACCACCCGCGATCGCAACGCGATCGCTTGAGCACTCGACGGACGCCGCGACCACGCCAGCAACTGCTCACGCTCGTCATCAGTGAGCACGATCGGCACTGCTGTCGGCAACGGCATCCCACCAACGTACCCACTGACAACGATTTAAAGACTCACAACACTAG
>NZ_JBIAZI010000039.1:0-1087 GCF_042899005.1 Actinoplanes sp. NPDC000266
GCGGATGTATTGTGTGAATGCCACAGCTT
Organism: Actinoplanes sp. NPDC000266; assembly: GCF_042899005.1. NCBI lineage: Bacteria > Bacillati > Actinomycetota > Actinomycetes > Micromonosporales > Micromonosporaceae > Actinoplanes > Actinoplanes sp. NPDC000266. The sequence continues at coordinate 30 of NZ_JBIAZI010000039.1, forward strand.
CGGCGGTGTGCTTGAGCCCCGCTACATTGTCGGCGCGGAACCACTTGACCAGTGAGCTATTACGCACTCTTTAAAGGATGGCTGCTTCTAAGCCAACCTCCTGGTTGTCTAAGCGATCCCACATCCTTTTCCACTTAGCACACGCTTAGGGGCCTTAGCTGGTGATCTGGGCTGTTTCCCTCTCGACTACGAAGCTTATCCCCCGCAGTCTCACTGCCGCGCTCTCACTTACCGGCATTCGGAGTTTAGCTGATTTCGGTAAGCTTGTAGGCCCCCTAGACCATCCAGTGCTCTACCTCCGGCAAGAAACACACGACGCTGCACCTAAATGCATTTCGGGGAGAACCAGCTATCACGGAGTTTGATTGGCCTTTCACCCCTAACCACAGGTCATCCCCCAACTTTTCAACGTTGGTGGGTTCGGTCCTCCACGCAGTCTTACCCACGCTTCAACCTGCCCATGGCTAGATCACCCCGCTTCGGGTCTAGAACATGCGACTAAAACGCCCTCTTCAGACTCGCTTTCGCTACGGCTACCCCACACAGGTTAACCTCGCCACATGCCACTAACTCGCAGGCTCATTCTTCAAAAGGCACGCCATCACCCTTTAACAAGCTCTGACGGATTGTAGGCGAACGGTTTCAGGTACTATTTCACTCCCCTCCCGGGGTACTTTTCACCATTCCCTCACGGTACTCGTCCGCTATCGGTCACCAGGAAGTATTCAGCCTTACCAGGTGGTCCTGGCAGATTCACAGCAGATTCTAGGAGTCCGCTGCTACTCGGGTGCTGTTCAAGAAGGTCATGGACTTTCACTTACGGGGCTCTCACCCTCTACGGCCGGCTTTCCCACACCGTTCAACTAACCCATGACTTTGTAACTTCTCCAAGGAGTGTCAGCCCCTCGACGAACAGTCCCACAACCCCGACGGCGCAACCCCTGACAGGTATCACACACCGCTGGTTTAGGCTCGATCCGCTTTCGCTCGCCACTACTCACGGAATCACATGTTGTTTTCTCTTCCTACGGGTACTGAGATGTTTCACTTCCCCGCGT
>NZ_JBIAZI010000040.1:0-1069 GCF_042899005.1 Actinoplanes sp. NPDC000266
TGTGCATCTGCCAGAGTCGGTTTACATCTGGGTCTGAGTCTTCTGCTTGAGTCTCTCGAAAGGGGTTTGGCCGTCCAGGGCGCCGTGCGGGCGGTGGTAGTTGTAGTAATCCTCCCATTCGCGCAGCTTGTCGTTGAAGACGCCAGTGTCGTCGATGACGACGCCTTCGAGCATGCGGTAGAACTCTTCGGCGTCGATGCGATGTGAGCGCTCGACCTTGCCGTTGAGGTGCGGCGATGCGGGTTTGATGTAGGTGTGGGCGATGCCTTGGTCGAGGACGTGCCAGTGGAACTTGGTCTGGAACTCGGCGCCGTTGTCGGTCTGGATGACTTCGACGCGAAACGGCAGCCGCTGCAGCACGTAGTCCAGGAACGCGATGGCGGTCTTCTGGTCGCAGCGCGGGTAGATGCGTAGCACGCGGAGCCGGGTGCAGTCGTCGATCGCGGTGAACTGGTAGTACTTCGCGCGGCGGCGTTGCTTGGGCAACTGGCCGGAGATCGGTGCCTTGCCGGTCGAGGGGTTGGTCGGCAGGCCGATCGGCTCGATGAACTTGACGTCGATCTGGATCCGATTGCCGGGAAGTGGCTTCTCGTAACGCTTCCAGCGTTTCTCACGAGACTTGTAGCGTTGGGAGGCCGGCAGCCGGTTGAGGCCGAGCCGGACCAGGATGTTGTAGATCGCCGAGCTGGTGATCGTGATGTCGTGGTACCGCTTCAGGTACATCTGGATCTTGACCGGGCCGAAGTGATAGTTCTGCCTCAGATACACGATCTTGTTCACGATGTCGGCGTGGGTCGCGGTCGGGCAGTGGTGTGGTGCGCTCGAGCGATCTCGCAGACCGACGAGGCCTTCGTCCTGGTATCGACGCAGCCATTTGTAGTAGGTCGGCCGGCTGATCCCGTAGTAGCGGCACGTGCGGGCGACGTTGCCGGTGACTTCCTCAACGTGCCGCAGAACCGCTAGGCGATGCTGCGCCTGGCGGTCCAGCTTCTGGTCCATCGACGGGGGCATAAGTCTCCAACGATCGGAGACCCCGATGTGTTAACAACCTCTGGCAGTTTTAGACCTA